>BNBH01000034.1 GCA_014655195.1 Streptomyces cellulosae | reverse complement strand
GGTGCGCGGCTCCGTCTCCCGCGGGGCTTCCGCCCGTCGCGTGACCGGTGGGCGCCGGGTATCCGGCAGGGGCCGCCGCCGGGTCCGCTGCGTGCGGGCCGGGGGCGGTGGGGCTCGCGGTGGCCGGTGCGGTGTTGCTCGCCGGAGCCGGAGGGGCGGCCGGTGCCTGGGCCGGGGGCGCCGGAGGGACCGCCCCCGGGGGCGGTGGGGGCACCGGCGACTGGGCGGGCCAAGGCGCCGGCTGGGGTGGGACCGTGGCGGTCATCGCGATCGTCGGGTCGTCCGCCGGTCGCGCCGGGACCGCCGACAAGTCGTATCCGCACGCACCGCAGAAACGATCACCCGACTCGAGGGGTTCCTCGCAGCTCGGGCATTTCGACAGCGCGGCCTGCTGGGGCATCTGCGACATCAACTACACCCACGTCCGGGGGCGGTAACGATTGGCACGTTCCACCAGGTCGATCCTCTCCTCGCCGCCGCGCGCCAGCCGGGCCAGCGTGCGGTACGAGCGCTCCAGGCCGAAGCGCAGCCCACGCTCGTCCAGGCCGCTGCCGAGCAGCGTCCGCCCCCCGGCGGCGGGAGGAGCGGAACCCTGGCCCCCGGAGAGTACCCAGTCCAGTCCGCAACCGAGGACCTCCGCCGCCAACAGCTCGCGGCGCGCCGGATCCAGACCGTACGACTCCAGGGCCTCGACCTGTCCCGCGGCGGCGGTCAGGTCGTCCAGGAACGGCGCGTCCGCCGCGGTCGCCGTGCGCCCCCGCAGCCGCGCCCGGACCGCCGCCACCCGGGCGGCGGTGTAGTGGATGGAGGACTCCGGCACCGACTCCAGCGTCCGCACGGCGCCGTGCCGGTCGCCGGCCGCCAGCTGCACCCGGGCCAGCCCGAACGCGGCGCTGACGTAGCTCGGGTCGGTGGACCACACCAGGCGGTAGTACTCGGCCGCGTTGTCCAGCTGCCCCAGCACCTCCGCGCACAGCCCCAGCGCCAGCTTCGGCGCGATCTCGCCCGGGAAGGCGTCGTAGATCGCGTCGAAGGCGAGCGCCGCGCCCTCGTGGTCGCCGGTGACGAGCGCGGCCACGCCCCGGTACCAGACCACCCGCCAGTCGTCCGCGTCCTCGGCCTCCAGCGCGGCCAGCGCCTCCAGCGCGGTCGCCCACTCGCCCGTCTCCAGCCGGGCCCGCACCGCGCGCAGCCGCGTCTCGGTCGACGGGTCGGGCGCGGCGGCCAGCGCGTGGATCAGCTCGCCGGGCGCGGACGCCAGCAGACCGGCGAGGAAACCGGCGTTGGGATCGGTGGGCTGGACGTGCGGCACGGGCAGCGCGAGAGCGGCCGCGGGGCAGTCCACGGGCCGCACCAGGGACGCGGGGGACGGAGGCAGCGCGGGCGCCGGGACGGCCGGCGCGCCCTTGCGGGTCCGGGTGCGCCGGGCGCCCAGCCGGGACACGTCCCCGTCCAGCGCCGGGAACAACTCCGCGTCCGTCACCCGCAGTTCCGGACCGAACAGCGTCGACAGCGCCGGACGCGCCTGCCCCGACTGGAGCGAGACGACCTCCCGCAGCACGCCCGTGAGCTGCTCCGCCATCTCCTGCGCGGAGGCGAACCGCCGCGCCGGGTCCGGGTCGGTGGCCCGGACGAGCAGCCGGTAGAAGGACTCGTACTGCCGGAACACCTCGATGGTGTCGGGGTCCGGCAGGGAGTCCGCGTAGACGTTGGTGTACCCCTGGAAGTCGAAGGTGAGGACCGCGAGGGTGCGGGCGACCGTGTACAGGTCGGAGGCGACGGACGGGCCGGCCTCGGCGACCTCCGGCGCCTGGTAGCCGACCGTGCCGTAGATGGCCGACTCCTCGTCGTCCATCCGCCGCACCGCGCCCATGTCGATCAGCTTCAGCTGGTCCTCGGTCTGGATCGCGTTGTCGACCTTGAAGTCGCAGTACAGCAGGTTGCGGCTGTGCAGATGCCCGAGCGCCTCCAGCGCCTCGATGCCGTACGCGCACGCCTGCTCCACCGGCAGCGGGTCACGCCGGCCCTCCGGGGTGCGGCGGGCGTTGGCGATCTCCTTCAGCGACTTGCCGCCCACGTACTCCATGACGATGTAGTCGTCGAGGGAGCCGGTGCGCTGGTCGAGGTGCTCGACGAAGTTGTAGATCCGCACGATGTTGGCGTGCTCGATCTCCGCGAGGAACCGCCGCTCGGAGATCGCCGCCGCCATCGCGTCCTGGTCGCCCGTGTCGAGCAGGCCCTTCAGCACCACCCAGCGGTCGGCCACCGCCCGGTCCACGGCCAGGTAGATCCAGCCGAGCCCGCCGTGCGCCAGACAGCCGACCACCTCGTACTGGCCGTGCACCACGTCACCGGGGCCCAGTTTCGGCACGAACGAGTACGGGTGGCCGCACTTGGTGCAGAAGCCCTCCGTGCGGCCCGGCCGGGCGTGGCGGGCCCGGCCCACCGGCGCCCCGCAGTCCGACCGCGAGCAGAACCGCTTGCGTTCCGGCACCTCCGGGTCGTCCAGCACCATCCGCCGCGGATCGGGCCGCGGGATCGGCGGCACCTGCACCAGCCCCGCACCCAGCCGGCCCCGCCCCGAACTTCCCGCACCCGAACCGGAGCTGCGCACCGACACCGAACGGCCCGCCGACGTCCGGCCGGACAGCGAGCGGGAGAGCCGTCCGGAGACGGAGCGGCGCGACTTCGACGACTGGGAGGACGTGCGGGAGCCGCGGGAGCTACGACCGCTGCGGCCGCTCCGGTCGCTGCCCGCGCCCCCGCTGCCCGCTCCGCCCCCGCTGCCCGCGCCTCCGCCTCCCGAGCGCGCCCCGTGCGAGTCGTGGCCGCCCGCCGTGATGCCCGTCGGGGGTGACGCCACCAGGCCCGTCGGCGACACCACGGGCGCCATGCCGCACGTGTCGCAGTACAGCTCGCCCCCGCCGACGTCGTCGTACGTGCCCTCGCAGCCGGGGCGCTGGCAGGCGGACCGCTCCTGCGCGGGTGCCGCGGGGGCCGCCGGGGTCGAGGGTGCCGCGGGCGGTCCCTGTGTTCCCTGTTCGCTCATGTGCCCGGCCCCCTCCGCTCGTCCGGTCCTGCCCCCTGCCCCGGTACGCCGGGCGCCGCGCCCAGCAGCTCCGCCACCGCCTGCTGGTAGCGCAGCACGGCCTGCTCCGCCGCGCGCAGGTCGCACGGCGCGCTCCACAGCATGCGGCGCGCCTTCTCGTACCGCTCCACCAGCAGCGGGTCCTCGGCCAGACCGTGCCGGGAC
Organism: Streptomyces cellulosae; assembly: GCA_014655195.1. Lineage (GTDB taxonomy): Bacteria > Actinomycetota > Actinomycetes > Streptomycetales > Streptomycetaceae > Streptomyces > Streptomyces cellulosae. The sequence continues at coordinate 63,602 of BNBH01000034.1, read as the reverse complement.
ACCTTCGCCTTGTACGCGTCCAGCCGCCCGCGCAGTTCCGCGCGCACCGCGAGCGGCGCGGTGACGGCGGTCAACGACTCACGGGCGCGTAGCAGTTCGTCCTCCGCCTTCTGCTCCAGCGATTCAAGGAGCGGGGACAGCCGGTGCCACTGCGCGTGGCGCCGGTACTCCGCCGCCGTGGACAGCTGCTCCTGGAGCGCCGTCGGCGGGCCGCTGACCACCGGCACCTCCGTCGCCGCGATCTTCGCCAGCACCTCGCCGCGCGCCGTGCGCGCCTCCGCGAGGGTGCGATCGGCGCGGGAGAGGACGTCACGGAGGCGGACGATGCGCTTCTCGGCGTCCTGGCGGACCGTCAGTACCGCGTCGATCTCGCGGCGGACGTCCTCCAGGGCGCGGGCCTCACGGTCGTAGACGGTCGTGTCGGGTTTACCGCCGCCGGGCGCCGAGCTGCCCTCCGCCGGGTTCCAGAACGCGAGGGGATCGGACACCACCTGTTCACGCAGCTTCTTGAGCGTGCGGGTGATCCGTTCCAGGTCGTCGCCGGCCGGGTGCTCGCCGGGGCGCACGCCGACGGAGTGCGCCAGTCTGCTCGTGCGCTGGAGCTCGGCGGACAGTAGGTCGATCCGGGCGGGGAGGGCGGACCAGACGGCGTCCGCGGCGACCACCATGTCCAGCGAGGTCGCGTACAGCTCGTTCATGCGGTCGACGAGCGTGGAGAGCGAGTAGCGCTCGCTGAGGACGCCAGGGCCGGCCCGACCGCCGTGCGGTGCCGGCACGTTGGCGGTGGCCGCGGCGCTCCCGGCGACCGTCACCGGCTCGCCGCGCAGCAACTCCGTCAGCTCCACCAGGTCCTCGCGGCTGGACCAACGGCGCCTGGCGCGGATCTCCCGCGCCTTGCGCAGCACGTCCGTGTACGCGTCGAAGTACGTCCACAGCAGCGTGATCGCCGCCTCCGTGGACGTCCACCGCTCGGCGGTGACGCCCGTCAGCCGGGCGCCCTCCAGCAGTCGTCGGCCCGCGTGGTCCTGCAGGGCGAGGAGCGAGGTCTCGATCGCCTCGTGCTCCTGGCCGAGCCGCGCCAGCGCACGGTCCACCTCGTCCCGGTCCATCACCGGCCCGGCGGGATCCGTGTCGGCCATCGATCACCTCTCGCTGCGGGGGAATTCGGTTTGGTGCGGTGCGGTTGTGGGTGACACAGAACGCGGTCAGCTGCGGCGCAGATACTCCGGGGCGGCCGGGGGCCTCGAAGCCGACGGGTCGTCGTCCATCGTGGCGGACAGCCACTTCGTGTACGACGCCTGCCAGCCGGTCGCGGTGTCCTGCCGGAAGTCCACCAGGATCTGGTTGACCCGGCGCACCAGGTCGTCCGCGTCCTTCTTCATCGCCACGCCGTAGTACTCGGTCGTGAACGCCTCACCCTTGAGCTCCACCGTCGGATCCTGCGCGGCCTGACTCGCCGCGAGGGCGCCGTCGTTGACGACCGCGTCCACCTCGCCGAGCTGGAGCCGCACCAGGCAGTCGAGCTGGTTCGGCACGGTCGTGGAGATGTCCGTCGACGCCGGCAGGTCGCCGCTCCCGCGGTCCTCCTCCAGCTTCGCGTACGCCGTCGAGCCCTTCGCCGTGCAGACCTTGCGGTTGGCGAGCGTCTCGTCGTAGCCGGTGATGGGGCTGGACTTCGGCGCCAGCACCTGCTGGCCCGTCTTGAAGTACGGCGCGGAGAACGCCACGTCCTTGAGGCGTGAGCAGTTGATCGTCATCGTGCGGACCACGAGGTCCACGCGGCCGTCCTGGATCGCCGGGATGCGCTGGTCCGTCGGGATCGCCTTGAACTGGACCGCGTCCGGGTCGCCGAGGATGTCCTCCGCGATGCGGTGCACCAGGTCGATGTCGAAGCCCTCCAGGCGGCCGCTCTCGCCGCTGTTCGGGTCGCGGTAGCCCCAGCGGTAGCTGTTCTGGTCCACGCCGACGATCAGCTTGCGCTTCTCGCCCGGGCGGTTCTTGATCGCCGTGATCGTCGGGCCGTCGGCGCGGGACGGGGACAGGGTCTGCTTCTCGGGGGCCTCGCAGTCGTCCGCCGCGCGGGGGGCGTCCGCCGTGTGGGCCTGGGTCGTGCGGTCGCCCGCGCGGTGGGGGTCGGCCGCCTGTGACGCGACCGAGCCCGTGCAGGTCACGGCGAGGGCGAACACGACGGCGAGGGCGCAGGCCGCCGCCATCGCGCCCACCCCGCCCCAGCCCTTCAGGCGGGCCCGCAGGTGTCGTGCGTGCAACGTGATCGCCCCCTTCGGCTTCGTCGTCCCTCGTCGGCTACGGGGATTCATCGGTACTCCGAGAGCCTGCGGCCGATGCCCAGCACCGCGCCCGTCGCGCCCAGCACGGCGAGGACCGCCGCGCCCGTCGGCAGGCCCGTCAGCGCGTCCCGGCCGTCGCCCGCCGCCGTCGCGAACTCCGCCTCCTCGTGCTTCAGCGCCGTCGCCAGGTTCTTGTCGACGGCGTCGAAGCACTCGCCCGTCGCGCCCTTCGCGCCGATCACCATGTCCAGCGCCTGCTGGTAGTTGCCGTTCTCGTCCTGCTCGCGGGCGGCCGCGTGACGCTTCTTCCACTCCGTCATGTTGCCCACGGCCGCGGTGACCGGCTTCTCGCCGGTGTCGTCGTCCGCGAGGCGCTGGGCGTGGGCCAGGCCCTTGGCGAGGGTGTCGATGTCACGGGTGAAATCGTGGTCGTAGGCGTCGAGGGTCTTGTCGCCGGCCTTGACCGTTTCAGCGCCGCGGGCGACCAGGGTGAGGTTCTCGTTGCCTCGGGCCTTGAGGGAGGCGATGCGGGCGTCGTGGAGGACGGCGAGGGACCGGACGCCGTGGTCGTAGGAGTCGTCGAGGTGGCTGCGGGCCAGGGTGTGGCCGGCCGTCAGCCAGAGGAGCACGATGGTGGTGGCTGTTGTCGCCGTCACCAGGCCGTGGTTCAGGACGCGGTTCGTGCGGAGGTACGTGCGGCGTTGCATCCAGGCCAGGGCGGCGAGGGTGGCCAGGCCCAGGGCGATCGCGATCCAGGGGTACGGGGTCGCGTCCGCGTAGTCCGCGCGGAGGCGTTCGTTCTCCTTGGTGTACAGGTCCTGGGCGGCCGGCAGCATCTCCTGCTGCATCTTCTCGTTGGCGTAACGCAAGTAGGCGCCGCCTACGGGGTAGCCCTGGCGGTTGTACGTGCGGGCGCGCTCGACCAGGCCCTTGTACTCGGGGAGGAGGCGGTTGAGCTCGGTGATCGTCTCTGTGGAGGGGGAGTCGGGCGCTGCGTTCGCAGCCGCGTTCACCAGTTTCGCCGCGGCCGTCGCGATGTCGCGCTCGTAGCGGTCCCGGGTGGCCGCCGACTCCTGGCCGCCTGCCAGGAAGCCGCTGCTCGCGGCGGTGTTCGCGTCCGCGAGGGAGCGGTAGATGTCGGCGGCGTCCGAGGTGAGGGGCTGGCTGCTCGTGAGGACCGCGTCCGCTGCTGCCGCTCGGTCGGTCATCTGCCAGGCGGTGACCGCGCCGAAGGCGACGACGAGTGCGGCCAGGACCGCGCCGATGATCCGGAGGCGGCCTGGTTCCGTGGTGGCGGCGTGGCGGAGTTGGTCGACGCCCTCGGCGAAGGCTGTGCGGCGGGGGGTGGGGGGTGCGGGGGGCGCGGGGGGTGAGGCCGGTGCGGGGGTGGTGCTGCCGAGGGCCGTGGGGGACGGCTGCTGGGGTGGGATCGCGGGCAGCGTCGGTGGTGCGCCCGTGTTCGGTGTGTGTGTCATCTGACCTCCCCCGTGGTCATCCTCCGCGGCAAGTATCGCCGTCGGGCGCGACATCCGCACCGGCCTTGGCACGATCTTGATCCCATTGCAGGGTGATGGCCGGAAGTTCCGGCCGCCGCACCCCACCCTGCCCAGGAACACGCCCGGGAAATCCGTTCGGTTCCGGGACGTTGTGCCCGTGCGTGGGGGCTGGGGTCGCATGCCTGCGGCGCATCGTTCTGTCCGGTGGGGGTTGCTGTAGCGCCCACGGTGGGGTGGGGGTCGGGGCCGCGGTGGGGGTGCCCGTCCTCGGTCTGGCGCGATGGTGCTGATCGGGCAGTGCGGGGCGCGGACGCGCCAGCCGCTGCGGGCGGGCACCCCCCACCCCCACCCCGTCCCCTTCCCGCCGTACGCGGCATCCCCGTTACGTGAAGTGCGCGCGCAGGCGGTCGTGTGCCTCCGGTGGGGCTTCTACGTCGTCCAGGCCGAGGAGGGCCGCCCCCAGGACCGGGCGCGCCGTCACCACGTGCGGTACGGCCTTGGGGGCTGCGGCGGAGAGGCGGGTGCGGATGCCGTCCGTGAGGAGGGGGTGGTTCGCTGCCAGGACGCTCCCTCCCAGGAGGACCGGGGTCTCTTCGGTGAGGAGGTCCAGGCGGGTGAGGGCGACCGTGGCCATCGTGGCTATCTCGGCGGCCTGGTGGTCGATGACGCTGCGGGCCGTGGGGTCGCCCTGCGATGCGGTGGCGAAGAGGACCGGTGTCGCCTCGTGGCGGCGGCGGTGCGGGATGCGGTTGAGGTGCAGGGCCTCGATCAGGGCGGGCATGTCGGGGACGCCGTAGTGGGCGGGGAGGGTGGTGGCCAGGGCGGTCGGCTCGCCTCGGCCGTCCGCCGCGCGGGCCGCGTGGTACAGGGCCTCCTCGGCCAGGGCCCAGCCGCCGCCCCAGTCGCCCGAGAAGCGGCCCAGGGCCGGGAAGCGTGCGGTACGGCCGTCGGGGCGCATGCCCACACAGTTGATGCCCGCGCCGCAGACGACCGCCACCCCGCGGGGTTCCGAGACGCCCGCGCGGAGGATGGCGAACGTGTCGTTGCGGACCGTCACGGACTCCGACCAGGCGCGGGACGCGATGGCCTCCGTGAGTTCCTCCTCCTCGACCGGGAGGTCCGCGTTCGCCAGGCAGGCCGAGACGTGGGTGACCTTCGGGGCGCCTGCTGTGCGCAGGGCCTCGGTGACGGGGGCGGCCAGGGCTGCCATTGCCTTGTCCATGCCGTCCGCGGGCGGGCGGAAGCCTCCTCCTCCGGCCGTCGACAGCATCCTGCCGTCCGGGGCGATCACCGCCACGTCCGTCTTGCTGTTGCCCGCGTCGACGGCGAGGACGGCTGCGGTCAGGCCCATGTGAGGTGCTCCCGGTTGTGCGCGATCAGGTCGTCGGTCAGGCGGTCCGCGTACGCGTACTGGCCGATCAGCGGGTGGGCCAGCAGGGCGCGGAAGACCCGGTCCCGGCCGCCGTGCAGGGCTGCTTCCAGGGCCAGGTCCTCGTACGCCGTCACGTTCGCCATCAGGCCCGTGAGGAGCGGATCGAGGTCGTTCACGGGCAGGGGGGTCGCGCCCTTGGCGGTGACCGCGGCGGGGACTTCGATCACCGCGTCGTCCGGGAGGAAGGGAAGCGTGCCGTTGTTGAGGGTGTTGACCACCTGGTGCTGCGAGCCCGCGTTGCGGAGGAGGGCCGCTGCCAGGTCCACGGCCGCTTCCGAGTAGTACGCGCCGCCCCGCTCGGCGAGGAGCGCCGGCTTCTCGTCGAGGGTCGGGTCCGCGTAGAGGGTGAGGAGTTCCTTCTCCATGCGGGCCACTTCGGCTGCCCGGGAGGGCTTGGTGCGCATCTCCCGCACTACTTCGTCGTGCGCGTAGAAGTAGCGGAGGTAGTAGGAGGGGATCACACCCAGCGTGGTGAGGACGGGGAGGGGGAGGCGGAGGTCCGCGGCGATCTTCTCGCCGTGGTCCGACAGGAGGCGGGGCAGGACGTTCTCGTTGTTCACGTGGACCGCCGTCTCCCACGTGAGGTGGTTGAGGCCTACGTGGTCCAGGTGGACCTCGGCGGGGTCCACGTTCAGGAGTGCCGCGAACTTGCGTTGGAGGCCGATCGCCACGTTGCACAGGCCCAGGGCCTTGTGGCCCTCCTTGAGCAGGGCGCGGGTCACGATGCCCACCGGGTTGGTGAAGTCGATGATCCACGCGTCCGGGTTGGTACGGCGGACCCGGTCGGCGATGTCCAGGACGACCGGGACCGTGCGCAGCGCCTTGGCCAGGCCGCCCGCGCCGGTGGTTTCCTGGCCCACGCAGCCGCATTCCAGGGGCCACGTCTCGTCCTGGAGGCGCGCCGCCTGGCCGCCCACGCGGAGTTGGAGGAGGACCGCGTCCGCGCCCTCGACCGCCGCGTCCAGGTCGGTGGTCGTGGTGATGCGGCCCGGGTGGCCCAGGCGGGCGAAGATGCGGCGGGAGAGGGGGCCGACCAGGTCCAGGCGGTCGGTGGCCGGGTCGGTGAGGACCAGCTCCGTGATGGGGAGGACGTCCCTCAGCCGTGCGAAGCCGTCGATGAGTTCGGGGGTGTAGGTCGAGCCTCCGCCGACCACGGTGAGTTTCATGCGCGTTGTCCCTTGACTCCGGTGAGGGTGACGCCCTCGACGAACGCCTTCTGGGCGAAGAAGAACACGAGGATGACGGGGGCCATGACCAGAACGGTCGCGGCCGTGGTGAGGTTCCAGTCGGTGTGGTGGACGCTCTTGAAGGACTCCGGGCCGTAACCGTGGTGGTTCGGCACGGTTCGAACCGCCCGCGCGCAGCGCCTGGTTGAGCTTGTCGTCGGTGATGTTGCCGACGGCCTTCACCTCGATGTCGGGGTGCGCCTTCTCGAAGCGGTCGATCACTGCTGGACCGCCTTCACCTCGGAGGGCGCGCTCCAGCCGTGCCGGAAGGTGAGGGTCGTCCCCGCGTCCGGGGCGTCGGTCGCGCCGGAACCGGACTGGCCGGTGCAGCGGTGGTGAGCAGGGCGGCGAGGCGGCGGTGACCAGAGCGAACGTCGCTATTCTGGATATTCCGGGCACGGCGAAGCTCCCTGGAGGGCCGGGGTGGTGTGGTCGGGTGGGGAAGCCGGGGTCAGCGTGAGGTGTCGAAGACCGCGTCGCGGGTCGTCGCGAGCGCGCTCTCCAGCGCGCCGCGCAGCACGGGGTGTTCACGGACGCCCGCGAGGACGAGGCGCGGGCGGGAGGCGGCCAGTTCCGCCAGCTCGGACCGGACCAGGTCGCGCAGTGGCTCGCCCCCCGCGGTGAGGGCGGTGCCGCTCAGCACGACGAGCGCGGGGTCGAGGACGGAGACCAGGGAGGCCAGGCCGGTCGCCAGACGGGTGGCGTAGGTGTGCAGGAGCGTGCGGTGCGGCTCCTCGGCCGGGCGGGCCGCGGAGCGTTCCAGTAGTGCCGCCGCGACCTCGGCGTACGGGCCTTCGGGAATGTCCTCGACGCCCAGCTCGCGGGCGAGGCGGGGTATCGCCTGGGCGCCGGCCAGCTCCTGGAAGCCGCCGCTGTTGGCCTTGGTGACCTGGCGGACCAGCGGGGTGCCCGGCACGGGCAGGAAGCCGACCTCGCCGGCGCCGCCGGTGAAGCCGCGGTGCAGCCGGCCGCCCAGGACCAGGGCCGCGCCCAGGCCCTCCTGATTCCACAGCAGCACGAAGTCGCCGTGGTCGCGGGCCGCGCCCAGCCGCTGTTCGGCGAGGGCGACCAGGTTGACGTCGTTCTCGTACTCGCACGGCATCGGCAGGGCCGCCGCCAGCTCGTCCAGCAGCGTGGGGGAGTGCCAGCCGGGCAGGTGGGAGGCGTAGCGCAGGCGGCCGGTGTTCGGGTCGAACGCGCCGGGGGTGCCGATCACCGTGCGGTGGATGTCCGCGCGGGTCAGGCCCGCCGCCTTCACCGCGCCGTCCAGGGCCTCGGTGACCTGCTGGACGACCGGCACGGCGGGGCGGCGGCCGGGGGTGGGCAGTTCGTGGTGGCCGACGGTGCGGCCGGTGACATCGGCGACGGCCGCGCGGATCCGGTACGGGTTCACGTCCAGTGCTGCGGCGTACGCGGCGGCCGGGTTCACGGCGTAGAGCTGGGCGCCCGGGCCCGGGCGGCCCTCGGTGGTGCCGGTGGCGAGGACCAGTCCGGCCGCCTCCAGGCGGGCCAGGAGCTGGGACGCGGTCGGCTTGGACAGGCCGGTGAGCTTGCCTATCCGGGTGCGGGACAGCGGGCCGTGCTCCAGCAGGAGGTCCAGGGCGGCGCGGTCGTTCATGGCACGCAGGACGCGCGGGGTGCCCGGCGTTCCGGCTGTTCCTGCCATGGGGTGCGCCACCTGCCCTTCGTCGACTGCACAGCTTCTCAGCGGGCCGCGGGGGACGTCCATCCCGGGGCGGTCCCCTGAGGAAACTGTTAGGAAAGTTTCCTGTCGGATGGGAGGAAGGTAGGCCCGGTGCGGAGGGGGCGTCAAGGGGTGCCCTCGGACATGCGGAAGGGGCGGCGTCCGGGAGGTCCCGGGCGCCGCCCCTCGGCGGTCCCTGCGGCTACTTCGTGGTGCTCGGGCCCGGCAGCGGGGACGCGGCCACCGACTGCGGGGACACCGAGCTGGCGTACGCGGACGGCGCGGCCACACCGGCTGTCGGATCCGCGGCCGGGGCGTCCTCCGTGGCCGTGGCGCCGCCGACGATGCGGATGCCGTTCGCGTCGAAGGCGCGCTTGATGCGCCAGCGCAGCTCCCGCTCCACGGTGAGCGACTTGCCGGGCATCGTCTTCGCGGAGACCCGGACCACCATCGAGTCCAGCAGCACCGAGTCCAGGCCGAGCACCTCGACCGGGCTCCACAGGAGCTCGTTCCAGGGCTCCTCCTTGCTGGTCCGCTCGGCCACCTCGCTGAGCACGGCCTTGACCCGGTCCAGGTCCTCGTCGGCGCGGACCGTGACGTCCACGTTGGCGGTCGCCCAGCCCTGCGAGAGGTTCCCTATGCGCTTGACCTCGCCGTTGCGGACGTACCAGATCTCGCCGTCGGCGCCGCGCAGCTTCGTCACCCGCAGGCCGACCTCGATCACCTCACCGGTGGCCACGCCCGCGTCGACGGTGTCGCCGACGCCGTACTGGTCCTCCAGGATCATGAAGACGCCGGAGAGGAAGTCCGTGACCAGGTTGCGGGCGCCGAAACCGATCGCCACACCGGCCACACCGGCCGACGCCAGCAGCGGCGCGAGGTTGATCTGGAAGGTGCCCAGCACCATCAGCGCGGCCGTGCCCATGATCAGGAACGACGCGACCGAGCGCAGCACCGAGCCGATCGCCATGGACCGCTGCCGGCGCCGCTCGGCGTTGACCAGCAGGCCGCCGAGACCGCCGCCCTCCAGGGCCTGGCCGGTGCGGGACATGCGGTCGACCAGCTTGGTGATGGCCCGTCGCACGAGCACGCGCAGCACCGCGGCGATCACCAGGATGAGCAGCACCCGCAGCCCGATGGCGAGCCACGTCGACCAGTTCTCCTCGACCCAGCCGGCGGCGCTCGTGGCGCTCTCCTGGGCGTCCTGGAGCGAGGGGACCCGTGGGGTCCCCGACTCCGCGGGGGTGGGTGAGGGGTCGGCGGCCGACAGGGCGGCGGACAAGGACACGGCGGGTACCTCCAGGTGCACGACCGTCCCCGGTGCGGGCGTCAAGACCGGCGGGATCACGAACAGGTCACCGGTGGGGACGGAACCACCACACTAACGGGGCATTGTGGGGGGATGGGCGGGGCGTGTGAAGAAGAGACCGCGCTCACCTGCGCTTGAACAGGCCATGATCCTGGGGATGTATCGGGGTGTGGTCGAAAACACTCCCAGCCCGTTACCGGGACATGGTGGCGCGTTCACCAGGCATGAGGGGAAACTGACTACGGATCGTCCCGGCGCGAGCCACGCGCCGCCGGCGTACAAGGAGGCCGTCCGTGCCGCATGTCCTGGTCCTCAACGCGTCGTACGAGCCGCTCGGCGTCGTACCGCTCCGCCGCGCGCTCGTGCTCGTCCTCGAGAACAAGGCAGTCTGCCTCGAGGAGACCGGCGCCTATCTGCACAGCGCGACCGTCACCGTCCCCGCACCCAGCGTGGTCCGGCTCAAGCGTTTCGTGCGGGTTCCCTACCGGGGGCCCGTGCCACTCACCCGCAGGGCGCTGTTCGCCCGTGACGGGGGCCGGTGCATGTACTGCGGTGGCGTCGCCACCAGCGTCGACCATGTCATCCCGCGCAGCCGCGGGGGCAAGCACGTCTGGGACAACGTGGTGGCGTCCTGCCGCCGCTGCAACCACGTGAAGGCCGACCGTCACCTCTTCGAACTGGGCTGGCGCCTGCGCCACAAGCCCGCCCCGCCGACGGGCCTGGCCTGGCGCATCATCGGCACGGGCCACCGCGATCCGCGCTGGCTGCCGTACCTCCAGCCGTACGGGGCGGACGACGCGCTGGCGCGGATCGACGGGATCTCGGCCTGAGGGGAGGCCAGGCGGTAGGGGGTCACGCCGGGGCGCCGGATCCCCGCCCGGCGGTCGGCCGGCGGCGGCGCGGGCAGCCGGTCGCGCCGGGCTCCCCGTGCGGGCGGCCAGCAGCCGGCCGGTCAGCCGGGCCGCCGCGCCCACCAGCCACACGGCACCCGCCCCGGTCAGGGCGAGGGCCCACACGATCAGCGCGGGCGCCGTGGAGAAGCCGCCGCGCCCCGAGTCCAGGCTCACGTACGACAGGAACAGCACGACCAGGAACAGCACGACCAGGAACAGCGCGACCAGCCCGAACGCCATCACCTTCGGCCGCGTGCCCGCCCGCACCCGGCGGACCGTGCCGAGCGGTGAGGCCTCCACCCGGCGCAGGACGAGCACGGCGGTCGGCGCGCCCGGCACGGGCATCCCCAGCGTGACGGCCGCGACCCCCGCCCAGGTCCACGCCGAGGTGTGCCCGTCCATCCGGGCCACCACCAGCGCGGCGAGCAGGCCGGCCGCCGCTGCCCGGCCAGGCAGGCCGGGGGAGAAACGAGCCGGGGCGCACGTGCCCCGGCTCCCGCGCGCTCAGTCCGCGACCGCGTACGCCTCCACCGACCACAGCGAGTACCCGTACCGCGTGGCCCGCTGTTCGCCCTGGACGCGGATGTGGCGGACGTCCGGCTCGTCCATGCGGACCGTCTCGTGGCCGCCGCGGCTGTCACGGACCTCCGCAGCCGTGCGCCAGGCGCGGCCGTCCTCGGAGACCTCCACGCGGTACGCCGAGGCGTGCGCGTCCTGCCAGTGCAGGTCGACCTTGCCCAGCCGTACCGGGCGGTCCAGCTCCACCTGCCACCACGCGTCGTCCTCGGCCGGCGACGACCAACGCGTCTGCGCGTCCCCGTCGTTGGCCGCCGACGCCGGGAAGTCGGGCGTCTCGTCCGCCGAGGACTCCGCGCGGCCGGTACGGGCCACGTCGGTGCCGGCGACGGGCGGCACCGCGTCCACGGTCAGCGTGCGGGCCGCGCCGCCGAAGCCGAGGCGGACGTCGTAGGAGCGGGTCGGCGTGCCCGACCTCACGGTCACCTCGACCGGCACCCGCACCGGCGTCCCGCGCGGCACGGACAGCGGCTCCTTCGGCACCCGCACCTCGACGCCCTCCGGCGCGTCCACGGTCAGCCGGTCCCGTACGTCCTCGGGGCGGGCCGAGCCCAGGGTGACCGTCACCGTGCGGGTGCGGCCGATGTCGGCGGCGGCGCGGTCGCCGGGCAGCTCCACCACGGCGTCCGGCACATCGGCGAACCACGGCACCACGTGCCGCACCGCCCCCGGGTCCGCGTCCACGACCCGGACCGCGTCCACCGGCCGCTCGCCGGCGCGCAGTTCGGTGGCGCCCGCCGCGTCCAGCGCACCGATCCTCCGCCACGCCCCGGTCTCCGTCCGCACCTCCACGGACCCCGTGGTGCCCGGCTCGGTCAGCACCGTCACGGTGTCCAGCACCCGGGCCCGCTCCAGCCGCAGTGAGCCGCCCTCGCTCCCGTCGGGGGCCTGCGCGATGCCCGCCCAGCTCTCGTACGCCGTGCGTGCCCGGTTCAGGAACGGGTCGAGCACGCCCTCGGCGACCGTCACCCCCGCCGACGTCAGCTCCGTGCGCAGCGCCTCCAGCCGACGGTGGGCGGCCCAGGCGTCCCCCGCGTCCCCGGTCTGCTGGGCGCGCAGCATGTCCAGCGCCGCCGTGCCCGCCTCGCCGTAGCGGGCGAGGTGCCCGGTCCAGGGGGTGACCTCGTCGGAGAGGGAGGTGCCGGACAGCCGGCCGGGCAGCTCGCGCAGGTCGGTGAAGGCGGCGCGCAGCCTCCCGGCCGCCGCCGAGTCGCCCTCGCCGCGCGCGCCGGGCCGGGTGCGCCAGAACTCCTCGATCAGCGGCCGCAGATAGGCCGCGTCCGTGCCGCCGAGCACCGAGGAGGCGGTGTTGCGGGCGAGTGCGGTCAGCGCCTTCTCGCGCCGCCTGTCACCGTCGGCCAGGTCGGCGATCGCGGCCCGCCAGGACTCCTGGGGGCGGTACTCGCGCGGGTTCCAGGCGAAGTCGGCGGCCGTGAAGAGGGGGATGCGGGACGCCTCGGGCTGTTCCATCGCGTTGGCGAGCAGCGCGGCGGAACCGGCGGCCACGGCGGGCTCCCGGCCCTGGTAGGGGCCGAGGAACAGCCGCCCGGGCGCGTAGTCGTTGACCGGGTAGTTGTCCATCGTCACCAGCGGGTGGGCGAACACCTCGCGCGCCTCCGCCAGCTGACGGCCCGTGATGGTGCGGGGCACCACGCCGACGCCGGTCCACGCCACCTCGACGCCGTCGTCCAGCTCCCGCGCGAGCGCCCGCCGGTACGCGGTCGAGCCGTCCTCGTAGTACTCGGTGGGCATCAGGGACAGCGCCGGGGCGCCCGCGTGCCGCTGCCTCAGATGCCGGGCGACCGCGTTGGCCACGCGGGCCTGGGCGCGGGCGGCCGCCTCAGGGCCGGAGCCGAACCGCTCGGCGTCCGCCCCGCAGTGCCACTCGCTGTAGCTGACGTCCTGGAACTGCACCTGGAAGGCGCGGAAGCCCAGCGCCCACATCGCGTCCAGCTTGCGGGTCAGCGCCCGCAGGTCGTCGTCGGAGGAGAGGCACATCGCCTGGCCGGGCGCGACGGCCCAGCCGAGGGTGACGTGGTTGCGTGCGGCCCGCTCGGCCAGCTCGCGGAACTCCGCGCGCAGCTCGGCCGGGTAGGGCTCGCGCCAGCGGGCCTGCCGGTACAGGTCGTCGCCGGGCGCGTAGAGGTAGCGGTTCAGCTTGGCGCGGCCCATGAAGTCGAGCTGGCCGAGCCGCTGCCGGTGCGTCCAGGGGGTGCCGTAGAAGCCCTCGGTGATGCCGCGTACGGCGGTGGCGGGCCAGTCCCGTACGACGGCGGCGGCGATCGTGCCGTCCGCGCGGACCAGGCGGCGCAGGGTCTGCACGGCGTGGAAGAGGCCCTCGCCGTCCGCGCCGGTCAGGGTCACCGAGCCGTCGCCGGAGGTGAGGGCGTAGCCGCCCGCCGGGAGGGCGTGACGGGGGTCGGCGGGGGCGCGTTCGCTGCCCGCGCGCACCACGAGCGCCCCTTCGGGCACCGGTGCGCCGGGGTCGGTGAACCGGAGCGCGCCGGCCTCCCGCAGGACGTCCTTCAGCGCCTCCACGGCGTACGGGTCCGCACCCCGCTCCGCGACCAGGGCGACCTCCTCGGTCACCCGGACCGGGGCGCCGTTCGCGCGCAGGGAGTGCGGGCGCGGCCAGATGCTGGGGACGTCCGCGGTGGCCTTCCCGGCCGGGTCGGCGGCGGGCGACCGGGCCGGATCGGGCGCGGGCGCGGCCGTCGCGGCGGGGGCGAGGCCCAGGGATCCGGCGAGCACGGCGAGTGCGAGTGCGGTCCTCCGCGCGGACGCCGTTCTGCCACGCCACAGCTGCACGAGGCCCCTCCTGATCCCCCGGGACCGGCCGGCCTACGACCGGCGGCCGTGTCCATTCCGTTACCGAGACGCCCCCGAGCCCACCACTCCTGGAGTGAACGTGTCAATCAGAGGGGGTGTTGTGGCGCATTTGTCCCCCTGGGGGGTGAGAGTGAAGGAAGAGAATGTGACCAGGTTCACGTTGGACGACTTTGTGCGTCTGCGCTCGCGTCCACTGGGTAGGGCTGCGAGATGACCCGCACGCCCGGCACGACGAGGAGGCACTTGGTGACCGCAGCGGCATACGTCTTTCCCCCGGTCCTGTCCAAACCCGTGGCGGAGCACTCCGCGCCCGAGGTGGAGCACTCCGCCTGCGACCCGCACGACTGCTTCCTCAGCGCCGAGGGCACCGGCGCCGAGGCGCCCCTGACCAGCGAACCCCCGCTGCCCGACGCCGAACCCCTCACCAGCGAACCGCCGCTCGCCGACGCCACCCCGCTGACCAGCGAGTCCGACGCCTTCTCCGACCCCTCGGGCTCCGCGGGCCTCGACTCCTTCCCGGCCCAGTACTCCCCGGAGCCCTAGCGTGACCGCGCCACGGCCGGACGGGACCCCCTCCGAGGCGCTGTCCCGGCTCGCCGCCCTGCACGGTGTCGCCACCTCCTACCGCCCCTCCCCGGACACGACGGTCCCGGCCTCGGCCGCCGCCGTCACGCGCGCCCTGGCAGCCCTGGGCGTCGACGCGTCCACCGACGAGGCCGTCCGCGCCGCCCTGGCCGTGCGCGAACAGGAGATCGCCGAGCGGCTGCTGCCGCCCACCGTCGTCGCATGGGGCGCCCGCCCGCCCGAGGCGCTCGCCGCGCTGCCCGAGGACGCCCGGCTGGAGATCCGCACCGAGGACGGCGGCACGCGCGCCTCCGCGGAGGACCTCCCGCCCGGCGTGCACCTGCTCACCGCCACCGCCCCCGACGGGCGCACCGCCCGCGCCCGTCTGATCGTCGCGCCGCCCCGGCTGCCCGCGGTCGAGGGCCGCTCGTACGGGCTGCTGGTGCAGCTGTACTCCCTGCTCTCCCGCCGCTCCTGGGGCATGGGCGACCTCGCCGACCTCGGCGAGCTGGCCGCATGGGCCGGCCACGCGCTGGGCGCCGGGTTCGTGCAGGTGAACCCGCTGCACGCGGCCGTCCCCGGGCCCCCGACGGACCCGTCCCCGTACCGCCCCTCCTCGCGTCGCTTCCCCGACCCCGTGCACCTGCGGGTCGAGGCCGTGCCCGAGTTCGCGTACGTCGAGGACCGCGAGCGGCTGCACGCCCTCCTAGAGCGGGCGGCGCGGCTGCGCGAGGCGGTGCTCGGCAAGGGCGAGCTGATCGACCGGGACGCCGTGTGGGAGGCCAAGCGCGAGGCCCTCGAACTGGTGCGGACGGTCCCGCTCGGCCCCGGCCGCGCCGCCGCCCTGGACGCCTTCCGCGCCGGGCAGGGGCAGGCCCTGGAGGACCACGCCACCTGGTACGCGCTCGCCGAGGCGCACGGCCCCGACTGGCGCCGCTGGCCCGCCCCGCTGCGCGACCCGCGCTCGGCGGAGACCGCCCGCGCCCGCGAGGAGCTGCGGGACCGCGTCGACTTCCACTCCTGGCTCGTCTGGCTCACCGACGCCCAGCTCACCGCCGCCCAGCGGGCCGCGCGGGAGGCCGGGATGGGCGTGGGGATCGTGCACGACCTGGCCGTCGGCGTGCATCCCACCGGCGCGGACGCCTGGGCGCAGCAGGACCACTTCGCGCCGGGCATGTCCGTCGGCGCGCCCCCGGACGCCTTCAACGCGCGCGGCCAGGACTGGGGGCTGCCGCCCTGGCGCCCCGACCGTCTCGCCGAAAGCGGGTACGCGCCCTTCCGCGACCTGCTGCGGGGCCTCTTCCGGTACGCGGGCGCCCTGCGCATCGACCATGTGATGGGCCTGTTCCGCCTCTGGTGGGTGCCCGAGGGCCTCCCGCCGACGGAGGGCACGTACGTCCGCTACGACGCCGAGGCCATGCTCGCGGTGCTCGTCCTGGAGGCGTCGCGCGCCGGGTCCCTGGTGATCGGCGAGGACCTCGGCACGGTCGAGCCCGGGGTGCGCGAGGCGCTGCGCGAACGGGGGGTGTACGGGACGTCGGTGCTGTGGTTCGAGCGGGACTGGGAGGGCGACCGCCGCCCGCTGCCGCCGGAGCGCTGGCGCGCCGACTGCCTGGCCACGGCCACCACCCACGACCTGCCGTCCACCGCGGCCCGCCTCACCGGCGAGCACGTGGAGCTGCGCGACCGGCTGGGCCTGCTCACCCGCCCGCTCGCCGAGGAGCGGGCGGAGGCCGCGGCGGACGTGGGGGAGTGGCTGGAGCGGCTGGAAGGGCTGGGGCTGCTGCCGGCGACGGAGGAGGGTGGCTCCAGCGCCTCCCGTGAGGAGGCCGGGATCCAGGCGGTGTACCGCTATCTGCTGCGCACCCCCGCCCGCATGGTCGGCGTGTGGCTGCCCGACGGGGTCGGGGACCGGCGCCCGCAGAACCTGCCCGGCACCTGGGACGAGTACCCGAACTGGCGGCTGCCCGTCGCGGACGCCGAGGGGCACCCCGTGACCCTGGAGGACCTGGCCGCGTCCCCCCGGCTGCGGAGGCTGACCGACGTGCTGCGCGCCGACGCCCCGGCGCGTTCCGGTCGGCCCGCCCCGTGACCCTGGAGGACCTGGCCGCGTCCCCCCGGCTGCGGAGGCTGACCGACGTGCTGCGCGCCGACACCCCGGCGCGTTCCGGTCGGCCCGCCCCGCCCGGTTCCTGACCGGCCCGCGCGCCCGTTGGACACCCCGGGCGCGCGGCCCCCGACCGCGTTCGATACTTTGGGGACCGTGGACAAGAAGAACGCCCTGCGCGCCGGCGCCCTGGCAGCCGGTACGACGCTGATGATGCTGCTCATGTCGTCCCCCGCGCTCGCGCTCAACCGCGACGACGGCGACGACCCCGGCACGGGCCTGAGCGTCATCGAGACGCTGGGCCTCTACGTCCTGCTCCCGATCGGGCTCTTCGTGGTCATCGCCGGTCTGGTGATGGTGGCCGACAAGTCCCACCAGAAGAAGGACCCGACGAGCTCCAACGTCCGGACCAAGGCGGACGCCAAGGCCTGACACCCGGCCCGCTCGCCCGAGCGGTCCGCACGCGCGCTTTTCCGAAGGGCGCCGGCATCACGCCGGCGCCTTTCGGCGTGTGTGGACGTCTACCGCTCGGTGGCGAGCAGCAGATCCCGCAGCAGGTCCGCGAGCTGTGCCGACCGCTCGGGGCCCAGGGCGGCCAGCGCCCGCGACTGCTCGGCGGCGCCCGCGACCACCGCCTCGTCGATCAGCCGCAGCCCCTTCTCGGTCAGCGTGACCTGGAGCCCGCGCCGGTCGTGCGGGTCGGGGGAGCGGCGCAGCAGTCCCGCGCGCTCCAGCTTGTCGAGCCGGCCCGTCATCCCGCCGGTGGTGAGCATCAGGGTGGCCGAGAGCTGCCGGGGGGAGAGGGTGTACGGCTCCCCGGCGCGGCGCAGGGTGGCGAGGACGTCGAACTCGCCCCGGGAGATCCCGAACGGCGCGTACACCTGCTCGTGCCGGTCGCCCATGGCGCGCGCCAGCCGGTAGATGCGCCCGAAGACCTCCATCCCGGCGGTGTCCAGGTCGGGCCGCACCCGGGCCCACTGCTCGATGATCGCGTCGACGGGGTCCGCGCGGCGCGGCTCGGGGCGTGCACTCATAGCGGGGAGTATCCGCGCGGAAGGGGTTGCCCGCAAGAAAGTAGCTCGCACATAACTAGCTTAGAGCTAAGCTAGTTGCTGCTGGCTCACTGGAAGGGGTGCTCATGTCCGCGCACCGTCGCGCCGCCGTCGTCGCGCTCACCGCCCTCGCCCCCGTCTCCTGGGGCACCACGTACGTCGTCACCACCGAGCTTCTGCCGCCGGAACGCCCCCTGTTCACGGCCCTGGTCCGCGCCCTGCCCGCCGGGCTGCTGCTCCTCGCGGCCGCCCGGGTGCTGCCGCGCGGCGCCTGGTGGTGGAAGGCGGGGGTGCTGGGCGCGCTGAACATCGGCGCCTTCTTCCCCCTCCTGTTCCTCGCCGCGTACCGGTTGCCGGGCGGGCTGGCGGCGGTCGTCGGCTCCGTGGGCCCGCTGCTGGTGCTGGGTCTGTCGGCGCTGCTGCTGGGGCGGCGGCCCGCGCTCCGGGACGTCCTGGCCGGGACCGTCGCCGCGCTCGGCGTGAGCATGGTGGTGCTGAGGGCGGCGGGGGCGCTGGACGCGCTGGGCGTCGCGGCGGCGTTCGCGTCCACGGCGTCGATGGCCGCTGGCACGGTGCTGACGCAGAAGTGGGGCCGGCCCGAGGGGGTCGGCCCGCTCGCGCTCACGGGGTGGCAACTGACGGCGGGGGGTCTGCTGATCGCCCCGCTCGCCTTCCTGATCGAGGGCGCCCCGCCCGCCCTGGACGCCGGCGCGGCCGGCGGCTACGCGTACCTGGCCCTGGTCAACACGGCGCTCGCGTACGTCCTGTGGTTCCGCGGCATCGGCCGCCTCACCGCGACCCAGGCCACACTCCTCGGCCCGCTGTCCCCGCTGACGGCGGCGGTACTGGGCTGGGCGCTCCTGGACGAAAGCCTGACGGCGCTGCAACTGGCGGGGATGGCCCTGGCCTTCGGCGCGACGGTGGCGGGCCAGCTGAGGGCACCGTCAGCTGGCCCGACCCGACCCCAGCTCACACCAGACAACCTTGCCCCGGTTGCCCTCCCGGGTCAGCGGCTGCCAGCCCCACACGTCGGCACAGGCCCGCACCAGCGCCAGTCCCCGTCCGTCCTCCCGGTCGAGGTCCGGCGCGAAGGGCCGGGGCGGCGCGGGAGGTGAGGGGTCGGCGTCCCACGCGCCGAGACGCAGGACGCCCGTGCGTGACCATCGCACACGGAGTGCGGCGGGGCTTTTGGTGTGCCGCACGGCGTTCGACACCAGTTCGGCCGCGAGGAGTTCGGCGACGTCGACCAGGCTGATCAGGCCGTGCACCGTGAGGATGAGGCGGAGGGTGCGGCGGCACACGGGTACGGCTCGGGGGTCGTTCGGGACGTGGAGGGAGTACTCCCACGGTTCGTTTTCGGGCATGCGGATTCCTTGTGTGGGTGGGGAGTCCGGCAGCGGTGTCATTGCCGCCCGTCAGGGCAGGACGGAGCGGTGCGCTTCCGCGGCCTGTTGCGCACAGTGTCTGATGCCTCACTGAAAGTACGTCATAAATTTATGACGCAGCAAGTCGGTCGCGTAATCTGCCCCCGAACGAGTCGCCCACCGGCAAAGGGGTAGGTCATGCCGCCCAGACGGCAGCCCACGGCACGTCAGCAGCGGTTCGGTGCTGAGCTTCGTAAGCTGCGGGAGGCAGCCGGGTACAAGGCGACCGAGGCGGCGGCCCTGCTCGGGGTCAACTCCGTGCAGATGAGCCAGATCGAGTCCGGCGTGGCGGGCGTGAGCGAGGAGCGGCTGCGGCGGCTGGTCGCTCACTACGCGTGCGCGGACGACGAACTGATCGCAGCGCTCGTGACCATGTGCACCGAGCGGACACGCGGCTGGTGGGAGGAGTACCGCGGGCAGCTTCCGACGTCGTTCCTCGACCTGGCCGAGCTGGAGCACCACTCCGCTTACAGGTGGGACGTCGACTTCCTCCGTGTCCCGGGCCTCTTGCAGACCGAGGACTACGCACGAGCCCTCTTCTCCTACGTCAACCCCGAGCTGCCGAAGCAGGAGATCGACCGGTGGGTGGAGCACCGCATGCGGCGACGCGTCATCGTCGAGCGGACCGACGCGATCCCGTACGAGACGGTCGTTCATGAAGCGGCGCTGCGCATCCGGGTCGGCGACCGCACACAGGCGAGGGCGCAACTGGTTCGCATCATGGAGCTGTCGGAGGCGGACCACGTCACCGTGCGGGTCATCCCCTTCGGCGGAGCCGACAGTGCCGTCGTGTACGCGGGCGGCCCCGTTCGCGCGTTGGACACCGTGGTCCGCGACGGCCCGCACGGCACGGTGTTCGTCGACGCCGCGGCTCAACTGCTCCGCTATCGAACGCTCTTCCGTAGGCTGGAAACGGTGGCGCTCGACCCTGGGCGTTCGCGTGCATTCATCCACCGGCTTGCGAAGGAGCTCTGAGGTTCGCGGTGACGACGCCCGACGCGTGGAAGAAGTCGTCCTACTCCGGGGGTGGGGAGGGCAATGCCTGCGTGGAAGTCGCCTCCCGCCGTACGCGGATAGTGATACGCGACTCCAAGGCGCCGTCCCGCGGCCCCCTCACCGTGCCTGCTGCGGCGTTCGCCGTGTTCGTCGACGCGTTGAAGCGGCCGGACGTGACATGACGCAGGGGCGCCCGGCCGAAACCAGGCGCCCCTTGCAGCCGCGCGCTTACGCCGACGCCGCCGCGTCCGCCGCCTGCGCGCGCAGTGCGCGTTCCACGCCCGCGCGGGATTCCGTGACCAGGCGGCGCAGGGCCGCGTTGGGCTCGGCCGAGGACAGCCAGGCGTCCGTCTTGTCGAGGGTCTCGCGGGAGACCTGGATGCCCGGGTAGAGGCCGACCGCGATCTGCTGGGCCATCTCGTGCGAGCGGGACGCCCAGACGTCCGTCAGCGCCTCGAAGTACTTGTCCGTGTACGGCGCCAGCAGCTCCCGCTGGTCGGTCTGGACGAAGCCGGCGATGACGGCCTCCTGGACCGCGTTCGGCAGCTTGTCGGACTCGACGACGGAGGCCCACGCCTCCGCCTTGGCCTCCTCCGTCGGGCGGGCCGCCCGCGCGGTGGCCGCGTGGCGTTCGCCCGCCGCCGTCTTGTCCCGCTCGTACTCGGCGGCGATCTCCGCCTCGTCGAACCGGCCCACCGCCGCCAGCCGCTGCACGAACGTCCAGCGCAGCTCGGTGTCGACGGCCAGGCCCTCCACGGTCTGCGTGCCGGCCAGCAGCGCCTCCAGCAGGTCCAGCTGCTCCGGGGTGCGGGCCGTCGCCGCGAACGCGCGCGCCCACGCCAGCTGGTGGTCGCTGCCCGGCTCGGCCGACCGCAGGTGCGCCAGCGTGGCGTCGGTCCAGCGGGCCAGCAGCGCCTCGCGGGCGGCCGGGTCGGCGTACAGGTCGAGGGCCAGCTTCACCTGCCGGTGCAGCGACTGCACGACACCGATGTCGGACTCCTTGCCGATGCCCGACAGCACCAGCGACAGGTAGTCGCGGGCGGGCAGTTCCCCGTCGCGGGTCATGTCCCAGGCGGACGCCCAGCACAGCGCGCGCGGCAGCGACGACTCGAAGTCGCCCAGGTGCTCGGTGACGACGGCGAGGGACTGCTCGTCCAGGCGGACCTTGGCGTACGACAGGTCGTCGTCGTTGAGCAGGATCACCGCCGGGCGGCGCTTGCCCACGAGCTGCGGCACGGCGGTCAGCTCGCCGTCGACGTCCAGCTCCACCCTGTCGCCGCGGACCAGCTTGCCGGTCGCCTCGTCCAGGTCGTACAGGCCGATCGCGATGCGGTGCGGGCGCAGCGTCGGCTCGCCCTTCGCGCCGGCCGGGAGCGCCGGGGCCTCCTGGCGGACGGCGAAGGACGTGATGACGCCGGCGTCGTCCGTCTCGATCTCGGGACGCAGGACGTTGATGCCGGCCGTCTCCAGCCACTTCTTCGACCAGGTCTTGAGATCACGCCCGGAGGTCTCCTCCAGGGCGCCCAGCAGGTCGGACAGGCGCGTGTTGCCGTACGCGTGGCGCTTGAAGTACGCCTGCACGCCCCGGAAGAACTCGTCCTCACCCACGTAGGCGACGAGCTGCTTCAGCACGGAGGCGCCCTTGGCGTACGTGATGCCGTCGAAGTTGACGAGCACGTCGTCCAGGTCGCGGATGTCCGCCATGATCGGGTGCGTGGACGGCAGCTGGTCCTGGCGGTAGGCCCAGGTCTTCATCTGGTTCGCGAACGTCGTCCACGAGTGCGGCCACTTGGAGCCCGGCGCGTCGGCCTGGCAGGCGGCCTCCGCGAAGGTGGCGAACGACTCGTTCAGCCACAGGTCGTTCCACCACTCCATGGTGACCAGGTCGCCGAACCACATGTGCGCCAGCTCGTGCAGGATCGTGGCCGCGCGCACCTCGTACGCCGCGTCCGTCACCTTCGAACGGAACACGTACTGGTCGCGGATGGTGACCGCGCCCGCGTTCTCCATCGCGCCCGCGTTGAACTCGGGCACGAACAGCTGGTCGTACTTCTCGAACGGGTAGGCGTAGTCGAACTTCTCCTGGAACCAGTCGAAGCCCTGCCGGGTCACGTCGAAGATGGCGTCCGCGTCGAGGTACTCGGCGAGCGACGGCCGGCAGTAGATGCCGAGCGGCACCGAGCGGCCCTCCTTCTCGTACACGCTGTGCACCGAGTGGTACGGGCCGGCGATCAGCGCCGTGACGTACGTCGACAGGCGCGGGGTGGGCGCGAACTCCCACACGTTGTCCTTCGGCTCCGGCGTGGGGGAGTTGGAGATGACCGTCCAGCCCTCCGGCGCCTTCACCGTGAACTGGAACGTCGCCTTGAGGTCCGGCTGCTCGAAGCTCGCGAACACCCGGCGGGCGTCCGGCACCTCGAACTGCGTGTACAGGTACGCCTGGTCGTCCACCGGGTCGACGAAGCGGTGCAGGCCCTCACCCGTGTTGGTGTACGCGCAGTCGGCGCTCACCCGCAGCACGTTGCGGCCCTTCAGCAGGCCGGGCAGGGCGATGCGCGAGTCCGCGAAGACCTCGGCGGGGTCCAGCGCGTCACCGTTCAGGGTGACCTCGTGGACGGTCGGGGCCACCAGGTCGATGAAGGACTCCGCGCCGTCCTCGGCGACGTCGAAGCGCACCGTGGTCACGGAGCGGTAGGTGCCCCCCTCCTGCGCGCCGGAGAGATCCAGTTCGATCTCGTACGAGTCAACGGTCAGCAGCTTCGCCCGCTGCTGCGCCTCTTCGCGAGTCAGGTTTGTGCCAGGCACGCGGTCATCTCCTCGATATGTGTGGGTTGCGCCATCCTTCCACGCGCGGTCGGCATCACGCGATGACGAAACCGCAGGCATGGGGATACCCCTGTGTCGAAAGGGGGACGCGTCGGGCTCGACGTCCGATTGCCGCCGGCGGGGAGGGGTGCGGGCGGGTGAAGGTGGGCGCATGAGCACCCACACATCGCTGGTACGGGCCGTTCCGCCGCAGGTCGTGAAGGAGCTGCTCGCCCGTGACGACGCCGGCCGTCCGGCCGTCCCCGTCACCGACGACGAGGGCGGCGCCCCGCTCCGCTGCTGTCTGCGCCGCAGCCGCCCGGGGGAGCGGATCGCCCTCGTGAGCTACGCGCCCCTGCGCCGCTGGGCGGCCGAGACGGGCGCCGACCCCGGCGCGTACGACGAACAGGGCCCCGTCTTCGTCCACGCGGAGGAGTGCCCGGGCCCGGAGGGCGACGGGCTGCCCTTCACCTCGGCGCACCGCGTCCTGCGCCGCTACTCGGCCGACGGGCGCATCCTCGGCGGACGGCTGGTCGAGTCGCCGGAGGACTTCGCGCCCGCCCTGCGCGAGGCGTTCGCCGACCCGGCCGTGGCGCTGCTGCACGTACGGGCCGTGGAGTACGGCTGCTTCCTCTACGAGGTCCGGCGGGGCTGACCGCCGCTCGCCCGGGCGGCGCAACGGCGAGAGGCGGGCGCCCCCTCGGGGACGTCCGCCTCTCCTCCGTACCGGTGTGCGGTCAGGCGCTCAGTTCCCGCGCCACCAGCTCCGCGATCTGCACCGCGTTCAGGGCCGCGCCCTTGCGGAGGTTGTCGTTGGAGACGAACAGCGCCAGGCCGTTCTCCACCGTCTCGTCGCGCCGGACGCGGCCGACGTACGACGGGTCCTGGCCGGCGGCCTGCAGCGGCGTCGGGATGTCCGTGAGGACCACGCCGGGCGCCTCGGCCAGCAGCTCGGTCGCGCGCTCCGGGCTGATCGGGCGGGCGAACCGGGCGTTGATCTGCAGCGAGTGGCCGGAGAAGACCGGGACGCGCACACAGGTGCCCGAGACCTTCAGCTCCGGGATGTCCAGGATCTTGCGCGACTCGTTGCGCAGCTTCTGCTCCTCGTCGGTCTCGTTCAGACCGTCGTCGACGAGGTTGCCCGCGAAGGGCAGCACGTTGAAGGCGATGGGGCGCTTGTAGACGCCGGGCTCGGGGAAGTCGACCGCCGCGCCGTCGTGCGTCAGCTTGTCGGCCTCGTCGACGACCTTCTGCGTCTGCCCGTGCAGCTCCGCGACGCCCGCGAGACCGGAACCGGACACCGCCTGGTACGTGGCGACGACCAGCGCCTCCAGGCCCGCCTCCGCGTGCAGCGGACGCAGCACCGGCATCGCGGCCATGGTCGTGCAGTTCGGGTTGGCGATGATGCCCTTGGGGCGGTTCGCGATCGCGTGCGGGTTGACCTCGGAGACGACGAGGGGGACCTCGGGGTCCTTGCGCCAGGCGGACGAGTTGTCGATCACCACGGCGCCCTGCGAGGCGACCTTCTCGGCCAGCGCCTTGGACGTCGCGCCGCCCGCGGAGAACAGCACGATGTCCAGGCCGCTGTAGTCGGCGGTGGAGGCGTCCTCGACGGTCACGCCGTCCAGCTCCGTGCCCGCGCTGCGGGCCGAGGCGAACAGGCGCAGCTCGGTGACCGGGAAGTTCCGTTCCTTGAGGATCCTGCGCATGACCGTGCCCACCTGACCGGTGGCTCCGACGATTCCGACCCTCACGGCGACTCCCTACTGCGTCTGTCACGTACCTGATGTGCCTGGACGGGGCGCTTCCATCATGCGGCCGACCACGCCCCGGCTGTCCAATTCTTTGCCCGTCTGCCCGCACAGTGGGACGAACCGGAGCCGGGCGCCGGTTGCGGACCTTCGGCGTCAACCCCCCTGAGCTGCAGAAATTCCCTGCGCGGGGGCCCTCGGCCGCAAGGACCCCTGCCCAGGCCCACCCCGTCCACACGAAGGTGTGACGTACGCCGCAGCGGGCCCCGCGGATGCGTCCGAACGTTCCGGGCGCCCGTCGCGTCGTAGAGGAAACAGCGTGAGGGGGTGAGCGGTGCTGCGCGGAAGAACCCGGCGCGGCCGCGGGCCGTACGTCGCCGACGACGATCCGCTGGACGCGGCGCAGGAGCGCCGGGTGCGGGCGGTGCTCGCACTCGGGGGAGTGCCGCAGGCGGACCTGCCGGACGGGGTGCAGCAGGTCCGTCTGCGGCTGCTGGAACGCGCCGCGAGCGGGCGGGAGGCGCCCCGGGACGTCTCGGCGTGGGCGGCGGTCGTGGCCTCCAACCTCGCCATGGACTGGCACCGGGCCAAACGGCGGCAGGAACGGCTGGGGGAGCGGCTGGCCGCGCTGCGGCCGTCTCAGGCGCCGTCCGGCGAGGAGAACAGCGTGCTGTCGCTGGCCGTCGCGCGCGGCCTGGACGCGCTGCCCGACGCGCAGCGCCAGGTCGTCGTGCTGCGCTTCTACGCCGACCTGCCGGTGCGCTCCATAGCCGAGCAGCTCGGCGTCCCGGAGGGCACGGTCAAGAGCAGGCTGCACACGGCGGTACGGGCCCTGCGCGCCCGCCTGCACGAGGACGAGGTGGTGTGACGTGACCGCCCACGACAAGGACCCGTTCCGGAAGGACACCGGGCACGAGGGCCACGGGCACGACGCGCTCGCGGCGGCCCTGTTCGATGAGGTGCCGCCCGAGGGGGAGGACGCCGGGTTCCTCGCGGCGCGGGACGCCGCGCTCGCCGACCTCGCGCTGCTCCAGGAGCAGCTGACGCTGATCGGGGACACCCTGGCGGGGCGAGAAGAGGCCGCTCCGGCCGGGGAGCGGCCGGCCGAGGACACCGGGGCGGCCGGGCCGCGCCCCGCACGGACCGCGCCCGCCACGCCGCTCCGGCGACGGCCCCGGTACCGGCCGCTGAAACTGGCGCTCGGCGGGCTCGCCGCCGCTGCGGCCGCGTCCCTCGTCCTCGGTGTGAGCTGGCTGGTGTCGCAGAACGGCATGACGGCCGACTCGGCGGACCGGGGCGTCGCCTCGGACGCCAAGGAGGCCCCGGGCGCCAAGGAGGACGCGGGCGCTCACGCCTTCGGCACGCCCGGCTACCTGGCATGCGCGCGTCTGGTCGCCGAGGGGGTGGTGACGGCGGTGCAGCTGGTGCCGGAGACCGACGGCACGTACCGGGTCACGGTGCGGCCGACCCGGTACTTCAAGGGCGGCGGCCCGGTGACGTTCCTCCGGGACACCGGGGACTCCCCGCTGCGGCCGGGCGACCCCGTGCTGGTCGGCATGACCGACGAGGGCCCGTACCCGGACACGGTGGTGGCCGGCGAGGAGCCGATCGCCCACCAGAGGGCCGGGCTCACCGTCGCCGTGGCGGAGTCGCGGGGCATGACCTGCGAATAGCACCGGTCCAGGCACGGCGAGGGGCGGGCGCCCGTACGGACGCCCGCCCCTCTTCTGCCCGGTGTGAACCGTCGGTTACGGGACGACCTTCTCGATCGCCACGTTGCCGATGCCCGCGACCGTGCCGCGCGCGTTCACCAGCTGCACGCGGCCGAAGAACGCACGTCCCTCGGGAGCCGCGGCGGCGACGGTGACCTCGCCGGAGACGTCGGCCGTGGCGCCCGTGCCCAGCTTCACCGGCGCGGACTCGTCGACGGTGACGGTGCCGAGCGTGGCGGAGAAGAACACGTCCAGGTAGTCGTACTCCGTGGTGCCGGCCGGGACCGAGTAGCCGTCCACCTCGATGGTGTACGTGCCGGCCTTCGGGGAGGCGATGGAGACGGACTCCTCCGAGTCGCCGTCCGCGGACTGGGCGACCCGCGCGCCGGACGCGTCGTACACGGCCAGGTCCAGGTCGGCGGCGGTGTCGGAGACGTTGCCGATCGACACGTCCAGCGACGCGGCGCCCTCGGGCACCTCGACGGTGGTGGTGTGGACGTCACCCGTGGCGATGGACGGGCGGGCGGTCTTCGAGGAGCCGAGCGGACCGCCGACCAGCTTGCCGTCGATCGCGGCGGCCTCGTTGGTCACCGTCCAGTCGACGCCGGCCGGGGTGCCGACCTTCGCCTCGGGCACCGTGACGGTCTCCGGGCCGAAGGCCGCGCCGAGCACGGCGACGTCCAGCTTGTACGGGTTGTCGAGCAGCGGCGAGGTGCGGCGCGACTCGACCTCGATCTCCCAGACGCCCGGCTGCGGGGCCGCGTACGACCGCACGTCGGGGCGGCAGGTGTTCGCCGGGTTGCTGTAGTTCGGGTAGCAGTTGACGGTCGACGTCGGGTCGGCCGGCACACCGTACGGGTGGATGGAGATGAACCGGGTCTGGCTCCCCGTCTTCAGCCCGCTCATCGCGACCTCCAGCGTCTTCGCGCCCTCGGGCACGGTGACGAAGTAGGAGGTGGTGTCGTTGCGCTGGGCGGTGCCCTTCACCGAGTGGGTGTACGTCAGCGGGGTGGAGACCACCACGGTGGTGAGGATCTGCCGGTCCACGCCCTCGGTGCGCGGGTCGTCGACCTCGAGGATCGCGCTCTTGACGCCGGCCGAGCCGGGCCGCGCCTGGACCTTGACGGTCACCGGCTTGTTCAGCGGCAGCGAGACGTCGTCGTCGCCGACGATGCGGAAGGTGCCGTCCGCGTTGTTCGCCAGGTCCAGCTCGTGGCGGACGGCGCGGTCCGGGCCGGACGTACGGGTGACGGTGATGTCGTACGTCTTCTTCTGGCCGGCCTTCAGGCCGCCCTCACGGTCGTACAGACCCGTGCCGTAGCCGGGGGTCTTCAGGAACTGGTCGATCGCGGTGTCGACCGGCGCCTTCACCGTGTACTCGTGCGCGGTGGCGCCGTCGCGGATCGCCTCCCAGGCGTCCACGACGTCGATCAGGCCCGCGCCCTCCTCGTAGGCCTGCACGCCCTTGATGTGCTTGGCGGTCGAGGTGAGGGCGGTGCGCAGCGTCGCCGGGGTGAGCTCGACGCGCTTCTGCTTCGCGGCGGACAGCAGCAGCGCGGAGGCGCCTGCGGCCTGCGGGGACGCCATCGAGGTGCCCTGCAGCATGCCGTAGCCGGCCGGCAGGGAGTAGCCCGCCTCGGCGACCGGGGCGCCCGGCAGCCAGGTCTGGATGGTGTTGACGGCGGCGCCCGGGGCGACCAGGGTCGGCGTGAAACCGCCGTCCTCACGCGGGCCGCGCGAGGAGAACGGCATCATCGCGTACGAGGTCTTCACCTCGGAGCCGTAGTTGGCGGCCCAGGTCTCCTTGGAGATGGACGCGCCGACCGAGATGACCTTGTCCGCCAGGGCGGGGTCGCCGATGGTGTTGGCGCCGGGGCCGGAGTTGCCCGCGGAGATCACCAGCTGGACGCCGTAGGTGTCGATCAGCCGGTTGTAGAGCTCGGCGCGGGCGTTGTTGCCGTCGTTCAGCGCCGGCAGACCGCCGATCGACATGTTGACGATGTCGACGCCGCGCTTGGTGACGAGGTCGATCATGCCCTCGGTCAGGGCGACGCTGGTGCAGCCGCCGGACCAGGTGCAGGCGCGGGAGGAGACCAGCTTGGCGCCGGGCGCGGCGCCGTCCATCTGCCCGCCGAACAGGCCGTTGGCGGCGGTGATGCCGGCGACGTGCGTGCCGTGCTCGGACTCGATGACGCCGATGTTGACGAAGTCGGCCTTCTTGCCGATCCAGTCGCCGCCGTACGGGTCCATCGGGACGTCCTTGCGGATCTCCACGACGAACGGCTGGCGCTCGGCGACGTCGGTCTTCGGGTCGTCGGTGCCGAACCACCCGATCTGGAAGCCGTCCTTGTAGGGCTTCATCGGGGTGTCGTCCGAGAAGTCCTGGTTGTTGTTCAGGTCGACGCGGACCGTGCCGGCGGCGGCGTCGTAGAGCACGCCCCAGACGTCGGTGGTGTCGCCGTCGCGGTTGGCGTCGCCGGCCGCGTCGCCGCCCGTGGTGTACGACTCACGGAAGAGGCTGACCTGGTAGGAGCCCTCGGGGGCCTTCCAGGTGGCGCCGCCGTAGGTGAAGGTCGGGCCGGAGACCGCGTTGACCATGGGGCGCCAGGTCTGGTCGCCGTCCACGATCGGGTCGGTCGCCGTGACCCAGTCGACGATCTTGCGCTCGCCGGTGGTCGTCCTCTGCAGCGCGGGGTGGCTGAGGTCGACGCCGGAGTCGAGGATGCCGATGGTGACGCCGCGGCCGTCCGCCTTGGGGTTCTGCTTCACGAAGTCCACGGCGCCCGTCTCGAAGGACGGGTTGTACGGGTTCTTCGCGGGCGTCTTCCTGCCGGGCGCGGGGTACGTCTTGGCGGTCGCGCCCTTGCCCTTGGCGGCCTTCGTGGTGTCGGCGGCCGGGGTCGGGTCGTCGAGCAGGATCTCCTCGCGCAGGTCGACGCCGTGCACGGAGGAGAGCTTGGTGGCGGCGGCGATGGCCGCGTCCGCCTTGCCGGTGGGGACGGTGGCGCGGACGTAGCCGAGCTCGTCGTCCGAGCGGCCGACCGAGGCGCCCTTGACGGACTCGATCTCCTCGGTGACCTGGGCGGTCTTCCCGGGGGCCGTCGCGATCATCATCGTGACGTTCTTGGCGCCTTCGGCCTTGGCCTCGGCGAGCAGTTCCGCGTCGTGCGAGCCGAGCTTGTCGTGGGCGGACTTGACGTCCGCGTCGGCCGGGGCGGCCGCCGGGTTGTCGGCGGCGAGCGCCATCGGGACCGGCCCGGCCGCGGAGAGCGCGGCGACGAGACCGGCGGCGACGGCTATGCGGGCCGCGCGTCTGGTGCCCGATATGGGGGCGCGCTGCGGGGAGTTGGTCATCGGCATCCCTTGCAAGGAGCGAACGATCGGGAGCGGCCAGGGGTGATCGGTCCTAGTCGCGGGGGTCCGGAAATGCACTACCGGACGATCGATGAGCTTCGCGTAAAGCGCGGATGTTTGGCGAGGGTTGGCCGGAAGGCCGGTCGAGGTGTGGGGAAAACCCCCGGTGCCCGTATGGGGAGATCACGCCTGAAGCGGGCAAGTCCGTCATGGTCATGCAGGGTGGGTGTCCACAGTGCGGACCCGCCCGAACACCCCCTGCGCATTCCCGGCGTTCCGGGTTACCGTCCCGCGATGCGACGGACGTTGAGGGTGGCGGCCTACGCCGTGGTGGTGCGCGACGGACAGCTCCTGCTCGCCCGGGCACGGGACGACGACGGAAACCCCGAGTGGGTGCTGCCGGGCGGCGGCATGGAACACGGCGAGGACCCCTACGACACCGTGCGGCGCGAACTGGAGGAGGAGACCGGCTACCTCGTCGAGGTCACCGGCTTCCTCGGGATCGACTCCAGCCGCCGCACCCTGCCCCGCCGCTTCCGCCGCCGGGTCGACCACCAGGGCCTGCGGCTGCTCTACGAGGCCCGGATCGCCGGCGGGGAGCTGCGCGACGAGGTGAACGGCTCCACCGAACTCGCCGCCTGGCAGCCCCTCGACGCCGTCCCCGGCCTGCCCCGCGTCGGCCTGATCGACACCGCACTGCGCCTGTGGCGCGAACGGCCCGCGGGGGGACGCCTGGAGGCCGACCGGGAATGACGTCCGCCCGCCCGCGCAGAACGGCCGAATCCCGGTCAACCGTCACGAGCCGTGGCAACCCCTCCGCCCTCGACCGCGGTCCCTCCCCGCGACCACGCACGACGGACAGGGGAGGCACGAGCATGCGTGAGCGGATGCGGACGACGGCGGTGGCAGCGGTGGCGGTGGCCCTTTCGGCGGCCCTGGCGGCCCCCGCGGTCGCGGCGGGACCCGGCGGCGGCCGCACGGGGGACAACGACGGCCACAAGGCCACCGTCCGGGCCGTGAAGGCCGCGGTCGAGGGCGGGGTGCCGGGCGTGACGCTGCGGGCGGAGGACCGGCGCGGCGTGTGGACGACCACCGCCGGGGTGGGCAACCTGCGCACGGAGCGTCCGCGCTCCCCGCGGGACCGCTACCGGGTCGGCAGCATCACCAAGACCTTCGTGGCGACGGTGCTGCTCCAGCTGGAGGCCGAGGGCAGGCTGTCGCTCGACGACACCGTGGACTCCTGGCTGCCCGGCCTGGTCACGGGCAACGGCCACGACGGCACCCGGATCACCCTGCGGCAGCTGCTCAACCACACCAGCGGCATCTTCAACTACACGGCAGACGAGGACTTCGGCCGCACGTACTTCCTCAAGGACGGTTTCTTCGAGCACCGTTACGACACCCTCGACCCCGAGGAACTGGTGCGCGTCGCGATGTCCCACAAGCCGGACTTCGCACCCGGCGCCGGGTGGAACTACTCCAACACCAACTACGTGCTGGCCGGCATGGTCATCGAGAAGGCCACCGGCCGTCCCTACGGCGAGGAGATCCGCCGGCGCGTCATCAAGCCGCTGCATCTGAACGGCACCTCGGTCCCCGGGAACCGCACCGGCGTGCCCGCACCCGGCAGCCGCGCCTACGGCAAGCTCACCGAGGACGGCAGCGGCCCCGTCCACGACGTCACCCGGCTCAACCCGTCCATGGCCTCCTCGGCGGGCGAGATGATCTCGGACTCCAAGGATCTGAACCGCTTCTACCGCGCCCTGCTCACCGGACGGCTGCTGCCGAAGAAGCAGCTGGACACGATGACCGACACGGTGGCCGTGGACGACAGGAACGGCTACGGGCTGGGCCTGATGAGCACCGAGCTGAGCTGCGGGGTGACCGTCTGGGGCCACGGCGGCGGCATCCACGGCTCCATCTCCGACGCCGTCACCACCCGCGACGGGCGTCACTCCCTGGCGTTCAACTTCAACGGCGACTGGACCGGGGACCCCGGGGCGGTGATCGAGGCGGAGTACTGCGGCGACTGACACGAGGGCGGGCCGCCGGGCACGTCCCGGCGGTCCGCCTCACCTCTCTCCCGCGCGCCGTGCCGCCGCACCAGCGGGGCTCGCACTAGCGGGGCAGTACGACGACGTACGCGGCCGGGTCGCGGTCGGCCGAGGCCATCAGGGCCGTGCGGACCACCGCCGCCTGCTGCTCGGCCGCGTCCCGCAGCTTGCGCGGGGTGATGTGCACGACCGTGATGCCGAGACGCTCCAGGTGCTCGCGCTTGCGGGCGTGCTCCTCCCACTCGGCGTCGTCCTCGGGACGCCTGCCCGGCCGGGGCGCGCGGGTGTCCAGCTCCACGGCCACCGCCTGGTCCGGCCAGTACGCGTCCAGGCCGCCCAGGTGCGGGCCGCCGGGCAGGCGCAGGTCCACGTTCCAGCAGGGGTCCGGCAGGTCGTACTCCCGGACCATCCGGTACAGCCGCGACTCCGCGAGCGCCCGCCCCTCGGCCAGCAGCGAGTCCACCGCGTCCACCACGTGCGGACGGTTCAGCAGCTTCGCCGCCGTCAGCTCCCGTACGACGGCCGCCGGTTCGCAGTGGCCGCCGCGCACCGCCTCCGTCAGCAGCCGGCGCACCACGACCGCGTCCTTCAGACCCGCCACCGCGTCCGCCAGCGCACGCGGGACCGGGGCCACCGGCAGGCCCGTCACCTGCTCCGGGACCGGCAGCGCGGCCGCCCGCACGATCCGGGCGCAGCCCGTCGACCGCAGCCGGCGCAGCCGCGGCACCAGCACGTCGAACGTCTCCTGGTTCGGCAGCGGGGGAGCCGACGTGAAGCCGTGCAGGGTCAGCGCGGCAAGACCGGTGATCATCGCCTCGCCGTAGGGGGAGGCGGGCGGCTCGTCCCGGCCCGGCTGCACCGGCACGCTCACGGTCCGCTCGCGGGCCGCGTACAGCAGCACCGCGTGCAGCCGCTCCTCGCTGGTCGGCGGTCCCGGGTGCAGCAGGACGACACCGGGCAGCAGCTGCTGCCAGGGCCCGCCGGGACGGCACTGCTCCCCGGCCTCCGCGGCGGAGACGCCGTGCGCCCGCAGTTGCGTGTGGGTCAGCACACGGCGTCCGGTGCCGTTGGCGAGGTGGTGCAGGGGGCGCGGGGAGAGGTGGGTGTTCTGGTTCATGACCCGCAATTTCCCGTCTCCGGCCGCCCTCCGAACCCCTGTTACAGGTCCGTCGACGAACCCGGACAAGCCCGCACTAAAGGACACGTGTTCGGATGCCGAAAGCCGCTGGTCCGTTCGGGTGAGGGGGCGGGGTTACGGGGGCGAATGCCCGCGTTCGGTAACGGTGGTCGCGCGGAGGGGCCGACCTGTCAGCCCCTCCGGCGTTCGAAGCGGCGTCCGGGGCGGAGCCCCGGGACGGGAGGTCAGCCCGCTGCGGCGTCACACTCCTGGCCCCGCAGGGCACGGGCCAGGTCGTCGCGCGCCTCGAGGACGAGGCGCCGCAACGCAGGCGCCGCGTCCTCGTGGGAGGCGAGCCACGCGTCCGTCGCGTCCAGGGTCGCCCGGGAGTCCTCGTAGGACGGGAACAACCCCCGCACCACGTCCATCCCGATCTGGATCGACCGCTCCGTCCACACCCGCTCGATCACCGAGAAGTACTTCCGCGCGTACGGCGCGAGCAACTCCCGCTGGGACGGCTGGACGAAGCCCGCGATCGTCGCCTCCACCAGCGCGTTGGACAGCGCGTCCGACTCCACGACCTGCGCCCAGCACTGCGCCTTGACCGCCTCCGACGGGCGGGCCGCCAGACAGCGGACGTGGTGACGGCGGCCGGACGCGGTGTCGTCCCGCGCCAGCTCCTCGTCCAGCCGCTTCTCGTCGGCCAGACCGTGCGCGGCCAGCGGCTCCAGGAACGCCCAGCGCAGCTCCTGGTCCACCTCCAGACCCGGCAGGGTCACCGTGCCGTCCAGCAGCGAGCCCAGCAGCTCGAAGTCGGCGTCGGTGCACGCCACGCGGGCGAAGAACCGCGCCCACGCCAGCTGCTGCTCGCTGCCCTCGCCGGCCGCCCGCAGCTGCTCCGCCGCGCCCTCGGCGAGCCGACGCCCGGCCTCCTCGCGCCGCTCGGGCGCGGTGTAGTGCACGGCCGCCGACTCCGCCCAGGCGTGCAGCATCTGCAGCACGCCGATGTCGGTCTCCCGGCCCGCGAACCGCAGCACCAGGGCGATGAAGTCCCGGGCCGGCAGCAGCGCGTCGCGCGTCATGTTCCACAGGGCGGACCAGCACAGCGCGCGGGCCAGCGGGTCGGTGAGGTCGCCGAGGGCCTCCCGGAGCGTGGCCAGCGAGGTGTCGTCGAAACGCGTCTTGCAGTACGTCAGGTCGTCGTCGTTGACCAGCACCAGCTCCGGCGCGTCCGCGCCCGCCAGCTCCGACACGACCGTGCGCGGCCCCTCGACGTCCGTCTCGGCCCGCGCGTACCGCTCGAGCGTGCCCTCGCCGGTGCGCCGGTACAGGCCCACCGCGACGCGGTGCGGGCGCAGTTCGGGGTGGGACTCGGCGGCCTCCTGCAGCACGGCCAGCTCGTCCACGGTGCCGTCAGCGCGCAGCAGCACCTGCGGGGTGAGGGAGTTGACCCCGGCCGTCTCCAGCCAGGCCCGGGACCAGGTCGCCATGTCCCGCCCGCTGGTCTCCTCCAGCACGGACAGCAGGTCGCCGAGGCGCGTGTTGCCGTAGGCGTGCCGCTTGAAGTAGCGGCGGGCGCCCTCCAGGAACGCGTCCTGCCCGACGTACGCCACCAGCTGCTTGAGCACGGAGGCGCCCTTGGCGTAGGTGATGCCGTCGAAGTTGAGCTTGGCGTCCTGGAGGTCGCGGATGTCGGCGGTGATCGGGTGCGTGGAGGGCAGCTGGTCCGCGCGGTACGCCCACGCCTTGCGGCGGTTGGCGAAGGTGATCCAGCCGTCGGTGAAGCGGGTCGCGCCGACCAGGGAGAACGTGCCCATGAAGTCGGCGAAGGACTCCTTCAGCCACAGGTCGTCCCACCACTCCATGGTGACCAGGTCGCCGAACCACATGTGGGCCATCTCGTGCAGGATCACGTTGGCCCGGCCCTCGTAGGAGGCCCGCGTCACCTTGCCGCGGAAGATGAACTCCTCGCGGAAGGTCACCATCCCCGGGTTCTCCATCGCACCCAGGTTGTACTCCGGCACGAACGCCTGGTCGTACTTCCCGAACGGGTACGGGTAGTCGAAGTGGTCGTGGAAGAAGTCCAGGCCCTGCTTGGTGACGAGGAAGACGTCGTCGGCGTCGAAGTGCGGGGCGAGGCCCTTGCGGCACATCGCGCCCAGCGGGATCTCCAGCCGGGTGCCGTCGTCGAGGACGCGCTCGTAGCGGTCGGTCACGTAGTGGTACGGGCCCGCGACCACGCACGTGATGTACGTCGAGATCGGCTTGGTCTCCGCGAACCGCCAGACACCGTCGGCCAGTTCGCCCGCGCCGTTGCTCCACACGGTCCACCCCTCGGGCGCCCGCACCTCGAAGCGGTACGGGGCCTTGAGGTCGGGCTGCTCGAAGTTGGCGAAGACCCGTCGGGCGTCGGCCGGCTCGTACTGGGTGTACAGGTACACCTCGCCGTCCTCGGGGTCGACGAAGCGGTGCATGCCCTCGCCGGTGCGGGAGTAGGCGCACTGCGCGTCCACCACGAGCTCGTTGTCGGCGGCCAGGTCATCCAGGAGAATGCGGCTGCCGTCGAAGACCTGGCCCGGGTCGAGGTCCCGGCCGTTCAGGGACACCGCCGTCACGCCCGGCGCGATCAGGTCGGCGAAGCTGCTCGCGCCCGGCTCGGCGCAGCGGAACCGCACGGTGGTGACCGACCGGAAGGTGCGCGGTCCTTCGCCCTCGTGCCCGCCCACCGCGGACCGCAGGTCCAGGGACACCTCGTACCCGTCGACGGACAGCAGCGCTGCCCGCTCCCGGGCCTCGTCACGGGTCAGGTTCTCACCGGGCACGGGCGGACTCCTCAGCGTCGTCGACAGGGATGGACAGCACCGATCCTGCCATGCGCCCCTGACGCGGGTCAGCCGGGAATGGCCGGGGCGAGCCACGGCGTTGCCCCGGTGGAACACTGCCTTCACGAGGAGCGACATGTCGGACAAGTCTCCCGCCACGCCCGTCGACTTCTGGTTCGACCCGCTGTGCCCCTGGGCCTGGATGACCTCCCGGTGGGTGCTGGAGGTGCAGAAACAGCGGGACCTGGACGTGCGCTGGCACCTGATGAGCCTCGCCGTCCTCAACGAGGACAAGCTGGACGAGCTGCCCGCCGAGTACCGCGAGATGCTCGAGGTGAAGGCGTGGGGCCCGGTCCGCGTGGTCATCGCCGCGCAGGAGGAGCACGGGCCGCAGGTGCTCGGCGACCTCTACACCGCGCTCGGCACCCGCATCCACAACATGGGCGAGGGCCCGGGCAAGGAGACGGTCGCGGCGGCGCTGAGGGACGTCGGCCTGCCCGACTCCCTCATGGAGCACTGGGACTCCACCCCGTACGAGCCGCAGCTGCGCGCCTCCCACAAGGAAGGCATCGACAAGGTCGGCCAGGAGGTCGGCACCCCGGTGATCGCGGTCCCCGGTCCCGACGGCGAGGAGATCGCCTTCTTCGGCCCGGTCGTCACTCCCGCCCCCCAGGGCGAGGAGGCCGTCCGCCTCTGGGACGGCACCCTCGCGGTCGCCTCGGTCCCCGGCTTCTACGAGATCAAGCGCACCCGCACGAAGGGGCCGGACTTCAGCAATCTGTGACGGAGGTCAGTCCAGCACGGGAGCCTTGATCGGCTCGGCGAACGGCTTCTTGTTGAATCCCGTGCGCAGGTTGCGGCACTGCTTCCCGGTGTCGGGGTCCAGGACGTTCACGCAGAGCCAGAACTCGCCGACCCCGTTGCGGCCGAGCCGCTTCTTGAGCCAGTCCTCCTCCTTCCTGGTCAGCTGGCGGTGCTGCTGGTCGCTGCCGCAGGTCCAGCAGTAGTCGTTCATCGTCCGCTGTGTCGCCATCGCGCAACGATGACCCGGAATGCCGCATACCGGAAGCCCCCGCGAGCCTGAGCCTCGCGGGGGCTTCTCTGTTTCCGCCTGCCGGGTGAACGGTGAGAAGACGATCCCGGGCCGGACTCTTGTTGCAAGTGACTTGCAACAACACGCTAGCAACAGAAAGGGCTGTCCGGTGAGCCCCGTGCACGCACGACGGCCCCCGCGTGTCCTCGCGGGGGCCGTCGGCAACGGTATGGCTCAGCGGCGGGCGCGGGCGCGCTGCCAGGCGTAGCCGACCGCGGCCAGCGCCAGCGTCATCGCGCCGGTGGAGTACAGCTGCACCCGTGTGTCCGGCTCGCGGGCCATGAGGACGAAGACCGTCGCCATGCCGGCCAGGGCCACCCAGGTCAGCCACGGGAACGCCCACATCCGTACGGCCAGCCGCTCCGGCGTCTCACGCTCCAGGCGGCGCCGCAGCCGCAGCTGGGAGACGGCGATGAAGATCCAGACGACCAGGATCACCGCGCCGATCATGTTCAGCAGCCAGGCGAACACGTCGTCCGGACGCCAGTAGCTCAGCAGCACGCACAGGAAGCCGAAGACCGAGGACGCCAGCACGGCCACGCGCGGCACCCCGCCCGACACCCGGCCCAGCCACTTCGGACCCTGGCCGCGCTCCACCAGCGAGTAGCCGATGCGGGAGGCGCCGTAGATGTTGGCGTTCATCGCGGACAGCAGCGCCACCAGCACGACCACGTTCATCAGCTGCCCGGCGCCGGGGATGCCGAGCCGGTCGAGGGCGGCGACGTAGGGGCCGTCCTCCACCACCCGCGGGTCGTCCCAGGGGACGAGGGCGACGATGACCGCCATCGAGCCGACGTAGAAGACGGCGATGCGCCACATCGCGGTGCGCACCGCGCGCGCCACGCCGCGCACCGGGTCCTGCGACTCGGCGGCCGCGATGGTCACCGTCTCCAGGCCGCCGTAGGCGAAGACGGACGCGAGCAGGCCGATGACCAGCCCCTCGCCGCCGTTGGGCAGCAGCTCGGTGAGGTTGGAGCCGCCCGGCGAGTCGGTGCCCGGCAGCACACCGGCCAGCGCCAGCACGCCCAGCACCAGGAACAGGGTGATCGCGCCGACCTTCAGCGCGGCGAACCAGAACTCGAACTCGCCGAAGTTCTTCACCGCCGCGAGGTTGGTCCCGCAGAACACCACCATGAACAGCGCGACCCACGCCCACTCGGGCGTGCCCGGCAGCCAGCCGTGGACGATCTGCGCGGCGCCGATGCCCTCCAGGCCGACCGCGGTGCACAGCAGCACCCAGAACGCCCAGCCGGCGGTGAACCCGGCCCAGGGGCCGATGGCCCGCTCGGCGTGCGAGGAGAAGGACCCGGAGGAGGGATACGCGGCCGACATCTCGCCCAGCATCCGCATCACCAGCATGACCAGCAGGCCGGAGAGGGCGTAGGCGATCACGATGGAGGGGCCCGCGGCGGCGATGCCCGCGCCGGAGCCGACGAACAGTCCGGCGCCGATCACCCCGCCGAGGGCGATCATCGACAGATGGCGCTGTTTGAGGCCGTGCGAAAGGGAGACGCCGTCGGTGTCGGCGGGCGTCTCGACCGTGGTGAGGGGCATGGGCGCGGCTCGTCCAATGTGGGGGGAGACGACAAAAACGCCCCCCAGTCTGGGCGGCCGCCCGGAGGTTCCGGCGCGGCCGCCCAGTATGTGGACGGCGCTGAAACGGAGGGTTACCTTCCGTTCACTGCGGGGTGCCCGTCACGCGGCGGCCGGCACCTTCGCCACGCTCGTGTAGTGCGAGGCGTCCCCCTCGATCGCGTACGACTCCTTGCCGTCGACGCCGGCCGGCACGTCACCGGCGACCGTGACGCGGTGCAGGCGGCGGGGCAGACCGTCGTAGTTGTCGATCGCGTAGTGCTGGGTGATGCGGTTGTCGAACAGCACCAGCTGGTTCGGCTCCCAGCGCCAGCGCACCACGTTCTCCGGCCGGGTGACGTACGCCTGGAGCAGGTCCAGCACCTTGCGCGACTCGCTCTTGGACAGCCCCACGATCCGCTGCGCGAACCCGCCGATGAACAGCCCGCGCTCTCCGGTGAGCGGGTGGACCCGCACCACCGGGTGGACGGTGCGGTACTTCACGGAGGTGAACTGGGCGCGGCGGGCCGCCTCGTCCTCGTCGATCGCCTCCTCCGGGACGGCGTAGTCGTAGTCGTTGGTGTGCTCGGCCCACAGGGTGTCGGCCAGCCGGCGCAGCGGTTCCGGCAGGTCGCGGTAGGCGGCGGCCGAGTTGGCGATCAGCGTCTCGCCCCCGTACGGCGGGATCGTGATGCTGCGCAGGGAGGTCGCCTGCGGCGGATTGAGGACGAAGGTGACGTCCGTGTGCCAGTTGTTCGCGGCCCGCCCGCGCCCGCTGTCGACCGGCAGCACGCCGGGCGCGCCCTCGACGGCCGGCACGGTCGGATGGGCGCCCGTGATCGCGCCGAAGTGCCGCACGAAGGCCTGCTGCCCCGCGTCGTCGAGGTGCACGTCGTCGAAGAGCAGCGTCTTGTGCTCGTTCAGGGCGTCCCGCAGCGCGGTGACGGTGGCGTCGTCCAGCGGCCGGGAGAGGTCGGCGCCGGAGACCCGGGCGCCGATGTTCGCGGTGACCTTGGTGATCTTCAGGTCGGACATGAGGGCGTTCCCTTCTTGGAACGGGTGGTCGGTCAGACGAGCGCGGCCGCGGGGGCCGGCTCCGGGGTGCGCGCGGTGACGTGCTGGTTGGCGGGGCGCGGCAGGCCGTAGCGCTCGCGCAGGGTGCGCCGGGGGCCGTACTCGGTGCGGAACAGGCCCCGGGCGCGCAGGATCGGGACGACCTCGTCGACGAAGGTCTCCAGGCCGGACGGCAGCACGGGCGGCATGATGTTGAAGCCGTCGGCGGCGCCCTCGGCGAACCACCGGCCGATGGCGTCGGCGACCTGCTCGGGCGTGCCGGTGAAGGTCAGATGACCGCGCCCGCCGCCCAGCCGCGCGATCAGCTGCCGCACGGTGAGCCGCTCGCGCCGGGCCAGCTCCACGATCAGCGTGTAGCGGCTCTTCGCGCCCTCGATCTCGTCCTCCGAGGGCAGCTCGTCGGGCAGCGGGCCGTCCAGGTCGAGCGTGCCCGGGGCGATCCGCAGCAGTTCCCCGAGACGGCGTACCCCGTGCTCGTGCACGATGTGCTCCTCCAGCGTCTCCTCCAGACGCCTGGCCTCGGCCTCGGTGGAGCCGATGACGGGCACGATGCCGGGCAGCACCTTGATGTGGTCCGGGTCGCGCCCGGCCGCCGCCGTACGGGCCTTGAGGCCGGCGTAGAAGGCCTGCGCGCCGGCGAGGGTCTGCTGGGCGGTGAACACGGCCTCCGCGTACCGCGCCGCGAACGCCGTGCCGTCCTCCGACGACCCGGCCTGCACCAGCAGCGGATAACCCTGCGGGGTGCGCGGCACGTTGAGCGCGCCCTCGACGCGGAAGTACGTGCCCCGGTGACGCGGCGGATGGATCCTGGCGTCGTCGCCCCATACCCCGGCCGCCTTGTCGGCGACGATCGTGTCGTCCTCCCAGCTGTCCCACAGCAGCCGGGCCACGTCCAGGAACTCGGCGGCGCGCGCGTACCGTTCGGCGTGCGCGGGCTCCGCGTCCAGACCGAAGTTGCGGGCCGCCTCCGCGCCGGCGGTGGTGACGATGTTCCACCCGGCCCGCCCCTTGCTGACGATGTCCAGCGAGGCGAACTTCCGGGCCAGGTTGTAGGGCGAGTTGTACGACGTGGACGCCGTCGCGATCAGCCCGATGTGCTCGGTCGCGGTCGCCAGGGCGGTGAGCAGGGTGAGCGGCTCCAGCGCCCCGGCGGGACGCTGCGCCACGGAACTCCACAGCTGGGGACCGTCGGCGAGGAACAGCGAGTCGAACGTGCCCCGTTCGGCGGTCCGGGCCAGCCGTACATGGTGGTCCAGGTCGACATGGGCGTACGGATCGCTCTCGGGCAGCCGCCACGACGCCTCGTGGTGCCCGGTGTTCATGAGGAAGGCGTTCAGATGGAGCTGTCTGGGCATGCGGGATCCCTTCTCGGTGCGAGGAAGGTGGAGCGGGGACGGAGGGCGGGGGACGGTGGAGCGGGGTGTGTCAGGCGCGGTGCGGGCGGGACACACTCACGGGGCGTCCTCGGAGACGCCGAGCGCCTTCAGCAGCCGGGTGCGGTACTCGCCGTGGGCGTGCGGGCCGTCGCGGTCGATCGTCAGGTCGAGCGCGATCCGGCCGTCCTCCAGCACCAGCACCCGGTCGGCGAGGACGATCGCCTCGTCCACGTCGTGCGTGACCAGCAGCACCGACGGCCGGTGCCGCTCCCACAACTGCCGCAGCAGCGCGTGCATCTTGATCCGGGTCAGCGCGTCCAGCGCCCCGAACGGCTCGTCCGCGAGCAGCAGTTCCGGCTCCCGCACCAGGGACCTGGCGAGGGCTGCCCGCTGCTGCTCGCCGCCCGACAGCTCGCTCGGCCAGGCGCGTTCCCGCCCGCCGAGACCGACCTCGGCGAGCGCGGCCCGGCCGCGTTCCTCGGCGTCCTTGCCGTCCAGACCCAGCAGCACGTTGGGCAGCACCCGCCGCCATGGCAGCAGCCGGGAGTCCTGGAACACCACCGACACCCGCTCGGGCGCGGTCAGGGTGCCGCTGCCGGCCACCCCGTGGTCGATGCCCGCGATCGCCCGCAGCAGGGTGCTCTTGCCGGAGCCGCTGTGCCCGAGCAGCGCGGTGAACTGCCCCTCCGGCAGGTCCAGGTCGATGCCGTCGAGGACCGTGCGCCCCTCGAAGGACCGGGTCAGACCGCGCAGCCGTACGGCCGGCCGGGTCAGCTGCTCAGTGTGCGGCGCCATGACAGCACCCTCCGTTCGATCGCGCGGACGGCGGTGTCGGAGACCAGGCCGAAGAGGCCGTAGACGACGAGACCGACGAGGATGACGTCCGTCTGGCCGTAGTTCTGCGCCTGGAACATCATGTAGCCGAGTCCGCTGGTGGCGTTGATCTGCTCGAGGACGACCAGGCCCAGCCAGGACCCGGTGACGCCGAGCCGCAGCCCGACGAAGAAGCCGGGCAGCGCGCCCGGCACGACGACCTGCCGGACGAAGGCGGACCGGGACAGGCCCTGCACCTCCGCGAGCTCCACGAACCGGTGGTCGATGCCCGACAGCGCGGCGTGGGTGTTCAGGTAGATCGGGATGTAGACGACGATGGCGATGATCGCGATCTTGAAGGTCTCGCCGATGCCCAGCCAGAGGATGAACAGGGGGATCAGGCCGAGCGTGGGCACCGCCCGGTTGAGCTGCACGCTGCCGTCGATCAGCGCCTCGCCGACCCGGCTGAGCCCGGCGGCCAGGGCGAGCACGATGCCCGCCGTCAGGCCGATCGCGAACCCGGCCCCCGCGCGCTGCAGCGAGGTGAGGACGTCGTCGGTCAGCGTGCCCTCGGTCCACAGCCGGATCCCGGTCTCCACCACGGTCCAGGGCGCGGGGACCGCGCCCGGGTCCAGCTGTCCGGC
The DNA here is from genome assembly GCA_014655195.1 of Streptomyces cellulosae. Classification (GTDB taxonomy): domain Bacteria; phylum Actinomycetota; class Actinomycetes; order Streptomycetales; family Streptomycetaceae; genus Streptomyces; species Streptomyces cellulosae. The sequence goes on along the minus strand of BNBH01000034.1, from coordinate 21,539 downwards.
GGCGGAGGCGGCGGCCCACAGCGCCAGCACGAGCAGCGGGCCGGTGATCCGGGTGGCGGGGAGCCGTTCGCCGGGCGACAGCCGCCGTCGTCGCCTGACCTGGTGCGCCCCATCGACGGCGGGCGGGGCGGGTGCGGTCGCGGTCGTTTCCGTCGTGGTGGTCGTGGTGGTGGTCACGGCGGTCACCTCCGGTACTCCGCGGGCACGGCCCGCGCGGCGAGCGACTCGAAGCGCCGGTCGAAGAGCACGCCGACGTCGAACTTCTTCACGTAGCCGCCCTCCGCGAGCAGATCGGCGGTCTCCTGCTCCCACGCGATGGCCTCGTCCCAACGGGGCGGGAAATACGGCTTGTTGGCGAGAGCCGTGATGGACTCGGCCTGCGCGAGGGTGAGGTTCTGCGTCTTGACGAAGTACTCCCGGTTCCACACGTCCGGGTGCTCGTACTGCCACACCGCGCCCTTGGCCCAGTACGGGATGTACGCGGCGACCGCGGCGGCCTTGTCCCGGTCGGCGAGCACCTCGGCCGGCGCCCACAGCAGGTTGAGCAGGTCCACCACGTCGGTGGGGATGGTGCGGGCGCCCTTTCCCCCGTACTGCTTGAGGTAGGACGGGGCCTGGCTGATGCCGAGCGGCGCGATGTCCACCTGCCCGGACTGCAGGGCGGTGAGGAACTGGTTGCTGGTCAGCGGGACCAGTTCGGCGTCGTCGTAGTCCAGGCCGGCCTCCTTGAGGGCGCGCAGCAGCACCACGCCCTGCGCCTGGCCCTGCGAGAACGCCAGCCGCCTGCCCTTGAAGTCGGCGACCGTGCGGATGTCGCTGCCGGGCTTCGTGGCGAACAGGTAGTTGGGCTTGCGGGTGACGTTGATGGCGACGATCCGCGCGTCGTAGCCCTGGTAGAAGGCCTGGATGGGCGGGATCCCCGCGTTGTTGGCGAGGTCCAGGGACTTGGCGCGGAAGGCGTTGATGACGTCCGGTCCTGCCCCGATGTTCAGCCACTCGGCCACCTCGAACGGCAGGTCGTCGAGGCCGGCGAGCTTCAGCTGGATCTGCTGGAAGTTCTCGTACGACGAGATCTTCAGCCGGGTGCCCGGCGGCACCTTCGTGGCCAGCGGGGCCTTCAGCGCGGCCTCGTCGGCCGCGGCCCCCGCCTCGGCGCAGCCGCTCAGTCCGGCAGCGGCGGCGGTGACGCCGAGCAGGGAGGTGAGGAAGAGACGCCGGTCGAGGCCGGCCACCGGTGGTGCGGGCATGAGGGAACTCCCGGGAGATGGGGAAAAGCGCACAGGGGTGTGCGCGGGGACGGAAAGGCAGGCTGGATTACCGGGCGGGAAAGACAAGAAACACCCGGAAGGAAAAGCGCGTGAGAAAGGGAGGACGCTGCGGACGATCGCGCGTCAACGTGTCAGCAACAGAGGGTGCGACAGCTCATGACCAGCATGTTCCTTGTCCCTGAAGGGGGCTGTCAATATTCCGAGTTTCTGAATTAAATGCGCTCTGGTGACACGCTCAGCGGGTCCCGGTAGAGCACGTCCAGAGCGACCGCTCCACCCGCCACGGCCAGCACGGATTCCGGGAAACTCGTCGGTGTCACCGTCTCCGCGCGCGCCGGGTCCAGTTCTCCGCGCAGCGCCGCGAGACAGTCGGGGCGGTGGATGACGCCGATCTCGGTGACGATGACGCTCTCCGGGTTGAGGACGTCCGTCAGCAGCCCCACCGCGCGCCCCACCATCCGGGCCCGCTCCCGCAGCAGCCGCGCCGCCGCCGGATGCCCGGCCGCCGCCGCGTCGACCACGTGCAGCGGGTTGCGGCCGTCGCACACGCCCGCCTCACGGGCCCGCCGGCACAGGGTGCGCTCGCTCAACTCGGCCTGGAGGCAGCCGGTCCGGCCGCACGGGCAGGACTCGGTGCCGCCCGTCAGCGGGAGATGGGCGATCGCGCCCGCCTGGGAGCGCGGCCCGTGGTGCACCTGGTCATGGGTGGCGAAGGCCGCGTCGACGATGTTCCCGGCGAACAGGTGCAGCGCGCTCCCGCCGCCCCGCGCGGCCCGGCCGAACAGCCGCTCCGCGTCCGCCAACGCCCGCGCGTGCCCGTCCACATGGACCGGCAGCCCGGTACGGGCGCGCAGCACCTCACGCGCCGGGACCTCCCGCCAGCCCAGCAGCGGATGGTCGACGACCGTGCCGGCCGCGCGGTCCACCCAGCCGCCGGCCGCGAAACCGACGCCGAGCGGCCGCCGCTCCGGCACCCGCTCCAGCAGTTCGGCGAGACCGCCGGCGGCCCGCTCCAGCACCCGCACCGGTTCGGGGTCCGGGTGCGGCAGCCGCCGTTCGGCGACCACCCGGCCGCGCAGGTCCAGCAGCGCCACCGTGGTGTACGGCACCGCCACATGGACCCCGCCGACCACCAGCCGTGACCCGTCCACGTCGAGGGGCAGGTGCGGGCGTCCCACCCCGCCGGAGCGGCGCGGCGCCGTCGCCTCATGGAGCAGGCCGAGTTCCGTCAGCCGGGCGCAGTGGTCGGTCACGGAGGCCGGCGACAGACCGGTGAGCCGCGCGATCGTGCTGCGCGCCACCGGACCGTGCTCCAGCACGCACCGCAGCACGGTGCGGGCGCTGGTGCGCCGCCGGTCGGGGTCGGCGGCACGCGCCGGGCGGGCAGGGGAGTGGGGCGGGGGTGCCACGGTACGAAGCATGGGGAACTTCCTCGGGAACGGGTCCGACACTGCGCCGTCGTACGGGAGTCGAGGCGCGCCGGATCCGCTCCGCCCGCCTCGTCAGAGGAGGCGACAGGCAGTGGCGCCCACGCGTCGCAGATCGACGTGGCGACGCGAGGTGAAGTTCCGGGACTGGGCGACCATGGCCCGAAGCTAGCAAACGGTCACTCCCGCTGCCCAGACCGTGACCGACGGGCGAGACGGCACGCCCGCGCACGACGGCCCGTGTTGGTGGATCCCTACAGCCGCTCCTCGGCCCCTCCGTGTCGGCGACACCACGTCACCTCAGTGACCCGGGTCACCCCGGGCGAGGTGTAACCCCCGCTGTTTGTCCGGAGCCCACCAACTCCCTGATCGAGCCTTTGTCGAGCGCTGCTGGTGATCGGCACCGGGGCGCCGGTATAGCGTCGCCGTGTTCCCATCTGCCCTCATCCCCGGGGAGTCCCCATGAGCACCGCCACCGTCACCTCCGCCCGGCCCGGACAGGTCCTCGCCGACCTCGTCCCCGCCTCCCGTGTCCGGGACGCGGCCCTCGTGCTCGGCGGCGCCGCGCTCACCGGTCTCGCCGCCCAGATCGCGGTGCCCGTCCCCGGCTCCCCGGTGCCGGTGACCGGCCAGACCTTCGCGGCGCTCCTCGTCGGCACCACCCTCGGCGCCCGCCGCGGCTTCGCCTCGCTCGCGGTGTACGCGCTGGTGGGCATGGCGGGCGTGCCGTGGTTCGCGGAGGGCAAGTCCGGGATGGGCATGCCGTCGTTCGGCTACATCCTCGGCATGCTGCTGGCGTCCGTCGTCGTGGGCGCGCTCGCCCGCCGCGGCGCCGACCGCTCCGCCTGGCGCACGGCCGGCACGATGCTGCTCGGTTCGGCGATCATCTACGCCGTCGGCGTGCCGTACCTGGCCCTGGCCACCGGGATGTCCGCCTCCGCCGCGATCGCGGCCGGCCTGACCCCGTTCCTCATCGGTGACGCGCTCAAGGCCGCGCTCGCGATGGGCCTGCTGCCCACCGCCTGGAAGCTCGTCGACAAGCGCTGACGGCTTGACCGCATACGCCGAAGGGCTCGGCGGGCGCTGATCACAGCGCCCGCCGAGCCCTTCTGTCATGTCCGGGGAGGGGCGGTTCAGCCCACGCCCACCTCGTCCCGCTCCGAGGCACTGGCGCCGGCCGCCTCCCGCCGGCCGGCCAGCCGGTGCCGGACCAGGGCGATCGCCAGCACCACCGCCGCGACCAGCAGCGTCAGCAGCACCGTGGACCGGCCGTCGTGCTCGGTGTCGGTGAGCATGTAGACCAGCACGAAGGCGATGAACCCGATGCTCAGCCAGGTCAGGTACGGGTACAGCCACATCCGCACGACCAGCTTCTCCGGCGCCTCCGCCTGGATGATCTTCCGCATCCGCAGCTGCGAGAAGCAGATGACCAGCCACACCAGCAGCGCGACCGCGCCGGAGGAGTTGACCAGGAAGAGGAAGACGGAGTCGGGGAACTTGTAGTTGAAGAAGACCGCGACGAAGCCGAACACGACCGACACGAGGATCGCGGCACGCGGCACGCCCCGGTGGGTGGTCCGGGCGAACGCCCTCGGCGCGTCCCCGCGCTCACCGAGCGAGAAGGCCATCCGGGAGGCCGTGTAGAGCCCGGAGTTGAGACAGGACAGCACGGACGTCAGCACGATGAAGTTCATGATCTGGCCCGCGTGCGCGATGCCGAGCGAGTCCAGCGCGGCGACGTACGAGCCGTCCTCGGCGATGGCCTCGCTGTCCCAGGGGAGCAGACAGACCACGACGAGGATCGAGCCGAGGTAGAAGACGCCGATCCGCCAGATGATGCTGTTGGTGGCCTTGGTGACGGCCCGCTGCGGGTCCTCCGACTCGCCGGCCGCCAGGGTGGCGATCTCGCTGCCCATGAAGGAGAACACCACGAGCAGGATGCCGGTGAGGACGGCGCCCGCGCCGTTCGGCAGGAAGCCGCCGTGGCCGGTCAGGTTGGACAGGCCCGCCTGCTCGCTGTCGACGCCGGGCAGCAGGCCGAACACGGCCAGCCCGCCGACGACGATGAACGCGGCGATGGCGACGACCTTGATCCCGGCGAACCAGAACTCGAACTCGCCGTAGGAGCCGACCGACGCCAGGTTGGTCGCGGTCAGCACCAGCATCACGATGAGCGCCCAGCCCCACTGGGGGACGGCGGGTATCCACCCTTCGAGGATGGCGGCGCCCGCGGTCGCCTCGACGGCGAGCACGACGACCCAGAAGAACCAGTAGAGCCAGCCGATGGTGAATCCGGCCCAGGGTCCGAGGGCGCGGTCGGCGTGCGCGGAGAAGGATCCGGAGGTCGGGTTGGCCGCGGACATCTCGCCGAGCATCCGCATCACCAGCACCACGAGCGTGCCGACGAGCGCGTACGACAGGAGGATGCCGGGACCGGTGGTGGCGATGCCGGTGCTGGAACCGACGAAGAGTCCGGCGCCGATGACACCGCCGATGGCGATCATCGACAGGTGCCGGTTCTTGAGACCGGCCTGGAGCCCGGAGCCCGTGGGCGGGCCTCCGGGGCCCTCGGGGCCGTTACCCGCCTTGGTGAGGGTCGGCTGCGAAGTCATGTGGGGTCTTCCTTTGCGCCGGTTGAGCGGTACCCGTACGAGCGGTGCACGAGCTGAACCAGTGAAACGGAGGCCTACTTTCACAGGAACCTTTGATTTCCAATCTTTACCCGAGCTTTTCCTGAGGTCCTGTGGATTGGCTCACACCTTTCACACCGCCCACCCCGCGCCGCTTCCCCGGAAGGGCCGTGTCACACTCGACGCATGCGCGTGTATCTCGGCTCCGACCATGCGGGCTACGAACTGAAGAACCATCTCGTCGAGTGGCTCAAGGAGGCGGGGCACGAACCCGTCGACTGCGGCCCGCACATCTACGACGCCCAGGACGACTACCCGCCGTTCTGCCTCCGCGCCGCGGAGCGGACCGCCGCGGACCCCGGCTCCCTCGGCATCGTGATCGGCGGCTCCGGCAACGGCGAGCAGATCGCCGCCAACAAGGTCGAGGGCGTACGGGCCGCCCTGGCGTGGAGCGAGCAGACCGCCGCGCTGGGCCGCGAGCACAACGACGCCAACGTGGTCGCCGTCGGCGCGCGCATGCACAGCCAGGAGGAGGCGACGAAGTTCGTCGAGATCTTCCTCAACACCCCGTTCTCGGGTGACGAGCGCCACATCCGCCGGATCGACATGCTCTCCTCCTACGAGACCTCCGGCGACCTCCCGCCGATCCCGGCGCACCACCCGCAGCAGTAACCTCCGGACCCGGACACAGACAGCGGAGCGAGCGAGGGGGACCGTGCCCGAGGGACACACCATCCACCGGCTGGCCGAGGACTACGCCGAGGCCTTCCGGGCGGACTCCTCCCTGCGCGTCACCAGCCCCCAGGGCAAGTTCAGCGACGCCGCGGCCCTCCTCGACCGCACCCCGCTGCGCACCACCGACGCCCACGGGAAGCACCTCTTCCTGGGCTTCGGCGACCCCGGCCATCCGGAGTGGGTGCACATCCACCTCGGCCTGTTCGGCAAGGTCACCTTCGGACCGGCCCCGGCGCCGCCGCCCACGGACACCGTGCGGCTGCGTCTGACCGGCTCCACCGCGTACGTCGACCTGCGCGGCCCCACCACCTGCGCCCTGATCACGGAGCCCGAGAAGCGGGCGATACACGACCGGCTCGGCCCGGACCCCCTCCGGCCCGACGCCGACCCCGAGCGCGCCTGGCGCAGGATCAGCCGCAGCCGTACGACGGTCGCGGCGCTCCTCATGGACCAGAAGGTCGTCGCGGGCGTCGGCAACGTCTACCGGGCCGAGGTGCTGTTCCGGCACGGCATCGACCCCTACCGGGCCGGCAAGGACCTCACCCCCGCCGAATGGGACGCGATCTGGGACGACCTGGTCGCCCTGATGCGCGAGGGCGTCCGGAACAACCGCATCGACACCGTCCGCCCCGAGCACACCCCCGAGGCCATGGGCCGCCCGCCGCGCGTCGACGACCACGGCGGCGAGGTGTACGTCTACCGCCGGGCGAACCTGCCCTGCCACATCTGCGGCGGCGAGATCCGCACCGCCGACCTCGCCGCCCGCAACCTCTTCTGGTGCCCGGGCTGCCAGCGGGCCTGACCTCGCACGCCCCGGCGCCCCTGAAGCGCGCCGCTGGTCAGAAGCCGTGCGGCAGCCACGGCGCCGGGTCGCTGCCGAACGCCGCCGACGCCTCGGCCAGCGCGCCGCCCCGCAGCTCCCGCACCCGCCCGGCCGCCGCCAGCGCGGTCAGGCTCACCCCTCCCAGATAGGCGGCGCCCAGCTCCCGCACCGACAGGGCGAGGTCGGCCGCGTCCCGGGTGGGCTCGCAGACGGCCCCCTTGGCGTCCCCGCTCAGCCGCCAGCGCCCGCCGTTCCACGGGCAGAAGGCGTCCTCCACCTCCAGCACCACGTCCACCGGCGTCCGGTACGTCCGCGCCGCGAGCGCCGCGCCCACCTCCACCGGACGCAGGTACAGCGCGTCCCGCAGCGCCGGACGGCAGCGCCGCACGTCCCGCACCAGGTACTGCCAGGCGTCGTCCACCGGACGCCCCCGCACCCGCAGCGACGACGTCAGGTCCAGGTCGAACAGGAACCGCCACAGCGCGGCGGCCGCCGCCGGGTCCAGCGCGTCCAGGGCGTTCAGCGCCACCTCGCCGTCATGCCCGCCCGGACCCCAGTGCGGCTTCACCCGGAACCGCGCGTACCCGACCGTCGCGCCGTCGCGCTCGGCGACCACGCACTGCAGCGGCGACGCCCCGCCCCGCCGGCTCTCCGGGTCCAGCACGCCCGGCTTCTCCCAGCCGGGCCGCCGCGCCAGCATGCCGGGACGCCCCGGCACCAGCTGTGCGTAGACCGCCTCGCACACGTCCAGCACCTCCGCCGGGTCCGCGTACCGCAGCCGTACGTCGTCCGTACCGTCCGGCACCGTCAGACCGGCGCGCACGGTGTCGATCTCCGCGTCCAGCTGGAAGGTGGCCGCTCCGTAGCCGAACCGGCCGTAGATCGCCGGCTCCGACGCCGTCAGCACCGCCAGCGGCTCGCCCCAGCTACGGATGTCGTCCAGCTGCCGGCGCATCATGGAGGTCAGCAGCCCGCGCCGCCGGTGGGTGGCGGCCACGCTCACCATCGTCACGCCCGCGGCCGGCACCGACGCCCCGCCGGGCACCGTCAGCCGGAAGGAGAAGGCGCCCCCGGACGCCACGCACCGGTCACCGTCCCAGGCGGCCAGGAAGCGGCCGAACTCCGTCAGGGAGCGCCACAGTTGACGTTCCTCGTCGGCCTCCGTCAGCCCGCCGAAGGCGCGCAGCAGGTTCCCGTACGCGCCGTCCCACTCGTCGGGCCGCAGGCTGCGCAGTTCGGGCTCCGGGCCCATGTGATCGTCGACCATGGGGCCATGCCTACCAGGCCCCCGGAATCGGGGCGAGGCAATTTCCGCCGCCCCGGCCCCGGGACGGCTCCGGGTGAAGTTCACTGTGAGTCCGGTCCCCGTCAGGGGGGACAAGCTGGACCTCCCGTGCCAAGCGGCCGGTTGGATGGATAGGGTCCCGAACTGATGGCAGCAGGACGAGAGCGGCGCGCGGCGGCCGAAACGTTCACGGCCCGGTTGAAGAAGCAGTGGCACCGGGCCCGCGTCGGCGTGCGCCGGGCCGCCGTCGACTACTTCCGCGGCGACGGCTCGGACTGGATCGCGCTCGCCGGACTGCTCCTCACCGTCCCGCTGATCGCCGCCGGCACCCTCGCCAACTCCGTGTGGTGCTCGCCGTCCGCCCTGTGCATCCCGATCGTCGCGGGCGGCCTGCTGCTGCGCCCGGCCAGCCTGCTCGGGCTCTACGCGGCCGCGGCCACCGCGCTGATCGTGGAGGCCGTGCAACTCGGCCCGTACACCGAGGGCGTGGCACGGGTCACCCCCGGCGTGGTCCTGGTCGTCGCGGCCTGCGGCTTCTTCGGGCTGCTCGTCGCCCAGTTCCGCAGCCGGGTCGGCGTGCCCTGGCGGCGCGGCGGCACCATGCTGTTCGACCTGCGCGAGCGCATCCGCGTGCAGAGCAAGCTGCCCAAGCTGCCGACGGGCTGGCACCGGGAGATGGCACTCCGTCCCGCGGGCGGCCAGTCCTTCTCCGGCGACTTCGTGGTCGCCGCCCGCACCAACGGCGGGCGCACCCTGGAGGTCGTCCTCACCGACGTCTCCGGCAAGGGCATGGACGCCGGCTCGCGCGCCCTGCTGCTGTCCGGCGCCTTCGGCGGCCTGCTCGGCAGCCTGCCCCCGCACGACTTCCTGCCCGCCGCCAACGGCTATCTGCTGCGCCAGGACTGGGACGAGGGCTTCGCCACCTCCATCCACCTGGTCCTCGACCTGGACTCCGGCGACTACGAGCTCTACTCGGCCGGACACCCGCCGGGCCTCCAGCTCAGCGCGGGCAGCGGCCGCTGGGAGGAGAAGGCCGCCGACGGGCCCCTCCTGGGCGTGTACGACGGCGCCCAGTTCGACCCGGTGAAGGGCTCGCTGCGCCCCGGCGACGTGCTGATGCTGTTCACCGACGGCCTGGTGGAGACCTCCGACCGGGACATGGTCGAGGGCATCGACCGGCTCACCGGCGAGGCCGACCGCTATGTCGTCGGCGGCTTCCACGGCGCCGCCTGGCACCTCATCGAGGCCGTCGCCAAGGACGTCAACGACGACCGGGCGCTGCTGCTGATCTGCCGCGAGGGCCCCACCGCGGCCGCGGTCCGCTGAGCCGCGCCGGGCACACTGGTCGCGTGAACCGGACACCGCTCATGGACCTGGCCGAGGTCGAGGCCACCGCCCGCGCCGCACACGCCGGCCAGACCGACAAGGCGGGCCGCCCCTACGCCGAGCACCTGCGCGCGGTCGCCGAGGGCGTACGGCTGCGGGGCGGCGACGACGAGCAGATCGCGGCGGCCTGGCTGCACGACTCCGTGGAGGACGACAAGCTGAGCCGAGCGTGGCTGGAGGAGGCGGCGCTCACCCGGCGCACCAAGGACATCGTCCTCGCCGTGACCAAGAGGTCCGGCGAGCCGCCCGAGGAGTACGCGGCCCGCATCCTGGCCACCCCGGGCGCCCTGCTGGTGAAGGAGGCGGACCTGGCGCACAACGCCGACCCGGCCCGCCTCGCCGTCCTCGACGACGCCACCCGCGCCCGGCTGACCGCCAAGTACGCGCGGATGCGCGCCCTGCTGGGCCTGGACGCGGGCGGCACGGGCCGTTAGACGGAGACCTTCTCGCCCTGCGCCCGCACCTCGGCCGTCCGGGGCTGCTGACGGATGGGGGCCGCCTCGCCCGCGTCCTTCCGGAACGCCCACTCCATGCGCGGCTCCACCACGCAGCGCAGCGCCCGCTGCACCGGCCGGGTGCACAGCAGCGTCACGGCGGCGGCCGCGAAGACGGTGAGTCCCAGCACGCCGAGCGGCTCGTGCAGCGCGGGCTGGTCGTAGAAGTCCGTGTAGTTGCCCGCGCGCACCAGGAAGGCGTGCAGCAGATAGCCGTAGATGGTGCCCGCGCCGAGGGAGGTGAACCACATGCGGCGGCGCGGCACCCAGGCGAAGAAGCAGACGGTCATCACCAGCGAGCAGCCGAGCGTGGCCCACACCGTGACGGGGCCGGTCCACCAGGGCGTGCCCAACTCCTGGGCCGCGTCGCTGTGGTAGAGCCAGCCGAGCCGCATGTACGGCATCGTCGCCCAGGCCGTGACGGCCGCCGCGACGAACACCGGCACGGACGCCAGGCGCACCGAGCGGCGCTTGACCATCCGGAAGTGCTCGGGGCGCAGGGTCAGGCCCAGCACGAAGAAGGGGAGGAACTGCAGCACCCGCTGGAGCTCCAGGTCGTCGCCGATATGCGGGGACACCGAGCCGAGCGCGGCGAGCACCAGCGAGACGGGCAGCGGGTGCTTGATCGCCTTCCACACCGGCGTGGTCAGCCGCCACACGAACAGGGCGCAGAGGAACCACAGGTGGTACGTGGGGTCCAGCAGCGTGATGCCGTGCTCCGGCTCGTCGTTGCCGTAGCGCTGGAAGAGGGAGTACGCGGTCTCGAAGACGACGTAGGGGACGACGACCCCGGTGACCAGGCGCCGCACATGCTTGGGGCGCAGGTCGAAGCTGCGGGAGAAGTAGCCGGAGATGAGGATGAACGCCGGCATGTGGAACGTGTAGACGACCCGGTAGGCGGTCTCGACCGCCCCGTCGTCCAGGAGCTGCCCCCAGGCGTGGCCGACGGCCACCAGCACGATCGCCAGGTACTTGGCGTTGTCGAAGAACGCGTCGCGCTGTCTGCCGCCCGGGGCGGGCCGGGAGCCGTCCGGGATCCTGGTGCGCGGGGTCGGCACTCCGTCCGCCGGCGTCTGCACCGGTGGGAGCGGCGTCCTGCTGTTGCCGTACGGTCGCTGCGAGTTCGTCACTGGCCCTCCCGGCGGTGGAACGGGGAGGCGATCGGGGAGCTCGCTGCGCTTGCGGGGGACGAGGCAGCGTGGAACATCTCAGGCACCCTAGCGTCGTCTTCGGGAATACGTAAAACGCCCGACGTCATTCCTGGTTATCGCGTTCGGGTACCCCGGAATCGGCAATGCGCGCATGCCGTGGGCGTGGTGGGCAACACGAGTGAAGGGGTGCCGTGTTGTTGCCGTGTCCCCCCTCACGCCAGCCGTTCTTGTCAGGATTGTTCCGGATCAATCCGGTCATGGGGGAGGGGGGTGACTGGCGGCGACATGTCCTCTTGTCAGGGTGGAACAGCTGTTATTCGAATCGCCTGCGAACACGATGTGAGGGCCTGGAGAAGGGATGTCCGTAAGTCCCGCGTAATCCCCCGGGAGGTCGCTGAATTCCCCGTGCGGGTGTTCTCTCGAATTGCCGTACGACAAACAGGTGTTGCCTCTCCGTGTCCGGTACGGCGGCGAGGGCGGCGGGATCTTGAGGCGGACGATGTGTCAGCGGCCGGTTAGGGCGGGCTCGTTGGTGGCACGATGGTTCTGGCGGGGTGCGCGGGGATGCGTCGCCCGGGCCGGCGAAGCCGAACCGACCAAGGGTGTGATCAGTTGTGGCCATTTCACTGTCAGTGGTGCTGCTGTTGGCGATCATCCTGGTGGTGCTGCTGAGAGGTGGCTCCATCAAGGCCGGGCCGGCGATCGTCGCCGTCCTCTTCGGCTTCTTCCTCGCCTCGACGGGCATGGCCGACGACATCCAGCGCTTCCTGGACTCGATAGCCGAGATGATCAACTCCATCAGCTTCTGATCCCGCCCACGGACACCCCCAGGGCCGGCCCGGACATCTCCGGACCGGCGCATGCTGCGCGCGAGGCGGCTCGGCGCGGTCGGGACGGCGGGCCCGGGGTGCCGACCGAGCCGCCGGGCGCACAGGTACGACGAAGGCCCAGGGAGCGGGTGCATACCCTCTCACCTGGGCCTTCGGCCGTGCAGAGCGGGCGACGGGAATCGAACCCGCGTAGCCAGTTTGGAAGACTGGGGCTCTACCATTGAGCTACGCCCGCACGGTGTGCGCCGCGCATCCGTGACCGCGGCACCGACAGGCATCGTAGCGGGTCGTGCGCCCTCGCCGCACACCCCGTGTCCGGCCGGTCGCCGGACGCCGCCCCGGGGCCGTGAAGGCGGCGGACCTTTCGCCCGCGTGCATGTACCCTACGGATCGCACCAGACGGGGTGTGGCGCAGCTTGGTAGCGCGTCCGCTTTGGGAGCGGAAGGCCGTGGGTTCAAATCCCGCCACCCCGACCAGCCACCTGCTCACCATCGGTGATCGCCTTTTGGGTGCCGCAGCCGCTGCCGTTACTATGCAAGCTGCACGCCCGTGTGTCTCTGAAAGTCCTCCGGGCGGCGAATCGGCCGGACCGCTCTGGTCCCGGCAGAACCCGAGAAGTCAGCCACAAGGAGACCGAACCGTGAAGAGCGCCGTGGAGACCCTGAACCCGACCCGGGTTCGGCTCACTGTCGAGGTGCCCTTCGAGGAGCTCAAGGACAGCCTCGACGCGGCGTACAAGAAGATCAACCAGCAGGTCACGGTGAAGGGCTTCCGCAAGGGCAAGGTCCCGGCCCGGGTCATCGACCAGCGCTTCGGCCGTGGTGCGGTGCTGGAGGAGGCCGTCAACGACGCCCTCCCGAAGTTCTACACCGACGCCGTGAACGAGGCGGAGCTGAGCCCCCTCGGCCAGCCCGAGGTCGACATCACGGAGCTGAAGGACGGCGAGACGCTGAACTTCACCGCCGAGGTCGACATCCGCCCAGCCATCGAGATCCCGGACTACTCCGGCATCGAGGTCGAGGTCGACGCCGTCGAGGTCACCGACGAGGACGTGGAGAAGTCGGTGGAGCAGCTCCGTGAGCGCTTCGCCTCCACGACCCCGGTTGAGCGGGCCGCCGAGGACGGCGACGTGGTGACCATCGACCTGGAGGCCAAGGTCGACGGAGAGGTCCTCGAGGACGGCGTCGCCAGCGGCGTCTCCTACACGATCGGCTCCGGTGAGCTGCTGGACGGTATCGACGACGCCGTGAAGGGCCTGGAGGCCGGTGGCGAGGCCACCTTCACCTCCGAGCTGAAGGGCGGCTCGGCGGCCGGCAAGGAGGCCGAGGTCACCGTCAAGGTCACCCAGGTCGCCAAGCGTGAGCTGCCCGAGCTGGACGACGAGTTCGCCCAGCTCGCCTCCGAGTTCGACACCCTCGAGGAGCTGAAGGCGGACAGCCGCAAGCGCCTCGAGAACATGAAGCAGTACGACCAGGCCACGCAGGCCCAGGAGCGCGTCCTGGACAAGCTGCTCGAGCTGGTCGAGGTGCCCGTCCCCGAGAAGCTCCTCGAGGACGAGATCAACACCCGCAAGCACAACCTCGAGCACCACCAGCTGGGCCAGATGGGCCTGGACCTCGCGAAGTACCTGGAGATCCAGGGCAAGACCGAGGAGGAGTTCGAGAACGAGACCCGCGAGGCCGCGATCAAGGGCATCAAGACCCAGTTCGTGCTCGACGAGCTCGTGAAGCAGGAGAAGCTCAACGTCAACCAGGAGGAGCTCACCGAGCACCTCATGCGGCGTGCGGCCTCCTCCGGCATGTCCCCCGACCAGTTCGCCCAGGCGGTCGTCGAGCAGGGCCAGGTCCCGCTGCTCGTCGGCGAGGTCGCCCGCGGCAAGGCGCTGGCCGTCGTGGTCGAGAAGGCCACGGTCAAGGACACCAACGGCGAGATCGTCGACCTGGAGGACGAGGAGGACGAGGTCGCCGAGGCCGAGACCTCCGAGGCCTCCGCCGACGAGAAGGCCGACGAGAAGGCCGAGGAGAAGACCGAGGGCTGAGCCCCGGCAAGGTGAACATCGAGAAGGCCCCGGGGCGACAACCCCGGGGCCTTCTCGCCACCGGGGGACGGAACGCCCTCAGGGGCGCGGGGAACTGCGCGGGCGACCACGACGCGCCCGCACCCGGCCACGCCCGGCGCCCGCACCCGACTACGCCCCCGGCGAACACTCCCATCTCCGGGATTCCCCGAAGGGACCCGCGCGTTAGGGTCCATGAATACCAGGGCAGTGGAGTCTCCGATACGGCTCCCGCCCCGCAGGGAACACGTGAGACGGCCCGGCGCCGTCGTAAGACGAGCAGGTGGATACGTGACGAATCTGATGCCTTCAGCCGCCGGCGAGCCTTCCATCGGTGGTGGCCTCGGCGACCAGGTCTACAACCGGCTGCTCGGCGAGCGGATCATCTTCCTCGGCCAGCCGGTCGACGACGACATCGCGAACAAGATCACCGCACAGCTGCTGCTCCTTGCCTCGGACCCCGACAAGGACATCTACCTCTACATCAACAGCCCCGGCGGTTCGATCACGGCCGGCATGGCGATCTACGACACCATGCAGTACATCAAGAACGACGTGGTGACGATCGCCATGGGTCTCGCGGCGTCCATGGGACAGTTCCTGCTCAGCGCGGGCACGCCCGGCAAGCGCTTCGCGCTGCCGAACGCCGAGATCCTGATCCACCAGCCCTCCGCAGGTCTCGCCGGCTCCGCCTCGGACATCAAGATCCACGCCGAGCGGCTGCTGCACACCAAGCGGCGCATGGCCGAGCTCACCGCCCAGCACACGGGCCAGACGATCGAGCAGATCACCCGTGACTCGGACCGCGACCGCTGGTTCGACGCCTTCGAGGCCAAGGAGTACGGCCTCATCGACGACGTGATCGCCACGGCCGCCGGCATGCCGGGCGGCGGCGGCACCGGGGCCTGAGCGGCCTTGCGAGGCTCCACGAGCCCCGTAGGACCCCGCCCGGGCCCGTGAGAGCCCGGGGCCCCCAGCAGCCCCAGCCGACCGCCTCAGCCCCTTTCAGGAGACACCGTGAACGCATTCCCCGGCAGCGGGATCTACGACCGTATGCAGGCCGTGCAGGACATGACCGGCTCGCAGGGCCGCTACACCGGTCCGCAGGCCGAGTCCCGTTACGTCATTCCGCGCTTCGTCGAGCGCACCTCCCAGGGCATCCGCGAGTACGACCCGTACGCGAAGCTCTTCGAGGAGCGTGTGATCTTCCTCGGCGTGCAGATCGACGACGCCTCCGCCAACGACGTCATGGCGCAGCTGCTGTGCCTGGAGTCGATGGACCCCGACCGTGACATCTCGGTCTACATCAACAGCCCCGGCGGCTCCTTCACCGCGCTCACCGCGATCTACGACACGATGCAGTACGTGAAGCCGGACATCCAGACGGTGTGCATGGGCCAGGCCGCCTCCGCCGCCGCCGTCCTGCTCGCCGCCGGCACGCCCGGCAAGCGCATGGCGCTGCCCAACGCCCGGGTGCTGATCCACCAGCCGTACAGCGAGACCGGCCGCGGCCAGGTCTCCGACCTGGAGATCGCCGCCAACGAGATCCTCCGCATGCGCACGCAGCTGGAGGAGATGCTGGCCAAGCACTCGACCCGTCCGATCGAGAAGATCCGCGAGGACATCGAGCGCGACAAGATCCTCACGGCCGAGGACGCGCTGGAGTACGGCCTGATCGACCAGATCATCACCACCCGGAAGATGGACAACTCCAGCCTGCGCTGAGGCACGGCTGGGGTGTAACGTCTGCCGCCCCTTGGCACGGTTTGGCACGGTCCACGTCAAAGTGAACCGTGCCAAGGGGGGCCCGAACGGGGGGCCAGGCAAGGTACCGTCGGACATAAGGCAGCACCAGGAGCCGCCGGACATGGACGTCCGGTCGTCTCCCAGGCGAAGGGGAAGCACACCGTGGCACGCATCGGTGACGGCGGCGATCTGCTCAAGTGCTCGTTCTGCGGCAAGAGCCAGAAGCAGGTCAAGAAGCTCATCGCAGGGCCCGGTGTGTACATCTGCGACGAGTGCATCGACCTCTGCAACGAGATCATCGAGGAGGAGCTCGCCGAGACCAGCGAGGTCCGCTGGGAGGAGCTCCCCAAGCCCCGCGAGATCTACGAGTTCCTCGAGGGGTACGTGGTGGGCCAGGAGGCGGCCAAGAAGGCGCTCTCCGTGGCGGTCTACAACCACTACAAGCGCGTCCAGGCCGGGGAGAACGGCGGCGCCCAGGGCCGTGACGACGCCATCGAGCTGGCGAAGTCCAACATCCTGCTGCTGGGCCCCACGGGCTCCGGCAAGACCCTGCTGGCGCAGACCCTCGCCCGCATGCTGAACGTCCCCTTCGCGATCGCCGACGCCACGGCGCTCACCGAGGCCGGCTACGTCGGCGAGGACGTCGAGAACATCCTGCTCAAGCTGATCCAGGCGGCCGACTACGACGTCAAGAAGGCCGAGACCGGGATCATCTACATCGACGAGATCGACAAGGTCGCCCGAAAGAGCGAAAACCCGTCGATCACCCGGGACGTGAGCGGTGAGGGCGTGCAGCAGGCGCTGCTGAAGATCCTCGAGGGCACCACCGCCTCCGTCCCGCCGCAGGGCGGGCGCAAGCACCCGCACCAGGAGTTCATCCAGATCGACACGACGAACGTGCTGTTCATCGTGGGCGGCGCCTTCGCCGGTCTGGAGAAGATCATCGAGGGCCGGGCGGGTGCCAAGGGCATCGGCTTCGGCGCGACGATCCGCTCCAAGCGGGAGATGGAGTCCAAGGACCAGTTCGAGGAGGTCATGCCGGAGGACCTGGTCAAGTTCGGCATGATCCCCGAGTTCATCGGCCGTCTCCCCGTCATCACCAGCGTGCACAACCTCGACCGCGAGGCGCTGCTGCAGATCCTCGTCGAGCCGCGCAACGCGCTGGTGAAGCAGTACCAGCGCCTGTTCGAACTCGACGGTGTGGAGCTGGACTTCGAGCGTGAGGCGCTGGAGGCCATCGCCGACCAGGCGATCCTGCGCCAGACCGGCGCCCGCGGCCTGCGCGCCATCATGGAGGAGGTCCTCCAGGGCGTGATGTACGAGGTGCCGTCCCGCAAGGACGTGGCCCGCGTGGTCATCACCGCGGACGTGGTCCTCTCCAACGTCAACCCGACGCTCATCCCGCGCGACTCGCGCGGCCGCGGCTCGGGCGAGCAGAAGACGGCGTAAGCCCCTGGCAGACGGAAAGGGCGTCCGGCGCACCGCGCCGGACGCCCTTTCCTTGTTCAGGTGCTACCGGGACTATTCGCGGTGCACCGGGCTTCAGGCCGGTGGTGAAACGAATCTGAGAGTTGCTCCGACCTCAACTGGGTGCACCGATCTGCACTGTTCACCTCGGCGCAGCCCGGAGCGGCCGGTTCTGCTGCTCGATGTACTGCTTCACGTTCAACGGCCCGGTAGGCGGGAATCTCCCCCCTTCAGCGGGGAGAGGGTGTCAATTGGCGACCCGCACGTCCTTGCGGACGTCGGCGGCCATCCCCGCGGACTCGTCGAGCGAGTACTGCTTGCCGGTGGCGGTCGGCTCGACCACGGCGAGCGTGCTGTAGTCCGCCCACACGCACATGAAGGTCGTCTGGTCCTTCTTGGTCACCGGGTGCTGGGTCTTGGCCTCCTGGCACTTCATCACCGCGCCGTCCAGCCCGTCCGGCGACACCGACTTGGGCTCGCCGACCAGCGTGACCTTCTCGTCGTCGGTGTTCTTGTGCATCTGCGTGAACATCACGTCGAGGGCCTTCTCCGGGTCCTCGACCTTGCCGTAGACGCCGAAGTAGGTGATGTTCTCCGCGGTCTGCAGCTTCGCCAGGTCCTCCGGGTCCTCGGGGTTCAGCTCCGTCAGGTCGGTGGTGGAGTAGACGGCGCCGACCGAGGTGGCGTCGGTCACCCCCGCCTTCGCCAGGTCCTTCTCGTCGCTGGAGCTGGCCGACTCCTCCTGCGCGGGGCCCTGGCGGTCGTACTTGTCCGCGAGGACCGACGCCGGCGCGGTCAGCTTGTGCGGGCCGTCGTCCTCCAGGCCGCCGCTGCCTCCCGTGCCGCCGAACAGGAAGTACGCGCCCACACCGATGGCCGCGACGACCGCGACGGAGCCGATGACGATCCCCGCCTTCTTGCCGCCGCCACCGCCGGAGGCCGGGGGCTGGGGCGGCATGCCGTACTGCGGCTGCTGGCCGTAGGGCGGCTGCTGCGGCGGGACACCGGGGTGCCCGGGCTGCTGCGGGTAGCCGTAGCCGGGCTGGCCGGGCGGGGGCGCCTGCTGGGGGTAGCCGTAGCCGGGCTGCGGCTGGGGCGGGGTCTGCGGCGGCTGGCCGTACGGTCCCGGCTGCTGGCCGTACGGCCCGGGCTGCTGCGGCTGCCCGCCGTACGGGCCCGGCTGGTTGAAGCTCATGACTGGGTTCCCCCTTGTGTTCGCTGCTGCGGTGCCGTCAGACCTTGACGCGGATCTGCTCGCGGAGCTGGGTGGTGAGGTCGACCGCCGTCTTCTTGTCGACCCCTGTGCCGGCGTTGTCGCCGGGCGAGGCCATGCCGACCGTGCTGTGGTCGGCCCAGGCGCAGAACCAGTCCGTCGACTCCTTCTTGGTGAGCGCGTTGGTGCTCTTCGTCGACTGGCACTTGGCCACCGTACCGGCGATCTCGACCTCCTCGGGCTCGCCGACGAGCTCCGCGTTCTCCATGCCCCCGGTGTTCTGCTCGGCGCTCTTCTCCACCTGTTCCTGGATGTTGGTGAAGAACTTGTCCAGCGTCTTCTGCGGGTCGGCGATCTCGCCGTAACCGCCCACCATGGTGATGCCCTTGGCGGTCAGCAGTTCCGACTGGTCCGGGAAGTCGCCCGCGGTGCCGGGGTCGGCCGGGTCGTAGTTCCCGAAGTCGGCGGTGGACCACTGGCCGAGGATGGCGGTGCCGTTCTTGACCCCGCTGTTCTCCATGTCCTTCGCGGTCTTCGAGCCGCTCTCCTCGGAGCCTTCACCGAACCGCTGGTACTCGCCCAGCACGGTCTTCGGCACGGTCAGCTTGTGCGGGCCGTCGTCCGTCAGGCCCGCCGCGGTGCTGCCGCCGTCGCCGCCGATGAGGAGGTACGCGCCGACGCCGATGGCCGTGACGACCGCGACGGCGCCGACGACGATCGCGGCCACCTTGCCGCCGCCGCCGGAGACGGGGGGCTGGGAAGGCACGCCGTACGGGGGCTGTCCGTACGGAGGCTGCTGACCGTACTGCGGCTGGCCGTACGCGGGCTGCTGCGGCGGCACTCCGGGGTGCTGCTGCTGCGGATAGCCGTAGCCGGGCTGCGCGGGCGGGGGCGCCTGCTGGGGGTGGCCGTAGCCGGGCTGCGGGGTCTGCGGCTGGCCGCCGTACGGTCCCTGCTGTCCGTAAGGTCCGGGCTGCTGCGGCTGCCCGCCGTACGGCCCCGGCTGGTGGTGACTCATGACTCGGTTCCCCTCGAGACGCTCAACTTCTGTTCACATCCTGGCTCAGAGTCAACGACTCCAGGCCGCCGGGGGTCGCACCGTTACAAACGAAACGCGTTTCGGGACACCGCCGTGACGGCTCTAAACTGGGCGCGTGACCGACAACGCTCAGCAGCAGCCACCAGCGCCCACGACCGAACTGCCGACCCAGTACGCGCCGGCCGACGTAGAGGGGCCGCTGTACGAGCGCTGGGTGGAGCGGGGTTACTTCGAGGCGGACGAGAAGAGCGACAAGCCTCCGTACACGATCGTCATCCCCCCGCCGAACGTCACCGGCAGCCTCCACCTGGGCCACGCCTTCGAGCACACGCTGATCGACGCCCTCACCCGTCGCAAGCGCATGCAGGGCTACGAGACGCTCTGGCAGCCCGGCATGGACCACGCCGGCATCGCCACGCAGAACGTGGTCGAGCGGGAGCTCGCCAAGGAGGGCAAGTCCCGCCACGACCTGGGCCGCGAGGCGTTCGTCGAGCGCGTCTGGAAGTGGAAGGCCGAGTCCGGCGGCCAGATCAGCGGCCAGATGCGCCGCCTCGGCGACGGCGTCGCCTGGTCGCGTGAGCGCTTCACCATGGACGAAGGCCTGTCCAAGGCCGTCCAGACGATCTTCAAGCGGCTCTACGACGACGAGCTGATCTACCGCGCCGAGCGCATCATCAACTGGTGCCCGCGCTGCCTGACCGCGATCTCCGACATCGAGGTCGAGTACCAGGACGACGACGGCGAACTCGTCTCCATGAAGTACGGCGAGGGGGACGACACCATCGTCGTCGCCACGACCCGCGCGGAGACGATGCTCGGCGACACCGCCGTCGCGGTCCACCCCGACGACGAGCGCTACAAGCACCTCGTCGGCAAGCTCATCACGCTGCCGCTGACCGACCGCTCCATCCCGGTCGTCGCGGACGAGCACGTCGACCCCGAGTTCGGCACCGGCGCCGTCAAGGTGACGCCCGCCCACGACCCGAACGACTTCGAGATCGGCCAGCGCCACGACCTGCCGGCCATCGCCGTGATGGACGAGCACGCCGTCATCACCGCGCACGGCCCCTTCCAGGGACTGGACCGCCTCGAGGCCCGCTCCGCCATCGTCGCCGCGCTGCGCGCCGAGGGCCGGATCGTCGCCGAGAAGCGCCCCTACGTCCACTCCGTCGGCCACTGCTCGCGCTGCAAGACCACCATCGAGCCGCGCCTGTCCATGCAGTGGTGGGTCAAGGTCGGCCCGCTCGCCGAGGCCGCCGGCGACGCGGTCCGCGACGGCAAGGTCAAGATCCACCCGCAGGAGATGGAGAAGCGGTACTTCGACTGGGTCGACAACCTCCACGACTGGTGCATCTCGCGGCAGCTGTGGTGGGGCCACCGCATCCCCGTCTGGTACGGGCCGAACGGCGAGGTCGTCTGCGTCGGCCCCGACGAGGAGCCGCCGAGCGGCGAGGGCTGGCGCCAGGACTCCGACGTCCTCGACACCTGGTTCTCCTCCGGCCTGTGGCCCTTCTCCACCCTCGGCTGGCCCGAGCAGACCGAGTCGCTCGCGAAGTTCTACCCGAACTCCGTCCTGGTCACCGGCTACGACATCCTCTTCTTCTGGGTCGCCCGGATGATGATGTTCGGCCTCTACGCCATGGACGGCACCCCGCCGTTCCACACCATCGCCCTGCACGGCATGGTCCGTGACCAGAACGGCAAGAAGATGTCCAAGTCCTTCGGGAACGTGGTCAACCCGCTGGACTGGATGGACAAGTACGGCTCCGACGCTCTCCGCTTCACCCTGGCGCGCGGCGCCAACCCGGGCGTCGACGTCCCGATCGGCGAGGACTGGGTCCAGGGCTCCCGGAACTTCGCCAACAAGATCTGGAACGCCACGCGCTTCGCGCTGATGAACGGCGCCACGGTCGAGGGCCCGCTGCCGGACGCCTCGACGATGTCGCCGACCGACCGCTGGATCCTGTCCCGGCTGAACGCGGTGGTCG
>BNBH01000033.1 GCA_014655195.1 Streptomyces cellulosae | reverse complement strand
CCGAAACGACAGCAGCAGACTCACGGCCGGCACCCCGTCACCGCATCAGGAATGGTGCACTTTCATCCGTACGAGGTGGTGCACGTTCGCTTGTACGCCGACAGGTGTCGACGACCTCGGCGGAGGCCAGGTAGTCGGGGTTGCGCACGGCCCGGCCCCGGCCGTCCGTGCGGTACATCGACGGCAGGACGGCCTCGGCGATCCGGGCGGTGGTGGTGTCGGCGTCGGCCTGGAAGGTGTTCAGGGTGTCCGGGAAGGTGTCCACGGCCCAGCGCAGCGTCCCGCCGTCGGCGATGTCGGCCCGGTCCGCGCTCGCGACGTCCGCGCCCGCGAGGGGCTCGCCCGCGGGGTCCTCGGAGCCGCATCCGGCCAGGGCGGGCACCGTGAGCATGCCGGCGGTGAGGAAGGCGACCGAGCGCAGGACAGCACGCGGGCCGATGCCGTCGTGGGACATCTCTGGATACCTCCGGAAAGCCGCGGGCATGGTGATCACACTTGGTATTGGGCGTTCATCCGATGTATGCGGCCCACTGAAGAGGAAAGGGTTCCGCGTTCCCGGGCGACACGGCGGCCACGGACGCCAAGCCCACCCGTGCGGCGCAACGCACCCGGCGCGGCGCGGCTTCGCACCGGACGATGCACCCATGCGCCTCGGCCAATCGATGCACATCCCTTCACAGCGCAAGGTGTGACGCGCAACACTCGCAGGCGCATGACCGTTGCACCGCCTTGGGCCTGAAGGACCCTGGAAGTGAGGTCACGTCATGTCCGTGCACGATGAACTGGCGACCGTCCAGCGCTGTCTCGACGACCTGGTGAGGTCGGTGGGGCGGCTGGAGAAGCAGTTGGGCAGCGGCAGCCTGGAGCTGCGCCGCGTCCGCTCCGACACCAACCACCTGCGCGAGAGCCTCGCGCTGCTCCGGGAGACCGCCGTCACCGCGGCGGGCCCGGCCAAGCGGCCCGACCTCGTGACGATCTCCGACACCCCCTACGACATGTCGCTGTGGGTGGACAGCGACGACGAGGGTCTGGGCGCCCGCGACCGCCACGCCCCCTGACCCCGCCCGACCGCCGCCCCCGCCGACCCGGCACCCCCCGACCCCTACCGGAGTGGACAGCGTGGCCACTGGTACGGAACCCCCTGCGACCGAACCCGAGCACCGCGGCGGCGTGAGATCCGGCACGCGCGCCGCGATCTCCGCCTCGCATCTGCGGACCGACCGCTGGTGGCTGGCCCCGGCCGTCACCGCGGCCGGGCTGCTCGCCTTCGTCGTGTACTCGACCTGGCGGGCCTTCGCCGACGCGGACTACTACGCGGCGCCGTACGTGTCGCCGTTCTACTCGCCCTGCCTCGCGGAGAACTGCGAGCCGATGCGCGGCGGCCCGAACTGGGAGCTGTTCGGAAGCTGGTGGGGCATCTCGCCGGCGATCATCATCCTGATCTTTCCGCTCGGCTTCCGGCTGACCTGCTACTACTACCGCAAGGCCTACTACCGCAGCTTCTGGGCGTCCCCGCCCGCCTGCGCGGTCGCCGAACCGCACGCGAAGTACACCGGCGAGACCCGCTTCCCGCTGATCCTGCAGAACGTCCACCGGTACTTCTTCTACGCGGCGCTGCTGGTCGCCTGCGTGCTGACCTGGGACACCGTGCTCGCCTTCCGCGACGAGAACTACGCGTGGGGCCACATGGGGCTCGGCACCCTGGTGTTCCTGGTGAACATCGTCCTGATCTGGGCGTACACCCTGTCCTGCCACTCCTGCCGGCACATCGTCGGCGGGAAGCTCAAGCACTTCTCCAAGCATCCCGTGCGCTACCGGATGTGGCAGTGGGTGGGCCGGCTGAACGCCCGGCACATGCAGCTCGCCTGGGCGTCGCTGATCAGTGTGGCGGCCGCCGACTTCTACGTCTATCTCGTCGCGTCCGGCGTCTTCGACGATCCGCGCTTCTTCTGACTGGGGGCCTTCATCCATGTCCGTGGTGGACCGACAGAAGTGGGACGTCGTCGTGGTCGGGGCCGGCGGCGCCGGTCTGCGCGCCGCGATCGAGGCGCGCGAGCGGGGCGCCCGTACGGCCGTGATCTGCAAGTCGCTGTTCGGCAAGGCGCACACCGTGATGGCGGAGGGCGGCATCGCGGCGGCGATGGGCAACGTCAACTCCGGCGACAACTGGCAGGTGCACTTCCGCGACACCATGCGCGGCGGGAAGTTCCTCAACCAGTGGCGGATGGCCGAGCTGCACGCCCAGGAGGCGCCCCAGCGGGTGTGGGAGCTGGAGACCTGGGGCGCGCTGTTCGACCGGACCAAGGACGGCCGGATCTCCCAGCGGAACTTCGGCGGCCACGAGTACCCGCGTCTGGCGCACGTCGGCGACCGCACCGGCCTGGAGCTGATCCGCACCCTCCAGCAGAAGATCGTCGCCCTCCAGCAGGAGGACTTCGCCGAGACCGGTGACTACGAGTCCCGGCTGAAGGTCTTCCAGGAGTGCACGGTCACCCGGGTGCTGAAGGACGGCGACGAGGTCAGCGGGGTCTTCGGCTACGAGCGGGAGTCCGGCCGCTTCTTCGTCCTGGAGGCGCCGGCGGTGGTGATCGCCACCGGCGGCATCGGGAAGTCCTTCAAGGTCACGTCGAACTCGTGGGAGTACACGGGCGACGGGCACGCGCTGGCGCTGCTCGCCGGGGCGCCGCTGCTGAACATGGAGTTCGTGCAGTTCCACCCCACGGGCATGGTCTGGCCGCCGTCGGTGAAGGGCATCCTCGTCACCGAGTCGGTGCGCGGCGACGGCGGGGTGCTGCGCAACTCCGAGGGCAAGCGGTTCATGTTCGACTACGTCCCGGACGTCTTCAAGGAGAAGTACGCGCAGTCCGAGGAGGAGGCGGACCGCTGGTACGACGACCCGGACCACAACCGCCGCCCGCCCGAGCTGCTCCCCCGTGACGAGGTGGCCCGCGCCATCAACGCCGAGGTGAAGGCGGGCCGCGGCTCCCCGCACGGCGGGGTCTTCCTGGACGTGTCCACGCGGATGCCGGCGGAGGTCGTCAAGCGCCGGCTGCCGTCGATGTACCACCAGTTCAAGGAGCTGGCGGACGTCGACATCACGGCCGAGCCGATGGAGGTCGGCCCGACCTGTCACTACGTGATGGGCGGCATCGCCGTCGACTCCGACTCGGCGGCGGCGCGCGGGGTGCCGGGGCTTTTCGCGGCCGGTGAGGTCGCGGGCGGGATGCACGGCTCCAACCGGCTGGGCGGGAACTCGCTGTCCGACCTGCTGGTGTTCGGGCGCCGTGCGGGTTGGCACGCGGCGGACCACGCGCTCGCGAGGACCGGGGCGCGGCCCCACGCGGACGACGCCCAGGTCGACGCGGCCGCGGCGGAGGCGCTGCGTCCGTTCTCGGCGGAGGGCGAGGAGCCCGCCGACGGACCGCCGGAAAACCCGTACACGCTGCACCAGGAGCTCCAGCAGACGATGAACGACCTGGTCGGCATCATCCGCCGGGAGCACGAGATGCGGCAGGCGCTGGAGAAGCTCGCCGAGCTGCGGGCGCGGGCCCGGCGCGCGGGTGTGGAGGGCCACCGGCAGTTCAACCCGGGCTGGCACCTGGCGCTGGACCTGCGGAACATGCTGCTGGTCAGCGAGTGCGTGGCCCGCGCGGCGCTGGAGCGCACGGAGTCGCGGGGCGGCCACACCCGCGAGGACCACGCCGCCATGGACCGCGCCTGGCGCAACGTCAACCTGCTGTGCTCGCCGACCGACCCGGCGGGCGGTTTCGCCGCCGCCGACGCGGTGCGCGGGCAGATCACCCTGACCCGTGAGACCACCGAACCCATCCGCCCCGACCTGCTCGCCCTCTTCGAGAAGGAGGAGCTGGTCAAGTACCTGGCCGAAGAGGAGCTCTACGAGTGAGCAGCTACGAGGCCCGCTTCAGGGTGTGGCGGGGGGACGTCGACGGAGGCGGCCTGGAGGACTTCCGCGTCGAGGTGAACGACGGCGAGGTGGTCCTCGACATCATCCACCGCCTCCAGGCGACCCAGGCCCCCGATCTCGCCGTGCGCTGGAACTGCAAGGCCGGCAAGTGCGGTTCGTGCTCGGCGGAGATCAACGGGCACCCCCGGCTGCTGTGCATGACCCGGATGTCGGTGTTCGACCGCGAGGAGACGATCACGGTGACGCCGCTGCGGGCGTTCCCGGTGATCCGCGACCTGGTGACGGACGTCGGCTTCAACTACACCAAGGCACGGCAGGTCCCGGCGTTCGTGCCGCCGGCCGGGGTGGGTCCGGGCGAGTACCGGATGACGCAGGAGGACGTGGACCGCTCGCAGGAGTTCCGCAAGTGCATCGAGTGCTTCCTGTGCCAGGACACCTGCCATGTCGTCCGCGACCACGAGGAGAACAAGCAGGCGTTCGCCGGGCCGCGGTTCCTGATGCGGGTCGCCGAGCTGGACATGCATCCGCTGGACGCGGCCGAGGAGTCCGGCCTGGACCGCAAGCGCACGGCCCAGGACGAACACGGTCTCGGCTACTGCAACATCACCAAGTGCTGCACGGAGGTCTGCCCCGAGGGCATCAAGATCACGGACAACGCGCTGATCCCGCTGAAGGAGCGGGCGGTGGACCGCAAGTACGATCCGCTGGTCTGGCTGGGGAACAAGATCCGCCGGCGCTCCTGAGCGGTCAGCGGACCCAGCCCTCCTCGAACTCCTTCCAGTTGGTCTCCGTCGCCGCGAAGTCGATGTACGGGGCGAGCCCGAAGAGTTCGCGGTCGGGGTCCGTGCGGGACAGGCCGAGACGGGCGCCCCGGACGGCGGCGGCGACGGTCTCGGCGTGCCCCCAGTGACTCGGATTGCTCTCGTAGTAGAAGGGCAGGCCCATCAGCAGGTGCGTGGTGGGCGGGGTGACCTCCAGGGCGAGCGAGGTCTGCTGGGCCACGTACCCGCCGTAGGTGCTCTCGAAGAGGCGCGCGGTGTCGTACGACATCACGGCGATCTGGTCGACGCGCCGCGCGACCTGCCCGAAGAACTTCTGCGACCACCACTTGGGGTGGTCGGCGACGAAGCCCGCGACGGAGTGGAGGTGCGGCAGCGGGTCGATCTGGTGGGCGGCCACGGACAGCTGCGCGTCCCGCTTCCTGGTGAGGGTGCGCAGGTCGTCGAGGAGGTCGAGGTAGTTCCCGTCGTCGGAGTGCAGCGGCTCCAGGTCCAGGTGGACGCCCTCGTAGCCGGTGTCGAGGACCTGTCCGGCGCTGCGGACCACCTCGGCACGGGTGTCCGCGTCGCTCAGTTCCAGCCCTTCGGGGCCGCCGTTGGCGAGGACGTCCCCGAGGAACGCCTGGACGCGCACCCCGGGCAGCTCCCGGTGCACGGCGTCGATGAACCAGCGGGCGCGCGGATACACCGACCTCGGCAGGGTGCCGTCGTGCTCCAGCGGGCCGGTGTGGACGTACAGGTCCCGGACGCCGGTGTCCTTCAGACGGCCGGCGAGGGCGGTGACGTCGGCGTCCTTCTTGCGCCCGTCGACCCAGGCGTGGCCGAGCCACATGGCGTCCCGGTCACGGGTGTAGGTGCCCTCGGCCGGGTCGCCCGTGTAGTTGACCCGCAGCGCCGTCTCGATGGCGGCGATCGGCACGATCAGCAGCAGCGCGAGCACGAGGGCGGTGCGTCTGGCGCGACGCACCCAGGGTCTGGGGCGTTTCTGGTCGGACCCGGGCTCGGGCGTGGGTTTCGGCTCGGGCGTCGGCTGTGGCTCGTCCGTGCGCTCGTCCGTGCCCGCCGTGCCGTCCCGCGACTCCGTGTGGTCCATGCCGCCGTTCCCCTCGTCGTCGGATGTTGGGGGTGAGGACGAGGGGAACGAGTGGTGCGGTTGCGTCCACGGCTTCATGATCACGAAGGGTGGACGCGGGGTGGACGGAGCGTCAGAACAGGCTGAGCAGCGCCTCCGCCGGGTCGGTGAGGCCGGTGTCGGCCCCGGGCAGCGGCAGTTCGAACCACACCGTCTTGCCCCTCGGCGTACGGCGTGAGCCCCAGGCGGCGCTCAGCAGGCCGACGAGCTGGAGGCCGCGGCCGCCCTCGTCGGTGTCGCGGGCGCGCCGCCGGCGGGGCTGGACCAGGCCGGAGTCCCAGACCTCGCACACCAGGGTGCGGTCGAGGAGCAGCCGGAGTCTGATCTCCCCCTCGCCGTACCGCAGGGCGTTGGTGACCAGTTCGCTGACCAGCAGCTCGGTGGTGTCGACCAGCGGCTCCATGTCCCAGGCGAGGAGCTGGGCCCGGGCGTACTCGCGGGCCCGGCCCACGCTGCGCGGCTCGCGCGGCAGGGTCCAGTCGCCCACGGAGTCGGCGGGCAGGCCCTGTACACGTGCCATCAGCAGCGCGATGTCGTCCTCGCCGTGATGGGTGTCGAGCGTGTTGAGGATGTGGTCGCAGACGTCCTCCAGCGGGGCGGACGGGTCGGTGAGCGCGCCCACGAACGCCTGGAGGCCCTCGTCGAGGGGGTGGTCGCGGCTCTCGACCAGGCCGTCCGTGTAGAGGGCGAGGAGGGCGCCCTCGGGCAGTTCGACCTCCACCTCCTCGAAGGGCTCCCCGCCGACGCCGAGCGGCATGCCGGGCGGCACGTCGAGCATCAGCGCGTTCTCCCCCGGCTCGACCAGGACGGGCGGCAGATGGCCGGCGTTGGCGAACGTGCAGCGGCGGGTGACGGAGTCGTAGACGGCGTAGACGCAGGTGGCCAGGTACACCTCGGAGAGGTCCGCCTCGCGCGGGCGGCGGGCGGCCCGGGTGGCCTGCTGGACGCCTCCCGTGAAGGCCTGGGAGGGCCCGCCGGGCGCGCCCAGACCGCGCGCGATCTCGTCCAGCTGGGAGAGCACCTCGGCCGGTTCCAGGTCGAGCTGCGCCAGAGTCCGTACGGCGGTGCGGAGTTCACCCATGGCGACGGCGGCGCGCAGGCCGCGGCCCATGACGTCGCCGACGACCAGCGCGGTGCGGTGGCCCGGCAGTTCGATGACGTCGAACCAGTCGCCGCCGACCTCGCCGGTGCGGCCGCTCGCCGCGTTGCCGGGCAGGTAGCGGCAGGCGATGTCCAGACCGGACGCCTCCGGGTCGCCGGGCGGGAGGAGGGAGCGCTGCAGTATCAGCGCGCGTTCGTGCTCGCGGCGGTAGAGGCGGGCGTTGTCGATGCAGACGGCGGCGCGCGCGGCCAGTTCCACGGCGAGGTCGCGGTCGCGGTCGCCGAACGGCTCGCTGCCCTTGGTGCGGGCGAACTGGGCGAGGCCCACCACGGTGTCGTGGGCGACCATCGGCACGGCGAGCGTGGACTGCACCAGGCCGCCGTCCTCGCCGGGCACGGTCTGCGGGCGGGCGGTGCGCAGGGCGTCCGCACAGGGCGAGTTGAACGGGTAGTGGTGGACGGCGCCCAGCTTCACCGGCTCCCCGGTGCCGCTGATGGGCCCGTCGGACACGGCGCTGGCGAAGGCGACGCGGCGCACCTCGGCGCTGCCGTCGGCGAGTCCTGGCGGGGTCTCGTCGCCGGCCAGCAGCCCCTGGTAGAGGTCCACGGTGGCCAGGTCGCAGAAGCCGGGCACGACCACGTCGAGCAGTTCGCGCGCGGTGGTCTCCAGGTCGAGGGAGTTGCCGATGCGCGCGCCGGCCTCGTTCAGCAGGGCGAGATTGCGCCGCGCGGCGGCGGCCTCACGGGCGGCGGCACGGCGGGCGGTGATGTCGATGCCGAGCCAGGCGATGCCGATGGGGCGGCCGCTTCCGCTGTGCACCCGGTAGAGGTTGACGGACCAGTGGCGGCGCTCGTCGAAGCCGGGGATGAACCCGGTGACGTGCATGTCCGTGATGGACTCGCCGGTCTCCAGCACCCTGCGCAGGGTCGCCGCGACCCGCTCGGCCTCACCGCGCGGCAGGTAGTCGTGGACGCCCTTGCCGCGGTGGTCGTCGGGCGTGCCGCCGAAGAGGGACGCGAACCGCTCGTTGGCGCGACGGACCCGCAGGTCACGGTCGATCAGCACGAAGCCGAAGGGAGATTGGCCGAATATGGCCTGCGAGGCGGCCAGATCCGTCT
The DNA here is from genome assembly GCA_014655195.1 of Streptomyces cellulosae. Lineage (GTDB taxonomy): Bacteria > Actinomycetota > Actinomycetes > Streptomycetales > Streptomycetaceae > Streptomyces > Streptomyces cellulosae. The sequence goes on along the minus strand of BNBH01000033.1, from coordinate 77,050 downwards.
CGATACGGCGCAGCGTGCGGACGTCGACCACGATGCAGACGGCGGCCTTCTCGCCCGCCTCGGTCCGCGTCGGCATGACGTAGACCTCGGCGATGCCCTCGCGGTCCCGGTCTTCCCCCGCCATGTGGGCGGGCAGCCGGAACGGCACCACGCCGGTCCACTCGCGGCCGTCGAGGATCTCCGCCATCTTGCGCTGGCCGCGCTCCCTGCGGACGGGCTCGAGGAACGCCTCGATGGGGTCGGCGCCGACGGCGCGCTCCGCGGGGATGCCGAAGATCTGCTCGGCGCGCAGGCTCCACTGGTCGACCAGCCCGTCGGGGCCGATCGAGAAGGACGCGACCTTGATGTAGTCGTACATGGAGCCGGGCGGGGCGGTCTGCCACATGGCGTCACCGGACGGGGCATCGCCGGATAGGAGGCCGTCGGCGGCCTCGTTGCTCGAGCCGCCCGACGAGTCCTCGGACTCCGTGGCCTTCGCTGGTATCTCGCTCACGCGAACCGTCCCCTCCAGCTCACCGCGTCCGGCACCGGTCACCGGGGGCGGCTGCCCGCAGTATCCAGCACTACGGCGCCGCACAACACGGTGTTCACGATCACAGCACGGTCCCGATGCTTTTCGGTCCACGCCGTGAGAACACTTCCAGTCTTCTAACCAGCGGACACGCCGTCGAATCCCCCGGTTCGACAACCGTCATGGACGGTTACCGGTCACGGGGTACGACGAGGGCCCGCACACACCTGCGAACGGCCGTGCGGGGCCTCACCGGGGGACCACGAGTTCGCACCACACCGTCTTCCCGTGCGGCCCGGTCCGGTGCCCCCAGCGGCGGGAGGAGCGGGCCAGGAGCTGGAGTCCGCGCCCGCTCTCGTCGTCGGGCCGTGCGACGCGTTCGTGGGGCGGTTCGGGGACGGGGTCGGACACCTCGACGAGCAGCATGCCGGTCCGTCCGGCGGGCCGGCTCAGGCATACGCCGACGGGTCCGGTGGCATGCCGCAGGGCGTTGGTGACGAGTTCGCTGACCAGCAGTTCCGCGAGATCGGTGATGCCGTTGAGCTCCCACCGGCGGAGTTGTTCACGCACGGCGCGACGGGCTGCCCGCACCGCGTTCGGGTCCGCGGGGAAGGTCCACGTGGCCCGGTCGCCGTCGGTGTCGGTCACGCGGATCACCTCCCCGCCGAGCGAGTCAGGCAGTCCGACCGTGTCCGGTTTCATGTGGTCAATAGCCACATACCCGATATCCCGGACGGAGTACCGCGCACAACGGCGCGAGGCGCGGACCGTGCGCGCGGTGGTGTGCCGACGGCGCGCTCACACATCGTCATCCTCACGCCGGTGCGCCGGAATCACACGTCAGAGGTGCAGGCTGCCCGCTGCCCGCAGGTCGTCGAAGAGCAGCTGGTCGACCGGGGGCACGCGGGGCCGGTCCGCGTAGGAGAACCAGGCGATCTCGTCGATCTCGCTGCTCGCGGCGATCGTCCCGGCGAACTCGGCGGTCCAGCAGCTCATGCGCACCACGGTGCCGTCCGGGGCGCCGGGCACCTCGGCCTCGTAGGTGGCCACGTGCTTCGCCGTGACGGGGTCGAGGAGCACGGTCAGCTCCTCCCCGATCTCGCGCAGCAGCGTCTCGACGTCGCTCTCGGCGCCCTCGCGCTTGCCGCCGGGGATGTAGAAGACGCCCTTGCCGCGCGGCCGGGCGCACAGGATTCTGCCGTCCTCGATGCGCACCCACGCCACCGTGTCGATCAGGGTCGACATCACTCCGCCTTCGTCGTCCGGTACCTCGGGCACGACCCTAGCCAGGGCCTTTCACTTGGATCGCCCCGGCGTCGCGGTCGGTCAAGACGCACCGCGCCTCACGGCCGGCCTGATCCGAACGAAAGACCCTAGCCGCCCGGTGAGGGTGCTTTCACGCCCGCCCCTCCAGGGCGGCGATCGTCTCGTCCAGCCACGCCCGCTCCTCGGCGGTGGTCGCGCGGGCGATGCGGAGCATGCCCTGCCGGAAGGGGTCCGGGGCCTCCTCGGCCCGCATCGGCTCGCCGTCGCGGTGGAAGAAGCTCGACGGGGTGTCGAGGAACGCCTTCCGGCGCCGCAGGACCGCGGCCCGCGCGGCGGGGTCGGGGAGGAAGCGCAGGAACGCGAGCAGGGTGAAGAAGCGCTGCCCGTCGCTGATCTCCACGTCCTTCGGTTCCCTGAGCCGGTCCATGAGCGCGGTGCGGCCCGCGTCGGTGAGGGACAGCACCCGGCGGGCGGCCGCGCCGCTGCCGGGTTCGGTGTGCTGCTCGACCGAGCCGGCCTTCACCAGCCGGGTGATGGCCGGGTACAGGGCGCCGTCGCTGACCGGGCGGATGTGGCCGTTCAACGCCTGGATGCGCGCCTTGAGCTCGTAGCCGTGCAAGGGCTCCTCGTGGAGGAACCCCAGGATCGACAGCTCCAGCATGGCCGCTCCCCCTGCCCGCGATGTGCCCGCTTCCGTCCGTGCGCTTGTCCGCCCGGCGGCTCGATGCTATCTCTTTTCGCGGTACCTCGATTCGATGTACCGCGAAAAGAGGGGGGTTCGTGGTGGAAGCCTTACGGCATCGGCGCACGCTGGTCTCGCTGGCGTGCCCGGTCTATGTGGAGCTGCTGGCCGGGGTGACGGCCGGGATCATCAACATGGTCTGGGTGGCCCGGCTGGGCGGGGACGCGGTCGCCGCGGTGGCGGTCGCGACGAACGTGGAGAACCTGCTGCTCGGGGTGATCCTGGTGGCGGGGTCCGGCACGACCGTGCGGGTCGCGCGGGCGCGGGGCGCCGAGGACGCGGCGGCGCTGCGGTCCGCCGTGCGCGGGGGCTGGGCGATGTGGGCGCTGGTGACGCCGGTGGTCGCGGTCGGCGGGTTCCTGGTGCGGGAGCCGCTGGCCCGGCTGGTGCTGGGCGGTGACGACGGGCGCGCGGTGGCGCTGGCGAGCGGCTTCTTCGCGATCGCCCTGCCGGGCATCGCGGTGTACTTCGCGGCCAACGTGGCCGACGGCGTCCTCAAGGGCGCGGGCGACACCCGCACCCCGATGCGGCTGTCCCTGCTGGCGAACGGCCTGATCCTGGTGCTGGACCCGCTGTTCGTGTTCGGGCTGGGCCTCGGGGTGCGCGGGGCGGCCGTCTCGACGGTGCTGGGCCGGACGGCGGCGCTGGTCTGCGGACTGGTGGTGCTGCATCGCCGAGGGCTCCTGCGCCGGCCGGGCGCCGGGTTCACGGGCCTGGCCGCCGACCTGCGCGGGACGGCGACGACCGGCCTGCCCATGTCGGCCGACTTCCTCGTCCGGATGACCGGGGCCCTCGCGCTCGTCGCGGTGGTCGCGCGCGTCGGCGTGACCGAGGTGGCGGCGTACGGGATCGCGACCAAGGCGATGTACGTGGCGACCATGGCCTTCTACGCGGTGCGCCAGGCGGCCTCCATCCACACCGCGCACCTGCTGGGCGCGGGGCGGGACGAGCGGCGGGACGTGGGCCGTCAGGCGCTGCTGCTGGCGGGAGGCCTGGGGCTGACGGCGGCGACGGTGCTGCTGGCGGCCGCGCCGTGGATCATGCGGGGCTTCGGCGCGGAGGGCGGGGTGGCCGACGCGGGAACGCTCTTCCTGCGCTGCGTGGGGCCGTACCTCGTGCTGCTCGCCTGCTTCATCGCGCTGGGCGGCGTCTTCGAGGGCAGCGGGCGGGCACGGTCCACGGCACGCGTCACCTTCTGCGGGACGGTCCTCCAACTGGCCCTCGCCGGAGGCCTGTCGGGGTGGGGACTGCCGGGGGTGTGCCTCGCCATGGCGCTGTCGATGGCGGTCCAGTGCGCGGCGATGTCCCGCATGCACCTGCGCACGGCACGGCACGGGGAGGCGGCCGGCGACGCGGGCGGCAGGCCGGAGGCGTCACGGGTGCGGCCCTGACGGGCCGTGCGCCTGCCGGGGCCGGCTCAGCTGACGGTGGAGCCGTTCTGGCCGATGCGTTCGACCCAGTAGAGCTGTTTGTGGCCGCGGCCGTCGAGGCTGGTCGCGATCTTCTCGGCCTCGGCGCGTGTCGCGTAACGGCCCACCCGGTAGCGGTTGCCGTTGTCGTCCTGACGCACGACGAGCCAGGGAAGAGTCACCGTGCCGTCGCTCATCGCTCCCCTCCACTTGCCTTCCGCGACCTGTGCCGCGCCCCGCCCGGTAAGGAAACCGCAGTCCGCATATGCCCGAGCCTACGCCTTACCTTCACTGAGCGAATACGCCTTTTCACAAACAGGCACGCAACCGGCCAGCACGGAGGGGGCGCACAGTGGCGGATACGCCGTGCGGCGGGGGTGACATGTCCGGTCAGCGCGGTATGACCGTCCTCGCCCGGCCCATCGAGCGACCTGCGAGAACGGCCAAATCCCTTCGCCCGTGAGCCGGGCGCGGGGCGCGGGTCACGCCGGAGCGGATCCATGACGCGGGGCGCAGAAGGGAGCGCGAGGGGGTGATGGGGCGACTGGGGAGGCGCGAGGCTCTGGCGGGCGGCGAAGGGGCGGGGTGAGGACGCGGGCGGGTGATGAAGGGCGCGGCCCCTTCGACGCCGACGGCCGTGCCGCGAGGCCGCGGCTCTTCGACGCCGTCGGAAAGGGCGTCACCCGCGGACGAGGGGTGGGCGGGCGAGCAACGGCCCCCTCGACGCCAGGCGCACGTCCAGCAGGGCCGAGGCCCTTCGCCACTGACGGAAGGGGCGTCGACTGCGGACGAGGGTGGGCGGGCGACGGCCCCCTCGCCGCCGTGCGCGCGTGCAGCAGGGCCAAGGCAGTTCGACGCCGGAGCGCGTGCCGCGGGCGAGGCCCTGCCCGCCAGGGGCCGGAGTTTACGGCGCCCGTACGTGTCCGGGTGCGTGATCACCCGGCCGCGGCCGCCGCGACGTGAGACGGAAGGCCCACGGACAGGGTCAGCCGCCGACGCCGGGCCGCCCCGCCCCGAGCGGCAACACCCCCGCGGAAGGCGCCCCCTACTTCACCGGCAGGTGATACGCCGCCCGATACCGGTCCGCCGGGATCACCACGTCCGCCGTTTCCACCGGGCGGCCCGACGCGAAGTACGTGCGCTGGATGACCAGGACCACGTGGCCGGGGACGCCGCCGAGGAGCATCAGTTCCTCCGCGAGGCCGGGGCGGGCCCCGACCTCCTCCGTCACGTTGTCCACGATCACGTCGATCGCGCGCATCCGCTCCACCACGCCCATGCCGCCCAGCGGGCCCTCCTCGGGCAGCATCACCGGCGTGCGTCCCGTGAGGGCGAGCGGCTCCCAGGACGTGGAGAGCATCATCGGCTCGCCGGCCTCACGGAACAGGTACTTCGTGCGCATGACACGATCACCCGTGTCGACGCCCAGCCGCTGGGCGATCGACGCGCTCGCCTCCGCCTGCTCGCTGCTGGACTCCCACGTCCCGCGCACGCCGACGTCGGCCTGCTCCTGACGGAACGGCGTCGCCCCCCGCTCCGGGCGGAACCCGGAGCGGGCGACCCGGCGCGGCACGGGCCGCTCCCGCACGTACGTCCCCGACCCCGAGCGGCCCTCGACGAGCCCCTCGGCCATCAGGACCTTGCGCGCCTCCAGCGCGACCGTGTCCGAGACGCCGTACTCCTCGCGGATGCGGGCCTGGGAGGGGAGCCGGGTGTGGGGCGGCAGCTGACCGTCGACGATCTTCTTGCGGAGATCACCCGCGACGCGCAGGTACGCCGGCTGCTCACCGAATGTCACTGGCCGCTCCCATCAGGTTGTACAGACAGCAACAGAGTGGCAACCCTGGGTTGTCCGAAGCAAGCAAAGGCCAGAGAATCACTCGATGTGATGACTTCTGCTGCGGGAGGGCTTTACGCAGGCACTTTCTCCCCGCTATGGAGCCGCTCACACCTCCATCTCGCCGGCTTCCGGCTCCCGCTCGACCTCCTCGTCGTAAGCGGGCGGTGAGGTGGCCAACCCCAAAGCTTCGCGCACGGTGATCGACAGGGAGGGGTCGGTCGCCTCCCAGGCCTCCTCCTCACGGATCCAGTACGCGTCCGGGTCGGCGGTGCCCGCCGCGCGCCCCCAGGCGAGCCGCGCCTTGCCGAGGTCGGCGACGAGCTCGTCCACCGGCTCCCGTGCCCCGGCCGGCCACGTGTGCGCGCGCAGCAGCCGCACCTGCTCGGCGACCGCCTCCTCGACCTCCCCGGCCCACTCCCGGTCGTCGCTGACGTCGTCGTCGAAGTAGCCGGACTCGGGCACCTCGTCCAGCGCGACGTTGAGCACCTCGGCCGCCTCCAGGTAGGCGAGCTGATGGGCGTCGAGCGTCGTCGCGTCGCTGCGCAGCGACCCGGTGAAGCGCGTCCCGTCCTCCCGGCCGAGCACACAGGCGACGGAGCGGTCGCCGAAGCTCCAGCTCTCCTTGGAGGGGGCGAAGTAGTAGACGCCGATCTCCTCCGGCAGGGACCAGCCGTCCATGACGTAGGCGCTCCGCCGCTCGTAGCAGCGGTCCTCGCTCAGCTCGGTGAGGCTGTCGTCCCCGGGGAAGTCGGTGCCGGGGACGGCGACGAGGGCGAAGACCTCGCCGTCGTGCTCGTCGGCGCACGGCACCTTGCGGGCCGTGGTGGTCCAGCCCTCCAGTCCGCCGGGCGAGGTGAAGCAGTCGCCCGTGCGCAGGGCCAGGACGCTGCCGGAGCGCGCCCCCTCCCGGAAGCCCTCCCAGAACGCCGTCACGCTCCCGGTGACCAGCGCCGCCGTCCACAGCGCCAGCCCGAGCGACGACAGCGTGACGCCGGCGACCGCCATCCCCTTCCCGCGCTCGCCGCGCCGCTTGATCTGGAGCAGCGCGATCACCCCCAGCACCAGCCCCACGGCGGGCAGGAAGCACAGGATGCCGAAGACCAGGGCGGCGATGGCGACCCCGTTCACGGCGGCGGGCGGCCGGGGCCCGTACGGGAAGTACGGCGCGGGACCGGGCGCGCCCTGGTGGGGGAAGTAGGGCGGCTGGGCGCCGCCTCCGAACTGCGGCCCGGTGGGCGGAGGTATGGACACGAGGCGCATCGTAGGCGGACGGTGACGGACCCCGCCCCCGGGTGTCTCTCCCGGGGGCGGGGCTCTCGTCGTACGTAGGGCGCGGGCGCGCTCAGCCCACGTACAGCAGGCGGTTCGGCGAACCGCTGCCCGGGCTGGTGACCACGCCGGCGGTGGCGGACGAGGTCAGCGCGGACGACACCTGGGCGGGGGTGGCCGACGGGTTGCCGGCCAGGTACAGCGCGGCGGCGCCGGCGACGTGCGGGCTGGCCATCGAGGTGCCGGAGATGGTGTTGGTGGCCGAGTCACTGGTGCGCCAGGCGGAGGTGATGGAGGAACCGGGCGCGAACAGGTCCACGACCGAGCCGTAGTTGGAGTAGGAGGCGCGGGCGTCGGTGGACGTGGTGGCGCCGACCGTGATCGCCTCGGTCACCCGGGCCGGGGACTTGGTGGAGGCGTTGGTCGACTCGTTGCCGGCCGCGACGACGAAGGTGACGCCGGACGCGACGGCGTTGCGGACCGCCGCGTCGAGCGTGCTGTCGGCGCCGCCGCCGAGCGACATGTTGGCGACGGCCGGCTTGACCGCGTTGCGCGCCACCCAGTCGATGCCGGCGACGACCTGGGCGGTGGTGCCGGATCCGGAGTTGTTCAGCACGCGGACGCCGACGATCCGAGCCTTCTTGGCGACGCCGTACGCGCTGCCCGCGACGGTGCCGGCGACGTGGGTGCCGTGGCCGTTGCCGTCCTGGGCGACGTTGTCGCCGTCGACGGCGTCGTAGCCGTTGGAGGCGCGGCCGCCGAAGTCGTTGTGGCTGATGCGGACGCCCGTGTCGATGATGTACGCCGTCACGCCCTGCCCGGCCGAGTCCGGGTAGGTGTAGGCGTTGTTGAGCGGACGGTTGCGCTGGTCGATGCGGTCCAGACCCCAGGAGGGCGGGTTGGTCTGGGTCGCGGAGATGGTGAAGGTGCGGTTCTGCACCACCGAGGCGACGGCCGGGTCGGCGGCGAGGCGCTTCGCCTCGGCCTCGGAGGCCTCGATCTCGTAGCCGTTGAGCGCCTTGGAGTAGGTGCGCTCGACGTCGGCGCCGTACTTCTCGGCCAGGGCACGGCCCTTGGCGGTGGTCGAACGGGACGCGTCGGCCCTCAGGGTGACGATGTAGCTGCCGGCGACGGCGTTCGGGGCGCCCGCGTACTGGATGCGGCCTTCGGGTGCGGCCGGGGCGGCCCCCGCGGGGAGTGCGGAGACGAGGCTCGCGACGAGCGCCGCGGAGGCGGCGGCGCCGAGGACGGCCAGTCTTCGCCGGGGGTGACGCATCACTGCCATGGAGGGTTCCTCCTCAATCGGTGGTGCGCGTTCGTGGGGGATGGTGCGGTGACGCATGACGCACGGGGGGCGTGCGGCCGCCTCACGCCGGGAGTTCGCGTGTCGCGATCATGACAAGAGCGGCTGCCGCTTCCGGGCGCGTCAGCCGAAAGATTGAGGGGTCCACAGGATTTCCACAAGGGCGCCTCGGCAACTTACGGACCTCGCCGTTCCGATTCGGACACCGGACGCCGCAGACCGCACCCCTCCCCGGCGTCCGGCACAGACACGGCACAGCCGACCCATGGACTCCCCGTCCACCCCCGTTAACATGTTCGAACTCACGACGGATGTCCTCATTCACCGGCTGTCCACCGAAAGACCCTGCCCTTCGGCGCGATGCGCCACTTGCCCGCGAAGCCACCTGCCCGCAACCGAACCACCAGGCGAACCAGTTGAGAACCGAACCCACTCGAATACCGCCGCGGGACGACCGCGGGACGCAGCCCGCCCTGTGGCGCCGGCCCCGCGTGGTCCTGTGGACCGCGGCAGGGGTGGCGACCGCGGGCTTCCTCGTCGCGCTGGAGATCGTGGCGCGCGGCTACGGCTTCTCCGGGCCGATCACCGAACAGTCGCGGGAGGTGGTCTTCGCCCCCGAGTCGGGTCCGCTGCTCTACGGCGGCCTGGCGCTGACGATGGTGGTGCTCACCTGGCGGCAGCGGCTGATCGCGCTGGGGATCGCCGCGGGCGTGGACGTCGCGTTCTTCCTGGTGCGGTGGGCGCTCGACGCCGACATGAACTTCGGCAACGGCGCCCTGTGGGTGGTGCTGGGCGTCGCGGTCCTCGGCCTCACACGCCGCACCGGCCGGGAACGGATCCTGCTGCTCAAGGGCACCGGCCTCGGCCTGCTGCTGGTGGCCGGTCACAAGACGGGCGACACCTGGCTGCTCATCACCTCGAAGACCCGCGCGACCGTCCTCGACGCGTACGTGGCCGCCGCCGACCACGCCCTGGCCGACCCGTCGTGGATGGTGGGCCGTTTCCTGAACGCCACCGCGCCGGTCAGCACGGGCATCCTGCACGTGGTCTACGGCCAGCTCCCGCTCGCCGCCGCCCTCGTCGGCCTCTACCAGCTGCGCCGGGTGGCGGTGGAGCGCCGCTTCCCCGCCCACCATCTGGTGCGCACGTTCCTGGTGATCGGCCTGTTCGGCCCCGCGATCTACATGATCTTCCCGGTGGTCGGCCCGGTCTTCGCCTACGGCACGGACGGCGGCGCCTGGGCGACGGCGACCATCTGGCCGGACACCCTGCCGCCGGTCACCGACCCGCGGCCTATCCCGTTCGACGGCATCACCCCGCGCAACTGCATGCCCAGCCTGCACACCGCGTGGGCGGTCACCCTGTTCATCCACTCGCGCGACGGCTCCCGGGCGATGCGCTGGGCGGGCACCTTCTGGCTGGTCGGCACCCTCACGGCGACCCTCGGCTTCGGCTACCACTACGGCGCCGACCTGCTCGCCGGCGTGGTCTTCGCCCTGACCATCGAGACGGCGATGCGCTGCTCGGCGCATGGCTGGGACCGCGCGGGCGTCCGCGTGGTCGCCCTCGGCCTGGCGGTCTTCGCCGCGCAGCTCGCGTCGTACCGCTGGCTGGCCACGGAGATGGCCGCCCGGCCCTGGCTGTACGGGCCGCTTCTGCTGGTGGTCACGGGGGCGGTGATCTACACGTACGTGCGGGCGGCGCGGGCGGCGCGTGAGCGCGACGGCGAGCCGGAGCCGGGGGTGCCGGGACAGCGGCAGGCCTCGGAGGAGCCGGCGGAACAGTCGGACTCGGCGGAATCGGCGATTCCGGTTGGGACGACCGAGGCGCGGACGACCGAGGCCGGGACGACCGAGGCGCGGACGACCGAGGCGCGGACGACCGAGGCCGGGACGACCGAGGCCGGGACGACCGAGGCCAGGGCTACCGAGCCTGGTCCGCCCCAGACCGCGACGACCGAAACCGCCGCGACCGGTGAGTCCGGCGACCCCGACGCGACGGACGCCGCGCCCGAGCTGGTCTGAGCGACGGCGCGTCACGTGGGGGCGCGTCAGCTTCAGGGCGCGTAAGGCCCGGCAGGCGCGTCACGTCCGGGGCGCGTCACGTCCGGGGCGCGTCACGTCCGGGGCGCGTCACGTCCGGGGCGCGTCACGTCCGGGGCGCGTCACCGCCTTCGCGCGCCGGCGTGCTTACTCAACGCACATTGACAACGATTGCCCGGTCGGCGAACGCTGGCAAGCGCACATCTGGTCCTTCGCACTCGACGACAACGGGAGGAACGGCATGGCGAACAAGATCGAGATCCGTCCGCTGGACAAGAAGGAGACCACCGGCGACAGCGGTGGCAACGGCGGCAGCTGACGGACCGCCAGGATGGACCGCTACCTCACGGTCGCGGAGGTCTCGGCAGCGGCGCGGCGGCTGGTCACCCGGTACCCGGGGGCCGGCCGTCTGCGCCGTGTCGGCACGTCACGAGCGGGGCGTCCACTGGAGATGCTGTCCGTCGGGCACGGCCCCGCGCACGTCCTGGTCGTCGCCCGCCCGCACCCCGACGAACCGGTCGGCGCCGTCACCGCGCTCGCCCTGGCCGAGCGGGTGGCACGCGGCGACGGGCGCACCCCGGCGACCGACCCGGCCCGGGTCACCTGGGACGTCATGCTGTGCCTCGACCCGGACGGGGCCGCGCTGAGCGAGGGCATCGAGGAGGCGATGGCCGGTCCCGCGCCCGCCCTGGAGCGCTACTTCCGCGCCGCGTTCCGCCCGGTCGCGGCGGAGCAGCCCGAGTGGGCGCCGATCGAGTCGTCTCGCCTCCCGGAGAGCGAGGCCCTGTTCGACCTGATCGACACCCGTCGTCCGGTCCTCCAGTGCTCCCTGCACGGCATCGAGGCGGGCGGCACCTTCGTCCAGCTGACGGACGGCCTGCCGGGGTTCGCCGACAGCTTCCACACGGCGGCGGCCGGCCTCTCCGTCCCGGTCCAGCACGGCACCTTCGACGCCCTGTACTGGGAGAACCCCGCCCCCGGCGTCCATGTCCTGCCCCCGCCGGAGAGCACGGGGCGGCTCGCGGCCGGTTCCGAGAACATCGGCCGGTCCACGTGGTGCGCGCCCCAGCGGCACGGCGGTGTCACGGCGATCGTCGAGGTGCCGATGTGGGCGAGTGCCCTGGCCGACGACCCGACCCCGCACCCGGACGCCGTACACACCCTGCGGGGCCTCTCGCGGCTGGTGCGGGACGGGGGCGAGCAGGTGACGGTACTCCTGGACAAGGCGCGTGGCTTCCTGCCGACGCCCGAGGAAAGCGCGCCCCGGCGCGTCCTCGAGTGGATGGCGGAGGGCTTGTACGACCTGGTCGCCGAGTCCTGGGGGCCGTTGGCGCGGCAGGTCGCCGAGGGCGGGGAGCGGCTCACCACCGCGCAGGTCTGTGCCCTGGACGTGGTCGCCCGCCGCCAGCCGCTGCGCGCGGCGGGTCTGCTGCTGCGTCTGCTGTCGGAGTCGGACGACCCCGTCGCGCCCGCGCTCCAGGACGAGCTGCACGCCCTGATCACGGCCTGGTGCGAGGACTTCACCCGCGCCCTGGGCCTGCGCTGGATCCCGGTGCGCGACCAGGCGGACCTCCAGGCGCGGGTGGTCCTGGCGGCGGCGGAGTGCGCGGTGCGCTCCGCGCGCTGAGCGGGACCGGCGCACGGTTGGCGCCACGCGGGGCCGCGATCGTCGTGGTCCACGGGGGCGCGCCACGGGTGAGGTCCGTGAGGCCCTGCGGGAGCAGTCCCGGTCCGACCGGGAGGCGTTCCTCACCCCGCCGGGCCATGAACTGCGCCCCGGCGGCCAGTTGGCCGTCCTCGGCGGGGCGGCGGCGGACGACGGGACGAGCGTGCGTGTGATGTTGCTGCGGACCGGCGGGTGTGAGGCACGGGGTCGCCCGCCCTTCACAGAGGCCAGGCGACCAGCAGATCACCAGGGCCGTAGACGGCGTCGAGCCCTTGACAGTCCACTCCGCTCCGGGAGACCGCCACGACGGGGAGCGGCTGGTCGGTGAGGGCGGCGCGGTGACGGTGGAGCGCGGCGAGGTCGTGCCGGTCGAAGGGAGCCTGCTCCAGCCACTTGATGGAGCCGACGAAGAGCAGTTCCTTGGCGACGGGAGCGCGGTCGGCGCCCACGACATCGATCTCGATGTCGTGGGTACGGGTCCAGTAACCGCCCACTACACGAGCCGCGGGCAGCTGGCCGTCGGGGAGCATCCGCGCCAAGGCTTCCCGGATCACGGGTTCGACGGCCCGCACCCGCCAGCTGGTCCAGTCAGGGCAGCCGACGCCGAGGACATTCGGGTGGTGACCAGTTCGGTGACCTTGGTCGAGGCCAGAGACCCAAGAATCCACCATGCGCAGTACGACTACGCCGTATCCCGCGTCAACGTCGACCCGCCCGACGAAGCGTCGCCCGGCAGGCGAGCAGGCTGCTCGCCACCGCCGGTTTGCACGGCCACACGTACGCCCTGGACGCGATCGTCGCCGCGACGGCTCTCGCCTCACTCAGGCCCACCACCGTGCTGACCTCCAACCCCGAGGACCTGCGGATGCTCTGCGGCAGAGAGATCACCGTGGTCAAGGTCTGAGACGCCACCGGACAGGGGAACAGGCCGGCACCGAATCGGTCCCAGGTGGTGAGCCTTGCCCTGATCGGAGGCAGCATCCCAGAAAGCCTCACCGCCTGAGCGATCAGTAGTGGTAACGAGCCGCGAGGACGACGATCTCCTTGTCCGTCACCAGGTAGACGAGGTGGTGCTCATCGTCGATCCGTCGCGACCACGCCCCGGGCAAGTGGTACTTCAGCGGCTCAGGCTTACCAATACCGGTGAAGGGGTCCCGCCTGACGTCCTCGATGAGCCTGTTGATGCGGGCGAGCAACTTGCGGTCGTTCTTGAGCCAGGACGTGTAGTCCTCCCAGCCCTGATCCTCGAAGACGAGCCTCACGCAGCACCCTCACGTGCCGCATCCGGCGAGTCGGGGTCGATCAACTCCCGCTCGGACACGTTGATGTTGGCCAGGGCGTTCTCATACGCCTTGAGCAGTCGGCGAGCATTCGCCGGAGAGCGCAGGAGGTACGAGCCTTCCCGCAGCGCTGCGTAATCATCGGCCGAGACGAGCACGGCATTGCCGTGCTTGGAGACGATTTCGATGGCCTCGTGGTTGTCGTTGACCTTCTTGATCAGCGGAAAGAGCGCCTTGCGGGCTTCGCTCGCAGTTATGGACATGACCTGACCCTTTCCGGTAGTGGTACCGAATAACGTACCACTTCCATCACTCACAGGCAGAGCAGATGCGGACGAAGGTCAGCTCCCGGCATGGGAAACAGCAAGGGGTCGACCCGAACGAGCCGACCTTTGCTGCCTGAGCGCTTGACGAAGCACCTGGCGGAAGGTGGCGAACTGATCACACATCCTGCGGACTGACTGCGGACTGGGCGGGGATCCCGAGGCAGAGAAATCCATGGCACACGGGTGGGACCTGCAACGAGACTGCGCAGGTGAGCGACCCCTACCCCTGCCCGTGCTGCGGGCACCGCGTGCTGAGCGCGATGCCCGGCTCGTACGAAATCTGCACCGTCTGCTTCTGGGAGGACGACGGGGCCCAGTTCCGCTGGCCCACCATGAGCGGCGGCGCGAACAAGGTCTCCTTGATCGAGGCCCAGCGGAACTACCAGGGCTTCGGCGCCTGCGACGAACACGGTCGGCGGTGCGTCCGCCCGCCTGCCGAGGACGAGCCGCTCGACCCCGCCTGGCGCCCCATCGACCTGACACGCGACTCCTTCGAGGACTGGGCGGCCGAGGACCGCGACCCGTGGCCCGACGACCACTCGGTGCTCTGCTGGCGGCTGTCCACCTTCTGGCGCCGGGACCACCCATGACCACCCACATCGAGAGACTCATCCAGCAACTCGACGACTCGACCGGCCCGTCGTACGACGCCCGCGCAGAACTGATTCTCATCGGCTCCGACGCCATCCCCTCCATCATCGACGGACTGCCCTCCCTCGACCGCTTCGGCCAGCTGACCGCCATCGAGGTCTTCGAGGAGGTGGGCGATCCCCGGTGCGGCCCCGCTCTCATCGGCCTGCTGGACAGCGACAATCCGACCGTCCGCGAATGGGCGGCCATGGCCCTGGCGAGCCTGGAGATCGACGGCGCCATCAAGCCCTTGCGCCGCGCTTACCGTGCCTGCCTGGAACGGGCGACCCCACCGGACCGGACCGAGTCCGTCGGCATCCGCTGGGCGCTGACCGAACTCGGCGCGCGCACCCCCGTCGTCCCACCGCTCACCGCACACCTACGAGCCGCCACCGCGGACGACGCCCCTGGCTGGCCCTCGACCCACTTCGCCGAAATCATCAACGACCTCGCCGACCATGCCCAGGTAACCCTCTACTCCCAGTTCTGGCGCATGGACGCCAGCGGCACGTACGGCATCTCCGGCACTGGCCTGGACTGGGAACTCGACTGGACCGCGCCCTGGAAGCACCTGGTCGAAGAATCCCGCACCTGGTCCCTGCTGGAAGCCTCCGAAGCCCCTGCCGGCGGCAACCTCTTCGTCGCCCCCACCTGGATCGACCGTACCGACCTGTGCCCAGAGAGGTGACCGATGCCGTTCCAGCACCCCGAGGAGATCGGCTACGGCTATGTGATCGAGCGCTACGCGGCGAGGAAGGACTCAGGCCACGCCCGCTACCTCGTCCTGAAAAGTGGGCGATTCCTGCAGCCCGAGTGGCTTCACGCCGAACATTTCGCCCGTCACCTCATCGACGACTCGGCCACGATCACCGATCGTTGAGCTGGAGGCCCTTCTCGGTTACGAGTGGCGCTCGCGCCTCACCATGAACACCGTGCCGTCACCGCAGTGAAAGAACCACTGCGGGTCCTGCCATGAGGAGAAGCCCGGCGTACACGCATCGACGGACATCACGACCTCAAGCGGGATATCGTCCCCGACCGGGCCGCAGCAGACGAGCCTGCGGGGCATGGCGAACGAGCCCCATCGATGCCGCGAGATCGGCGGCGAAGGCTGAAGCCTCCGCAACCATGCTTCATGGCATCGAGTTCCCAGTCATCGTTTCTGCCCCGACACTGCGGGTGATCCGCCTGGTCCGCTGTTTCGCAACTGCTCCAAGAGGGGTGTCAGTTGCCTCTTGACGGCTGCGTTATCCATCCGGAAATTTCCACTCACCCTCGATGTGTTCAGAGAGACCATATGCGGTTCGCAGTCTTCGGTGAAGTAGACCATGGATGTGAACCAGAATGCTCGGTCGGCGCGAGAAGTTGCGTAGTCCGGCAGTTCAGGCAGGAGGGGCGTCTCCCACGAGTCGCCATAGCGGGCCTTGATCTCGTACAACACGCCTTCCGCCTCCGCGATGCTCGACGCCTTGAACCGCCGGTACTCGATGGGGTCCGTCACGAGGAGGATGAGTCGTGTGGGATGATTTCGGCGGAGCACCTCGGTGTACTCCCACAGCGTTCCCGGCCCGGGGCCGGTTCCCAAAACAATCAGTCCGGCGTTCTCGATGAGTCTGCCGACAGTGCCCTTCCAGTCGTCGAGCGGCAGGTACATGCGCGATGCCCCTGCGCCGCCAGGCACCTGCTCACCCGGGCTGCCTACTGCCAGCAGTGGCCCGAATTCGGAGAAAAGGGCACTGAGGCGCTCCTCGTGACTACGGGTCGACTGCGCGATCCACATGGCAGGGTTGTTGAAGAAGTTCAGGTTGCCGTCACGAGGCGTAAGTGCGGATGCGCCGACGTCCTGAGAAAACGGGCGAAGATAGAGCACGTACGAGCCTTCGGACATGCCGGTCGGCGAAGTGATGATGTTGGCCAGATACCTATTCCCCACCATCGCCGGAATGGAGGCGAACAGGATAACGGCGGCACCTGCGATTCCGACCGTGAGGAACCCGACGAGAAGGACGTACCACGGCGGCCCGTCATACCCCGGCCGTTCCGGGATGCTACCTGTCAACCTCAGGCCCAGACATGCGAGAACCAGGATCACAGCGCCCCCGAGACGCATCACCCAGCCTGCTACCCGCAGTGCCCAGCCATGGACCCGACGCCTTCGGGGAAGAGGCGCCAGGCTGGCCACATGCACGTCCAGCCCAAGTGATCGCCGGGCAGCTCGTCGAGCGGCCAGTGCCGTCCAGCCGCCCGCGCTGCCGAGGCACGCGATCGCGATGTCGAGAAGAAGTGCGTGAGGAGAAGGACGGTCATGCGCAGATGATGCAATCCTCACAAGGTCACCCAGTGTGAGACGTAAGCCCCCCAAGGCCAGGGTGGCGCCGATCACGCCCATAATGACGCTTGTGACCTGGAGAAACCTCGCCCGGAACTGTCGGGTCCCGTGCGGAGCCCTCGAGGTCATTGGTGTGGCCAGTCCGAAATGACGCCGGGCGGCATGCCTTGCGATCGTCCCGAGACGGAAGAGCATCACGCCGACGACCGCGATCGACATGTAGAAGGCAAGAGCGATGAAGAATGAGGGGCGGTCGGCGCCTGGTAGAACCCAGGTGATCGCAGCCGAGAGCACATAGAGGGCGGCCATTGCGGCGCCGATCACCCTGAAGAGCCAGCAGACCGCATGTAACATCCAGCCGGCCTTGGAGGCTGCTCGTGACGCGGCTTTCGTCGGGCGTCTGGCTGCGTCCAGCACCGCCCATCCTGCGAAGAAGACTGGGAAAGCACAGAACGAAAGACCGAGGTTGACCAGCCATATCAAGTTGGTGTGCAGCTTGACCACGGACATCTGGAATCCCATGATCAAGAGGCAGACGCCGAGCCAGATCAGGGCGCTTCCCGCAATCCGCAACGGCATGCTGCTGGGAGGAGCATCCGTTCTCTTGCGAACGGGCCGGATGGCGAGCATGTTGGCGAGCCGAGGTGAGGCGATCGGCGGGGCGATGCGCGCGCCCAGCGAGAGCAGAGTCAGGGACAGGATCGCGAGTGCGTGGTCCAGCAGAAAGACTTCGGTGAACGAAGGTTGCGCGCTGTGATCACCGGGTGTCGGCTCAGGTGCGGTCAGGGAGAGGAAGGGAACGACAAGCAGCGTGGCAGCAGCAAGAACAGCCGCGCACATGTAACAGGTTCTACCGATGATCGTGGACGCACGTCGATGGATGACTCTTCGGTTCTCATGGGTCCGCCCGTTCACCGTATCCAGCCCCCTCAACTACGCAGGTGAGATCAAGATAGGTAGCACCTCGAAACGCAGGCAATCGCTTCTGCAAGAGATGGTCGAGTGGTGCTCTGCAACCCGAGCGGCGGATCCAGAACGTTCTGTGCTCAGCTGCATGATCCCCGTG
Organism: Streptomyces cellulosae; assembly: GCA_014655195.1. Taxonomy (GTDB): domain Bacteria; phylum Actinomycetota; class Actinomycetes; order Streptomycetales; family Streptomycetaceae; genus Streptomyces; species Streptomyces cellulosae. The sequence continues at coordinate 59,371 of BNBH01000033.1, read as the reverse complement.
CTGGGGCGGGCGGCCGGCCAACACCGCCGATGCCCGGCCGCAGGTCGACGAAGCGGCGTAGCCGCCCCCCCGCGCCGACCGAAGTCAGCACGCTGCGGACTCCGCGCGGACCGCAAAGGCCGCCCAACCCGCTCCGTCGCAGGTCAGACGGCCTTTCGCCAGACGCTTTAGACGTTGAAGCGGAACTCCACCACGTCCCCGTCCTGCATGACGTAGTCCTTGCCCTCCATGCGGGCCTTGCCCTTCGCGCGGGCCTCGGCGACCGAGCCCGTCTCGACCAGGTCCTCGAAGGAGATGACCTCCGCCTTGATGAAGCCCTTCTGGAAGTCGGTGTGGATGACTCCGGCGGCCTCGGGGGCGGTGGCGCCCTTCTTGATGGTCCAGGCGCGGGACTCCTTGGGGCCGGCCGTCAGGTAGGTCTGGAGGCCGAGCGTGCGGAAGCCGACGTGCGCGAGGGTGGCGAGGCCGGGCTCCTCCTGGCCGACGGACTGGAGCAGCTCCAGCGCCTCGTCCTCGTCCAGCTCGGCGAGGTCCGCCTCCAGCTTGGCGTTGAGGAAGATCGCCTCGGCGGGGGCGACCAGCGCGCGCTGCTCGTTCTTGAAGTCCTCGTCGACCAGCTCGTCCTCGTCGACGTTGAAGACGTAGAGGAACGGCTTCGTCGTGAGCAGGTGCAGGTCGTGGAGCAGCTCCGCGCGCTCCGTGCCCTGGACGATCCCCTGCGAGAACAGCGTGTCGCCCTTCTCCAGGATCTCCTTGGCCTCCTCGACCGCCTTGACCTTGGGCGCGACGTCCTTCTTGATCCGCGACTCCTTCTGCAGGCGCGGCAGGACCTTCTCGATGGTCTGGAGGTCGGCGAGGATCAGCTCGGTGTTGATCGTCTCGATGTCGTCCTTCGGCGAGACCTTGCCGTCGACGTGCACGACGTTCTCGTCCTTGAAGGCGCGGATGACCTGGCAGATCGCGTCGGACTCGCGGATGTTCGCGAGGAACTTGTTGCCCAGGCCCTCACCCTCGGACGCTCCGCGCACGATGCCGGCGATGTCGACGAAGTCCACCGTGGCCGGAAGGATCCGCTGCGAGCCGAAGATCTCCGCCAGCTTCTTCAGACGGGGGTCGGGGACGCCGACGACGCCCACGTTCGGCTCGATCGTGGCGAACGGGTAGTTGGCCGCCAGCACGTCGTTCTTGGTCAGGGCGTTGAACAGGGTCGACTTGCCGACATTCGGCAGACCGACGATTCCGATCGTGAGCGACACGTTGCGACTTCCCGTACGTGAGGAGGGGGGCGAGGGCCGGCCGAGCGGCCGGCGTGGACCGATCCACCAGTCTACGGCGTGCCCGCTGCCGACCGGCCGCTGTGTCGAACGCCCGGCCGACGTCCGGATCCCGGCGTGTCTGACGGGCGGCCGGACACATAAAACGACCTAAGTTGGTCCAGTGGAGCAACACAGGACGCGACCCGCCCAGCACGGACCGCGACGCGAGCCGGTGCCCGACCCGCCGGCGACCCCCCGTACGTCACGGCCGCACGGCCCTCCGCTGCCCCCGCAGGCGGGACGGGCCGCGGGCGGCGGGGTCGCCCGGTCCCCGCGCGCCCAGCGGCCCCAGAAGCAACAGAAGCAACAGAAGCAACAGAAGCAACAACGCGCTTCCGGGCGCCGGCCCGCTCCTCCGCCCCCCGCGCGGCGCGTGCCCGGGCCCCGGCTCACCGGGCTGGGCGGCGGGCTGTTCTGCGGGGCCGTGATGCTGGCGCTCGGGCTTCTCATCGAGGCGCTGTTCGGCTCCTCGCTCACCGTCTACGGCGTGCTGTTCCTGCCGGTGTGCGTACTGACCGCGCTGTGGGTGCGCGAGGGGGACCTGCTGATCGCGCCCGTCGTCGTGCCGATCGCCTTCGCCGTCGGTCTCGTGCCGGTCGCCGACGAGGGCGGCGGCAGCGTGCTGGACCGCCTGATGGGCATGGTGACCGGCCTCGCCACCGAGGCGGGCTGGCTCTACGGCGGGACGCTGCTCGCGGGTGCGCTGGTCCTCGTCCGCCGGGTGCGGCGGATCCGGCGGATGCGGACGGTCAACCGCCGTCCCGCCCGGGACCGGGCGGGCAGGGCCACCGTCTGAGTCCCCCGCCCACCCGCTCGACAGCCGCTACACGCCTGTGGCCGCCCGCATCGCCGCGCCCACGATGCCCGCGTTGTTCTGCAGGTGGGCGGGGACGATCTCCGCCCTGATGCCCTCGATCTTCGGCAGGAACTTGTGCGCCTTGCGGCTGACGCCGCCGCCGATCACGAACAGCTCGGGCGAGAACAGCATCTCGACATGGGCGAGGTACTTCCGCACGCGCCGCGCCCACTCGTCCCACGACAGGTCGTGGTCCTCCTTGGCCTTGCTGGACGCCCGCTTCTCCGCGTCGTGGCCCCTCAGCTCCAGATGACCCAGCTCGGTGTTGGGGACGAGGACGCCGTCCGAGAAGAGGGCGCTGCCGATGCCGGTGCCGAAGGTCAGCACGATCACCGTGCCCTTGCGGTGACGTCCGGCGCCGAAGTGCATCTCGGCGATGCCGGCCGCGTCCGCGTCGTTGACGACCGTCACGGGCAGTCCGCCCAGGCGGTCGCCGAGCAGCACGCGCGCGTCGGTGTCGATCCAGCCCTTGTCGACGTTGGCCGCCGTGCGGATCGTGGCGCCGTCGGTGACCACGCCGGGGAAGGTGACGCCGACCGGGCCGGTCCAGCCGAAGTGGTCGACGACCTGCTTCACCCCGTCGGCCACCGCGTCGGGCGTGGCCGGGTGCGGGGTGAGGACCTTGCAGCGCTCCTGCGCCAGGTCCCCCTTGTCGAGGTCGACCGGGGCGCCCTTGATCCCGGATCCGCCGATGTCCACGCCGAAGATCTCCATGGCACCACGTTACGACGACCGGGGGAAGCCCACCGGTCGTCGTAGCGGCAACCGCCCCTGAGGGCGGGCGATGTGCTAGGCCTCGCTGCCCGCGCCGCCCCGCTCGGCCGCCAGCGCGGCGGCCTCCTCGCGCAGGTCGCGGCGGAGCTCCTTGGGCAGGGAGAAGGTGATGGACTCCTCGGCGGCCTTGACGATCTCCACGTCCTCGAAGCCGCGCTGCGACAGCCACTCCAGGACCTGCTCGACCAGCACCTCCGGCACCGAGGCTCCCGAGGTGACGCCGACCGTGGTGACGCCCTCCAGCCAGGCCTCGTCGATCTCGTCGGCGAAGTCCACCAGGTACGCCTCGCGGGCGCCGGCCAGCTTGGCGACCTCGACGAGCCGCTTGGAGTTGGAGGAGTTGCGGGAACCGACGACGATCACCAGGTCGGCCTCGGCGCCCATCTGCTTCACCGCGAGCTGGCGGTTCTGCGTGGCGTAGCAGATGTCGTCGCTGGGCGGGGAGATGAGCTGGGGGAACTTCTCCTTGAGGGCGTCGACGGTCTCCATGGTCTCGTCGACGCTGAGCGTGGTCTGGGAGAGCCAGACGACCTTGGACGGGTCGCGGACCTCGACCTTCTCCACATCGCCGGGGCCGTCGACGAGCTGGATGTGCTCGGGGGCCTCGCCGGAGGTGCCGATGACCTCCTCGTGGCCCTCGTGCCCGATCAGGAGGATGTCGTAGTCCTCCTTGGCGAACCGGACCGCCTCCTTGTGGACCTTGGTGACCAGCGGGCAGGTGGCGTCGATGGTGGCGAGGCGGCCGCGCTCGGCCTCCTCGTGGACGACGGGGGCGACGCCGTGCGCGGAGAACATCACGATGTTGCCCGGAGGCACCTCCTCCGTCCGCTCGACGAAGATCGCGCCCTTCTTCTCCAGGGTCTGCACGACGTACTTGTTGTGCACGATCTCGTGCCGCACGTAGACGGGGGCCCCGTACTGCTCGAGGGCCTTCTCGACAGCGATCACGGCGCGGTCCACCCCCGCGCAGTAGCCCCGGGGGGCGGCGAGCAGGACACGGCGGCCAGTCGAAGCGGTCATGCGTCCCATCGTACGGGCCGTGTCCGCGGGGTCCGGGCACGGTGCCGCGCCGGCGGCGGCGCACCGGTGTCGGCGGGGCGCACTACGCTCGCGGGCATGGCTGTGAACACGTCCGCGGAAGCCCCCCTGCCGGTGGGAGAGGTGTCGCGGCTCATCGGCGGGTGGATCGACCGGCTCGGCGCGGTGTGGGTGGAGGGGCAGATCACCCAGCTGTCGCGGCGTCCGGGCGCGGGCGTGGTGTTCCTGACGCTGCGCGACCCGTCGTACGACATCTCGGTGGGCGTGACCTGCTACCGGCAGGTGTTCGACGCCGTCGCGGACGTCGTGAGCGAGGGCGCGCGGGTGGTCGTGCACTGCAAGCCTGAGTGGTACGCGCCCCGGGGGCAGCTGTCGCTGCGGGCCGCGGAGATCCGCCCGGTGGGGGTCGGGGAGCTGCTGGCGCGGCTGGAGCAGCTGAAGAAGTCGCTGGCGCGGGAGGGACTGTTCGCGCCGGAGCGGAAGAAGCCGCTGCCGTTCCTGCCGCAGCTCATCGGGCTGGTGTGCGGGCGCGCGTCGGCGGCCGAGCGGGACGTGCTGGAGAACGCGCGGCACCGCTGGCCGGCGGTCCGCTTCGAGGTGCGGAACGTGGCGGTGCAGGGGGTGCACGCGGTGCCTCAGGTGGTCCAGGCCGTGAAGGAGCTGGACGCGATCGAGGACGTGGACGTCATCGTCGTCGCGCGGGGCGGCGGCAGCGTGGAGGATTTGCTGCCGTTCTCCGACGAGCAGCTCGTGCGGGCGGTGGCGGCCTGCCGTACGCCGGTCGTGTCGGCGATCGGGCACGAGCCGGACAGCCCGCTGCTCGACCTGGTCGCGGATCTGCGCGCCTCCACGCCGACGGACGCCGCCAAGAAGGTGGTGCCGGACGTGGGCGAGGAGTACGAGCGGGTGCGGATGCTGCGGGACCGCGCGCGCCGCTGTGTGGGCGCCCTGCTGGAGCGGGAGGAGCGGGGCCTGGCGCACGCGCTGGCCCGGCCGTCGATACAGGATCCGCACCGGATGATCGACGCGCGCGCCGAGGAGGTCTCGATGCTGCTGGACCGGGGGCGGCGGGCGCTGCGCCACCAGCTGGACCGGGCCGACTCCGAGCTGACGCACACGCACGCGCGCGTGGTGGCCCTCTCCCCCGCCGCCACGCTGAAGCGGGGGTACGCGGTGCTCCAGCGGGAGGACGGGCACGCGGTGCGCGCGCCGGACGAGGTGCAGGCGGGCGAGGTGCTGCGGGCGCGGGTGTCCGCGGGCGAGTTCACGGTACGGGTCGATCACTAGGGTGGGCGGAATGACCGGAAAGACGGAGCAGTCGGCGGCGGCCGAGGCGCTCGGGTACGAGCAGGCGCGGGACGAGCTGATCGAGGTCGTGCGCCGCCTGGAGGCGGGCGGCACGTCGCTGGAGGAGTCGCTCGCGCTCTGGGAGCGGGGCGAGGAGCTGGCGAAGGTGTGCCGGCGCTGGCTCGACGGGGCGCGGGCCCGGCTGGACGCGGCGCTGGCGGAGGAGGAGCAGGGGGAGGACGCGGACGAGGAGAGCTGAGGGCGGGTGCTGGCGACGAGAACCCCGCCATCTTGAACCTTCAATCACATAGGTTGAAGGTTGAACTTCATAGAGGTACTCTCGGTGCGGCAACCGGACCGCGGTCCGCTAATCCCCCGACGGGCCGCCGCTACTCCCCGATGAGGTTCCTCCATGTCTCTCGTTCTCGACGCCGCCGCACAGGACCTGCTGTTCCGCGAGGCGCGCACCGCCAACACCTTCACCGACGAACCGGTGACCGACGAGCAGGTGCGGGCGGTCTACGACCTGGTCAAGTACGGCCCCACGTCCATGAACCAGTCGCCGCTGCGTGTCACGCTGGTCCGCTCCCCCGAGGCCCGTGAGCGCCTGGTGCAGCACATGGCCGAGGGCAACCGCCCCAAGACGGCCGCGGCGCCGCTCGTCGCGATCCTGTCCGCGGACAACGAGTTCCACGAGGAGCTGCCGCAGCTCTTCCCGCACTTCCCGCAGGCCAAGGACGCCTTCTTCGGCGAGCGCCCGGTCCGCGAGTCCTCCGCCTCGCTGAACGCCGCCCTCCAGGCCGCGTACTTCATCATCGGCGTGCGCGCCGCCGGTCTGGCCGCCGGCCCGATGACCGGCTGCGACATGGAAGGCATCCGCAAGGAGTTCCTGGACGACGACCACACCCCGCTGATGGTCGTGAACATCGGCCGTCCCGGCCCCGACGCCTGGTTCCCGCGCAGCCCGCGCCTGGAGTACGAGCAGGTCGTCACCACCGTCTGAGCCCGTCAGGGACACCGCAAGGGGCGGGGCCCCGGACCGTACGGTCCGGGGCCCCGCCCCTTGCCTTTCGCGCGCCGGTCACTCCGTGCGGAGCGACTCCGCCAGCTTCGTCATCTCCGCGAAGGACGCCGTGCCGGTCACCACGGTCGTCGAGCCCGGGGTGTCCTCCAGCACCAGGGCGTCGTACCGCTCGCCCTCGTAGCGCGTCCAGGTCCTGCCGTCGATCCGCTGCGTGGCGCCGGTCTCCTCGGCGCGCTGCGTCTTGTCCTCGATGAACGCCTTCCGCTTGCCCGCGGACTGCTCGACCGCCGCGTACTCGCCCTCAGGGGTGCGGAAGCCTAGGTGCCAGGCCTCGTCCTCGGCCCCGCGATAGCGCACGGAGGTGGGCTTCCAGGCTTCGGGCAGCCCCTCGGGCGCGGCCACGGGGTAGGAGGCGGCGCGGCGGGCGGTCAGCAGGTCGACGCGGTAGTCGACGCGCTTGATCTCGGGCTCACCGTCCGTGTGCGGGATGAACAGCCACACCACTCCCGCCGCGAGCACGATGAGGGCCAGGGAGAGAACCATGTCCCTGGCGGTCTTCTGCATGCTGTTCGTTCCTGCCACGCCCCCTATCGTCGCAGGTGCCCGGAGCGCTCATCCGTGGGGTCCCCTGCTCATTTTGTCTGCCTGGCGATAGAGTCATGGCCATACCCTCATCCGGCCGTCGTCGTACAGAAAGGTGCGCTCCGATGACCGAACACCACCATTTGCCGTCCGAGCTCGATGTCCCCTCCGAGGCCCCGGACCGCAACCTCGCCCTGGAACTCGTACGGGTCACCGAGGCGGCCGCGATGGCCGCGGGCCGCTGGGTAGGACGCGGCGACAAGAACGGCGCCGACGGTGCGGCGGTCCGCGCCATGCGCACCCTGGTCTCCACCGTCTCGATGAACGGCGTCGTCGTCATCGGCGAGGGCGAGAAGGACGAGGCCCCGATGCTCTTCAACGGGGAGCGCGTGGGCGACGGGACCGGCCCGGAGTGCGACATCGCCGTCGACCCGATCGACGGTACGACGCTGACCGCGAAGGGCATGACCAACGCCATCGCGGTCCTGGCGGCGGCCGAGCGGGGGTCGATGTTCGACCCGTCGGCCGTGTTCTACATGGACAAGCTGGTCACCGGGCCGGAGGCGGCGGACTTCGTCGACATCAACGCGCCGGTGAGCGTGAACATCCGGCGGGTCGCCAAGGCGAAGCGGGTCACCCCGGAGGACGTCACCGTGGTGATCCTGGACCGGCCTCGGCACGAGGGCATCATCAAGGAGATCCGGGAGACCGGGGCGCGGATCAAACTGATCTCCGACGGTGATGTGGCCGGGTCGATCCTGGCGCTGCGCGAGGGCACGGGTATCGATCTGCTGCTGGGGATCGGCGGGACGCCCGAGGGCATCATCTCGGCCTGTGCGGTGAAGTGCCTGGGCGGCACCATCCAGGGGAAGCTGTGGCCCAAGGACGAGGAGGAGCGGCAGCGGGCGGTGGACGCGGGGCACGATCTGGACCGGGTGCTGACCACGGAGGATCTGGTCACCGGGGACAACGTGTTCTTCGTCGCGACCGGGATCACGGACGGGGAGCTGTTGCGGGGGGTGCGGTATCGGTCGGAGACGGCGACCACCGATTCCATCGTGATGCGGTCGAAGTCGGGGACGGTGCGGAGGATTGATTCCGAGCATCGGCTGAGCAAGCTGCGGGCTTATAGCGCGATCGACTTCGATCGGGCCAAGTGAGGGCGCCGTTCGGGTGGGTGCGTGAGGTGCTTGGGCGGGTGCGGGTGCGTGTGGGTTGATCGCGCAGTTCCCCGCGCCCCTGGGGGAGTTGTCCGCCCGGCGGTGGACAGGCGGGCGCGTGTGTTCGGGCCGTCGCGCCGTTCCCCGCGCCCCTGAGGGAGTTGATGCGCCCGGCGGTCAACAGGCGGGCGCAAGTGTTCCGGGCCGTCGCGCCGTTCCCCGCGCCCCTGAGGGAGTTGATGCGCCCGGCGGTGGACAGGCGGGCGTAAGTGTTCCGGGCCGTCGCGCCGTTCCCCGCGCCCCTGAGGGAGTTGGTGCGCCCGGCGGTCAACAGGCGGGCGCGTGTGTTCGGGCCGTCGCGCCGTTCCCCGCGCCCCTGGGGGAGTTGTCCGCCCGTAGCTCGTGCTGGAAGGGGCGTCCCCTGTGCGGAGGGGGCGCCCCTTTTTTTGGGGCGGTGTCAGCCGGCCGCGGGTATGCGGTTCTGGCGGGCCGTCTTCTTCAGTTCCATTTCGCGGCGCCTGCGGCGGGCCAGGACGACGCGGCGCTCCGCCGCGGTCAGGCCGCCCCACACGCCGTACGGCTCCGGCTGGAGCAGGGCGTGCTCGCGGCACTCCACCATGACCGGACAGCGGGCGCAGACCCGCTTGGCCGCCTCCTCGCGGGACAGCCGCGCGGCGGTCGGTTCCTTCGACGGCGCGAAGAACAGGCCCGCCTCGTCACGCCGGCACACCGCCTCGGTGTGCCAGGGGGCGTCCTGGTCCCTGTCCCGCGCTGCCACTCGCTGGGCCGGAACGGCGGCTACCTGCAGGGACGAATGCGGCGGTTGCAGCACGGTCTACTCCTGACGACGGCTTCGCGAGCTGGCGAGTGCCGTGGATGCACGTGGGTCGGCCCGGCGTGAATCCCTGGCGCCCTCCAAGGAGACGATGCGTCAAGGCTTACCCGATGTGCGCGCGCCTATGCACAGAGTCCCCAACCGGCCTCCGCCTGCGCCGCGTTCAGTGCCCCAGGTGCTTGCGCATGCTGCGGTCCACCGTGCGCTGCACCCGGTCCAGGATGTCCTTCACGAGCTTGCCGCGCTTCGGCCGGGCCTCGACGCTGCCGAGGATCGCCCACCCGTCGACGTAGATCACGGGGGCGTTGTCGTCGGGCGAGTCCTGCGGGTCCACCTCGAAGGCGCCGAGCACGCCGCCGCCGGTGCCGCGCAGCGACACGTTCTCCGGGACGCGGATCTCGACGCTGCCGAAGACGGAGAACGCCTTGATCATCACCTGCTGGTGGTCGAAGAGCGCCTCGCTGAGGTCGATCTCCACGCTGCCGAACACCGCGTACGCGTGGATACGGCGGCCGGTGCGCCAGCGGCCCTTGCGGGCGGCCGCGCTGAACACCGCGACCACGTTGTCGTCGGGGTCGACCGGGAAGACGCCCGCGGCGGGGCGGCCGGGCGCGGGGAAGGGGGCCGCGCGCCGCTCGTGGGCGGCCGGGAGGTCCTGGATGAACCCTTCCAGCTCGCCCAGCGTCTTGGCGGTCAGCGCGCCCTCGACGCGCTCGGCGTGCTCGTCGGCGGTCAGCCGGCCTTCCGCGTGCGCGTCGTGCAACAGCTCGACGATGCGGTCCCGGTCGGCGTCGGAGGCGCGCAGCTCGGCGCTCCGCGGCGTCGTGTCCGGCTGCTGGGCGTGCTTCTGAAGGTCCACGACAGCAGCGTACCCAAACGCGATAGATCGCGACTACCCCGCGGTGCGGACAACTGAGGACAACCTCACAGGATCGGCGTCGGCGGCAGGTCCTAGGCTGGGATGGCCCGCCGACGGAGGCGGGCGGTCTTCCGTCGAGTGAGGAATGGGCGAATGCCTGAGTTCGAGTACGCCGATCTGCTCCCCATGGGAGAGGACACCACCCCCTACCGGCTGGTGACCTCCGAAGGTGTGTCCACCTTCGAGGCCGACGGCCGGACGTTCCTCAAGGTCGAGCCGGAGGCGCTGCGCAAGCTCGCCGAGGAGGCCATCCGCGACATCCAGCACTACCTGCGCCCCGCGCACCTCGCCCAGCTGCGCCGCATCATCGACGACCCCGAGGCGTCCGGCAACGACAAGTTCGTCGCGCTGGACCTGCTGAAGAACGCGAACATCGCGGCGGCGGGCGTCCTGCCGATGTGCCAGGACACCGGCACGGCGATCGTCATGGGCAAGCGCGGGCAGAACGTGCTCACCGCGGGCCGCGACGAGGAGGCCCTGTCCCGGGGCATCTACGACGCCTACCAGAAGCTGAACCTGCGTTACTCGCAGATGGCTCCGCTCACCATGTGGGAGGAGAAGAACACCGGCTCCAACCTCCCCGCGCAGATCGAGCTGTACGCGACGGACGGCGACGCCTACAAGTTCCTCTTCATGGCCAAGGGCGGCGGTTCCGCCAACAAGAGCTTCCTCTACCAGGAGACGAAGGCCGTCCTGAACGAGGCCTCCATGATGAAGTTCCTGGAGGAGAAGATCCGTTCGCTGGGCACGGCCGCCTGCCCGCCCTACCACCTGGCGATCGTCGTCGGCGGCACCTCCGCCGAGTACGCGCTGAAGACCGCGAAGTACGCCTCCGCGCACTACCTGGACGAGATCCCCGCCGAGGGCTCCCCGCTCGGTCACGGTTTCCGGGACAAGGAGCTCGAGGAGAAGGTCTTCGAGCTGACCCAGAAGATCGGCATCGGCGCGCAGTTCGGCGGCAAGTACTTCTGCCACGACGTGCGCGTGGTGCGGCTGCCGCGGCACGGCGCCTCGTGCCCCGTCGCCATCGCCGTGTCCTGCTCCGCCGACCGCCAGGCCGTCGCGAAGATCACCGCCGAGGGCGTCTTCCTGGAGCAGCTGGAGACGGACCCGGCGCGGTTCCTGCCGGAGACGACGGACGAGCAGCTCGACGAGTCCGGCGACGTCGTGAAGATCGACCTCAACCAGCCGATGAAGGCGATCCTCGCCGAGCTGTCCAAGTACCCGGTGAAGACCCGGCTCTCGCTGTCCGGCCCGCTGGTCGTGGCGCGCGACATCGCGCACGCCAAGATCAAGGAGCGGCTGGACGCGGGCCAGGAGATGCCGCAGTACCTCAAGGACCACCCGGTGTACTACGCCGGCCCCGCGAAGACCCCCGAGGGCTACGCGTCCGGCTCCTTCGGCCCCACCACGGCCGGGCGGATGGACTCCTACGTGGAGCAGTTCCAGGCGGCCGGCGGCTCGCTGGTGATGCTCGCGAAGGGCAACCGCAGCAAGCAGGTCACCGACGCGTGCGCCGCGCACGGCGGCTTCTACCTCGGCTCCATCGGCGGTCCGGCGGCGCGGCTCGCGCAGGATTGCATCAAGAAGGTGGAGGTCGTCGAGTACGAGGAGCTGGGGATGGAGGCGGTCTGGAAGATCGAGGTCGAGGACTTTCCCGCGTTCATCGTCGTCGACGACAAGGGGAACGACTTCTTCCAGGACCCGGCGCCCCAGCCGACGTTCACGTCGATTCCGGTGCGGGGGCCCGGTCTCGCCTGAGCCTGTATCGGCCCTGACGGGCCTCGTCCTCGAACGCCGGAGGGGTTACATGTGTAGCCCCTCCGGCGTTTGAGCAGCGGGGTCCGGGGCGGCGCCCCGGGGACGGGACGGGAAGGGGCGGAGGATGGCGAACTCCCCGGGCTCGTCCCCACCCGTGTCCGTATACCGGAATCCCTGTACTGCTTTCGGACAAACCTCGCCCCGCCCACCCCGTGCCGTTGACCCGATCAACAACCTGCTGTGACCCTTCCTGACAGGCCAGGCATGCACATGCCATGCCCAGGCCCCCGCGTGGCAACCCCACAGCCACCGTCCGGAGGAGTCCAGGTGAAACGAAGATTCGCCGCGGCGAGCACCCTGCTCGCCCTCGTGCTCGGCTTCGGCACACTCCCCGCCGCGGCCACCCCGTCCGGCACGTCCCCCGCCTCCACCACCGCCCTCGCCGCCCCCGACATCAGCGTCACCGCGGTCCGGGCCCACCTCGACGAGCTCAGCGCCGCCGCCTCCCGCAACGGCGGCAACCGCCGTTCCACGAGCCAGGGTTACCGCGACTCCGTCGCCTACGTGAAGGGCAAGCTCCAGGCCGCCGGTTACACCGTCACCGAGCAGCCCTGCACCTCCGGCTGCACCAGCGGCGCCGGTCCCAACCTCATCGCCGAATGGCCCCGGGGCGACGCCAACAGCGTCTACATGTTCGGCGCCCACCTCGACGGCGTCTCCGCCGGACCCGGCATGAACGACAACGGCTCCGGCTCCGCCGCCCTCCTGGAGAACGCCCTGACGCTCGCCCGGGAGAACCCGGACATGCGCAACCGCGTCCGCTTCGCCTGGTGGACCGACGAGGAGCAGGGCCTCAACGGCAGCTACTTCTACGCCCGCACGCTGTCCTCGACGGACCGCGCCAAGATCAAGGCGTACTACAACTTCGACATGGTCGCCTCGCTCAACGGCGGTTACTTCATCAACCACATCACCTCCGCGGCCGCCGCGCCGATGAAGGCGTACTGGGACTCGCTCGGCCTCCAGCCCGAGGAGAACACCGAGGGCGCGGGACGCAGCGACGACTACTCCTTCGAGCGGTACGGCATCCCCACCTCCGGCTACGCGATGGGCGCGAGCGCCCGCAAGACCTCCGCGCAGGCCGCCAAGTGGGGCGGCACGTCCGGCTCGGCGTACGACCCCTGCTACCACCGGGCGTGCGACACCCTGAGCAACATCAACACCACCGGGCTCGACCGCGCGGCCGACGGCATCGCGTACACCCTGTGGCAGCAGGCCGTCGGCACGGGCGGCGGCGGGGGCACCTGCGACCCGGCCGGCGTCGTCGGCAACGGCGGGTTCGAGAGCGGGACCGCGCCCTGGACCGGGACCACCGCGGTCATCGCCGCCCACACCGGGCGGACCGCGCACGGCGGCACCCGATTCGCCTGGCTCGGCGGCAACGGCTCCACCAGCACCGAGTCGCTGAGCCAGACGGTGACCGTCCCGGCGGACTGCACGCGCGCGTCGCTGGTCTTCTGGCTGCAGATCGAGACCGCCGAGTCCGGCAGCCGGGCGTACGACACGTTCACCGTCCGGGTGAACGGGTCCACGCTCGCGACCTGGTCCAACGTGCACGCCGGCGGCGGCTGGGTCCAGCGGTCGGCCGACCTGTCCGCGTACGCCGGGCAGACGGTCACCGTGACCTTCACCGCCACCGAGGACTACAGCCTGCAGACCGGCTTCCTGCTGGACGACGTGAGCCTGCAGAGCGCCTGACACCCCCCACGGGTCCGTCCGCCCCGCCGCGCGACGTCGCGGCGGGGCGGACCGCTTTCCGGGGAATACGCTCGTCCGACACCGCTGCTGTGCTCCTTGGAGGTACACGATGACGACGACGGACGACGACCGGAACTACCGCATCGAGCACGACTCCATGGGAGAGGTGCGGGTCCCCGCCGACGCCAAGTGGCGGGCGCAGACCCAGCGCGCGGTGGAGAACTTCCCCGTCTCCGGGCAGCGCCTGGAGCGCGCCCACATCGAGGCGCTGGCCCGCATCAAGGGCGCCGCCGCCAAGGTGAACGCCCGGCTCGGGGTGCTGGACAAGGACATCGCCGAGGCGATCCAGGAGGCGGCCGCGGAGGTCGCCGAGGGCCGGTGGGACGACCACTTCCCGGTCGACGTGTTCCAGACCGGGTCCGGCACCTCGTCCAACATGAACACCAACGAGGTGATCGCCACCCTCGCCACCGAGCGGCTGGGCCGGGACGTCCACCCCAACGACCACGTCAACGCCTCGCAGTCGTCCAACGACGTCTTCCCCTCGTCACTGCACATCGCCGCCACCGCCGCGGTCACCCGGGACCTGGTCCCGGCCCTGGAGCACCTCGCCGCCGTCCTGGAGCGCAAGGCGGAGGAGTTCGCGGACGTCGTGAAGTCCGGGCGCACCCATCTGATGGACGCCACGCCCGTCACGCTGGGCCAGGAGTTCGGCGGATACGCAGCCCAGGTGCGGTACGGGGTGGAGCGGCTGCATGCCTCGCTGCCCCGGCTGGCCGAGCTGCCCCTTGGCGGCACCGCCGTCGGCACCGGCATCAACACCCCGCCCGGGTTCTCCGCCGCCGTCATCGAGGAGGTGGCGCGGGCGACGGGGCTGCCGCTGACCGAGGCGCGGAACCATTTCGAGGCGCAGGGCGCCCGGGACGGCGTGGTGGAGACCAGCGGGCAGCTCCGCACGATCGCCGTCGGCCTGACGAAGATCGCGAACGATCTGCGCTGGATGGCGTCCGGGCCGCGCACCGGCCTCGCCGAGATCGCCCTGCCCGACCTCCAGCCCGGCTCCTCGATCATGCCCGGCAAGGTCAACCCGGTGATCCCGGAGGCCGTGCTCATGGTGTGCGCGCAGGTCACGGGCAACGACGCGACCGTCGCCGCGGCCGGCGCGTCCGGCAACTTCGAGCTCAACGTGATGCTGCCGGTGATCGCCAAGAACGTGCTGGAGTCGGTGCGGCTGCTCGCCAACGTCTCCCGCCTGCTCGCCGACCGCACGGTCGACGGGATCATCGCCGACCGGGAGCGGGCCCGCGAGTACGCCGAGTCCTCGCCGTCCGTCGTCACCCCGCTGAACAAGTACATCGGCTACGAGGAGGCCGCCAAGGTCGCCAAGAAGTCGCTCGCGGAACGCAAGACGATCCGTCAGGTCGTGCTCGAGGGCGGCTATGTCGAACGCGGCGACCTGACCGTGCAGCAGCTGGACGAGGCGCTGGATGTCCTGCGGATGACACGGCCGTAAAGCCTGGCGCACGGGGGGTGAACCGTGACGGGGGCCGCAGCGTCGTGTGGTCCGGCCACCTAATATCTGCGCATGACAGAGGGTGGAACCACGATGCGCGGCCACGCGGGCGGAGCGGCCCGCCACTGGGAGCCCGGGACGCAGATCCTGTGGCGGTACCGGGAGAACGGCGGCGCGCGCATCCACATCGCGCGCCCCGTCACGGTCGTGCGCGACGACTCGGAGGTGCTGGCCGCCTGGATGGCGCCGGGCACCGAGTGCGTGAAGCCCGTCCTCGCCGACGGCACCCCGGTCCACCGGGAGCCCCTCGCCACCCGCTACACCAAGCCGCGCACGGTGCAGAAGGACCGCTGGTTCGGCACCGGCGTGCTGAAGCTGGCCCGGCCCGGCGAGCCCTGGTCGGTGTGGCTGTTCTGGGAGCCGGGCTGGCGCTTCAAGAACTGGTACGTGAACCTGGAGGAGCCGCTCGTCCGCTGGGCGGGCGGGGTGGACTCCGAGGACCACTTCCTGGACATCTCCGTGCAGCCGGACGGCGGCTGGCACTGGCGGGACGAGGACGAGTTCGCGCAGGCCCGGCGGGACGGCCTGATGGACCCCGCGCTGGCCCGGCGGGTGCGCGAGGCGGGGCGCGCCGCGGTCGCGGTGATCGACGCCTGGGGCTCTCCGTTCTCGGACGGCTGGGAGAACTGGCGTCCGGATCCGTCCTGGGCTGTACCGTCACTCCCACAGGACTGGGACCGCACCGCGGCGCACGCATCCCCGTGAGACCCTTGCTGCGCCCCCGGGCAGGAAACGTAGGATCGTCGTCCGCAAGGGCGCGGAGCAGCAACCACCGGAGCGCGCGCGAAGCTTGACCGGACGTCACCGAGGGGCGGCAGGACGTGAGCGAGGGGTACGGAAACACCGGCACGGGCCGACGACGGCCGGCCGGCGTCGCAGGAACAACCTCTGACCACACGCGAAATCCGTTCCGGGGGCACCTGTTCCGGGTATCGGAGTTTCGGCGGAGCGAACCGCGCGCACGGCGTGCGCCGGACGGATGGACTCGACACGCGTGACGGAGCAGCCGACCTCCTTCGAGCGCCCCCAGCCGGGCGTGGACCCCGCGGATCCCCGCGGGGCGTTCCTGCGTTCCCCGGCCCCCACGGCCGGTACGGGCGCCGCCTTACCGGCACAGGGCCGCTCCGGCGGTGAGCCGCCCGCGCCCGGCGCCGTCTCCGGCGGGCCCGCGCCCGACGCGGGGGACGTGCCGGGGTCCGAGCACTCCCAGCCGGGCGTCGGTCCGGACGCGGAGCCGGACACCCCCCGTCCGCGGCCCGCGCCGGACGGCATCCCCGTGCAGCCCGCCGACGGGCAGGACCGGGTGGACCGTGCCCCGGACGGGAAGGACCGCCGCACGGGCCAGGTGACACGGCCGGGCCGTCCCACGCCGATGCGGCGGGACGGAGACCGGCTGCGCTTCGTCGGCGCGGCCACCCGGCGGATCGCCCGCGGCATCGACCTGGACGAGATCGTGATGGGGCTGTGCCGGGCGACCGTGCCGACCTTCTCCGACGCGATCCTGGTGTATCTGCGCGACCCGCTGCCCGTCGGCGACGAGCGGCCCACGGGCCCGCTGGTGCTGCGGCTGCGCCGCACCGACCGGATCCCCGCCGAACGGGACACCGAGGGCGGCGGCTTCATGCCGATCGCGCCTCCGGAGCAGCCGTCCGAGCTGGACTCGGTCGGCGAGGAGCTGTGCACGGTACGGCCCGGCAGCGCGCTCGCCGAGGTGCTGCGCGGGGTCCGTCCGGTGTTCACGGACGCCCCGGCCGCGCGGGCGGCGCTGCCGGAACTCCTCGGCGAGGAGGGCGCGGCGGCCGTCCCGGACGGCCAGCGGGCGGTCCTCGCGCCGCTGCGCGGCCGGCGCCGGGTGATCGGCGCGGCACTGTTCCTGCGCCGCCCCGAGCGCGTCCCCTTCGAGGCCGACGACCTGCTGGTCGCGGCGCAGCTCGCCACGCACAGCGCCCTCGGCATCGACAAGGCCGTGCTGTACGGGCGTGAGGCGTACATCGCGGACGAGCTCCAGCGCACGATGCTGCCGGAGACCCTGCCGCACTGCACCGGCGTACGGCTGGCGTCGCGGTACCTGCAGGCCGCGGAGACCGCGCGGGTGGGCGGCGACTGGTACGACGCGATCCCGCTGCCCGGCAGCCGGGTCGCCCTGGTGGTCGGCGATGTGATGGGTCACTCCATGACGTCGGCGGCGATCATGGGCCAGCTGCGCACCACCGCGCAGACCCTCGCCGGGCTCGACCTGCCGCCGCAGGAGGTGCTGCACCACCTCGACGAGCAGGCCCAGCGGCTCGGCGTGGACCGCATGGCGACCTGCCTCTACGCGGTGTACGACCCGGTAGCCCACCGCATCACCATCGCCAACGCCGGCCATCCGCCGCCCGTGCTGCTGCACCTGGGCGGACGCGCGGAGGTGCTGCGGGTGCCGGCGGGCGCCCCGATCGGCGTGGGCGGGGTGGACTTCGAGGCCGTGGAGCTGGAGGCGCCCGCCGGGGCGACCCTGTTGCTCTACACCGACGGCCTGGTGGAGTCCCGGCTGCGGGACGTGTGGACCGGCATCGAGCAGCTGCGGGAGAAGCTCGCCGCGACCGCGCAGCTGACGGGGCCTGACCATCCGCCGCCGCTGGAGGCGCTGTGCGACGAGGTGCTGGACATGCTCGGTCCGGGCGACCGGGACGACGACATCGCGCTGCTCGCCGCCCGCTTCGACGGGATCGCGCCGAACGACGTCGCGTACTGGTTCCTGGAGCCGGAGGACGCGGCGCCCGGGCGGGCGCGGCGGCTGGCCCGGCGGCAGTTGTCCCGCTGGGGCATGGACGAGCTGAGCGACTCGGTGGAACTGCTGGTGAGCGAGGTCGTCACCAACGCGGTGCGGTATGCCTCGCGGCCGGTGACGCTGCGGCTGTTGCGCACGGATGTGCTGCGGTGCGAGGTGGGGGACGATGTGCCGCAGTTGCCGCGGCTGCGGCAGGCGCGGGCCACGGATGAGGGTGGGCGTGGGTTGTATCTGGTCAACCGGCTGGCCCGGCGGTGGGGGGCGACTCGGTTGAGCACGGGGAAGGTGGTGTGGTTCGAGCTGAACCACGGTTGAGTGCTTCGCGGTGAGGCGCGGTAGGGGTTTCGCGGGTGTGCCGGGTGCGGCCGATGGTGGGTTGCTCGCGCGGTTCCCCGCGCCCCTTCGGGGTGCCACCCGCCGTGGCCGGATGCGGCCGATCGTGGGTTGCTCGCGCAGTTCCCCGTGCCCTTTCGGGGGCGCGGGGAACTGCGCGTGTGGGGGGCTATTCGCGGTCGTTGTTCTCGGGGTCGGGGGGGCCGCCCGGTAGGTCGAAGGTGGGGGACTCGGTCGTCGGCGTCTGCGACGGCGGGGGTGACGTCGGCGTCTGGGACGGGGGCTCCGTCGACGGAGGCGGGGACGTCGTCGTCGGCGGAGCCGTCGTCGTCGGCTCCTCCGTCGTCGGCTCCTCCGTCGGCGTCTGCGACGGCGTCTCCGACGGCGACGCGCTCCGGGTGGGAGCCACGCCCGCGCCCTGCTCGGTCTCCAGGTCGAACTTGGACACCTCGTCCATCACCCCGAAGGTGTACGCGGCCCAGATCTCCGCAGGGAAGCCACCGCCGTTGACGCGGTGGTCGACGCCGCCCGCCTTGTACATCGGGACCTGGCTGCCGGTCTTGGCGTCCTCGCCGAACAGGCCGACGGAGGTCACCAGGTCGGGCGTGTAGCCGGTGAACCAGGCCGACTTGTTGTCGTCGGAGGTGCCGGTCTTGCCCGCGACCTGCTGGCCGTCGCGCAGCGGGTTGTCCCGCACGGACTTCTGCGCCGTACCGTCGTCGACCACGCCGGTGAGCACCGAGGTGACCGTGTCGGCGGCGCGCCGGCTGAGGACGGACTGGCCGACCGGGTCGGGCATCTCGATCGTGCGGTCCTTGTGCTCGACGGACTTCACGATCGTCGGCGTGACCTGCTTGCCGTGGTTGGCGAGGGTGGCGTAGACGCCGGCCATCTGCATCGGGCTGGCGCCCATGGTGCCGAGGGTCTGCGCCGGGAACGGGTCGAGGTTGTCGCTCATGCCGAGCGCGCCCGCGGTCTTCATCACGTCCGTCATGCCGACGTCGACGCCCATCTGCGCGAAGACGGAGTTGACGGACTTGTTCATCGCCTCCTGGACGGTGATGTCGCCGTAGTCCCGGTCGTCCTCGTTGGGCGGGGCGAAGCCGACCTTCTCGCCGTCCTCGACGACGGGGCGCTTGCTGTCGCCGTCGTAGAGCGTGTCCGCGGTGATGGGCACGCCGTCCTGGGTCTCGGCGCCCTTGTCGAGGGCGGACGCGAGGATCACCGGCTTGAACGTGGACGCCGGCTGGTAGTCCTTGCGGGTGGCGTTGTTGGTGTAGTGCTTCACGTAGTCCACGCCGCCGTACATCGCCACGACCTTGCCGGTCTTGGGATCGACGGAGACGGCGCCGGCCTGGACGTCGGCGTCGACATCCCGCTTCTTCGGGTCGAGCTTGCTGGTGAGCCGGTCCTTGACCGCCTTCTCCAGCGCCTTCTGCTTCTTCTTGTCGATGTTCAGCGTGATGGTGTAGCCGCCGCGGTCCAGCAGCGCCTTGGCCTGTTCCAGGTCCTCGGCGACGCCCTGCTCGACGAGCTGCTGCTTGACGGCCGAGTTGGCCGCCTCGACCAGGTAGCCGGTCTGCCCCTCCATGCCGGGGGCCGCCTTGGGCTCCTTCGGCACGGGGAACTTCATGCCGGCGCGCTCACCGGCGTCCAGCCACTTCTGCTCGACCATGTTGTCCAGGACGTAGTTCCAGCGCTCCTGGACGAGCTTCTTGCCCTTGCCGCTGGCGATCGCCCAGTCGTACTGGTTGGGCGCCTGGAGCAGCGCGGCGAGGTAGGCGCCCTGCTCGACGGTGAGGTCCTCGGCGTCGACGCGGTAGTAGGCCTGGGCGGCGGCCTGGATGCCGTAGGCGCCGCGGCCGTAGTAGCTGGTGTTGATGTACCCGGCGAGGATGTAGTCCTTGGACTTCTCCCGGTCCAGCTTCAGGGAGATGACCAGCTCCTTGAGCTTGCGGGAGACGGTCTGTTCCTGCGTCAGGTAGTAGTTCTTGACGTACTGCTGGGTGATCGTCGAGCCGCCCTGCGCGCCCTTGCCGGACAGGGTGTTGAGGACACCGCGGGCGGTGCCCTTCAGGTCGACGCCGGCGTCCTTGTAGAACGTCTTGTTCTCGGCGGCGACGAACGTGCGCTGCACGGGCTTGGGGACCCGGGCCAGGTCGACGATCTCGCGGTTGCGGTCGCCGTCGCGGGCCATGAGGCTGCCGTCGCTGTACTCGTAGACGTTGCTCTGCAGCTCGGCGTCGGCGTTCCCCTCCGGGATGTCGATCAGCATGTACAGCACGATGAAGGCGCCCATGCCGAGCAGGCAGAGGGTGAAGAAGGTGCCGACGATCTTCTTCCAGGTGAAGAGGCGGCGTATGCCGGTGCGGCCGCCCGCGGCGGCAGCGCGGCCCTTGGGTGCCGCACGGCGCCCGCCGCGCTGTCGTGCGCGTCTTTCTTCCGCTCGTCCCATACGCCTGTTCCGCTCCGCTTCGTTTCTGTGTGCTCATGCGGCACACACGTTCGCCGCTCAGGTCAGCTCAGCAAGCTAACACCGGGAGCTATGACAAAGGGCCGCCGATCCGGCCTTTACGGACGTGACAATCAGCACCCACTCCAAAGGAACCGACGTTCGAAACCGGTATGAGGTTGCCATGAACAGGTAATGTGTTATCACTTAGCTAGACAGGCGATAGACATAGACAGTGGACACCGCGCCGGAACGCGCGGAGAAACGGGGGAACCTCCATGACCGCACACGACCCGCAGGTCACGCCCGACGTGCCCGAGATGCCGGCCCCGCGCGTGCGGGAGACCCCGGCGCACAGCATCGGCGGCGGGCTCGCGCTGCTGCTCGGCCTGCTCGGACTGCTGGCCGGCGTGGCGATGATCATCGTGGCCACGGCGGTCGAGAGCACCGGCGCGAAGGCCGGTCTCATCACCGGCGGCATCGTGATCGCGCTCGCCGCGTTCATCGCGATGTGCGGGCTGAACATGGTCGCGCCGGGCGAGGCTCGGGTGGTGCAGCTGTTCGGCCGCTACCGGGGCACCATCCGGCAGGACGGGCTGCGCTGGGTGAACCCGTTCACCTCCCGCACCAAGATCTCCACCCGGGTGCGCAACCACGAGACCGCGGTGCTGAAGGTGAACGACGCCTACGGCAACCCGATCGAGCTGGCCGCGGTCGTGGTGTGGCGGGTCGAGGACACCGCCCAGGCCACCTTCGAGGTGGACGACTACGTCGAGTTCGTCTCCACCCAGACCGAGGCGGCCGTGCGGCACATCGCCATCGAGTACCCGTACGACGCCCACGACGAGGACGGCCTGTCGCTGCGCGGCAACGCCGAGGAGATCACCGAGAAGCTGGCGGTCGAACTGCACGCGCGCGTCGAGGCGGCCGGCGTGCAGATCATCGAGTCCCGCTTCACGCACCTCGCCTACGCTCCCGAGATCGCCTCGGCGATGCTGCAGCGGCAGCAGGCGGGCGCGGTGGTCGCGGCGCGGCAGCAGATCGTGGAGGGCGCCGTGGGTATGGTCGAGTCGGCCCTGGCCCGGATCCAGGAGCAGGACATCGTGGACCTCGACCCCGAGCGGAAGGCGGCGATGGTGTCCAACCTGATGGTCGTGCTGTGCGGTGACCGCTCGGCGCAGCCGGTCCTCAACACCGGGACGCTCTACCAGTGACCGCCCCGTCCGGGGACCCGGCCCCGCAGCGCCGGCCGCAGCGCAAGCAGGTGCTGCTGCGGCTGGACCCGGCGGTGTACGAGGCACTGGCCCGCTGGGCGGGCGACGAACTGCGCTCGGCGAACGCCCAGATCGAGTTCCTGCTCCGCCGGGCCCTCGCGGAGGCGGGCCGCCTCCCCGGCGAGACGGGCCCCCTCCCCCGCCGGGGCCGCCCCCCGGGCACCCGCCCCCCGTCGGGCGGAACGCCACCCTCCGACTGAACCGGCCCCCGCCGCACGGCGGGGGCCGGACGCATGTCCGGATCCCGGTGACAGAACCGTGACAACAGGGCCTCACCTGCGGCTTAGGGGGAGCACGCACGATCTGCACACTCCGCGTATACATACCGCGTATACACGGTGTGTAGAGTGCTCCGCATGTCCATCGGTCACACCCTTCTGGGGCTCCTGGAGTCCGGGCCGCGTCATGGTTACGACCTGAAGCGGGCCTTCGACGAGAAGTTCGGTCACGACCGGCCGCTGCACTACGGCCAGGTCTACTCGACGATGTCGCGGCTGCTGAAGAACGGCCTCGTCGAGGTCGACGGCATCGAGGCCGGCGGCGGGCCCGAGCGCAAGCGGTACGCCATCACCGAGGCCGGCGTCACCGACGTCGCCCGCTGGCTCGCCACGCCGGAGAAGCCCGAGCCGTACCTCCAGTCGACGCTCTACACCAAGGTCGTCCTCGCGCTCCTCACCGAGCGCGACGCCGCCGACATCCTCGACACGCAGCGGTCGGAGCATCTGCGCAGCATGCGCATCCTCACCGACCGCAAGCGCAAGGGCGATCTGGCGGACCAGTTGATCTGCGACCACGCCCTCTTCCACCTCGAGGCCGACCTGCGCTGGCTGGAGCTGACCGCCGCGCGCCTCGACAAACTCCGTGAGGCGGTGGCCCCATGACCACGTCCGCACCCGCCGGTTCCCTGCTCGCCGCACGGGACCTGCAGAAGACGTACGGCCCGACGAAGGCGCTCGACAACGCCGCGTTCTCCATCCACCCGGGCGAGGTCGTCGCCGTGATGGGGCCCTCCGGCTCCGGCAAGTCCACGCTGCTGCACTGCCTCGCCGGGATCGTCACCCCCGACGCCGGGTCCATCACGTACGCCGGCCGCGAGCTGACCGCGATGAACGACTCAGAGCGCAGCGCCCTGCGCCGCTCCGAGTTCGGGTTCGTGTTCCAGTTCGGCCAGCTGGTGCCGGAGTTGACCTGCGTGGAGAACGTCGCGCTGCCGCTGCGGCTGAACGGCACGCCCCGCAAGGAGGCCGAGCGCACCGCCCTCACCTGGATGGAGCGCCTGGAGGTCGACGACGTCCGCAAGAAGCGTCCCGGTGAGGTGTCCGGCGGTCAGGGCCAGCGGGTCGCGGTCGCCCGCGCGCTGGTCACGGGACCGCGCGTGGTGTTCGCCGACGAGCCGACCGGCGCGCTGGACTCGCTGAACGGCGAGCGCGTGATGGAGCTGCTCACCGAGGCCGCCCGCTCCGCCAACACCGCCGTCGTCCTCGTCACGCACGAGGCGCGGGTCGCCGCGTACTCCGACCGCGAGATCGTCGTCCGCGACGGCAAGGCGCGCGACATGGAGCGGGTCGTATGAGTGCCGGTCAGTGGGCGCGGGACCTCGCGCTGGGCGCCCGGTTCGCCGTCACCGGCGGCCGTGAGGGCTGGACCCGGGCGCTGCTCACCGCCGTCGGCGTGGGACTCGGCGTGGCGCTGCTGCTGCTCACCGCCGCCGTGCCGAACCTGCTCGACGCACGTGACCGGCGGGAGGACGCCCGCCAGGACAACGTGTACGTCGAGGACACCCTGCGCCCGTCGGACGACACCCTGCTCATCGCGCACGCCAACAGCGACTTCAGGGACACCGACGTCCGCGGCCGCCTGGTGGAGGCCGAGGGTCCCGACGCTCCGGTGCCGCCCGGGGTGAGCGAACTCCCCGAGCCGGGGACGATGGCAGTCTCCCCCGCCCTGAAGAAGCTCCTCGCGTCCGACGAGGGAGAGCTGCTGCGGGACCGGCTGCCGTACGACGTCGTGGGCACCATCGGCGAATCCGGCCTGATCGGCTCCCAGGAACTCGCCTTCTACGCGGGCATCACGGGCCTCGCCAAGCAGCTGGACAGCCCGACGGTCATGCGGATCGAGGCCTTCGGCGAGGCCCAGGACAGCCCCGCCGAGCCGCTGGACCCCGTCCTCGTCATGCTGACGCTGGTCATCTTCGTGGTCCTGCTGGTGCCGGTCGGCGTGTTCATCGCCACCGCCGTACGGTTCGGCGGCGAACGGCGCGACCGCAGGCTCGCCGCGCTGCGGCTGGTCGGCTCGGACAGCCGGATGACCCGCAGGATCGCCGCGGGCGAGGCCCTCGCCGGCGCGGTGCTCGGGCTGGTCTTCGGCACCCTGTTCTTCCTGGCCGGACGTGAATTCGCGTCGTCCGTCGAGCTGTTCCGCGTCAGCGTCTTCGCCGCCGACCTCAACCCGTCGCCGCTGCTGGCGCTGCTGGTCGCGGTCGCGGTGCCGGCCGCCGCGGTGCTGGTCACCCTGATCGCGCTGCGCGGCGTGGTCATCGAGCCGCTGGGTGTGGTCCGCACGGCACGGCCGGCCCGCCGCCGGCTGTGGTGGCGGCTGCTGCTGCCACTGGCGGGCGTCGCCATGCTCGTGCCGATGATCGGCCAGGGCAGCGACAACGGCGACTTCAACCAGGTCCTGGTCGTCGGCGGTGTGATGTGTCTCCTCGTCGGGGTCACCGCCCTGCTGCCGTGGATCGTGGAGACGGTCGTGGGCCGGCTGGGCGCGGGCGGTCTGGCCTGGCAGCTCGCCGTGCGCCGGCTCCAGCTGAGCAGCGGCACCGCGGCCCGCATGGTCAACGGCATCGCCGTGGCGGTGGCCGGTGCGATCGCCCTGCAGATGCTGTTCACGGGCATCGAAGGCCAGTACACCCGCGACACGGGACAGGACGTGTCCCGCGCGCAGATGCAGGTCGAGCTGCCCGGCGGCGTCCCGGTGGCTCCGGCCGCGGCGGCGTTCGAGAAGACCGCGAGCGTGCGCGACGTCCAGGCGCTGTCCCACGGATACGCCTACGAGAAGCTCACCGACGACCTCGAGGAAGCGGTGCGGGGGGCGCATCTGACCGTCGGCGACTGCGAGACCCTGCGCACGCTCGCGAAGCTGACCGACTGCCGGGACGGTGACGTCTTCGCGCTCACCGGCGCCGACTACGACACGGACACGCCCGTCCTCAACAAGCCCGGCCGCACCCTGCACATGCAGCCGAACGGCGATCCCGCCGCCCCTCGGCAGGACGTCGTCTGGACCGTGCCCGAGGGCGTGAAGAGCGCGACGGCCCTCGAGGACCCGTCCGGGATGATGAGCAGCGGCTTCCTGCTGACGCCGGGCGCCGTGACGCCCGGTGTCGAGGAACGGCTGTCCGGAAGGCTGTGGCTCGGCGTCGACGAGTCGGTGGCCGACGCGCAGGACCTGGTGCGGAACACGGCCGCCTCCGTCGACCCGCTGGCCCACGCCGCGACCTGGGTCGCCACCGAGCGCGTCACCCGGTTCGACTCCATCCGCACGGGCCTGTTCGTCGGCGCCGCCGCCGTGCTCTTCCTCATCGGGACGAGCCTGCTGGTCTCCCAGCTCGAACAGTTGCGGGAGCGCCGCAAGCTGCTGTCGGCCCTGGTCGCCTTCGGCACCCGCCGCCGCACGCTGAGCCTGTCGGTGCTGTGGCAGACGGCGATCCCGATCGGTCTGGGGCTCGCGCTCTCCGCGCTGGTCGGCACGGTCCTCGGGGCGGTGCTGCTGCGGATGACCGCGACGCCGGTCCAGGTGGACTGGGGCAGCGTGGCCGGGATGACGGCGGTCGGCGCGGGTGTGGTCGCCCTGGTCACCCTGCTCAGCCTGCCGCCCCTGCTGAGGATGATGCGCCCGGACGGTCTCCGCACCGAGTAGCCCTGGGCCGTCAGTCCTCCACCGTGTGGACCGGCAGGTCGCGCATCGCCCCGCGGAGCGCCGTCGCCAGCTGCCCGTACTCCGTCGCCCTCGCCGTGCCCGTGCGCATGGCGAGGGCGATGCGGCGTTTGGGCGCGGGGTCGGCGAAGTGCGCGGTGAGGAGACGGTCGGCGCGGCTGGTCTCCACCTCGACGGCGGTGCGTGGCAGCAGTGTGACGCCGAGGCCGCCCGCGACGAGCTGGACCAGCGTGGAGAGTCCGGCGGCCGTGGTGGTGGCCGCCACCCCCGCGCTGCCGGCCTCACGGCAGATGTCGAGCGCCTGGTCGCGCAGGCAGTGTCCCTCGTCGAGCAGCAGCAAATTCAGCTCGCGCAGCACCGTGCGCGGTATGCCGCAGCGCCCGCCGAGCCGGTGCCCCGGCGGGGTGACCAGCACGAAGTCCTCTTCGAACAGCGGCAGTTCGGTGACCCCGGTGACGCCGAGCGGCACCGCGAGCAGCAGCAGGTCGAGCCGTCCGGCGGACAGCCCGTCGAGCAGGCTCGCGGTGTGCTCCTCGTGCACCTGGAGGTCGAGGCGCGGATAGCGGTCGTGCACCAGCCGCAGCACCGTCGGCAGCAGATACGGCGCCACGGTCGGGATGACGCCGAGCCGCAGCACCCCGGTGAACGGCGCCCGCAGCGCGTCCGCCTCCTCCATGAGCGCGCCGATGTCCGTGAGCACGGACTTCGCGCGGGCGGCGAGCTGCTCCCCGGCCGGGGTGAGCAGCACTCTGCGTGTCGTACGCTCCACGAGCGTCACGCCGAGTGTCTCCTCCAGTGCGGACAGCGCCCCGGACAGGGCGGGCTGGCTCATCCCCAGGGCCCCTGCGGCGTCGCGGAAGTGAAGGTGCTCGGCCACCGCCGCGAACGCCCGCAGCTGGGCCAGGCTCGGCTGTCTGCGCCGGTCACCGACAGTCACTGATAGGTCCCTCCGATCAACCCGACCGAGTGTAGCTATTTCACTGATCAATGCACTCTGTGCCAACATCAACCGAGTCCAACCCATGGGAAACGCCCGCAATTGGGGTGTTTCTTCGCTGCAAGGAGAGCGTGTGCTCACTGTCGGTGACAAGTTCCCCGAGTTCGAACTGACCGCCTGCGTCTCGCTGGAGAAGGGCAAGGAGTTCGAGACGATCGACCACAAGACCTACGAGGGCAAGTGGAAGGTCGTCTTCGCATGGCCCAAGGACTTCACCTTCGTGTGCCCGACCGAGATCGCCGCGTTCGGCAAGCTGAACGACGAGTTCGCCGACCGCGACGCCCAGATCCTCGGTTTCTCCGGTGACTCGGAGTTCGTCCACCACGCCTGGCGCAAGGACCACGACGACCTGCGCGACCTGCCGTTCCCGATGATGGCGGACCCGAAGCACGAGCTGATGCGCGACCTCGGCATCGAGGGCGAGGACGGCTATGCCAAGCGCGCCGTGTTCATCGTGGACCAGAACAACGAGATCCAGTTCTCCATGGTGACCGCCGGCTCCGTCGGCCGTAACCCGAAGGAGGTCCTGCGGGTCCTGGACGCCCTGCAGACCGACGAGCTCTGCCCGTGCAACTGGTCCAAGGGCGACGAGACCCTGGACCCGGTCGCGCTGCTGTCGGGGGAGTGAGCTGACGTGTCCCTCGACTCCCTGAAGTCCCGCATACCGGACTACGCCAAGGACCTGAAGCTCAACCTGGGTTCGGTCATCGGCAACTCCGACCTGCCCTCCCAGCAGCTCTGGGGCACGGTGCTGGCGACCGCGATCGCCTCGCGCTCCCCGATCGTGCTGCGTGAGCTGGAGCCCGAGGCCAAGGCGAACCTGTCGCCCGAGGCGTACACGGCCGCCAAGGCCGCCGCCGCGGTGATGGCGATGAACAACGTCTTCTACCGCACGCGTCACCTGTTGTCGGACCACGAGTACGGCAACCTGCGCGCCGGGCTGCGGATGAACGTCATCGGCAACCCGGGTGTCGACAAGGTCGACTTCGAGTACTGGTCGTTCGCGGTCTCCGCGATCAACGGCTGCGGCATGTGCCTCGACTCGCACGAGCAGGTGCTGCGCAAGGCCGGCCTGGACCGTGACGTGATCCAGGAGGCGTTCAAGATCGCCGCGGTGGTGCAGGCCGTCGCCGCGACCCTCGACGCCGAGGCGGCGCTCGCGGAGTAACTCCGCGCCCGCCCCGCGATGCAGGGGCCCGTCCACCCTTCGGGGTGGGCGGGCCCTTCGGCGTTCCGGGCGCCTGGCGCTAACGCTCGTCGGAGGGCCGGCCGGACTCCCCGGGCCGTTCGGACTCCGTGGCCGGGGGGTGGGGTTCGGTCTGCGCGGGGGCCGGGGCGTCCGGCGCCGACATGGCCGTCGCGCCCCGCGGCCGGGGCGACTGGACGAGGGCCGCCTCGTGGGAGAACGCCCGCAGATAGCCGACGACGGTGTTGGACACGGCGACCAGCGGCACGGCGACGACCGCGCCGCCGATGCCCGCCACGAGACCGCCGGAGGCCACCGCCAGCACCACCGCGAGCGGATGCACCCGCACCGCGCGGCCGAGAATGAACGGCTGGAGGATGTGGCCCTCGATCTGCTGGACCGCCAGCACCACCACGAGCACCATCACACCGGTGAACACGCCCTGGGTGACGAGCCCGACGACCACGGCCAGCGCTCCGGACACCACCGCGCCGACGAGCGGGATGAACGAGAACAGGAAGATGAAGACGGCGAGCGGCACCGCGAGCGGCACGTCGAGGAAGTAGATGCCGAGGCCGATGAAGATGGCGTCGATGAGCGCCACCACCACGGTGCCCCGCACGTACGCGGTGAGGGTGCGCCAGGCGACCGGGCCGGCGCCGGCGACGCCCGGACGGGCCGCGGCCGGGACCAGCTTGAGGGACCACTGCCAGATCCGCTTGCCGTCGTAGAGCAGGAACAGCGTCGAGAAGACCGCCAGCAGGATGCCGGTGAGCGCCTCGACGACGACCGTGACGCCCTCAAGACCGGCCGAGGTGATCTGCTCGGTGTTGGCGCCGACGGCCTCGCGCAGGTTCTTGGCGATCTCGTTGATCTGCTTGTCGGTGACGTGGAACGGGCTGTTGAGCAGCCAGTTGCGCAGTTCGTCGATGCCGTCCTGGATCTGGTCGGCGAGGGTGTCGACGTTCTCCATGACCTGCCAGGTCACGAACCAGCCGATGAGTCCCATCACGACGAAGCCGAACAGCGCGGTCAGCACGGTCGCCGGTCCGCGCGGCACGCCGATCCGCCGCAGCCGGGCGACGGTGGGCTGGAGCAGCGCGGTGATGAGCAGCGAGGCGACGAACGCCAGCACCACGAGCTGGACGGCGCTGATGATGCGCATCAGCACCCAGACGGTGCCGGCGAGCACCAGCAGGCGCCAGCCGGCCTCGGCGGCGACCCTGACGCCCCAGGGCACGGCCTGCGCCGGGTCGGGGCGCGTGGGAAGGACGACCTGGGTGTACTCGGTGGGCGGGGGCGTCCGGTCGGGGTCGGCGGTGTGGCGCTCGGGATCGTCGTCCGGCCCCCGGTCGCGCGTGACTTCGGCGCGGCGCTCCTCCAGCCGTTTGCCGACCTTCGTCAGTCCGGCTCCGACCCGGTCGAGCCACCCTGGCAGTCGCGACATGATCCGTCCTCTTCCCCCGTTTCTCCCCACCAGTCCCCCTGGCGCCGTCGGTCAGACCGTACAGGGCGACAGCCCCGCACCGTAGGACGGTGCGGGGCTGTCGCGGAGTCGAGCGTGCCGCGGGGCGGCGGAAGGGTCCGGAGGACCTAGTACCAGTTGTTCGCCTGCCAGAACTCCCAGGCGCCGCACGGGCTGCCGTAGCGGCTGTCCATGTAGTTGAGGCCCCACTTGATCTGGGTGGCCGGGTTGGTCTGCCAGTCGGCGCCGGCGGAGGCCATCTTGGAGCCCGGCAGGGCCTGCACGAGGCCGTAGGCGCCGGAGGAGGGGTTCATGGCCTGGTAGTTCCAGCTGGACTCGTGGTCCACGATGTTGCTGAAGCACTGGAACTGGTCGGCGGGCACCATCTGGCGCGCGATGGCCTGGACCTCGGCGACCGAGTAGGAGGCCTGGACGGCGAAGGAGGACGCGTCACGCGCGGCGGAGCGGCTGGCGGCCTTCTCGGCCTCCTCGCGCTCCTTGGCCTCCTGGGCGGCCTTCTCGGCTTCCTTCTTCTTCGCGATCGCGGTCTCGGCGGCGGCCTTGCGGGCTGCCTCCTCCGCGTCCTTCTTGGCGGTCGCGTCCGCGGCGATGGCCATCGTCTGGGCCTGCTGCGTCAGCGACGCGGTCTGCACCTGCGCCTGCTGTCCTGCGGGGATGTCCGCGAGCAGCGTGGTGCCGGCTGCCGTCGCTTCGGCGTCGTTGTTCTGCGCTGCGGTGCTGCCCGAGGCAACGCCGACGACGCTTCCGACAGCGGTGACCGCCGTGGCCGAGGCCACTGCGAATCCCCGGACCGAGATCCGGCTCACACGGTTTCCTTCCAGCATCGCCCGCTTCGGTGACCCTCGCGGACGCAATCGTGCCCCTGACACTGGCCTCCCCAACTACGGGTCACGGGAGGCGCGGGCCCGGTGGGCAACTCCTTCGACAGGAGCGCCGCGTGGTGCTCGGGCGGCATACGACGAGGCTATGGAGTTGAAAGGGTGTTCTTCTGTGGTTCTGCACCGCTGGGGGTACAGCTGTGTCGTATGCGGGGCCTGACAGGAGTGAGACTCTGCCGTAACCGGGCGGCGCAAGGCAATTCTCTGTTGCGTGTGAAAGCTCACATGTCGTTTGGCCCTGGGGATTACCGGAAAGCCATACACGCGCCGACGCCGCCCGGCTAGGCTCTACGCCTTTCCCGGACGGCGCCAACTCCCGCGTAATACACCCGCGTTGGGACGCGAGGGTCAGATGTGACCGTCTTCGAGCATTTCGGTCACAAGGGCCGCGATCTGGGACCTCTCGGACCTGTTGAGGGTCACGTGGGCGAACAGCGGATGCCCCTTCAGTTTCTCGACGACGGCGACCACCCCGTCGTATCGGCCGACCCTCAGATTGTCCCGCTGCGCCACGTCGTGCGTCAGGACGACCCGGGAATTGGCCCCGATCCGGGACAGAACGGTCAACAGGACGTTCCGCTCCAGCGACTGGGCCTCGTCCACGATCACGAACGCGTCGTGGAGCGAGCGGCCCCGGATGTGGGTGAGCGGCAGGACCTCCAGCATGCCGCGCGCGGTGACCTCCTCGATGACCTCCCGGCTGGTGACCGCCGACAGCGTGTCGAACACGGCCTGCGCCCAGGGGCTCATCTTCTCGGCCTCGGTGCCGGGCAGATAGCCCAGCTCCTGCCCGCCCACCGCGTACAGCGGACGGAAGACCATCACCTTCTGGTGCTGCCGCCGCTCCAGCACGGCCTCCAGACCCGCGCACAGCGCGAGCGCGGACTTGCCGGTGCCGGCCCGGCCGCCCATGGACACGATCCCGACGTCCGGGTCGAGCAGCAGGTCGAGCGCGATCCGCTGCTCGGCGCTGCGGCCCTTGATGCCGAACGCCTCCCGGTCGCCGCGGACCAGGCGGACGTTGCCCTCCGGGGTGACCCGGCCGAGCGCCTTGCCGCGCTCGGACTGGATGGTCAGGCCGGTGTGCACGGGCAGCTCGGCCGCCTCGGGCACGTGGACGTGGCCTTCCTCGAAAAGGATGTCCACCTGCTCGCCGGGCAGGGTCAGTTCGGACATTCCGGTCCAGCCGGAGGAGTCCGTGATGGCGAGCTCCGCGCGGTACTCCTCGGCGAGAAGGCCCACGGAGGACGCCTTGATCCTGAGCGGCAGGTCCTTGGAGACGACGGTGACGTCGAACCCCTCCGCCTGCAGATTGCGGGCGACCGCGAGGATGCGGGAGTCGTTGTCCCCCAGGCGGTAGCCGCTGGGCAGCACGCCGGGGTCCGAGTGGTTGAGCTCGACCCTCAGGGTTCCGCCGAGGTCCCCGGTCGGGATGGGGGCGTCGAGACGGCCGTACCGCACCCGGTAGTCGTCCAGCAGGCGCAGGGCCTGGCGGGCGAAGTAGCCGAGCTCGGGATGGTTCCGCTTGGCTTCCAGCTCCGTCACCACGACGACGGGGAGCACGACCTCGTGCTCGTCGAAGCGGCTGGGGGCATGGGGGTCGGCCAGCAGGACGCTGGTGTCGAGAACGTAGGTGCGCCGGTCTGGCTTGTGGCGCTTTGCGCTGGTCACCACGGAAGGACGAACCCCCTCGGATGAGGTCGGGGAGCGACGAGGCGGAGCTGGACCGGTCGACGGCCCTGATGCACGACGGGCCGAGAACCGGCCCTCCGCCGCTTCTTCCGTGCCGTGACCGCACGGTCGGGCTGGTGCAAAGGGCCTCCCGGGCGGACGGCTCCCGTGCCGTCCGCTGAGATCCGACACCCGTGGTTCGGGCGTCGACCTGACTGAGTTATGCCCTCGAACAAGCGCTGCCATGCCACGACCCTCGACGGCGCGCCGGTGAACGGCGCGTGACCGCTGGTGACACACGGGGGGCGCGGGGTGGCGCGAGGTGACGCGGGGGCGCCACGCGGTCACGCGGTGGCGCGGTCACACGGTCACGAGGTGGCGCGGTGGCCGTGAACAAGGGGTGGGGCGCGTTCAGCCGCCGAAGCGGCGGTGGCGGGCCGCGTAGTCACGCAGGGCGCGCAGGAAGTCCACCTTGCGGAAGGCCGGCCAGAAGACCTCGCAGAAGTAGTACTCCGAGTGGGCCGTCTGCCAGAGCATGAATCCGGACAGCCGCTGCTCGCCGCTGGTGCGGATGACGAGGTCCGGGTCGGGCTGCGCCTTGGTGTAGAGGTGACGTCCGATCATGTCGACGTCCACGGACTCGGCGAGCTCGTCCATCGGGACGCCCTTGTCGTGGGCCTCGTGGAGCATGGAGCGCACGGCGTCGGCGATCTCCTGGCGTCCGCCGTATCCGATGGCGACGTTGACGACTATCCCGTCGACGTGCGCCGTGGCCGCTTCCGCTTCCTTCAGGACCGTCTGCATCCCGGAGGGCAGCAGGTCGAGGGTGCCCACATGGTGGACCCGCCAGCGTCCGTCGGCGGCGAGGGTGCGGACCACGTCCTCGATGATGCCGAGGAGCGGGACCAGTTCCTCCTTGGGCCGGTCGAAGTTGTCCGTCGACAGCAGCCACAGGGTGACCACCTCGACGTCCGTCTCGGAGCACCAGCCGAGGAACTCCTCGATCTTCTCGGCACCGGCCCGGTGGCCGTGCACCGTGCTGGAACCCGCGGCCTTCGCCCAGCGGCGGTTGCCGTCCATGATGACGCCGATGTGCTTCGGCACCTGAGCGGTGTCCAGGTGGCCTTCCACCCGGCGCGCGTACAGCCTGACCAGCAGGCTCCGCAGCTTGTCGCGCAGGTTCACGTGATCGTCAGCCCCTCCGTACGGATCGGACAGGCGCGGCACCCAGCCGCGTCGCGCGGCAAGCGGCCCGGTCTCGGCCGCGGGCGGTCCCTGCCCGTATGGCGGTCCCCAGAGGCGAAGCGTACCCCTGCCGGGGCGGGGGTCCCCAACGTCCGGTCTGGCGCGCTTTTGTCAGCTGTACTGCTGCCGCACGCCGTTTGTGTGCTGCCGCCGGAACCACTGCTTGGCCGACGTCTGGCACAGCAGCACCAGGACGGCGATGCCGGTGCCGGCCGGCAGGACGCCGAACGGGATGCCGCGGGCGGCGCCGCTGAGCGCGAAGACGATCTGCAGGCTCGCCAGCACGATCGAGGCCACGCGCACGCCGTTGCCCGCGGTGCGGAAGCGGAGCGCCGGCACGAGGAGCACGGTGGGCATCAGGTAGCTGCTGAAGAAGCGGCCGGACTCACGGGCTCCGAAGTCGGCCGCGACGAGGACGGTCAGCAGGACGCCGATCCCGAACGTCGCGAAGATCACGATCTGCGCGGCGCGGACGGGGCCGGGCATGCCGGCGGGGAGGGGTGGGGCGTACGGGGGCTGGGCGTACGGGGGCTGGGCGTAGGGATGTGGAGGGCCGGGCTGTCCGTAGGACTGACCGTAGGGCTGTCCGTATGGGGAAGGGGTGCTGGGCCGGCCGTACGGACCTGGGGTGCCGGGAGACTGCTGAGGGGGCGGTGTCGGATGCTCGTTCGACATGGCGCGACTCTAGCCAGCGGGCCGCGTGGGACGGCGGACGCACCGCGTGGGACGGCGGACGCACCGCGTGGGACGGCGGGCAAAAAACGGGCCGGTCCGTGGGGGGGAGACGGACCGGCCCGAGGGGGGGTTTCCACCATAACCCTTCGTAAGTGATGCTGCGTGCATCGGCGCGAGACAACTACGCTCCGGAATCGCCCGGCGACGCCCGGATGCCCTCGGAGGGGCCGATTCAGGGGGTCTTTGTGGCTGAAACCCGGCGAAATCGCGCGGAAAATGAGTGCTGAGGGGACTCTGTGCACGGTGTGACACCAACCCTGCACCTTTCCGGCCACTCTTCCGGCCGTCCCTCCGACGGGTGACCCCCAAGGGGCCGCGGCTTGACCCGGAGACGGGGAGAAGAGGAGCGGGGGGTGATCGCGGGGGCGGGAAGGTGCGGGCACCGCGCAGCCCCCTCCACTGCGCGGTGACCCTTCCGCGCAGCTTTGCTCGCGCGAATCATTGGTCCGAACCTAAGCGATGCGCCGCCGCGGAGACCAGCCCTCAACCGTAACGATGCGGACACTACGCGCGTGGATCGCGGGCGCGAGCCTCTCACCTGCGGGCTTCGACGAGGTGCCGTGAGCTGTGGGCGACGAAGGACCCCTCGGCCCCGATCCGCTCGTGCAGCTCCCGCAGCCGCGGCCGGTACTCCTCGACGGTGAAGCCGGGGACCATCCAGATCACCTTGCGCAGGAAGTGCACGACTGCGGCGATGTCGTGGAACTCCATGCGCAGCCGCTCGGCCCGCAGATCCACGACCTCGAGACCGGCCGCCTCGGCGTCCCTCCGCTCCCGCTCGGGGTCGCGCGCGGTGCGGCTCTCCTCGGGGAGCGGGCCGAGGAAGTACTCGACGAGTTCGAAGGCGCTGGCGGGCCCGACGTGCTGGGCGAGGTACGTACCGCCGGGCCGGAGCACCCGGGCGATCTCGTACCAGTGCGGCCGGACGGGGTGCCGGCTGGTGACGAGGGAGAAGGACGCGTCGGCGAAGGGCAGCGGGGCGTCCTCGGCCGCCGCGACGACGGTGGCGCCGTACGGCCGGAGTGTGTGCGCCGCCTTGCGGACGTTGGGCGGCCAGCCCTCGGTGGCGGCGACCAGCGGGGGCCGCCGGGACGCCCGGCCGAGGGCGAACGCGAGGACCTCTCCCCCGCCGGTCTGGACGTCGAGCACGGGCCCGCCCACCGTGCCCAGCCGGCCGGCGACGCTGGTGGCGTACCCCCAGGACGGCCGGGCCTCGGTGGCGCGCCCCTCGAACCAGGAGAAGTCCCACCCCTCGGTGGGCACGGAGGCGCCTTCGGCGAGGAGGTCGTCGAACGTACGGGTCTCGGTGCGGGGTTGAGGCTGGGGCTGGGGCAGGGACTGGGTCATGCGGGTGAGGATGCCGGAGGCGGGGGCGGCTCGTCGCGTGCTTTTCCCGGGGGCTTCCGGTCTATGTGAGAAGTGGCCGTACGTCCTCGGCGGCGAAGCGCACGAAGCCCGCGGGGTCGGGTTCGTCGCCGGTGGGCTGGAGGACGACCGTGCCGGCGCCGGCCTCGGCCAGCCGCCGTACGGCGTCGGCGACGGCGTGGGCGTCCCCGGAGACCCCGAGGTCGGCGTCGGCGGCGTGCCCTTCGGCGACCAGCTCTGCCTCCAGCCGCTCGCGCGCCCCGTCGCCGGTCGCGGTGAGCAGATAGACGACGACGCGGTGGCCGTCCGGGTCACGTCCCGCCGCGACACGGCCCTCCCGGATCAGCCGGCAGGCCTGCCGGACGCCGTCGGCGGAGGTGTCGGCGGTGAGGATGGTGCCGTCGGCGGCCTCGCCGGTGAGCCGTACGGTACGGGGTCCCATGCCGCCGGCCAGGACGTCGACGGGGCCGGGCGGGGGCCAGTCGAGCGTGACGTCGTCGAGGGAGACGTAACGGCCCTTGGTGGTGACCGTCTCGCCGGCCAGCAGGGCGCGGAGGGCGAGGAGATGCTCGCGGAGCAGGGTGAGGGGCGACTCGACGCGGGCGCCTACCTGCCCCATCCAGTCCTGCACGCCGTGCCCGACGCCGAGGACGGGGCGGCCGGGGAACATCCGGTGCAGGGAGGCGGCCTCCATGGCGGTGACGGCGACGTTCCGCAGGGGGACGGGCAGCAGCCCGATGCCGACGCGGAGCCGCTCGCTCCACGCGAGGGCGGCGGCGCCGGTGGAGATGCCGCCCTCCCGGAAGCAGTCCTCCCACAGCCACAGCTCGTCGAGCCCGGCGGTGTCGGCGGCACGCACGACGGGGCGGAGGCGCTCGGGGGCGAGCTGGGGGCGGAACACGGCACCGAGGGTCGTCGTCATGCGGATGTACCTACCCACGGGGGCCCGCCCCGGCAAACCGGCGCCGGGGCGGGGGCGGGGGCGGGGGTCGTGGTGTGCGGGCGGTCAGCGGTTGACGGCCTGGATCTCCTGGACGGTGACGTCCTGCTCTCCGCCGAACGTGCCGTCCGGGAGCGGCCGCTGACCGGCGACTCCGGTGCCGGTCCAGTGGATCTTCCACGTCACCGTGGCCTGGAGCTTGTAGGCGTCGTCGCCCGAAGAGCGCAGGTACTTCACACCGCACGGCGGCGTACGGTTCGCCTTGCCCTTGGCGTACGGCTCACCGATACGGCCGTTGTCGATCTCGCAGACGCCGGAGGCCGGATACGTCTCCGCGTCGGAGGTGCCCGGCTCGATCCGCACGGACACCGGTACGGCCGTGGTGGTCGCCTGGATGCCGAGCAGCGGCACGGACGCCGTGACCGAGACCGGCTTGAAGTCCGCTCCGTCCAGCCACATCCAGGTCGGCAGGTTCACCTTGGTCTCCCCGTCCGGAGCGAGGTCCACCTCGGTCGTGGGGACGCGAATCTCGGCATAGGCGAGCTGCGCCAGCATCTCCGGAGTGATGGCCTGCTGGATGTCGGCGGGCGGGTCGTCGTTGGTGTCCACCCAGAAGACGGGGTCATCGCAGTCGAGCGCCCCCGGATCCCCGATCCGGCCCGGCGTGACGTAGGAGTCCCACCAGTAGCCCTCGCCGGCCTTCTCCTTGTTGAAGTCCTTGTAGGGCTCACCCTCGACATACCGCTTGCGCTGCGCGGCATCCCACTCGTACCCCGTGCTCTCCGCCTCCCAGATCGGCTCCAGATGCTTCTGCAGCTGCTCCGGGGTGTACTTCGGAGCGTAGTAGCAGGCGGGCGGGGTCCAGGTGGTGGCGGAGGTGACGGGGCCGGCCTTCGGACCCGACCCGTTCTTCGACCGGTCGAACACGACGACACCGGCGGACAGCGTTCCGTCGGGACCGGCGTCTCCCGACACCTTGGGCGGTGGGTTCTGCGAGCCACCACCGATCACGTTGTCGGCCATGGCGGGCGTACCGCTCAGCAGCACTGCTCCGATCACGGCCGTTGTCGTCAGAACTCGCGTCGTCGGGCTCAACGCTGGCACTTGTCACTCCCCCTCTGAGACAGCAGCTTGGTGACGACCCAGACGCCCTTTTCGTTCTTGCGCAGTTTCGTGCTGTACAGCACGTAACTGTTCTTGGTGACAGGTGTTTTGTTGACCTTCTTGTCCTTGAGGTACATGTCGAAGGCCTTGCTCTGGTCCTCGCAGTACACGAGGGACGCAGCATCCTGACCACTCACCTGTACGTCGGCGTCGTAGTAGCTGTACGCCCCCGTCACCCGTGCCTTCGCGTCGACGTATGCCTTGATGAAGTCTTCCGTGTTGGCGGCCGCTTCGCCCTCGTAGTAGTAGAGGTATGCCTTGTCCAAGGGGTCCTGGTTGACGATGGCCATGTCCACCGCCTTGATGGACTGCTCGCTGTCGGCCAGGACCGCGTCCTTCTCCTTGTCTCCGGTCTTCGGCCAGTCGAAGGTGTAGGAGAGGTCGCCGGGCAGCTCGATCTTCGGGCGGTCGTCCGACGCCGGGGCGGAGGTGGTGGGCGAGGCCGACTTCTTGCCTCCCGTGTCCGCTCCCGCGATCGTGTCCTTGTCCTTCGCGGGAGAGTCGTCGTCGCTTCCGCACGCGGACAGCGTCAGGGCCGCGGTGGCGGTCAGCGCAAGCGCTGCGAGCAGGGTGGGACGGCGGTTCACAGTCGGCTCCCGGTGGGGCGAGGCGTCACATCAGCGGGCCAACGCTATCCAGCGGGCGCAGTGCGACACCAGAGCGAATGGGTCAACTGCAACACAGCTAATACCGAATTGGGACGCGAAGCCGCGTCAGGGCCTGCACTTCTCGCTCCCGGACTGCGAAACGATCTTCTGGATCACCCACACACCCCTGTCCTCGTCCCTTTTCAGCGAGGTGTGGTAGATCACGTAGCTCTTGGCCGTCACCTCGGTCTTCTTGATCTCACCCGTCTCGAGGTACTTCACATAGGCCCTGCCCTGGTCCTCGCAATAACTGAGCGACGCCGTCCCGTCCTTCTCGACGCTCACTTCAGGTGCGTAGAAGCGGTAGGAGCCGGTGATGCCGGCCTTGTGATCCACGTAGTTCTGCACGAACGTCTGGGTCTCGGCGGCGGCTTCGCCCTCGTAGTAGTGGAGGTACGCCTTGTCGAGGGCGTTCTGGTTCACGATCGCCTGATCGACCGCCTTGATGGACTGCTCGCTGTCGGCCAGGACCGCGTCCTTCTCCCTGTCGCCGGTCTTCGGCCAGTCGAAGGTGTAGGAGAGGTCGCCAGGCAGCTCGATGGCCGGGCGCGGGTCCGATGCCGGGGCAGACGTGTTCGGCGTCGGCACCGTGGGTCCTGTCGCCTTGTCGCTGCCCTTGGTCGGGACGTCGGTGTCCTCGCTGCCGCATGCGGCAAGGGCGAGGGTCGCGGTCAGTGTCAGTGCTGTGAGCAGGACGGGGCGGCGGTTCAAGGAAGCTCCCGGTTGTTGTCGCGGGTCACGTGAACTACGGCTGGCACTGAGCCGCTCCCCTGTTCGAGATGATCTGAGACGTCTGCCAGACGCCGTCGGCGTTCTTGTCGAGCCTCGTGTTGTACACCACGTAGCTGTTCTTGGTGACCGGCGTCTTGTGGATCTCGTTGGTCTTCTTGTCCTTGCTGAAACCCTTGCTTTCGTCCGCGCAGAAGGTCAGGGTCGCCGAGTCCTCGCCCTTCAGCGTCACCTCGCGCTCGTAATAGCGGGCCTCACCGGTGATGGTGGCCCCGGCCTCCTCGAACTGGGCGACCCAGTCCTGGGCGGCTTTCAGTGCCTTGCCCGTGTTGTAGAAGGCGAGCGCCTTGCCCTCGAGGTCGGTCCCGGTGATCGCGGCGTCGACGGCCCGCATGCGTTCCGCGTTGTCCGTGAGAATCGCATCCTTGACGGGGTCCCCCGTCTCGCCGCCCTCGAAGGTCAGCTTGAGGTCAGCCGGCAGCTCGATCTTCGGGCGACCGGCCGATGTCGAGGGCGACGATGACGCTGATGCCTTGGTTCCCTTGGCCTTGTCGCTGTCCTTCGCCGCTGTGTCGGGCTCCTCGCTGCCGCACGCGGTCAAGGTCAGGGCCGTGGTCACGGCGATTGTTGTGAGGAGGGCGGGGCGGCGGTTCAAAGAGGCTCCAGGTGGGGCGAGGCGTCGCTTTGGTGGGGTCACGTTATCGAGGGGCGCAGGGTACCTTCGCCGGGGTGAGGGGAGGCGCGGGCGTGCGGTGGCGGGACGGGCGTGGGGAGTTGGTCGTGCGGAGGCCTGACGGAGGTGTCAGCGCGCGGGTGCCGCTCGAGATCGCGGCGTCCTATCGGGCACGGACGCGCGGACTGCTCGGGCGGGAGAGCCTCGAAGGCGCCCTGCTGCTCTCGCCCGCCAACAGCATCCACACCTTCCGTATGCGCATGCCCATCGACGTCGCCTACCTGGACCGCCGACTCCGCGTCCTCGCCGTGCGCACCATGCCGCCCGGACGGCTCGGACGGCCGCGCGTCCGCGCACGGCATGTCATCGAGGCCGAGGCCGGGGCCATGGAGGGGTGGGGGCTCCGCGTGGGGGCGGTCGTGGAGGTGCGTGAGCTCCGCTGAGGCCGGTCAGTTCTCCCCGCGCGGGAACGAGATCTCCACCCGCCTGTTCTTCTTCCGCCCCTCCTCCGTCGAGTTGTCGGCGATCGGGTAGTCCTCGCCGTAACCGCGCACCTCGTACGTGATGTTCGCGTCGCTCAGCTCCTGCTCGAGGATGCCGTGCACCGCGTTGGCCCGTTTGCGGGACAGCACGTCGCCGTGCGCGGACGAGCCGAGGTTGTCCGTGAAGCCGAAGACGCGGATGCGGGTCGCGTTCTGCGTCTTGATCTCATTCGCGATGACGGAGATGCGGGCCCTCGCCTGTGCGGAGATCTTGGCGCTGTCCTTGCCGAACAGGACCTCCGCCTGCAGGGCGAACGTCACGTTCGTGTTCGTGTCCTCGCGGCGCTCGTCCCCGCTCTGGTCCTCGACGACGGACTTGATGTCCAGCACCTTGGGCTCCGCGAGGGTGGCTCCCTCCGGCAGCTTGAGGTCCGGGTCGTTCGGATCGAGTTCCACCGGGGCAGTGGCAGTGGCTTCGGTGCCCGGGGGGACGCTCGGTCCGTCGTCGGCGCGGGCCACGGCCGGCCCGGCGGCCAGCAGGGTTGCCAGCGTGCCGATCAGAAAGAGACGGGTGTGTGTCATCCTTCGCCTCACCCAGAAATCTGGATGGTGCCGCTGGCGAATGTCGGCAGCTGGAAGGTGACTTCGGTCGTCTCCGGCGGCGGCGCAGGGAACTGCATGAAGACGGCGAAGCTCTCCCCCGCCTTGATGGTGGACAACCCGCTGGTGGTCAACGGCCGCCCATCGGTGTCACGCAGCACGTAGTAGCGCTTCTTCCCCTTCGAGTCGACGAGCGTCGCCCCGCCGAGCGACCGACCGTTGCGAAGGATTTCGGTCTCGTTGCCGCTCAAGGCCGACGGAACGACGGTGCTCTTGGCCCCGTCGTTCTTCAGCGTGCCGTTGACGGTCACGAATCCGCCCGCGTCCCGCTGGGCGGAGGTGATGGCGAGCATCAGACCCTCCGAGCCGCGCAGCTCGGCCAGTGGTTCATCCGACTGGCCTTCCTGCGGGCTAGGGTCGGTGTCTTTTTCCCGTGGAGCGGAAGCAGTGGTCTCGGGCTTCTTGTCGTCGTCTCCCCCGCCACCGCAGCCGACCACTCCGAGGGCCAATCCGGCCGCGACGGTCAAGGCGACCGCCCCTCTGCGGGCCTTCCTCGTCCACTGGATGCTCATGCCACTGCTTCCTTGTCCTCGTTCGCTTGTCAGTCGGCCAGATGCACGTCGAAAAGATCTGCAGGCTTCGGCAGCAGGTCCTCGGGCGCTTCCGGATCGAGCTCCCAGTCGACACCGCCCTTGCAGTTGAGCGTGGGGAGTTCAGCCTTCTCGTCCGGACCCTCGCCCTCTCCCGCAGTGGGGAGTTCGAAGCCGCATCGTGGCTCGATGACCGCGGTAGCCGTCGCCTGCGACTTCTTCGTCTCGGTTCCGGGCACGATGGAATCACCGACCGTTTTGTTCGTCTCTACCTCGACCGTGTAGCTGAGGAGGCCGTCCGCAGTGCAACTCAGGACCGTGGCATCGTTGCTGGCAGCCAACTGCTCGGCCCGCCAGCAGGATGGTGTCAGCCCCTCCGCCGTGCCGTCGAAGATGTCCTGCCATTTTTCGGGGTCGAGGAGGTTCTCCACCCACGCCCCGGACAGCTGGTCCCGTCGCTCCTGGGCAGCCGCAAGTGCCGCCGCGTCGGCGGCGGTCTGCGCGCCGTTCCGGTTCGCCGCAGCCTGGCCGACGGCAAGGTAGGCGAACGCGAGAAAGAGCAGGCCCCCCACCACCGTGATGTAGATGGGGAAAGCCTGCCCTGCGTCGCCGGAGTGGCGCGGAGGCATCAAATGCCGGTGACCTCCGCGATTTTCGACGTGATGGCGTCGAAGATCGTCTGCCCGATGTCCGTCCCCGTGATCGCCAGCACAATCGCCACCACCACCGCGATGATCCCCAGGTACTCCACCGCCGTCTGCCCCCGGTCGTCGCGGCGGGACGCGTGGGACTGGAGGTACCTGACCGTCGTGTTGATCCAGTTGCCCATGGTGTTCCCCTCCGGCTGACGCGTTGGCGGCCTTGGTCGCGGGGCCGCTGTCGACCTCGGCACCGTACGAGGGGTTGGTCAGGCCCCTCAAGGGTCCCGGGGCCCATTTCCGGGCCCAAAGGCGGGCCCAGCGCGTCGACGGCATGCGCCTCACCACCGGCCACCCCCGCTGCCCTGGGCCGAACTCCGCTCCTCGCCGCGCCACTTCGCAGCGGCCTCGGCGCGGCTCGTGCTGTGCAGCTTCGCGAAGATGCGGTTGATGTGGTTCTTGACCGTCTTCTCGCTGATGAAACAGGTGGCGGCGATCTGCTGGTTGCTCATGCCGGACGCGATGAGCTCCATGATCTCCGCCTCCCTCGCGCTCAGCCCGTACGCCGACTTGTCAGACACCGACTGTGCCACATCTGGTTGCAGTTGCGAAAGGTTTTTCGTAGAAGTAGGTCCTGCATCCGGCCAACTCCCCCTCGCACCACCACCGAAAGCGGAATCTGCGTCACCCTCGCCCCTCAATTGCGCCAGCAACCTCCCCGCCGCCGTCGGCGTCAAGTGCGGCCTCCCCCGCCTCGCGTCCCGTACCGCCGTCACCAGCTCGTCCGAGGTGAACTCACCGTGGACCAGGTACCCGTTCGCGCCCCGGCGCAGTGCCTCGTGGACGATGTCCGACTCCCCGCTGTACGTCAGCATCAGCACCGCCGTCAGCGGCACCAGGTGCGGGAGGGCCGTGAGGCCGTCCACCCCCGGCATACGGACGTCCAGCAGCACCACGTCCGGAGTGTGCGCCAGCGTCGCCTCGTACGCCTCCTTGCCGTCCGCCGCCTCCGCCACGACCTCCAGGTCCTCGCGGCCGGAGAGGAGCGCCGTCAGCCCCGCCCGGACCACCGGGTTGTCGTCGGCCACCACCACCCGCACAGGGTCGGGAGGCGGCATCTCCCCGAACGGGTTCCGTTCATCCCTCATGGCGCACCTCCGCCCTACCCGACACGAGCGGCCACTCCACCCGCACCTGCGTCCCCCGCCCCCGTTCACCCCGCCCGAAGCTGAGCCGCGCCCCGACCGACGCCGCCCGCTCCACCATGCCCACCAGGCCGAAGTGGCCCGCGCGGCGCAGGCCGTCCAGGTCCGGGGCGCCGGGCAGGCCCCTGCCGTCGTCGCGCACGACGACCGTCAGGACGTCGCCCTCAACACCCGCCCGTACCTCCACCCTCCTCGCCCGCGCGTGACGATGGGCGTTCTCCATCGCCTCCTCCGTGATGGACAGAAGCTGGCGCGCCGCCGCCCGCGGGATCCACGGAGTGCTCCCCTCCCCCGTCCTCATGTACGTCACCGGCGCCCCACTCCGCGCCCTGAACTCCCGTACCGCGCACGCCACCTCGGTCACCACGTCCACCGAACGCCCCGGCTCCCCCTCCCTCCGCAGGTCCGTCAGCAGTTCCCGTGACTCCGCGGCCGCTCGCCGCGCGGACCGTGCCACCAGTTCCGCCTGGCGTTTCACCAGGGCCGGGTCCATGCGGGCGGCCCCCGCCGAGGAGGCCAGGCCGTCCGCCGCGAGCGCGACCCCGTGCAGCGTCTTCGCCACCGAGTCGTGCATCTCCCGTGCGAGGCGCGCCCGTTCGGCGTCGACCGCCTCCGTGACCGCCAGGCGGGCGCGTACCGCGGCCAGGGCGCGGGTCGCCTCGCCGAGGTGGAGCATCAGCTTGCGCAGGCTGGAGCCGACCGCCCCCGCGATCACGCACAGGCCGGGCAGGATCAGCGTCTCGGCGGGTTCGGTGTGCGGGTTGTCGAGCGTGGCGTGGACGAGCAGCAGGATCACGCCCTGGAGCGAGGCGAAGACGGCCGCGCCCCGCCAGCCGTAGATGAGGCCCGCGAGCAGCGGTGTGCAGACGCTGACGTAGGCGAGGGTGGTGTCGGGGCCGGCGGAGACCAGCAGCAGGGCGCCGAAGAGGGTGTCCGCCGCGAGGAGCGTGGGGTGGCGCAGGAGGAGGGGGCCGAAGCGCTCCCAGTCGCGGAAGAGCGCGTACGACACCATGAAGGTGACGACGACCGCGATGCCGACCAGGCGTACGCCCCAGCCGGGGCCCGCGTTGAGGAGGGCGGACGGGGCGGCCACGGCGATCATCGCGAGCCGGAAGCCGAAGGCTTGGCGGCACAGCGCCTGGAGGGCGTTCACCTGGAGCCGGGTGTCCGGAACCGGGGAAGCGGGCGGCTCCTCCGATGCCCGAGCCCCACGCGTCGCACCACCCGTCAGCCCCTGCGGCGTCCGCGCACACGCCGCGACCGGCCCGATCGGCGCGGCCGGCACGCCCGGTCCCGCCCCCGCCCGCCACCGGGCGGCCGGGCCGCGCCGCCTCCGCCACGCCCGCCCCCTCCGTGTCCGCGTGGTCGTCATCGCGCTCCGCCTCCCCTCACTCGCCCGTGAGCGAGCCGAAGTCGGTGCCGGAGCCGAGGATCAGGCCGGCGCCGAGGAGGATCATCGTGGCCGGGACCATGAACGTGGTGATCATCAAGGTCGCCTTGGGCACCGCGCGGGCCGCCTTGCGGCGGGCGTTCTGCGCGTCGGTGCGGCGCATGTCCTTCGCCAGCGCCACCAGTGTGTCGACGATGGGCGCGCCCAGCTCCTCGCCCTGCTGGAGGGCGGTGACGAACATGGCCACCTGTTCGGAGTCGTTGCGGCGGCGCAGTTCGGCGAAGGCCTGCCTGCGGCTCATGCCGAG
Organism: Streptomyces cellulosae; assembly: GCA_014655195.1. Lineage (GTDB taxonomy): Bacteria > Actinomycetota > Actinomycetes > Streptomycetales > Streptomycetaceae > Streptomyces > Streptomyces cellulosae. Next base: position 14,795 of record BNBH01000033.1, on the reverse strand, counting down.
GTCCATCTGGCGCAGGGTGATGCGCAGTTCGTCCGCCCAGGGGCCCTCGTACTGGGAGGAGACGCGTTCCAGGGCCTGGCGGAAGCCGAGGCCCGCGCTGACCACGACGGCGAGGACGTCGAGGAAGTCGGGCAGGGTCCGCTCGATGACGTCCTTGCGGACGCGGATCGCCGACCAGATGCCGACCTCCGTCCAGAACGCTCCGAACGCGAGCAGCAGCAGCGCCACGAACAGCTGGCCGCGCAGCAGGAACACCAGGCAGCCGAAGCCGCCGAGGGCGCCGTAGACGGCGCGGCGGGCGGCGTAGCGGTGGATGGTGAGGCCGCCGGGGTTGCCGGCGAGGTCGATCTTGCGGCGGTACTTGGCGACCAGCGCCGGTCCCATGAGGCGCAGCACGGCGGGGGCGTAGCGCATGCCCATGCGGTCGATGAGGGAGTCGACCGCGCCGGTGCGGGTGGAGCCGACCTCCAGGGCGAGCATCAGGTCGCCGGGGAGTTTCGCCTCCGCCCGGTACATGCGGATGCCGGCGAAGATGCCGCACACGGCGAGGGCCATGAGCGCGGCGAGCAGGAGTGCCATGTCGTCGTCCCCTTCCCCGGTTCAGACGTCGATGCGGGACAGGCGGCGGATGAGCAGGAACCCGACGGCGTAGAGGCCGAAGGCGACGAGGACCGCCATCTGTCCGGCCGTCGAGCCGGTCATGCGCTCCAGGGCGCCGTCCTTCACCCCGTTCATCAGGAACAGCGAGCCGACGCCGAGGACCGGCACGGCGTACGAGGTCATGCTGACCTGGGAAAGCTGGGTGCGGACCTCGCGCCGGGTCTCCTTGCGTTCCTCCAGCGTCTCGGTGAGGTTGCGCAGGGCGCTCACCACCTGGCCGCCCGCCCGGTTGGCCAGCACGAGTGTGGTGACGAGGACGACGAGTTCGCGGGAGGGGAGCCGGTCGGAGAGTTCGCCGAGGGCGTCCTCCATGGAGGCGCCCATCGCCAGCTGGTTGGCCACCTTGGCGAGTTCCTCGCCGGCCGGGGCCTCCAGCTCCTCCGCGGCGATGCCGATCGCGGTGCGCAGGGCGAGGCCCGCCTGGGTGGCGTTGGCGAGGATGCGGGCCAGTTCGGGGAGCTGGTTGATGAACCGTTCGATGCGCTTCTGCCGCTGCCAGTCGAGGAACTGGAGGGCCGCCCACACGCCGAGCAGTCCCGCGATCGGGCCGAAGAACGGTGCGAGGGTCGCCTGCCCGGCCATCCACAGTCCGGCGACGACGGCCAGCATGGCCACGAAGAACTCACCGGGCGTCACGTCCAGGCCGGTCGCGAGCAGACGCAGCTCCAGCTTGCGGCCCAGACGGGTGCGGCGCAGCCGGCGGTCCAGGGTGGGGAAACGGCGCCTGCGGCCGGCGGACGGGAGCTCCCCGGTGGCCGTCAACCGGTCCACCAGCGCCTGCCGCTGCGCCCGCCCGGCCGCGTGGACGTGCACGCCGGTGACCGCGAGGACGCAGGTCAGCAGGGTGAGGCCGGTGGTCAGCGTGATCAGGTTCTGCAGCTCCATGGGGGCGGTACCTACCTGGCTTCTCGGGTGGCGAGCTGGTCGGTGGAGTGGGCGATGCCGAACGCCTGCGGGACGGTCTGGCCGGCCATGTAGAGGCGGTCGGCGGTCCGCCGGGGCACGGGGTGGTGCACGTACGAGCCGTGGACGCCGCCGTCGGGGGTCATCGGGAGGGCGTCGAAGCGGGCGACCGTGGCCAGCCGGTACGGCTCCCCGCCGTGGCTCTCCAGCAGGGCGATCTCGGTGATGCGGCGGGCGCCGTCGGCGAACCGGGTGAGCTGCACGATCACGTCGACGGCGCTGTTGATCTGGTCGTGCAGGGCGACGAAGGGGATCTCCACGTCGGACATGGAGGCGAGGGTCTGCAGCCGGGTGAGGGCGTCCTCGGCGCTGTTGGCGTGGACGGTGGCGAGGGAGCCGTCGTGGCCGGTGGACATCGCCTGGAGCATGTCGAGGGACTCGCCGCCGCGGACCTCACCGACGACGATGCGGTCGGGCCGCATACGGAGGGAGTTGCGGACCAGGTCGCGGATGGTGACGCGGCCCTTGCCCTCGACGTTGGGCGGGCGGGACTCCAGGCGGATGACGTGCGGCTGCTGGAGCTGGAGCTCGGCGGAGTCCTCGATGGTGATGATGCGTTCGCCCTCGGGGATCAGCCCGGACAGGGCGTTGAGGAGGGTGGTCTTACCGGTGCCGGTGGCGCCGGAGACGATGATGTTGAAGCGGGCCTGCACCAGTCCGGCCAGCAGATACAGCATGGGCTCGTCGAGCGAGCCGAGGCCGATCAGCTCCTGGAGGGTGAAGGAGCGCGGGAAGCGGCGGATGGTGAGGACCGCGCCGGTCAGGGACAGCGGGGGGATGATGACGTTGACGCGCTCCCCGGAGGGGAGGCGGGCGTCGACCATGGGGTTGGACTCGTCGACGCGGCGGTTCACGGTGGAGACGATGCGCTCGATCGTCTGCATCAGCTGGTCGTGGGACGCGAACCGCAGCGGCAGCTGCTCCACCCGGCCGCCCCGCTCGACGAAGACGGCGTCCGGGCCGTTGACCATGATCTCGGTGACGGAGGCGTCCTCCAGCAGCGGTTCGAGGATGCCGAGGCCGAGGGCCTCGTCGACGACGCGGCGGATGAGCTGGGCGCGTTCCACCGTCGACAGGACGGGACCTTCGCGGCTGATGATGTGGCCGAGGACGCGTTCAAGCCGGGCCCGGCGCTCGGCCGGGGACAGCGCGCTCATCTCCGCGAGGTCGATCTCCTCCAGGAGCTTGGCGCGGTAGGACGCGACGAGATGGCCGTCCTCGCCCCGCCCGGTCCTCTCCTCGGGGGAGTTGATGCGTGCCCGCAGGCTCATGAGTGGCTCGCTCCTCGTGGTGCCGGTGTTCCTCGTCGTGCTCGTCCGGTCGTCGTGGCCCTCGTCGTCCCGGTGTTCCTCGTCGTGCTCGTCCGGTCGTCGTGGCCCTCGTCGTCCCGGTGTTCCTCGTCGTGCTCGTCCGGTCGTCGTGGCCCTCGTCGTCCCGGTGTTCCTCGCCGTGCTCGTCCGGTCGTCATGGCCCTCGTCGTCCCGGTGTTCCTCGCCGTGCTCGTCCGGTCGTCATGGCCCTCGTCGTCCCGGTGTTCCTCGTCGTGCTCGTCCGGTCGTCATGGCCCTGGTCGTCCTGGTGTTCCTCGCCGTGCGGTGTCAGTGGTCGACGGGCATCGTGGCGCTCCTCCCCGCCGAGCCGAAGTCCCAGCCGGGCACGATCGACGGGATGTCGACCCGGGCGGTGACGGTGACCTCGTCGCCGCCCCCCGACGTGCCGCAGGAGGTGCCGTCGGCCAGCCAGGAGCTGACGGCGGCCGTGCAGGCGGCCTGGGCGCCCCGGTCCAGGGAGGCGCTGCGGGCGCCGGCGCGGGCGGCGGTGCCGGCCTGCTGGGCGGTGTAGGCGATCAGGCCGAGCTGCACCCCGGCCATCGCGACGATCAGCAGGATCGGCAGGAATCCCAGGTACTCGATCGCCACCTGCCCGCGGTCACGGCGGCGACCGCCCGGCCGGTAGGACACACCACGTCCGTACGCCATGTCAGTCCGTCTCCTCCTCGACCGCGCCCGCGTGACCGGTCACGTCGAACGGGAAGGAGAGGGTGCCGGGGAAGAGGATCGGCACCCTGATTCTCACGTCGGCGGTGACCATGCCGCCGCCCGTCGCGCAGGTCACCGTGGCGCCGGTGCCCCAGGCGCCGGACAGTTTGTCCGTGCCGGCGGCCTGGCAGGCGCCCTGGCGTGCGCCGGGGGAGGCGGCGGTCCCGGCGCGGGCGGCCTCGTCGGCGGCGTTCCCGGCGAGGGTGAAGGTGTAGCCGACCAGCACGAGCTGCCACAGCACGACCAGCGTGACGAGGATCGTCGGGGTCATGCCGAGGAACTCGACGGTGACCTGCCCCCGGTCGCGGTACGGCCCCGAAGCCCTCGAACGCCTGCCGCCGTTCATCCTGTACCGTCCCTGCGCCGCCGCAAGCTGACCGCGCCCCGGTCGCCGCGCAGCCGTCCGCCCCGGTGGCTCGTCTGCGCGGCCTGCATCAGCCCGAGTTCGCCGGCCAGCGCCCACATCGCCTGTTTCACGGTGCTCTTCGCCTCCAGTTCGTGCACGCGCCCGGCGTCCACCACGCCCTGGAGCTCCTTGAAGTGGGCGGGGATCGTGGTGGCGGCGACCGCGGTGCCGGTGATGCGCGCGATGAGCGGCGGCTGGATCTCCGTGGACCGGGTGTGCCGGTTGACGACGACCGTGGTCTCCTCCGCCTTGCGGATCTGCAGCCGGTCCCACATCCGCACGGTCCGCTTGGCTCCTCGTACGGCGATGACGTCGGGGGTGGTGACCAGCAGGGCCCGGTCGGCCGTCTCCACGGCCGCCGCGCCGGCGCCGCCGAGCTGGGCGCCGCAGTCGATGACGACGACCTCGTAGCGGGAGCGCAGGGCGCCGACGATGTGGCGGGCGGCCCGGTCGGTGACCTCCTCGCCGCGTTCCCCCTCGGCGGGGGCGAGGAGCAGGGCGAGTCCGCTGTCGTGGCGGAAGACGGCGTCGGCGAGGACGCGCGGGGAGATGTCGTTGATCGCGGCGAGGTCGACGACGGAGCGGCGGAACTGGACGTCCAGGTAGGAGGCGACGTCCCCGGTCTGGAGGTCCATGTCGACCAGGGCGGTGGAGCGTCCGGAGGTCTGGGCGGCGAGCGCGAGCTGCACGGCGGTGAGGGTGGCGCCGACGCCGCCCTTGGAGCCGCTGACGGTGACGACGGTGCCGCCGGCGCCGGGGACCGGGTCGCCGCCGGCGCCCAGGTGGCGCCGTACGCCGGCCGACCACTGGGCGACCGCCTGGACCCGGCTGGCGAGTTCCTCGTAGCTCAGCGGGAGGGCGGCCAGGCCGCGGGCGCCGTGGTCCATGGCGGCCTGGAAGAGGCCGGGGCTCGCGTCGGAGGTGACGAGGACGACGCCGACGGACGGGAAGCGCAGGGCGACCTCGCGGATCAGTTCCAGCGCGGGGACGGGGCCGATCCGCTCGTGGACGACGACCACCTCGGGCAGTTCGTCGAGGGACTCGGCGGCCAGCCGGGAGAGGGTGTCGACGAGCTGCGTGGAGTCGGTCACCGGGGCGAGCGGCTCCACGTCGGGGAGCTGGCCGATCAGGGTGGTGAGGGACCGGGCCGCGTCCGCGTCACCGACTGCCGGGAGGATCCTGGTGGACATGCGGGCCTCTCACTTGTCCTGCGCGAGTTCGTACGTCCGGTCCTTCTCGGGGACGCCCGTGTCGCCCCCGGGGCCGACCAGCGCGAGCCGCACCCGCTGGGCGAACGACTCGGCGTAGGTGATGCGCTGGGCGTCGAGGGTGGACAGCGCGAAGGTGATGGGGACGGCGTCGGCGGGCCCGCGGCGGTCGTCCTCGTCGGGCTGGAGGGCGGTGAGCCGGCCGACGTCGAGGACCTTGGCGCCGGTGACGATGATCTTCGACTGGTCGGGGTCGCCCTCGCGCTGTCCCTCGAAGGTGGCGTACACGTTGACCGTGGAGCCGGGGGTGATCTTTCCGGCGACGCCGGTGGCCGCGTCGATCATGATGGCGACCTCCTGCTGCCCCGGCTGGAGGGCGGGCCGGTCCACGATCATGTCGGTCTGGAGCAGCGAGCCCTTGCGCAGGGTGGTGACGGCGATCTTGCCGCGGAGGTCGTCGAGGTCGGTGACGGCGTTCTCCGACAGCCAGCGCTCGGGCATCTCGATCCGCTCGAACTGGCCGGCGCCGAGCGTGGTGTAGGGCGCGATGTCGGTCTTCAGCCGGTAGGCGGCGACCTCGGGGCCGACCTTGGAGCGCACGTCGTTGATGACGGAGAGCACGCCGGCGAACGCGCCGAGGGCGCACAGGACCGACAGGAGGATGAGTATGACGCCGCGGCGCTGACGGGAGTTCATGAACCGTGCAACCTCGTTGGGGGTGGCGGTCGAGCGGGACGGTGCGGGCTCGTGCGGTGGGCGGACGGGTCAGGTGCGTCGGGTGAGGGCCGGTCTGGCCTCGGGGGCGGGCGGGGTGGCCGAGCAGAACACGCAGCGGTCGCCGATGACGTCGATGCCGCACCAGTGGCAGGTGCCGCGCCGTACGGACGTGACCAGTTGGTAGAGCACGGACAGGTCGGGCAGGAAGGTGCAGAACTCGACGACCTTGCCGGTGCCCCACCAGCGCCCGGACTCCGCGGGCAGCTGGGCCTCGCGCAGGCCCTGCACCCGCCAGGCGGGCGCGAGGGTGGTGGTGACCCAGTCGGAGGGGAGCTGGCCGCGGGCGACGAGCATCCAGGTGCCGAACTCGGGTCCGTCGAGCACGGCGTCGGGGCCGAGGCGGACGAGCTGCGGCTGCGGGTGGGCGAGGACGGCGAACTGGCTGCCGGGGAGCCAGGACTTGGCGTGCTGCTTGAGGTCGACGGGGATCCGGTCGAGGCGGGCGACGGAGCCCAGCAGCGCCCCGGCGTGCAGGTAGTGGGTGAGGAGGCGGCCGGCCGAGGCGAGGACGCCGGGGCCGATGTCGCAGGAGGCGAGCTGCCGCAGCTGGCGGGCCAGTACGGCCACGGCGAGCGGCGGCAGGTCGGGGCGGAACAGGGCTATCCGGTCGCTCTCCAGCAGGGAGCGCAGGGTGTGGAGGCGCCGCAGGACGGGGGCGGGGGTGGCCGGGGAGCACACGACGACGACATGGCCGTGCGCCTCGACGACGGCCTGGAGTTCGGTCAGCACGTGGTCGAGCGGGCGGGTGTCGACGTCGCGCAGCACGACGGCGGGCAGGGTGCGTTCGTCGTGCGCCGGCAGCGCCATGTCGGCGCCGGTCACGGCAATGGCAGTTGGCACGCGCGGCTCCCCGTTCTCCCCATGCCCGTCGGCCCACCGGGCGTTACTCCGGTGCACCCTCGTGACTTCACTGCGTGACTACCTCAGCACTGTATCCGCGGGTCTGTGACCGGAGAACAGCCTTTGGACAGCCGGACAGCAACATCTGGTACTCACAACGCGTCAAATCGGGGCAGGTCGATCATCTCGCCGGTCTCGATACGGCACCGACCGTGTGGGTTTCGTGCACCCGGCTTGACGCCGGACCCGCCTCGTCCCTCCGGGCCACGCTTCCCACCCGTCCGTCGCCCTACTCGCGCGCGGGCGCCGCCGTTTCCGGTCTGGACCTATTGACAAGCGGATTGGTCTGGACCACGGTGTGACGCATCAACGGTGGCCACCGTCGCTTCCCTCCCCAACTCCCCCACCGGAGGCCCCAAGTGGACCGCGTATCCCGTACGCCCGGACGCGGCAGACGCCCCTGGGCGGCCGCACTCGTCTCCGCCCTGGCCCTCGCCCTTCCCCTCGCCGGCGCGGGCCAGGCGACCGCGGCCGACGTCAACAACGCGAAGAACGCCGGGTTCGAGTCGGGCCTGAGCGGCTGGACGTGCTCCGCGAACAGCGGCGCCGTCGTCTCCTCCCCCGTGCACGGCGGCTCGGCGGCGCTGAAGGCCACGCCCGCCGGCCAGGACAACGCCCGCTGTTCCCAGACGGTCGCCGTCCGCCCCAACTCGACGTACCGGCTGAGCGCTTGGGTGCAGGGCGGGTACGCCTACCTGGGCGTGACCGGCACCGGCACCACGGACGTGTCCACCTGGACGCCGGACTCCTCCTCCTGGAAGCAGCTGTCGACCGGCTTCTCCACCGGCTCGAACACCACGTCGGTGACGGTCTACACCCACGGCTGGTACGGCCAGCAGCCCTACTACGTGGACGACCTGTCCGTCCTCGGCCCCGACGGGGGCGACGGAGGTGACCCGGAGCCGACGGTCCCGGCCACCCCGGGCGGGCTGACCGTCTCCGGCACGACGGCGAGCTCGGTGACGCTGACGTGGAACGCGGTGTCCGGCGCGACCGGCTACACCGTCTACCGCGACGGCACCCGGGCGACCGCCGTGACCGGCACCTCGGCGACCGTGACCGGGCTCGCGGCGTCCACGTCCTACAGCTTCCAGGTCGCCGCGACCAACGCGGCGGGCGAGTCCGCCAAGTCGGCGGCGGTGTCCGTGCGGACGCGGGAGAACGGCGGCGGGGGCGGTGACCTGCCCCGGCACGCGGTGACCGGCTACTGGCAGAACTTCGACAACGGCGCGGCCGTGCAGAGGATCTCCGACGTCCCCGCCCAGTACGACATCATCGCGGTCGCCTTCGCCGACGCCACCGGCACTCCGGGCGCCGTCACCTTCAACCTGGACTCGGCGGGCCTGAACGGCTACACCGTCGACCAGTTCAAGGCGGACGTCCGCGCCAAGCAGGCGGCCGGCAAGAAGGTCATCATCTCGGTGGGCGGCGAGAAGGGCACCGTCGCGGTCAACGACTCCGCCTCCGCCGCCAACTTCGCCAACTCGGTGTACGCGCTGATGCAGGAGTACGGCTTCGACGGCGTCGACATCGACCTGGAGAACGGCCTCAACGCGACGTACATGACGCAGGCGCTGCGGTCGCTGTCCGCGAAGGCGGGCCCGTCGATGATCCTGACGATGGCGCCGCAGACCATCGACATGCAGTCGACGTCCAACTCCTACTTCCAGACCGCGCTCAACGTGAAGGACATCCTCACGGTCGTCAACATGCAGTACTACAACAGCGGTTCCATGCTCGGCTGCGACGGCAAGGTCTACAGCCAGGGCTCGGTGGACTTCCTCACCGCGCTGGCCTGCATCCAGCTGGAGGGCGGCCTCGACCCGTCGCAGGTGGGCCTCGGCCTGCCGGCCTCCACCCGGGGCGCGGGCAGCGGCTACGTGGCGCCGTCCGTGGTGAACGCCGCCCTGGACTGCCTGACCCGCGGCACCAACTGCGGCTCCTTCAAGCCGTCGAAGACCTACCCGGCCCTGCGCGGCGCGATGACCTGGTCCACCAACTGGGACGCGACGGCGGGCAACGCCTGGTCCAACGCGGTGGGGCCGCACGTCCACGCGCTGCCGTAACCCCGGCAGGTTCGTGCAACCCGACCGCCCCTGTCCGGCTCACCGGACAGGGGCGGTCCGCGTTGTGTCCGCCGCCACATGAAACATTTCTCCGGGCCCACCGCATCAATGAGGTGAAAGCGGTTCGGGGAGCATGACGGGGGACGACGGATGAGACAGCGGCGCGGCGCGGACTACGCGGAGTTCGCCTCCGCGCGGGCGGGACACCTGTACCGGTCCGCGTGCCTGCTCACCGCCGGGGACACACATCTCGCCGAGGACCTCGTGCAGGAGACCTTCGGCCGGCTGTACGTCCGCTGGGGGCGCGTCTCCCGGGCGGAGAACCCGGCCGCGTACGCGCAGACCGTGCTCACCCGGACCTTCCTCGCCCACCGGCGGCTGCGCAGCAGCCGGGAGCGGGCGACCGACACGTTCCCCGACCTGCCGGGCACCGCCGACGGCGACGCGCCGCTGCGGCTGACGCTGATGGCCGCGCTCGCCCGGCTGCCCGCGAAGGACCGCGCCGTCGTCGTCCTGCGCTACTGGGAGGACCGCTCGGTGGAGCAGACCGCCGACGTGCTGAACGTCAGCTCGGCGGCCGTGCGCACCCGCTGCGTCCGCGCGCTCGGCCGGCTGCGGGAGCTGCTGGGCGAGGACCTCCACGAGTTCTCCCGCCCCTGACACCGGCCGCCCGGCCCCTTCATCGACCTCATACGCTCACACCCTCAGAAAGGTGGGTTCGTCATGCCCGAGAACCAGCACGAGGACCCCTTCGAGAGCCGGTTCGCCGCAGCCCTGCGCGACACCGGCCACAGCTTCCGCACGGACGACCCGGCCGCCCTCGTCGGACAGGGTCAGGTGCGCGGGCGGCGGAAGCAGCTGCTGCGGCGCACGGCCGTGCTGGGCGGGATGACCGGGGTCGCCCTGGTCGGCGTGGGCGCGACGCTGCTCCTGCCGACCGACGTGCACGACCCCCGGCGGACCTCCGCGGCGGCCGGCCCCGCCTCCACCGCGGGTCCGTCGGCGGCGAGCCCCTCACCCGCCGAGACCTTCACGAGCGACGACATGCTGCGCTCGCTCAAGGAACTGCTGCCGCAGGGCACGTACAGCGAGGAGGCGGCCCAGGGCACGGAGTCGACGATGCCCCCGTACGCGCGTCTGGTGTTCGACGACGGCCAGGGCGCGGCGGCACTCGGGCTGAGCGTCGACCGGATGGATCCCGGGGGCGAGCAGGCCGCCCAGTGGACGACGTGCCCGGACAAGAAGACCGTCGGCTACGACGACTGCACCAGCGCCACGCAGCCGGACGGCTCCCGGCTGATGCTGCTCCGCGGCTACGAGTACCCGGACCGGCGGGTGGACACCAAGTGGTGGAACGCCGAACTGGTCACGCCCGACGGGGTGCACGTGTCCCTGAGCGAGTGGAACGCGCCCGCGCAGAAGGACGCGCCGGTGTCCCGTCCGCGGCCCCCGCTCTCCGTCGAGCAGCTGAAGGAGGTCGTCACCGCCGACGTGTGGAAGCGGGTCGCCGCCGCCATGCCGCAGAGCCCGAAGCCGTCCGCGACCGGCGAGGCGTCTCCGGAGGGCAGGCGGTCCGGGGCGATCGCCAAGACGCTGATGGGTCTGCTGCCCGAGAACCTGAAGGTGACCGGCCGGAGCGGCCCGGGCGGCGACTACGCCTACCTCGTCGTCGACGACGGCAAGGGCGGGAGCCTCGTCCAGATCAATGTGCAGCCGGGTATGTCGGACGTGGCCGGCGAACTGTTCAAGGACGCCGAGAAGCTGCCCGACGGCAGGCTGGTCGTCACCCGGGAGTCGCCCGGGGAGAAGGGCGGCAAGAACGTCGTCATGTGGACCGCGGACACCCTGCGCCCCGACGGCCTGCGCGTCGTGATCAGCGCCTTCAACACGCCCGACCAGAACGCGGACGCCACGCGCGACACCCCCGCGCTCACCCTGGCGCAGCTGCGGGAGATCGCGCTGAGCACGGAGTGGGACGCGGGGGCGTGAGACGGATCCAACCGCGGATCAGAAGAACTCCGACCACGGCTGGTCCCAGATCTGCTTGACCGCCAGGACCAGGAACAGCAGGCCCGCGACCGTCAGCATGCCGTTGCTGAGGTAGCCGTTGCGCCACTCGCGCGGCGTGCGGGAGGAGTTCAGGAGCCACAGCAGGGTCAGCGCCAGGAACGGCATGAACGCCGCGCCGAGGACGCCGTAGATGATGATCAGGCGGAACGGCTCGTCCTGGAACAGCAGGACCATCGGCGGGAACGTCAGCCACAGCAGGTACGCGCGGAAGGTCCAGGAGCGTTCCCGGCGGCCGGAGGCCAGCTCGTCGGCGCGCGCCTGCCGCTCGCCGCGCTGCCGGGCGAGGAAGTCGGCGAACATCAGGCTCACGCCGTGCCAGACGCCGATCAGGGAGGTGAAGGAGGCGGCGAAGAAGCCGACCAGGAACAGGACGCCGGTGGTCTTCCCGTACCGGTCCTCCAGGATGTCACCGAGCTGGATGAGGCCCTGGTCGCCGCCGGAGATGGCGATGTTCGCCGAGTGCAGCAGCTCCGCGCCGACGAAGAGCATCGCGACGACGAAGATGCCGGTGGTGATGTAGGCGACCCGGTTGTCCAGCCGCATGACCTTCATCCAGCCGCTGCTGGTCCAGCCCTTGGCGTTGACCCAGTAGCCGTAGGCGGCCAGCGTGATGGTGCCGCCGACGCCGCCGATCAGGCCGAGGGTGTTGAGGATGGAGTCCTCCTCGTCGGGCAGCACGGGGAGGAGGCCGGCGAAGGCGTCGCCCAGGTTCGGGGTGACGCGGAACGCCAGGTACACGGTGACCACGAACATGACGCCCACCAGGACGGTCATGACCTTCTCGAACACCGCGTACTTGTTGAACCAGACGAAGACCAGGCCCACCAGGCCGCAGGCGATGCCCCAGTACTCGAGGTCCATCACACTCGGGAACAGCGCCTGGAGCGGCAGGGCGCTGGACGACATCGCGGCGGCGCCGTAGACGAAGCCCCAGATGACGGCGTAGACGGCGAAGAACCAGGTGGTCCACGGGCCGAGGCTGGCCCAGCCGTCGAACAGGGTGCGGCCGGTGGACAGGTGCCACCGGCCGCACGCCTCCGCGAGCGAAATCTTCACCAGGCAGCCGACGACGGCCGCCCACAGGAGGGTGTAGCCGAAGTTGCTGCCGGCGATGAGGGTGGCAACGAGGTCCCCGGCGCCCACGCCGGTCGCGGCGACGACGATGCCGGGGCCGATGTAGCGCCAACTGGACCGGCGCGGCTGCGGGCCGGGGCCGTCCATCGCGCCGATGTCCTGGGTGTTTCCCGTGGTGTCCGCCATGGGGTCAAGAAAGCGGACGGGTGCCGGTCCGGCAAGAGGGCGTGCGGGATCTTCACCGGTTCTGCGTGGCAGGGTGGCCGATTCCCCTGGCGGGGACGGCCGGCCGCACGCAGAACCGGTGATCGCCGGGGAGCCGGCCCCCGGTCAGGCGCGGTCGGCGGCCTCGGCCTTGTCCTCGGACTCCGCCCGGTCCTCGGCCTCGTCCTCCTGGACGGGCTCCTCGGCGCCGTCGTCGAAGTACGCGTCGAGGACCTTGTCCAGGGCCGCGTCCCACTCGGCGAACCGGCGGCGTGCGTCGGCCTCGATCTCGATCGGGTACCAACGCCGGTCGGGGGTGTGGACGGTGACGGTGTACCGCTTGCCGAAGCGGGCCGTCGCCGTCTCCACCGCGCCGATCTCGTCCCAGCGGAACTCGCACTCCTGGTCGTCCAGCCTCAGCCGCACGCCGCGGTGGTCGGCGACGAGGGCGGCACGGCGGTCGGACGCCTCGAAGACGGGTCCGTCGGGGGCGGGTTCCGGCTCGTCGTCCCCGGCGGCCGGGGAGTCACCGGAGTGCTCCGACTCCTCGGCCTCCGAGGCGGCTTCCGTCGCCGTGTCGTCGACGGTCCCGTCCTCGTCCGTGCCGGGCGCGTCCTGCGTGTCCTTCGTGTCCTCCTCGCGGCCGGTCGCGGGCGCGGTGAGCCCGGGGATGAAGGCCGGGTCGAACCCGGCGCCCTCCAGGGGCTTGCTGCTGCTCGAACCTATGCGCTGCTCCACACCGCAGGAGTATGGTCGACGAACCTGTGCGCGTCACAGCCAGCCCCGACTTCGTTATCGGACGACTACACGGGCACCACGTCTCACCGCGCCGACCGGCGTCACACGACCAGGCTCAGCGCCGCCGCGACCACGAACCCGGCCACCGACAGCACGCTCTCCAGCACCGTCCATGTCTTCAGCGTGTCCCGCTCGCTGATGCCGAAGTACTTGGCGACCATCCAGAACCCGCCGTCGTTGACGTGCGAGGCGAAGATGGAGCCGGCCGAGATGGCCATGATGACGAGCGCCACGAACGCCTGCGAGTGGTCGCCCTCGGACAGCAGCGGCGCCACGATGCCGGCGGTCGTCACGATCGCCACCGTCGCCGAGCCCTGCGCGACCCGCAGCACCACGGAGATCAGGTACGACAGCACGATGACCGGCAGACCGACGTCGTTGAAGGTGTCGGACAGGGCCTGCGCGACCCCGCTGCCCTTGAGGACCGCGCCGAAGACGCCGCCCGCGCCGACCACCAGCAGGATGTTGCCGACCGGCTTCAGCGAGGAAGTGGACACGGTCTCCAGGGACTTGCGGGACCAGCCGCGCCGGATGCCCAGCAGGTAGTACGCGAGGAACAGGGCGAGGGTGAGCGCCACGAACGGGTGGCCGAAGAACTCGATCACCGAGCGCAGGGTGGACGGGTCCAGCGCGATGGAGGAGAAGGTCGCCGCGAGGATCAGGACGAGCGGCGTGCCGATGATGCCGAGGACCGTGCCGAGCGGCACCGGCGTCTCGCGCGGCCGCACGCCCGACACGCGCTGTTCGGCGGCGACGGCGTCCTTGGCCTCCTGCGCGGCCTCCACCATGTCCTGTGGGACGGCGACAAAAATGCGCTTGCCGATCCAGGCCGAGTAGACCCACGCGGCGGCGACGGCGGGGAGGCCGCAGACGACGCCCATGAGGATGACCCAGCCGAGGTCGACGTGGAGCAGTCCGGCGGCGGCCACCGGGCCCGGGTGCGGGGGCAGGAAGGCGTGGGTGACGGAGAGACCGGCGAGGAGGGGGAGGCAGTAGAGCAGGATCGACTTGCCGGAGCGTTTGGCGGCGGCGTAGACGATGGGCGCGAGGACGAAGATGCCGACGTCGAAGAAGACGGGGATGCCGAAGATGAGGCCGGTCAGGCCCATCGCGAGGGGCGCCCGCTTCTCGCCGAACAGTCCGAGCAGCCGGCCCGCCAATACCTCGGCGCCACCGCTGACTTCGAGGATCGCGCCGAGCATGGTGCCCAGGCCGATGATGATCGCGACATGGCCGAGGATGCCGCCCATCCCGGACTCGATGGTGGACACCGCGTCCGACTTCTGCACGGTGCCGAAGAGTTCGGTGACCGACAGGCCGGCGAGCAGGCCGACGGCTATGGAGACGCCGAGCAGCGCGACGAACGGCTGGAGGCGGACCTTGATGATCAGGAAGAGCAGCAGGGCGATGCCGATGGCGGCCACGGTGAGCAGGCCGGCGGTGCCGTCGATCAGGAGGAGCAGTCCTCCGGTGTGCGGTGGTGTCTCGGCGGGCGCGGAGGCGGCGAGCGGGAGGAGCGGATGGGACATCGGGGGGTCCTCTGGGTAAGGGCATGGTGCTTTCGGGCAGGGGGGATCGCGGCACGGCGTCCCGGGGTGCGGGGCGCCGTGCCGTGACGACGTGCGGGGGG
>BNBH01000032.1 GCA_014655195.1 Streptomyces cellulosae | reverse complement strand
AGTGAGGGTGCGGGCCCGCACCGTGGACCGGCAGACCGGCCGCAGCGCACACGTCTTCACCTCGAAAGACGGAAGGCGAAAAGGCAGCCGCGAGGCCCGTGGGCCCGTGCAGGGTGGTCATACGGTGTGCTCCTCAGGTCGCAGGGGAAGTTCGACATCGGAGTCGGTGACCTTGGCAGCGGCTGCCCGTAGCGCGTGCTCGGAGAAGTACCGGTCGGGGGTCAGGATCTCGTCGAGACGGTGAGCGTACGGGCCGAAGACGGGGATGAACTCGGCGGTGGTCATCTGCTGCCACTGGCGGGAGAAGAACGCCCGTAGCCGCAGCAGGTTCGGCAGATGGCGAGGGGAGAACAAGGCCAGCGGGCACAGCAGGCACACCCACGGGCGTGCCGGACAGGGCTTGCCCTTCGGCCCGTGGAGCCCCGACAGCTGATCTCCACATGCCGCGGTGAATACGTCGCGTTCCCCGGACAGCAGCTGCGCCAAGGCGTTGTCATCCAGGCCGAGCCGCTTCATGTGCTCGGGATAGTTCTCCACCAGGTCGGCCATTTCAGCGGTGGCCAGCACCAAGGGCGGCAGCGCCCGGCGAACGAGGTCCTCCTGCGCCTGGGCGATGATGTCCTCCGCCGCCTCGCGCTGAGCCGGCGTCGTGTTCGTCAGGTAGTGGTCCCCCTCGACGCCGGGGGACCGGTTCGGATCCAGCGTGGACCGGCGGCTGCCGCGCCAGTGTGACCGGTCCTTCAGCGCGTCGTGGGTCGTGCGGATGCGGTGCCGGTGAAGGCCCAGGGGGAGACCGTCGTCACCAGTCATCTGCGTGGGGCGCCCGTCCTCGTCGACGGCTTGGCGCCGCTCGACCCAGGCGCATATGGACAGGCGCGTGGCCGGCTTGGCCAGCCATCGCTCTCCCGCCCATGTGCCACTCGGCGTGAAACGCACCCAGAGCTCGGGGCGCAACCCCTCGGGCGCGAAGCGGCGGGCCACCGCAGAGTGATCGAGCCACTGTTCCAGCAGGCGAGTGGCCTGACGAGACAGAGCAAGGCTCTCCGCCGCCGTGCGGCCCTTGACGTAGCTGAGGAGGATCTTCTCGTCACCCGCCCACTCGATGTCGGTAAGTCCCAGGTCCGCGATCCCGTCCGGCACGATGCCGGTGTAGGCGCCGAACAGCAGCTGATAGGCGATGATCACATCCAGGGTCGGGATCAGCGGATCCAGCACCGCGCGAAGCCCGGCGCCGTATCTATGCCGGAAGGGGAACGAGCCGCCCTCTGACATCTCTTTGACGAGCGGGTCGGGCCCGTCGTGAAGCACCAGCCAGTGATGGGCAGTGCGTTCACGGAGCGAAGCCCCTGGGCCGTCAGCTGTCGAAGCGTGATCACGGGCCGCGCAGAACGCGCGGAAGGCGCCATCGACCTCGTCCCGGCAGGTACGGATGAGCCGANTGGGAGGATCGCACCCCTTGCCGCCAGTACCGGGCGAGGAGCGCGCGCGTCAGGTCGGATGCCCCGCCGGAGAACCCGAACTCGACCAGCCAGTCGGTGAAGCCGCGGACGGCCGTGAGGTACAGGTCGAAGCCTCCCGCACTGTCGACCTGCCCGTGCGGATGGACAAGATCTGTAGCGCCTTCCAGCAGAGTGCGTGCCAGCCCCGGGAGCTCTACTGGCCGCCGCACGCGCAGGGGACGGCGGTACTCCGATCCGTCGCTGAAGATGCAGTGCACACCCAGCGGGTCAAGGGTGACGGTGGCCGGCATCAGACCACCGCCGGTTCGTCGTCGAACTCTGTCTCGAGCTCCAGCTCGACGTCCTCGTCCAGCAGCCCGTACTCCTTGCCGACCCGCCGATACAGGGACGTGAACAGGCGGAGCACGTCCAGACGGTGGAGGTACGCTTCCGTCGTCAGTGAACTGGTATGTCCGAGCAGATCGCGCAGAATCAGCAGCGGCTCTTGGGTCCGCAGGTAGTGCGCCAGGGCGGCATCGTCGTCGGTGTCGCGGACCTGTCGAGCAGCCTGCTCGTACCAGCCGCGCATCAGCCGTGCCATGGTCGCCATGGCCATGGTATGACGTAGCCGGTGCGGGTTGACGTGCGGGAAGCGCGGCTCGTAACGCTCGCGGATGCGGTCAGCGGTTCTGGCGAAGACCGTGGACCATCCGGTGAACGGGCGTCCCTGGCCCCACACCGACAGCAGCATCGAACCGCCGTCCGGGGCGACCAGACGCCGTCGCTCGTCAGGGCCGAGCGAACTCCATTGCACACGGACCCCGTTGACGCGTCCTCCCCGTTGGTCGGCGGCCGTCACGAACAGCGGCTCCCCCCAGCGGGCCGGCGGGCGCCACGTCGATCCGAATGTCGCCGTTGCCCGGTCGAGAGCGATGTAGGAGTGCAACTCAGCCAGCGAGTCGTAATCGATCCACGACTCGCGGTACTTGCTTCCCTTGGTGACCCCGGACGGGACCGGGAAAGAGATCGGCACCGCAGTCCGTCGCGAGGGAAGCAGGGGCACCTCGCAGACCAGCAGGTACGTGTACTCCTGGCTGCGTAGCCCGCTGGAGACGATCATTCGGCCGACCGCCGAGTTCCGGGCCAACTCCCGTCCTCGGTAGCGCAGATCGCGCTCCCCGTCGGGGCTCAGGCCCGCCAACCCCTTCAGGAACATGTCCGTGAAGTCGTCGTCGAGATACTTGATCGTCACATGAGGCTTGGCCTGGCGCCGCCGTGACTGGTTGACCCGTCCGCGACGGACTTGCCCCTTGAAGGCCCAGACCGCCTGCCGGTACGTGAACGGCTCGGAGTCTGCGTACTCCTCATCCCTCGCCCACTTGTAGAACCCCGCCAGAATCCCCATGTTCTGGTTCCACGTGGATGCCTCGAAGCGATGCTTGACGGGGCCCTGGGCTCGATAGACGGAGTACGCGCCCAACGCCGCCTTCAGGCGACGCCGCGTGTCGAACAGAGCGACTCCGTGCCCGGATATGAACTCCAACCACTCACGCACCGTACGCACGTAGTAGGGCCACGAATTCGGCGATGGGCATCCAATCGCTGGCAGCTCGCAGGCCCAGCAGTTGATCACGGTGGTGGGACGGACGCCGTTGCTGTCCTCGAAAAGAAGGTCGTCGTCGAACAGCAACGGCATCCCCTCGGGGATCGCCGGCCTGAACGCAAGTCCCCAGGACTCCCAGCCTGCCGATGAGTACGTCGATTGGTGCATGGCCGATGAGTATCAATGCAACCCGCCTGAGTGCAACAAACAAACGAGCAGGTCAGGAGGGGTATCAACCAGTAAGCAACACTGTCGCTAAGCAGGAACAAGGAGGTGCAAGGCCCACAGGGTGTTGAGCAGCCCGAGCCCGAAGGAGGTCGTGGCGTTGACCAGCGTCAGGGTCACAAGCCGCTCATCGCCGTGCACGTACCGCAGGCCCTCGCCGATCTCCTCTCGCAGCCGGCGGGCCTCCGGGCGATGCGAGGCGGGTTCTCGGGCCTGGATGCGGGCGGTGCATCCGGCGCTGACCAGGAAGGAGGCGACGTCGCCGAGCAGGGCCCGGGCAGGGCCGAGTAGCGCGGTCAGCGCGGCGCCGAGGTGGCTTCCGGCGGTCGCGGCGATCGCGAACAGCGCCCCCACGCGGCTGTTGCTCCGCTGGATCAAGGACCGGTCGACGAGGCTGGGCAGGAGGCTGATGGCCGCCGCGTCGTGCAGGACGCTCGCCGCTCCCTGCACCACGGCGACGACCATGAGCTGCGTCAGGGTCAGCGTGCCCAGCGCGGCCGCCACCGGCACCGTGGTGAGCACCGCGGCGCTGACCAGGTCACCGGTGATCATCTGCCGGCGCTTGGAGTACCTTCTCTGCACTAAGTCAAGCGAGTCGATCCTTGTTGTCAGCCTGACTGGGGCCGGACGGTCGGGATGCCGAGTGGGACGGTCGACCGTTGTGCGAGTCGAGCCGCATCGGCTTGCTTGGTGCGGACAAAGGTCAAGGTCATGTCGATGCCTTCGATCTCGCCGAGCCATTGTTCCTCCTGTGCGCGCTTGCGGCGGAGGACCAGGTCCTCCTCGATCTCGGCCAGCCTCGGCAGCATCTTGGGGTTGACCTGCAGCATTGGGCATCGGATGCATGCGTGCTCGTGCTGGCAGGGGGATCCGTAGGGGCGAGCGCAGTTACCGAGTTCGACCTTGCGTTTGTCGAAGTGCTCTTCGAACTCGTCCCACTCCTCGCGGTTGACGTCGACGTACTCGTCCTCGGGACGCAGGGTTCGGCGGTGGTTGAGGAACTCCTGGTAGTGCTTGACGATGTCCTCGGCGAAGACCGCGACGTAGCCCTGAGTGGTCTGGAGATTCAGATGTCCGAGTAGGGCTGCGCCGATGTGGATCGGCAGGCCGCCGTTGACGATGTCGGTGGCGAAGAAGTGGCTTGTGTCCGCAGAGGCCGTGTGCGGATGACTCCGTGTGGCGATTGAGCAGGCCCGATCGCAGAGGCGGCTTTCGCGACGCAGATGGTCGGCTGTGTTGTATTCCGCAGGACCTCCTGTGATGCAGGTCACTCTCTTTCGTGTTCCTGGGGCCGCGCTGTCAGTAGGGACTGAGATCGTGCCTCCATGAGCGAATTGGTGGAGCATGTGGATGAGCAGGACCGCGTGTTGGGAGTCGTCGAACGAGGCGAGGCGGTGCGTCAGCACTGGCCGCATCGCATTGCGACGACGATCTGCCGTGATCGGGCAGGACGGATCTTGGTGCTGCGGCGGTCCGAGACGCATTCCCGGTTCCCTGGCTACTACGACGTGATGGTCGGTGGCGCCGTGGACGTGGGTGAGTCGTATGAGGAAGCCGCGGCCCGGGAACTGTCCGAAGAACTGGGCGTTCGTGTGCCCGTGCGCTTCATGTTCAAGTTCCTTTGCCGGGAGGGGATCAGCCCCGTGTGGTTTGGGGTGCATGAGGCTGTCGTGACTGAACCCCTGATCCCGGACCCGGGCGAGATCGCCTGGCAGGGCTGGCTGACAGAGGCCGAATTGTGCGAGGTCGTCGATCAACGGCTCTTCGTTCCGGGAGGACGGAAAGCTCTGCGCCGATACCTGCAGTCCGAGTCCGGGCCGGCATCTGAAGAGGCGTCTCCCCGGCGATCCGCCGATGTCAGTGGCGACTGCGATGCTGTCGGCATGATCCCTTGGAACCTGCTGGTCATCGACAAGGCTCTGCGGGCCAGTTGGGCCGCTGACACCTGTTCCCCGGACGACCTCGCCCGCGCCGGCTGGCAGCCCGACAACCGGGCGTGGGGGCACTGTGACATCACCGCTTTGATAGTGAACGACATCTTCGGTGGCGACCTCATGGTCGGGGAGGTCCACTGCGGCGGGGAACAGCACGGATTTCACTGGTGGAATCGGTTGCCCAGCGGTGTGGACCTCGACCTGACGCACGAGCAGTTCCGGGAGGGCCAGACCGTGACCGCAGCCCGAGTCGTCAAACGTCCACCTGGGCCTCTTCCTCGGCGCTGGGAGGAGTATCTCCTTCTGCGTGAGCGCGTCATCGAGCACCTCGGTCACCTCCCCGAGCCTGCTGCCTGAACCGCGGAGATCATGCTTCAACTGCACGTCCCGATCACGGTGGTTCGTGGTGCGGGAAGGCGGCTGACCTGGCTGGCCCCGGTGGCGGCATCGCGGAGCAGGACGATCTCCTCGTGCTGTGCGGCGAGCCGGGCCAGGGCCTGGGTGCGGAAGTCCGCGAGCTCGTCGATCGTCTGTTCCGACTTGGCCAGTCGCTCCCTGAGCTTGGCATTCTCCGCCTTGAGGCGGGTGATCTGGGCTTCGCGGGGGTCGGGGATCTCGCCGGCCTGCTGCAGTACTTGGACCCGTCGTTCGAACTCGACGCGGAGGTGAGCGTAGGGGCGGGTTCCGTAGAACGCGGTGCGGTCGACGGCGGCCTCGCGGGCGAGGGTCTTGATGTCGCACTTTCCGCCGGGCGGCATCTCGCCTCGGAGGAGCCGGTCCATGGCGGCCCGGATGCGGTTCTCGTTCTCGGTCCGCTGTGCTGCGGAGATTCTCATGCGGATTCCTCGTCCGTGGTGCTGGCGGCGTCGATTTCGGCGACGACGCGGAGGGCCCGGTCGTAGTCGGCTTGGAGCCGGTTGCGTTCGGTCTTGCGTGTGGTGCCGAGCTGGCCGAGGAAGGTCTCGGTGCGTTCGGCGTGCTCTGCCCAGACGGGACGGTGACAGGGGTGATGGGTGGCCTGCGGGCAGCGGGCGGAGTCACACATCCCGACCAGCGGACGGTCTGCTGTCGGGGTGCCAGCCAGCTTGAGGCAGAGCGCCCGGGACGGGTCGATGAACCAGCAGTAGTTCGCCGGGCCGAGGTGGAGGACCTTGGCGCGTTTGGTCAGCAGGTTGAGCACGTCGCGGTCACTGCGCTGGCTCTTCGGCGCCTTCGCGGCGGTCGCGTCGAGTTTGGCGTCGACGTGCGCGAAGAACTCGGTAAGGCTGCGGGCGCCGGGGCCCGCTGGGAGGATGCCTTGCTGATAGTTTCGGAACTCGGCGAGAACGAGGTTGAGATTGCGATCGCTCTCGTGCTTGTTGACCTCGGCGAGAAGCTCGGCCTGGGCCCCGCCGGGGCGAGAGGCATAGCCCTCCGTCGTGGCCACGGCAATGTGCTTGAGGTGGATCCTGGAAGCCAGGACTCCGCCCGGCCGGTAGGCCATTTCCAGAGCCAGGGTCCGTCTCAGCATCCTCAGATTCACGGGTCCGTCAGGGATGGGTGCGAGCCCAAGCCGTTGCCCGGAGCGGGAGTTGACCCAGTTCCTGAACCATCGGTAACGGACGTCGAAGGCGAACCGGCCGAACAGCAAGGCCCCGTCCTGCGGGCTGTCGTGCAGTTGCTCGGCGAGTTCGACGGCGCGATAGACCGGCTCGACGACGACCCATTCGTCGTCGGTCCCGCCGAGCGGCTGGCCTTTGACGACCTTGCTGCCGATCCGGAATCGGGTGAGGCCGGGAACAGGTTCCTCGGGCGGGCGGCGGCAGCCGATCCGGAGCTCCATCAGTTCACTGGCGCGCATTCCTGAGACCGCGGCCAGCGTGGTGATCGCAGCGGTGCGGACGATTCCGACCAGGGCAACGGCCTCCAGCCGGTGCAGGGGAAGTGTCCAGGGCAGCGAGGATGTCCCGTCTGCTGCCGCGATCTCGGCAGCATCGCGGGCGAAGACCTTCTCCACTCCCACCACCGCGAGGGTAGTTTCCAGTGGTCCGCGCAGGGCCGGGAGCCATCGTGACCAGAACTGGCTGGCCCCGGCCTGGCGGGCCAGCACGCCCGTGGCCACCGGCAGCAGGAGATCATCAGGATCCCAGCCGTCGGCAAGCCGGTCGGCGATGTGGTGTTCGGCGAGCATCGGCAGCGGTGTGCACGTTCGCTCGTACTCGGCCAGCAGACTCGCGAACGCGGCCACCGGCGCGGAACCGGCCGGGCGGAGACCCTCCGCCTTGCAGGACGAGGTGCGACCCGCTTCCCGTACTTCCTCGGCGAGTGCGACGGCGTGCGGGCCGAGGGTGGAGACCAGATAGAGCGCGGCGGCGAGCATCGGCTGCAGGACAGCGTCCTCAACCGGTGAGGTCTTGTTCTGGCCCCGGCCGCAGGGCATCTCGGCGACCGCCGAAGCTGTAGCACCACCCCACGGACGCAGATCCGCAGAGACACGGTCGGCCGTGAACAACTCGCGGTAATTGACGAGGTCGACGACGACCTGCGCGGCCGAGCGCCTGGTTCCCTGGCTCTGTTCACCAACGACGGTCCCGTGCTCGTCGAGCACGTAGCGGCGGTGAGCCAGGTAAGCCTCGCAGAGCCGGGTGTCGAGCCGTTCCAGGCCGTGCACTCCCTGGTCTCCCAACCAGGCGAAGAATCGGGTGAGTTCACCCAGCCGCCCCGCGCAGGTGGTCAGGTGCAAGGCGGTGCGATAGGCGCGGGGCAGGGGAATGACCGACACGTGCCTGGGGGCGAGCATCGCCAGCACGAGTTCCTTGGCGACCAGCCGCCAACGGGCATCGGTGATGACCGCGAAGTCAAAGCGCCGCGTGCAACGGGCCATCTGAGCCGGCAGACCGATGACGTGGCTGAAGTCCCAGATGCCGTCCTCGAAGCGCGGACGGTTCGCCTCGTCGGGCAGGGCGAGGCCGGCCTCGTGACAGACGTCGGCGCCCGCGAAGACCGCGGAACGGCCGTCGAAGGAGGAGACTGCGGCGGGGGTCGTCACGCGGTGAGCTCCTCAGGACGCAGGGGCAGTTCGTCGTCCCGGTCGGCGACATCAGCGGCGGCCGCGGCGAGGACGGCGGGGTCGAAACGGTCCAGGACTTGCTGGATGCGGGCGGCATAGGGCCCGAAGACAGCCATGAACTGGGCCGCGGGCATTTGCTGCCACTGCCGGGAGAAGAACACCTTCAGTCGCAGCAGGTTGACCGCATGCCGCGGGGCGAAAACCGCCAGCGGGCAGAGCAGGCAGACCCAGGGGCGAGCCGGACAGGGCTTCCCCTTTGGACCGTGCAACCCGGAGAGCTGATCGCCGCAAGCAGCGGTGAACACATCGCGCTGCCCGCCCACCAGCTCGGCGATCGCCACGTCGTCCAGGTCCATGGCCGCGACCAGCTGCGGATAGCCCTCGGCCAGTACCGCCGCGTCCTCTTCGGTGATCACGGTGGGCGGGTGGGAGCGTCGCAGCATGTCGTGCTGGGCGTCCTCGATGATGGTCTCGACGGCGCCTTGCTGAGCGGGGGTGGCGGCGCTCAGGTAATGGTCGCCCTCGATCGCCGGGGTGTGGTTCGGGTCGATCGTCGCCCGGCCGCTGCCGGTCCAGGCGGTCTTGTCTCGCATCGCCTCGTGCGTGGTGCGGATCCGGGAGCGGTGGATCTTCAAGGGGCGCCCGTCCTCACCGAACACCTGGTGGCGCACGACCCACCGCTGGACAGTGACTCGCGCACCGGTCCCGGCGGTGACCGCGAAATGCCCCGGCCGACTGAGGGCCAGCCACAAACGTCGCTGGTCAGCTGGTGTGCAGAAGCTCCTCAGCAGAGCTGAGTGCGCCAGCCACTGCTCCAGCAGGCGCACGGCCCGGCGCGGAAGGTTCAGACTCTCGGCTGCCGTGCGGCCCTTGATATAGGAGAGCAGGATCGTGCTGTCCCCGGCCCAGTCGATGTCGTCGGTGACCAGGTCGTCGATGCCGTCGGGAACGATGCCCGAGTAGATACCGAACAGCAGCCGGTAGGCGATCATCGCGTGGTGGGTGGGAAAGAGATCACCACTGGCCTGCATGAATCCGCCGCGCTGCCAGATCGCTGCCTCGGTGCAGCCGACTTCTTCGCCGAAGCGGGCGGCGTTCACCGGGCCGAGCCGGGCCAGCAGCCACCGTACGTTTCCCGGTTTCCAGCCGCCGGAACCCGGATGTTCCCCCTGGGCGGCAGCGGCCAGGGCCTGCCGGTGGGTGGCGTACGAATCGTCGGCGAGCGTGCGGCAGACCTCGGTGAGGCGCTGCCACTCGCCCTCCCCGTAGGGCGGCAGCTGGTGATGGTTGGGCTGATGGTTGTAGGGCCGTCCTGCGGCAAGCTCCAGCACCCTGTCGGAGAGGACTCCGCCGACCTGGGCGAATGCCTTCACCATCGCGCGGGTGCACGCTTCTCGCGGGCCGGTGCTGCCCAGCCAGAACTCAGCGAGTTGCCCCCGCCGGAGCTGGGCGGCGCCGCCGGTGAAACCTCGACCGGCGAGAACCCGCACCATCTGCCGCAGAGCCTGGACGTAGTGGTTGACCGTGCCCGCGCTGTCCGCGGTGCCGTGCGGGTGGACCAGGTCGACCAGGCCGGTGGCCAGATCCCGGGCGAGCTGCGGGTTGGGCAAGCCGTCCAAAGAGAACTCCGCGCGGCTGCCGTCGCTGAACACGCAAGTGACACCGAGCGGTTCGTCGATGAGCATGGTCGACATCAGAGGTCTCCGTCCTCGATATCATCGGTGAACTCGGCATCGGCCTCGCGTGCGGCCACCTCGTCGTCGGTCAGGCCGGCTGCGGCCCCGGCGGCCTCGTATGCATCCCGGTAGATGCGGGTCGTATCCAGGCGGCGAAGGTACTTTTCCGTGGTGAGAACGGTGGAATGTCCTAATAGATCGCGGAGCACCAGCAGCGGGTCGGCCTTGGTCAAGTAGAAGACCAGCGCGGCGTCAGCGTCGGTGTCCCGCACGAGCTTCGCGGCCTGCCGGTAGTGGCCTGTGACCAGGTATTCCAGAGTCCTCATCGAGAAGGTGTGGCGACACCGGTGGGGCCAGACGTGCGGAAAGCGGGGCTCGAAGCGGGCGCGGATCCGGTCGGATGTGCGCTCGAAGACCGTTGCCCAGGCGGTGAACGGACCGCCGCCGTTCTTGAGTGCCAGCAGGCACGAGCCTCCGTCCGAGGCGACCAGCCGGCGCCGCTCGGGCGGGGCCAGCGAGGCCCACGACCGCCGGACTCCGTTGATCAGCCCGCCTCGCGCGTCGGGCTCGGTCACCATCAGCGGTTCACCCCACCGCCGCGGCGGGCGCCAGCCCGAGCCCTCCGCTGTGGCCGCCCGGTCCAGCTCCAGATAGTCGTGAACACTGGCGAGGGCCTCGTAGGAGGTCCACGTGGTGCGGAACTTCTTGCCCTTGGTGATCCCAGACGGCACCGGGAACGGGATCGGGACCATCGTGGGCTCCGAGGGCAGCGGGGGGATTTCCCAGGACAGCAGGTAGGTGAACTCCTGCAGTCGCAGTCCGGTGGCCAGCGCGAGATCGCCGACGGCTGCGTTGCGGGTCATCTCCCGGCCGTGGAATCCGGTGTCGCGCGAGCCGTCCGGTGCCAGTCCGCGCAGCCCCTTGCGGAACAGCTCAGTGAAGTCCGGCTCCAGGTACTTGATCGTCACGTGCGGCTTCGGGGTGCGGCGGACCGCCAGGTTCACCTTCACCTCCCGGCCGGTCCCGGCGAACAGGGCCCGCGCGGCCCGGTAGGTGAACGGCTCGGCCGTCGCATACCCCTCGTTGATCGCCCACCGGTAGAACAGCGACAGGATGCTCATGTGCTGGCCCCACGTCGTCGCCGCGAACCGGGCCTTCAACGGGCCCGCCGCCCGATGCTCGGCGTACCGGCTCAACCCCGCCTTCAACCGCTCGCGCGAGTCGAACAGCCCCACCCCGTGTACGGCCAGGAACTCCATCCACTCCTTGACCGCCCGCGCGTAGTTCTCCCACGAACTCGGTGCAGGCGCCCCGCTCGCCGGGAGCTCTCGCAGCCACCGATTCACCACCGCCGTCGGACGCGGCGTAGCCGGGCCGTCCTCGAAGCGCAGGTCGTCGTCGATGAGCACGGGCATCCCCTCGGGGATCAACGGCCGATGCTCGACATCCCAGGACTCCCAGCCCCGGGACGAGAAGAAGTTCAGGATCATGGGCGCCGACAGTAGAAACACCACACGCCTCTGCGCAAAGCCCAAACACCCAGGCTGACAACCCAGTTGGACCCAATCGCCACACGGAAACTAAGCAGAGACAAGCCTGCGGAAGTCGTGCGGTGTGAACTTGGTGCCGGCGAAGGCGGGGTTCGTTTCGGCGATCTCTTCGCAGCTGCGGCGGATCATGAGCTGAACTGTTGTCGGCGATACGACATCGTGGCGGGTTCCCAGTTGCCGTTGGAAGAGGAACGGCATGGGTTCTGACCAGGTCTTCTCGTGTCCGTCGTAGCGGCTCAAGAGGGGAATCGAGTGGCCTCGGCGGGTGTGGCGGCGGACGATCTGCGCGACGGCGTGGAAGAGCTCGGCGGACATCGGGATAACACGCTCGCGCTCGGTCTTCGAGGGGGCCACGACCAGGAGGGCGATGACCTCACCACCGGGCCGCTCGTATTGGCGAATGCTGAGGTGGGTGAGCTCAACCAGTTCCTCGACGCGGATACCGCTGTGACGCAGGATCTCAACGGCGACCCACTCCCAGAACGCGGAGTCCTCGGCCATCGACACGTGGATCAGCTCGCCGGTCTCGTGGTCGGTGACCCTCACGGCCGGCTCGGCCAAGACCTTCGCCCGGCGGCGATCCTCGCGGGAGTTGGTGCGGCTGTAGCGGCGGCCCTTGTGCTCGAACTGTTCACCCAGTGGAATCGGCCGGGCAGCTTCCAACAGGCCGGCCAGGTGCTCGTAGCGCTCCTCGACGTGCCGGACGAGAACCGGCAAAAGGGGCTGGCGAACGCGGGTGCGGTCGGCCATCCGCCGGGTGACCTCACGGCGCCGCTTGCCGAAGCCCTTCACGTCCCGGGGCAGAATCGGGCAGGGCGTCACCCACTGGGCCCACCGTTCCGGTTCACCGATGGCCCAGCTGTGGAGATCGAGGTAGAGGCCGCGGACGGCCAGCAGGACGGATTCCGCGTCCTTGCGGAGGCGGGTGCGGTCGGTTTTGCCGTCCCTCCGCCAGTACTGGATTTCAGCCCGCCACTGGTCATAGAGCTCCTGGCTGAGGTTCAGGTCGCGCTGATCGGGGTTGAGCTCTTCGATGACGGCCCAGAACAGGCTGGCCAGCTGGCGGGCCAATGCCTGAAGGGTGACGTAGTCCGTGTCCGCTCGGCGGCGAGCCAGGTAGTCGATCAGGAGCTGCCGGATCTCGACGTTCTTGATGCCGTAGGCGTCGACAAGTTCCTCGACGCTTCGCTGACCGGCGTAGGTGAAGGCCCGCAGCGTCGGGCTCGTCTCAGGCGGAAAGTGCCCCATCCTGTGCAGGATCTCCCAGGTGCCCAGGGCCGCGAACCGAGTCGTGTCCCCGTTGGCTCCATGGGTGAGCCCCAGGCGCTTGCTCTCGATCGAGTAGTGCAGCAGAGCCGAGGGAGTCAGATGCTCCATGGCGATGCCCTGCGTGGTGAGAGCGCAGGTCAGGTCGAATTTCGCGCGCTGCCGGTGCACTGCGGTCAGGTGGTGCTGAGCATCGACTACTGCGAAGAACTCGTCCAGGCGAGGGTCCTTCTGGACCTGCCGGAACGGATCGGCGTAGTCACTGAACTTGTTCGCCCGGAACCCGGGCAGCGAGGGCTGGATGATCCTCGCCACGAACGCCAACTTCAGCGCGGAGAGGAGGTCGCTTCGCTCCCAGGGTGCATCCTCGCGACCCAGGACTCTGACCGACAGGGCGTTCTCGCCGTTGAAAGCGCTCGCCTCCCATCGCTCTTGCCAGGTGTTCCCGGGCAGCGTCGCCAAGTGGCCGAAGAGAATGCGGATCGCCGCTCGGCGCTTCCCTGCCCCGGACCTCGACTCCTTCGGCCAGACCATCCCGGTCAGGTCGCACAAATCCGCGATGCCGACCGTCGACAGGTCCCCAAGCGGCGCCGGGGGCCTCTCCGGCCGGGGTGCCGGCGCTGCTTTGACCGAAGCCCTCGAGAACCTCGTCGGTGCCTTGACCCGCGGGGCCTCGGCGTAGTTCTGGCGCCGATTACGGACAGTGGAGACCTCGACCGTCGAGTGATCAGCCACCGAACACCGCCTTGATGTCCTCGGCGTCGTAGCCAGGGGAGAACGTGCGCTGGACCCGGGGGCGGCTGTAGTGGGCCTGCAGAGCGTCGAAGAGATCCTCCACTCGGGCATTGAGGTAGCGGCCGGTGGTCGCAAGATCGGTGTGTCGCAAGATCGCTCGGACCTGGGCGAGGGTGAGGTTCGGGTCGTTCGCCATTCGGTTTGCGGCGGTGTGCCGCAGGTCGTGCAGGGTCCAGTTCGTGCCGAGCTTCTCGTTCACCCGCTGGAAGACCCGCCGCATCGCCGAGTAGGTCAGCGGCCGGTCCGGCCCCCGCATCGTCCGCAGGACCGGCTCGTGAGCCGGCGGAAGCCCGATCGTGTCGAGGTAGGCGGCCAGGATCGTCAGGGCTTGAGGGCTCGCGGGAACGGGCTCGCGATCGTCGGTGCCCTTGGTCACCACGTAGATCATCTGCTTGGCCCAGTCGATGTCACCGGGGGTGACGCCGAGAAGTTCGCCGGCCCGGGAGCCGCTGGAGACGTAGAGCAGGATGGCCGCCCGGTCCCGGTCGCAGGTCATCGCCTCGAAGAGCTCGTCCCACATCGCGTCGGGAATGGACCGGGGGTCGGTCTGCCGAACACGCTGGCGCAAGCGGGCCCGCCGGAATTGCGGGACCGTGCCGTCCGGAGCCCTGTGTGCGAGGGCTCGGCGCTGGGCGACTGCCTCCGGCACCGGGTTGATCAGCGGACCTCGGTTGTAGTGCCGGTGGTAGGCGTAGAAGCTGCAGATCACGGTCAGGCAGTGGTTGATCGTTGAGGGCGCGTACCCCGCCTTGAGATAGGGCTTGCCGGTGCGGGGATTCACCGAGCCGGGTCGTGGGGCGTCTGGCTTCCGCCGGCGTCGTTGGGGGTTCGGAGCCAGCCGGAGCCAGCCCACCAGCGCGGAGGCTTCCGCCTCGGTTGCCCTGTCCCAGGGGACGTCTAGGAACCACAGCAACCGAAACCAGCGCTGGAGGTCGTACGCGTAGCTCCTGACGGTCAGCGGCCGGTTGTCGTCCAGGGTCAGACCCCGCAGGTACGGGACGACGGGAGCGACCGGGGTCCCGTCAGGCCCGAGAACGGCGTACCGCGGTATCGACTCCAGCTCGACGACCGAGCCGACACGGGGCACATCGGCCTGGCCCTCGATTAGCTGGCGGTGCAGATCTTGCAAGACACACTTCCTCGAAGACGTAGATCATCTCGCTTCATGATCAGAGACTTGGTGCAGTTAACACACCGGTCGGCGAGCGCGCCGGCGTGCAGGGCGAGCAGCGCGGGCGGGAGCTGCCCGAGGAATGCCAGCCACGCGACCTGGGCGGTCGTGGCGTCCAGGTGGAGCACCGCCAGCACCGGCAGCGCCATCTGGGTGATCGAGCTGCCGGCCACGCTCGCGGCCTGGCCGGTCAGGTACCGGCGGAAGTCCCGGTGCCGCCACAGCGAAGCTCCGGAGGGAGCAGGTGGGGCGGGGGTCTCAGCGCAGGACGTCACGGAGCACCTCCTCGGCCTCGTCCAGGCGCTCCCACAGCACGTCCGCGGCCTCGTGCCGGGCGCGCCCGTACGCCTCCAGGGCCGGGGTAACCGCGGCCGGGTCGTTCAGCGGCTCGGACAGGGGATAGACCGAGCAGGCCAGGTACCCGGCGGCGACGCGCGGCACGGCGAGGAGGTCTGCGGCCGGAAGCTGCGGGTTCGCGGTCCGGTAGGCGTCAACGGCGCGGGCCAAGCCCGGGACCCAGTCGTCCGGGCGGGCCAGCACGGTGCGCGGGTCCAGCACGATCCGACCGAGCTCCCAGGCGGCACTGCGATGCCCCGGGGGCCGGAAGTCGATCACCGCAGCGACCGTCTCGCCGCGCAGCAGCAGGTTGGGGGAGGCGAGGTCACCGTGCACGACCTGCGCCGTCAGCGAGCCGGGCAGCTTCTCCAGGCGGGCCGCCACCTCGGGAAGGTCGGCAAGCCGCTGTTTCGCCGTCCGGGCACACCAGGCGGCGAACCCTCCCGGGGCAGGCGGCACGGCGGCCCAGCGTGCGAGGAGTTCCTCCAGCCGCCGCCCGGCCCGCGCGACGTCACACACTTCGCGGGCCGCCACGGGGCGCGGCGGTCCGGCGGGGTGGCGAGCCAGCGCCCGGTGCAGTCGGCCCACGGCCTCGCCCACCGCCGCCCACCGGCCGCCGGACAGCCCGCCCTCAGCCATCTCCGCATCCGCGACGTACTCCGTCACGGACACCGACAATCCACCGGCCGACGCGATCAACTCGCCGGACACCGTCCGCCGCACGGCCGGCACCGGGACCCCGGCCGCCCGGGCCGCCTCGCCCAGGGCCAGGGCCTGCCGCTCCTGCTCCACGTCGGTCCCACGGGGGTACGCCTTGACGAACCACCGCCCGCCTTCGCGGTCCTCGGCGACGTAGTTGCGGGTCGCCGTTCCCGCCGGGCCCTCACTGACCGCGGCCGGCGTGATCCGGTACAGCAGCGCCAGGATCCCGGCCACGACCATGACGTCGGACTCGGCGCTCACCCCGGCACCCCCAGCGGTGCCGGGGTGTGGACGGACCGGGCCCGCCGCCCGCTCCCGATAGAGGTGCGCACGCCGGTCACCATCCCAACTCGGAGTAGGCGCGGCCTTCGGCGATGCCGGCCAGGGCCGTCCGGGTGTAGGAGACGAGCCGGTCCGGGAGCTCGTGGCGCGGCCACCACTTCCAGCCCAGGCACTTGTCGGTCTCCCGGACCTTCGGCTCTCCCTTCCAGCGGCGGGCGCGGAACACGAGCTGCATCAACGGCGGTCCGCCCGGGGCGTCGACGACGTGCACGACGTGCGCGAGATCCACGTCCGCGGGGTTGATGACCAGCCCGGCCTCTTCCCACGCCTCCCGCACCAGGCACGCGACCGCGGACTCCTGTTCGCACTTGCCGGCCAGGTAGTGCCACGTGTTCCCCGCGAACTCCGCGTCGGGGTGGCGCAGGCCCAGGAGCACCCGCCCTTCGTCGTCCTCCAGGTGGAGGTGGACGCCGATGCCGGTGAGCACGGGCCGCCTGCCCCCCTCGTGCAACGGAGGGGCGGCGGCGCGCGGTGCGCCGCCCGCAGGGTTCTCGGCCGCGTGCCGGCGGATGAGGTCTCGCGTCGCGGGGCTCAGGCGGAGCCGGTCCAGTACGTCGGGGGCGAACCAGCGCAACAGCACGCCCTCGTGAAGCCGGTGCCGGTCGGGGTCGCCGCGCCAGATGCCGGTGAACACCTGAATCGGGACGCTGAGGCCGTCGACGCTGGTGGCCGTCTCCACGGCATACGGCTCCAGGCCCTCCGGGAGGAGGTCGGGGACCTCCTCGGACAGCTCCCGCAGCAACGTGCCCTCAAGGTCCTGGTCGACGTGCGTGCGGCCCCCGCCGAGCAGGGAGAACGCCCCCGGCTGCCAGATGACGCCGGGCTTGTGGTCGCGCAGATGGAGCAGGTACCGGCCCCGCCCGTCGTGGATGAGCGCGGACGCGTTCACCGGCTCCGGCTGCCCGTCCAGCCGGGCCTGGAGGAGCTTCTCGCGCAGCGTCGGCGAGGTGACCTCCGACAGGGGCAGCCACCGAGCGCCGGACACCTCCTCGTTCTGCAGGGTGATCGCCGGCGGCTCGTCGCCGGCGATGTAGAAGACGTAGCGGACGTCGTAGTGGCGGTGGGCGGGTTCACCCTTCGCGGGGTTGGCGTCGATGTCGTGGACGTCGATGTCGACCGGGGAGCCGAGCATCTGCCGGGTCAGGCACAGGTTGCCCGGCGCGATGCCGGCCTCCTCCGCGACCTCGCGCAGCGCCGCGGCGAGCAGCGTGCGGTCCTCGGGCTCGACGTGGCCGCCGGGGGTGAGCAGGAGGCCGGTGGCCCGGTGCCGGATGTGCAGGACCCGGCACTGGCGGTCGACGATGACGGCGCTGCACGTGATGTGGCCGGGCAGCGTCGTGCGGGCGGTCACGTCGACGGGCCGGTCCAAGGCGGCGAGCAGCTCAGCCAGGGCGTCACGTTCGCCTGGGTGGCGGCCGAGGTACGCCTGGACGGTCTTACGGATCGAGGAGGAGCTGGGGGGCACGGGTGTCGTCTCACCTTCGACGTCGGGGGCCGGACTGTGGAAGTCGCGCCGGGTGGGTCAGCTCGCCGTCTTGTGGTCGGAGGGCTGCATGCTGCGGGGGCCGGGAAGCGTGTCGGTCGTGGGCGCGAGCCCGTACTGGGCGGCCTGGGCGGTGAACATGCCCTGGTACAGGCCGCCCGTGTGGGTCATGAGCTCGTCGTGGGTGCCGTCCTCGACGACGCGTCCCTGGTCGAGGACGTAGATGTGGTCGGCGCGCATGGTCGCGGCGAGCCGGTGGGTGACGAGGACGACCGCGTGCCCTTCCTCGGCCAGGGACCACAGCCCCCGGAACGAGTCGATCTCCGCATGGGGGTCGAGGGCGCTGGTGGGCTCGTCGACCAGCAGGAACGGTGCCTGCCGGTACCGCGTCCGGGCGGACCCCAGCCTCTGCCACTGCCCGCCCGAGAGCTGGACACCGCGCTCGTAGCCCTTGAACACGATCGAGTCCCAGCCGTGCGGCAGGCCCTCGATCAGGTCGAGCACGCCGGCTTCCTCGGCGGCCTTGCGGACGCGGTCCATGTCGCGGGGACGGTCGCCGGCTCCGATGGCCACGTTCGCCGCGGCCGTCATCTCCCAGCGCGGGAAGTCCTGCGCCAACAGCCCGACGGTACGGAAGACCTGGGCGCGGTCGGCCTCGCGGAGCTCGACCCGGTCGCCCGCCTCGCCCACCCACCACACGTCCCCCTCGGACGGCAGCAGCAGCCCGGCCAGGACCTTCGTGAGGGTGGTCTTCCCCGAGCCGTTCGCGCCCACCAGGGCCGTCACCTTCCCCCGGGGCACCCGCACGCTCACGCCCTTCAGGGAAGGACCGTCGGCGCCCGGGTAGGTGAACGACACCCCTTCCGTCCGCACCTCCAGCACCGGCGAGGGCAGCGGCCGGCCGGAGGCCGGGATGGCGTTCTCGCCCGCCACCTTGATGGCGTCCTCGGTGTCGGTGAGGAACAGCAACTCCTCGTACAGGCGGTTGACCTGCTGCACCAGCGACGTGAGCCGCGCCGTCGAGGTGCGGATGGCGATCACCGCCGTGCCGCCGACGGCGAGCGGCAGACCACCGGTCGACAGAAGCCACCACAGCACCCCGTAGCAGGCCAGCGACGCGAGCCCGGCGAAGCCTCCGGCGACCAGGTCCGTGGAAGCCTGTGCCCGGGCCAGGCGCCGCTGCTCGGCCTCCGTCTGCCTCGACATCTCCTCGTAGCTGGACAGCAGCTTGGTGCCGGCGGCGTGTACACGGATCTCTCCTGCGGCGTGCGGGCGGGTCAGGTAGGCCAGCAGGGAGGCGATCGCCCGGCGGTGGTCGACCCAGTTCAGGCGCGAGAGGTAGTCGCGGCGCGCGGAGCGGACCGCTCCCCACCCCTTGGGCAGGGCGATGGCCAGCAGCATCGGCAGCAGCGCCCAGTGCAGCGATGCCAGTACGACCGCGGCCGCCGCCATGCCGATCACCACGTTCCCCACGCCGACCGACAGCCGGAGCATGCTGCGGGCCGAGTCCGTGCCGAACTTGCCCGCCTCCAGGACCCGCTGGACCTCCGGCCGTTCGGTCGCCTCCACCTCCACACCGGTGACGGCCGTGTAGTACCGGGCGGAGACCACCCGCTCCACCTGCGGCTCCAGCCGGCCCGACATGGCCGTCGACCACGCCGACAACAGCGCGGTCGCCACCGCCGCGACCGCGAGCACCGCCAGCGACGGCAGCGCCTCGCGGAGCTTGTCCGCGGTCGGACCGTCGGCGAACAGCTGCGTGAGGACGCTGTTGACCGCCACCAGCCCCCAGCCCGCCGTCACGCCCTGCCCGAGCTGCGCCGCCACGACCCCAGCGAGCGCCCGCGGGTCCGTCTCCCAGCCGGTGCGCAGCACCATGCCCACCATGCGGGGCAGCGCCGCCGCCATGTGCCCGAACCCCAACCGGGTCAGCGGCCCTTCGTGGCGGACGTAGGACTGGTCGTAGCGCAGCCGGCCGCCGTACAGCTCACGCTCGGCGTCCGAGATGCCGGTCGTGGCCGCCGCGGCGTCCTTCGGCGGGTTCGCGGTCTCGTCGCTGTCTGGTTCGACTGGCGTCAATGTGTTCCCTCCCGGAGGTGTGGCGGGGGCGTCAGCGTGCTCAACGACGCGGCACCGATTTCGAGCACGTGTTCTTTCGGACGGCTTCCGAACACCGGAATTCTGCGGCTGTTCGAAGGTGCGCAGTGCACCGACCCTTGCCGCGTAAGAGCCCGCGAGCGAGGGCGGATTGGCCGAAACGCCGATGTTCGTTCGCTGCGGCCGTACGCGGTCAGCAGGAGGCCCGCACGCCTCTTGGCTTCCCGACGCCGCGGACAGGCGAGTCACGCGTCTTCCCGCAGCCTGGTCGGAGCGGAAGCTGCCGCCGGCCGGTCGGCACCAAGAGGTGGTGATCTGGCCTGGTGCAGGTGACTGGCGCCGGCAGCGGGGAGGGTCAGATGAGCGAGGGCAGGTTTCCGCTCTGCCAGTGGCCGAGCCAGAAGGCGACGGCGGATGCCTCCTGGCCTTCGGTGGAGCCGTCGTGCAGGAGGTACTCGGTGGGGGCGATGTATCCCTCGCCGGGGGCGAGGCGAATGCGTATGACGTGGAGGGCGTGCCCGCCGGCGGCGTAGGTGCGGTAGTCGTCGGTGTGGGGGTAGCGCTGGGCGTAGTCGTTGGGGTGGACGGCGCGGCAGACGGCTTGAGCATCGAGGACGCCGAGGATGATGTAGCGGGTGCCGGGGCCGAGGTTGAGGGCAAGGCGGCGCCGACCAGAGGGCTTGTGCTCGTAGGGGAGTTTGTCCCAGTTGTCGAGGTGGAGGCCGATGAGGCGGCCGTCTCGGTAGTTGTCGGTCGTGGTGGGCATGTCGGGCTTGGCGAGGGCTTGCCCGAGGTACTGGGCCTGTGGGTCGCCCAGCGGCAGGGCGAGGTCGTCGAGACGGTCCTGTGTCGGCAGGGGCGGCCGGACGATCTCCACGAGCGTGCTCGCCGGCGTGGCGGTGGGCGCGCTGAGCGCTCGGGCCGCGGCATCGGTGATGGGGCGCCACGGTCCAGCGGGAATCACGGCGCCGGGTTCGTAGGCGGGCTCCGCGTCGGCGGTCCGCACGGCGGAGACGTCGCAGCGTTCGCGGAGTGCCTCGGGGTTGGTGAGGGCTATGTGCAGCGGCATTCGGCGCTCCGGGTCAGTCGTCTCCGACGGCGATCTCGAGTTCGCTCACCAGGGCCTGGGCGAGGTCGTGCTGTTGGCCCGGGTCGATGCGGACCTTGGCGAGGTGGGCGAGGCCGCGGAGGGTGGAAAGGTCGTTGCCGCGCAGGTTGGCACCGCGGTAGCGGCCGGGGCCGAATTCGGTGAG
This sequence comes from Streptomyces cellulosae, assembly GCA_014655195.1. Classification (GTDB taxonomy): domain Bacteria; phylum Actinomycetota; class Actinomycetes; order Streptomycetales; family Streptomycetaceae; genus Streptomyces; species Streptomyces cellulosae. The sequence continues at coordinate 64,504 of BNBH01000032.1, read as the reverse complement.
GCGCAGTGTGCAGTCGGAGAAGACGACGTTCGACAGGTCGCAGTCGGTGAACGTGGCTTCGGTGAGGATGCAGCCGGCGAAGGCGACGGGGCCGGCGGCGCGGACCTTGGTGAAGGTCGCGTAGTCGAGCTTGCAGTTCTCGAACAGCACATCGTCCAGCACCAGGCCGTCGAGTGTGGCGCCGAGGAGCTTGGTGTCCCGGATGACGACGCGGGTCAGCTTGCCCTCCCTCCAGCGGGCCGCGCCGAGATCGCTGCCGATGATCTCGACGCCGTGCAGGTTCAGGGACTCGAACTCGACGCGCTGCGCGCGGACGCCGCGGATGCGGCCGGTGATGAGCTGGGTATCGGCGAGCTCGAGGGAGCGGAGGTCCGCGTCACCGAAGGTGAAGTCCTGTACGGCGCCCCGCGGGTTGTCCAAGGTGCTGACGTTGGTGAGGTAGAGGCCCGGCTCGTCGAGGTCGGGCACGGTGATCGTGGCGGTGCCGAAGGTACGGGTGGTCATGGTGCTCCTGGGTTCTGCTCCAGGGCGGCCCGGTTCGCCGGGCCGCCTTGGATGGCAGGGCGGGCTAGGACTTCTTGCTCCAGTCGTCCCAGGTGGGACGGTTGTCGAACACGGGCGTGGGGTTGTCCCAGGTGGGACGGTTGTCGAAGGTGGCGAGGGGGCGGGTGCCGGTTGCCTCCAGGAGCGCCTGGAAGCCCTGGGCCGAGTTCATCACGAGGTCAGTGGCGGTGGGCGGAAGCATGACGCGCGACTCCTTCGAGTAGGGCGATCTTGGCGGTGGTGCAGTACCGGGTCCGGGTCCCGTCGAAGCGGCCGTCATGTTCGAAGTACCGGTTGGCCGGGTGGGCTCCTCCGCAGAAGGCGAAGAAAGGGCAGGTGGCGCGGCAGGCGTCCACGCCCTTCCAGAACTCGGTGATCCAGGGGGTGCGCTGCTCGGCTTCCGCCACGAGGACGTCGAGGCCGTCGCGGAGCACGTTGCCGGTGGTGAAGTCACCGAACCGCTCGTCGGTGAAGCCGGCCAGCTCGGGCGAGAGCATGACCACGCCGCCGTCGTAGGCGATGGTGGGCAGCGGGTCCCACGGCGTGTCGACAGGCGCCGGGCCCGGTGCCCGGCCGTGGAGGACGGCGCTGGCGAAGTTCATCACCCTCGTCATCTCCCGCAGCTGTATGACGGGGTTCCCCCGCCAGGCGTCGGCGAGGGCGGCCCAGAACTCGGCGGACCGGGCGGGGTCAGCCTGGGGCGCGTGATGGTTGATGCCCTCGGTCTCTTCGACGTTGACGCCCAGGGTCGTGACGCCGAGCTCGGCGAAGAACTCGTAGAAGCGGGCCGCGTCCGCGGGGCCGGGGTCGGATACAACGGCGATGGCGGAGAACGCGATGCCGTGCCGGCGCAGCCGGTCGATGCCGCGCATCGCGACACGGAACCCGGGGCGGCCGACGAGCGTGACCCGATGGGTGTTCATGTCCTCGGGACCGTCGATGCTGACGCCCACGTGCACCTCATGCTTCAGCAGGAACTCGCACCACGCGTCGTCGATCAGGGCAGCGTTCGTCTGCACGGAGTGCTTCACACCCCGGAAAGGGGCCATGAGGGCCGCGAGGTGCTCACGGCCGGTGGCAAGCGGCTCCCCGCCGTGCCAGACGACCTCGAACGCGGGGTCGTCGGCCGCCCACCGGTTGACGGCCAGCGCCGCTGCCTCGGCGACGGCAGCCGGCATCAGGTGCTTCATCTTCCTAAACGGCAGGTAGCAGTACGTGCAGTCCATCGGCAGGCACTGCGTGGTGGGCTGCATGATCACCGCACGCGGCCTGGGGGCCAGACGGGACCGGCTGGGCATCGCGCTCCTCTCGATCGAGGGTTCGAGCGGGCGGGTCAGCAGACGAACTGGATGTTGACCGCGGCCGCGGTGCCGGTCAGCACGTCCGAACCTCCTGACCGGCCCTGACGAGGGCGGCCGGCAAGACGGTAGGGAAGTGGGACCAGACGATCTTCCCGCGCGGCTGGCGGGGAGTGACACCCCAGCGGGCGGCGAGGGCGGCGGCAATCACCAGCCCCCGGCCAGTCTCGGCCGCCGGGTCCGGCTCGGCAGGTTCGGGCAGGGGCTGGCGAGGGTCGCGGCTGTCGTGGACTTCCAGACGGACCCCGTCGGTCTGGGCCTCCAGACGGACGAGGAAGCCGTGCTCGGCATCGCTGCCGTGAGCGAGCGCGTTGGTCGCGAGTTCTGAGACGACCAGACGGATGTCGCCGGTGTCATCCAGACCCCAGTCCTTCAGCGTCCGGGTGGTGAAGTCACGTGCCGCTTTGACCGATTCGGGCCGGTGTTCGAAGAACCTCTGAGTCGCTTCAGGCATGAGGGCCTCACGTGTCGTGGTCCAGAGCGGGGGCGGGGCCGGGACTGCGGCGGCGGCCCCGTCCGGACGGGGACCCGGCGGGGCCGGAGGCGGCCGGGCGGGGGGTGCGGGGGGCGCGGGGGCCGCGGACCAGTAGCAGCCGGGCGCCGGCAGCGGTGATCCGGGCCTGCCGGGGGGCGGCTATTGCCCTCGGCCCCAGGTGCGAGAGGGCGGGCAGGACGACGCCGTAGGTGCCATGCAGGTCTAGGACGTCCAGCAGGCCGGTGAACGCGGCCGACCGCTCGGTGCCCGCCGTCCGTTCGGTGAAGACCCCGTGCAGGTCGAGCTCGTGCCGGCGGCAGTACTCGGCCAGAACGTCGTGCAGGGCATCCTGGCGGGCCCGGGAGACGCGCACCAGCCTCAGGAAGCCATAGACGACCGGGCCGCTGACGCCGCGATGCTCGGTGAGGGGCTCCATCGTTCGCAACCATCCAGGAAAGTCCGACAACTTCTGTCACCGGTCAGCCTGGCCCGGCCCCGACTGCCGGGGAATGACCGTCTGTTGTACTTCCGTTGCACTTGCGTCCCCCCGCCTGGGCCCGACGTGCTTCGATTGGCGGCGGGAAGGGAGCGACGTGTGGCGACCGTGCACCACTGGACCGGGCTGGAGGCCAAGGCACTCCGGCTCGCGCTGCGGCTGAGCGTCCGCGCGTTCGCAGAGCACCTCGGTGTCGGCGTACGGACCGTCTCCAAGTGGGAGAAGCTCAAAGAGAAGACCGAGCCCCGCCCGGACACCCAGGCGATCCTCGACACGGCCCTGGCCCGCGCGGATGCCGCCGCCCATCTGCGGTTCGAGACGTTCCTGTCCGAGGCCGAACGGCCCGGGATGCAGATCGCAGGCCGGCGGGTGACGCCCACCGGGCCACTGGCCTGGGAGTACGAGTCGTGGACCGACGACCTCGACCGGGCCGTGGTCGCCCTGTCCCGGCAGGACTTCACCTTCGCCGAGAGCCTGATCAGCCGGTGGACCAGCCGCTTCACCCCGCTGCAGCTCGATGACCGGGGCCTGTATCTCTTCGCCCGCTCGACCGCCCTCCTCGGCGACCTCCAGCGCGACCAGGGCAGCGTGGTCGGACCGCTGTCCGCCCAGCACTCGTATATGACCGCCAGATCGCTGTTCACCCAGCTCGCCATCCCCCGCCGCATCGCCCAGCTCGACCTGTCCTTGGCCGTGGTCGCCGAGATGTCCGGGAAGCTGGAGATGGCCGCCCGCCAGTACGAGCACCTCGCGGTCGACGACCGACTCTCCCGCCGCGACCGGGCCAGGTCCCGACTGTGGGTGGGGACCGCGCTGAGCAAGGACGGCCAGCACGACTATGCGACCCGCGTGATGCTGGCCGCGACCCGCGACTTCGAAGATCTCGCCGAGCCGGAGGACTGGTCGGTGGCCCACCAGAAGATCGCCCTGGCCCACCGCGGCGCCGGCGATCTCTCCTCCGCCCTGCACTTCATCACCATCGCCCGCGGCACAGCCACCACCGACGCCCCCATGCAGCGAGTCCGCCTGGACACCGCCCACGGACACATCCTGCTGAGCGACCCCGCGACCCGCGATGATGGCCTTCACGTCCTCGACAAGGCCGCGACCATGGCCGCCCGTTTCGGGCTGTCCCACCAGCTGGCCAGCATCGAGAACATCAAGGCCATGAGCACGGAGCCGTCCGGCCCCACCAGCCGGTGACCAGGGAGACAACAAGCGTGGGCGACAACCAGCAGACCATCACCGAGGACCAGTGGCGCCAGACCAAGCTGATCTGGGACTACCACCAGATGCAGCACCAGGTCCGAGCCGTCGACGTGGCAATCGGCCTGGGCAGCCACGACCTCGGCGTCGCCGCGGCCGCCGCCGACCTGTATCACCGCGGCCTGTTCCCAACGCTGGTCTTCACCGGCGGCAACAGCCCCACCACGAAGGCCCGCTTCCCCCGCGGCGAGGCCGTCCACTTCCGCGAGCACGCCCTCGAACTCGGCGTTCCCAACGAGGCGATTCTCGTCGAGCCGAACGCCGCGAACACCGGCCAGAACATCACCCTCACCCGCGACCTGCTGGCCGCGGCCGGCATCGTCCCGACGACGGTGATGCTGGTCTCCAAGCCCTATATGGAAAGGCGATCGTTCGCCACCGCCCGCAAACTGTGGCCCGACGTCGAGATCGTGTGCGCGTCGGAGCCCCTTGAGCTGGACGACTACGTCAAGTCCATCGGCGACGCCAAGCTCGTGGTGGACATGCTCGTCGGCGACCTCCAGCGGGTGATCGAGTATCCGAAGCAGGGCTTCGCCATCGCCCAGGATGTCCCGGAGGACGTGCATGCCGCATACGAGTCCCTCATCCTCGACGGCTTCACCAGCCGTCTCATCTCCTGACCAGCCCGCCCGAGGCGGGCTGTGTGCGATCCACCAGCCCAACCTGTTCCCGAGGCTGACCACCCTGGCGAAGCTGTTCGCGGCGGACACCTGGATCGTCCTCGACGACGTCCAGTTCACCCGCCGCGACTACCAGCACCGCACCCGCCTGGCCGCCCTGGAGGACCCGGACCGGACCCGGTGGCTGTCCATCCCCACACACCTGCCCCGGGGCCGCCAGACCACCATCCGGGACGCCCTGATCGCCGACCCGGCCGCAGCCCGGCGGCGGAGCGAAGCGATGATCCGGCAGGAATACCGGACCAGCCCCCACTGGCCCGCCCTCCAGACGGCCCTGGAGCCGGTCTGGGCCGCGTTCGACACCGGCCGGACCGCCGCCGTCGCCGAGACCTCCACCCGCGTCCTGCTGGACCTCATCGGCTGGCCGGGCCGCGTCCTGAACGCAAGCCGACTGCCCGCCCGGCCAGAGCGATCCGAGCGGCTCGCCGACCTCACCGCCGCAGCCGGCGCCAGCACGTATCTGTGCGGAACCGGCGGCATGACGTATCTCGACCCGGCACCCTTCACCACCCACGGCATCGCCGTAGCCCCGTTCCTGCCCCCGACCGCTGGGATCTGGGCCTCCGCTCGACACGTCACCTCCATGTGGGCCCTGGCCCACCTCGGCCCCGTCGGCCTGGCCGCCCGACTCCCAGCCCTCACTGGAGCCCCGGACTCGCTTGGAACCGCGGCCTGAGCACGTGTTGCTGTACTTCTCCTTCTCAAGGGGGAAAGCACAGACGAACGCCCCCAGTCGCGCACGACTTCGTGAGGCACCATCACGTACGGAGTTATGTGCTCAGCCGTCTGTTCGAACCGGAGAACCCGGTCACCTGACCCGCGGGCCGCGCGGAGTGGGCAGGACGTGATGGGGCGTCGTCGGCGTCCTGCGCCCTGGAGACCGGGCGCACTGACCCCGGCCCGGGTCAGGCGTGCTTACGAGAGGGAAGGACCGGGCGGAGCCGGCGCACGGCATCTGCAGCGCAGAGATCCCACCAGACGACGACGTCTGCCTCGCGCCCCGCGCATCAGGCGGCCCCGGCGAATACCGCCCGGAGGATGTCCGCCAGCACGTCCGCCTCGAGCTTCACGCGGGCCATGTGATGGTCGGACAGGTCCAGGGGGACCTCGATCACGTCGACGTCGCGGACGGCTGGCAGTAGCTCGGGCGTGACGTACACCCGGTCGATCCGAGCATCCGGGCCATGGGTATCGCATCGATCGACCGTGCGCGCCACGGCCTTGAGGTCGCCCGCCAGGGCTCGGTGACGGGCGACGTCCTCCAGCCCGGCGGTGCGCAGCGCCGCGTCGGGCCGGGTGTCCATGAGGCGGCGGCCGTCCGGTCCGAGGTAGGAGCGATGGAGCCGGTGCGGCCGGTCCTGGATATCCTCCAGGACCGGCAGCGCCGGGGCGCCTTCGACGTCCGCGTGCGGGTAGCTGTTCGCATCGCCGCCACTGATGCACGGCAGGACCGCAGTGCCGCCCTGGGGGGTGGTCCACCGCTTGTCCGCCCAGGTGGTCAGCCACTCGGCCTCGATGAGCCGGTTGGTGGGGCTGGCGTAGTTGAGGTGGTAGGAGACAGCCACGAACGGCGCCGCGTCAGGTCCTGCGGGGGTGTAGCGCATCGTCAGCGCGGTGGGCGGCAGCACGTACAGGGAAGGTGCTGACCACTGCCGGAGGACCTGGAAGTTGTGGTCCGCGAAGATTGCGGTGCAGGCGCGCTCGCCGAGCCACCCGCGCATCCCGAGATGGCGCTCCAGCTCTTGCATCACCTGGCGACCGTCGTTGTCCGCACCCCACATCTCCTGACGGAACACCAGGTTGGCGCCGAGGCTGGCGAGCTTCCGGTGCGCGATGTGCCGGGTGTGCAGGTCGCCCTTTCCGTTGGCTTCGAAGTTCCAGTTCGCAATGGTCAGTATGCGCGGTTTGGTCATGGTCGTTCCTTTCCTCAACTGGGGAAGCGGCGGCTGGTGCCTGGGCCCTCACGTGGTTTCTGCAGGCCCGGGCAGACGGAAGTGAACGGTCATGACCGCGTGGTCAGTGAGACCGGCTTCGCGGGCCTCCTGGTGGTAGTCGCAGGCGAGAACCTGTGTGACGTGGGCAGTGGAGACGAAGATGTGGTCGAAGCGGAAGCCGTTGCCGCTGCGCCCGTACCAGGAGTGGGCGATCTTGTCGGGGTGCAGGTGGCGGAAGGCGTCGGTGAGGCCGGCGGCCTGGAAGGAGTCGTAGAAGGCGTACTCCCAGGCGCCGAAGACCTTGTGCGGGGGCTGGTGGCCGCGTTCGATGACGTTGAGGTCCCCGGCCACGATGACGGGAATGTCCGGGTAGGCGGCGTGGAGCTTCGGCAGGGCCTCGGTGACCGCGTCCTGGAAGGCGCGCTTGGCGACGTTGCGGTGCTCCTTGGGTCCGCGGGAGGGGACGTAGAGGCCGAGGACGATGATGTCGTGGCCGCCGATGGTGACGCGGGCGACCGGGGCGCGGTGGGGTGTGACGGTGACCGGGCTCTCCACCTTGTGAGCGTCGGCGGTGCGGCAGGCGATGACCGTGCGGTAGTCGGCTTCCGCCGGCTGCGGGGCGATGACGGTGGCGTATCCGCGCTCGGTGAGCGCGGTGACGAGAGCGTCACCGCCTCGGGTGGAGGACACCTCGGTGAGGACGGCGGTGTCCGCGCCCTCCTGGCTGGCGATCCAGGCGGCCTGTCGGCGGGCGCGGTCCGGGGAGGCGTTCTGAGTGTTGAACAGCAGCAGCCGTACGGCGTCGTCGGCCGGCTGGTGCGCGGGCTCGTCCGGGGTGATCAGGGAGAGCTGCTCGGCAGGGGAGCTCATCGGCTGGCGCCCATCTCGTCGAGGAACACCTCGCTGTGGGCGTCCAGAGTCTGCTGGAGCCGGCCGAGGGTGCCGCTGACGAAGGCGAGCTCCTCGACGGTGAGCGGGGTGCCGACCGCCGTGAGGTTCTCGGTGACCTGCTCGGGCCGGGTGAAGCCGACGAGGACAGCGGCGTTGTCGGTCTGCTGCAGGCAGTACTGCAGGGCGACGCGGATCAGGGCCTCGGAGGTGTGACCGAACCGCTCGCGCAGCGGCGCCAGGCCGTCCTGGATGATCTTCAGCGCGCCGGGGGTGTACCACGCCTTGCGCAGCCGGTGGTCCCCGGGCGCGAACTTCGGCGGCTGGGCCGGGTCGTACTTGCCGGTGAGCAGGCCCTGAACCAGCGGTTTGTTGATCAGCACGCTGGCACCGAGGGAGGCGGCGAGCGCGAAGATGTCCGGCCGGCCGGCGGCCGGCGGCGGGGTGAGCGCGTTGAACCGGGCCGCGAGGTAGTCCGGCCGGATCTTCTCGGCGAGGTGGGCGAACCGGGCGTACTTGTCGCCGCGCTGTTCCTTGGCGACGGTGACCCGCTCGGTGGCGTAGCGGTGCGGGCCTCGCATCCCGACCGCGGTCACCAGGCCCTGGCGCTGGAAGTCCCGCATCTGGGCGACGGCCTCGTCCAGGTAGCGGTCGTCGGGTCCGAAGTCGGAGTTGTGCAGGAAGTAGATGTCGAGGTGGTCGGTGCGCAGGTTCTCCAGCGTGGTCTCGAGCTGGCGGCGCATTGCCGAGGGCAGGTAGGCGTGCCGGGCGGTGCCGCGGTGGTAGCCGACCTTGGAGGACAGCACCACGGTGTCGCGGGGGACGGTGGCGACGAAGTCGCCGATGACCCGCTCGGAGTGCCCGTGCCCGTACACGTCGGCGGTGTCGATGAGGTTCGCGCCGAGTTCGTAGGCGGTCTCCAGGCCGCGGCGGGAGGCGTCGTCGTCGGCGGTGGACCATCCCATCGGCAGGCCCAGGTTGTGGTCGGGGCCGCCCAGGGCCCAGGCGCCGATGCCGATCGGGTGGACGGACAGGCCGCGGGCGAGGGTGCGGCGCGGAGGGGACTGCGGAGCACTCACAGGAAGTACCTCTTATCTCTCAATTAGTGGCAAAGGCTGATGAATTGGTTCGGGGAGTGAGTATGGTGCGTCGCGTGACGACACAATCCCCCTTCACCGAACTTGACTTGAACGCGATCACCGAGCGGCGCTGGGTCGACCGGAACGACTTCACCGAGGACGAGTTCGAGCGCGCCCGCGCCTTCTACGAGCAGATGCGCGCCGACGACGAGCGCCTGGAACGGGTGCGTACCGAGGCGTCCGCCCTGATCAGCGAGTGGACCGGGCACAAGCCGCGCGACGTCGGCTCCTTCGGCACCAGGCTCAACCTGGAGACCTCCGACCTGGACCTGGGCATCGGCTACCCGGTCGAGGACCGCGACCGGCTCCGGAAGGTCCTGGAGCCCCACACCACATTCCTGGGCGAGCGCAAGACCCGCTTCTCCACCTCCCGGCTGGTGTTCTCCTTCACCCTGGAGGGCATCGAGATCGACCTGAGCGCGCTGACGGTCGAGGACTTCGCCGTCGCCTGCCGGATGCTCGACCAGATCGACACCACCATGACGCTGGAGGAGCGCATCGCGCACACCTGGGTCAAGCACCTGCTGCGCAGCTCGGGCCGGGTGGAGGAGTACGCGGCCTGGAAGCTGACGACCTACGCGAGGTTCTGCCCGGAGTTCAACTGGGTGCCGATCCCGGAGAAGCCGGGCGCGTGAGATCGCCGCCTCGGGTGGCCCGCCCGCGCGGGCGGGCCACCCGAGGCGGGCCGGGCCCTTACGCACAGGACTCGCCGGCGTTGATCAGATCCCAGCTCGTCGCGGACGCCCACCGCTCGTGCTCCCGGGCGAGGGTGGCCGCGTGCTCCCCGGTGAGACGGCCCTTGACCTCGTCCACCGTGGTCGCCATCCGCCGGCGCAGCATCCCGGCCCGCTCCTCCAGCGCCGCCTCGATCCGCCCGGACAGTGCCGCCTCCTGCCCAGGCCGTTCGAGGTCGTGCTGCTCGATCGCGCCGATCATGTCGCCGAGGACCTGGTACGCGGCGTCCTTCAGCACCACACGCGCCTGCCGGACGGCGTGCCGGGGCGCGCCGTCGAGGACCTTCTCCAGGCTCTTGAGGGTGTAGTCGAGGGCGAAGTGGCGGTCCACCCACCGCTGCGCCCAGTTGCTGGCGACGCCGATCCGCCAGTCCCGGTAGCGGCAGGCGACGCGGCCCATGAGCGGCTCGGGCTGCCCGGTCAGCCCGGCGGCGGTCGCCTGCCGGGTGTAGGCGGCGCCGATCAGGCACTCCATCGACACGAGCATGTAGCTGATCCCCGTGTGCAGGGGCCGGCCGGTGGTGTGCTCGGCCACCCACTCCTCGTCGCGGACGCCGCGGACGATCTCCCGCGCGTCCAGGCCGGGCTGGGGCCGCAGCAGCAGATCGGTGCGCCCCTGGAAGGCGTAGGTCGCCTTCAGCTCGTCCAGGGTCATCAGCGGGTCGAAGGTGATGTACGTGTAGCGGGTGGGGACGTCGAGCGCGGACAGGGTCCGGATCGCCAGCGCGTTCTGCTCGGCGGTGGTCTCCTTGTTGAAGCGGGCCAGGATGGAGTCGACGCCGGACTCCACGCCGAACAGCATCCGGCGAAGGCCCGTCTCGACGAGGGCGCGCCACATGCGGGCCCGTTCGACATGCCACGCCTCGTCCTGGTCGGTGCGCACGGTCTGGTCGATGCGGCAGCTGGACTCCCAGGCGAACCCGGCCTCGTGCAGGGTGCGCGCGAGCTCCAGGACCCGGCCGACGGCGTCGGGGCCGGCGCCGATGATCTCCTCGTCGACCAGGTACAGGGTGCGGGAGATGTGCGGGTGCCGGTCGAAGACCTGGCGGATCTCGGTGAGGATCCCCCGCAGCACCTCCGGGGCCATGCCGGCCCACAGGCCCTTGTGGCCGCGCGGGCAGAAGGAGCAGGTGTTGGTGCAGCCGCGGCTGGTCTCGAGCTGGGCCACGCCGTGGTGGGCGAAGGTGGCCGGCAGCAGGTCGAGCTCGGGCAGGATGTCGCTGCTGGCGTCCCGGGCGACGGGCTTGGCGGTGTGGCGCCGGGCGATGGTCATGCCGCCGCCGCGGGCGGCGCCGGTGTAGCCGATGCCGGGTATCTCCTCGCGGCGGATGTCGCCGTGCCAATGGGCCAGGATCGCTTCGATGGTGGCCTCGCCGCCGCCGCGGGCGACCAGCAGGTCGGGGTAGCGCTCCAGGAGGAGGGTCTCGTTGCGGGCGGTGAGGCTTCCGCCGGCCACCACGAGCGGTGGGGTGGGCAGGGCGAAGGCCGCGTCGAGAAGCTGGAGCATCAGGTCGTGCTGGCCGAACGTCGCCGAGATGCCGACGATGTCCGGCGCCTGGGTGGTGAGCTGCTTGAGCAGGTCCTCCAGCGTGACGCCTAACTGCATGTCGGACAGGGTGACCGCGCCCATCAGCGTGCCGCGGGCCGCGCGGGCCACGTCGCTGATCCCCAGGGGGAAGCGCGGCAGCGGGAAGACCTCCGGGTGGTACAGGGCCATCAGGTGCACGGCCGGCCGGGTCAGCCGGTAGACGGCGGTCTCCCTCAGGTCGGCGTACGACAGCCAGGACTCCGGCGTCTCCAGCCGCATGTGCTCCGTGGCCCAGGTCGGCCAGTGGCGGGAGGCGTGCTCGGCGCCGGACAGGTCGGCCGCGACCCACCCGCCCGTCGGGCGTTCCAGAAGCAGCAGACGTCGCTGCAGGGTGCCGGTGACCCTCACCCTTCCCGCCGCACCGTCCAGGTGGTGCTCCAGGCGGGCCCGCAGGTCGTCGGGCGAGATCAGCAGGGGTGCGAGGGCGGTCCGGTCCGGGTCGGTCAGCGGGCGGTCGGGGTGCGCGGTGGCGACGGCGCGGGCCAGCCGGTCGAGCGCCGCGGTGGTCGTGTCGGCCATGCGGAAGGTCCTTCCGGGCAGGGCCTACCAGCCCCCGGGGGGTCAGGAGGTCCCCGGGGTGGGCGGGCGGTGTTGGGTATGCGGTCAGGTGGTGCGGGACGGTGCCGGCGCGGGAGCGGGGCCCGGGACTCCGGCGTGGGCTCGGCACCAGGCGGCCAGGTCAGCCGGGGTGGCCAGAATCAGGTCGGGGCCGGCGGCGGTGAGGTCCTCGCGGCTCGCGTAGCCGTACGCGACGGCGATCGCGGTCAGCCCGGCGGCGTGGGCGTGGCGCACGTCGCTGCCGGTGTCGCCGACGTACGCCGACGCGCCGTACCGGGTGCGCAGATCGTGGAGCTTGTCGGTCTTGCTGCCCGACTCGTCGCGGGAGAGCAGGATGTGGGGCATCGCCTCCTCGGTGAGGTCACGGGCGAGCAGGTTGCGGACGGTGGTGTGGTGACTTCCGGTGACCACCGCGTATCCCGGCCCGGCGGCCAGGCCGGCCAGCGGGCTGGCCAACTCCGGGATGACGCCGTCCGGCTCGTCGGCGGCGGCCCGGGCCGTCAGCTCGGCGTGCCGCTTCCAGAACCGCTCGGCGACCTCGAAGTCGACCCACCGGGTCAGCGATTCCGAGAGCACGCCCTGATAGACGAGCGGCAGATCGCCGGTACCGGCCAGGTCGGGCAGCGCCCACAACTCCATCTCCGTTCGGGCCTGCTGGTAGCAGCGCCAGGCCCGGTTGCGGGAGTCGTGCAGGACACCGTCGAAGTCGAACACCAGCATCGCCATCAGCCCGCCTCGCCCAGAGACACGAGGGGCACGCCGCACCAGCCGAGCAGGCCGGGGCGGGGCAGCAGCCCGGCGAGGTCCTCCAGCGCGGACCGGGCTGGCGGCCAGGCCGACGCGGGACCCACCGGGGCGAGCAGCAGCACCTGCCGCTCGGGTACCGGGTGGAACCGGCCATCGGCCCACCGTGCGACGGCCTTCAACGTCATCTCCCTCTCCTCACCCTCCGGGCCGGGCCCGGTCTCGGGAGCCGGGGTGCCGCCGAAGGGCAGCCGGGGCTGCACCAGCGCTCCGGGCGGCTGCGCCCACCAGCGCACCACCCTCGGTACAGCCGCCTCCCGGCCGACCGCCGCGTCGTTCAGGACGTGCTGGAGGAGCCCGGCCGCTTCGGACATGCCGCGCTGGAGCCGGTACGCCTCCACGGCGGTCTCGGCCGCGCGCTGGGGGTTGTAGGTGCGCGGGAGCTGTTCGCCGCGGGCCGTCCCGTAGCAGAGCAGGGCCACAGCGAGCGCCGCGTGCCAGGACCGGCCGCCCGGCAGGCGCCGGGCGAGGGCCTCGGCGACGGCTTCCAGGCCGCTGCCGAACGCGACGGCGAGCGCGGCAAGGTCGAGCAGCGGGGTGAGCAGCTCGTTGTCGCGGCGGTAGGCGTGGCCGAGGTGCCCGGTCTTGCGCAGGCGTCCGGCGCCGTCGAGGAACCACTTCTCCGCCTCGCACCGGTTGTCCGGCAGAGCGGAGGGCAGCGCGGACAGCAGAAGGTGCAGCCGCACGGCGGCCCCGGGGTTGTCCTCGCCGGTGATCGCCTGGGCCACCGTGCACAGGACCGCGGGCATCGGCGCCCCGCGCCCGGCCGGCTCTACCGGAAGCTGCCGGGCGCGGGCGAGGACGTAGTCCACCGCCTCCTCCAGCAGGTGCGGCGCCGGCTGCGGCCCGAGCGGAGCGGCGGGGGTGAGATCCTCGCTGATCACGAGGGCGGGCGCCACGGCGAGCGTGGCCGGAGGAACGGGACTGCGCACGGCGGCGGCCGCGGCGCGGGCGGCGTCACCGAAGATCCCCGGCGGCACCCAGCCCGCCACCGCCTGCCGCACCCCCTCCGGGGTGCGCAGCCGGACGGCGGCCTTGGCCGGGGAGCGGCGCCGCAGGCCCGGCCACGGCGCCAGCGCGGAGTTCTCCCGCCCCGGCACGAGACCGTCCAGGACCGGCGGGCGGCCCGCGCCCTGCCAGTCGGCCTCGGCCGTCAGGTAGGCGGACAGGGCACCGGGCTCCAGCCGGCGGGTGGACTGCCACTGCTCGCGCGGCAACACGGTGACCGCGACCCCGGCCTCCCGCAGTCCCTGGACGTCGGCGGCGTCGAACACCGGCACCAGCACCTCAACCCCGGCCGGCCCGGGCACATCCCGGGCGAGCGAGCGCAGCGTGCGGCCGGTCAGTGGCGGGTCGTCCACTAGCAGCACCCGCCGGTCCCCGACCTCCGGCCGCTCGCCGGGCCGCACGCTCGTCAACCGCACGTCCACGCCCGCGGCCTCCAGCTGGGCAGCGACCAGCGGCGCCAGATACGCCCCGCCCGTGCGCACACCCGCCACAAGGACCGGCCCGGCCCACCCCCGACCCTCCAGCCAGGTCCGGGCCAGGGTGATCGCGTCCTGCCACTCCACCCCTTGCACGGCCAGGGACGCCGGCAGGCGTACGAACGACTCGTCTCTCAGTAACCGGTTGGGGACGCGGTGGTACTCGGGAGCGACGAGGGAGTCCTCGCCGGCGGCAAGTCGACGCGCCGCGCGAGACGTCATCTCCTGCAGAAGCTGCGCTCCCGGCAGGTCGGTGTCACAGCCGCGGATCCACAGGGCCGCCAGCGACTCGTAGCAGCGCAGCGCCGACACGGGCCGCCCCGCCCGGGCCGCGAGATCCCGGGCGAGGCGGCCGACGGTGAGCGGCCGGATGGCGGTGCTCGCGGTCACGAGGTGGCCTCGCGGCGGGCCACGGCATGCACCAGGCGGCCCAGCTCGCGATACGGGCTGCGGCTGGAGGCGGCCCACTCCACCGCGAGCGCCTTGGCGAACACCTCCGGCTCGGGGTGCCAGTCCTTCGGGAAGTGGTCGTGGAAGACCCGCACGCCCTGCCACGGCAGCGGGGACAAGCCGTTGTCGCGGGCGAGCTGGTCCAGGTACTCGGGGGTGTCGCCGCGGGTGACGTAGCCGAGATGGCCCATGCTCGACGCCTGACCGCTCTCGATCTGAGCGAGGGCGGAGTCGTACTCACCTCGCAGGGCCTCACGCACCCCGACCGCGAGGGCGTTCTTCGTCAGAATGCTCAGGAGGCCGCCGGCGGCGACGAGCCGGGCGAGGTTGCGGACGGGCTCGGCGGAGTCGGGCAGGTACATCACGACGCCGTGGCAGACGACCGCGTCGAAGACCTCACCGTCGAAGGGCAGGTCGTAGATGTCGCCCTCGACGAGCCGCACGCGGTCCGCGACGCCAGCCGCCGCCAGCTTCTCCTTGGCACGCCCCAGCATCTCGGCGGAGACCTCCGCTCCCGTGACGTGGTGGCCGGCCGCGGCCAGGCGCAACACCATCTCGCCGTCGCCGCAGCCGACGTCCAGGACGCGGGCGGGCTCGTCGCCGAGCTCCGTGAGGACGCGACGCGCCACGATCTCGTGGCGGAGCAGGCCACGCCCGCCCTCGGAGTAGGCGGCGTAGTCGGTGCCGACGGCGCCGAAGTCAGAAGAGGCAGCGGTCATGGGGTGAACTCCTTCTTGAGGGTGGGCCAGTGCTCGACGAGGAAACGGAACGAGGGGTAACGGCCGCCGGCGGAAAGGGCGGCGCCCGTCGGCCCCGAGGGGGTGAACGTGCCAGCGCGCAGGGCCTGGCGGATGCGGACCAGGCGCGGTATTCGTGCGGCCAGCTGCGGCACCCGGGCCCGGGCTTCGGCGGCCGGGAGCCAGGCCCTGAGCTGGTCCGGGCGCATCTCCTCCCACACCACGACGTCCAAGAGCGCGTCACCCACGCGCACGGCGAGGAAGTGCGGCACGGCCGTCGTCCCCGGCGCGGCCCCGCGATGCCCCAGCGTCGTGACCTTGCCGGGGTAGCCGGTACGCAGGTCAGCGAGGTACTCGGCGAAAACCGTGCTCAGTTTGCAGGCCAGGCACCCGCAGACCGACCGGACGCCGCTGAGGTCGTCGAGGGTGAAGATCCGCTCACCCACGTCCGGCTCCGGCGGCCGGGCCGTAGAGACGGTAGTAGTCGTCGACGATGCCCGACTCGGCGAGGATCGCGTTGGTGGCGGCCACGTTGTGGCCCGGGCGCAGCCGCTCGTCCCGGCCGGCCACGGCCACGGCGCCGACCGCGAGACCGGCCAGGACCAGGTCGACGTAGCGGTTGGACAGGGACTCGGCGAAGTGAAAGTTGATCGGCATGCCATGCCCGAGGACGCAGATGCCGGGACCGTCGGCGAGCTGGTAGCTGGTGCCCAGCACGCCCCGGTCCGTCACGGTCGTGCTGCCCTCGCGCAGCTCGTCGAGCGCGAACTCGAAGTTCCGGCTGGTGGTGCTCACCAGGAACGACCGCTCCGGCAGGAGCCGGGCCTCGCGCAGGCCGAAGCTGCGACTGCCGACGCAGCCGACGACCAGCCGCGGCCGGTGCGCACGCACCAGGTCCTCCAGCGACCGCCCCGTCAGGAAGCCCTCCTCGTGCGCGGCGACCAGGCGGGTGATGTCGGCGTCGAACACCGCGACCCGCATCCGCCGTATCTCCAGGACGCGGGCGACCTCGTGCCCGATCCGGCCGAAGCCGAGCACGAGCGCCGGCTGGCCCTCGAACTTCTCGTCCGGCAGCAGCCGCAGCGTGTTGCGCACCGCCGCGTCGGCGATGCCGTACGACTCGATCATGCCCTTCATGTCGCTCTCGGCGACGCTGAACAGCGGCAGCGGCAGATCGAGCCCCTCCACCTTCCGGATACCGGAGGTGGTCTGCTCCACCAACCCGGTGAAGTGCCCGGCCTGCTCGGGCAGCTCACGCAGGACGGTGGGCATCACATAGCCGCCGTCGTCCATGATCACGCTGTGCTTGCCCGCGGCAGCGACACGGCCGATGTGGTCCTCGATCCCCTCGCGCAAGTCCCGGTAGCGCCACACCCTGATGCCGTGCCGGTGCACCAAGTGCGCGTCCACCCGGTGGGTGTGCGCGTAGGGGTACTCCTTGTCGATCACGGTCATGTGCGCCGGGTCCACGCCCAGGGCGAGCAGACTGTCGACCAGGACGAGGAAGTCCCGCATGTGGTGGATCGTCAGCAGCACACCCACCCCGGCCAGCGGCTTGTCCGGCCACCGGTCGGCCAGCCGGCTCGTCAGCGGCAGCTCGGCCACGGCAGCGGCGACCTCCGTAGCGGTGAACGGAAGGTGCCGTGCAGCCGCGAAGAACGCCTCGGCCTCGGCCGGCGTTCCCCGCTCGAACGCCGCGACGAGCCGATGCGTGTCGGCCGCGGTCGCGGCCGGATCCGCTGGCGCGGCCAGCGTCAGCCGGCCGCGGCCACCGTCGACGAGCGCGCACACCCACGACACCGACGCCTCGTCCCAGACCATGCGCTCCACGTCGGGGCTGATGCCGAGGCGTTCGGCGAGTTCTCCGGCCAGGTGGCGAGCCTCGTCCCGGGTGCCGATGACGTCGACCGCGTGAACGAGCGGCGGATTCACGGATGCGGGCATAAATGCCCTCCTGTCAAAGGAGTGTTGGTCAGGGAATCCGGGGGCTCAGCGCCCGCCGGGAAGGGCGAAGGTGTGGCAGCGGCCGGTGACGCGCATCCCGCAGGCGACGAAGTCGGCCGGACCCTGCCGGGTCACCGCGCGGACGATCGCCACCTTCCGGCCTGCGGCCACGGCGTGCGCCTGAGCAATCAGACGCCTGCGGACATCTGCCTCGGCGGCCCACACCTCGGCCAACAGCAGCTCGCTGGCGGTGTCGTTCCGCTGGGCCAAGGCCAGCAGCAGCGACCCGGTCGGAGGGTCGAGCAGCAGAGTCTCGGGGCGGAACCGCGCGTCATCGCGCCACCGCGGCAGCGTCGACTCGGCGAACGACGCCTCCACGCCGGCGAACCGGCGAGCCGCCGTGGCGACATACGCCTCCAGGTCCGTCACATCGGCCGCAGTGATGGCGTCGAGTACGCCAACGCTGGCGGCCGGGGAGCCATGCAGCACGGTGATGGTGTCCAGCACCTCCCATCCGGACCCCGAGAAGAAGTCACCGGCGCCGGCCCGGTCTACGGGTACGTCCGTGGTCACCAACGGCCACTCAACCGCGTCCACCACCCTCCGCAGCAGCCTTCGACCCAAGCCCACTCGACGGGCCGACGGAGCGACGACCGGACCCCACAGCCGGGCCCGCGCCTCGCCAGGCTCCGGGCGCCGCACGGCACACCACCCGGTCACCTCCCTCCCGTGTCGGGCCACCGCGAGCACGGGCGGTGCTCCGGTCAGCGCGTTCGCCAGCCGGGAGCGCACGAGGGAGGCGCTGACCGGGCGGTCGTCGCTGTATCCGGCGATGCACCGCTGGGCCAGGTCGGCAAGTTCCTCGCACAGGCCAGGCTCCAGGCTGCCGACAAGGCCGATCCGGGAGTCCGGGCTGTTCAGCTGAGTGTGCGGACCGGTGGTGGGTTCGTCGCCACCGGTTTTGCTACGCCTGATGTCGTTCATGCTGTGGGCCTTTCGGCAGGCACGGGCGCCGTACGCCGCCCGCAGTATGGCCGTGCACAGGTGGCTCCCCGGGTGCCGGCTCAGGAGAGCGGTGAGAACTGCCGCTTGGGGCGGCGTCTCCGCGGGGCTCTCGTGTCCGGTGGGGTTATCGCATTGCGGCTGATGGGATCTGTCGGCTCAGTGCATGGTTCAGGGCTGCGTATGTGCTCTCGGCGAAGGCGTAGTCGTCGTCGGTCATCTCGGAGTGGAATCCCGCATAGTTCGCCTCCGCCTGCTCTGGGCCGGAAATACCCGTCAGCACGATGGAGTCGGAGCAGCGCCTGAGGCAGTAGTGCAAGGCGATTCGCGCGAGAGCCCGGGGATCCGCCCCGAAGCGGGTGCGGAGGGCCTCCAAACCGCGGTCGATGATCTCGAGGATTGCTGGGGTGTACCGGGAGCGAACGTCGCCGGACGAGAAGGCCGCGTCGGGACCGTACTTCCCGGTGAGCAGTCCGTGCAGGAGCGGTTCGTGGATCATGGTGGAGGCGCCGTGTCGGCGCGCGAAGGAGAAGACGCTCTCCCCACTACGAGCTTCGGCCGCGGCAGCGTGATCGGTCTGCGGCTCGAGCGGATTGGCGGCGGTGCTGAGGACCTGAGGGTTGAGCTGCTCGAAGAGGAAGTCGTAGCGCGGCTGGCTTCCCCAGTGGCCGGTGCTCGGGTCGGCGGCGGCTGGACTTGCCGGCAAGATGCTCGGCACGCGCATGCCGATCGCCGCGACGTCGCCGGAGTCGCGCAGGGCCTGCAGGGTGTCCCGCGCTTCATCGAGGTAGCGGTCGCCCGGCCCGAAGTCGGCGTGGGCGAGGACCAGCACGTCGAGGTGCCTCACGCCTAGGTTCTCCTGGGTTTGTTCCACCTGGCGGAAGAGGTTGAGGGAGCTGTAGGCGTGCTGGCCGGTGCCCTTGTACGTGCCGATGGTGCACGTGATGCGCACGCTTGAGCGCGGCACTTGGGCGAGCATCTTGCCCAGGAGCCTCTGCGAGTGGCCCAGTCCGTAGACGTCTGAGGTGTCGAACACGGTCGCGCCCAGGGCGTGCGCGCGAAGGAGGGCATCGACCGCGCTGCTGTCGGCCACGCGAGCCCAACCGACCGGACGACCTTCGTTGGTCGCTGGGCCACCGACGGGTCGACAGCCGACCCCCAGAGGATGTTCGTCCCGCCCGGCAATCAGGCGCCGAGGGGACAAGTATGAAGCGGTCACGAAGGCTCGCTCTCTTCGCGGGGTATCAGGCGCCGCTTCGGCCTGCTGCATAGGGCGCGGGCGCGTCGGCGCGAAAGAGTTAGAGGGCGGCGGCGGTGCTGCCAGCCTGCCCCCAATCACCGTGGCATCGTCGGGCACCGGCGTCCAGGAGACCGGTGTGTCACCTCCGTGGTCACTTTTCCAGCGCTCTGCCCTCAGCGGCCACGAGGTTTGCGAAGGCTATGACGTTTTCGACGTCCGGGTTGGTGGCACGGGCGAGAAAAAGTGACCACGGAGGTGACACAGCCACCCCCTGGCGGAACCTTCCAGGAGCGCGGCAGGGTGTTGATCAGTTCCAAACCGGCTTGCCGAGACCGGATTTGGAGCTGACGACTGCACCACCCCTCACGTCCCTCGGGCGAGGTCCCGGAGCACTCGACCACTCGCCTGTCACCATCCGCCGCTTCCCCGGATGTGCCGAACATCCCCCAGGGTGACCCTGACATCACCCCACGGTGTCCGGGGAGGCGGCCTCGATACCCGAGGACCTGACCGTGACTGCGATACACGAAGTGGCCATCGCGGCCTTGAGTGCCACAATCGTCGGCATCGTCATCGCCGTGGCGCTCACGGCACGATCACGCCGGACGCTCTCTCGCAGTCACGCCCAGGCCCGAGCGAGCGCTGCGGCCGAGGAACAGCGGAAGATCGAGGCGCTGCAGCATCTCGTAAACGTGCGGCTGCCCAGCCAGGCTCTGCATCTGCGCAGCGCTCACTACCCCGTTCCCGGTCTGGGGGACACCAGCCTGTCCGGCACCGAGTTCGCGGCCCTCCTCGACTCGGTCCAGGAGTTGTTCGCGAAGGTGGTTCTCGAAGAGCGGCACCGTGTGGATGCGGCGGCCCGCGCTGCACTACGCGGCGCCTTCATGGAGATCCAGGCCAAGTCGTACCAGCTTCAGACCGATCTCGACACTCTGCAGCAGACCTGCGAGGACGAAGAGACCCTCAAGAACTACTTCCGTCTCGACCACCTCAACGAGCAGTTGGCGCGCCTGGTCCAGAAGGGAGCGATCGTCGCCGGCTCCTGGCCCGGCCTCGTCCGCTCGGACACCCATCTTCCCGACCTCGTCACCGGGGCGACCTCCCGCCTGCACGGCTTCGAGCGCATCCACCTCCACTCCAAGCTGCGCACCGACACCGTCGGCGTTGTCGGACGCGCTGCGGAGCCCATCGCGGTGGCTTGCACGGAGCTGCTGGCGAACGCCTTGGAGTCGTCACGGGCGGACCTCTCGGTGGAGGTCACCCTCCTGCAGACCGACAACGGCGCGGTGTGCATCCAGATCGACGACGCCGGCAAGGGCATGACTACCGAGGAAGCCAGTCGCGCGGCACAACTGCTCGCCGGCAGGCAGCAGGTTCTGCTGACCGAGCTCGGTGATCCTCCCGCCCTCGGCTTCGCGGCCATCGGCCAGCTGGTCGCCGACCACGGATTCCAGGTCACCGTCGATCAGGCGTCCCCCTACTCGGGGGTCCGCGCGATCATCACCATCCCCCCGGCTCTGGTTACCTCGATCGACCCTCACACGGCCCCCCTCTCCGCCATGTCCCCTCTGCCGGCCCCTGCCCCCCGCGCACCACGCAGAGCGATCACCTCCGACGACCCCGGGGCCGCCAGCCCGGACAGCGGGGTTTTGCCCCAGCGGCACCGCCGCGGCCGCAGGGTGCCCGGTTTGGAGGAGCGCGCCGTACCCGGAGGTCGTCCCCCCGAGCCGGAGCAGGCCCGCAACACCTGGGACGCGTTCGAACAGGGGATAGCCGCCGGACGAGCCGGAACCCCTTCTGACATCCGAAACGAGGACCGAACATGAGCAGCTCCACCCTCGCCGCGCAGATCGCCGATCCGTCCTGGGTCCTGGACCCGATCACCACGATCAGCGGTGTGCACATCGCACTGATCATCTCCTCTGACGGAATCGTCGTAGGGGTGTCCGAAGGCACCACCAGGGGCACGGCCAAGAGGGACATGGACGACCGTGCCAAGAGGGATATGGTCGACCGGGTCTCCGCGGCGATCTCGTCCCTCCACGGAGCGAGCCGTGCCGCGGCGGTGGAGGCCCTCGGCGCTCACGAGAAGACGCCCATCTCGACCATCACCGTGCAGCTGGACGTCGACCCCACGTCGCAGGACGGCGTGAGCGCCGGCACCCTCATGGTCATGCCCGTGGGCGGAGGGACGAACGCCTACCTGGCCGCCGCGTTCGGCCCGGCGACGCCGATGGGCATCATCGCGCAGACCATGGCCACGCGGGCGAGGAAGCTCGGTGAGAAGGTCATGAGCGTGTCGTCGCGGAACGACGGCCCGGCCTCATGAGCCAAGGCCAGGGACGCAGGCTCGTCCCGAGCTACCTGGCGCCCGGAGGCAGCAGCGCATCCACCCGCAACTCACTGCAGGCGCTCACCGTGCTTATCGCTACCGGCCTGCCGGCCAAGCCCCACCACACCCCGGCACAGCAGCGGCTGCTCGACCTGACCGCCAAGGGGTCGCTGACCGTCGCAGAATCCGCTGGCTATCTGCGACTGCCGATGGGGGTCTGCAAGATGCTCGCCTCCCAGCTCGTCGACGACGGCTACCTGATGGCACGAACGCCTCTCTCCGGGATTCCCGACGGCATTCGGACACCCGGGGCCGGGCGGCCCCCCAAGTCTCTCCTGGAAAGGGTCCGCGATGGTCTCCTCACCGCCCTCTAGCAGCCCGCCGTCACCGGTGTACCTGCCCGACGGGGATTTCGACCTGGTGAAGATCCTCATCGTCGGGCCGTTCGGGATCGGTAAGACCACGGCCATCGAGACGGTGTCCGAGATCCGCAGCCTGCACACGGAAGAGCCGATGACACAGGCCGCGGCGTCGGTCGACGACCTGGTCGTCGACGGCAAGAACACCACCACGGTCGCCCTCGACTTCGGCCGCCTCACGCTGCCCGGCGCCCGCATCGTCCTGTACCTGTTCGGGACGCCGGGGCAGGAGCGGTTCCGGGTCATCTGGGAGGACATCGCCCAGGGAGCCCTCGGCGCCCTGGTCCTCGTCGACACCCGCCGACTGGGCGCCTCCTTCGAGGTGATGGACCTCGTCGAGGAGGCCGGACTGGACTACGTCGTCGCGCTGAACCAGTTCCCCGACACCCCCGAGCACGAACTCGACCTCGTGCGCAAAAGGCTCGACCTGGAAGAGCACACCCCCCTGGTCACCTGCGACGCGCGGGACCGCACGTCGGTACTGAACGCGCTCAGAACACTGGCCGACCACCTCGTATCCCGCGCCGGAGCCGATCTGTCATGACGTCCGCCCCCCCGTTCTCCGCCGTGCCGCTCTACACCGCCGAGCACGCCGCCGTCCCCCAGCGCAGCTTCGCCCGCCTGCGAGAGCAGGGCCCCGTAGGACTCGCCGAGATCGACGCCGGCGTCCTCGTCTGGGTGATCACCGACTACCGGGCCGCCCTGGACCTCTTCCACGACCGGACCGGCCTGTGGACCAAGGACACCCGCGGATGGATGCAGCACGTCCCGGCCGACAGTCCGGTCATGCCGATGCTCCAGTGGCGCCCCAGCCTGTTCTTCGCGGACGGGCAGGAACACGCACACCTGCGCCGGGTCATCACCGACAGCTTCGCGCTCCTCGACCCCCGGCACGTGCGGGACACGACGCTGCGGCACGCCGACACGCTCCTGGCCGAGTTCTCCCACGCCGGCCGCGCCGACCTCGTCAACCAGTACGCCCGGCGGCTCCCCTTGATGGTGCTCAACTCCCTCTTCGGGATGCCCGACGCTGCCGCGGCCCAGCTCATCGGCGCGGTCGAAGCGATGACGAGTACAGATCTCACCCGCAAGGCCCAAGGCGAGCAGTCCCTCGGCGCCTACCTCGGCACGCTCTACCAGACGAAGGCCGCCCAGCGAGGCAACGACCTCACCTCGTGGTTCATCGACCACCCCAACGGCCTATCCCCGGAAGAAGTGACCAACCAGGTCCTGATCACCCAGGGCGCCGCCTGGGAAACGCTGGCCGGTCTCATCGCCAACACCGCCGCCCGCATACTCTCCGACGACCGCTACCGCGGCACCCTCACGACCGGCAGCCTGCCCATCCGGCACGCCATCGACGACGTCCTGTGGAACGACCCGCCCCTGGCCATGTACAGCCTCCACCGGCCGAACCGTTCCGTGCACTTCCACGGACGTGACATCGAGCAGGGCCAACCGGTCTTCGTCTCCTACGCCGCGATCAACACCTGCCCCTACACCGGACAGACCAGTGAGGGATTCCGCTCCGACCGCAAGGCGCACCTGGCGTTCGCCGCCGGCCCGCACGAGTGCCCCGCGCAGTCCATCGCCCTCGTCGTCGCGATCGCGGCGATCGAGCGGCTCACCGCCACCCTGCCGGACATCGAACTCGCCGCACCGGCCGAGCAGCTGGCGCACCGGCCCGACCCCATCTACCGCGTCCTGACGGCACTTCCCTGCCGCTTCACCCCGCTCACACCGGCACCGAGCACCCCGCCTCGCCCGGCTAGCACCGAGCCGCGACGGCCCGCCGCCGGGCGGCTGCCGGCCTCCGTCCGGCCGCGCTGAACCTCGCCTTTCCCGCACCACGCAGCAAGGAGTGCTGCCGCGCCACGGGTAAGCCCGGCCCGGCGACGCCGACCCGCCCCCTCACAGCCGCCCATCTCGGTCCGCTCTGAAGAAGAAGGAGGCCCCCATGACGGTCCTCGACCAGACGGGGAAACGCCGACCGGTGACATCCGCCACCGCCCTGCCGGATCTGCCCGCCGTACGGGACGAAGTCGACGCGATCCTCGTCGACTTCCTCGCCAAGAGGGCCCAGGCCGCGCCTGGGCCGGAGATGACTCCGCTGTTCACGACGCTGAGCAGTCTCCTGGACGGCGGCAAGCGCCTGCGGGCACACCTGTGCGTCACAGGCTGGTACGCCGGTGAGGGGCGCGGCGACCGGGACCGGATTCTGCGTATGGCCGCGTCCCTGGAACTCTTCCATGCCTTCGCTCTGATCCACGACGATGTGATGGACCGCAGCGACCTGCGCCGCGGCCGCCCCACGGCGCACCACGCGCTCGCCACGGCGTACGTCGCCGACGGGCACCCGCCCCGCCGGGCCACGGCTCACGGCCTGGCCGCCGGCCTCCTGCTCGGCGACCTCGTCCTGACGCTGTCGGACGACCTCATCCGCACCGGCCCTGGCGCGGAGGCGACGTGGCAGATCCAGCCCCTGCTGGAGACCATGCGCAGCCAGCTCGTGTACGGCCAGTACCTCGACCTGATGGCGACCGGCCGCCCCTGCGACGACATCGAGGCCGCGCTGCGGATCGTGCGCTACAAGACCGCCTCCTACACCGTGGAATGGCCGCTGCGCATCGGCGCGGCTCTCGCCGGCGCCGGACCCGATGTGCACAGCGCCTGCAGCGAGTTCGCCATCCCGCTGGGGGAGGCCTTCCAACTGCGCGACGACCTCCTCGGCGTCTTCGGCGATCCGGCCAAGACCGGCAAGCCGGTCGGTGACGACATACGGGAGGGCAAGGCCACCGTGCTGATGGCGCTCGCCCTGCAATCGGCCTCCGCCGCCGACAAACGGCTGCTGCGCACGGCGGTCGGCAACCCGGACCTGTCGGACGAGGACTTCGGGCGCGTACGTGACGTCATCGAGCACTCCGGAGCTCGCCGGCAGGTCGAGACGATGATCACGGCCCGGCGCCATGCGGCCCTGACCGTACTCGACCGGGCCCCGTTTCCCTTCCCCGCCGCCGAGGCTCTGAGGGAGATCGCCGGCATAGCCACGGTGCGGCAGTCGTGACCGGCACCCGGGCAAGCACCGCTGCCATACCGCAGGCGCTTCGGCGGTTCGACTCCCAGGCCGTCCGCCTGATGGCGGACATCGACGCCGACCCGTGGGGCAGCGTCCGCGCATCGGTATACGAGACGGCGCGCGTCATCTCCCTGGCACCGGAGCTCGACGGGCACGGAACCCGGCTCGAATGGCTGCTGAACCAGCAGCTGCCGGACGGCACCTGGGGCGAAGGCCCGGCGCGGTACCGGCTGCTTCCGACGCTCAGCGCCGTCGAAGCCCTGCTCGCCACCATCGTCCGCGACGAGACCCCTGCCGTCCCGACCCGAGGCCGGCTCGCATCGGCCGCGGCCGACGGCCTCGCCGCGCTGCGCGCCCTGCCGGCCGACGGGCCGTGGCCGGACACCGCAGCCATCGAAGTCCTCGTCCCCAGCCTCATCGCCCGCATCAACAACCTCCTGGACCGGCCCGTGATCGGCACGCTGCCCCACCTCGGGCCGCTCTCGCGCGGGGCGCGCCTGAGCGTGCCGCCCGGATTCCGGCCCGATCGGCACGAGGAGATCGCGCAGCGGTGCCGCGCCGGTGTCCCGGGCAAGCTCCACCACACCTTCGAGGGCGTCGCCCGGCATCTGCCCGGCGACGCGGTGCCCGTGCCGGACGGCCTGCTCGGCAGCTCGCCCGCGGCCACGGCCGCATGGCTCGCCTCCCAGCCGGACCGTGCGCAGGGAGAGCAGGCGAGGGCGGCCCTGTCGGCCGCGGCCCGCCGATACGGCGGGCTCCTGCCGGAGGCCGCACCGGTCCGTGCCTTCGAGCGGCTGTGGGTCGCCGCCGCCCTCGCCCGCCCCGGCCTGCCGCCCGCGTGCCGCGCCGCGGCCGGGGCCTGGGCACACGACATCTACGACCCGGCCGGGGTCCGCGGCGCCCCGGGGCTGCTGCCCGACGCCGACGACACCTCGATGGCCGTGCTGGTGGCCGCCGTCACCGGCACAGCCTGTGACCCGGCCCCGCTCGCCGCGTTCTGGGCCGACACCCACTACCGGTGCTACATCGGCGAGGACACCGGATCCGTCACGGCGAACGCCCACGCCCTCCAGGCCTTGACAGCCCACCTCCGTCTGCGGCCGGCCGTAAGCCCGGTCCACCACCCGCGCATGGATCTGGTGCGCGACTGGCTGGTGGATCAGCAGACCGACGGCGCCTGGACGGACAAATGGCACGCCTCCCCGTACTACGCCACCGAGCGGTGCGTACGAGCACTCCTCGGCCACCCCGGACCGGGCACCCGCCAAGCCATCCAGAGGGCTGTCGACCGGGTCCTGGCCAGCCAGCACGACGACGGAACCTGGGGTATCTGGGGCGGCACAGCGGAGGAGACCGCGTACGCGGTGCAGATCCTCCTCGCCGATCCCGCCGCCGCCATCCGTCCCGGGTGGCGCACAGCGCTCCAGCGCGCCGAGCACGCCCTCGACGCCTGGGACACCCGGCGCGAGCCGCCGGCGCTGTGGCACGACAAGACGCTCTACGCCCCCACCTCGATGATCCAGGCCGAGATCCTTGCCGCCCGCCAGCTGCTGACCCGGCACGGCCCCGGACGGCACACGCAAGGAGTGGCCTCGTGACAGCCGACCACCGACTCGCGCCGATCGCCCCAGGCCGGCGCCCGCTCATCGGACACGCCCTGCCGCTCCTGCGTGACCGGCTGGCCTTCCTCCAGCAACTGCGCACCCACGGCCCCATCGTGCGGATCACGCTCGGCCCGAAGTCCGTGACCGTGGTCAACTCGCCCGAGTTGATCCACCAGATGCTCACCGCCCAGTCCGGCCACTTCACCAAGGGCCTGCTCTTCGAGAAGCTCAAGCTCTTCGGCAAGGACGCCCTGCCGGTGGCCGACGGGCCCCGGCACCTCACGCGCCGCCGGCTGATGCAGCCCGCCTTCCACCGCGAGCGAGTCACCGGCTACGTCCGGACCATGCGCGACACCGCCGCCTCGGCCATCGGCACCTGGAGCGAGGGCGACGAGCTCGACCTGAAGACCGAGATGCAGCTGATGGCCCAGAACATCGTCATGACCGCCGCGTTCTCCGCCGCCCCCGCGCCTCACGCCGCCCGCGCGATCCTCACGAGCGTGGACACCCTCTTCAAGGCGGCCCTCCGGCGCGCCCTCGTGCCGCTGCCCCTGCTCGACCGGCTGCCCACCCGCCACAACCGGCGGCTCGCCCGCGCCAGCAGCATCCTGCACCAGGCGGTGGCCGCCATCATCACCGACCACCGCACACGGCCCGACGACTACGACGACGTCGTCTCGATGCTTCTGGACGCCCGGGACGAGACCGGCGCCCCGCTCCCGGACGACGAGATCCTGTCCGAAGTCACCGGCCTGCTCGCCGCTGGCTCCGAGACGACGGCCGTCGTCATGGCCTGGCTCTTCCACGAGATCGGCCGCCACCCCGAGCTCGAGGCACGACTCCACACCGAGGTCGATACCGTCCTGGCCGGACAGGAACTCACTGCCGACCACCTGCCGCGGCTGACGTTCACCCGCGCTCTCGTCCAGGAGACCCTCCGCCTGTACAGCCCCGGCTGGCTGGTGACCCGGCAGGCCACCGCCGCGGTCCGGCTCGGCGACTTCACCCTGCCCGCCGGCACCGATGTCGTCTGGAGCCCCTACACCCTGCACCGCGACCCCGGCCTGTACCCCGATCCGTTGCGGTTCGACCCCGACCGCTGGCTGCCGGACCGGCCGCAGCCGCCGAAGAACGCCTTCATCCCGTTCGGCGCCGGCAAGCGCCAGTGCCTCGGCGACGCGTTCGCCTGGACCGAGATGACGATCATCACGGCCCTCATCGCCTCCCGCTGGCGGCTGCGACCGGCCCCCGGGATCCGGCCCGTGCCGGTCGGCGCGATCACGGTCCACCCGTCCGTCCTGCGGATGAGAACTGAAGCCCGCCAGAGCGGCACCGCCCGGGAGGCGGCGTGAACAGCGGCCCCGGCATCGCGCCCGTCCCCCTCACCATGCCGGATCTCGGTGCCGCCTTCCCCGGCCCGTTCCCGACCAGCCCGCACGCTGTCACCGCGGACAGGCACCTCCGGCGCTGGGCCGCCGAACGGAACCTCCCCGTGCCGGCCGACGAGCTCCGTACCCTGTGTGGCATCACCAGCCAGGGCATCGTCCGCGCGCTGCCCACCGCCGATCTCGACAGCTTGCTGCTCGCGGCCGAGCTCTTCCTGTGGCTCGTGGCCTTCGACGACACCCACGGCGAGACGACCGCTGCGGCCGACCCCGCCGCCCTGGCCAACCACATCGACGATCTGACCGGCGTCCTGGCCGACAACACCCCCACGGCACCGCCAGGCCCGTTCACGACAGCGCTGCGCGACCTCCTCGACCGCATCCGGGGCAGGGCCACGCCCAGCCAGTACCTCACCCTCACCGGACACCTGCACGGAAACCTCCTCGGGCTCCTCTGGGAGGCCCAGCACCTGAACGACCCCAGCCGCGTCCCGCTGCACACCTACGGCACGATGCGGCCCCTCACCGTCTTCGCCCGCACCCTCACCGCCATCGCACCGATCGCCCTCTCCTACGAACTGCCCGAGCGGCACGGCGCTGCGGACCTGGTGGACCGGTCGGAGTCCGCAGTCGCGCGTCTGGCCGGGTGGGTCAACGACCTCGCCTCCTACTCGCGGGAGGCGAGCCGGAGCCCCGTGCCGCCGTTGAGCCTGCCGACACTGCTGATGCGCGAGCGCCACCTCCAGCTCTCCGAGGCGTTCATGACCGCTGCCCGGATGTGCGAAGAGCAGGCCTTGCTCGCCCGCGCTCTCATCGACGAGCTGTCCGCCACCGGTTCCTTGCCGCTCACGCATCACGCCCAGGCCCTGAAGCACACCGTCCACGCGTTCATCTGGCACATCGACCACGACCGGTACACCACCCCGTGACCTGAGCCGGGGTACTCACCTCACCACCGAAAGCACCTCCCATGCCTGTGAAGATCCGCACCGCACAAGAACTCACCCAGCTCACCCCGGCCGAGAAGCGGGCCGCCGCACACCTGGTCGCCGGAGCATCGAACGCCGACGGCGCCCAAGCCCTGGGCATCAGCACCACGACGTTCACCGGCCACATCGTCGCCATCGGCAAGAAGTACGGCATCACCAGCCGCCGCGGCCGGCCCGCCCGCGCCCACGCCGTACTGGCCAGCGGACAGGTACCTCCACCGCCGGCCCCCGAGCACATCCCCGACTTCAGCGAGCAGGACCTGCGGCTGCTGCGCGCGCTCGCCGAGCACCCGGAGACCCACGACATCGCCCGAGCGGTCGAGATCGCCCCAGCCGATGTCCGCCCGATGATCGCCGACCTCGTCGACAAGGCCGGGGCCGCCAACGACACGCACCTGGTCGGCCTCGGCCACGCCTGGGGACTCCTTAACGCCAGCCCCGCGCGAAGCGAGTTCATCGAGACGAACACCAAGCCGCGGCACCCCGCGTCGTCTACACGCTGCGCACCGACAACCCTGGTGAAGCAGTTGGCAAGTTCCTCACCCTGATCGGCCTCCGCCGATCTGTGCGCTCCGCCGGCCGCACCCCTGACAACACCACCGGGCGCCGCCCAATCACCGGCATCACCGACAACGCCCCCACCCCACCCCACCCCGGACAACGACCTCATTACCTCCATCTACGAACGAGCCCTTTAGATCTGATGCACCCCGAACACCACCGCACCTCTGCTACGTTCCCGACCGTGAACGACCGCGTATACAAGGGCAACGCGGGCAAGGACGCACTCGACGACCAGGGGTGGCTCCTCGGCCATTTCAAGACCCCCGGCGACCTCCGGCACAGCACGGATGTCGAGATCAAGTGGGGAGTCCACCGGCGCGGTGACCAGCGCACCGCCTGGGTCACCGGCGAGGAACGCGAAAGCCTCCTCGTCCTCGTCAGCGGCAAGTTCCGCGTCCAGCTCCGCGAGGAAGACGGCGGCGACGCCTTGCTTGAGGAACCGGGCGATTACGTCGTCTGGGGACGCGGCGTCGACCACTCGTGGATCGCAGAGGAAGAGTCGGTCGTCCTGACCGTGCGGTGGCCCTCCATCCCCGGCTACAAGGCCCCAGACAGGAGCACCCCATGACCGTTTTGGACACCCGCCCCACTACGTCGGTTGACTTCCTCTCGCTGGAGATCACCTCCAGCTGCCAGTTGACCTGCCCTGGTCAGTGCTACGCCGAGGCCGGCCCGACCAAGGGCCACGGCAGCATGACCACCGACGACTGGCACCGGCTCATCGACGAGGCCGCCGCCCTCGGCACGAGCACCGTGCAGTTCATCGGCGGCGAGCCCACCCTGCACCCCGGCTTCACCGAGCTCGTCGAGCACGCACTGCGCGTCGGCCTGCACGTCCGGGTCCACTCCAACCTCTACAAGGTCCGCGCCGAGCACTGGGCGCTCTTCGAGGACCCGCGGGTGAGCGTCGCCACCTCGTACTACAGCGACGTCGCTGCCGAGCACGACGCCGTCACTGGTCGAAACGGGTCCCACGCCGCGACGCACGCCGCCATCATCGAAGCCGTAGAGCGGAAGGTGAAGCTGCGGGTCGCCATCGTCGATCACGGGGACGGCCAGCGGGCGCAGCAGGCCCGCGCCGAGATGGAAGCCCTCGGGGTCACCGCCTCCGTCGACCCGGTCCGCCCGGTCGGCCGCGCCGCCGGCGGGCTGCTCCCGTCCACGTCGTCGCTGTGCGGACGGTGCGCCAACGGCAAGGCCGCCGTGCTCCCTGACGGCCGGGTGGCGCCTTGCGAGATCGGCCGCTTCCTGGCGACGGCGGGCACCGTGCGCGAGAGGCCGCTCGCGTCGATCCTGGCCAGCCCCGAGTGGGCGCAGGCCCGCGCGAGCGTCCCGGCCCGGATGTCGGCGGACCCCTGCGGGCCGGACTGCGGGCCTTCGGACGACAGCTCGTCCGGGGGCGGCTCCTGCGGGCCGATGGGCTGAGGCCGGCCGAGGTAGAGGAGAAGCGGACATGGACTGGGAGACACATGCCCAGCGGCTGGGCGAGAAGGTAGCCCGGCCCGGATCCCCCTGGGAGGCCGCCGTCGCCCGTACACCTCGGCACCTGTTCGTGCCCCGGTGGTACGAGCGGGACCAGGCGGCTGGCGGCCGGGTAGTGCGCGACGGCGCGGCCGACCCCGACGCGTGGCTCGCCGCTGCGTACAGCGACACCACGCTGGTGACGCGGGTCGGGGCTCTGCACGCCGATCACGCCGAACCGGGCACCGTCGTCACCGCCGGGGTGTCGACGTCGTCCTCGACGGAGCCGGGCCTGGTCCTGGGGATGTACCGGCACGCGGACATCACCGACGGGTGTCGCACGCTGGTGACCACTGGCACCGGCTACGGCACCGCCCTGGCCTGCCACCGCCTCGGCGCCGACCGGGTGACGAGCGTCGACGTCGACCCCTACCTCGTGGAGGCCGCCACCGACCGGCTCGCCTCCATCGGGCTCCGCCCCAAGACCGCGGTCTGCGACCTCACGCAGGGGCCGCTCCCCGGCGAGTTCGACCGGATCGTGTCCACCGTCTCCGTGCCGACCATCCCGGCTGCCTGGCTTCAGGCTCTGCGCCCCTACGGCCGGCTCGTGACCACGATCACCGGAACCGGCCTGATCCTCTACGCCGACAAAACCCCGGACGGCGGCGCCCGCGGCTGGACCTCCTTCGAGCCGGCCTCCTTCATGAGCGCCCGCCAGGGCGAGGACTACGAGGAGACGGTCCCGGCCTCCGTCTGGACGGAGGCGAGGTGCGGCGCCGGCGAGGAGAGCGTCAGCCGCCACCATCTGGTGTTCGTGCCGGAAGCATGGAGCGTCCGCTCCATGCTCCAGCTTCAGGTGCCGGGCATCGAACACCGCCACCGCTGGTCCCCGGACGGCAGGCACACGGTCTGGATGGCCCATCCCGACGGCTCATGGGTCCGCGCCCACGCTACCGCTCCCCGAGAGGCCCCCACGGTGTACCAGGGAGGCCCGCGCCGTCTGTGGGACCCTCTGGAGGAGATCCTGGACCGCCTCAACTGGGTCGGGGAGCTGCCGGTGTACGGGGCGCAGGTCACCATCACGCCCGACGGTGAGACCACCCTCACCCGCGGCGGCTGGACGGCCACCCTGTAGCCGGCCCACCTTCCTACTGCGCTGGGGCTCGAGAAGAGTCTCCGCATTCTGCATCGGGGGTGGGACAGACCTGCTCACCGAGGTTTCCCACCCTCTGGGTGCTGGCATGCGGTCGGGCGCCACGGTGGAGGAGCCGCCGGATACCAGCCAGGTTCAGGGGCAGGGCGAGCTGTCCAGGGTGGACAGAACCCAGGGCGAAGCGCCGCCGGAGGCGCCCCAGTCGCGTACTGCGAGTTCACCACCTGCATGGCGGAGTGCGGGATCCCCGGTGGCAGAGGGCCGACCGGCGCAGTTCCTGGGAAGGTGGGCTCGTCAGCGAGACGGATCGAAGGTGAGCGTAGGAACGCTGTACGGACCGCACGTGGGGCGCAACATCGGGGGAGAGGTGACTTCCTGTAGAGCCAACTCCTGGATGAACTGGACCTCGGCCCACAGCAGATGGGACACGCTGCCGGCGGCCTCGAGGTCTTTGCGTCCGACCGCGACGTGAAGGTGCGGGGCCAGGGAGTCGGTATCCGGGCTCCAGGCGAGGGTCCCGGCGCCGACGGCCTCCACCGTCTCCAGGACCGTCTCGTCCCACACGGGCGCTTCCGGGTCCTGCAGCGGACCGGCTGTCCCCACCAGGTGCACCCGCCGGAATCCGCCGAGGAACATCGGGATGATCGCCTGCCGGATCCCCTGCTCCGCGCAGAAGCCGGTGAGCTCCTTGACGAAGTCGTCGCCGTCGTCGAAGGCCAGCGCGAAAGAGCGCCCCAGGGTCAGTTCGGTGGCTCGCATCAGCCTCGTCCCTCCGCGGTCGTTCCGGCGGGAGCGAACGTCGCACGGATCGTGTCGTTGTCGGCGCCGCTGCGCAGCAGCACCGTCAGGAGGTGGCGGGCTTTGTACGGGTCGAGGTGGCCTGCGCCGATGAGACCGCGGGAGAGCAGGTCCTTCTCCGATCCGTCGAACCCGTACGCGCGCGTGAGGGTGGTGCCGGCTCCGGTGCGGGAGGCGAGGACGACTGGGATCCGCCGGGCCGCCTTCGCGAGGACGGGAACCCAGGTCTCGGGGACGTGGCCGACTCCGAAGCCGGCGATGACCATGCCGTCGACCTGGTTCAGCAGCACCTCCAGGAGAGCGCCGTCGTCGCCGAGGGTGGCGGAGTACAGGGCGACGCGAGCTGGCCTGTCGAGGGTCGCGGCGAGGGGGCGGGGCTTGTGCGCGGGGACGGCGAGCAGGCGGAGGGCGCCTTCCGCGACGACGCCGAGGGCCCCGGTGTCGGGGGCGGTGAACGCGCTGGTGCTGGTGCTGTGCGCCTTGCGGACACGCGCGGGGTCGAAGACCTGGTCGTTGAAGACCACGAGAACGCCCAGGCCGCGGGCGTGGGGGCTGGCCGCGACGGTGACGGCCGCGAGCAGGTTGGCTGGCCCGTCGGCGCCGGCCAGGTGCGGGGCGCGCATGGCTCCGGTGACGACGAGCGGGGCCTGCTCCGCGTACAGCAGGCTCAGCAGGTAGGCGGTCTCCTCCAGGGTGTCGGTTCCCTGGGTTACGACGATGCCGTCGACGGTGCCTTCACCGGCCATCGCCCGGAGCCGGTTGGCGAGGCGGTCAATGTCGTCCAGCGTCAGCGAGGCGCCGGGCTTGCTCGCGAGGGACAGCGTCTGGATGTCGATGTCCGTGCCGTCCAGCTGGGGTACCGCGGCGAGCAGGTCCTCCGCGCTCAGGGTGGGGCGAGCCGCTCCATCACGGTCGGAGGGCATCATGGCGATGGTGCCACCGAGGCCGACCACGACAACGGTGGGGCGGGTGCGGTCCTTCGTCAACGCTGGTTCCTCAGATCACCTTGGGAGCGTAGCGGGTTGAGCCTATCGACCTCCACCGCGGCTGCCTACAGCGCGCCGAGGAAGCGCAGAGTCTGGTCGAGGGCC
This sequence comes from Streptomyces cellulosae, assembly GCA_014655195.1. Classification (GTDB taxonomy): domain Bacteria; phylum Actinomycetota; class Actinomycetes; order Streptomycetales; family Streptomycetaceae; genus Streptomyces; species Streptomyces cellulosae. The sequence continues at coordinate 30,312 of BNBH01000032.1, read as the reverse complement.
GTGAGCGTGAGATGACGACTGCGGGGCCGCAGCATGCCGGTGATCCCGCTCTCACCGAGCGCGCGACACCGGGCGACCAGCCATGTCCACTCCAGCTCGAGGTACTCGGCCAGCGCCTGCAGCCGGGCGGCAGGGGTGGGCCCGTCGACGATGCTGTGGGCCTGGGCGTGCGCGATCGCTTCCCGGTAGGGGGCGACATCCTGGACGGCGCTCGTGGTGGCGACACGCCACACGGAGTCCTCGCGTACCCAGTTGGCCAGGATGGCCCGGTCCTGGGCCAGGACGAACCCCTCGGTCTGGGCGTAGGCCGGGTCGCTGGTGATCCACACCGTGATCCGGTGCATCTCCATCATCGCGACGGTGAGGAGCAGCAGGATCCGCTCAGACGGCTCGGTGCTGTCAACGGCCCGCTCCGGGACGCAGAAGGCACGCCCCAGAGGGCTGGCCGCGCCGGCGAAGCGGCTAGCCACGGCCTGGAGGTACTCGTGCTTGTGCCGGAACAGGAGCCAGGGAGCGCACTCTTCGCCGGTGGCTTCCCGGGTCCAGAACACGGGGACGGCAGGCAGTTCGTCGAGACGCCGGGTGATGTACTGCGCGCACAGGCTGGAGCCGAGCCACGCGGCGCCAACCGGTGAGAGCTCCGGCATGTCCGACCTCGGCGGTGCCGAGTCACCGGTCTTGACGTAGTAGCCGAGCTCCTCTGCCCGGTCGGACAGCGGCAGGTCGTCGGCGAGCATGCCGTCGTCCAGGACGTACAGCGCCCGCGCGAGCGAGAAGGTGAGATCGTCCAGCTTGTAGGCGGTAGGGATGCGAGGAACCTGGCCGGTGGTGAGCTGACGGCGGGCGTGCGCGGCGTCCAGCAGATACAGGCCTGTCCCGCCCGCGGCGCCGAGGGAGGCGAGGACCACCCCACGGCGCGACGATCGGACGTAGGACTGCAGGTGCGGCAGGTCGGCTTCCTTGAGCTCGACCTGATCGCCGTCGGGCGCGGCCTCGTACAGCTGCAAGCCGATGGCCGTCCCGTGGAAGTGCCGGCCACCGGAGAGCTCCCAGGTCCCGATGACGCCGGTGTTCGGCTCGCCCGGCACGTATCGGGAGGTGTTCCAGGTGTAGTCCAGGGCCCGCGTGGCGGCGGTGAGGGTGCTCGGGTCAAGCGGGCTGGGCCGCACGATCTCCCGGTGGGGTACGGGCCGGGCCAGCTCGGCAGCGCTCTTGCCGAAGTACCACTCCAGGATCACCGCCGTGTCGCCCTTGGTGACGTGGGCGCCGGAGAGCCACCGCTGGTAGCTGGAACGCGATACGCGGACTTGGGCGAGCTTCGGGAGGCCTAAGCCCTGTGCTGCCTCGCTCGCCATGCGTCCCCACAGAACCTGAAACCGGGCCCACGTCGTGCAGTTCAACCCGGGGGTGGTCTCCAGGAGATGCTGCAGCAGGGTACGTGGTTGCGGCTGCGGCATCCCGGACTCCTTGACGGCCACGGAGTTGTTGAGGTGGGTCATGATGCCTCCGTGCCCGACGTCGCGATCGGGCGGCTCTGGGCAGCGGTGAGCTGTGTCCAGGCCAAGGCGACGAGGTGTGCGTTGCTTCTGGCTCCGGCCGCCTGCCGAAGCTGCGCGAGGTGGTCCTCCTGGGAGTCGCGCAGGTGCATCGGCACGCTGGCCGGGTGGGAGAGCTCTGCGACGGCTCGGATGAGGGCCAGGTCGTCGGAGGTGAACTCGGGCGCGGCCATGGCGGTCTGCGGCGGTGGGAGATGTCCGCCGGCCAGGAGGGCGGCAGCTCGGCCGGCCGGGGTGGTTCCGCCGGCCCGGTAGCCGATCCCCTTCAGGTGATCGCGCACGGTCGTCACGGACACCTGCAGTTCGGCGGCGATTTCCTGATTGGTATTCCCGGCGAGCAGGAGCCGGCCGGTGCGCAGCTGCGTCGGTGTGAGCGGCCGGGGGTTCAAAGGGAGCGCTGCTGTGTCCGGCGCCGGGGCCAGGCGCCTCGCCGGTGAGACGGGGCGGTTCACCGGGCGGAGCACGGGGAGGGAGGGGGCGGTCTCGGCAGCGATCAGGGCCTCGCGCAGCCGGGTCGCGGAGGTGGTGTTGGCCCCCGGGGTGACGACCCAGTGGACGTCCTTGCCTCCCGTGACCTCGCGCGGCGGTATGCCGATGACGGTGCCCCGGCGCAGGACCCGGACCCCGGGCGCCCAGCGGCCCGGCTCGGCTTCCCCGAGCGGCAGGAGAGCCCACCAAACGCGGGTGACGTCGTTGGCCAGGACCGGCCCCGAGCCGCTGCCGAGGCGCCGGAGGGCGGGCGCGGCGATGTCGGCCGGCATGCGGACGGCGTCGAAGTACCTCCCGCACGGGACCGGGACGGTCCGGGACCGAGGAAGCCACGACCACTCCGGGTCGCCCTCGTCGGCCCACGTCCAGACGCCGTCGGCCGAGTCCGCCGGAACACGACCCGTACCGCGAGCGGACTGCGTCGGTGACGCCATGGTCATGGGGACCTGCCTTTCTTCATGGGTGTCGATCAAGTACAGGGGCCCGCGTGGGAAGGTGACGCTTCCTCTCCGCGGAACGATCGGCAGGGCTGCTCGGGATCTGGCGCGCCCCGCGGTGGGAAGGGGCTTCACGGCCCAGGCGGTCCGGAAGGTTGGAGGACGATCCCCGCCCGCCGGTTGAGCCGGAACATGTTCCGCACATGCCAGCCGTCGTTGCCGAGGGACGAGATCTCCTCCTCGGTCATTGCGCACTCGTACGGAGGGAGCTGCCCGTCGTGCTGATCGGCGACGTCCGTGAGGATGTAGAGCCGACCTCGCGGGGCCAGCCACCGCTGCACGTTCGGCAGCAGCCGGGATCGGTCGAAGAACGAGAAGGAGAGCCGACAGGAAACGATGTCGACGCTGCCCGGAAGTAGCAGGCCGGACGTCGCGTTGTTGTCGATGTCCCACAGCTCGTAGCGGGCGCGGCTCACTGCAGCGCAGGCCTGCTCCAGGGCGACCTGGGAGAAGTCCAAGCCGATCGTGTCCAGGCCCCAGGCCGCGAGCTGTCGTGTCCACTTCCCGGTGCCGCAGCCAAGATCGACCGCACGCATACCGCGGACCAGGGACAACCTGCTGTGGGCGGCCCGGCGTTCACCGTCGCCGATGAGCCGGGGTGCCACACGTCCGGAGGCATAGAGGTCATTCCAGTCCTCGGCCGTCAAGGACGGTACGGCCGTCCTGGTCATGCTGATCTCCTGAGTGTGCTGGGGGAGCGCGGCGTACGGGCCGGATACAGCGATCGCGCAGACTGCACCGAGAAGGACGTCGTTCCCCGGGACTGCCCGCTCGCGGAAGTAGGGGCTTGTGGCCTTCCGTCATCGGGAGTGTGGTTGGTGCCGCCAGGTGCCGCCGCGGCATTGGTCGCCGCGTGAGGCGACTGCTCTTCGGTAGCGAGGGGGTCCGAGGCCGGTGTGATCGTTGCAGCGGGTGTGGCGGCGGCATCGCCAGCGGTGATCACGACGACCAGCACCAGGCCGCCGATGACAGCGCCGACCCATAAGAGGGACAGGAGCGGCTCACTGTCCGTGGCAAGGCGCCGCCGAGCCCGAGACCGGCGCTCGTACACCCACGCGACGATGCCGACGGGCAGACGGAGTGTGGCGAGGTAGACGCCCGTGTGGAGGGCGTTCCGCAGCCACCGCACCATCTTCACTGGCGGTCGGACGAGGACGGCAGACCCGGCCGCTGCCCGGCACGGCACGAGAACTCCCGCCGACAGCCGGCGTGCGGGGACGGTGTCGTACGGCGCGTACGCCGGGGGGTTCAGGGCCTTCACGGGACGGCCACCTCCGCCGAGTCCTGCTCCGCTGCGGTGGGCGCGGCCGCCAGCACCAGGAGCGCCGCGGTGTGCGAGAAGGCCTGCGGGAAGTTCCCGAGCTGCTGCTCGGCGTGCGGGTCCCACTCCTCGGAGAGGAGTCCGACGTCGTTGCGGGCATGGAGCAGCGCGTGGGTGAGAATCTCAGCCTCGTCGGTCCGCCCGATGCGCCGGAGGCAGACGGTCTGCCAGCCCAGCCCGATCAGGAAGGTGCCCTCGTGGCCGGTCAGGCCGTCGACGCCCGGCCCGTCGTCGCTGGTGCGGTAGCGCAGCAGGTAGCCGCCCTTGATGGACAGATCCCGCTGGACCGCTTCGATGGTGCCGATGGCCCGCTTGTCGTCGGCGGGCAGGAAACCGGAGAGCAGGGCGTGCAGGACGGCGGCGTCCAGCTCGGTGGAGCCGTAGTACTGGGTGAAGGTGTTGCGCTGCGGGTCGTAGCCCTTCTCGCAGACATCCCGGTGGATCTCGTCGCGCAGCGCGCGCCAGTGCTCCAGCGGCCCGTCCATGTGGCCGGCCTCGGTGAACCGGACGGCCCGGTCGAGGGCTGCCCAGGCCATGACCTTGGAGTGGACGAAGTGACGGCGCGGTCCGCGGATCTCCCAGATCCCCTCGTCCGGCTCCCGCCACAGCTTCGCCACGCACCGGACGAGCCCGGTGATGAGCGGTGCCACCGCCGGCGCCAGGTCCGGATAGTGCTGCTGCGCCTTGTACAGGGCGCAGACGACTTCGCCGAACACGTCGAGTTGGAGCTGCCCCGCCGCGCCGTTGCCGATCCGTACCGGACGGGAACCGGCGTGGCCGGGCAGCCAGTCGAGTTCCTCCTCGGCCAGGTCCCGCTCGCCACCGACTCCGTACATGATCTGCAGGTTGTCGAAGTCGTCGCCGATGACGGTGGTGAGCCAGCCGATCCAGTCCTGCACCTCCTGCCGGTAGCCGAACTCGGCAAGGACTTCGGCGGCGAACGCGGAGTCGCGCAGCCAGCAGTACACGTAGGACCAGTTGCGGGTGCCGCCGATCTCCTCGGGCAGCGAGACGCTGGGGGCGGCCACCATGGCGCCGGTCGGCTCGTAGGTGAGCGCCTTGAGCACGATCAGCGAACGGATGACCTCGTCGCGGCGGGCGCCGGTGTGGGTGCAGCGCGAGGCCCAGGTGGTCCAGAAGTCCGCGGTCTGCCGCAGCAGGGCGGCGGGCGCGGGCAGCGGCGGGGTGGCCTGGTCCGGCTGCCACGACAGAGTGAAGGCCACCTGCTCGCCCTCGGACACGGCGAACTCGGAGTGCAGGTCATCGCCGCGCGCGCCGAGGTGGACGTCCGCGTCGAGCCACAGCCTGCCCTCGTCCAGGCTGGCGCTCACCCGGCGCCCGCCGAAGACGAGTTGCGGCGTCGTGCGTCCGTAGCCCGTCCGCGCCCGCAGAACGGAGCGCATGGCGACGCGGCCGCTGACGCCTTGGACGATGCGGACCAGCTGCGCCGCGTCGCCGGTGGTGGGCATGAAGTCGAGCAGCTTGACGGTGCCGGCCTCGGTGGTCCAGACGGACTCGAGGATGAGGGTGTCTTCGAGGTAGCGCCGCCGGTCCGCCGCGGGCGCAGCGCCGTCCGGGCCGACGGGGCCGATGCGCCACAGTCCATGCTCCTCGGTCCCCAGGATGCTGGTGAAGTGCGCCTTGGAGTCGAAGCGCGGCAGGCCCATCCACGAGATGCTGCCGTCCCGGTCGACCAGCGCGCCGGTGCGCATGTTGCCGAGGTAGGCATGGTCCTCGATCCGGCCCGCACGCCGTCTCGGCAGGGGGGTCTCGGCGGGCTTGCGGGGGGCGGGGATGAGGCTCACGCGGCCACCGCCTTGGCGGGCATGGCGCGGTGCGGGGCGACGACCTGCCCGTCGGGGAGGAGCTCACCGGTGTCCTCGAAGAGCAGGACGCCGTTGCACAGCAGGCTCCAGCCCTGCTCAGGGCGGTGCGCGGTCAGGCGCGCGGCCTCGCGGTCGGCGGCCTCGGCGCCGGGGCAGCGCGGCTCGTGGATACACATGACAGTTCCTTGGGTTACGGGGCGGTGATGATGGCGGCGTAGGCGTGGGAGTAGTCACCCGGGGGCAAGCGGTGGCTCTTCTCCGCCGAGGGGCCCATGCCGGGCGGAAGTTTCTGGTCCCGGCGCCACAGGCCGGTCGGCAGGACGCCGGGCGAGAGGATGGTCCATGGACCGAGCAGCGACTGGATCTGCTGCAGCGTCCTCGGCCGGTAGAGGATGCCGACCTCCGCGTAGTGCCCGACGAGCGCCACCATCGTCTCGGGCGCCACGTCAGTGGTCGCGTGGGTCACCGAGATGGCGCTGCCGGCCGGGAGCTGCTCGCGCAGCGCGTGCATCATCTCGGCAGCGTCAGCGTCGTCCATCCACGGCAGGAGGTCGTGTGCGAGGGCGGCGATGGGTTGGTCGAAGTCGAGGACCCGGCAGGCGTCCGAGGCGAGCAGCGCGGTTACGTCACGGGCGTCGGCGTGCAGGTGCCGGGTGCCGGGCTCTTCGGCCAGGCTGACGTTGGCGTGACCCGCTACGCGGGGGTCGTTGTCCACATAGACGACCCGAGGATTGTCATGGAACACCCGCGCGACGTCATAGGTGTGGGCCGGCCAAGGGAATCTGCTCTCCCGGGACTGCCGCGTGGACGGCAGGCCGTACGAGGGCAGGCCGCACCCCAGCTCGATGAACTGGCCGATCCGCAGCTCGTGTGCGAGCACGGCCACGGCCCGGGGCCGGAACTCACCGCTGATCTGCACCATGGCCCGCAATGGCGGGGCAACGGCCAGGAGCCGCTGGGCGAACTCCCGGTCGACCTCGTAGTTGTCGGTCCCGCCCATGAGGTAGTCGGTGACCCGGGCGACGGCGGGGTGTTGAGTCCAATCGTCGCTGTCGTACGGGCCGGCGGGCCCCCCGGGCAGCGGACGGCACAGCCTCAGGTTCAGGGAACCGGCCTCGTGGTCGAGGTCATGCGGAGGCATCGGGCATCTCCTGTACATACGGGAAGCTGGAGAGGAAGTCGTTGATCGCCGTCTCGCTGTAGCCGCAGAACCGGCCGCGCGCCCGGTCGCCCACTTGCGGGGGTTCGGCGCCCCAGACGACGTTGTGGCACACCGCGCGATCGCGGGACCAGCGGATCCGTGTCCGGGGAGCCCGGCCGACGTCTGATGCGTAGCCAGACCTGCAGGGTGGTGCTCCAGGTCGTCGCCGGGTCCCGGTCGGTGCAGCATCGCGGTCATGACGTGCGGCCTCTAGCCGAGGCAAGGAAGGCGCAGGCGCGGGGTGTCATGCCCGCAGCCCCCATGCCGGGAAGCGTGCGCTCGGGCTGCCGGATCTCGGGGCCGTCGCTGTCGTGGTGAGGCGAGGGACGGACACGCCGGGCGAGGGCCTCCTCGTCGAGGACGAGCAGCCGGGTCATGGGATGCTCAGCGGGCGCGGCGCCGAGCAGGACCGCAAGCAGTCGGGCGACGGTCACGAAGCGGCCCTCCGCTCCATGGCCTCAGCGGCGCGCACGAGCCCCTCGTACGTTTCCTCGCGGCTCCAAGCAGCCTCTACGGCCTCCCGCAGCCCAGCGCTGACGACCTGGGCAACCCGGGAGCCGGTCTCGTAGGTGGGGAAGAGACCGATGCTGACCACCATGCGGTGTCCGTGCAGGGATACCTCGGTGACCGAGCCGACCGTGTGCACGAACAAGAGCCGGCTCAGCGGCAGGATACGGACAACCAGGTCGCCGCCGCGGGGATCCTCCGCACTCACGAGGCTGGCCAGATGCCGCAACTGAGCGGCCACGGCCGCCGCCTGGCTGCCGCCATTTGTCAGCAGCCTCTCATCCAGCAGCACCGTCCGCTGCTGCTTCGCGGCCCAGGGGACCTGGTGCACCCACGACGGCATCCCGAGCACGGGCTCATCGGGGACGACACAGACATCGGGATTCAGCATGAGGTTCTGGTACGCCGGGGTGCGCAACCCGGCGGGCACCACTTCGCAGAACTGAACGACCTTGCTCGCTTGCCGCATCACGGCGATGTAGCGGGCCGCCGCCTCGTCGTCGGCCACGTCGGCCCAGTGGTCGTGCGGGGCCCGGGAGGCGAGGCCCTGCGGCGCACATTGGCCACGGCCGTAGCTTTGAAGGGGCATGTGCCGCACCAGGAACTCGGTCTGCTTCCTCGCCACGCCGTATCGCTGCAGCAGCGTCCGCAGCGCGTCCCGCGGTATGGGCGACTCTGCCCGCTCCCACCGGCTGACGGCCGACGTGGACACCCGTGCGGCAGCGGCAACCTCCTTGAGCAGGACGCCGTTCGCCTCTCGTAGGCATCGCAGGTATAGGCCCGTCACGATCCGGGCAGGAGCCTGCGGCACCTCAAGGGGCGGCGACGGAACGGCATGGAGCATGGCAGTTCGGCCCTTCGCGGGGGTCGGTCGGACAGGTCAGGACAAGTCGCGCGGCTCGGAGCAGTCGGACGGGTTGGGTCCCTGCCACGGCTCTGTCGTGGGCTCACGGGCCGGAACAGGCGGAGACGGGCGTCGTGCTTTCGGGCCGAGAACGACGAGCACACCCATGGCGGTCACAATGAGGCCGGTGAGGATCAGCCCAGATCCTGTCATCAAGGCCGCGGCCCCGATCCGGCGTAGATCAGGACGGCCATCGCGACGACGAACACGGTGATGCGGATCGTGGCGCGGCTGGGCAGTCGCAGGCCTGCGAATCGCCCGGACAACCCTCTGGCGAGGTCGTCGCCCTTCGCGGCCGCTCCGGTGTGCCGCGGGGCCTCGAGGAGTTCGCGCGTGGCCTCGGCGAGCTGGCGCAGGTACACCCGGGAGGGCACATACCCGTGCGGGATCTCCGTACCGCTGATCTTCTGTGCGCGCTCGAGCAGTGCCGCGTGCGAGGGCGGCAAGCCGGCCCCCAACTGCATGACGTGTCCACGCAGCCGGAACACCAGGTCCGCTACATCCTGGTCGGTTTCCGGCAGGGGTGAGTCCTCGCCGAGCACCAGCGCGACGGTCTCGGCGGCCGCAGCGGCACCATCGCGGCCGGCCGCGACCTTGGTGCGGCTCCCGCCTCTGTGTCGCGCCCGGGCGGGCGAGACGGTGGCCACCGAGGCAGAGCGGGCGGACGGCCACACAGTCATCACAGAACTCCTCGGTCGAGTAGAAAAGGCCGAAAACAGGTGCCGGAGTGATCCACACACCCTCGAACAGGCGGGCTGCGGAGCTACGTTGAGCGAACCGTGAAACACCGGCAGCGGATATCCCCAGGCGACGGGGAAGGCTGCCAAAGCTGCCAAAGATCGTTCCGGAACTGAGGGGCACCCCATGGCCCGTACACGCAATGAGGCTCTGGCCGAGAGGATCGCGGAGACAGGCTGGTCGCAGCAGCAGACCGCAGCGGCCTTCGTCCGTGTGGCCGCCCAATGCGGCGCAACCGAGCTCACGGCGGTCGGGCGCTCGCACGTCTCCATGTGGCTGCAGGGGTCCCGCCCGAGCGGGCAGGCGCCCCATATCCTCTGCGAGACGCTGTCGCGCAAGCTCGGCCGCCGCATCACCCTGGCCGACATCGGGCTGCCGCCCGCGCCAGAGGGAGGGCCGGACGCCGGCTCCGACTGGAGCGTCGATGCCCTGACCGTGCTGGCCGAGCTGGGAATGGACGACCTCGACATGCACCGACGCCAGGTACTGGCAAGCGCCGCCTACTCCGTGACCGGGCTCGCCCTGCCCGCCTCCTCCTGGTGGACCGAGGCCGTCAAGACGGCCCGGGCCCGGCCCGCGGCCTCGCCCCGCACCATCACCACGGCCGACATCGACGACGTCCGCCAGACCACCGCCTTCTTCTCGGCCCGTGACCAACAGCGCGGAGGCGCCGCAGGCCGCACCGCGCTCGCCGCCCACCTGAAGTTCGAGGCCGCGCCGCTGCTGACCAGCCGCTTCCCCACCGAGCAGATCCGCCAGGACACCTACTCGGCCATCGCGGAGATGACCTACCTGGCCGGCTGGATGGCCTTCGACGCCTCCGAGCACCGCACCGCCCAGCGCTACCTCACCCTCGCCGTACGGCTCGCCGCCGAAGCCGGTGACGGACCGCTCAGCGGCCACATCCTGCGCGCGATGGCCCACCAGGCAGTCGACCTCGGACATCCCCGCCAGGCCCTCGACCTGGCCGCAGCCTCCATGGAACCCCATCGCTACGGTCAGGCCAGCCCGCGGGAGAAGGCACTCCTGGCCATCGTTCACGCCCGGGCCCTGGCCGCCACCGGCGACCGGCCCGGCACACTCAAGGCCATCAGCCGCGCCGAGAAAGACCTCGGGCAGGCCGGTGCTGACGACGTGCTGAACAGGGTCGCCTTCTTCGGCGAGGCGTCCCTGGCCCACGAGACCGCCTGCGCCCTGCGGGACCTGGGCAGCCCCCGCGATGCGGAGTGGCACTTCCGGCACAGCGTGGCCACCCGGCGGCACCAGCTCTACACGCGCACGCACAGCGTGACCCTCGGCTACCTCGGAGCCGTCCAGGTCCGCCAGGGGCACCTGGACGAAGCATGCGACACCTGGAGCCGGGCGCTCGACGTCATGGTCGGCGTCCACTCCGGACGCGCCCGCGACGTCATCGTGCGCATGCAGCGCGATCTGTCTCCGTTCCGCCGCCGCGGCGGGCACCACGTGGCCGAACTTGACCAACGGGCCCGGGAGATGCTGCGCAGCATAGGCTGACCATGCGACCAGACCGCAGCCCCGCCGCCGTAGGGACGCAACGCCGCCGGCGCCGAGGGAGGAGAAGGGACAGCAGTGGACACGTTCGAGGTCACACCGATCGCCACCGTAGTCGGAGGCCACACCAAGGTCCTGGATGACTACCAGGGCGGCGTCGAATCGGTCATCAGGCTCCATGACCTCTACCCGCTGGAAACCCTGCAGGGAATCGAGGAGTTCTCCCATGTGACGGTGGTGTGGCGCTTCCACCTGGCCCGGCCTGAGGACGTCCATCTTCACGCGCGCAGCCCCCGCAACGACCCGCGCTGGCCGGCCACCGGTACCTTCGTCCACCGCAATCACCGTCGGCCCAACCAGCTCGCCGTCAGCTACCCGAGGCTGCTGGGGGTGGACGGCCGGGACCTGCTCGTCACCGACCTCGACGCAGTCGATGGCACTCCCGTGCTGGACATCGCCCCCTACTTCGTGCAGATGGGACCGCGCGGGACGGTACGCCAACCCGCGTGGCCCGGTGAGATGCTCGAAGCCCACTACTGGTCGCCCGCCGACGAACGCCCCTGACGCCATCGCCACCTCACGCCGCGGGCCATAGAGGACGGTGCGCGGCCTTACGGGTCGCTTGGCTCCCGAACGGGCAGTGCCGTGGAGCATGACCAACTCCTCATTGAGTAGGACGTGGAGCCCCGTCAAGGGCACAGGACGGGCGATGCATCAGCGAGCCGCCCACGGGCCTGGACGTAATCGGGCCGAGTCCGGTCCGCTCATGGTGGTGAACAGACCGGAACCTGGCGCGGAACAGAGTGCCGGGACGGTCAACCACCGCGTCCTGCCCAGAGCCGCGGCCCGCGCCTCCTGGACTGCGGCCCTTCGCCATCAACGCCACCGATGCCTTGGAGAGCCGCCTGGAGGCACTCCTCAGGGGAGAGCAAGGTGTCCACGACGATCTTCGGGCCCGGCACCGAGACTGCCGGCTCGCCACTGCACTCAGCGGGTCGTTCCGCGGAGGTCTGGGCCCGGCCACGTGCCACCTCATCGGGACAGACACACTCGACGATGTGGAGCGCTTCCCCAATACCGGCGGCGAAGCGGCGCAGGGCACGGACCTCGCGGGGCCGGGTAAGGGGACGGCCGTCGAGCACGACTGTGGCTCCGGGACTGGTCTCGAGGTGCCACACAGTGGCCTGGAGGAGGAACTCGTACAGCCTGTCGCTCTGCTCCGGTGAAGGCATGACCGGTAGGGGGAACAGCACCCGCCGCAGTGCGGCCTTGTCGAGCAGGACTGCGGGGATGGCTTTGGCCAGTGCCTGCGCCAGAGTCGTCTTGCCGGTCCACGGGCGGCCGCCTACGGCGACGATCATCAACTCTCCTGTCCACACTCGGATACGCACTCGCCGGTCAGGCCGAGTGAGGCAGTTGGCCAGCGGGCTCGGGGCATCCGAAGAACGCCCAGACGCCTTTGCCTGAGATGCCTTCTCGGTTCGCCCTCCGGGCTGCCGTCCAGCCGTCCGCCATCGCGCTGACCAGGTTCAGTCCTCGGCCGGACGTCGCGTTCACCGAAGGCCGGATGGTCAGCAGCGGCACCTTGCCGGAGTTGTCCGTCACCAGCACCCCCAGAGCGATCCCCGGCCTGAAGGCGAGTGCGACTTCAACGTGCTCGCTTTCGCCCATCGGCCGTGTCCGGGCGTGCACGACCGCGTTGGTCACCAGCTCACTGGTGGCGAGGACCACCCGATCGATGAAACCGTCAGCCTCCAGCCCCCACCCCTCGAGCTGCTCGCGCACGAATCGGCGGGCGTCGCGTACGGCGCCGGCCTCGCTCTCGATCTGGACCGCGGCGCGCTCGGTCCCGTCCCTGAGCGCCAGCACCGCCAGGAACTGCCGGTTCGTCAAGGACGTCATCGCTCACACTCCCGGTTCTGGTGGCGGGCGCCGCCATCCAGAACAACTGACTGGACTGCGGCGCCCGTGGGCTCAACGGCTGGGCGTCAGAAGCCTCGGCTGCCGAGCAGCTTGTCGGGCGGTTCGAGACCGGCATGATTCGCCGCCGAGCCGCCGGCAGACAACCGTCACCGATCACTGATCAGTTACTTCGGCATGGTCAAGTCACTGATCTGGTCACTGATCCGACAACAAGTCACTGTTTTGCAGACGGAGTCGACAGGCCCTCAATACTCTGTCTGTGGAGCGCATCAGGTGAGGGAGGTCTCATGGATCGTGCTTCGCACCGCCCGTCCTGCGCGAAGCGGCTACGGCAAGAGGGCGCCAGCCGCGGGGAGTCTGTACACGAGATCGCCGAGACGATCCGCGCCCACTGCTCCGTGTCCCCGCTGCGGGCTCAACGCCTGGCCCGCGGGCTGACCCTCAAGGAAGCCGGCGAGGGGTTGAACGCGCTCGGAAAGGGACGTGCTTCCGCTCCCCGGGCGGACGGCGATCAGCTGGGGCACTGGGAGACCGGCCGCCAACCGCGCCCGGCTACGATCGGACTGCTGTGCGAGTTCTATGGATGCACGCCCCAGGACCTGGGGTTCGCAAGCACCTCAGCCGCAGTGCCGCACCCATCCAACGATCTCGTTCTGGCTGGGCAGCCATCCCCCGCATCCGCAGCGGCGCGGACGTCGATTGCCGCCACGTCCCTTGAGCAGCAAGTCGATGCAGCCCGACGTTCGGTGGACCGCACTCTCGCGACGGGCACAGTCACCGCAACCCAGCTGGACCTTCTCGACGAGCAGGTGCTCTGGGCCCGCGAGCAGTACGTCTACACACCGCCAGCGCCGATGCTCCAGGTGCTCCTCGGCCACCTGACGGAGGTCGAGGACCTGGCCGCGCACCGGCAGCCGGCCACCGTGCAAGTCCGGCTTTCCGAGCTGACCGCCATGCTCGCCACCCTGATCGCCGACGCACTCATGAAACTCGGCCACCTTCCCAGGTCCCAGTCCTGGTACGCGACAGCGCGCAACGCCGCAGACGACAGCGGGAACGCCGAGCTGCGGGCGCGGGTACGGGCACAGGCCGCCATGCTCCCGTACTACTACGGGCCGTTGGAGGCCGCCGTCAGTCTCTCAAGAGAAGCCCGCATTCTCTGCCGCGGCCGCCCCGGGGCCACCCTCGCGTTCGCTTCGGCCGCCGAGGCCCGCGCCCTTGCGAAGCTGGGCGACTCACAAGGCGCGGAGGCCGCACTCCGCTCCGCAAGGGCCGCGTTCGAACAGAGCAGGGTCGCAGGCACCGCCGACAACGATGCCTTCGGTTTCCCCGAGCGACGCTTCCGGCTGTACGAAAGCGGAACCCTCACCGCCCTCGGCCATACGAGCCAAGCGCGGCGTGTACAGGAGGAAGCCCTCCACCTCTATCCGGCGAAGACCGGCATCGACCCGGCGCTCCTCAACTTCGAGGCCGCCATCTGCCTCGCGCAAGATCGCAGCCCTACCGAGGCGTGTCAGCTGGCGGCCGCCACCTTCCTCCGAATCGTCCCCGATCACCGGACATCCATCGTGGAAGAACGGGCCCGCGCAGTCATTGAAGCCCTCCCCCCGGGGATACAGAGCGGCCGCGGAGCCCGCGAGCTCCGCGAGATCCTGGCACTTCCTCCAGGACGGATGTGACAGCACCGCGGGTAGTCGGCCAGCCTGGACCTCATGACAGAAGCGGCGCCGGCTCCCGGCGGTTACGACGAGTCCGAGATGCAACAGGTCCTCAAGCGCGGATGCACGGCCGTCGGCCTCGACAGCTCCGACGCACGCCTCCTTCGAGGACACACCAACGCGGTCATACTCCTGGAGAAAGAGCAGGTCGTTGTCAAGATCGCCCGCAAGGGCACTCGCATCGATGACGTGGCGCGCACAGCGGCGTTCGTCCGCTGGCTCATGGACTCCGGGTTCCCGACGGTCCCTCTGCATCCTGTCGACCAACCGGTCGTCGTCGACGGGCACGCCATGACCTTCTGGACCTATTTGCCACAGCCGGACAAGCCGGTCGCCGCGGCGCAGCTGGCCCAGCCACTGCACGCGCTTCACGGGCTGTCCACGCCACCGGTAACGCTGCCAGGCCACGACAACCTCGCAGCGATCCGCCGGTCCCTCGCAGCGATCACGTGCCTCCCAAGAGAAGCACTGCTGTTCCTGACCGAACTCACGGAACATCTGGAATCGGAGGTGCGCTCCGTGGAGTTCGCCATGCCGGAAGGGATCATCCAGGGAGATCCGCAACACCGAAATGCCCTCCACATCGGCGATGGGAAGGCCGTCCTCTGTGACTGGGACACTGTGGCCGTCGGACAGCCCGAGTGGGATCTCGTCACCGTTGAAGTCCACTGCCGGCGCTTCGGCCACGGCCAACAGCACTACGCTGCCTTCGCCGACGCATATGGGTGGGACGTCACCCGGTGGCCGGGCTATCGCCCCCTGGCAGCGATCCGCGAACTCCGGATGATCACAACGAACGCCCGCAAGGTCCACCATGCGCCTGGGAGCCTGGCAGAGGTCGAGCGGCGGGTAGAAGGCCTGCGCCGTCAGGACACCCGGCTTCAGTGGAACATCCTCTGAGCTCCTATGCCGACAGACCGCTTGCCGCCGAGAGCCGCTGCGACTGCCCAGAAGCGCACCCCTGCGCTCGATCGCAGCGGGCAGAGCTGCCTTACTGACTTCGCCGGCCCCGACCAATCCGCCGAGGCGTTCGCCGACGCCCGCAACGTCCTGAGCTCGGTGTCGGCACCCGCCCAGGAGCTGCTGGAGCGCGGCCAGGCCGTGATGGAAGAGTGTGCCGCATGATCCTGGTCCTGTGGGACATCGACCGCACTCTCGTCTACACCGGTGACATCGACCGGCGCGTCTTCCGCGAGACCTTCACCAGCGTTGTCGGGCGCCCTCCGACCGCCCTGCCCGCCCGCGGCACCGGCATCACGATGCCCTTGGCCGTGCGCGAACTCCTACGGGCCCACGAAGTGCCCGAGCACAGCGTGGAGACGCTCGCCGCCCGCATCGTTGCCGAGCTCCCCGGGCGCCTCTCCGGCTATCGGGAGGTACTGGCCAGCGAGGGGGTCATTCTGCCCGGAGCCGTGGCGGCGCTCGACGCCGTCCACCAGGCGGAGGATCTCATCGCGACCGTCGTCACCGGGAACCTAAGAAGCTGTTGTCTTTCCGAGTGTGATCAGTGGGTTTCCGCAGGTCGTGGATGGGTGCGGTAGGTCCGTGAAAGTAGTGGCCTGTCACGTTGTCGTTCCGTGGGAGGCCGTGAATGCCCTCGATCATCGGACTGCTGGAACAACAGGAACACGCTGCTCGACGCCGGGTCGACGGGCTTCGTGAGGAAGCCGACCGCGTCCAGGCCGAGTTGGCCGCGGCCGAGGAGGAATTGCGGGAGTGGTTGATCGCCCGGCGGCGGGTCGACACGGTTCTGGCTCCCGCCGGAGCCGCCGGAGCCGCCGGTGCCGGCGTTCAGGACGCTGCCGGTCCGCGGGAAGCGGGCGGGTGGCCGACATCCCGTGATGCGGCCCGGCCGAAATCGCAGGTGCCGGTGTGGCGTGCGGGGATGGCCTCGTCGGTGCTGTCGGTCGACTACCAGCGGATCGTTCAAGCAGTCGCGGACCGGGCCCGTCTGGAGCAGGGGCCTGTGACGTGCCAGGAAATGGCCGCGGGGTTCGGCATGGACGTGGTGCCGGCACGGGTGGAGGCATTGCGGTCGAAGGCGAAACGCCTGGTCGCCCGGGGCTGGCTGGCCGAGCCCACTCCCGGACAGTTCACCCTCGCTCCCGGTGCGGCCGGGCCAGGCGACGGATCATGAGGGCGGTCATCGACCAGTAGATCATCGCCTCGGCACTGGTGACACGGCGCTCGAAATCGCGGGCCAGGCGGCGGCTGCGCATCAGGTGCGCGAACAGACGCTCGACGATCCACCGCTTGGGCAGCACCACGAACCCCTTCACGTTGTCGCTGCGCTTGACGATCGCCACCACCAGGGCGAACGTGGCCAGGCAGTGCTCGACGAGGCTGCCGGTGTAGCCGCCGTCGGCCCAGACGAGGGCCAGGCGGTGGTGGGCAGCGGCAACCTGTTCCAGCAGGACGCGGGCGGCGGCCCGGTCGCCGGCATCCGCGCCGGTGACCATGACGCCGAGCAGCAGGCCGAGGGTGTCGACCACGACGTGCCGTTTGCGGCCGTTGACCAGCTTCCCGCCGTCGAAGCCACGACTGTCGGCGCCGACCACAGCGTCCGCCTTGACCGACTGCGAATCGATCACCCCGGCCGTCGGCCGGGGATCCCGCCCCGCCTTCTCGCGGACCTGCCCGCGCAGCCGATCGTGGAACTCCCGGACCAGGCCGTGGTCGCGCCAGCGGCGGAAGAACGCGTAGACCCGGTCCCACGGCGGGAAGTCGGCCGGCATCGCCCGCCACTTGATCCCGTTGTCCACGAGATAGGCGATGGCGTCCAGCATCGCCCGGTGGCAGTACGCCTCCGGCTGCCCGCCCCGGCCGCGCATCCAGCCAGGCTCCGGCAGCAGCGGCCGCACCACCGCCCACTCCGCGTCCGTCATGTCACTCGGGTAACGGCGCTCGTGCAGCGCATGGTCGACAGCGTTTCCGAACCGGTGAGCCAGACAGTCACACTCCCGGGTGCCCGCGGTGGACTGCACAGGCATCGGCACGCAAGACTGCGACACCAGGGCCTCCTGATGCTCGGTGATTCGACACCAGCGAGCTGTTCAGGAGGCCCTCCTCTCATGCGCCGAGCACACCACGACCACCCGATCGGGACGACCGTTCGATCACCAAGTCCCGAGAACGGTACGACAACGGCTTCTCAGGGCAGACACAAGGGTGATTCACTGCGTAGCACGCCGGTGCCTGTCTCAGCGGAAGCTGAGAACCGTTGCACGTTCGTGATTTCCGAGCTCGGATTACGGATTGCAGGGCAGGGCGGACAGGGCATAGCCACGGGTGGGTGGCTGAGCTCACGCGAGGAGCATCCGTGCGGGCCGTTCTACAGCCGACGGCCGGGCGGGGTGAGCACCACTCACTTTCCGCAGAGTCCCTTCTGCAAGGCAGGCAGGTTGGCCTCCATGACCTCGATGTAGTCGTCACCACGCGCCTGCTCGGTGACTCCTTCCACCGGGTCGAGGAGAGCGGTCTTCAGGGATCCTGCTGCGGACCTTCTCGTTCGCCCTCGCGGACGACTGGCGGACCGTCGCGCTCTGGCTGGTGGGGGCAACCCTGCTGCACGACCTGGCGCAGCTGCCGCTGTACACGCTGGCCGACCGGGGCGGTCGTACGAGGGCTGGGCGGACACCGGGCCCGGGTGATGTACGTCCGCGTCCCGGCCGCCGCTCCTCCTCATACGGTTCCCGCTGATCAGTGGGATGGTCGCGGGGCGCTACCGGTCCGCCACCGACCCATCACGGACGGCTTTCTGGCTCGCTGGCTGCTGATCAGCGCAGTGCTCTTCGGCGGCTCGGCGCTGCTGCGGGCAAAGCGGGTCCGCCCGCTCGCCCGCGGTCGAGAGCAGGGCAGGCCGCGCAGGGCGACGAAGCAGCGCGCGCCCGCCGACAACTGACCGGTCCTCCTAAAGCGGCTCGGACGGCGGCGCCTCGACCGCTGTGGTCCGGCTGGTCTTGTGCGGTGTAGTGCGCTCACCCGGCCCGACTGTTCGATCCTATCTGATCATGATCGAATATGTGTCAGTAAGGCATGCTTCCGGGGAGTTGATCACTGAGCGGTCACAATCGCCCGGGGTGACTCAACGCCCCTGGCTGGTTACGGCAGCATCGCAGCGGGCGGGCAACGGAGCCGAGTCCCGGGGGCGTACAGAACGTCCCCCTCCACCGACGGGCGAGTGCTTTGGCCGGCGACATGACACACATACAGGAACTGACCGACAGTGAACTCACCGCACCCTGGCGCGAGTCGGGCTCCCAGGAGGCGACCGAGGAGCTGCACCGGCGCCATCACCGGGCGCTCGTGGGCTACGCCCGGCTGTGCTCCCGCGACGAGCACACCGCCGAGGACCTGGCGTCCGAGGCGTTCACCAGCGCGCTGGAAGCGGTGCGCTCGGGCCACGGCCCGCACGGCGCATGGCGCCCGTACCTGCTGACCGCGGTGCGGCGGACCGCCGCCCGCTGGTTCACCACCGAGCGGCGCCACCGGCTGGCGCTGGACTTCGAGCAGTGGCTCGACGAGCGCGACCCGGCCGTCGAGGACGCCGAGACGTGGGTCGTGCGCCAG
This sequence comes from Streptomyces cellulosae, assembly GCA_014655195.1. Lineage (GTDB taxonomy): Bacteria > Actinomycetota > Actinomycetes > Streptomycetales > Streptomycetaceae > Streptomyces > Streptomyces cellulosae. The sequence continues at coordinate 11,551 of BNBH01000032.1, read as the reverse complement.
GAGGAGCGCAGCCTCGTCCGCCGTGCCTTCCTCTCGCTGAACGAGCGCTGGCAGACGGTCCTGTGGTACACGGCCGTCGAGCAGGAACCGGCCGGGGTCACCGCGCGACTCATGGGCCTGACGCCGAGCGGGGTGGCGTCGTTGGCGTCCCGGGCCCGGGAGGGGCTGCGCGAGGCCTATCTGACCGCCCACGCCCAGGACGCCCGCGCCGGCGAGGAGTGCCGGCACTTCAGCGCGCTGCTCGGGGCGTACGTGCGGCGCGGAGAGCACAAGGCGGGCAGAGCGGTGCAGCGGCACCTGGGGAGCTGCGCCCGCTGCCGGGGAGCGGTGGACGAACTCACTCGTCTCAACGACCGTTTCGGCGCCTACCTCGCCACCGGCGTCCTCCTGTGGGCCGGTCCCGCCTACCTGGCCACCCGGTCCGCGTCCGCGTCCCTCGCCGCGTCGGCCGACGCGGGCCCCGCCCGAGCCGGCAAGGGCGGCAGCCCGCTCACCCGCCCGGCGGCCCTCACGGCGGGCGCGGCGGCCCTGGCGGTCGCCGCCCTGGCCGTCGTGTCCCTGCTGCCCGGGGACCCGGACACCGAGGAGAACCGACCCGTGCGGGGCCGGCCCTCGCCCACCGTGCCGTACACCTCCGCGCCGGACACTCCCGCACCGGCCGCCACCGCGCCGAGTCCGCCGCGGCCGGCGTCCACGCCGCCGCGCCCGGCGCCGGCCACCGCACGGCCCTCCGCCGCCCCCGCCGGGGTCCCCCTGGCCGCCTGCACGGGCTTCGACGCGGACGACGGCGAGCTGAAGCCCGCCGCCGACGAGCACGACGTCCCCCGCTCCGTGCCGGGCTGGACGCACAGCTTCCCCGGCGGCTGGCGCGTGGACAACTCCCGGATGCCCGACAACGGTGTCAGGGAATGGCGCGGCTGGACCCTGACGACCCGGGACTTCTGGGAACGCACCGCCCCGGGGCAGTACCGTGAGGACTTCTCGCTCGGGCGGCGGGTGATCGCCGTCGCGGATCCGGACGAGTGGAACGACCTCGGCGAACCGTCCCGGACCAGCACGTTCGATTCGACCCTCGTCTCACCGGCCTGCGCCACCCCGCCCGGCGGCCGGCTCACGCTCAGCTACGTGACCCACTACTGGCAGCTGGGAGCCCAGCGCGGAGAGGTCCTGGTGTCCTTCGACTCCGGCCCGGACCGCCTGCTCAAGGCCTACGCCGCCGACCGGTTCGACAGCAGGGAGAGCCTGGCCGTCACCGTGCCCCGGGGGGCCCGGACGATCACCGTGAAGTTCCGCCTGAGGGACGCCCGCAACGACTGGTACTGGGCCCTGGACGACGTACGCCTCTCCTGAGCGCTTGGTAATGGTTCGGCAAAGCAGCGGGACGGCAGGCGTGGGGGCTCCTCTCTGTGGCCGAGCCGCTCGCGGCGCCGCCGCGGACGACGGCGGCGCGCGGCTCCCCGGGCAGCAGCGGAGAAAGGGGCGGACGTTGACCGACTGGTCTGCGGCGGACAGGACATTTGAGCACGGCAGGGAGACGACCGAGGGAGAAGAAACGTTTGGCCATGCGCCCGGGGAGCAGCACGGGACTCTCGGGCGGAGCCGTCCGCTGTCCCTGCTCGCCGCCGCCCTGACGTGCGAACCGGCCCAGGGCGAGGCGATCCTGCTGGACCTGGCGCGCCGGGCCGGGTGGCGCCTGCCGCCGCGGCTGCACGCCGTGGCCGCCGCGCCGCCCGCCCCCGCCGGGCTCCCCCGCTGCAGGCCGGGCTGGCTGGCCGAATGGGGCGGCGCACAGCCGTACGTCCTGATCGCTCAGCCCGGGCCCGAACCGGCCGGGCTGCTGGACCGGCTGCTCGCAGGCCGTCCCGTGGTCGTCGGGCCGGCGCTCGCCAGGGAACAGGCCGGGACCTCCCTGCGGTGGGCCCGCACCCTGCTCTCCCTCGCGGTCGACCCCGCCCGGCCCGCCCGGCCGGTGTACGTGGACGACCACCTGCCGGCTCTGCTGCTGGCGCAGGACGAGACGCTGCTGCTCCAGCTGGTCAGAGGGCGCCTCGGTCCCCTGTCCGCCCTGCCGCCCGCGCAGGCGGAACGGCTGGCCGAGACCCTGCTGGCGTGGTTCGAGTCCGGCAGCGCGGCGCAGACGGCGCGGCTGCTGCACGTGCATCCGCAGACCGTCCGGTACCGCATCCGTCAGGCCGAGCGGATCTTCGGACCCGAACTGAAGGAACCCCGCCACCGGCTGGAGTTCGTCCTGGCGCTCAACGGGCTGCGGCTGACGGCGCGGGCCCGCCGGAGCCGCGCGGCAGCGGCCCTGCGCAGGAGCCGCGGTCACCGCAGCGCGTGACGCGGCGGCTGCCGCGGCACCCCCTGGCTCCCGGCCGGAGGCGGCGGCTCACGGCCACAGGCCCGCGGCCAGCGACACCAGGAGGACCAGCACGGCCGCCGCCAGGAGCCCGGCGGGGACCGCGCGTCCGCAGGGCCGGCGTCCCCGCCGCGTGCGCCTGCCGTGTGCGGCACGCGGGCCGGGGACCCGCCGCTGTCCCGCGCCTGCCGGGGCCGGCCGCGCCCCGCCCGCACGGGGACGCTGGGACGCGTCCTTGGCGGTGTGGTAGGCACCCGCCGGCCACCAGCCGAGGAGTCTGCGCGGCAGGTGCACGGGCAGCCGGGCCTGCAGACCGCGCAGCTCGCGGAAGAGTTCACGGCAGTCGGCGCACAGCCGCAGATGGCCGGTGTCGTACGGGCCGTTCCACGATTCCCCGGGGCCCAGAAGCACGCTGTTCACGAAGCGCAGGCATGCGGTCTGCTCCACTTCTTCAGCCTGGCCCAGCGGCGAGGGTTTCGCGAGTACCTGTCCGGGCTGCTGGCGCCGCGGGAGCGGAACAAGACGATCACCTGCCTGGCAGGGGCAGAACCGGTGGCCGGTGCGGGGACGCCGGGGGTACAGCGGCTGCAGTTCTTCCTGTCCGAGTCGCCCTGGGAGGCCGAGCTGATCAACGACCGGCGGCTTGAGCTGCTACGCGAGCAGCCGGCGACCGCCCCGCACGACGACGGGGTCATCGTGATCGACGACTCCGGGGACCGCAAGGACGGCACGGCGACCGCGCACGTGGGCCGGCAGTGGCTGGGCCGTTTAGGCAAGACGGACAACGGCATCGTCACGGTGACCACCGTGTGGACCGACGGCCGCGTGTACTACCCGCTGCACGCGACTCCCTACACCCCCGCCCACCACTTCGCCCGCGGCCCAGCCCCTGGTCAACTGCGCCTTCTCCTTCTGCTAGGACCAATGGTTCGCCCCAACCGAACCCCTGGACGCCACCGCGCCCGACCCGCACCCCGACGAGGGGCCAGAGAGGGGGACCGACCCCGTCCCACCAGCCCCAACGGCCCTGCTGGCCCAGGGCCTTACGGGCCATCCGTTCCTGGCTCAGCCCCGCCGTCACCCTCAACCGATGGTGGCGAGCATGGACGGACACCGACCCACCCTCCGAACTCCGGGCCCTGATCGACGCGGTCACCAACGGACACGGCATTGACCTCTACCTCCGGATTTAACGAACTATCGGTAGGAGAAGCGCTGTTTGTCCGCATCTCAAGTGTCGGGTTACCAAGACGTGGCCCACCCCGCACTCATGCGGGAATCGTGCATGTCTTGGAGAAGCCTGTATGAAGATCCACGCCCAGTCCCGCCCCTCGAGCACCTCGGCCCTCCGTCGCCGCGCCGCCGTTCTGGCCGCGGGCGTGGGAGTCTCAGTCGCCATGGGATCCGGGGCAGCTCTTGCCGCGCAGCCTTCCCAGTCGGCGCCGACCCAGGCAGGGGCCCAGAAGGTCGCGGCCGCGGGCCTCAACCAGGCAAAGGCGCAGAAGAAGCAGCCGTCCGGCTGGGTGACTCCGGTGTCCAAGTACACGCTGGGCCCGAAGTTCGGCCGCGGAGGCGCCCTGTGGTCCAACAAGCATTCGGGCCAGGACTTCTCCGCGCCGAGCGGAATACCGGTCAGGGCCGCGCACGGCGGCATTGTGGTCGAGGCCGGCTGGGGTGGCGCGTACGGCAACAACGTCGTAATCAAGCATGGCAACCGCTCCTACACCCAGTACGCGCACATCTCGAAGATTACTGACTTCAGCTCGTCAGGGTGAATCTTGACGAAGTCCCTGATGGGGCTGGAGCGGTGGCTGTATCCCGTGGTGTGTGAGGTATGCGGATGGGGGCGGGCTGACCGCTGCGGGACGTCGGCGCCGGGAGTCGGTGCGGATGCAGGCGGCCGAGCTGTTCGAGCAGAAGATCATGCCGCCGGAGGTGGCACGGCGTTTGCGGGTGAGCCTGAAATCGGCCTACCAGTGGCATCAGCTGTGGCGGGACGGCGGTCGTAAGGCTCTGGCCTCCCGTGGTCCGGGCGGGTCGCGGTGCCGTCTGTGGCCGCGCTGCTTGGAGAAGCTCGCCGGGTATCTGGAGCAGGGTCCGGCCGCGCACGGCTGGGTGGAGGACCAGGTGTGGACGGCGGCGCGGGTGGCCACGCTTGATCGGCCGGAAGTTCCACGTCTCGTACAGCGTCTCGGGTGCCACGAGGCTGATGCACCGGCTCGGCTTCAGTCCGCAGGTCCCCGCACGGCGGGTCGCCGAGCGCGACGAGCAGGCCGTCACCGTCTGGAAGGAGGCGACTTGGACGGAGGTAAGAGAGCACGGGCGGCCTGCGGGGAATACATCTGTTTCGAGGACGAGGCAGGCTTCACCCGCCGGCCGCCCCGGGGACGCACCTGGGGCCGACGCGGCCGCACCCCGGTCGTGACGGTCAGCGGGCGACGCTCGGGACGCCTGTCGGTGGCCGGGCTGATCGCGATGCGGCCCGGTTCCCGCAGCCGGCTGTGCCACCGCCTGCGCACCCACCGAGCGGGCAAAGGCAAACGTCGAAGCATGGGCGAGCGGGACTTCATCGCACTCGTCGACGGCGCCCACCAGCTCCTCAGGGCACCGATCGTGCTGGTCTGGGACCGCCTGAACACCCACATCTCCCACGCCATGCGTGAGCTGATCGCCGAGCGCGAGTGGCTGACGGTGTTCCTGCTGCCCGCCTACTCACCCGACCTCAGCTCCGTCGAGGGGGTGTGGGCACACGTCAAACGCAGCCTGGCCAACCTCGCCGTCGTCGCCCTCGACCGGCTCGAAGCCCTCGTGCGCAACCGACTCAAGCCCCTGCAGTACCGCCCCGCCACCCTCGACGGCTTCATAGCCGGCACCGGCCTGACCCTCGACGATCCGGCCTGACCCTGACGAGCTGAAGTCAGTAACGTCCGCGTCGGCCAGGAGGTGAACACGGGCCAGCAGATAGGCAAGGTCGGCAGCACCGGCAACTCAACTGGTCCGCACCTGCACTTCGAGGCCCGCACGACGCCGAAGTACGGTTCGGCCGTAGACCCGATGGCCTTCCTGCGACAGCGGGGCGTCTCCGCGTGAGCAACGGACGCCGACTGGCGGTGTGACCCCGAGGATGGCTCCCGCCATCCTCGCGGCGCGTACGTCACAGTAAGCCGCAGAGGCGTGCTGCCCACTAAAGGCGGGACACCTGTGCTGTCCGGACAGGGCCGGGTCGCCTTCTACGGCAAGCGGCGACCCATCCCCTCTGGGGAGTACGTTCCCGCCCGGAGCGTGCTCGGTGGACTCTCCAGCTCATGCCAGATCCCCCCATTCGGCTCTTCCCCAGCGCCGCCCGGACGCCGTCTGCAACGGGTTGGCCAGGGAACGTGCCCGTACCGCGTTGGTGCGGAGCGGTGCCTGCTGCCAGGTCCCCCACCCTCCCCGCCCACCGGAGCCCGACGAACCAGGGCGGGCTGATCACGCCGTCGGTCGCCTTACCCCCGGGCGGTCCCGGTACTGGGAGAGGTACTTGCCGTCCATGCGGTAGCGCAGCCGGAGCGGCCAGCTTCCGGCCACTATGGGCTTGCGGTTCTTGACGAGAAGGGTGCGGCCACCCACGTCCGGCATGGAAATGGATGCCATCCGCGCCACCTTGCGCAGATCAAGACGGGTGGCATCACCCCCCGTGAGCGCCGCCGCCGCATTGCGCCCCGCCGTCTCCGCCTGGAGACGCGCCATGATCCATGTCTTGGGGAGGTCGAGCCCTACGCCCTGTAGACAGCTAAAGTCGCCCGCCGCGAAGACGTTCCGGAACGCTGGTGTCGCGAGCGTGCCGTCGACCTTCACCAGCCCGCGCTCGTCCAGGAGTTCGGCCGGGAGGCCCACGTCGGGGCCTCGCAGAGGGCTCGTTACAGCAATGATGTCCGCGTTGATGGTTGTCTCGGACAGCACCAGCTCGCCGTCACCGATCCGCTCCACGTTGGCGTGCCTGACAGTTTCAACGCCGGCAGTGCTGGCGACGGTCACCAGCCGGGCGGCGGCCTTTGCGCCGAACTGACGGTCCATGGCATCGCCGTCCTCCACCGCGAGAACGCGGACGGCCCTCCGTCCTGCGGCTCGCATGGCCTTGGCGACCCAGCCCGCGTACTCCAGCCCCGGTCCGATCCGCTCGCCAGTCAGCAAGAAAACGATAGTTCCCTCGTTCAGCCCGTTGAGTTCGCCCAGAAGCTGCCGTGCTTCGGAGGGATCACAGGGAAACAGAGCGTGCTCATCGCTGCCCGGGATGCGCTGCCGGTCCGCGGGGGCTCCGGGGGCAAGGATCAGTTGGCCGTAGTCCACGCGCTTACCTGTTGATGTCAGGACTAGTTCACGCGTTTCCGGATCGATGGCACCCACGCCGTCCTCGATGCGTTCGAAGCCGTGTCGCTCCGCGATGCCAGAAAGGGGGATGGACAAATCCTCCGTGGGGACAGCCGCCGCCGGGAGATAGACCAGCCAGGGACGATAGAACAGGTCAGGCTGCGGACTGATGAGCGCGAGACTCGCATCCGGGGCGTGACGTCGCGCGGCGACCGCGGCGTCGACTCCGGCTGCTCCTCCTCCGACCACCACTACATCGAAACTCATCGGACCGATTCCCCCTCGGCAACAACGGTTACAGAGCGCGATCTTCCTTGACATGCGAACTACTGCGCACCACAGTACATGACGTCGGTATGCGACATACCTTCAGTTCATTGGGGGCTTTGTGAACAACGGGGAAGGCCTGGTCAAACGACGTTCTGACCAGGCGAACGGGGAACCAATCGCTAGCTGCGAGGACTGCACCGTCCGAAGGGTCGGTGAGAGGTTGAAGGGCTCGGTCCGGCTGGTGATGCACCAGACGCAGCAGACGCGTAGGGCTGCAATGGGGGGCGTTCGATGTCCGGTGTGCGCATGATCGAGCGGTCCGCAGCACACTCCTGCGACCCGCTGACCGAAAGGTGCCTCGACTGTGAAGGCACCGTCATCATCCTGATCGAGCCGCACACAGTGACCCGCACCGGTCTCCAGCACATGCTCGAAGAGGCCTGTCCGGCATCCGAGGTCATGGCCGTCGCGACGCCCGATGACGTCCAGATGGAGCGCCCAACCGCCTGCGTGACGCTCGTACTCTCGGTCGGAGCGCTCTCGGGAGCGCTGGGCTCGCTGGGGCCCCTGCTGGCACGCCCGTGCACGCGGCTCGCCCTGCTAGCCGGAGCCCTGGACCGCGACCGGTTGCACCTCGCGGCCGAGTTACCGATCGACACGGTCGTCCGCGCACAGGATCTCAGCGTGGCGTCGCTGGCGGAGATGCTCGGAGCCCTCCGCCGGGGCATGGTCTCCGTCTCCAGGACCACGATGCGAGAGCTGCTGGCACTCGCCGCCGACCCCGCCGGGACCGGTGGACCGAGCCGGCCGCCGCTCAGCGCCCGGGAACTGGACACACTGCGGTTGATGTCAGCGGGGCTGAGCAATCGCGAAATAGCCAAGCGCATGTGCATCACCGTCCACGGAGTTAAGCGCCACGTGGCCAACATCCTCGTGAAGCTCGGCTGCCAGAACCGCACTATGGCAGTCGCGCTGGGGCTGCGGCAGGGACTGGTCGACCTGGGGAACGCGACCGGACACTAGGGCTGTGGGCCCCTCCCCCGTTCTTCGGAGACTGCTCTCCAGAGCGATGGACGGGGCCCCGATCCACTTGTGTATCACCGCGAGGCGTGCTGGGGGCACAGCACTGCCGTCAACCGCTCGCTGAACCCCATGGGATCATCCAGGTGGAAGAAGTGCCCACCCGACAACTCCGTGAGCGTGAACTCCGACCGTGTCTCCAACTGCCACGCCGCCATGTCCGCAGCCGCCGCCTCGGTATCGTCCCGACCTGCGAAGACGTGCAGCGGACACCCCAGGGCCGGTCCCGGCCGGTACTCGTACGTCTCAAAAACGGCGAAGTCGGCACGCAGAGTAGGCAGCAGGAGTTTCCGCAGGGCATCGTTGCCGGCGACCTCGTCAGGAATCCCGTTCAACTCGATGGCGCTCAACCACAGTTCGTCATCATCCAACGCGCGGCGCTGAGGCAGAGCGGCCCGCTCGGGTGATCGGGGTGCCTGGCAGCCGGAGACCACCACGCACTCCGCCCGCAGGCCGAAGCGTGCCTCCAGTACTCGGGCCACCTCGAACGCGACGAAGCCGCCCATGCTGTGTCCCCACAGCGCGAACCGGCCCCGCAGCTCAGGCGCCAGTTGAGGCAACGCTGTCCTGACCACCTCCGGCAGGTTGTCCAGGGCAGGTTCACCGATCCGGGACTCCCGGCCGGGCAGGTGCACGATCCTCAGGGAGAGGTGTGGGGCAAGGTGCCTGGCGAAGGGCCGGTAGACGCCCGGTCCGGCTCCTGCGTGCGGTACGCACACCAGGGTCAGCGCCTGTGGGGAAACCGCTGCTTGCGGCTCGAGGAGCCACGGGACTGGACGTCGGATGTGACGGGAGGTGCGTGCACTGGACTGGAACATATGTGATCTCGCCTCCGCGATGGCTGGGCGTCGCAGACCTTTCACCGGACCGTGTGCAGGATGTCGAGAGCGCCCTCCTCGTAGAGGCGACGCGTCGCCTGCCGCTGCCTCTTGCCGGAAGACGTTTTCGGAAGCGTCCCGGGCTTGATGAACAGGACCTCGTGCGGGGCGTGCTCGGACGCCTCGCACAGGCTGTCCATCACTCGGCGGCCCAGCGCCTCCAGATCGGCCCCGGCGCTGCGCCCCTCGGCCACGACCACCATGCGCTCCCGGTCCGGCAGCGAGAATGCCACGACGTTGCCGGCTCGCACTCCGGAGACGCGCTCGGCGACCATCTCATAGTCCTCGGGGTAGAGATTGCGCCCGCCCACAATGACCATGTCCTTGATCCGGCCGCAGACCATGAGCTCGCCCTCGTCGAGGAAGCCCAGGTCCCCCGTGGCGAGCCATCCGTCTTGGTGAGTGTCAGCGGAATCGACATTCCCTCCCGCCGTCCAGTAGCCGGGCGTCACACCGGGACCCTTGACGAGAACTTCGCCGACCGCGCCGTCGGGCAGGACACGACCGTCCTGGTCGCTGATGCGGACCTCGGTTCCGGGGACCGGTGGGCCACAGCTCACCAGGCGGCGCCCGGGGGCAGCCTGGACGCCCGGAGCTTCGGTTCGGCCACGGTCCCCGACGGGGTCGACGACACGCACAGGGGTGGCGTGGTCGCTGCCCGAGACCGCGAGCGTTGCCTCCGCCAGTCCGTACATCGGGCACATCGCCGTAGCACCGAAGCCGTAACGGCCGAGTACCTCCTGTGTCATGGCCAGCGCGTCGGCGTCGATGGCCTCGGCACCGTTGATCGCGATGCGCAGGCCGGACAGGTTCAGCGCAGCGGGGCGCAGCGCCTGCACCTTGGCGGCCAGACCGTACGCGAAGTTCGGAGCGGCGGTGAACGTGCCGCCGTAGTCACTGATGGTCCGCATCCAACACGCGGGCTGCTGCATGAACGTCTCGGTGGCCATGATGACAATGTGGGCACCGCCGGCGGCTATGCCTGCCAGGGAGACGATCCCCATGTCGTGGTAGAGGGGAAGCCAGCTCACGTACGTGTCGTCGGGGCCGAACCCTGTGCGCTGGCCCGCCGCCGCGATGTTGCCGATCAACTGGCCCTGCGTCACCGGAACGGCGCGCGACAGCGCGGTCGTACCCGACGTGAACTGCAGCAGGCCGACACTGTCCGGTGACGGCATGGGCAGCCCTCCGCCTGAGAGGGTGGGGGACGTGCGCAGCTGACGCAGGCTGACCGCAGGAGCGGCGACACGGCCGGCGAAGAGTTCGGCACTCTTCTCGGTCGTCACCAACAGGACGGGGGCCGCGGCCTTGATCCGTCGCTGTACCTCCTCGACGAACGCGTCGGCGTCAGCGCGCCGAGGACGCGGCAGGACCACCGGAGTCGCGCCGAGTCGCCAGATGCCGAACAGCGTGATGAGCAGATCCTTGGTCGTGGGCGACAGCAGGCATACGCGGTCGCCCGGGGAAACTCCCCTGGCCCGCAACGCCCGGGCCGCCTGCTCGGCCAGCTCCGCCAGTTCCGCGTAGCCGATGCGACGCGGGCTCAGGTCAGCGTCGAGGACCGTCAGTCCAGCAGCAGCGGGAGCCTTGAGGAGACCCTCGGTGATCGAGTAACCGCTTGCCTCTGACACGAGGAATGACCGGTTCGGGACATGGTGGGACGCCACGGCTACCTCCGCGATCGGTGATGTCTGGCGGCGACGCTAGGCGCGCGACAGCCGGAATCGGATGCGGCCTGCGGCTATCTCTTCGGGCGAGTCCGGTGGCCGGGAGAGGTAGCCATGGGGCCACGCCCCATCGCTGTACTCCGACGGGCGTTGTGCCGCACGGCTCCGACAGGAAGCGTCGAGGCGCTGTGCCCTGTAGCCCGCAAGCGCGAGGAGTAACCGCCGTGGAAGCTGCGTCCTTCCCAACCCCCGCCGGTGCAGACCTGGCGGATCCCGAGTTCACGGAGTCGGTGCTGCGTGAGGAGAACCCCGAGCGGCGCCGCGAACTGATCGCCGGAGCTCTCCTGGCGTTCTTCGTACGGACCGATTCCCTGCCCCAGGGCGCGGAGGTGGACACGCCCACCACGCTGGAATCCCTCACCGCCGTGGAACTCAACGCCGTCCTGGAGGCACGGCTCGGTGTGGAGCTCGGTCTGCCTGAGTTGCGCGGTGCAGTGACTGCTGACCAACTTGCTGATGACATCGCCGGCTTGCTGGGCAACGGCTCAGCTCCGGGCGCGGGCGCCGTCTTGGTCGCGGATGACGACGGACGCTTCGAGCCGTTCGGGCTGACGGACCTGCAGCAGGCGTATCTGCTGGGCCGTGGCGGATTCTTCGCCCTGGGCAACGTACCGGCCGCCTTCTACGCCGAGATCGACGCCGACTCGCTGGACGTGGACCGGCTGGAGCGGGCCTGGAACACGGTCGTGGCACGGCACGACATGCTGCGTACCGTCTTCACCGACGACGGCCGCCAGCAAGCCCTGGCCGACGTACCCATCTACCGATTCGCCCGCCATGACGTCCGCAACACCCAGAACACCGAGCGGGAAGCACACCTGACCGCCCTCCGCGAGGAGATCGCCGGCCGGGTCCGCGAACCGGCACAATGGCCCCTCTTCGAGATC
>BNBH01000031.1 GCA_014655195.1 Streptomyces cellulosae | reverse complement strand
GCCCGCCACCGCACCAGCGTCCTGTTCGCCATGCTCCGCGACGGAACCTTCTACGAACCGAGAAGCCCCCGACTCGCTTGACGAAGGACATAGAGGCACCCCCCCCCGGGGCCCACCCCGCTGTGGGCCCACCCCGCCGCAGGCCCGCCCGGCCGGGGGCCCGCACCCCCTGGCTACCCCGCTGTGGGTCCGCCCCGGCCGGACGCCGACCCCACCGCAGGCCCACCCGGGCGCAGACCCACTTCGCCGCAGGCCCGCCCGGGCCCAGACCCCCAGGCAGATCCGCCCGCCGGGGCCCACCCCGGCGGGCGGTCCGCATCGTGGAATTCCGTGATCACCCCCCTTCGGCCGTGCTGGGATCGGCCGTATGAGTGAACTCACGAGCGCACTTCGGATCCGGGCCGCCGGCCCCGGCGACCTCGACGCCGTGCTGGCCTTCTGGAGGACGGCCGCCGAGGGCACGAGCATCAGCGACGACCGGGCCGGCGTGGAGCGGCTGGTCTCCCGCGACCCCGAGGCGCTGATCCTCGCCGAGCTGGACGGTGAGCTGGCCGGCACGGTGATCGCGGGCTTCGACGGCTGGCGGTGCCATCTGTACCGCCTGGCCGTGCACCCGGGCCACCGCCGCCAGGGCGTCGCCACGGCGCTGCTGGCCGCCGCGGAGGAGCGGTTCACGGCGCTCGGCGGGCGCCGCGCGGACGCCATGGTGCTGCAGCGCAACGAGACCGCCCATCATGCGTGGGGCGCGGCGGGGTATGCGCCCGAGGAACGCTGGCGGCGCTGGGTGAAGCACCTCACCGGGTGATCCACGGCCCGCCGGCCGGTCCCTGCCCCTCCTCCGTCCCGCGAGAGCCGCCCGGCCCTCCGTGAAAGGTCGTGTCACCGCCCGTGGGCCCGCCTCCGATTGCCGCCGACACCGCGCGTCCGACCCCGTCGTGTCCGACGATGGGACGGAGGTGACCCGATGACCGAAGTGCTCCTCCTGCTGGCGGCGATCCTGCTGTCGCTGCTGTGCGGGGCGTTCGTGGCGGCCGAGTTCTCCCTCACCACGGTCGAGCGGGCCGAGCTGGAGCGGGCGGTGGAGCGCGGCGAGCGCGGCGCCGCCGGCGCGCTCAAGGCCGTACGCAGCCTGACCTTCCAGCTCTCCGGGGCGCAGCTCGGCATCACCGTCACCAACCTGGTGGTCGGCATGCTCTCCGAGCCGTCGATCGCCGCGCTGATCAGAGGCCCGCTGCGGGACCTCGGCGCCTCGGAGTCGCTGGCCCGCTCGCTGGCGCTGGTGATCGGCACCGGCCTGTCGACGGTGTTCCTGATGGTCGTCGGCGAGCTGGTGCCGAAGAACTGGGCGATCTCCTCGCCTCTCGCCGTCGCCAAGCGGGTGGGCAACGCCCAGCGCTGGTTCAGCTCCGCGTTCCGCCCGTTCATCACCCATTTGAACAACTCGGCCAACCGGATGGTGCGCCGGATCGGGCTGGAGCCCGCCGAGGAGCTGGAGTCGGCGCGCAGCCCCCAGGAGCTGGCCGCGCTGGCCCGGCACTCCGCCAAGGAGGGCGCCCTGGAGCCGGACACCGCGGAGCTGTTCGTCCGCACGCTGAACCTGGCCGACCTGACGGCGGAGAACGTGATGACGCCCCGCGTCCAGGTCATCGCCCTGGAGGAGAGCGCGACCTGTGAGGACGTCGCCAACGCGACCCGGGCGACCGGGTTGTCCCGGTTCCCCGTGTACCGCGAGACGCTGGACCGGGTCGTCGGCACGGCGCACGTGAAGGACGTGCTCGCGCTGCCCGCCGAGCGCCGTCCCGAGGTGCCCGTGTCGGAGGTGATGCGCGAACCGCTGCTGGTGCCCGAGTCGCTCACCGTCGACCGGCTCCTCGACCGGCTGTCCGGTCGCCGCACCATGGCCGTGGTCATCGACGAGTACGGCGGCACGGCGGGCGTGGCCACCCTGGAGGACATCGTGGAGGAGGTCGTCGGCGAGGTCCGCGACGAGCACGACCCGCACGAGACGCCCGACCTGGCCCGGGCGGGTGTGGACGAGGACGACCGCGAGCTGTTCTCCGCCGACGGCTCCGCGCGCCTGGACCAGTTGGCCCGGGTGGGGCTGCGCGCCCCGGAGGGGCCGTACGAGACGCTGGCCGGGCTGGTCGCCGCCCAGCTGGGCCGGATACCGGAGACCGGGGACGCCGTGGAGGTGGCCGGCTGGCGTCTGGAGGTCGCGGACGCCTCGGGCCGCCGCGCGGCGCGCGTGCTGCTGCGGGCGCCCCTCCACGACGGGACTCCGGACGGCGACGGAAAGCCCGACGGCGACGGGACCTCGTCCGCCGACGCCCATGACGACCCGGGGACCCGCCGATGACCGCCGTGCAACTGCTGATCGGCCTGGCCACGCTGGTCGCCAACGCCTTCTTCGTCGGCGCCGAGTTCGCCCTGATCTCGGTGCGCCGCAGCCAGATCGAGCCCTACGCGGACGAGGGCGACCGGCGCGCCAAGCGGGTGCTGTGGGGGCTCGAGCACGTGTCGGCGCTGCTGGCGGCGGCGCAGCTGGGCATCACGCTGTGCACCCTGGTGCTCGGCATCGTCGCCGAGCCGGCCATCGCGCATCTGCTGGAACCGGTGTTCCACGCGGTGGGCGTCCCCGAGGGCGCCGGGCACGCGGTGTCGTTCGTGATCGCGCTGACGCTCGCCACGTATCTGCACATGCTGCTGGGCGAGATGGTGCCGAAGAACATCGCCCTCGCCGAGCCGGTGCGCAGCGCGCTGCTGCTGGGCCCGCCGCTGGTGGCGCTGTCCCGTGCGCTGCGCCCGGTGATCTTCACGATCAACGCCTTCGCCAACACGCTGCTGCGGCTGCTGCGGGTGGAGACGCGGGACGAGGTGGCCGCGTCCTTCTCGGACGCCGAGCTGGCGCAGATCGTGAAGGACTCCGGGGAGGCGGGCCTGATCGACGACCGGGCCCGTGAGCGGCTCCACGACGCGCTGGAACTGGGCCGGCGTCCGGTGCGGGACGTGGTGCTGCCGCTGGAGCGGGTGGTCTACGCGCGCGTGGGCATCACCCCGGAGGAGCTGGAGCGGCTCTCGGCGGAGTCCGGCTTCTCGCGGTTCCCGGTGGTGGACGAGCAGCGGCGGATCGTCGGCTACCTGCACGTCAAGGACGCCCTGGACGCCTCCCCCAGGGACATGCCGTTCCGGCTCCGGGACATGCGGGCGATCGCGCGGGTCCGCGAGAGCACGCCCCTGGACGACGTCCTCACCGCGATGCGCCGCAGCCGCACGCATCTGGCGGCCGTGATCGGCGACGACGGGCGGATGGCGGGGCTGGTGACGATGGAGGACGTCCTGCGGGAGCTGTTCGGACAGCGGACCTGAGGGGCTGTGCCCGTCGAACGGAAGGCGACCGACCGGCGGGTATGTGCCAGGGGCTACCATTTCTGTCGCCATGCAGACGAACCCCGCCCCCAGCACCCCCGCCCATACCAGCCTCGTGGCCCTGGGTGACTCCTTCACCGAAGGCATGTCGGACCTGCTGCCCGACGGCACCTACCGCGGCTGGGCCGACCTGCTCGCGGCCCGGATGGCCGCGGTCACGCCCGGCTTCCGGTACGCCAACCTCGCGGTGCGCGGCAAGCTGATCCAGCAGATCGTCGACGAGCAGGTCGGCCGGGCGGCGGCCATGGGCGCCGACGTGATCACCCTGGTCGGCGGCCTGAACGACACCCTGCGCCCCAAGTGCGACATGGGGCGGGTGCGCAACCTCCTCACCGAGGCCGTGGAGCGGCTGGCCCCGCACTGCAAGCAGTTGGTGCTGATGCGCAGCCCGGGCCGCCAGGGACCGGTGCTGGAGCGCTTCCGCCCCCGCATGGAGGCGCTGTTCACGGTCGTCGACGAGCTGGCGGCCCGGCACGACGCGGTGGTGGTCGACCTGTACGGCGCGCCCGCGCTCGGCGACCCACGGCTGTGGGACGTGGACCGGCTGCACCTCACCGGCGAGGGGCACCGCAGGGTCGCGGAGGCGGTGTGGCAGAGCCTCGGCTACCCGGCGGAGGACCCCGAGTGGCACCTGCCCCCGGAGGCGACGCTGCCGCCGCACTGGGTGGCGCGCCGCGCCGAGGACGTACGGTTCGCGCGGCGGCACCTGCTGCCGTGGATCGGCCGCCGGCTCACCGGCCGCTCCTCGGGCGACGGCCTGCCGCCCAAGCGCCCCGAACTGCTGCCGTACGAGACGGCGTAACGGTCCGTTCGTACGTTCCTCCAGGTCACCCCGTGGCACGGGCCTGCACGAATCGCCAGTAGACTCCCTGTACGTGACTGCTGCGCCCGCCAAGCCCCGTATCCCGAACGTCCTCGCCGGACGCTACGCCTCCGCCGAGCTCGCCACGCTCTGGTCGCCCGAGCAGAAGGTGAGGCTCGAGCGTCAGCTCTGGCTCGCCGTACTGAAGGCGCAGAAGGACCTCGGGATCGAGGTGCCCGACACGGCGATCGCCGACTACGAGCGGGTCCTCGACACCGTGGACCTGGCCTCGATCGCCGAGCGGGAGAAGGTCACCCGCCACGACGTGAAGGCGCGGATCGAGGAGTTCAACGACCTCGCCGGGCACGAGCACGTGCACAAGGGCATGACCTCCCGCGACCTCACCGAGAACGTCGAGCAGCTGCAGATCCGGCTGTCGCTGGAGCTGATGCGCGACCGCACGGTGGCCGTGCTGGCCCGCCTCGGCAAGCTGGCCGGGGAGTACGGTGAGCTGGTCATGGCCGGCCGTTCGCACAACGTGGCCGCGCAGGCCACCACCCTCGGCAAGCGGTTCGCGACCGCCGCCGACGAGCTGCTGGTGGCGTACGGCCGCGTCGAGGAGCTGCTGGGCCGCTACCCGCTGCGCGGCATCAAGGGCCCGGTCGGCACCGCGCAGGACATGCTGGACCTGCTCGGCGGGGACGCCGGAAAGCTGGCCGAGCTGGAGAACCGGATCGCCGGCCACCTGGGCTTCTCCCAGGCGTTCACGTCGGTCGGCCAGGTCTACCCGCGGTCCCTGGACTACGAGGTCGTCACCGCGCTGGTGCAGCTGGCCGCCGCGCCGTCCTCGCTGGCGAAGACGATCCGGCTGATGGCCGGGCACGAGCTGGTCAGCGAGGGCTTCAAGCCGGGCCAGGTCGGCTCGTCGGCGATGCCGCACAAGATGAACACGCGCTCCTGCGAGCGGGTCAACGGCCTGATGGTGATTCTGCGCGGCTACGCCTCGATGACGGGCGAGCTGGCGGGCGACCAGTGGAACGAGGGCGACGTGTCCTGCTCGGTGGTGCGCCGGGTCGCGCTGCCGG
Organism: Streptomyces cellulosae; assembly: GCA_014655195.1. Taxonomy (GTDB): domain Bacteria; phylum Actinomycetota; class Actinomycetes; order Streptomycetales; family Streptomycetaceae; genus Streptomyces; species Streptomyces cellulosae. The sequence goes on along the minus strand of BNBH01000031.1, from coordinate 90,078 downwards.
ACGCGTTCTTCGCGCTCGACGGGCTGCTGGAGACGTTCCTGACCGTGCTCGACGAGTTCGGCGCCTTCCCGGCCGTCGTGGCCCGGGAGCTGGACCGCTACCTGCCGTTCCTCGCCACCACCAAGGTGCTGATGGGCGCGGTCCGCGCGGGCGTCGGCCGCGAGGTCGCCCACGAGGCGATCAAGGAGAACGCCGTCGCCACCGCGCTCGCCATGCGGGAGCAGGGTGCCGAGCGCAACGACCTGCTCGACAAGCTCGCCGCCGACGAGCGGCTGCCGCTCGGCCGGGACGAGCTGGAGGCGCTGATGGCGGACAAGCTGTCCTTCACCGGCGCCGCGAGCGACCAGGTCGCCACCGTGGCCGCCCGGGTCGAGGAGATCGTGAAGCAGCACCCGGAGGCCGCCGGCTACACCCCTGGGGCGATCCTCTGAGGCGCTTCACCCGGGAGGAGCTGGAGGCCGCCCGCGACCGCCTCGTGCCGGACGTGGTCGCGGACGGTCTGCGGGTGCTGTTCTGCGGCATCAACCCGGGCCTGATGACGGCCGCCACGGGCCACCACTTCGCGCGCCCCGGCAACCGCTTCTGGCCCGCGCTGCACCGCTCCGGCTTCACCCCGCGGCAGCTTCCGCCGTCGGAGCAGGCGGAGCTGCTGTCGTACGGGCTGGGCATCACCAACGTGGTGGCGCGGGCGACCGCGCGGGCCGACGAGCTGACCGCCGAGGAGTACCGGGAGGGCGGGCGGGAGCTCGCGGTGAAGGTGGCCCGGCTGCGTCCGCGCTGGCTGGCCGTGCTGGGCGTGACCGCGTACCGGGCGGCGTTCGACGACCGTACGGCCACGGTGGGGCCGCAGGTGCGGACCATCGGCGAGTCCTGGGTGTGGGTGCTGCCCAATCCCAGCGGGCTGAACGCGCACTGGACACCGGCGACGCTCGCGGAGGAGTTCGCGCGGCTGCGGGAGGCGGCGGAGCAGGAGTGACCCCTGGGATCCGCGCGTCCTAGGGCGGCGCCGTCTCCGTGACCACGGCGAGGAGCTGCACGGAGCCGCTCGGGTCCCGGTCGGCGAGCGCCACCGCGACCCAGCGGCCCGTCCCGTGCACCTCCCACAGCCAGGCCATGCCCGCGTGATGACTCAACCGGGCCCACGGCTCGGGTATGTCCTCCCGCTCCGTCCGCAGCCGCACCGTCCCCAGGTTGTACGGGTCGGTGTCGCCCCAGCGGGAGGCGAGCAGTTCGTACACCGCGTCGCGGTCCTTCTCGAACTGGTCCACCGTCACCGCCCAGCCCGCCGGATCGAGGTCCGGGCGCCCTCCGGTCTCCAGCACGGCGACATGGTGGCCCGGGCCCGAGAAGCCGACGTCCGACGGGCCGTGCTCCGCCGGGAAGGGCCGGAAGCACAGCTCGTCGATGAGGGCGATGTGCCGGGCGAGGTTCATGGCTCCAGTAAACCCGCCGCCACTGACAGTTGGCGGCGGGTCAACCGGCCACCCCTCAGGCGTCCTGACGGCGCAGCCGCCACGCACCGGCCAGCAGGGCCGCGGCCGTCCAGCACGCGGTGACGGCAAGTCCCGCCCACGGGCCGAGCGTTCCGTCGGGCTCGGCGCGCAGCACCGCCTGTCCGGCGCGGTCCGGCATGAAGTCGGCGACGGCGCCGAGCGCGTCGCCGACCACGAACGACACGATCAGGATGAACGGGATCAGCACCGACAGGGTGGCCACCCCGCTGCGCAGCAGCGTCGCGAGTCCGGCCGCGAACAGCGCCATGAGCGTGAGGTAGACGGCACCGCCGCCCACACCGCGCACCGATTCGGCGGTGGTCGGACCGTCGGCCGCGTCGCCGAGTCCGGCCAGGCCCGCGAAGAGCGCCGCCAGGGACGTCACCAGGGCGACGACGAGCACGACGGCGGCGATCGCGGCCGTCTTGGCGCCGAACCACAGCCCGCGCCGCGGGACCGCCGTCAGCGACAGCCGTACGGCCGCACCCTCCCGGTACTCGGCGGACACGGCCAGGGAGCCGAAGGCGACGGCGGCGACCTGCCCCAGAGCGGTGCCGGACAGGGCCGTGAACAGCGGGTCGGCGCCCTGGTCCTCGGGCTCCAGGCTCGCGATCGCGGAGAACGCGGTGGTCACCGCGAACAGCGCGAACAGGGTCGCGAGCAGCGAGCGGACGGTGCGGATCTTCAGCCACTCGGAACGGAACACGGGGGCGAACGGCACGGTCAGGCCTCCTGGGGCCGGGCGGTGAACTCGGTGTCGGCGGCGGTCAGGTCCAGGTAGGCCTGTTCCAGGGTGCCCTCGTCGGCGGTGAGTTCGAGGAGCGGCACTCCTTCGGCGGAGGCGAGGCGCCCGATGTCGTCCACGCGCGCGTCGGGCACGGTCCAGTGGCCCTCGGGGTGGTGCACCGCCTGATGACCGTGGCGGGCAAGGGCGTTCTCCAGGGCGTCGGAGTCGGAGGTACGGACGCGTACGGCGGGCCGTACGCGCGCGTCGATGAACTCCCGCATGGGTGTGTCGGCCAGCAGCCGGCCCCGGCCGAGGACGACGAGGTGGTCGGCGAACGAGGCGGTCTCGTTCATCAGATGACTGGACACCAGCACGGCCCGCCCCTCGTCGGCGAGGCGCCGCAGCAGTCCGCGGATCCACACGATGCCCTCCGGGTCGAGGCCGTTGGACGGCTCGTCGAGCATCAGCACCTCCGGGTCGCCGAGCAGCGCGGCGGCGATGCCGAGGCGCTGCCGCATGCCGAGCGAGTACGTCCGCACCCGGCGGCGGGCCGCCGGGGTCAGCCCGGTCTCCTCCAGCACCTCGTCCACCCGGCGGTCCGGGATGCGGTGGGTCGCCGCCAGGACGCGCAGATGGTCGCGGCCGGTGCGGGAGCCGAGCGCGGCGTCCGCGTCGAGCAACGCGCCCACCGTGCGCAGGGGTTGGGGCAGGGACGCGTACGGCCGGCCGCCGAGGCGGGCGGAGCCGGAGGTGGGGCGGTCCAGGCCGAGCACCAGGCGCATGGTGGTGGACTTGCCGGCGCCGTTGGGGCCGAGGAAGCCGGTGACGCGGCCGGGCGGCACGGTGAAGGTGAGGTCGTCGACGGCTCGTCGGGTGCCGTACTCCTTGGTCAGGTCGCGGACGTCGATGCTGGTCATGGCCTCAGCGTGGCGGACCGGCCCTGCGCGGGGCCTCCCCCGCGGGTGGAGAGCGTCTCCCCCGGGCGGGGGAGGCGGGCTGTCCGGGGGTGCTGGCACCATGGCGGAGTGATCCGCCTGCTGCGCCCGCTGCGGAGCGGGACGACGTACACCCGCGTGCTGCACCTCTGGGTGCCCGCGCTGCCGTTCAGCGTGTGGATGTTCGTCGATCCGGACACTCCGTGGGTGCCGCTCCTGGTGCTGGTCCCGCTGGGGCTGGTCGCCACGGTGCGCAAGGGCGAGGGGGTCCAGGCCCGTTTGCTGCTGACCCCGGCCGAGGCGGATCCGGGCATCTCCGAGGAGCCGTCGGCGAACCTCCGGGACCGCGCGCGCACCTCGCTCTGGATCCTGGTGCGCGCCGTCCTGGCCGCGGCCGCCTGGTGCGCCACGGTGTGGCTGCCGGTGCTGGTTCACTCCCTGGTGCGGCTGGCCACGGGCTCGGCGCCCACCGAGGTGCCGGTGCTGGAGGACCTCCCCGGCCACTGGGCCTTCGCGCTGCTCGTCCCCGTCCCCCTGGTGCTGCTGTACGCGGCACTGGTGGGGCTCGGGTCCCTCGCGACGGCGGCGGCGCGCCGGCTGCTGGGCCCCTCACCGGCCGAACGGCTCGCCGCGCTGGAGGCGCGGACCGAACTCCTCCTGGAGCGCACGCGCATCGCCCGCGAGCTGCACGACTCGATCGGCCACGCGCTGACGGTCGCCGTCGTGCAGGCGGGCGCCGCCCGCGCCGCGAACAGCCCGGAGTTCACCGCGCGAGCCTTGGCGGCCATCGAGGAGACGGGCCGCACGGCGCTGGAGGACCTGGAACGGGTCCTGGGGGTGCTCCGCGAGTCGGAGCGGCCCGCGAGCACCCGGCCCACGCTCACCGACGCCGGCCGGCTGCTGGAGTCCGCGCGGGCGTCGGGCGCGAAGGTCGACGCCGAGGTCACCGGCCCGCTGGAGACCCTGCCGGGCCCCGTCTCCCGCGAGGGCTACCGCATCCTCCAGGAGGCGCTGACCAACGTGCTGCGGCACGCGGGCGCGGTGCCCGCCCGCGTGCGGGTGGCCGCCCGGGACGGCCTGCTGACGCTGGAGGTGCGCAACCCGCTGCCGGACGAACGGCCCTCCCCCGGCCGGGGCAGCGGCCTGCGCGGCATACGCGAGCGGGCGGCGCTGCTCGGCGGGCGCGCGCACACCGGCCCGGACGGCGACGGCGACTGGCAGGTCCGGGTCGAACTGCCCCTGGGCTGATCTACGCTGGGCGGATGCCGGTCAGAGTGCTCCTCGTCGACGACGAACCCCTGGTGCGCGCGGGGCTCCGGGCCGTGCTGGAGGCGCAGCCGGACATCGAGGTCGCCGGGGAGGCGGCCGACGGCGCGGCGGTGATCCCGCTGGTGCGGCAGCTGCGTCCTGACGTGGTCGCCATGGACGTACGGATGCCGCTGCTGGACGGCATCGAGGCCACGCGCGCGCTGCTGCGGACGGTGGCGGAGCCGCCGAAGATCCTCGTGGTGACGACGTTCGAGAACGACGAGTACGTGTACGAGGCGCTGCGCGCCGGGGCGGACGGGTTCCTGCTGAAGCGGGCCCGTCCCGCGGAGATCGTGCACGCGGTGCGGCTGATCGCGGAGGGCGAGTCGCTGCTGTTCCCCGCCTCGGTGCGGCAGCTGGCCGCGGAGTACGGCGAGGGCCGCGGGAACCGCGCGGTCCGTGCCGAGCTGGAGCGCGCCCGGCTCACCGAACGGGAGGCCGAGGTGCTCCGCTTGATGGCGCGCGGGCTGTCGAACGCGGAGATCGCCGCGCGCCTCGTGGTCGGCACGGAGACGGTGAAGTCGCATGTGAGCGCCGTGCTGGCGAAGCTGGGCGCGCGGGACAGGACGCAGGCGGTGATCACGGCGTACGAGTCGGGGTTCGTGGCGCCGGGCTGAGCGGGCCGTGTGAAAAGGCGGGCCGGCCGGGGTGCGCGCCCGGTGGTCGCCGGGGTGCGCCGCGCCGAGTACGATCCGCCCAACACGCGCACGAGCTGGGAGGACGGACGGTGGGGCGGCTGACCGGCGGGGATCCCTCGCTGCTGCGGAGGATCAACTCCGCGGTGGTGCTGCACGCGTTGCGGGCCACGGACTGCGCGACGCTGACCGAGGTGACCCGGGTGACGGGGCTGTCCCGGCCGACCGTCGAGGGCGTCGTGGAGGGGCTGATCGAGGCGGGTCTGGTCGTGGAGGCGGCGGCCGACGAGGGCGCCGCACGCCGTCAGGGGCGCCCGGCGCGGCGGTTCCGCTTCCGCGCAGAGGCGGGTCATCTGCTGGGCCTGGAGATCGGCGTGCACCGGGTGGCGGCGTTGCTGGCCGACCTGGACGGCCGGGTGATCGGCGCGCAGGTGCGGGACGTGGACGAGACGGTCGACGCGGACGAGCGTCTCGACCGGCTGCGGACTGCCGTCGCGGAACTGCTGCGGCGGGCCGGGGTGCCGCGCGGTTCGCTGCGGGCGGTCGGCGTCGGCACACCCGGTATCGTCGACGCGGACGGCACGGTGCGGCTGGGCACGGCGCTGCCCGGCTGGACGGGGCTGAGCCTCGGCGAGCGGCTCAGCCGCTCCTTCAAGTGCCCGGTGCTGGTGGAGAACGACGCCAACGCGGCGGTGGTCGCGGAGCACTGGAAGGGCTCGGCGAAGGGCCGCGACGACGTGGTGTTCGTGCTGGCGGGCCTGAGCCCGGGGGCCGGTTCGCTGATCGGCGGGCGGCTGCACCGCGGGTACGGCGGCGCGGCCGGGGAGATCGGGGCGCTGCATCTGCTGGGGCGCGAGGCGACGCCGGAGACGCTGCTGTCGACCACGGACGAGCCGCTGCACCCGCTGGACGAGCAGGCCGTGGCGCAGGTGTTCGCGCAGGCGCGTCAGGGCGACCAGCGGGCGCTGGCGGCGATGGACCGGTTCATCCAGCGGCTGGTGCACGACGTGGCGGCGCTGGTGCTGGCGCTCGACCCGGAACTGGTCGTGATCGGGGGCTGGGCGGCCGGTCTCGACGGCGTGCTGGAGCCCCTGCGCCGCGAGTTGTCCCGCTACTGTCTGCGCCCGCCGGAGGTCACCCTGTCCCTGCTGGGCGAGGCGGCCGTGGCGACGGGCGCGGTGCGGCTGGCGCTCGACCATGTGGAGGAGCAGTTGTTCGCCGTGGAGGGCACGGTCACGGCCCGGCGGTGACGGCAGGGCCCTGACGTACGCGCGCGCCGTGGGGCGGACCCCCACGGCGCGTCGACGGTGCGTCAGGAAACCCCCGGGTCAGGACGCCTGGCGCTCGGGCCCGTGGTGTATCTCGACACCGCCGGAGTCGCCGAAGGTCAGACGGCAGGTGTCCGCGCGGTAGGTGGCCACCGAGAGCGCGGCGGTGCGGCCGCGGGCGATGTAGCGGGTGGTGACGACGAGGACGGGCGCGCCGGGCAGGCGGTCCAGCTCCCTCGCCTCGTCCGCGCCGGCCGAGCCGAGCTCCACCGCGTTCTCCTGGCGCTCCAGCTCCAGGCGCTGCAGTTCGCGCAGCACCGCGCGGGCGCGCGCCGCGCCGGACGGGGCGTCGATGCCGGAGAGGTCGGGCACGGAGGCGGCCGGGATGTACAGCAGCTCGGACGCTACGGGCTGGCCGCAGGAGACACGGGAGCGGCGCACGATGTGCACGGCCTCGTCGCCGCCGATCACCAGGGGCTCGGCGAGCGCGGCGGGCGGCACCTCGAGCCGGCAGTCCACGGCGTGCCACGCGTCGTGCGGGCCGCCGGGCCAGGCGTGCTGCTCGCTGCCGACGGAGACGCCCATACGGGGCGGGGCGACGGTGGTGCCGACGCCACGGCGGCGCTGCAGCCGGCCCTCCAGCTCGAGCTGCTCAAGGGCCTGCCGGAGCGTGGCGCGCGCGACGCCGAAGCGGGCGGCCAGGTCGCGCTCGTTGGGCAGGATCTCGCCCACGGAGAACTCCGAGTCCAGCGCCTCGGTGAGCACGGTCTTCAGATGCCAGTACTTCGGCTCCGGCACCGTTTCCAGCTGCGTGGTCCCCACCCTGTCCTCCACGATCGCCGTGTCCGGCGGCGTTTTAGCGCCCTTGTTTATTAAAGGTTGTTTCACTTCTCTGCGACCATAGGGCGGCCACAGGACTTGGTCAATACCAATCGGCGGCGCGCCGCAGGGCCCCCGTGCGCGCTGCGGCGGGGCCCGCACGGATGGGGCGTGACGCGCCTACGGAAGCGCGATGAGGGCGGCGAGCTTGTCGGGGTTGCGGACCACGTAGACCGTGCGGATCCGGCCCCCGTCGGCGTCGATCTGCACGACCGTGTCGGGCTTCCCGCCGGACAGCACGAGCACGGCGGGACCGCCGTTGAGCTCGACCATGCGGACGGACACGTCCGGCAGTCCCTTGCCGGCCACCCCGACGAAGAAGCGGCCCACGTGATCGGCGCCCTCCAGCACCCGCAGCGGGGCGCGCGCCTTGCCGCCGCTGTCGCCGACGAGACGTACGTCCGGGGCGAGCAGCTCCATCAGGCCCGCCAGGTCTCCCCCGGCGGCCGCGTCCAGGAAGCGTGCGGTGAGGTCGCGGCGGCGGGCGGGGTCGACGTCGTAGCGGGGGCGCCGCTCGTCGACATGGCGGCGGGCGCGGGCGGCGAGCTGGCGTACGGCCGCCTCGCCGCGGTCGAGCATCGCCGCGATGTCGGCGTACGGATGGCCGAACGCCTCCCTGAGCACGAACACCGCGCGCTCCAGCGGGGAGAGCGTCTCCATGACGACGAGCACCGCGAGGGACACGGACTCGGCGAGCACGGCCTGGTCCGCGGTGTCCGGCACGGTGTCGCCGAAGTCGGTGACGTAGGGCTCGGGGAGCCAGGGGCCGACGTAGGTCTCGCCGCGCGCCTTGATCCGCCGGAGCCGGTCGAGGGCGAGGCGGGTGGTGATCCGCACGAGGAAGCCGCGTGGTTCGCGGACGTCGGTCCGGTCGGCGGCGGACCAGCGCAGCCAGGCGTCCTGGACGACGTCCTCGGCGTCGGCCACACGGCCCAGCATGCGGTAGGCGATGCCCATGAGGACGGGGCGGTGTTCCTCGAAGAGGGCGGTCGCGGTGTCGGCGGTCACCTGGCCATCCCAGCGGACCGGTGGTGAAGTGTCCAGGCATGACGGGCTACCCGTCGGTAGCAATTGCTGACAAGCTGTCTACGGCGTCCGGTACGACGTCCCTTTCCGCTCGTCCATGCTCGTCCGAACGAGGAGCACTCGATGTCCGCGACCGTCACCTACCAGGTCCCCTCTGCGCGAGGCCCGCAGTCCGTGACCCTCTCCTACGCGCGCGTAGGGCGCGGGGAACCGCTGCTTCTGCTGCACGGCATCGGGCATCACCGGCAGGCCTGGGACCCGGTCGTGGACATCCTGGCCACCGAGCGCGAGGTGATCGCCGTGGACCTGCCCGGCTTCGGCGCCTCGCCCGCCCTGCCCGACGGACTCGACCACGACCTGCCCACCGTGACCACCGCCCTCGCGGGCCTGTGCGAGGCGCTGGAGCTGGACCGTCCGCACGTCGCCGGCAACTCCCTCGGCGGGCTGCTCGCCCTGGAGATGGGGCGGGCCGGGCTGGTGCGCTCGGTGACGGCGCTGTCCCCCGCGGGATTCTGGACGCAGGCCGAGCGGCGGTACGCGTTCACCGTCCTGTCCGCCATGCGGGGCATCGCGGAGCGGATGCCGGTGCGGGTGGTCGAGGGGCTGTCCCGGTCCGCGGTCGGGCGGGGCGTGCTGACCAGCACGATCTACGCCCGGCCAGGGCGGCGTTCCCCGGAGGCGGTGGTCGCCGAGACGCGGGCGCTGGCCGAGGCGACCGGGTTCGCGCGGACGCTGCGGGCGGGCGGTTCCGTGCAGTTCACGGAGGATGTGCGGGGCGTGCCGGTGACGGTGGCGTGGGGAGCGCGGGACCGGTTGCTCATCCCCCGGCAGGGGGTGCGGGCGAAGCAGATCATTCCGCGGGCGCGACTGGTTCGGCTGCCGGGGTGTGGGCATGTGCCGATGAACGACGATCCGGCGTTGGTGTCGCGGGTGTTGCTGGACGGGAGTCGTGGGGTCTGATGTTCACCGCGGGCCGGTGGGGACTTGACGCGCAGTTCCCCGCGGCCTCCTGAGGTGTGTTGTTCATCCGGAGTTCGATGAGTGGGCGTAGGTGTGGGTGTGCACACCCACCGCACCCTCGGAGGCGTACTCATGGCACACCGTCGCTCCTTGCTGAAGGGGTCCCTCGCCCTGTCGGCGGGGCTGGCCCTGCCCGCGTTCACCCGGTCGGGGCGGCCCTCCGCCGAGTGGGGCGTCCAGACCGGGGACGTCACCCGTGACTCCGCGCTGGTGTGGGTGCGGTCGGACCGGCCGGCGCGGATGATCGTCGAGACCTCGGCGACGGAGTCGTTCCGCAACGTCCGCCAGGTGCGCGGGCCGTTGATCGGTCCCGGCACCGACTTCACCGGCACGACCCGGCTGCGCGGGCTGCCGTCGGGCGAGCAGGTCCACTACCGGGTGCTGCTCGCCGATCCCGACGACCCGCGCCGTACGGGCGCGCCGGTCGCCGGAACCTTCCGCACCGTGCCGGACCGGCGGCGGGACGGGGTGCGGTTCGTGTGGTCGGGCGACCTGGCCGGGCAGGGCTGGGGCATCAACCCGGCGTTCGGCGGCTACCGCGTCTTCGACGCGATGGAGCGGCTCGACCCGGACTTCTTCCTGTTCAGCGGGGACACCGTCTACGCCGACGGGCCCATCGCGGCGACCGCCGAACTGCCGGACGGCAGCCTCTGGCGGAACGTCACCACCGAGGAGAAGTCCAAGGTCGCGGAGACCCTCGCGGAGTTCCGCGGCAACTTCCGCTACAACCTCCTGGACGAGCACCTGCGCCGGTTCAACGCCCGGGTGCCGTCGATCGTCCAGTGGGACGACCACGAGGTGCGCAACAACTGGTACCCGGGGCAGCGGATCGCGGACACGGACACCCGGTACACCGTGAAGGACGTCGACGTGCTCGCGGCCCGCGCCCGGCGGGCGTTCGGCGAGTACTACCCGGTGTCCACGCTGCGGCCCGGCGCCCGGGAGGGGCGTATCCACCGCGTGCTGCGGCAGGGGCCGCTGCTCGACGTGTTCGTGCTGGACATGCGGACGTACCGGAACGCCAACTCGCCCAGCGACCGGACCGTCGACCCGCAGGGCATCCTCGGCCGGGAGCAACTGGACTGGCTGAAGCGGGAGCTGACGCGGTCGCGGGCGGTGTGGAAGGTGATCGCCGCCGACATGCCGGTCGGGCTGGTCGTGCCCGACACCACCGAGGGGCGCCCGCATGTCGAGGCGGTGGCGCAGGGCGACCCGGGGGCGCCGCTGGGGCGGGAACTGCAGATCGCGGAGCTGCTGCGGTTCGTCAAGCACCGGAGGATCACCGGGACGGTGTGGCTGACGGCCGACGTGCACCACACCTCGGCGCAGCACTACCGGCCCGAGCGGGCCGGGTTCGGCGATTTCGAGCCGTTCTGGGAGTTCGTCTCGGGGCCGCTCAACGCGGGCGCGTTCCCGGCGACGGAGCTCGACGGGACGTTCGGTCCGGAGCGGGTGTTCCTGAAGGCGCCCGCCACCGCCAACGTCTCCCCCGCCGGTGGGTACCAGTTCTTCGGCGAGGTGGACATCGACGGCGGAAGCGGTGAACTGACCGTGCGGCTCCGGGAGATGGACGGCACGGTGCTGTTCAGGAAGACGCTGCAGCCGGGCCTCGTCGGTCAGTAACACAGCATTTCGGACAGAAGCGGGCTTTACCCGTCAGTCACAGTACGTTCGTGATCACGAAACACGATTCCTTCACAGTGACTGTATGAGTCGAGACATGTTTGACGTGACGAACGACCGTGACGGAGGGCGCACGCCCCGCCGCTGGAACCCGCTCGCCCGCGCCGCGCGCTGCGGGGAGGCCCTGCACGCATGGCGCGCACGCCGCCACGGCCACGCGCCGCCGGCGCACGATACCGGCGGCGCTCCGCCGTCGCCCGAGCCGGCGGCGGTCGAGAGCGTGCTGTGGCGGATGCGGACGACGGTGCGGGACGAGCCGGGCGCGCTGGCCGCCCTGTGCACGGCGCTGGCCGAGCGGCGGGTCGACATCCTGAGCCTGCAGACGCACCCGCTGGGCGCGCACACCGTCGACGAGTTCCTGCTGCGCGTCCCGGCCGGCACGGATCTCACCGCGGCGGTCGAGGCGGGCGGCGGTACCGACACCTGGGCCGAGCGGGCCGACGCCCACGACCTGGTGGACGGCCCGACCCGGATGCTGGGGCTGGCCGCCCGCACCGCGACGGACGCGGCCGAACTGCCGCTGGTCCTGCGCCAGTTGCTGGGGCGTTGCACGATCCGCTCCCAGCCCGCCACCGCGTTCGGCGCCGGGCCGGGGGCCGTGCCTCCGGAGGGCGTCCTGGAGGACACCGTGATCCGGCTGCGCGACCCGGAGGGCGGGGTGCTCACGGTCGAGCGGCCGTATCTGCCGTTCACGCCCACGGAGTTCGCCCGTGCGCGGGCGCTGGTGGAGCTGGACGCCCGGCTCGGCCGGCGGCTGCCTGGCGGCCGTGACCTGCTGGCGCTGTCCGAGGGCGGTCATGTCTCCGTGCGCCGCGCGGACACCGCGGACCTGGACGCGGCGCGGGCGATGCACGGGCGGTGCTCCGCCGAGACGCTGCGGCGCCGGTACCACGGCCCGGTCGGCGACGCGACGCGCTACCTCAACCATCTGCTCAGCCCCCGCTTCGGCCGTACGCTCGCCGCGCAGACCGCGTCCGGCGACATCGTCGCCCTCGGTCATCTGCTGTGGGACGGCGACGAGACCGAGGTGGCGCTGGTCGTCGAGGACGCCTGGCAGCGGCGGGGCATCGGCGCGGAACTGCTGTCCCGCCTGGTGGGCATGGCGGTCGAGGCCGGCTGCGCCCATGTCTACGCCGTGACGCAGGCGTCCAACACGGGCATGGTCGCCGCGATGCGCGGCCTGGGCCTCCCCCTCGACTACCAGATCGAGGAGGGCACGCTCGTCATCACCGCCCGACTGACCCCCGCCCCGGCGCCGCGCCCGACGGAGGCCGGCGAGAGGGCCGCCCGGTACTGACCCGCCGACGGAACACGGCCCGGCACGCGAGCGCGTGCCGGGCCGTCCCCCGTTCACGGGCGGTCCGTCAGCCCTGGGCCATCGCTTCCGACCGGGCCGGCCGTTCGGACCGCGCGCCCAACGCCTGGTCCAGGTCGGACCACAGGTCCTCGACGTCCTCCAGGCCGACCGAGAGGCGGAGCAGGCGGTCGGAGACGCCCGCGTCCCTGCGGTCGTCGGCGTCGACGATGCGGTGGCTGATGGACGCCGGGTGCTGGATCAGGGAGTCCACGCTGCCGAGGCTCACCGCCGGGGTGATCAGGCGGACGCCGGCGATCACCGCGTGCGGGTCGCCGTGGACCTCGAAGGCGACCATCGCGCCGCCGATGCGCGGGTAGTGCACCTTGGCCACGCGCGGGTCCGCGGCGAGGCGCGCAGCGAGTTCGGCGGCGTTCGCGCACGCGGCCCGTACCCGGACCGGCAGCGTCGACAGGCCGCGCAGCAGCAGGTAGCCGGCCAGCGGGTGCAGCACCCCGCCGGTGGCGAACCGCACCTGCCGCAGCCGCCCGGCGAACTCCTCGTCGCAGGCCACCACGCCGGCCAGCACGTCGCCGTGCCCGCCGAGGTACTTGGTGGCGCTGTGCAGCACCAGCCGCGCCCCCTGCTCGACGGGCCGCTGGAGCACCGGCGTGGCGAAGGTGTTGTCGACGAGCAGCGGCACGGAGCCGCAGGCGTGGGCGACGGCCCGCAGGTCGATCTCGGCGAGCGTCGGGTTGGCGGGCGACTCCACCAGCACCAGGCCGGTGTCCGGGCGGAGCGCGTCGGCGACGCCGGCCGGGTCGGTCCAGGTGACCTCGGAGCCGAGCAGTCCGGCGGTCAGCAGATGGTCGCTGCACCCGTACAGCGGGCGTACGGCGACGACGTGCCGCAGGCCCATGGAGGCGCGGACCAGCAGGACGGCGCTGAGCGCGGCCATGCCGCTGGCGAAGGCGACCGCGGACCCGGTGCCCTCCAGGCGGGCGAGGGCGGTCTCGAAGCGGGCGACGGTGGGGTTGCCGAGCCGTCCGTAGACCGGCGGGCCGTCGGGTTCGGCGCCGGTGGTGGCGAAGGCGTCGATGCGGGCGGCCTCGGCCCGGCTGTCGTAGGAGGGGTAGGTGGTGGACAGGTCGATCGGCGGGGCGTGCAGTCCGAGTCCGGCGAGATCGTCGCGGCCGGCGTGCACGGCCTCGGTGGCGAGTGCTCTGGTGGTGCGTCGCGTGTCCATGCCGTTGTCCATGGCGCTCAGGGTGAACACCGGCCGGTTCTGTGCGGCAGGATCCCGTGCTACGTTCGGCCGATGGCCGCATCTGTCGTACTGGATCCGGTGGACCTCCATCTGCTGCGACTGCTGCAGAACGACGCCCGGACCACCTACCGGGACCTCGCCGCGCAGGTCGGGGTCGCGCCGTCGACCTGCCTGGACCGGGTGACCAGGCTGCGCCGCTCCGGCGTGATCCTCGGGCACCGCCTCCAGCTTGACCCGGCGAAGCTCGGCCGGGGTCTCCAGGCGTTGCTGTCGGTGCAGGTGAGACCGCACCGGCGGGAGCTGGTGGGGCCGTTCGTGGAGCGGATCCGCGCGCTGCCGGAGTCGCTGACGGTGTTCCATCTGACCGGCCCCGACGACTATCTGGTACATGTCGCGGTCGCGGACATGGCGGATCTGCAGCGGCTGGTGCTGGACGAGTTCACCGCCCGCCGTGAGGTGGCGCGGGTGGAGACGCGGCTGATCTTCCAGCAGTGGGACTGCGGTCCGGTCATGCCGCCTTCGCCCTCGGCTCAATCCGCGTGACGTGCGGCGGACGTCGTACCAGGATGGTCCGCATGTCACCAACCAACAGCGCGCTTCCCCGTCAGGTCGCCGACGCCTACGTCGACGAGCTCATCGCCCTCGACCCGATCACCGGGACGTACCTCGGCGTCAAGGAGAGTTCCTCCCGGCTGCCCGATCTCTCGCCCGCCGGTCAGGAGGCGGTCGCCGATCTGCTCAGGGCGACCCTGGCGCGGCTCGACGAGGCCGAGCGGCTGCCCGGCGCGGACAGCGACGCCGAGCGGCGCTGCGGCCGGCTGCTGCGGGAGCGGCTGACCGCCGAACTCGCGGTGCACGAGGCCGACGAGCACCTGCGCGCGGTCGGCAACCTGGGCACGGTCGCGCACGCGGTGCGCGAGGTGTTCACGGTGACCCCGGCGGAGACGGAGGAGGACTGGCGGGCGATCGCGGAGCGGCTGCGCGCGGTCCCGGCCGCGCTCGCCGGGTACCGGGAGTCGCTGGCGCTGGGCCTGGAGCGCACGCTGTACGCCGGGCCGCGCCCCACGGCGACGTTCGTCGGGCAGCTCGGCGAGTGGGCGGACACCGGCGAGGGCCGCGGCTGGTTCGAGGACTTCGCCGCCGCGGGCCCGGACGCGCTGCGCGCGGAGCTGGACGAGGCCGCCCGCGCGGCGACCGCGGCCGTGGCGGAGCTGCGGAACTGGCTGCGGGACGTGTACGCCCCGGCGGTCGAGGGCGCGCCGAACACGGTGGGCCGGGAGCGCTACGCCCGCTGGTCGCGCTACTACAACGGCACCGACCTGGACCTGGACGAGGCGTACGCGTACGGCTGGTCCGAGTACTTCCGGCTGCTGGGCGAGATGAAGAAGGAGGCCGAGAAGATCCTGCCGGGCGCCGAGACCCCGTGGGTGGCGCTGGCGCACCTCGACGAGCACGGCCGGCACATCGAGGGCGTGGACGAGGTCCGCGACTGGCTGCAGGGTCTGATGGACCAGGCGATCGAGGCCCTGGACGGCACGCACTTCGACCTGGCCGAGCGGGTGCGGAAGGTGGAGTCGCGGATCGCCCCGGCGGGCAGCGCGGCGGCGCCGTACTACACGCCGCCGTCGGAGGACTTCTCCCGGCCGGGCTGCACCTGGCTGCCCACGATGGGCATGACCCGCTTCCCGGTGTACGACCTGGTGTCCACCTGGTACCACGAGGGCGTCCCCGGCCACCATCTCCAGCTGGCGCAGTGGGTGCACGTGGCGGAGAACCTGTCGCGCTACCAGGCGAGCGTCGGCATGGTCAGCGCCAACTGCGAGGGCTGGGCGCTGTACGCGGAGCGGCTGATGGACGAGCTGGGCTTCCTCACGGACGCGGAGCAGCGGCTCGGGTACCTGGACGCGCAGATGATGCGGGCGACCCGGGTGATCGTCGACATCGGCATGCACCTGGAGCTGGAGATCCCCGCGGACTCGCCGTTCCACCCGGGTGAGCGGTGGACGCCGGAGCTGGCGCAGGAGTTCTTCGGCGCGCACAGCAGCCGCCCGGCGGACTTCGTGGAGAGCGAGCTGACCCGCTATCTGACGATCCCGGGCCAGGCCATCGGTTACAAGCTGGGCGAGCGGGCCTGGCTGCTGGGCCGGGAGAAGGCCCGCGAGCGGCACGGCGACGCGTTCGACCTGAAGGCCTGGCACATGGCCGCGCTGTCCCAGGGGTCGCTGGGCCTGGACGACCTGGTGGACGAACTGGCGGCGCTGTAGGGCGGATTCGGCGGTGGGACCGGTTCAGCTGTAAGGCCGATTCGGCGCCAGGACCGGTTCAGCGCCGGAAGCCTCCCTCGGAGTCGATGACCTGACCGGTGATCCAGCCCGCCTCGTCGGTGGCCAGCCATGCGAGGAGGCGGGCCGGGTCGTCGGGCATGCCCCAGCGTCCGGCGGGGAAGAGGGCGGCGATCGCGTCGTAGACCTCGCCGGTCAGGTAGTCGGTGTCGACGGGGCCGGGGTTGACGGTGTTCACGGTGACCGCGTGCTCGGCGAGCGCGGTGGCCAGGGAGCGGGTGATGGAGGCCAGGGCGCCCTTCTGGAGGGCGTAGGCGATCTCGCCGGGCATGCCGCCGGCGATGTCCTGCCCGGAGGTCATCATCAGCACGCGTCCGCCCGGGGTGCCTGGCGGGAGGGCGGCGCGGTGCCGGGCGTGGGCCTGGACGAGCAGCAGCACGGAGCGGGCGTCGACGGCCCAGTGCGCGTCGAGCATGGCGGCGTCGACGGTGTCGAGGTCGCCGTCGGAGCCGCTCAGGGCGTGGTTGGCTACGAGGATGTCGAGCCGCCCGCCGAGCGCCTCGACGACGCGGGTGTGCAGGGCTGCCGGTTCCGCCGGGTCACTCAGATCGCCTGGTCCGGCGAGGACGCGCGCGTCGGGGTCGCCGAGCGCCTCGCGTACGGAGGCGGTGACGTCCTCGATCCGGTCGGCGCCCCAGGGCATGGCGGCGTCGTGCTCCACGTGGTGGTGCAGATAGACGCTCGCGCCGTACGCGGCGAGCCTGCGGGCCACGGCGTGACCGATGCCGCCGCGCCGGCTCGCCCCGGTCACGAGGGCGGTGCGGCCCCGCAGCGGCAGGGGGTCACGGCGGAGTTCCTCGGGCGGGGGCGGGGGAAGCTTCGGCATGATCCCCATGATGGGCCGGGCCGGCCGTGGGGGCACGCGAATAAACCCCCCACTCGTCCTGGGCCGCTCGCGCAGTTCCCCGCGCCCCCAAGGGTGCCTCGGCGAACGCGCCCCAGCAGCGCGGGGAACCGCGCGCCGGTTCAGGGCAGCGGGCGGAGCTGCACCAGGACCAGCCAGGTCTCCGGGCCGGGGCTGACCTGCGCGGCGCGCACGGCATAGCGGCCGGGGCCGAGGGCGAGGCGGGCGTGGTCGGTGCCGGCGGCGTGGGTGCCGGGCCACGTCGCGTCGAACAGGACGACCGGGCCGGGCACCTTCCACTGTGTCTCCTGCTGCCACTGCGCGGCGGCGAGCGCGGCGGGGACGCTCGCCAGGAGGTCGTGCTCGGTGTGGCCGGCGACCCAGCGGACGAGGAGGGAGTGTTCGGGGAGGTAGGCCGTCGCGGCGGGTTCGTCGCCCAGGACGAGGGCGGCGGCGTCACCGACCGGGAGGAGCCCGACGAGTCCGTCGACCTCACAGGCCCGGTCGTAGTCCGAGGCGAACTCCTCGCCGTCGGCCCCTGTCCAGAACGGCAGCACCGTCTCCGGCACCGCGACGAGCGGCCCGCCGCCCGACTCCACCCACTCGACCGTCCCCGGCTCCGCGTATCGCTCCATGGCGGAGAAACCTATCGGCTCGACGCCCTTACCGGACGGGCGGGTTCAGCATCCGCACACGGCGGAGTCCACCACGGTGGTCAGCGGGTCGGCGGCCCCGCGTTCGAGGCCCCGCGGTGTCTCGTAGGCGAAGCCCTCCCGCACCCAGTACTCGAAGCCGCCGAGCATCTCCTTGACGCGGTGACCGAGTTCGGCGAGGGCGAGCGCGGCGCGGGCGGCCCCGTCGCAGCCGGGTCCCCAGCAGTACGTCACGACCGGCACGGCCGGGTCGAGGAGGTCCGCGGCCCGCTCGCCGATCCGCGCGGTGGGCAGGTGCAGGGCGCCGGGCACATGGCCCTGGTCCCAGGCCTCGGCCGACCGTGAGTCCAGCAGGACGAAGCCGGGATGATCGCCGGACGCGAGCGCGGCGGCCACGTCGGACACGTCGGTGTACAGGGCGAGCCTCGCGCGGAAGTGCGCGGCGGCCACGGCCGGGGAGGCGGGGGCGGTCCGCAGGACGGAGTTCACGGCGGTCGTCGTCATGACAGGAAAACTACGGGCGCGCACAGCCGTCCTGAAGGGGCGAATCCCGGTGCCGGCCTTGCTCCGCCGGGGATTTCCCTGCTACTTCTCGGCGATGACCGAGTATTCCCCGGACGCCACCGACTGGCGCATCCTCGACCTCCTCCAGCGGGACGGACGCGCCGGCTACGCCGAACTGGCCCGCGCCGTCTCGATGTCCGCGAGCGCCGTCACCGAGCGGGTGCGGCGGCTGGAGGAGGCCGGGATCATCCAGGGCTACGCGGCGGTGGTGGACCCGGAGCGGATCGGGCTGCCGGTCCTGGCGTTCGTCCGGCTGCGCTACCCGACCGGCAACTACAAGCCGTTCCACGACCTGGTCGCCGTCACGCCGGAGATCCTGGAGGCGCACCACGTCACGGGCGACGACTGCTTCGTCCTGAAGGTGGCCGCACGGTCGATGCGGCACCTGGAGGAGGTGTCGGGGCGGATCGGCGCGCTCGGCTCGGTGACCACCAGCGTGGTGTACTCCTCGCCGCTGCCGCGCCGTCCCGTCGGGCGGTGACCCGGACGCCCGGTCAGGTCCCCCGCTGCCGCAGCCGGGAGCCGGTGCGGTCCTTGTGGACCTCCAGTTGGGCGTGTATGCGGCGGCGCAGGTCGGGGACGTGGCTGACGATGCCGACGCTGCGGTCGCGTTCGCGCAGCGAGTCGAGGACGTCGAGGACCTCGTCGAGGGTCTGGTCGTCGAGGCTGCCGAAGCCCTCGTCGATGAAGAGCGTGTCCAGCCGCACCCCGCCCGCCTCGTCGGTCACCACGTCGGCGAGTCCGAGTGCGAGGGCGAGGGACGCGAAGAACGTCTCGCCGCCGGAGAGGGTGGCGGTGTCGCGCTCCCGGCCGGTCCAGGCGTCCACGACGTGCAGTCCGAGGCCGCTGCGGCCGCGGCCCGCGCGGTCGTCGGAGTGGACGAGGGTGTAGCGGCCGGACGACATGCGGCGCAGCCGGACCGTCGCGGCGGCGGCGACCTGCTCCAGGCGCGCGGCGAGGACGTACGACTCCAGGCGCATCCGGCGTTCGTTCTCCGCCGAGGTTCCGGCGGTGAGGGCGGCCATGCGGGCCACCCGGTCGTACTCCTCGCGCAGCGGTCCGAGACGGCGCACGGAGGCGGCGGCGCGGGCGGAGAGCCGGTCGAGCTCTGCGCAGCGGCGGGCGGCCGCGTCGCGCGCGGAGGCGGCCTCGCGGACGGCACGGTCGGCGTCCTCGGCGGCGCGCTGGGCGGCGGCGAGGTCCACGGGGGGTTGCTGGGCGGCGGCCGCCGCCCCGGGTTCGGCCAGGACGGCGCGTACGGCGGCCTCCTCGTCGTGCCAGGCGTCCAGCCGGCGCTGCAACTGCCGGTGGGCGTCGTCGTCGAGGAGGGCGTCGGCGGCGGCCCGCGGGGTGTCGAAGCCCGCGCGGAAGGCGGCGTCGGCGAGGCGGGCGTCGGCGTCCTTGAGCCGCCGGGCGGCCTCCTCGGCGGTGCGGGCGGCGCCGGCGGCCTCGGTGAGCAGCGCCGCCTCGCGTTCGAGCTGCCCGGCGCGCGCGGCGACGCTGGGGGCGTCCCCGCGCGCCTGCGCCAACTCCTGCTCAAGCGTGGCCCGTTCGAGGTCGAGGCGTTCGCGGTGGCCGACGCGGGCGGCGGCGCGGACGGCCGCGTCGCGCTGGGCGGCGGTGCGCAGTTCGTGTTCGCGTTCGGCGGCGCGCAGCTCCTCCTGGGCGGAGTGCAGCGCGGAGGCGGCCTCCCGCACGCGGGCGTACTCCCGCTCCGCCTCCTCGAGTTCACGGGCGAGCTGCTCGGCCGGGGTGTCACCGGCCCCGGCGCCCGCGGCGGCCAGCTCCTCCCGTACGGCCGCGAGCCGGCGGTCGGCCTCGGCGCGCCGCTCCTCGGCGTCCTGGTGGTCGGCGAGGGCGCGTTCCTCGGTGTCGCGGTCGACGTGTCCGGCGACCCTGCGGGCGGGGGCGGGGTGTTCGGTGGCGCCGCAGACCGCGCAGGGGGCGCCGTCGGTGAGACCGGCGGCGAGTTCGGCGGCGATGCCGTTGAGGCGCTGTTCCTTGAGGTCGAGCCAGTGCTGCCGGGCGGCGAGGGCCTGTTCCCGGGCGGCGCCGGCCTGCTCGGCGGCGGCCTCGGCGTCCCGGGTGAGCCGGTCGCGGGTGCGGGCGGCCTCGAGCCGGTGGCGGGCGGCGTCGCGCCGGGCGGCGAGCTCACCTGCGCGGGTCGCGGCCTGCTGGGCGGCCGCGATGCGGTCCTGGAGGGCGGTGCGGGTGGCCTCCCAGCCGGCGAGCCACGCCTCGGCGTCCTCGCGGACCTCCTCGTCGGCGCGCTCCTGGCGGTCCAGCCGGGCCCGCTCGTCGAGGAGTTCGGTGAGGCGGCGCTCGGCGCGGCGGGCCGACTCCAGTCCGCCCAGCTCCTCGGCGGCGCGGCGGGCCGCCGCCGCGAGCCCGTCCGGTCCGGCGTCCGCGAGGGACGTGGGGAGGAGGGCGCGGGCGCGCTGCTCGGCGGCGGACGCGCGTCGGTGCTCGGCGTCGGCGGAGTCCCGCAGCTCCAGGGCCGGGGCGACGGTCTCGGCCTTGCGGGCCCGGTCCATGCGGGCCTGGTCCTCGTCGTGGGCGCCGGACCGCTCCCGCAGCCGCTCCGCCCGCTCCCTGGCCTCGGCGAACCGGCGCTGCAGCCGGTGCCGTTCGCGCGCCTCGTCCAGGGCGCGGCCCGCCTCGGCGCGGACGGACTCGGCGGTGGCGAGGCGGCAGTGGGCGGCGGTGAGCTGCTCGCGGGCGGTGCTGCGGGCGACGGCGGCCGCGGTGAGCACGGCGTCGGCGAGGCCGGGCTCCCCCGGCGACAGCTCGGGCAGCTCCATGGCGCCGCCCGCTGCCTGCTGCATGCGGTGCGCGTCGGCGAGCAGCTCGGCGTCGCCGTCGCGCACGCGGGCCTCGGCGGCGCGGCGGCGGTCGGCGAGACGCTTCTCCACCTCGGCGAAGCGGTGGGTGTCGAAGAGGCGGCCCAGCAGCTTGCCCCGGGCCTCTGCGTCGGCGCGCAGGAAGCGCGCGAAGTCGCCCTGCGGGAGCAGCACGACCTGGCAGAACTGCTCGCGGCTCATGCCGAGCAGCTGGGTGATCTCCTCGCCGATCTCCTGGTGCGAGCGGCTGAGGTCCTTCCAGGCGCCGGTGACGGCGTCGCGCTCCCGCAGCCAGGTCTGCGCCTTGTCGGTGGTGGTGCCGCTGCCGCGCTTCTTGGGGCGCTCCCACGGGGGCTGCCGGGTGACCTCCAGGCGGCGTCCGGCGACGGTGAGTTCGAGGGTGACGGAGGTGCGGGTGGCGGGCGCGGCGTGGTCGCTGCGCAGGGTGGTGCCCTGGCCGCCCTGGCGGGCGCCGGGGACGGAGCCGTAGAGGGCGTAGCAGACGGCGTCCAGCACGGAGGTCTTGCCGGCGCCGGTGGGGCCGTGCAGCAGGAACAGGCCGGCGGCGGACAGGGCGTCGAAGTCGACGCTCTGCGTGGTGCCGAACGGGCCGAAGGCGGTGATGTCCAGGCGGTGCAGTCTCACCGGGCCACCTCCCGCTGCGCCTCGTCGGCGCGGACGGCGTCGAAGGCGTCCCGCAGCACGGTGCGCTCGTGCGCGTCGGGTACGGCGCCGCGCACATGGGCGACGAAGTCCTCGGCGATCTGCTGGTCGTCACGGCCGGCGAGGCGGCGGGCGTAGGACACGTCGGGGGCGTCCGGGGGCCGGTCCGGGTCGAAGACGAGGGCCAGGGTGTGCGGGAAGCGCTCGGCGAGGCGGGCCATGGGGTCGGCGGGGCGGACCGGGTCGGTGAGGGTCGCCTCGACCCACGCCTCCTGGTGCGGGGCGAGCGCGGGGTCGGCGAGCAGCTCCTCCAGGGTGCCGCGGATGCGGGCGAGGGGGCGCGGCACGGGGCAGTCGACGCGCTCGGCGGTGACGCTGCCGTCGGCGTCCAGGTCGACCAGCCACATGGACTTGCGGTGCCCGGCCTCGGAGAAGGAGTACGGCAGGGGGGAACCGGAGTAGCGGACGCGGTCGGTGAGGGTCTGGCAGCCGTGCAGATGGCCGAGCGCCACGTAGTCGACGCCGTCGAACACGGCGGCCGGCACGGACGCGACACCGCCGACCGCGATGTCCCGTTCGCTGTCGCTGGGTTCGCCGCCGGTGACGAAGGCGTGGGCGAGGACGACGGAGCGGGTGCCGGCCGGGCGGGCGGCGAGGTCGGCGCGCACCCGGTCCATGGCGGCGGCGAGCACCGTCTCGTGCCCGGCCCGCTCCACGCCGAACTCGTCCCGCACCAGGGCGGGCTCCAGGTAGGGCAGGCCGTAGAAGGCGACGTCCCCGTGCGCGTCGGAGAGCAGCACGGGCGTGCCGCACGCGGAGGGCTCGGTACGCAGGTGGATGCCGGCGCGGCCCATGAGTCCCGCGCCGACGCCGAGGCGGCGGGCCGAGTCGTGGTTCCCGGAGATCATCACCGTGGGCACGCCGAGGTCGGCGAGCCGGTGCAGCGCGTCGTCGAACAGCTCGACGGCGGACAGCGGCGGCACCGCCCGGTCGTACACGTCCCCCGACACCACCACCGCGTCCACCTCGCGCTCGCGCACCGTGGAGACGAGGTGGCCGATGAAGTCGGCCTGGGCGCCGAGCATGCCGACCCGGTGGAAGGACCGGCCGAGGTGCCAGTCGGAGGTGTGCAGGAATCTCATGGTCCCGGCAGGGTATCGGGCGCCTCCGACAGCGCGGGCGGTTGCTCCCGTATCACCCGTCACGTCCCGGTGTCGTATCGCCCGCTATCGACCCGATCGCGGCGAAACGGTCAGGCCGTCAGGCGTCCCCGTAGGCCTCCCCGCCCAGTTCGAGGCGGGCGGTGCCGGAGGTGGCGTCGGCGAGCCAGGCGCGGAAGGCGTCCACGTCGGCGTCGGGGAGGCCGATCTCGATGGTGACCTCCTCGCCGTAGCGCACGTCGCGCACCTCGCGGCCGGTGGAGCGCAGGTCGTTCTGCACCTTGCCGGCCCGCTGGTGGTCGACGGTGACGGTGGCCAGCCGGAAGCGGCGCCGGGTGATCGTGCCGAGCGCGTCGAGGGCCTCGCCGACCGCGCCGCCGTAGGCACGGATGAGGCCGCCCGCGCCGAGTTTCACGCCGCCGAAGTAGCGGGTGACGACGGCGACGACGTAGCGCATGTCGCGGCGCAGCAGCATCTGCAGCATGGGGACGCCGGCGGTGCCGCCGGGCTCCCCGTCGTCGCCGGCCTTCTGGACGGAGGCGTCCGCGCCGATGACGTAGGCCCAGCAGTTGTGGGTGGCGTCGGCGTGCTCCTTGCGGACGGCGGCGATGAACTCCTGCGCCTCCTGCTCGGTGGCCGCCGGGGCGAGGGCGCACAGGAAGCGGGAGCGGTTGACCTCGGTCTCGTGCACACCCGCGCGGGCCACGGTGCGGTACTCGTCCTGCATCCGGCCAGCCTATGCCGCCAAGGTCAGCGTCTGCCGCGGGGGACGGTGACCGAGGTGAGGAGGGCGGCGCCGGGGAGCAGGGCGTGCCAGGTGGGGCCGCGCCAGGCGAGGACGGCGACGGCGGAGGTCGGGAACTTGGCGCGGACCCGGTCCAGGAGGTCGTCGAGGCCGTCGTCGGCGAGGGCGAGGACCAGGTCCTCGAGACCCGGGTTGTGACCGACGAGCAGCAGTGTCTCGACCTCGGCGGGCGTCTCGCGGATCACCTTCAGCAGGCCGGGGACGTCCGCGTGATAGAGACGCGGGTCGAACCGGACCGGCGGGGGCGTGCCCCACTGGGCGGCGGCCAGCTCCCAGGTGCGGCGGGCGCGCACGGCGGTGGAGCACAGGGCGAGGCCCGGCAGGCAGTCCATGTCGGCGAGGGCCCGCCCGGCGGCCGGCGCGTCCCTGCGGCCGCGTGCGGCGAGCGGGCGCTCGTGGTCGGCGGCGCCCTCGGGGCGGGCGGACTTGGCGTGCCGCAGCACCACCAGCCGGCGCAGGGGTCCGGCCGCCGCGCGCTCGATCATGCGGGGTTTCCGAGGTCGCGGGCGAGGTCGAGGCCGAGCAGCCGGTCGGCGTAGGCGTACGTCTCGAAGCGGGCGCCGTCCACCAGGCCGGGGTCCGCCTCCGCCGCACGGAGCGCGCCGAGCACCCCGGCGGTGTCCAGGTCGTCCTCCCACGCGGCGCGCAGATCCGCGCGCACCTCGTCGGGCACGGGGCGTGACGGCCGCCGCGCCCAGTCGGCGACCGCGCTCCGCCAGCGGCCCAGGGTGTCGCCGGCTCGCTCCAGCGCGTCCGCGTCGATCACCACGGGCGCATGCCTCGGGTGGATGAGCAGCGCGAGGCGCAGGGCGGCCTGGTCGGTCTCGTCCGGGGCGCTGGGGGCCGACCAGGTCACGGGCGCGACGGCGACCCGTACGCCGTCGGGTTCGGCGCCGCCCTCGTCGACGACGTGCAGCACCTGGGCCTCGCCCAGTCCGGCGGCGCCCTCGCCGTCCTCGAAGGGCCGGATGCCGAGCGCGTCGGCCGCCGCGCGCAGCTCCGCGTGCTGCCGTTCGGCGGCGAGCAGCCCCCACACCGGGGTGCCGCCGAGTTCCAGGGCGCGCACGAGCAGGTCGGCGGCCAGTAGCACCCGCAGGCCGGTGGGGTCGAGCGCGCGCGGGTGCGCCTCGACACGGGTCAGGCCCCGGCGGGCGGGGGCGGCGTCCACGAGCTCGCCGGTTCGGGCGTCGGTGATGCGCAGCACGAGGCGAGCGTAGGCGCGCGAGCGGGCGCACGCAGGTATCTCGCACGCTTTTCGCGGCGTCGCTTGCGTGGAGTCGCCCGTACTGGCAGGCACCGGCGGCAGTGCGGCGCCGGGAATCACCGTGCCGTGGGCCTGGTTGAAGGGGACACCAACATTCGTTTCAGAACCTCCGGGAGGCCGACGGTGTACGGCGACGACGCAACGGTCCGCAAGATCCTCACCGAGTCCGGTGACACCTGGGCCGTGGTCGGCCTGTCCTCCAACCGGCAGCGCGCCGCGTACGGGGTCGCGCAGGTGCTCCAGCGGTTCGGCAAGCGCGTGGTGCCGGTGCACCCCAAGGCGGAGACGGTGCACGGGGAGCAGGGGTACGCCTCGCTCGCGGACATCCCCTTCGACGTGGACGTGGTGGACGTGTTCGTCAACAGCGACCTGGCGGGCGCGGTCGCGGACGAGGCGGTCGCCAAGGGCGCCAAGGCCGTGTGGTTCCAGCTCGGCGTGGTCGACGAGGAGGCGTACGGGCGTACGCGTGCGGCGGGTGTGGACATGGTCATGGACCGCTGCCCCGCGATCGAGATCCCGCGCCTCGCCTGAGGGGCGCGCCCGCGCTTCCGGGCGGGCGGGGTGACGCCATAATGGCGCGGTGACCGAGACTCCGGTATCCCTCAACTCCCCTTCCCCGCAACGGTTTCCGGTCGTCGTGGTCGGCGCCGGGCCCGCCGGGCTCACCGTGGGGTGCGTGCTGCGGGCGGCCGGGATCGACTGCCTGGTGCTGGAGACCGGGACGCGGGAGTTCGTCGAGCAGCGGCCGCGGGCCGGGGTGATCGAGGAGCCGGTGGTGCGCGGCCTGGAGCGGCGGGGTCTCGCCGGGAACCTTCTGGAGCGGGCCCGCCGGGACACCGCCTGCGAGTTCCGTTTCGACGGCGAGCGCCACACCTTCGGCTACCACGAGCTGACGGGCCGTCACCACTGGGTGTACCCGCAGCAGTTCCTGGTCACGGACCTGGTGCGGGAGTACGCGGACGTGCGCGGCGGGGCCGTGCGGTTCGGGGTGCGGGACGTGCGGGTGCACGACCTGGAAGGGGACCGGCCGTCGGTGTCGTACGTCCGCCCGGAGAGCGGGCGGCGGGAGGTCGTCGTCTGCGAGTTCGTCGCGGGCTGCGACGGCGCGCGCGGGGTGACCAGGACGGCCGTCGCCGGGCGGGCCCGGGTGGCGCGGCACGACTACGGCATCGGCTGGCTGGCCCTGCTGGCGGAGGCGCCGCCGTCGGCCGACCGTGTGCTGTTCGGCTGCCATCCGGACGGGTTCGCCGGGCAGATGCCCCGCAGTCCCGACGTCACCCGTTACTACCTCCAGTGCCCGGCCGGGGACGACCCGGAGAACTGGCCGGACGAGCGGGTGTGGGCGGAGCTGCACCGCCGGCTGGCCGCGGCCGGGGCGGAGCCGCTGACCGAGGGGCGGCTGATCGAGAAGCGCGTGCTGGACATGCACGACTATGTCACCGAGCCGATGGCCTTCGGCCGTCTCCACCTGGCCGGGGACGCGGCGCACCTGGTCGCGCCGATCGCCGCCAAGGGCCTCAACCTGGCGCTGCACGACGCGTTCGCGCTGGCCGACGCGCTCGTCGCGTGGCTGCTGAAGGGCGACGGGAGCGGTCTGGACGGCTACTCGGAGGACTGTCTGCGGCGGGTGTGGGACTACCAGGAGTTCTCGCAGTGGGTGTCCGAGCTCTACCACGGGGGCGCGGCGGGCGATCCGTTCCGTTCGGGCACCGCCCGGGCCCGGCTGCGCCGGCTGTTCAGCTCGCCGGCCGCGGCGGCGGCCTTCGCGGAGCGGTACCTGGGGACGGCCGCGCGGTACTGACGCCCGCACGGCCCGCCCCGGCGGGGTTCAGGCGGCGGGCTTGCCCAGTCCCTCCAGCACGACCGCGCCCGGCAGTTCCGCGAACGCCTTGCCCGGCACCAGCAGCTTCCCGCGCCGCCGCCCGCTGCCGACGAGCACGTACGGCAGGTCCACGACGGCCGCGTCCACCAGCACGGGCCAGCCCTCGGGCAGCCCGACGGGCGTGATGCCGCCGTACTCCATGCCGGTCTCGCCCGTCGCCGTGTCCATCGGCGCGAAGGACGCCTTGCGGACGCCGAGGTGGCGGCGCACCACCCCGTTCACGTCGGCGCGGGTGGTGGACAGCACGACGCACGCGGCGAGCGTGGACCCGCCGCCGCGCTTGCCCGCCACCACGACGCAGTTCGCGGACCGCTCCAGCAGGACGTGGCCGTAGTGCTCGACGAAGACGGCGGTGTCGGCCCACCGCGGGTCGGTCTCGACGTAGAGGATCTGGTCGGCGGGGACGCTGCCGCTCCAGGCGCGGACCGCGGCGGCGACGGGAGCGGTCAGCTCGTCGAGGCAGTCGGGGGCGGGGATGGCCTGGTCGAAGTTTCCGATGGGTGCGCGCATGGCGGCACGGTAGCAGCGGGCGGCGCCGCCGTCGGAGGGTGTCTCACTGCACGGGCGGCACCGACACCGTCATGTACATCCGCACCGGTTCGTCGCCCGCGTTGCCGTACGTGTGGGGCGTGTTGGCCTCGAAGGAGGCGCTGGCGCCGGCCGGCACCCGGTGCTCCTCGCCGTCGACCGTGAGGGTCAGCTCCCCGGCGGTGACGTGGACGAGTTCGACCGTGCCGGCGGGGTGCGGGTCGGACTCGCTGCTCTCGCCCGGCATCAGCAGCCACTCCCACATCTCCAGCGGGCCGGGCGCCTCGGTGCCGGCGAGCAGCCGGTTGTAGCTGCCCCCCTCGCTCTCCCACAGGCGGACCGTCTGGTCGGCGGGGACGATCCGGACCTGCGGGCCCCGCTCGTAGTCGAGCAGCGTGGGCACGCTGACGCCGAGCGCGTCGCCGATCTTGACGATCGTGCCGATGCTCGGGTTGGTGCGGGCCTGCTCGATCTGGATGAGCATGCCGCGGCTGACGCCCGCCCGGGCCGCGAGCATGTCGAGGGTGAAGCCGCGCTCGGTGCGCCAGCGCTTGACGTTGCGCGCCAGGGACCGGGTCAGCAGGTCGAGGTCCGCCACGTTCCGTCCGTTTCGACTGTCCGGATGTCGCACCCGGTGGTGCACCGCACTGTACTGCGACGACGCGGGCGGGACGGCGTGGGCCTCAGGCGCCGGGTTCCATCTCGGCCAGCCTCGGGGCGCCGGCCTGGTCCAGTTCCGCCTGGTCCAGTTCCGCGAGGCGGGCCACGCTCTCCTCGTCGAGCCGCGACAAAGCCCGCAGCTGGTCGGGCGTGACGTCGTCGGGGAGCGGCACGGGCGGGGGCGTGCGCAGCGGCGGCTGCCAGCCCTCGTCGGGCGTCCAGCGGCGTACGACCCGGGCGGGCGCGCCCGCGACCACGCAGTGGTCGGGCACCTCGCCCCGGACGACCGCGCCCGCGGCCACCACCACGTTCCGCCCGACGCGGGCGCCCGGCAGGATCACCGCGCCGGTGCCGATCCAGCAGCCGGGGCCGATCTCCACCGGCTCCATCCGCGGCCACTGCTTGCCGATGGGCTCGTGCGGGTCGTCGTAGGAGTGGTTGGTGGAGGTGACGTAGACGTACGGGCCGAAGTAGCAGTCGCTGCCGATGGTCACGGTGGTGTCGGCGATGACGTGGCTGCCGCGGCCGAGGACGACACCGTCGCCGATGCGGAGGATCGGCTCGGGGCCGAGGTCGAGGCCGGGCATCAGGCCCGCGGTGAGGGTGACCTGCTCGCCGACGATGCAGTGGGAGCCGATCCGGATCCACGGCTCGCCGAAGATCGTGCCGAGCGGGAAGGCGAGCCGGGTACCTGTTCCCATGGCGCCGAAGCGGAAGCGGCCGGGGTGGTCGGCGGTCACCGAGCCCGTGCGCTGCACCCAGGCCCAGCCCGCGTGGACCGCGCGCTGGGCGAGGCGGCGCGGCCAGGACGAGAACGTGTTCTTGCGCTTCGGCACCCGCTCACCGTAGTCCGCGGGCGTGACGGGTACGGGCCGACGCCCCTGTGATCTTCACCCCACCGGGTGGCGTACCGTTCCCCCGACGTTCGACTAGGAGGCGACGATGACGCACCAGGCTCTGATCACCGGCATCGGCGGCAGGCAGCCGCGGATCGACCAGGGGGCGTTCGTGGCGCCCACGGCGAGCGTGATCGGTGACGTGACGCTGCACGCGGAGGCGAGTGTCTGGTACGGGGCGGTGCTGCGGGGCGACGTGGAGTCGATCGCCGTGGGCGCCGGCAGCAACGTGCAGGACAACTGCACGCTGCACGCCGACCCCGGGTTCCCGGTGAGTGTGGGCGAGCGGGTGTCCATCGGGCACAACGCGGTGGTGCACGGGGCGACGGTGGAGGACGACTGTCTGATCGGGATGGGGGCGACGGTGCTGAACGGGGCGGTGATCGGGGCGGGGTCGCTGGTCGCCGCGCAGGCACTGGTGCCGCAGGGGATGCGGGTGCCGCCGGGGTCGTTGGTCGCGGGGGTCCCGGCGAAGGTGCGGAGGGAGCTGACGCGGGAGGAGCGGGAGGGGCTGACCCTCAACGGGACGATGTACGCGGAGCTGGCGAAGGCGCATCGGGATCAGCACGGGGACTGAGGCCGGTGGTGGTTGTTCGCGCAGTTCCCCGCGCCCCGGGGGGTGTTCGTCGCGGACCTTGGAAGTGCCGGTCGGGCAGCCGACCCAGGGGCGTGGGGAACTGCGCGACCGGCCCACCGCCGAGGGTCAGTCGGCCGCCGGCGCCGGTGTGGGCGTGGATTCCGCGGCCGCCGCCGTCTTCTTCGCCTTCCGCTTCAGCACCAGCATCGACGTCACCCCGATCAGCACCGCCGCCACCAGCCCCAGCCAGGAGAACCTCTTCAGCCAGGACTCCGCGACGATCCCCACGTAGTAGATGACCGCCGTCGTACCGCCCGCCCACACGATGCCGCCCAGCACGTTGGCGATCAGGAACTTCCAGTACGGCATCCGCAGCACACCCGCCAGCGGGCCCGCGAAGATCCGCAGCAGGGCGACGAAGCGGCCGAAGAAGACCGCCCACATGCCCCACTTCTGGAAGGATCGCTCGGCGGTCGCGATGTGGGCCTCGCCGAAGTGGCGGGGGAACTTCGCGCCCAGCCACGCCAGCAGCGGGCGACCCCCCTTGCGCCCGATCGCGTAGCCGATCGAGTCGCCGATGATCGCGCCGGCGGTGGCGCACGCGCCGAGGATCACCGGGTCGATGTCGCCGTGCTGGGAGGCCAGCAGCGCCGAGGAGACCAGGATGATCTCGCCGGGCAGCGGGATGCCCAGGCTCTCGAGGCCGATGACGATCCCCACCAGCGCGTACACGGCGACCGCGGGTACGGTCTCGAGCCATTCCTGGACGTGCAACGCCTCTTCCTCCGGTCCGCCGATGCCGTGTGTCCGTGCGTGTGCGCCCGCTACCGGGGCACGGTCGGGAAGCCTACCGGGTCGGGGGAAGCCGTCCGTTCAGGGCCGTATGCCGTGCCGCCGGGGCCGGTCGGCCCATGCGGGCCGGGGCGCACCGGAGCGAGTCTGGGAGGAGACGAAGTCCCGCACCTCGCGACCGGGAGGCCCGCCATGTTCGCTCCCCCGTCCCCCAGCCTGCCCCGTGCCCTGCCCGCAGAGCACCGGGAGCGGCTCTTGGCCGCCGCGCGCGAGGTGTCCTTCCCGCAAGGGACCCGGCTGTTCGAGGAGGGCGGCCGGGCGGACCGGTTCTTGGTGATCAGGACCGGCACCGTGGAGCTGGACATGCGGGTGCCGGGCCGCCGTCCGGTGGTCATCGAGCGACTCGGGCACAACGAGCTGGTCGGCTGGTCGTGGCTGTTCCGTCCGCACGTCTGGCACCTGGGCGCCGAGGCGGCCACCCCGGTGCGGGCGTACGAGTTCGACGCCGCGTCCGTCCTCGCGCTGTGCGACGGGGACCCGGAGCTGGGCCGTGAGGTGACCCGCTGGGTGGGTGAGGTGGTGGCCCACCGGCTGCACTCGGCCCGGGTCCGGCTGCTCGACCTGTTCGGTCCGTACGGCGCCGGCGCGGCCGTGTGAGGGAGGCCGCCCGCGCCGTACCGGTTCTCCGCGGGCGGCGGTTGCTACGTCCCCGTCAAAGGGCAGTGACCGAATCGTGTCGGGGCGCGGCTAGGGTGGCTGCCCATGTGGCCAGGACAGCAGCCGCCCGGGGGCGAGCAGAACCCGCAGTCGAACAATCCGTA
This sequence comes from Streptomyces cellulosae, assembly GCA_014655195.1. Lineage (GTDB taxonomy): Bacteria > Actinomycetota > Actinomycetes > Streptomycetales > Streptomycetaceae > Streptomyces > Streptomyces cellulosae. The sequence goes on along the minus strand of BNBH01000031.1, from coordinate 59,252 downwards.
CCAGCAGCCGGGGTACCAGCAGCCGAATCCGTACCAGCAACCCGGCTACCAGCAGCCGAACCCGTACCAGCAGCAGCCGCAGTGGGGCGAGCCCACCACTGTCGGCATGCCGCAGCCGGGTGGCGGCGGCGGTAACGGGAACCGTACGAAGCTGGTGGCGATCATCGCGGCGACGGCGGTGGTCGTGGCCGCGGGCGTGACCGGCTTCCTGGTGCTCGGCGGTGACAAGGACGACGAGGCGGACGGCAAGGAGCCCGCCAAGCCGTCCGCGACCGCGTCCAAGGATGCCTCCGCAGATCCGACCCCGTCGAGCTCGGGGGGCAACCCGCGCGGCGGTGAGGGCGAGAAGGCGACGATCCCTGGCTGGCAGGTCGTCGTGAACACCCGCTTCGGCACCAAGTTCGACGTCCCTGCCGACTGGGAGATCGAGTCGCCGGGCACCTCCGTGGGCTTCGAATGGGAGGAGAAGGACGGTGAGATGGGCCGCACCACCGTCACCGCTCCCGCGTATCTGAAGTCCAAGTGGTGCACCGACGACGAGAACAAGGACGGCCGCACCGAGGACACCGCGCTGGTCACCGCCGGCACCCGCGGTGAGAACGGCGCGAAGGACACCAAGGAGGCGGCCGAGACCCGCGTGCCGTGGTGGATCTTCGGCGGTTACACGCAGCCCGACAAGAAGAGCGTGAAGTTCGACGCGCCGAAGCCGTACACCACGAAGTCCGGCATCAGCGGGCACGTGGCCACGGCGCACTCGGAGGGCACGCCGCAGAAGGGGAAGTGCGACAGCGAGGGCAAGGCGATCACGTTCGGGTTCAAGAACGGCGCGGGCGACTTCGTCACCTGGAACCTGTTCGGCGCGGCGGGCGTGAAGGACGAGATTCCCGAGGCGACCGTGCAGAAGATCCTCAGCACGGTGCGGCTGACCGAGGAACCTCCGACGGAGTCGTGACGGTCCGGGCCCGCAGGTGAGCGGGCCCGGAACCCATTTGGCAAGTCGGCCTTCTCCCGGCGATAGTCACCAGGTGCCGACCTCCGCCGAGCGCCGCCGTCCCGCCTGGGCCGGCCGCAACTACACGCTGCTGACCGCCTCCGCCGTGGTGACCAATCTGGGCAGCCACGGTGCGCTGATCGCCTCCGCGTTCGCCGTGCTGGGCGCGGGCGGCGACGGCGGGGACGTGGGCCTGGTGGCCGCCGCCCGCACCCTGCCGCTCGTGCTGTTCCTGCTGATCGGCGGCGCGGTCGCCGACCGGCTGCCGCGACACCGGGTGATGGTCGCGGCCAACGTCCTGAACTGCGGCTCGCAGGCCGCGTTCGCCGCGCTGGTCCTCGCGGGCGAGCCGCAGTTGTGGCAGATGATGCTGCTCAGCGGGCTCGGCGGCGCCGGGCAGGCGTTCTTCAACCCCGCCGCCGAGGGGATGCTGCTGTCCTCCGTCGACGGCGAACAGGCGGGCCGCGCGTTCGCGGTGTTCCGGATGGCGATGCACGGGGCGACCCTGGGCGGCGCCGCGCTCGGCGGGGCGATGGTCGCCGCGATCGGGCCCGGCTGGGTGCTGGCGGCGGACGCGGCGGCCTTCGCGGTCGCGGCGGTGCTGCGGGCGTTCCTCGACGTGAAGCACATACCGCCGCGCGAGCCGGGCGGGGGGATGCTCGCGGATCTGCGGGACGGGTGGCGGGAGTTCACCGGGCGGCCCTGGCTGTGGGGCATCGTCGTGCAGTTCTCCATCGCCAACGCGGTCGTCGGCGCGGCCGACGCGGTCTACGGTCCGCTCGTCGCCCGCGACCACCTGGGCGGGGCGGCGCCCTGGGGCATCGCGCTGGCCTTCTTCGGCGGCGGCACGGTTTCGGGCGCGCTGCTGATGACGCGGTGGCAGCCGCGGCGGCTGTTGCTGGTCGGCACCCTGTGCGTGTTCCCACTCGCCCTGCCCTCCGCGGCGCTCGCGGTGCCCGTGCCGGTGGCGGTGCTGTGCGCGGTGATGTTCCTGACGGGGTTGTCGGTGGAGGTGTTCGGCGTCTCCTGGATGACCGCGCTGCACCAGGAGATACCGGAGGAGAAGCTGTCGCGGGTGTGCGCGTACGACTGGTTCGGGTCGGTCGCCCTGGTCCCGGCGGCGATGGCCCTCGCCGGGCCGGCGGAGACGGCGTTCGGGCGGCCGGAGGCGTTGTGGGGCTGCGCGGCGCTGGTGGTCGTGGTGACGGCGGCGGTCCTGACGGTCCCGGACGTGCGGAACCTGCGCCGGCGTACGAAAGAGGTCACGGGCGCTGTGAAGGGTGCGGAGGAGCAGGTCGGGGACGGTACGGCTGTCGGGTAGCTGCGGGCCGGTGGGGGCTGGTCGCGCAGTTCCCCGCGCCCCTAGGTGTGCGGTCCTCACGTCGCCTTCCATGGCCCGGGATTCCGGAGACCCATGAGGGGCGCGGCGCCACCATCACCCTCAGGGGCGCGGGGAACTGCGCGAACCACCACGACGGACCCGCAGCCGACAACACCGCCGCCCGCCGGACTGCCTGGGGCGCGGGGAACTGCGCGAACCACCACGACGGACCGGCAGTCGACGTCACCGCCGCCCAGTGGGGGCTGAGCGCAGTTCCTCGCGCCCTTGAAGGGCAACACCGTCACCCCAAAAGGGGCGCGGGGAACTGCGCGAGCAACCACGACGGCGCCGCGGTCGCCCCTCACCCTCAACCGACCGCGAACGCCCCCGAAGGCGGCAGGGGTGACGGCACAGCCGTCACCTCAGACACCGGCCGCGCCTCCCCCACCCACCGCCGCAGCGCCTCCCCACACTCCACCCGCGCCGGAAACGGATCCCCCGCGACCGCGCGGGTCAACGTGGGGAGATCCAGAGCCCGGTCCGACGCCGCCAGAACCACGTTCCCGAACCGCCGCCCCCGCAACACCCCCGGCTCGGCGATCACCGCGATCTCCGCGAACCGCGTCCCCACCGTCGCCACCTGCGACCGCAGGAACGCGAACGGCGCCGCGTCCGCCAGATTGGCGAGGTACACGCCGCCGCTCCGCAGCACCCGCGCGACCTCGTCGACGTACCCGACGGTGGTCAGATGCGCCGGCACCTGCGACCCCCCGAAGACATCCCCCACGACGACGTCCGCGCTGCCGTCGGGCGCAGCCTCCAGCCACGCCCGCGCGTCCACCGTGCGCACGGCGGCACCGGCCCCCGCCGGCAACGGCAGAACCTCGGCGACCAGCGCCGCCAGCCCCGCATCGGCCTCCACCACGACCTGACGCGACCCCGGCCGGGTGGCGGCCAGATACCGGGGCAACGTCATCGCCCCGCCCCCGAGATGCACCGCGTCCAGCGGAACCCCCGGCTCCCCGACGACATCCAGCACATGCCCCAGCCGCCGCGCGTACTCGAACTCCAGATGCGTCGGCTCGTCCAGGTCGACGTACGACTGCGGGGCGCCGTCGACGGTCAGCAGCCAGGCCCGTTCCCGGTCGACGTCGGGCATCAGCTTGGCGGTGCCGTGGTCGACGGCGCGGGACACGGGGATCGGCTCGTTCACCGTCCCATTGTGCCGCCGCGCCGCCGGCCCACCCGCATCAGCGACGGAGGCTCACACGACCTCCGTCACCGTCCCGGCCCCCACCGTCCGCCCGCCCTCGCGGACGGCGAAACCGAGCCCCGGCTCGAGCGGCACGTCGCGCCCCAGCTCCACGGTGACGGTCACCGTGTCCCCGGGCCGCGCCACCCCCGCCCCGCCGAGGTCGACGTTCCCGACGACGTCCGCGGTGCGGATGTAGAACTGCGGCCGGTAGCCGGTCGACAGCGGTGTCGTCCGGCCGCCCTCGCGGGCGGACAGCACGTACAGCCGCGCCGTGAACCGCCGGCTGGGCGTCACGCTGCCCGGCGCGGCCACCACGTGCCCGCGCCGGACCGCGTCGCGCGGCACCCCGCGCAGCAGCAGCGCCACGTTGTCCCCGGCCTGCGCCTCCTCCATGGGCTTGCCGAAGGTCTCCAGGCCGGTCACCACGGTCTCGGTGTCCGCGCCGAGGACCTGCACCTTGTCGCCGACCCGGACCGTGCCCCGCTCCACCGCGCCGGTGACGACGGTGCCGCGGCCGGTGATGGTGAGCACGTTCTCCACCGGCAGCAGGAACGGCGCGTCCAGATACCGCTCCGGCACGGGCACATAGGTGTCGACCGCGTCGAGCAGCGCCTCGACGGACGCGGTCCACCGCGGGTCGCCCTCCAGCGCCTTGAGTCCGGACACCCGGACGACGGGCGCCGCGTCACCGCCGTAGCCGTGCGCGGTGAGCAGTTCGCGGACCTCCAGCTCGACCAGGTCGGTCAGCTCCTCGTCGCCCGCGTCGGCCTTGTTGAGGGCGACGACGATGTGGTCGACGCCGACCTGCCGGGCGAGCAGCACGTGCTCGGCGGTCTGCGGCATGATCCCGTCCAGCGCGGAGACGACGAGGATGGCCCCGTCGAGCTGGGCGGCGCCGGTGACCATGTTCTTCACGTAGTCGGCGTGGCCGGGCATGTCGACGTGCGCGTAGTGCCGGGTGTCGGTCTCGTACTCGACGTGCACGATGTTGATGGTGATGCCGCGGGCGGCCTCCTCCGGGGCCCGGTCGATGCGGTCGAACGGCACGAAGGCGCCGCCGCCCCGCTCGGCGAGGACCTTGGTGATGGCGGCGGTCAGGGTGGTCTTGCCGTGGTCGACGTGGCCCATCGTGCCGATGTTGAGGTGCGGTTTGGTGCGGATGTACGCCGTCTTGGACATGGCGGTACCTGGAAGCCTCTCAGGTGATGACGCGTCAGGCCCCGGGCGCGGCGGATCGGCGCGGCCGGGACGGGGACCCCCAGGAACCTGCCCGACCCTCCCCCTGCGGGGTCCGCCGGGCGATCCGGGGAGGGTCAGCTTCGGGCGCCGTCGACTGCGGCGACGAGAACCGTGACGGCAGCCTTCGGGGCATCCGCGACGGCGGATGCTGCGAGAGGGAAGGCGTACCGGAACATGAGGACGATCCTCGCCGACCCCGCGCCCGGCGTCGAACGATTTTCCCCGCTCACCCCGCGAGGTTCATGCCCCGATGTTCTTCAGCGCCTCCCGCACCGACAGCGGCGCGAACCGGTCGCCCTCGCGCGCGAGGAGATCCCGTACCGCGTCCGGGTCGGTCTTGGCGTACTCGCGCAGGGCCCAGCCGATGGCCTTGCGGACGAAGAAGTCGGGGTGTCCCGACTGGCGCAGGCAGTAGTCGAAGAGCCGGTCGCTGTCGGTGCGTTCCTTGTGGCGGAGCTGGTGGAGCAGCGCGGTGCGCACGAGCCACATGTCGTCGTCGGCGCTCCACCGGTCCATCTCGGCGGTGAGCGCGGGGTCGGCTGCGACGAGCGCCCCGACGACGTGCGCGGCGAGCAGGTCGACGGTGTCCCACCAGGGCACGGTGGTGACGAGGTGCCGGGTCACGGGCAGGAAGCCGGAGGAGCACCGTCGTACGTGCCGGCGCAGGTAGTCGACGGCGAAGTAGTGGTACTCGCGCTCGGGCAGCTCCCAGCAGCGCAGCGCGACCGCCGTGCAGTCGGCCTCGGTCGGGCGGGGCAGTCCGGCCTCGACGGTGCGGGACAGGGCGCGGCGCACCGGTGTCTTCAGGCCCAGGAAGGGCGCGACGTCCTTCATGTACGCCCGCATGGCGTCGGCCGCGACGGGGTCGGCGGCGGACGCGTACGCGGCGACGAGCCGTTCCAGCACCGTGTCGGCCGGCGTGCTGTCCGGCACCCGCGGCGGCGCCGGACGGTCCTCTGTGACGCGCATGAGACGAACACTACGGCGATCTCGCACATATGTCGGTTAGTGTCACCGGATGCTCGATGCCACCAACCGCTCTGGGGGCACCGCCACGGCCCGTCCCCGGGCCGGCTCGTCCGACCTCGCGGTCGCCGTCCCCACGGCCGCTCCCGTTCTCGCGCCCGCTCCCGGTCTCGCCGGCCGGTGCGTGAGAGTCCTGCTGTCGCCGTGGTCCCGGCTGTCGCTGCTGGTCGTGCTGCTCGCCTCGGCGGCGGCGGTCATGGTGGTGCTGGAGCCGCAGCAGCTGCTGACCGACGGCCTGCCGGCCCGGCTCGGCGGCGTCCTGGGCGTCGTCGCCTACGCGGTGGCGTACGGGGCGTGCACGGTGGCGTTCGTGCCGCGTCCGCTGCTGAACCTGGCCGCGGGGGCGCTGTTCGGCTCACAGTTCGGTCTGGTCGCGGCGCTGGGCGGGACGGTGCTGGGCGCCGGTCTGGCGTTCTGCCTGGGCCGGGTGCTCGGCCAGGAGGCGCTGCGGCCGCTGCTGCGCGGGCGCTGGCTGAAGGCCGCGGACAACCAGCTCAGCCGGCACGGTTTCCGGTCGATGCTGGCGGCGCGGCTGTTCCCCGGGATCCCGTTCGCCGCCGCCAACTACTGCGCCTCGGTCTCCCGTATGGGCCTGCTGCCGTTCCTGCTGGCGACGGCGCTCGGCTCGATCCCGAACACCGCCGCCTACGTGGTGGCGGGCGCCCGCGCCTCCACCCCGACGTCCCCGGCCTTCCTGATCGCACTGGCCTGCATCGCCCTGCCGGGTCTGGCGGGCGCGGTGGTGGCGTGGCGCAAGCGGAACCGGCTGCGCGCCAGATAGCAGGCCAGGCACACCCCGGACCCACTCCGGCTCGCGCTACGACAGCCCGCCCGCCGTGACCGCCCCGTTGCCGTGGCACGACGGACGGCCCGCCATCTCGCCCGCGGCCCACGCCGGCACGCCTCAGCGCGCCCGTCACAGCCGTCTCGGGGCCGCGGCCCGACGGACGGCCCGTCACATCCACCCCGACCGTGGCGGGACGGAGCGCGGCCCGACCCGGAGCCGTGTCCGGACGAGCGCTCGCCCTGCCCGCCCCGGGGCTGCGGCACGGCGGACCCGTCCGCCGTCCCCGCCCCTGGCGGCAGCGGGCCGCAGCGTCCGTCAGCCCGCTCCGCGACGTGGCGCGACCGATCACCGTGCCCGTCCCGAGGGCGTGCGCGACCGATCACCACGCCCGTCCCGAGGGCGTGGCGCGACGGGGATCACCCGCCGCACCGACCACCCCGCCCCTCGACGGGGTCCCGTCAGACCCGCTCCAGGATCATCGCGTTGGCGAGCCCGCCCGCCTCGCACATGGTCTGCAACGCATAGCGCGCACCGCGTTCCCGCATGGCGTGGACCAGGGTGGTCGTCAGGCGGGTGCCGCTCGCGCCGAGCGGGTGGCCGAGGGCGATGGCACCGCCGTGGACGTTGACTTTGGCCAGGTCGGCGCCGGTCTCCTGCTGCCAGGCGAGGACCACGCTGGAGAACGCCTCGTTGACCTCGAAGAGGTCGATGTCGCCGAGGGGGATTCCGGCCCGGCGCAGCACCTTCTCGGTGGCCGGGGCGACACCCGTGAGCATCAGCAGCGGGTCGGAGCCGGTGACGGCGAAGCTGTGCAGCCGGGCGAGGGGGCGCAGGCCGAGCTTCGCGGCCGTCTCCCCCGCCATGACGAGGACGGCGGAGGCGCCGTCGTTGACGGGGCTGGCGTTGCCCGCGGTGACGTTCCACTCGATCTGCGGGAAGCGCTCGGCGAAGACCGGGTCGTGGTAGGCGGGCCTGAGCCCGGCCAGGACCTCGGTGCTGGTGTCAGGCCGCACGCACTCGTCGCGCGTGACGCCCTCCAGCGGCGCGACCTCCGCGTCGAACAGCCCCGCGTCCCAGGCCGCGGCGGCCTTGCGGTGCGAGGACACCGCGAAGGCGTCCATCTGCCCGCGGCCGATGGACCACTTGGCGGCGATGAGCTCGGCGCTGATGCCCTGCGGGACGAGCCCCTCCGGGTAGCGCGCGGCGATGCCGGGACCGAACGGGTCCTTGCCCTCGGGCACGTTGGACCACATCGGAACCCGGCTCATGGACTCGACCCCGCAGGCGACGGCGATGTCGTACGCGCCGGAGACGACGCCCTGGGCGGCGAAGTGCACCGCCTGCTGGGAGGAGCCGCACTGGCGGTCGACGGTCGTGGCGGGCACGGACTCGGGGAGTCCGGCGGAGAGGGCGGCGTAGCGGGTGGTGTTCATGGCCTGCTCGCCGACCTGGTCGACGGTGCCGCCGATGACGTCGTCGATCAGCTCCGGGTCCACGCCGGAGCGTTCGACGAGGGTGCGCAGGGTGTGGGCGAGCAGTTCGACGGGGTGGACGTGGGCGAGGGCGCCGTTGGGCTTGCCCTTGCCGACGGGTGTGCGCACGGCTTCCACGATGACTGCGTCACGCATGGTGCGGGCCTCCTTGGCCGGACCGGTTCAGGACGGTCACCCGGGGTGGGCTACCGGTGAGTAGGAAATCCGAACTCACCATAACCCTGTACGTTGGAAAATCAAACCCACTTCCGGTCATGCCCGTAAACTGATCCCATGGCCGTCTCCAAAGATCCGCGCCCCTGCTCGATCGCCGACACGCTCGCCCTCGTCGGCGAGAAGTACTCCCTGCTCGTGCTGCGCGAGGTGTGCCTCGGCAACGGCCGCTTCGACCAGCTCGTGCGCAACATCGGCGCGCCGCGCGACATCCTGGCCACGCGGCTGCGCCGGCTGGTCGACGCCGGGATCCTCACCAAGCGCCCGTACAGCGAGCGCCCGCAGCGCTTCGAGTACCGGCCCACCGAGGCGGGTCTCGAACTGGAGCCCGTGCTGTGGACCCTGAAGGAGTGGGGCGACCGGCATCTGCGGGCGGACAGCGGCACGCCGATGGTGCTGGAGCATCACTGCGGCCACGAGTTCGTGCCGGTCGTCACCTGCCGGGCCTGCGGCGAGGAGGCGAAGCACCGGGAGCTGACCGCGCACCCGCGGGTGCCGGGCTGGACGGTGGGCGGCCCGGCGGCGGCCTGAGCGTCACCCGTACGGACGCGGCGGGTCACCGCACCTTCGCCGGGACTTCATCTCCGGGCGCTACAGTTCGCCTCCGGCACGCCCGAAGATCGCACGTCCGATGATCGACAGCACCGCAGCCGGCGGTGGGGGTGGGCCCTTCGACCTTTCCGCGATCGGCACTTGGACCCCACTGCCCCATGTCTTGGTTCGAATCCCTGATCCTCGGCCTCGTCCAGGGTCTGACCGAGTTCCTGCCCGTCTCCTCCAGCGCGCATCTGCGGCTGACCGCGGCCTTCTCCGGCTGGGAGGACCCCGGCGCCGCCTTCACCGCGATCACGCAGATCGGCACGGAGGCCGCGGTGCTGATCTACTTCCGCAAGGACATCGGACGCATCCTGTCCGCGTGGTCCCGCTCGCTCACCGACAGGGAGATGCGCCGGGACCAGGACGCCCGCATGGGCTGGCTGGTCATCGTCGGCTCGATCCCGATCGGCGTGCTCGGGGTGACGCTCAAGGACCAGATCGAGGGCCCGTTCCGCGATCTGCGGCTGACGGCGGCGATGCTGATCGGCATGGGCGTCGTCCTGGGCGTCGCCGACCGGCTCGCGGCGCGCGCGGAGAGCGGCGGCCGGCACCGGGTGGCCGCGCCCCGCAAGGAGCTGGGCGACCTGACGGTCCGGGACGGCCTGATCTACGGCGTGTGCCAGGCGCTGGCCCTGATCCCGGGCGTCTCCCGCTCCGGGGCCACCATCAGCGGCGGCCTGTTCATGGGCTACCGGCGTGAGGCGGCGGCCCGTTACTCGTTCCTGCTCGCGATTCCCGCCGTGCTGGCGTCCGGCCTGTTCGAGCTGAAGGACGCGGCGGACGGCGGGCACGTCTCCTGGGGCCCGACGCTCTTCGCCACGGTGATCGCGTTCGCCACCGGGTACGCGGTGATCGCGTGGTTCATGAAGTTCATCTCGACCAAGAGCTTCATGCCGTTCGTCTGGTACCGGATCGCGCTCGGCATCGTGATCATCGCCCTGGTCGCCACGGGCGCGCTCAGCCCGCACGCGGCGGAGTCGGCGGGCTGATCGCCCGCAGGGGCGGGCCGGGCATGCGGAAACGGTTCTGCAGGTGAACGTACGCCCGGGACGTGTCCGCGGCACGTGACCGAACCCATACGGGTCCCGTAGCCGTCCGGTAGCGCACCGTCAGTCCATGGCCCTAGGCTTGTCCTCATGTCCCCCGATTTAACGCCCCCTGGTTCCGTGCGGTCCGCCGCCGAGGTGAACGAGCAGATCCGCGCCCTGTGGCTGCGGGCGGGCGGCTCCCTGTCCGCCCAGGAGCGTGAGGAGTACGAGATGCTGGTCGTCGAGTGGGCGGCCGCGATCCGCGGGCGGGTCGTCGAGGCGGCCTGACGCCCGCGCCGGACCGCGGTTCCTTTCAGTTGTTCTTTCAGCGTCCGCCCGCGACCCTCAGCACCGTCCCCGTGGTGTACGAGGCCTCCGGCGACATCAGCCAGGCGACCGCCGCGGCGATCTCCTCCGCCTGTCCCGCCCGCCGGAGCGGAATGGTCCCGGCCATCTCACGGACCCGGTCCGGCGCCCCCATCGCGGCGTGCATCTCCGTGTCGATCAGACCCGGGGCGACCGCGTTGACGCGCACACCGGCCGGGCCGAGTTCCTTCGACAGCCCCATCGTCAGCGCGTCCACGGCCGCCTTGGTCGCCGCGTAGTGCACGTACTCGCCGGGGCTGCCCAGGGTGGCGGCGCCGGAGGAGATGTTCACGATCACACCCGCGCCGCGCGGCGTCATCAACTGGGCGGCCCGCCGCGCGCACAGCAGCGTGCCGGTGACGTTGACGTCGACGACCCGCCGCAGGGTGTCCGTGCTCACCTCGGTGAAAGGACCGAGCGGCCCGGTCACCGCCGCGTTGTTCACCAGCCCCGTCAGTGGCCCGAGTTCGCGCTCCGTCACCTCGAACAGCCGCTCCACGTCGGCCTCGACGGAGGTGTCCGCCCGCACGGTCACCGCCCGCGCCCCCGCGGCCCGCACATCCTCGGCCACCTTCTCGGCGGCGTCGGCGTCCCGGACGTAGTTCACCGCCACGTCGTGCCCCTCGGCCGCCAGCCGACGGCAGGTCGCGGCGCCGATGCCCCGGCTCCCCCCGGTGACCACCGTGACCAGACGCTTCATGGATACCTCCTGGCGCAGAACGCGATACGAAGATCCCCAGACTCGCAGACGCCCCCGCCGGCCTCGCGCCCGGGTCCGCGGGCCGGGGAGAAGTCCGCGGACCGGGGAATGTCCGCGCACGCCCCTTGGCTGCGCTCCCCGCATGGTCAACACTGAGCCGATGACGCAGCGTGTGGAGCTCGCGACCGTACGGGACCGGCTGGACCTGGACGGGCTCGTCACCGACTACGCGGTGGCCGTGGACGACGGCGACTGGGCGGCGTACCGGCGGCTGTTCACCCCGGACGGCCGGGCGGACTACCGCGCCGCCGGCGGCATCGAGGGGGACGCCGGGACGGTCGCCGGATGGCTGGCCGAACGGTGTGCGGAGTACCCCGTGCGGCAGCACCTCTTCGTCAACCGGCGGATACGCCTCGGGACGTGGGAGCGGGACACCGGCGACACGGCCGAGGTGCGGACCGACTACGTCAGCCCCGCCTCCCGGGGCGACGGGGAGGGGGACGGAGCCGCCGTGCTCGATCTGCTGAGCGGCGGCCGGTGCGTGTTCACCGCGCTGCGCACGCCCGACGGCTGGCGGCTGAGCCGGGTCGTCGTACGGGAGAGGTGGCGGCGCCCGACCGGCGGACGGCCGGACGGTGTGATCGACTGAACCCGCGTCCGGGACGCACACTGGAGCCATCACGGGGTAGGGAGGCGCCCATGAGCAATCTCGGCCACCACCTCGCCTCCCCGTGGCGCCGCTCGGTCGTCGCCGCGGTCGCGGGCGCGCTGCCCGTCCTGGCGTTCCCCGCCCCGAACCTGTGGTGGATCGCCTACGTCGCCCTGGTCCCCTGGCTGCTGCTGATCCGCTCCGCGCCGACCGGGCGCCGGGCCGCGTTCGACGGCTGGTGGGGCGCGTTCGGGTTCATGCTCGCCATGCACCACTGGCTGCTGCCCAGCCTGCACGTGTTCACGTTCGTCATCGCCGCGCTGCTGGGCGCGCTGTGGGCGCCGTGGGGGTGGCTGGTGCGCCGGACGCTGGGCGGCTCGCCGTCCGCGCGCCGCGTGGCGGCCGCGCTGCTGGTGGTGCCGTCGGGCTGGCTGGCGATCGAGCTGATCCGCTCCTGGCAGGGGCTCGGCGGGCCGTGGGGAGTGCTGGGCGCGAGCCAGTGGCGGGTGGAGGCGGCGCTGCGGCTGGTGTCGGTGGGCGGGGTGTGGCTGCCGAGCTTCCTGGTGGTGGCGCTGAACGTTGCGGTGGCCGTGCTGGTCGCGATACGCCGGGCGCGGGTGCCGGCGGTGGCGGGGCTGGTGGCCGTGGCCGCCGCGGGGTCGGCCGCGTGGGCGGGGGCGCCGCGCCCGGAGCAGACCGGGGAGCGGACACGCATCGCGCTCGTGCAGCCGGGGGTCGTCGCGGGCCCGGACAGCGCCGACCGCCGCTTCGACCGCGAGGAGCGGCTGACCCGTGAGCTGGCCGGACAGGGCGTCGACCTGGTCGTCTGGGGCGAGAGCAGTGTCGGCTTCGACCTGGGCGACCGCCCCGACCTGGCCCGGCGGCTGGCCGCGCTGTCCCGGGCGACGGACGCGGAGATCCTGGTCAACGTGGACGCGCGGCGCTCGGACAAGCCCGGCATCTACAAGAGCTCGGTGCTGATCGGCCCGGACGGCCCGACCGGTGACCGGTACGACAAGATGCGGCTGGTGCCTTTCGGGGAGTACATCCCGGCCCGCTCGCTGCTGGGCTGGGCGACGTCCGTCGGCAAGGCGGCCGGCGAGGACCGCAGGCGCGGCTCCGAGCAGGTCGTGATGGACGTGGGCGACGGTCTGCGGATCGGTCCGATGGTGTGCTTCGAGACGGCGTTCCCCGACATGAGCCGCCATCTCGTGCAGGACGGCGCGGGCGTGCTGCTCGCGCAGTCGTCCACGTCGACGTTCCAGCAGAGCTGGGCGCCCGGGCAGCACGCCTCGCTGGCCGCGCTGCGCGCCGCCGAGACCGGCCGCCCGATGGTGCACGCGACCCTGACCGGGGTGTCCGCCGTGTACGGCGCGGGCGGCGGGCGGATCGGCCCGTGGCTCGGCACGGACGCCTCGGCCGCGCACGTGTACGACGTGCCGCTGGCCCGGGGCACCACACTGTACGTGCGGTTCGGCGACTGGCCCCCGCAGGCGGCGCTCGTCGTCCTCGCGGTCTACGGGGTGGTGGAGCTGGTGCGGTTTAGGCGAGGCGTTCGTCGACCGCTCGGACCACCCGTTCGCACAGCTCATGGGTCGCCAGTGCGTCACGGGCGCTGAGCGTCTTCCCGGCGCGCACCGCGTCCAGGAAGGCGAGCGTCACCTGCTCGATGCCGCGCTGCCGGGACACCGGCACCCAGTCGCCGCGCCGCCGCACGGTCGGCTGGCCCTTGTGGTCGATCACCTCGGCGAGGTTGACCACCTGGCGCTTGGTGTCCTGGCCGGACACCTCGAGGATCTCCTCCGTGGAACCGCTGAGCCGGTTCATCACGCCGAGGGCGGTGAAGCCGTCGCCGGCGAGCTGGAGCACCACGTGGTGCAGCAGCCCGTCCTCGGCGCGGGCGCGGACGGTCACGTCGTCGACCTGGCCGGGCACCAGGAAGCGCAGGGTGTCCACGACGTGGATGAAGTCGTCGAGGATCATCCGGCGCGGTTCCTCGGGCAGCCCGACCCGGTTCTTCTGCATGATGATCAGCTCGCGCGGATGGTCGGCGCACTGCGCGTAGCCGGGGGCGTAGCGGCGGTTGAAGCCGACGGCGAGGCTGACGCCGCGCTCTTCGGCGAGCGCCACCAGCCGCTCGGAGTCGGCGAGTTCGTAGGCGAGCGGCTTGTCGACGTACGTCGGCACGCCCGCCTCGAGCAGCCGGGTCACGATCTGCGGGTGGACGTCGGTCGGGGCGTGCACGAAGGCCGCGTCGAGGCCGGCGGCGATCAGTGCGTCGAGGTCGGCGTGGCGCTGCGCGGCCGGCAGATGGAGAAAGTCGCCGACCTGGGCCAGGGTGGCCGGGGTGCGGGTCTGCAGATGCAGCTCCACGCCGGGCTGGACGGCGAGCACCGGAAGATAGGCCTTCTGCGCGATGTCGCCGAGCCCGATGCAGCCGACCTTCACGGTGTGTTCTCCTCTGGTCCTCGCCTGCCGTGGTCCGCAGCGAGCATACGGGGTGCCCCGGAGCCGTCCAGGTCCGCACCGGAGGGCCTCCCCGGCGGCCGCCGGTCGGCGACCCCGTCGAACCCGCGCAGGAACAGCGACGGCGCCGCCTTCGACAGCACGGCCGGCGCGGCGTCCCGTACGGCGAGGCCGACGCGGCCGGTCATCAGGTTGAGGCGGGCCGCCCGCACCGCACGGCGGGAAACGGCCGGCCCCCTCTTCTCCTGCCTGGCGGGCCCGTAACACTCCGAGATCCCGTCGGTCCCGGACATCCGCAGGGACCTGCGGGAGATCATCGAGGGGATGCCGGGGACGGAGCCGGCGCTCCGAAGCGCGCCAGGCAGTGCCACACCTTCTTGACCGCCTGCGGGTCGTGCCGTCCCGTCGCGGCCGCCTCTCCGACCACGCGTGGATCGAGCACCCCGGCGACAGCGATCTCCGTGCCCAGTTCCACGGTTTCCGGGCCCCGGTAGCCGGGGTGCCGACGCAACTCCTCGACGGTCAGCGTGAATCCGGGGTGCCATTCCACGGGGCAGGACAGCCGACGGGCGGCGTCCTCGACTTCCGTGCCCCGGTAGCAGGGGTCGAGGACCAGGGCCTCGACGTCCCGGTCGAGACGCACCGGGCCGTGCACATGCGCCTCCACGCAGTCGTCCAGGGCGTCCCGCCGGTCGGCGAGGGCGAGTTCGACGAGCGCCATGTGCGCGGCGGTGCCGAAGTCCGAGGGGTCGAGACAGCTGTCCGGGTAGCAGAACGTGGTCCGTTCCAGGGCCGCCGCGGTGAGCCGGAAGTGGGAGGAGCCGAACCGCGGTGCCGCGCCGACCGGACGGCGCCGGTGGTCGAGGGCGCCGTAGACGGGCCGCTCGGACGCGGGCGCCTGGTCGTAGGCGCCGCCGAAGAGCCTGCTCTCCCACCGCCACCGGTCGCCGCCCGGGTAGGCGGTCAGGCCGCCGTTGCCGGTCCCGGTGACGAACTGCGAGACGTAGACACCGCTGTCGGCGAGGGAGCGGAGGATCGGCCTGCCCCGGGAGACGCGGTCGGGATGGAAATTGAGGGTCACCCGCAGGTCCCGGTTCAGGGGCGGGCCGGACGACAGCCGGGCCACATGCGCGAGGGCCCGTTCCTGCGATGCCCGGAGGATGCCACGGCTCATGCGCCGCAGTGTCCTCGGGGCGAGGCGGCCCACGCACGCGGATTCGGCGCCCCCGCGACACAGCGGCACCGTACAAGCCCTGGTGTGACGCCCACGTCAGCAGGAAAGGATGCCCGGATGACGACCCAGCGCAGTGAACCCCCGCAGAACGCCGACGAACGGACCATGCTCGAAGGGTGGCTCGACTACCATCGCGCGACGCTCGCCTGGAAGTGCGAGGGGCTGAGCGACGAGCAGTTGCGGGCCGCCTCCGTGGCGCCGTCGGCGTTGTCGCTGATGGGGCTGGTGCGGCACATGGCGGAGGTGGAACGCTCCTGGTTCCGGCGGGTGTTCGCCGGTGAGGACGCGCCGCCGATCTACTTCGGGGAGCACGACCCGGACGGGGAGTTCCACCCCGGCGAGGCGGACACCTGGAAGGACGCCTACGAGACCTGGCAGGCGGAGATCGCGGCCGCCCGGCGCAACGCGGCCGGCCACTCCCTCGACGAGCGCTCCCGGAACCGGCATCACTCGCACGCCGAGCCGTGCTCCCTGCGCTGGATCCACACGCACATGATCGAGGAGTACGCACGGCACAACGGACACGCGGACCTGATCCGGGAGGCGATCGACGGCGCCACCGGCGAGTGACGTCACCCGCCGCACCGGCGGGGCCCTCGAAGGTGGGCGGACATCACCCGTGCGGGGGACCGTCGTGCCTGTCCGTCCACCGGCCGGCGGGCCGAGCCAGCAAAGTGGCGGGGGTGCAGCGAACGACGACCACAGCAACGCTTCTGGTGACCGTGGCGGTCGCCGCCCTCTCGGGCTGTGTGACGGTCCAGCGTCCCCTCGCACCGGGCCCGGCGACCGCGCCGCCGCCGGGTGCCGGGCACGAGGCGGCGGGGCGCGACGCCTCGCCGGTCGTGCAGGCCCCGGCCCGCGAGGCCCTGCAGCGGGTTCCGGCCGACTCCCCCGAGGCGTCGCCGTCGAAGCGGCCCACCCCGAAGACCGAGCCGCCGAAGAGGGACGTGCCCTCCGACGCGCGCAACGGGCAGGCGCCGCGCATTCAGCAGCCCCGCGGCCCTGAGCGGTCGCAGCCGACCCGGCGCGCACCGGCGCCGCGTCCGCCGGCCCAGCTCCCGGGCGGCGGCGGGTCCCTGCCCGGGGGCACCTCCGGCGGCTCGGACGTCTGCGCTCTGGGCAGGGAGTACGGAGGCTGGCCGGCGGACAGCCCGCAGGCGCACATCTGCCGGGACACCTACGGCCGCTGAGCCGCGCCCCGCCTCACCTCTGCCGGGGCGGTCCCTGTCCCCCGGGCGGCATCCCGTCCTCCCCCAGCCGCGCCTCCAGCCGTCGGATCGCGGCCCGTACGCCCTCGCCGTAGCGGTCGTCGGCGAGGGTGCGGGCGGCGCCCCGGGCCCGGTCCAGATGGGCGCGGGCGGCGTCGGGGCGGCCGAGGCGGACGTAGTCGGCGGCCAGATTGAGATGCAGCGACGGGTACAGGGCACGCGCCGCCGGGGCGTTGTCGTGGGCCGGGGTGCCGCCGGCCTCCTCGGCCGCCGTGAGCGCCCGCAGGTCCCAGGCCAGTTCGTCCTCGGGGTCGTCCTGGGTGTCGGCGAGGTAGTGGGCGAGGGTGCAGCGGTGCAGCGGGTCGCCGTGCTCGCCGATCTCCGCCCACAGGCCGAGGAAGCGGTGCCGGGCCTCCTCCCGGTCCCCCGCGTGGTGCAGCATCACGACCTGGCCGATCCGGGTGAGCAGGGCGTCCGGCGCCGCCTGTTCCTGTCGCTCCGTCACCGCGTCCTCCGCACCGTCACCCGCTGTCGCCCGCCGTCGTCCCCGACGCTAACCGCAGACGGGGACGATTCCGGACAGGCAGGCCGCCCCCGCGACATACGGGGTGCGGTCGGGTGCGAAGGCGCGGTACCCCGGTGTCACCGGCCGGGGCGGATCAGCCCAGGTTCGGGATGGTCCAGTCGATCGGCTGGTGCCCCTGCGCCGCCACCGCCTCGTCGATCTGCGAGAACGGCCGCGAGCCGAAGAACTTCTTCGCGGACAGCGGCGAGGGGTGCGCCCCCTTCACCACCACGTGCCGGCTCTCGTCGATCAGCGGCAGCTTCTTCTGCGCGTAGTTGCCCCACAGCACGAAGACCGCCGGGTCGGGACGGTTCGCCACCGCGCGGATCACCGCGTCGGTGAACAGCTCCCAGCCCCGCCCCTTGTGCGAGTTGGCCTCGCCCGCGCGGACCGTCAGCACCGCGTTGAGCAGCAGCACGCCCTGCCGGGCCCACGGCATCAGATAGCCGTTGTCCGGGACGGGCGTGCCCAGGTCGGCGTGCAGCTCCTTGTAGATGTTCCGCAGGGACGGCGGGATCTTCACCCCGGGCCGGACGGAGAAGCACAGCCCGTGCCCCTGGCCCTCCCCGTGGTACGGGTCCTGGCCGAGCACCAGGACCTTCACCTCGTCGTACGGCGTCGCCTCCAGGGCCGCGAAGACCTCCTCGCGGGGCGGGTAGACGGGACCGCGCGCCCGCTCCTCCTCGACGAACTCGGTCAGCTCCTTGAAGTAGGGCTGCTGCAGCTCGTCACCCAGAACCCCGCGCCAGGACTCGGGCAGCATGGCGATGTCGGTCACGTCGATTCCCTTGCTCACTTGGTCGTTTCCGGTTCTCCGAACCTACCGGCGACCACTGACAGCCGGCCTCGCGGCCGGCTGTCCGCGCGCTCTACCAGCTCGTCTTCCGGTAGAGCTGCCACATCATCATGATCGTGGAGGGGTCCAGGGCGCGTTCGGCGCCCGAGATCTCCCGGCTCGCCGCCACGTACTGCCGGCCCTGCCACAGCGGGAGCAGCCGGGCGTCGTTCACGAGGAGCTGCTGGGCCTCCTCGAACTGCTTCACCACGTTGCCCCGGTCGCTCTCGCGGCGGGAGCTGGGCAGCAGGTCGTTGACGATCTTCTTGTTCTCGTACGGCGTGCCGAGCGCGTTCTGCTTGCCGACGAACGGGGCGATGAAGTTGTCGGCGTCCGGGAAGTCGGGGAACCAGCCGCGGCCGAACACCGGGTACTCGCCCTTCTGGTAGCCCTCGACGTAGGTCTTCCAAGGGCGGCTCTTCAGCGTGACGTCGAACAGCCCGGACGTCTCCAGCTGCCGCTCGAGCTCCTTGAACTCCAGGGCGGTCTCGGAGCCGTAGCGGTCCGAGGTGTACCAGAGGGTGAGCGGCACCTTCTCGGTGATGCCGGCGTCGCGGAGGATCTCCTCGGCCTTGCCGGCGTCGGGCTCGCCGAAGTCGTCGAAGAAGCCGGTGGTGTGTCCGGTCAGGCCTTTGGGGACCATCGAGTACAGCGGGTCGACGGTGTCCTTGTAGACCTTGTGCGCGATGGCGGCGCGGTCGACGAGCTGCGCGATGGCCTGGCGCACGGCCTTCTTGCCGGCCCACGGGTCCTTCGGGTTGAACACCAGGTAGTTGATGTCGGTGCCGGTGCCGTCGATGAGCTGGATCTCCTCCTCCTTGGAGGTCCTGCCCTGCAGCTCGACGATGTCGCCGGCGGCCAGACCGCGGTAGGTGAGGTCGATGCGCTTGTCGCGCAGCGCCTGGACCATCTCGCCGGAGTCCTGGTAGTAGCGGATGGTGACCGCGTCGTTCTTCCGCTCGGCGTACCCCTTGTACTTGTCGTTGCGGACCAGCCGGGCCTCCTTGCCCTCCTCGTACGACTGGAGGGTGTACGGGCCCGATCCGACGACGCTCTTGTCCTCGCGGAGCGTTCCGGCGGGGTAGGAGTCGGGGTCGACGATCGACATCGCGGGGGTCGCGAGCACGAACGGGAAGGTGGCGTCGGGCTTGTTGAGGTAGAAGACCACCTCGCGCTCGCTGGGCGCCTGGACCCGCTCGAGGCTGCCCAGCAGACCGGCGGGACCGCCGTTGACGTTGATCTGTCGGATGCGGTCGATCGAGTGCTTGACCGCCTTCGCGTCCAGTGTGCCGCCGTCGGAGAAGGTGAGGCCCTCGCGCAGCTCGCAGCGGAACACCTGGTTGGAGGTGTCGGAGAACTCGCAGTTCTCCGCCGCGTCCGGCTGCGGGGTCGTCGCGCCGATCGGGTAACTCAGCAGTGTCTGGTAGATGTTGCGGAACAGCTCCCAGGAGCTGTCCCAGGACGCGGCAGGATCCAGCGTGCTCGGCGAGCTGGTGGTTCCCACGACGATGGGGCCCTCGTCCTCAGGGCTGTCGGACGACAGAACTCCGCATCCGGTCAGCAGGGACGATATGGACGCGATGGCCGCCACCCGCCGCAGGCACCGATTCCGGTTGAACACGCGCACGCTCCTCGATCTGCCATACCAAGGGTCGGCGAACGATACCGCAGTGACACACCGGCTGACCCTCCTGGGAACGGGCCGTGAGATCAACTGGCGGATGACTACGTTGTCAGGGGCGTTTCGTGCCCACATCGCCGCCACGGACGCCGTTTTCGTCAACGGCGTCCGTGGCGGACGGGGCGGTGGTGACCGGTGCGCACGCGTGGTGCGCGGATCCGGGCGTACGAAGGCGGGCGCACCGATCCGGGCGTACGCCCGCGCATCCGGATGTACGGGTCAGCCGACGCCGGCGTTGAGGAAGATGCCGCCGTCGACGACCAGGTTCTGGCCGGTGACCCAGGCCGACTGCTCCGAGGTGAGGAACGCGGTCGCGCCGCCGATGTCGGACGGCACGCCGAGCCGGCCGAGCGGGTAGGACGCGGCTGCCTCCTCCTCGCGGCCCTCGTACAGCGCCTGGGCGAACTTGGTCTTCACCACGGCCGGGGAGATGGAGTTGACCCGCACCTTCGGCGCGAACTCGTGCGCCAGCTGCTGGGTGAGGTTGATCAGCGCGGCCTTGCTGACGCCGTACGCGGCGATGAAGGGCGAGGGGGCGACGCCCGCGACGGAGGCGATGTTGACGATCGTGCCGCCGTTGTCCTTCTGCCAGGCGTGCCAGGTCTTCTGGGCGAAGCCCAGCGCCGAGATCACGTTGGTCTCGAAGACCTTGCGCGCCACGTTCAGGTCGAGGTCGGCGACGGGGCCGAACACCGGGTTGGTGCCCGCGTTGTTGACCAGGTGGTCGACCCGGCCGAAGGCCTCCATGACACGCTCGACGGCGAGCGCCTGGTGGGCCTCGTCGTGCGCCTTGCCGGCCACGTAGATCGCCCGGTCGGCGCCGAGCTGCTCCACAGCCTCCTTCAGGGCGTCCTCGTTGCGTCCGGTGATGCAGACCCGGTCGCCGCGGGCGACCAGCGCCTCCGCGACGCCGTAGCCGATGCCGCGGCTGGCGCCCGTGATCAGGGCGACCTTGCCGGTGGGTTCCACTGTCGTCATGTCCGGGTCCTTTAGTCGAGCGGTCCGCCGGCCACGTACAGCACCTGGCCGGAGACGAAGCCTGCCGCGTCCGCGGTGAAGAAGGCGATGGCGTTGGCGACGTCCGCGGGCTCGCCGACGCGGGCGACGGGGATCTGGGTGGCGGCGGCGGCCTTGAAGTCCTCGAAGCCCATGCCGACACGGTCGGCGGTGGCCTTGGTCATCTCGGTGGCGATGAAGCCGGGGGCGACGGCGTTGGCGGTGACGCCGAACTTGCCGAGCTCCTTGGCGAGGGTCTTGGTGAAGCCCTGGAGACCGGCCTTGGCGGCGGAGTAGTTGACCTGGCCGCGGTTGCCGAGCGCGGAGGAGGACGACAGGTTGACGATGCGGCCGAAGCCGGCGTCCACCATGTGCTTCTGACAGGCCTTCGACATCAGGAAGGCGCCGCGCAGGTGTACGTTCATGACGGTGTCCCAGTCGGAGACGCTCATCTTGAACAGCAGGTTGTCGCGCAGGACGCCCGCGTTGTTGACCAGGATCGTCGGCGCGCCGAGTTCCTCGGCAACGCGCGCGACGGCCGCCTCGACCTGCGCCTCGTCGGAGACGTCGCAGCCGACCGCGATCGCCTTGCCGCCAGCGGCGGTGATCTTCTCGACGGTGTCCTTGCAGGCGGCCTCGTCGAGGTCCAGCACGGCGACCGCGCGGCCCTCGGCGGCCAGTCGTACGGCGGTGGCGGCGCCGATGCCGCGCGCGGCGCCGGTGACGACCGCGACCCGCTGCTCAGTGGTGGACATTGCTGCTTCTCCTCGCCCTTGGGATGCGGCTCCTGCGGCCGGCTCGAATCGGTGAGCGACCGCTTAGTACCTTCAGCAGACGTGACGCTAGAAGCCCTGGCACCCGGTGTCAACGGCGCACCGCGCGTGTGTGATCCATTCCCCGCGGCGGGGTGGGCCCGTCCGGGGTCCCGTTCGCCTCCCCGGTACCCGATCGGCCCAGCGCTGCGCGCCGTCGGGGCGGGCGGAACCTAGCGTCGAAGCGCGAGCTCCCGCGGCCGGAAAGGAGGCGCCCGATGCGCCGTCGCACCGGTGCCATAGGCACGTTGATCGCGCTCGCCGCGGTCGTGCCGATGGCCGACATCGCCCACGCCCAGGACCTGGACTGCGCCGACTTCACCTACCAGGAGGACGCGCAGACCTTCTTCGACATGGACCGCAGTGATCCGCACCGCCTCGACGAGGACCCGGGCCCGGACGACGGCATCGCCTGCGAGGCGCTCCCGCGCCGCGGCCTGACGTCCTCGACGTTCCGCCCGGCCCCGACCACCCGCCCGCCGACGCCGACACCGACCCGCACGCGTACCGCCACGGCCTCACCGGCCCGGCCCACGGCGACGCCGACGCGGACGGTCACACCGACGCGAACGGTGACGCCGACGAGGACCGCCACACCCACGGCCACCGCGACGGCGTCCCCGTCGCCCACCTCCGCCGCCCCCACGCCGACACTCGGCGTCCAGGGCGGCCTGGGCGGCGCCTCGACGGACGGCCCGACGAACTGGGACCTCGGCATCGGCGCGACGTTCGCCGGCGGCGCGCTGCTGGCCACGGGATGGGTGATCCGGCGCCGGCGCAGCTGAAGGCGGGGCGCGGCACTTCGGGCCGCCCCGACGCAATGCCCGCGCCGTGCGCGGCGTCGAGGCCGACCGGTATCGGCACTCCGGCGGCCGGTGCGGTGTCCCAGGCCCTCTCGAGCCGATGGCGTCACCGGCTGCCTGGGCGGGGCGCGAACGCGCGGCGTCGGAGCCGCCCGGGCGCGGCCACAGCGGGTACTCGTCGGGCGAGACGCCTGCCGTCGGTGACCCGTCAGCTCCGGAGCACAGCGCGAACGCGCGGCCCCGGAGTCACCCCTCCGCACCGCGGCCCAGCCTTCGTGCAGCGGCGCCTGCCCTCGGCAACACCGGCTTTCGAGCCGGGCTCAGCCACACGGCCTCACAGCCGCCCAGGCAGCGCGACCCGGCCGCCTGAGCAACGACGCCCGTCGGCGGCAATGCCAGCTCCTGGAGCAGGGCGCGAACACGCCACTCCGAAGCCGTCCGGGCATCACACCCACGCGTACAGCCCGCCGGGGATGCCATCTGCCGCCGACGACGGCGCGTCCCCGGCAGAGCGCGACCGCGCGGCGCCTCGCTCTCCGGTGCAACAGCGGCCGCGCCCAGCGCGCCGGCGCATCCGACGCGCCCGCGGCAGCCCACTCACCGGCCGCGACAGCAGCGGGCTCCGGGGCCGGCGGGCCGCCCGCCTTCGGGGAACCGGGCGGCACCGCCCGAAAGGCACGCCTTCCGGCCCCCGCCGGCGCAGCGACCCCGCAGCGACCCCGCCCCTACCGGACCAGCAGGTCCAGCAGCCGCTCCGTCTCCGCACCCGGGTTCGCCGTAAGCCCCGTGTGGACCGGGCCCGGCTGGACGATCGTCGAGCGGGGGGCGATCAGCCAGCGGAAGCGGCGGCCGGGGTCGTCGTAAGCCGCCTGGCCCGCCGCGTCGCCGCCCGCGCAGACGCCCTCGACGGCACGCAGGGCGGCCCGTACGCCGGGGACGTCGGCGGCGGGGTCGAGGGCGAGCAGGCGCCCCTCGTCGAGGTGGGTGCGGGCGCCGACGTAGGAGAGGGGCCGGCAGTACACCAGCACCCCCGCGTTGATGCGTTCGCCGCGTTCGATGCGCGGCACGACGTGCAGCACCGCGTACTCGTAGACGTGCAGGTCGCTCACCGGTCCCCCTCGAGGCCCTCGATGCGGTCGTGGATGCCGGCGACGCGGGCGAGCAGCGGGCGGGCGTAGGCGCGCCGGAGCTCGTCGGGGTTGTCGAAGCCGGGTTCTCCGGCCAGCCACACGTCGGGGACCTGGGCGGTGACCTCGGCGAGCAGCTCCTCGGTGACGCGCGGGGCGAGGTCGGCCGCCGCGGCGGCGACGTCCGGCGCGCACCCCCGCAGCGCGTGGTCGGAGGCGTCGTAGGGGCGGGCGGCGGAGGCCTCGGCGCCGGGCCAGTTGTGGTGCCAGATCATGGTCGCGCCGTGGTCGATGAGCCACAGTTCGCCGCGCAGGCGCAGCATGTTGGGGTTGCGCCAGGAGCGGTCGACGTTGTTGACCAGCGCGTCGAACCAGACGATCCGCCCCGCCTCCTCGGGGCTGACCTCGAAGGCGAGCGGGTCGAAGCCGAGGGCGCCGGAGAGGAAGTCCGTCCCGAGGTTGGTGCCGCCGCTGGACTTCAGCAACTGCTGCACCTCCGGGTCGGGTTCGCCGAGCCCGAGCACCGGGTCGAGCTCGACGGTGACCAGGCGAGGCACCCGCAGCCCCAGCCGGCGGGCCAGCTCCCCGCAGACCACCTCGGCGACGAGCGTCTTGCGGCCCTGTCCGGCGCCGGTGAACTTCAGCGCGTAGGTGCCGAGGTCGTCCGCCTCGATCAGTCCGGGGAGCGAGCCGCCCTCGCGCAGCGGCGCGATGAATCGGGTCGCGATGACTTCCTTGAGCATCGCCCCAGGCTACTGGCGTGTCGCCGCACGTCGGAGGCGGCCCGGCGACGCGCCGCCGACGAGCGACAGGCAACCGACAGCTGTGGCTTACGCCCCTCCGACCGCACGCAGGCGAAGCTCTCGGCACTGCCTGAACGGTCCGGGCCCGCCGACCGTACCTGTTTCCAGATCACGCTTCATCCCCGGAAGGGACACACCGGCATGACCGTATCGTTCCAGCCCGCATCGGGACCCGCCCGCCGCACGGTGGTGGCGGCCGCGGGGGCCGCCGGCCTCGCCGTGGCGCTCACCGCGTGCGGAGGTTCCGACGACGACGCGTCCGCCGCCCCGGCACCGTCCGGCGGCGCGGCCGACGACGCCGCGAACGGCGGCGGCACGGGCGGGAGTTCCGGCGGCGACGCCGCCGGCGGCACGCCGCTCGCCTCGACCGCCGACATCCCCGAGGGCGGCGGCAAGGTGTTCGCCGACCAGAAGGTGGTGGTCGTGCAGCCGTCGGCGGGCGAGTTCAAAGCGTACTCCGCGACCTGCACCCACCAGGGCTGCGCGGTGAAGAGCGTCTCCGACGGGCTCATCAACTGCCCTTGCCACAACAGCAACTTCTCCGTCACCGACGGCAGCGTCAGCAGCGGTCCCGCGACCAAGCCGCTGCCGGAGGTGCGGATCACCGTCGACGGCGACTCCATCACCCTCGCCTGAACCGCCGGACCCGTGCACGATGGGGGAATACGTGCACGGCACACGCACAGCACGACAGCAGAAGGGGCCGTATGACCGCCACACAGCGCCGGGGTCGCAAGATCATGATGACGCCCGGGGAGCTGGACGACTTCCTCACCGAGCAGCGCACCTGCCGGGTCGCCACGGTGTCCGCCGACGGCATGCCGCACGTGAGCACGCTGTGGTTCGTGTGGGACGGCGTCTCGATGTGGCTGTACTCCGTGGTGCGCAGCAGGCGGTTCGCGGACCTGCGGCGCGACCCGAGGGTGGCGATCGTGGTCGACACGGGCGAGGAGTACGACGAGCTGCGCGGCGCCGAGCTGTCGGGGCGGGTGGAGTTCGTGGGCGAGATCCCGCGCACCGGCGAGCTGCGGGCGGAACTGGACGTGCCGGAGACGCTGTTCGCCCGTAAGAACTTCGGGATGGACGAGATGCCGCACGACGGACGGCACGCGTGGCTTCGGCTGACCCCGGAGAAGATCGTGTCCTGGGACTTCAGGAAGCTGGCGCAGCCGTCCTGACGGCGGCCGCCTGAGGGACCCCGCCGGCGGACTCGGGCGCGCCGCCCGCCGGAGTGCCCCCGACCCGCTCCCCCGCCGCCCGCAGCGCCCGTACCGCCGCCCGGATCGACGGGCGGCGGTCCGCGTCGGCGCGCCAGACGACGAACACGTGCCGCCGGACCCGCTGCCGCAGCGGCACGGTCACCACCCCGCCGGGCAGCGGGTCGCGTCCCAGCAGGGGTGCCACGCACACCCCGAGCCCCGCCGCGACCAGGTTGAGCTGGGTGTGGCTCTCGGCGGCGCGGTGCGCGACGATCGGCTCGACGCCCTTGGAACGCAGGGTGAACATCAGCCACTCGTGGCAGAACTCGCCCTCGCCCCAGGTGATCCACTCGTCCTCGGCCAGCTCGGCGAGGTCGATCTCGTCCCGTCCGGCGAGCGGATGGTCGGCCGGCAGGGCCACGTCGGCCGGGTCGTCCAGCAGCAGCGCCTTGACCAGCCCGTCGGGCAGCGGCATCGGCTTGTTGTACCAGTCGAGCACCACCGCGAGGTCGAGGTCGCCGCGGACGACGCCCCGGATGCCGTTCTCGGGCTCCAGCTCCCGCGACCGCACCCGCAGCGCCGGATGGCGTTCCTTCAAGTCGGCGAGCGCGGCCGGGAACAGCCCGCGCGCGGCGGTCGGAAAGGCGGAGATCCGCAGCTCGCCCGCGACCTGCCCGCGTTGGGCTTCCAGGTCGGCCTGGGCCAGCTCCACCTGGGACAGGATGCGCGCGGCGTGCTCGGCGAGCAGCCGGCCGGCGTCCGTGAGCCGCACCCCGCGCCCGTGCTTGGCGAGGAGCCGCTGTCCCACCTCGCGCTCCAGCTTGGCCATCTGCTGCGAGACGGCGGAGGTGGTGATGTGCAGCCCCTCCGCCGCACCGCTGACCGAGCCGTGCCGGGCGAGGGCGTCGAGGGTGCGCAGGCGCTCCAGATTCAACATGTAAGCGATGCTACGAGATACCGGGTGCGATTTCTCGATTGTGCTACGAGGTGACTCTGTCGCATCGTTACCGGCATGAGCAGTGTCACCGCGACCACCACCGCGCCGGATCCCACCGGATCCGCAGGCGTCCCCGCCCCTTCCCGCCCGCGCCTGGACTGGCGCCTCCGTTTCGCCGCCCTCTCCCTGATCTGGGGCTTCAGCTTCCTCCTCATCAAGGTCGGCACCCAGGGCTACGCCCCCTTCCAGGTCACCCTGGGACGCCTGGCGTTCGGCACGGCCGTGCTGGCGGTCGCCATGGCGGTACGGCGGGAGGGGCTGCCGCGGGGTGCCCGTACCTGGATGCATCTGGCGGTCGCCGGTTTCCTGCTCAACGCGCTGCCGTTCTCGCTGTTCGCCTTCGCGGAGCTGACCATCCCGTCCACCCTGGCCGGCATCTGCAACGCGACCTCCCCGCTGTGGGGCATGGCGCTGTCCCTCGTCGCCCTGCGCGAGGACCGGCCGACCCGGGTGCGGGTGGCCGGCCTGGGCCTCGGCTTCCTGGGGGTGCTGACCGTGCTCGGGGCCTGGCAGGGCTTCCACGGCCTGGACGCACGCGGCACGACCCTCGCCCTGCTCGCCTCCCTGAGCTATCCCGTCGGCTGGATCTACGTCCGCCGCACCCTCGCCGGCAGCAGCGCGTCGCACCTCTCCCTGACGGGCGGCCAGTTGCTGCTCGCGACGGTCCAACTGGCGGTGGTGACCCCGCTGTTCACGTCGGTGCCGTCGAGCCTGTCGCTCGGCCCGCTGCTCGCGATCGCCGCCCTGGGCACGCTCGGCACGGGCCTGGCGGTCCTCATCCAGTACGGCATCGTCGCCGAGGTCGGCCCGACGACGGGCCAGATGGTCACCTACTTCGTCCCGGTGATCGCGGCAGCGGCGGGCATCCTGCTGCTGGGCGAGACCCTGACGTGGTCGACACCGGTGGGGGCGGCGGTGGTGCTGGCGGGTGCGGCGCTGACGCAGGTGAAGCCGAAGCGGAGGGGGTGACCGGGGCGGGGTGCCCCGGGTCCGGGAGTGGGGGCGCGCCTCACGCGTACGTCCGCCGGCCCCCGTCCCCCGGCCGCACGGCCGCCGCGATCGCCTCCGCCAGCGGCTCGATCTCCGCGTCCGTCAGGGTGGACACGGTGACGCGGATGCCCGGGGGCGTGTTCATCCGGAAGCGGGCTCCGGGGGCCACCGCCCAGCCGGCGTGCAGGAGGCGGGCGACCGCGCCCGTCTCGTCGGGGACCGGCACCCACAGGTTCATGCCGCTGCACCCGTGCGCCTCGACCCCGCGCCGGCCGAGCGCCGCGGCCAGCGCGTCCCGGCGTTGCCCGTAGCGGGCCGCGACGGCCGTCGGGTCCACCGCGCCGCCGGCCCACAGCCGTGCCACCGCGCGCTGGAGGGTCAGGCTGACCCAGCCGGGACCGAGGCGCTGCCGGCCGCGTACCCGGTCGAGGGTGAGCGCGTCGCCGGTGAGGATCCCGAGGCGCAGGTCGGGACCGTACGCCTTCGCGGCCGAGCGGGAGAAGGCCCAGCGGTGGGTGACGCCCGCGAGGGGGTGCAGCGGGAGGTCGACGATGTGGTGCCCGTGGTCGTCCTCGATCAGGAGCGTCTCGGGATGTTCGGCGAGCACCGCCCGCAACGCGTCCGCCCGCTCGGCGCTCAGCGCGGCACCCGTCGGGTTCTGCGCGCGGTCGGTGACGATCAGCGCCCGCGCCCCGCCCTCCAGCGCCCTGCGTACGTCCACCGGCAGCGGGCCCTCGTCGTCCACGGCCACCGGCACGGTGCGCAGGCCGAGCGCCGGCACCAGGTCCAGCAGGCTCCCCCACCCCGGGTCCTCGACCACCACCGCGTCCCCCGGCCGCAGATGGGCGGCGAGCACCCGCTCCACCGCGTCCAGCGCACCCGAGGTGACGGCGATCGGCCCGCCCGGCACCCCGTCCGCGTCCAGTCCGGCCCGCGCCAGCCGTTCCAGCTCGGGGTCGACGGGCGCGTGCCCGTACAGCACCGGCTCCTTGTCGCCCTGCGCCGCGGCCGCCGCGAACGCCCCGGCCAGCGGGGGCAGCAGCGCGGGGTCCGGGTTGCCGTCGGACAGGTCGCGTACACCCGGCGGGACCTCGACCCGGATCATCTCGCGGGCGGTGGTGGCCGGCTTGGGCCGCACCCGGCTGCCCCGCCGGCCGGCCGTCTCGATGACCCCGCGCTCGCGCAGGGTCCGGTACGCGGCCGCCACGGTGTTCGGGTTCACCCCGAGCCGCTCGGCCAACTCCCTCATGGGGGGCAGCAGTTCGCCCGGCTGCAGGGCGCCCTCCCCCACCGCCCGCTCGATGCTCGCGGAAATCTCCGCTGCACGCCGCCCACTGATCCGATACTCTCCTAGCACAAACCACATTATGCACTAGTGCAATGGAGTTGGCCATGCAGGGGCCCCAGCCGCAGCAGGAAACCGAGACCTCCTACACGCCCACCGAGCGCACCGTCCCCACCCGCGCCCCGCAGCGCGCGTCGTACGACAAGGACCTGGTGCACGCGATACTCGACGAGGCCTACGTCTGCCATCTCGGCTTCGTCCGTGACGGCGCCCCGGTCGTCCTGCCGACGCTCTACGGCCGCGTCGGCGAGGTCCTCTACGTCCACGGCTCCACCGGCTCCCGCCCGCTGCGCACGGCCGGACGGTCCGCACAGGGGCTCCCGGTATGCCTCACGGTCACCCATGTCGACGGCCTGGTGCTGGCCCGCTCCGCCTTCCACCACTCGATCAACTACCGCTCCGTGGTGGTGCACGGCACGGCATACGACGTGACCGACCCGGAGGAGAAGCGGCAGGCGCTCGACGCCCTCGTCGACCATGTCGTACCGGGCCGCGCCGCCGACTCCCGCCCCGCCGACAAGAAGGAACTGGCCGCCACGGCCGTGCTCCGCCTGCGGCTGGACGAGGTCTCCGCCAAGGTGCGCACGGGCGGCGTCAACGACGAGCCCGAGGACCTGTCCCTGCCCCATTGGGCGGGCGTCCTCCCGGTCCGCACGGCCTACGGCACCCCCGAGCCCGCCCCGGAACTGGCCCCCGGCACGGAGGTCCCCGGCTACCTCAAGGCCCTGTGATGCTGATCCACCCCTGGGACGCGCCCCACGACGACACCTGGCAACGGTGGCTCACCACCCACGACTTCGGCCAGCTCGCCGTCAACGGCCCACCCGGCGAACCGCCGTTGGTCCAGCCCCTGCATTTCGCCTACGACGCCGAGCGCGGCGAGGCGGTCACCCACCTGGCCCGCCCCAACCCCCTTTGGTCCGCGATCGAGGCGGCCCCGGACGTCCTGCTGAGCGTGGTCGACGACTACGCGTTCGTCCCCGGCCCCTGGCAGGCGGACCCGGGTACCCCGCCCGAACACGGCGTACCGACAAGCCTGTACGCGGCGGTCCAGCTCCGCTGCCGCGCCCACGTCGTGGACGGCCCGGCGGAGAAGGCGACCCTCCTGAACCGCCAGGTCGGCCACTTCCAGCCGGAGGGCGGCTCGGCGAAGGCCGCGGCCGGCGAGGCCCCGTACGGCAGGCTCCTGCCCGGCATCCGCGGCCTGCGTCTGGAAGTGACCGAGGTGCGGGCGAAGTTCAAGTACGCGGGCAAGCGGTCACAGGCGGTCCGCGACCGCATCGCGGTCGGCCTGGCGGACCGGGGGCGAGCCCGGGACGCGGCAGCCCGGGGGCACGTCTTGAGGGTCGGGCCGACGGGCGGTTGAGCGCGCCGGTGCCCCGGTCGACGGCAGGGGCGCCCCTCGCTCACCTCACGCCGGCACGGTCTCCCCCGGCGCCCTGCGGGCCGCCCGCGCGTCCCGGGCCTCCCCCGCCGCCAGGCCCGCCACCGAACCCAGCATCAGCAGGGTGCCGGTCACCGTGGCCGGCGTGAGCCGCTCGCCCAGCACCGCCACAGCCAGCACAGCCGCGCTGACCGGCTCGAGGAGCATGATCACGGAAACGGTCGCCGACCGTACGACCGCGGCGCCCGCGAAGTAGAGGCCGTAGGCCAGCGCGGTCGGCACGGTCGCGACGTAGGCGAGCAGAAGCAGCAGCGCACCGGGCGCGTCGGTGTGCGGCACCAGCCCTTCCACCGCCGCGAGCGGCAGCAGCACCACGCTGGTGACGGCGAACGCCCCGACGGTCGCGCCGGAGGAGTCGGTGCCGCCGCCCCGCCCCCACCACCGCGTGAGCAGGGTCATCGCGGAGTAGCCGGTGGCGGACAGCAGGGCGAGCAGGACGCCGAGCGGGTCCACTGTCGCGTCCCCGCCGCCGAGGACGAGCACCACGAGCCCGGTGAGCGCGCCCGCGACGGAGGCGAGCCCGCCGCGTCCGAGTCGCTCGCCCATGGTGAGCCGGGCCCCGACGGCGATCAGCACAGGACCGGCGCCGAGGGTGACGACGGTGGCGACGGCGAGTCCGGTCGCCGACACGGCGGCGAAGTAGGCGGTCTGGAACACCGCGAGTCCTACGCCGGTGGCCGTCGCCCGGCCGACCCGGCGGCCCAGCGGCGCCGGAGCGGTAGCCACCCGGGAACGCCGCCCGACCAGCAGGCGCGCCGCGTACAGCACGGCGAGTCCGACGGCGCAGCGCCAGAAGGACAGGGCGATGGGACCCATGTCGCTGGTGCGGTACACCAGCGAGGCCGCGGCGCCCGCGGTGCCCCAGGCGGCGCCGGCGACGACGAGGTAGATCAGGCCACGCCCGACGGGCAGGTTGGAGACGTTGTTCGACACGTGTTCTCTCTCCGCAGAGGCGCGCACCACGCGTCGGCGTGGGCGCGGAAGTTCGGAAGGGAGCCCGGCTCAGGCCCCACAGGGGCCGGATCGGGGTCCGGGGACCTCGTCTGCGGGCAGCACCGCGAGGCCCGGCTCGCTGCCGGGCGCAGGCGCCGGAGGGCCCGCCTCAGGCGGCCGGAGGCGGAAGAACACGTGCGTGCGTATGCATGATCAGCACCTTAGGCGGTGGTTCCGGGGGCGGACAACTCCCGTTCGGGACCGCCGCTCGCGACGGGTTCCTCGGGGGTCTTCGCGGGGGCGGAGGACTGGGCGATGAGGGCGCCGGCGAGGACGACCACGCCGCCGGCGATCTGCGGCGCCGACAGGTGCTCGCCGAGCAGCACCCAGGCGAGGACGGTCGCGATGACCGCCTCCAGACAGGCGACGACGCCCGCCACCTGCGGCGAGAGCCGGCGGACCGAGAGCACGCCGGTGACGTACGCGGCGACCGTGGCGACGAGCACGATCCACCCCAGCAGCAGGAACGCGGCGACGGGCGTGCCGTCCATCGCGGCGGTGCCGGTGAGCACGGACCAGTCCATGGACCAGGGCCGCGCCACCACGGTGAGCACGGCTGCGCCGATCAGCAGTCCGTACGCGATGACGCCGAGCGGGTCGGGGGACTCCTCGCTGTCGCTGCCCTGGTCGGAGAGGACGAAGTAGCCGACCTGGCAGCACGCTGCGCCGAGCGCGAGGGCGAGTCCGAGGGCGTCGAAGCCGAGCCCCGCCCACACCTCGACGACGCAGGCGAGGCCGCCCACGGCGAGCACCACGCCGACGGCGGCGGCACGCGTCACCGGTCGCCGCTGCACGAACCGCACCCAGCCGAGGACGAGAGCGGGCGCGAGGTACTCGACGAGCAGCGCGACGCCGACGGGGATGCGGGAGATGGCGGCGAAGTAGCACGCCTGGACACCGGCCACGGCGAAAAGACCGAACCCGGCGAGCAGCGCGGGCCGACACCTGAGCAGCGCGCGGTGGCGCACGGCGAGCGGCAGCATCACGAGGGCCGCGCCCGCCACCCGCAGCCAGACGACGTGCAGCGGGTCCAGGCCGGCCTCGATCAACGGCTTGGCGGCGACACCGGACCCGCCGAAGGCCACGGCGGACACCAGCGCGAGGGTGAGCCCCATGCCCTTGGGGTGAGTCATGAACACCGCCACATGATGCCACCCCGAGACAGCACCGTCACCCCCGAAGACACCTGACGGAAACCCCCTCCGGGGCGCGGGGAACTGCGCAAAGGGGGGTCCGGGGGCGAAGCCCCCCGAGGGACGGGAAGGGAAGGGGCGGAGGGGGCGAAACCCCCCAGACCTCACCCCCTAACCCGCCGCACTCCCCTCCAACCGCCCCACCAACTCCCCCGGCTCCACCCCGACCCGCCGCACCACCTCAACGGCCCGCGCCCGCGGATCGGACACCAGCGCGGCAAGCAAATCGGTCCCCCGGACGCGGACGCCACCACCACCCCGCCGACCGGCCCGCTCCCGCGCCCGCGCCACACACACCGCCGCCAACGGCGAGAACCCGGTCACCCCCTCCACGACCGGCAGCCCACCCGAGTCCTCGACGCTCCCCTGCCACTTCAGCCCGTACCCGATGCTCCGCTGCACCAGGTACCCGAGCAGCCGCGCCGCCGTGGCCCCGTCGCCGAAGGCGGCCCGCACCTCGGGGTCGGACTCGAGGAGGGAATGCAGCAGATGGGCGGTGTCGATGTGCCGGTCGCCGCCCCGGACGACCCTGCGCCGGGCGCCGGCCACGACCTCCGCCAGTTCCGCGCCGAGCCCGGCGTCGTCGTCCGCGCCGCGGGCGGCCTGCGCCTGGGGCCACTGGGCCTGCTGCCGGGGGATACGGGATCGCACATCCCCCACCTCATCAGCCCCGGGAGCCCGGCACATCGGCGCCGGGACGCATCTTGGCGTCCCGCAGGAAGTGGACATCGCGTGGCGAAATCTCCTCCCTGGGAACGAGATCAGGGCACGCACGCCCAAGGGGCGCACGCCTCACGACACACGCCCCTCAGCCTCTGCACAGCCGGCGACAGACGCCTCAGTGCTCGTCCGCGAGAATCAGATACAGCTTCTTACGGGCCTCGTTGATGACCGCGAGGGCCTTCTCCCGCTGCTCCTTGTTCCCCGTCTTCCAGACCTGCCCGAAGGCCTCCATCAGGCCGAACCCGGCCTGCCGGATCTCGCTCAGCGCCTCCCAGTCGACCCCGCGCGAGGCCTCCTCCCAGGGCGCCTCGGGGCCGTCCTCGGCGGCCGTGCGGCCGGCCTCGGTGAGGGAGAACAGCTTCTTGCCGCCCTCGGACTCGCTGACGATCAGGCCCTCGTCCTCCAGCAGCTGGAGGGTGGGGTAGACCGAGCCGGGGCTGGGCTTCCACGCCCCGCCGCTGCGCTCGGCGATCTCCTGGATCATCTCGTAGCCGTGCATCGGGCGGTCCTTCAGCAGCGCCAGGATCGACGCGCGGACGTCACCGCGCCGCGCCCTCCCCCTGGGCCCGCCGCGCCCTCGGCCGCCCCAGGGGCCGCCGTGACCGAAGCCGGGGCCCCAGGGTCCGCCGGGACCACCGGGACCGAACGGGCCGAAGGCCGCACGCAGGCGCTCGAAGTCGCCCCGTCCGCCGCCGCGCGGTCCGCCGTGCCCATGACCGTGTCCGTGCTCATGACCGTAGCCACGCATCGCAACCACTCCATTCCATCGTTGATCTATTGCGATGCTTCAACGATATATCGGAACCGATCGCGCGACAAGCCGCTGTTCCGGCGAGCACCCCCCGAAACCAGGCCGCCTCCCGCGAATTGGCCCGATCCCCGCCCCCCGCCCGCCCTCTACCGTCAGGTCATGCGCATCCGAATCGTCGACGCCTTCTCCGACCGTCCCTTCTCCGGCAACCCGGCCGGAGTGCTGCTGCTCGACGCCTTCCCGGAGGACTCCTGGCTGCAGAACGTCGCCCTGGAGGTCAACCACCCCGAGACTGCCTTCGCCCACCCGCTGCCCGAGGGCGGCGAGGCCGACTGGGCGCTGCGCTGGTTCACGCCCGTCACCGAGGTGGCCATGTGCGGCCAC
Organism: Streptomyces cellulosae; assembly: GCA_014655195.1. GTDB lineage: Bacteria > Actinomycetota > Actinomycetes > Streptomycetales > Streptomycetaceae > Streptomyces > Streptomyces cellulosae. Next base: position 25,038 of record BNBH01000031.1, on the reverse strand, counting down.
GCCACGCTCGCCGCCGCGCACGTCCTGCACACCACCGGCGCCCACAAGGGCCCGGTGCGGTTCGCCACCCGCAGCGGCGTGCTGGTCGCCGAGACCGCCGAGGACGGCACCGTCACCCTGGACTTCCCCACCGCCCCGCTCACCGCCGTCGACGTGCCCGAGGGCGTCGCGGAAGCCCTCGGCGCGCCCGTCCTGGCGGCGTTCGACACCGGCCCGAACGTCGGCGACCTGCTGGTCGAGCTGGCCGACGAGGGCACCGTGCGTGCCCTGCGTCCCGACCACAAGGCCCTGATGACCTACTCGGAGCGCGGCATCATCGCCACCGCCCGCGCCGAGGACCCGGCGTCCGCGTACGACTTCGTCTCCCGCTGCTTCTTCCCGAACGTCGGCGTCGACGAGGACTCGGTCACCGGCAGCGCGCACACCGCACTCGCCCCGTACTGGTCACAGCGGATCGGCCGCGCCGCCCTCACGGGGCTCCAGGCCTCACCGCGCTCCGGTCTGGTCAGCACCGAGGTGCGCGGCGACCGCACCCTGCTGGGCGGCCGCGCGGTGACGGTCGTCGAGGGCGAGCTGCTGGTCTGAGCCCAGGCATGGCGAAGGGGGCGTACATCAAGGTGTACGCCCCCTTCGCCTCAGCTCACGCCGTCGGCAGCCAGCCCACCTTCCCGGCCAGCAGCGCGTACCCGACGAACGCGCCGACGTCGAGCAGCGTGTGCGCGGCCACCAGCGGCCCGACGCGCCCCCAGCGGCGGTACAGGTGGACGAAGACCACGCCCATGACCATGTTGCCGACGAAGCCGCCGATGCCCTGGTACAGGTGGTACGACCCGCGCAGCACCGCGCTGCCCGCCATCGAGGCGGTGGGCGACCAGCCGAGCTGGTCGAGCCGGCGCAGCAGATAGCCGACCACGATCACCTCTTCGAGGATCGAGTTCTGCGCGGCCGACAGGATCAGCACGGGGTACTTCCACCACACCTCGGGCAGCGCCTCCGGCACCACGGTGAGGTTGAAGCCGAGAGCGCGCACGGCCAGGTAGAAGGCGATGCCGCTGCTGCCGATGACCGCGGCGATCGCGGCGCCGCGGCCGAGGTCGGACCAGGGGCGGGTACGGTCGAAGCCGAGGGCGCGCAGTCCGGAGCCCTCGCGCAGCAGCAGGTGGGCGACCAGGGCCACCGGCACCAGCGCGGTGGTGATGCCGAACAGCTGCCAGGCGAGGTCCAGCCAGGGGCGTCCCGGCGCGGCCGAGGCGTTGAGGGTGGCCGCCTGGTCCTTCAGTCCGCCCGGCCGGGTGACCGAACCGATGAAGCTGATCAGCGCCGACACCCCGCTCGCGCCGAGGGACAGCGCGAGGACGAGCAGTGTCTCGTCGCGCAGCGTCCTCCGCGAGAGGGTCCGCTCCGGATACGCATCGGCCCCCGGGCCCGCCGCCTCCGCCTGCACACCTGCCTCCACATCCCCGATCGGTCCGATCAGTATGAAGGCAGTACCTGTGCGGCGGGCCGGGGGCCCGGAGCGCCGGTCCGTCCCTCCTGCGTCCTGGTCAGGCCGTCGTCGGCACCGGGTCCGGCAGCCCGACCGGCCAGGTGTGGACGGGCTCGCCCTGCTTGGTCAGGTCGCGGTAGCGGCGGGTGGTGGCCGCCAGCGCCTCCTCCCGGCCGAGTCCCGCGTCCAGCGCCCGGTGGAAGGTGGCGGCCTGCCAGGACGCGCCGTTCACCCGGAGCCGGCAGCGCTCCTCGATCACCCCGAGGTACCGGTCCCGGTCGGCGGGCTCGATCCCCCACGCGTCCAGCCCGGCCGCGGCGAGCGGCAGCAGCTCCTCCCGCACCAGGGTGACCGCGTCCACCTCGCCCAGGCCGCCGAGGCGTCCTCGCCGGGGCCAGGTGAAGCGGGCGTCGATGCCGTCCTTGCAGGCGGCGTCGAAGTTGGCGGCGGCGGCCTCGAAGGGCAGCCGGCTCCACACCGGGCGGGCGTCCTCGGCGAGCGCGCGGACCACGCCGTAGTAGAAGGCCGCGTTGGCGATCACGTCGGTGACGGTGGGCCCCGCCGGCAGCACGCGGTTCTCCACGCGCAGGTGGGGCACGCCGTCGGCGATGCCGTACACGGGGCGGTTCCAGCGGTAGACCGTGCCGTTGTGCAGGACGAGTTCGGAGAGCGAGGGGACGCCCCCGCGGTCCAGCACCTCGAGCGGGTCCTCCTCGTCGCAGATGGGCAGCAGGGCCGGGAAGTAGCGCAGGTTCTCCTCGAAGAGGTCGAACGCCGAGGTCACCCAGCGCTCACCGAACCAGGTGCGCGGCCGCACACCCTGCGCCTGCAGCTCGGGCGGGCGGGTGTCGGTGGACTGCTGGAACAGCGGCGGCCGGGACTCGCGCCACAGCTCGCGCCCGAACAGGAACGGCGAGTTGGCGCCGACCGCGATCTGCGCGGCGGCGACGACCTGCGCCGCGTTCCACACGTCCGGGAAACGTTCCGGCGTGACCTGGAGGTGCAGCTGCACCGAGGTGCACGCGGCCTCCGGGGCGATCGACTTCGAGGTGCACCTGAGGTGCTCCACGCCGTCGATGTCGAGGGTGAAGTCCTCACCGCGCGCGGCCACGATCTGATCGTTGAGCAGGGCGTAGCGGTCGACGTCGGAGAGGTTGGACGACACGAGGTCGTCGCGGTCGAGCGTCGGCAGGATGCCGATCATCACGATGCCGGCGTCCACCTCCCGGGCCTTGCGGTCGGCGTAGGAGAGCGAGGTGCGCAGTTCCTCGTCCAGCCGGTCGAAAACCCGCCCCCCCAGCCGGTGGGGCGCGATGTTCACTTCGAGATTGAACATCGCGAGTTCCGTTTGGAAGTCCCGGCTCGCGATGCGTTCGAGGACTTGCGCATTCAACATTTTCGGCATGCCGTCGGCGCCCGCGAGATTGAGTTCGATCTCCAGCCCCATGAGGTTCTTGGGGCGGTCGAACCGCTTCTCCGCCAGGAGTCGCTCCAGGCCTGTCAGGCACCTGCGGAGCTTCTCGCGGTAGCGCTGGCGATCGGACAGGTCGAACTGACCCGCCACGACCTTTTCCCCCATCGAAGCGTCCCTCCTCGGATGGCGTACCGAAGATCGGCCGCCGGGGTCCCGGTCCACAAGCAAGGATGCCCCGCGGATGCGATCGATAACGCCCCGGATCCGTGTGGCGCCCGCTACTCTGGTCGAGGTGTCCATTGGCACATTCACGGGGCAATACGCGGGAACGCGTATCACGGCGCGGTTGCGAACTCGTGAAAAACGCCGACCGGAATGGGCCGACCGCTCGGCGGTCATTGCCCGAGGTCAGTGCGGTGAACCCTTTGAGAAATCGCCATCTTTTTCGCATATCGCCGACCGGAAATACCCTTGCCGGAGCCGCCGGGGAGAGCTAGACGAAACATAGTCTCAACCCGTGTCGTATAAACTCCCTTCACAAGGCAGAACCAGGTTGGCGCCCGCGGTCGAGTGATCCAGCCGTGAGACGGCGTGCGGCTCTCCTCACCCCCGTCTCCCGCCCAGACCCTCCGGACCCCCGCCTCTCTGACCTTCGCGAGCTGACAGCGCCGTCCGCACCGCCACGCCCCGCCCTCGCGCCACTGTGCCTTCGAATGAGAGGCGACCCACCATGCCGCTGCACGTACCCCCGGCTCCCGCGCCCGCACTGCGTTCCGTCCTGACCGCGCTCTCGTCGCCGACCGCCGTGCGCGACGCCCGAACTCCCTCCCTGCTCCGCGCACAAGGGCCCGCCTCGGCCGAACTCCCGCTGCCCGTGCATGTCCTCGACCGGGTCACCGCCGACGGGGAGACCTCGACGACGCTCGCCGGGTGGCGCTTCCTGATCCGCACCGGCGACCGCCCGGTGGCCGCCGCCGACACCGTGCTCACCGCGGACGGCTGGGCCTTCTCCCGCTTCTTCGAGGGCCCGTACATCGCGTCCACCGAACTGGCCCTGCGCCAGGCGGAGACCATGACGCAGCCGTACCAGCCGCGCCTGCTGTCGGTGCCCGGCCTCTACATGCTGGCGCTCTGGCTGCACGGCGACACCGAGGCGGACGGCGCCGCCGGTGTCCCGGCCCCCACGGATCTGCTGGTGCCGCTCGCGCCCGCCCCGCCCGGCATCGCCGCCCACCGGCCGCACCAGGTCACCGATCTGCTCCCGGTGCTCACCCACCGCGTGACGCCCACCCGGCTGCTCGGCTCACCCGCCTGAGCCACCCGCTTCCGCACCCCGTCGCCCCCACCCGGGCGGCGGGGTGCGCGCATCGGGTGACAGGGCGTACGGATGTGCGGACTAGTCACCTCCGGCCACTGCGAACCACCCGAAAGGACAGAGCAGTTGGGATGAACCGTCCGCGTGGGTGACGCGTCATGAACTTGTGAGGAGCGGTGCCGCGAAATGCCTGCGGATCCTCGTCCGTGGGGCAACACTGGATCCCGACCGACTCATCACCACGGGGGGCGGCCATGAACGACGATTCACGCCGCGCAACTGACACGACAGCCCACACACAGGTCATCACAGAGCGAAAGAACCCACCCATGTGCCAGCACCAGCCACCGTGCCCCTCAGCCGACTCCGCCGACCGGGAATCCGCCCGTCTCGTGGCGCACCACCCGGAGCAGGGCTGGAGCCTGCTGTGCAACGGTGTCGTGCTCTTCGAGGACACCGGTGAACTCCTGCCCGACGGCAGGATCATCGCCCCGCAGCGGTCCCGGGACGTCACGCTGACGTCCGCCTGAGCGCGACCGGGCGGGACGGGGCCGCCCGGGGAAACACAGGGGCCGGACCGCGGGACGACGCCTCCGCGACCCGGCCCCGAAGCGTGTGCACTGCTCCTCACCCACCGTGGCCCGGCGGAAGGGCACGGTGACCGCCGCCAGGCGAGGCCCGCGGTGTGACCGGTGCCGCCTTTCCCCATGCGCCCGCGCTCACCCACCGTGGCCCGGCGGAAGGGCACGGTGACCGCCGCCAGGCGAGGCCCGCGCTGTGACCGGTGCCGCCTTTCCCCATGCGCCCGCCCTCACCCACCGTGGCCCGGCGGAAGGGCACGGTGACCGCCGCCAGGCGAGGCCCGCGGTGTGACCGGTGCCGCCTTTCCCCAAGCGCCCGCCCTCACCCACCGTGGCCCGGCGGAAGGGCACGGTGACCGCCGCCAGGCGAGGCCCGCGGTGTGACCGGTGCCGCCTTTCCCCAAGCGCCCGCCCTCACCCACCGTGGCCCGGCGGAAGGGCACGGTGACCGCCGCCAGGCGAGGCCCGCGGTGTGACCGGTGCCGCCTTTCCCCAAGCGCCCGCTTTCCGGAAGACTTCTGGAAGTTTCGCGGGATCCCGTCTCGGAGGAGGGGCAAGTGGCAGCACAGGAGGCCGACGCCGGGAGCAGGGTCACCATCACCGAGATCGCCCGGCAGGCCGGGGTCTCCGTGCCGACCGTCTCCCGCGTGGTCAACGGCCGCTCCGACGTCTCCCCGCAGACCCGCGCCCGCGTCGAGGACCTGCTGCGCCGCCACGGCTACCGCCGGCGCCCCGCCTCGTCCCCCACCCGGCCCGCCCTGCTCGACCTGGTCTTCAACCAACTCGGCAGCCCCTGGGCCGTGGAGATCATCCGTGGCGTCGAGGAGGAGGCCCACACCGCCGGCGTGGGCACCGTGGTGTCGGCGATCCACGGGCGTTCCGGCGACGCCCGCGAGTGGGTCCGCGGCCTGCGGGCGCGCGCCTCGGACGGCGTCATCCTCGTCACCTCCGCCCTGTCCTCCCTCCACGAGGAGTTGAGCGTCCTGGGCGTACCCCTGGCCGTCGTGGACCCGGACGGCTCCCCCGGCCTGGACGTCCCCACCATCGGCGCCGCCAACTGGTCCGGAGGCCTCGCCGCCACCCAGCATCTGCTGTCCCTCGGGCACCGCAGGATCGGTCTGATCGCCGGCCCGCCCCGCCTGCTCTGTTCCCGCGCCCGCCTCGACGGCTACCGCGCCGCGCTGGAGGGAGCGGGCGTCACCCCCGACGAGGCACTCATCGTGCCCGGCGACTTCCGCCCCGAGTCCGGCTACGCGGGCTGCCACGCCCTGCTCGACCTGCCCGAGCCGCCCACCGCGGTCTTCGCCGCCAGCGACCAGATGGCGCTCGGGGCCATCGAGGCGCTGCGCGGCCGGGGACTGCGGGTGCCGCAGGACATGAGCGTCGTCGGCTTCGACGACCTCCCGGAGGTGCGCTGGTCGGCCCCGCCGCTCACCACGGTCCGCCAGCCCCTCGCCGACATGGGCGCCCTCGCCGTCCGCACGGTGCTCCGCCTCACCCGCGGCGAACAGCCGGACTCGCCCCGTGTGGAGCTCGGCACCGACCTGGTGGTGCGGGCGAGCACGGCGCCGCCCGCGTCGTAGCCGGCACGCCCCGGCGGGCGCGGCACCCTATCGTGACCGGCATGCAGTCCTACACGATCGGTCAGGCAGCGCGGCTGCTCGGCGTCAGCCCGGACACCGCACGCCGCTGGGCGGACGCGGGACGCCTCACCACCCACCGCGACGACGCCGGACGCCGGGTGGTCGACGGCCGCGACCTGGCGGCGTTCTCCGTCGAACTGGCCAAGGCGGCCACGCCCGAGGAGGACACCCCGTACACCTCGGCCCGCAACGCGTTCCCCGGCATCGTCACGGCGATCAAACTCGGGGACGTCGCCGCCCAGGTGGAGATCCAGGCGGGCCCCCACCGCCTGGTCTCCCTGCTGACACGGGAGGCGGTCGAGGAACTGGGCCTGGAGGTCGGCGTCGAGGCGACGGCCCGGGTGAAGTCGACAAACGTTCATATCGACCGGACGTGAGGGTGCTCTTCATAGAAGCGCACATGCAGGGCGGAGTCTTCGTGAAGCCTCGCTCATACGATGAGACAGGTGCATTCTGCCTCGCAGATGCATCATGATGATGGGGCGCGGGGTGAGCGTCCCCGCGGACGCCCACCGATGTCAGGGAGTGCCTTCGCATGATCCGTTCCGCCCGCCTCACCGTCGGCACGGCCGCCCTCGCGCTCCTCACCGCTCTCGGGCTCACCGCCTGTTCCTCGTCGTCCTCCTCGTCGGAGAGCGGCACCGTGATCGTGTTCGCCGCGGCCTCGCTGAAGGAGAGCTTCACGGAGCTGGGCGAGCTGTTCGAGAAGGAACACCCGGGCACTGAGGTGACCTTCAACTTCAACGGCAGCGACTCCCTGGCCGCCGGCATCGTGGGCGGCGCCCCCGCCGACGTCTTCGCCGCCGCCAACACGTCCACGATGGCGCGCGTGACGGACGAGAAGCTCACGGCGGGCGATCCCGTCACCTTCGCGCGCAACCGCCTGACCATCGCCACCGCCCCCGGCAACCCGCACGGCATCGACTCGCTGAAGGACCTGACCGCGCCTCGTCTGAAGGTCGTGCTCTGCGACGTGCGCGTGCCGTGCGGCAGCGCCGCCCTGAAGGCCCTCTCAGCGGCCGGGGCCGACGTCACGCCCGACTCCTACGAACAGGACGTGAAGAGCGCCCTCACCAAGGTGCAGCTCAACGAGGCGGACGCCGCCGTCGTGTACCGCACGGATGTGAGGGCGGCCGGTGACAAGGTGGACGGCGTGGACTTCCCGGAGGCCGCGCAGGCCGTCAACGACTATCCGATCGCCCGGCTCGAGAACGCCCCCAACGCCTCGGCCGCGGACGACTTCGTCGCGCTCGTGACGTCGGCGGAGGGACGGAAGGCGCTCGCGAAGGCCGGTTTCCTCGCGCCGTGACCAGCACCGCCCAGGACGCCCCTCGCAAGGCCCGCCGCCCCCGCGCGCCCGGCCGCCGTGTCCCGCTCGCCCTCCTCGCGCCCGCCCTGATCGGCCTGGCGTTCCTTCTCGTACCCCTGCTGGCCCTCGTCGTACGGGCGCCCTGGAGCGACCTGCCCGAGCAGCTGACCAGCCCGGCCGTGTGGGACGCGCTGCGTCTGTCGCTGATCTGCGCGACCACGGCGACCGCGCTGAGCCTGGTGGTCGGGGTGCCGCTGGCCTGGCTGCTGGCCCGCACCGACTTCCCCGGGCGGAGTCTGGTGCGCGCCCTGGTGACGCTGCCGCTGGTGCTGCCGCCGGTGGTGGGCGGTGTCGCCCTGCTGCTGGCGCTGGGCCGCAACGGCATCGTGGGGCAATGGCTGGACGAGTGGTTCGGGATCACCCTGCCGTTCACCACCGCCGGGGTCGTGCTCGCCGAGACCTTCGTCGCGCTGCCGTTCCTGGTGATCAGCGTCGAGGGCACGCTGCGTGCCGCCGACCCGCGGTTCGAGGAGGCGGCCGCCACCCTCGGCGCGTCCCGCTTCACCGCGTTCCGCCGGGTCACCCTGCCGCTGATCGCCCCGGGCGTCGCGGCGGGCGCCGTGCTGGCCTGGGCCCGCGCGCTGGGCGAGTTCGGCGCGACGATCACCTTCGCCGGGAACTTCCCGGGCCGCACCCAGACCATGCCGCTCGCGGTCTACCTCGCCCTGCAGAACGACCCGGCCGCCGCGATCGCCCTCAGCCTCGTGCTGCTCGCGGTGTCGGTGGCCGTGCTGGCGGGGCTGCGGGACCGCTGGACGAGGGCGGTCTGACGCATGACGGCACACCCCTCATCGCAGGGCCTGGACGCGCACCTCGTCGTCGAGCGCGGCTCGTTCCGCCTCGACGTCGCGCTTTCGGCCGCGCCCGGTGACGTGGTCGCCCTGCTCGGGCCGAACGGGGCGGGCAAGACCACCGCCCTCCGGGCCCTCGCCGGGCTCTCCCCCCTCACCGGCGGCCATCTGCGCCTGGACGGCACGGACCTCGCCCGCACCCCGCCGGAGTCGCGTCCGGTGGGCGTCGTCTTCCAGGACTACCTGCTCTTCCCGCACCTCACCGCCCTCGACAACGTGGCGTTCGGCCCGCGCTGCCGGGGCACCGGCAAGAGCGAGGCCCGCGCGCGGGCCGCCGCGTGGCTGGAGCGGATGGGCCTGGCCGAGCATCTGGGCGCCAGGCCCAAGCGGCTCTCCGGCGGCCAGGCCCAGCGTGTGGCGCTCGCCCGCGCCCTGGCCACCGACCCGCGTCTGCTGCTCCTGGACGAGCCCCTCGCCGCCCTCGACGCCCGCACCCGGCTCGAGGTCCGGGCGCAACTGCGCCGCCACCTGGCCGACTTCGAGGCCGTCGCCGTCCTGGTGACGCACGATCCCCTGGACGCGATGGTGCTGGCCGACCGCCTGGTCGTCGTGGAGCGCGGCCGCGTGGTGCAGGAAGGCGCCCCCGCGGACATCGCCCGCCACCCGCGCACCGAGTACATCGCGCAGCTCGTCGGGCTGAACCTCTACCGCGGCCGGGCGGACGGCCACACCGTACGGCTCGACGCGGGGCCGGAGGTGAGCACCACGGAGGACTTGTCGGGGCCCGCGTTCGTCGCGTTCCCGCCGGGCGCGGTCACCCTGTACCGGAACCGGCCCACCGGCTCGAGCGCGCGCAATCTGTGGCGCTGCGAGGTGGCGGGGCTGGAGAGCCACGGCGACCAGATCCGCGTGGAGCTGACCGGCGAACTGCCCCTGGCCGCCGACCTCACCGCCGTCGCCGTGGCCGAACTGGGCCTGCACCCGGGCGCACCGGTCTGGGCGGCGGTGAAGGCCACGCAGACGCACGCCTACCCGGCCTGACGCGGCCCGTACGACGCGGAGGGGCCCCGCCCGGGCGAACCGGGCGGGGCCCCTTCACGGGCATGCGGATCAGTCCTCGTACGCGTCCGGCGGCGGGCAGGAGCAGACCAGGTTGCGGTCGCCATAGGCCTGGTCGATGCGGCGCACCGGCGGCCAGTACTTGTCGGCGGCGTTCACCTCGCCCGGGAACACGGCCTCCTCGCGGGTGTAGGCGTGCTCCCACTCCCCGCCCAGCACCGTCGCCGTGTGCGGGGCGTTGCGCAGCGGGTTGTCGTCCGCGGGCCACTCGCCGGAGCCGACCTTCTCGATCTCGGCGCGGATGGCGATCATCGCCTCGCAGAACCGGTCGAGCTCGGTGAGGTCCTCGGACTCGGTGGGCTCGATCATCAGCGTGCCGGCCACCGGGAAGGACATGGTCGGCGCGTGGAAGCCGTAGTCGATGAGGCGCTTGGCCACGTCGTCGACGGTCACGCCGGTCGCCTTGGTGAGCGGGCGCAGGTCGATGATGCACTCGTGCGCAACCAGCCCGCCGGGGCCGGTGTAGAGCACGGGGTAGTGCGGCTCGAGGCGCTTGGCGATGTAGTTGGCGCTGAGCACGGCCACCTGCGTGGCGCGCTTCAGGCCCTCGCCGCCCATGAGGCGGACGTACGCCCAGGAGATGGGCAGGATGCCCGCCGAGCCCCACGGGGCGGCCGAGATGGGCCCCACGCCCGTATCCGGGCCGGCCTCGGGCTGCAGCGGGTGGTTCGGCAGGTACGGGGCGAGGTGGGCGCGGACGCCGACCGGGCCGACGCCGGGGCCGCCGCCGCCGTGCGGGATGCAGAACGTCTTGTGCAGGTTCAGGTGAGAGACGTCGCCGCCGAAGTGGCCCGGCTTGGCGAGGCCGACCAGGGCGTTGAGGTTGGCGCCGTCGACGTAGACCTGGCCGCCGGCCTCGTGCACCTGGGCGCAGATGTCGGCGACGTGCTCCTCGAAGACGCCGTGCGTCGACGGGTAGGTGATCATCAGCACGGCCAGCTCGTCGCGGTGCTGCTCGATCTTGGCGCGCAGGTCGTCGACGTCGACCTCGCCGTTCTCGGCGGTCCTGACGACGACGACCTTCATTCCGGCCATCACGGCGGACGCGGCGTTGGTGCCGTGCGCGGAGGACGGGATGAGGCAGACGGTGCGCTGCTCGTCGCCGTTGGCGCGGTGGTAGCCGCGGACGGCGAGCAGTCCGGCCAGCTCTCCCTGGGAGCCGGCGTTGGGCTGGAGGGACACCTTGTCGTAGCCGGTGACCTCGGCGAGACGTTCCTCCAGCTCGCGGATGAGCGTGAGGTAGCCCTCGGCCTGCTCGGCCGGGACGAACGGGTGCAGCTGGCCGAACTCGGGCCAGGTGACCGGCTCCATCTCGGTGGTCGCGTTGAGCTTCATGGTGCAGGAGCCCAGCGGGATCATGCCGCGGTCCAGCGCGTAGTCGCGGTCGGCGAGGCGGCGCAGGTAGCGCAGCATGGCCGTCTCGGAGCGGTGCTGGTGGAAGACGGGGTGGGTGAGGAAGTCGTCGGTGCGCAGCAGCGCGTCCGGCAGGGCGTCCCCGGCGGAGGCGTCCAGGGCCTCGACGTCGGCCTCGACGCCGAAGGCGCGCCACACGGCGGCGAGCTGGTCGCGGGTGGTGGTCTCGTCGCAGGCGACGGAGACGGTGTCGGCGTCGACGAGGCGCAGGTTGACGCCGTTGTCGCGGGCGGCGGCGACGACCTCGGCGGCCCGGCCCGCGACGCGCACGGTGAGGGTGTCGAACCAGGAGCCGTGGACGACCTCGGCGCCGCCTGCGCGCAGGCCCTCGGCGAGGATCGCGGCGTAGCGGTGGGTGCGGCGGGCGATGGTCCGCAGGCCCTCGGGGCCGTGGAAGACGGCGTACATGCCGGCCATGACGGCGAGCAGCACCTGGGCGGTGCAGATGTTGCTGGTGGCCTTCTCGCGGCGGATGTGCTGCTCACGCGTCTGCAGGGCCAGGCGGTAGGCCTTGTTGCCGTCGGCGTCGACGGAGACGCCGACGAGGCGGCCGGGCAGGCTGCGGGCCATCTTGTCCTGGACGGCCATGTAGCCGGCGTGCGGACCGCCGAACCCCATGGGGACGCCGAAGCGCTGCGTGGTGCCCACCGCGATGTCCGCGCCCAGCTCCCCGGGGGACTTCAGCAGGGTGAGGGCGAGCAGGTCGGCGGCGACGGTGACGAGCGCGCCGCGCTCGTGCGCCTGGTCGATCACCGGCTTGATGTCCCGGACGGCGCCGGACGCGCCCGGGTACTGGATCAGGACGCCGTTGATCTCACGGCCGTCGAGCTCGGCGGGGATGCCGTCGTTCAGGTCGGCGACGACGACCTCGACGCCGGTCGGCTCGGCGCGGGTCTGGATGACGGCGATCGTCTGCGGCAGGGCGTCCGCGTCGACGAGGAAGAGGCCCTTCTTGTTCTTGCCCATGCGCCGGGACAGCGCCATCGCCTCGGCGGCGGCGGTGCCCTCGTCCAGCAGGGAGGCGCCGGACGTGGGAAGGCCGGTGAGGTCGGCGACCATCGTCTGGAAGTTCAGCAGCGCCTCGAGCCGGCCCTGCGAGATCTCCGGCTGGTACGGCGTGTAGGCCGTGTACCAGGCGGGGTTCTCCATGACGTTGCGCAGGATGACCGGCGGAGTGAAGGTGCCGTAGTAGCCCAGGCCGATCATGGAGCCGAGGACCTGGTTGCGGCCGGCGAGGCCGCGCAGCTCGGCGAGCACCTCGGCCTCGCTGCGGGCGCCGGGCAGGTCCAGCGCGTCGGCGTTCTTGATCACGTCGGGCACGGCGGCGGCGGTCAGCTCGTCGAGCGAGCCGTAGCCCACCTGGGCCAGCATCTTCGCCCGGGCCTCGTGGTCGGGGCCGATGTGGCGCTGCTCGAACGGGATTCCCTGTTCGAGCTCGGAGAGCGGGGTACGGGGGGCAGTCATTGAGGAGGCCTCCTGGTCCGACGACCTTCGAGGGGCACCACGGCGCAGGTGCCCGGACGGCCTCCCCCTCTGTCATCTCGACCTGAGAGCTTCACCGGAACGCCGCTGGCGGTCCGGTTTTCACCGTCGGTGAGAGCGGAAGCCGTCGACACCCGCCCTGCTTTCCAGAGTGACCTCGTCCGTGCGGTACGTGTGCCTGAGAGATTCCGGGGAGGATTTGCTCCTTCGGCGCCTCCGGTGGTGCCTGGAGGACTCTCCCGCACGGGGTCAGCGGCCGTTGCCAGCGTACCAGCGAGGTCAGGACCCCGGCCTTCGAGTGGCCGTTCCGCCGATTGTGCCTTTTTGTAGTGCTATCGGATGAGTTTGCTACGAGTGGAGGGCCCGTGCAGACCGACATCGACCCGCGTCACCTCATCGGCCGCAAGGCGTACGACCGCAACGGCACCCGCATCGGCACGATCGACGAGGTCTACCTCGACGACGCCACCGGCGTGCCGGAGTGGGCGGCGATACGCACCGGCCTGTTCAGCCGGGACGCCTTCGTCCCCCTGGAACCCAGCGAGCTGATCGACGGGGCCCTGCACGTGCCGTTCGAACGGTCCCTCGTCAAGGACGCCCCGGACTTCGGCGTCGGCCGCCACCTGTCCCCCGAGCAGGAGCTCCAGCTGTACCACCACTACGGCCTGGACGTCGGCTCCCCTCCCCCACTCCCGGACAGGGACTTCGGCAAACTGGCGGGCCAGGAGGAACACACCTGACACCACCGGGGGCGGCGGTCTATCGGTCCCTCCTCCCCACGGGCCCGGACCGCCCGCCCGAGCCACGACGTCCGCCTCACACCGCCGGGGACCGGCCCACAGCCCTGTTCCTATGCCCGGCCGCGCGGCCGTGTCGGCCCAGGAGCCGCCGGACCGCAGCCGACGGGCAAGCCGTGAGCCACACGCCGAGGTGGTCTCCGCCAGCAGGAGCGCGCCTGGCGCCTCACGGCACCGGCGGATCCCGTTGGTCCGGCGGCTCACGGGCCCCGCCCGCACAATCGGGCTTCCGACGGTCGAGACGGAGACAGCGCCTCCGACCAGACCGGTCGCTCCGCCAGGCCGCGCCTGACGGCGAGCCGCNGCTCCGCCAGGCCGCGCCTGACGGCGAGCCGCCGGGGCGCAACCTGCGGTAAGCCGTCAGCCATGGGCCGAGCGGTCTCCGCCCTCGGGCGCGTCGAGCCCGCACGGCAGCGGCGGGTTCCTACTGGTCCGGGGGCTCACGGGTCCCGCCCGCGCGGTCGGGCTTGCAACGGCCGCGACGGAAGCCGCGGCACCCCCGGCCGGACCGGTTGCTCCGTCAGGCCGCGCCTGACGGCCAGCCGCAGGGGCGCAACCTGCGGTAAGCCGTCAGCCGTGCGCCGAGCGGTCTCCGCCCTCGGGCGCGTCGAGCCCGCACGGCAGCGGCGGATTCCCACTGGTCCGGGGGCTCACGGGTCCCGCCCGCGCCGTCGGGCTTGCAACGGCCGCGACGGAAGCCGCCGCACCCCCGGCCGGACCGGTTGCTCCGCCAGGCCGCGCCTGACGGCGAGCCGCCGGGGCGCAACCTGCGGTAAGCCGTCAGCCATGCGCCGAGCGGTCTCCGCCCTCGGGCGCGTCGAGCCCGCACGGCAGCGGCGGATTCCCACTGGTCCGGGGGCTCACGGGTCCCGCCCGCGCCGTCGGGCTTGCAACGGCCGCGACGGAAGCCGCCGCACCCCCGGCCGGACCGGTTGCTCCGTCAGGCCGCGCCTGACGGCCAGCCGCAGGGGCGCAGCCTGCGGTAAGCCTCGGCCATGGGCCGAGTTGTCTCGCGTGCGCGTCCGGCGTCGCACGGCACCGGCCCGTTCCCTCGGGCACCGCCCGCCCCCTCACGCTTCCAGCGGCCGAGGCGGCTCCGCCTCCCCCGTCCCCATCGGCTCGGGCAACTCCGGTGGTGACTCCACCAGCGGCAGCGGGTCCGTTGCCTCCAGCTCCGGGTCGTCGACGCGGAACGTCTTCACTCGGCCCGGGGCCGAGCCGGGGGTTTCGAAGCGGACCGTTACGCGGCCCAGGCCGCTGCCCTGCACCCACCCGTGCCCGTACTCCGTGTGCCGGACGTCGTGGCCGGCGGGCCAGCGCCGCTCCGCCGGGACCTCCGGGCGCGGCTCGGGCGCCGGCTCGGACTCCGCGCCCTCGGCGACGTCCTCCCCCGCCCCGCCCACCGCCTGGGCGAACAGGTCCTCCTGCGTGTAGTCGGCCAGCCCGCTGACGCCGACGCCGAGCAGCCGTACGCCGCCCGTGGTGTCCACCGAGTCCAGCAGCCGCGCCGCCGCCTCGCGGACGACGGCCGGGTCGTCGGTGGGTCCGCGCAGGGTCTCGGAGCGGGTCAGCGTGGAGAAGTCGTACCGCCGTACCTTCAGCACGATCGTGCGCCCGGACAGCCCCGCGCCCCGCAGCCGCCGCACGCAGCGGTCGGCGAGCCGCTGCACCTCCAGGCCGACCCGCACCCGGTCGTGGATGTCCACGTCGTACGTGTCCTCGACGGACACCGACTTGGTCTCCCGCTCGGCGACGACGGGCCGGTCGTCGCGGGCCAGCGCCATCGCGTACAGCGCGTGCCCGTGGGCCTTGCCCAGCAGCCGCACCAGTTCGTCCTCGCCCGCCTCGGCGATCTCGCCGACCGTGTGGATGCCGGCCCGCCGCAGATGGTCGCCGGTGGCGGGTCCGACACCGGGGAGGGTCCGCACCGGCATCGGTTCGAGCATCGCCCGCTCGGTGCCGGGCTCGATGACGACCAGCCCGTCCGGCTTCGCCTGCTCCGAGGCGATCTTCGCCAGCATCTTGGAGGCGGCCAGCCCCACGGACCCCGTCAGCCCGGTGACCGCGCGGATGTCCGCGCGCAGCTTCGTGCCGACCAGCCGCGCCGACCGCTCGTCCCACGCCCTGCCCCCGGCCTCGAGGTCGACGAACGCCTCGTCGAGGCTGAGCGGCTCCACCAGCGGCGACAGGGCACGCAGCAGCGCCATCACCTGGTCGCTGATCGAGCGGTACAGCGCGAACCGGGGCACCAGATACGCGGCGTTCGGTGCGAGCCGCCGCGCCTGCGACATGGGCATCGCGGAGTGCACACCCAGCACACGCGCCTCGTAGGAGGCGGTGGCGACCACACCACGCGGGCCGAGCCCGCCCACGATCACGGCCTTGCCGCGCAGACTCGGCTTGGACGCCTGCTCCACCGAGGCGTAGAAGGCATCCATGTCGAGATGCAGGATCGTGGGAGCGGATCTCACATCTCCGATGCTGCCCTACGCCACTGACAACGCCCTTGTCGGGCCGGTTCCCGCGCGCCGCCGCTCAGACCGCGCGGTTCCTGCGCCGGGCCAGCTCGTCCATCGGGTTGTGGCCGACCAGGGTCTCCCCCGTGTCGACCCGCTCGCCGTGCAGTTGCGACAGGGCGCTCTCGACGTCCCGCCACACCACGCCCACGGCGATGCCGAAGACGCCCTGGCCGCCCTGGAGCAGGGCGTGGACCTCGTCGGGCGAGGTGCATTCGTAGACCGTGGCGCCGTCGCTCATCAGCGTCATGCGCTCCAGGTCGCTGAAGCCGCGCTCGCGCAGATGCTGGACGGCGGTGCGGATGTTCTGCAGGGACACACCCGTGTCCAGGAACCGCTTCACGATCTTCAGCACGACGACGTCGCGGAAGCTGTACAGCCGCTGCGTCCCCGACCCGTGGGCGGGCCGCACGCTCGGCTCGACCAGTCCCGTGCGCGCCCAGTAGTCGAGCTGGCGGTAGGTGATGCCGGCCGCGGCGCAGGCCGTCGGCCCCCGATAACCGATCTCCTCGGACGCCATGGCCACCGCCCCTCCACCGCTCGGCACAGCCGCCGGCCGCTGCGGAGCGGGATCGATCGCACCGCCGCGCGCGGGATGGCCCCCGCCCGAGCGGAGCGGAGAGCTCTGGGGAGGATACGGCCCGCCCGCCCCGAAAACGCGTCCGGGGGCACCCCCAGCCGTACCGTCGCCGCTGCTTCTCACGCCGACCTCCGTCCTTGACCTGCCTCCCCGACGGTAGGCAGTCACCAAGGGTGCGTCAACGATCGCCACACTCGGCACGCCGAGTGATAATCACCCTAAGGGTGGTTTCCCGTGCCCCGTCGCGGGGAAAGGCTAGCCGAATGTCCTCGGCGCGGGCCGCGACCGACGCCGGGCCGGGGCCCCGGGGCCGCGACCGACGCCGGGGCCCCGGGAAACGGCTCACTGGTTGCTGGTCCCGAAGTCCTCGGGCGAGATCTGGTCGAGGAACTCGCGGAACTTCTCCACCTCGTCCTCCTGCTCGTCCGGAATGGCGATGCCGGCGTCGTCCAGCACCGTGTCGCTTCCGTAGATCGGGGTTCCCGTACGCAGGGCGAGTGCTATGGCGTCGGAGGGACGGGCGCTCACCTCTACGCCGCTGGCGAAGACCAGCTCGGCGTAGAACACGCCTTCCCGCAGGTCGGTGATACGCACTTCCGTGAGCTCCTGTCCCACGGCCTCCAGCACGTCCTTGAACAGGTCGTGGGTCAGCGGCCGTGCGGGCGCCATGCCCTGCTGGGCGAAGGCGATGGCCGTCGCCTCCCCGGGGCCGATCCAGATGGGGAGGTAGCGGTCGCCGCCCACTTCACGCAACAGCACGATCGGTTGGTTGGAGGGCATTTCGACCCGGACACCTACGACATCGAGCTCGTTCACACAGCAACCCTAGGCCGTGCCCGGGACGTTTGGGTAGTCGGGCCGGGATCGGGTGGCCGATCCGGCCCCGTTGTGCTGGTCCACCGAGGTCCCGGGCCTCAGGGCCGAGGTCCCGGGGCCTCAGGACTGCCGCACCCCGAGCGCCGACCGCACCAGCGCGGCGTGCAGCTTCATGGTGAGACCGGCCAGTTCCCTGGTGCGGTCCTCGGCATGCGCCCTGGTCTGCGGGTTGCGGTGGCGCCGCAGCGGCGCGACGACCTGCTCGACCAGCCCGGCCTCGCGCTCGGCGGCCGCCTTCATGGCGCGCAGATGGCGGGGCTCGATCCCGTGCCGCCCCAGTTCCATGAGGAGCCCGGCGACGGTGACCGCCTCCGCGTCGTACACCCCGTCCTCCACCGGGGCGAGCAGTCCGTACGACTCCCACTCGGCGAGCACCCGCTCGTCCACCCCGGCGGCGGCGAGCAGCTGGCAGCGTCCGATGCGGGCGGCGGTGGGCGTCTCCGGGGCGCTCCCGTCGGCGGGGTCCTCGCCGTCACCCGGACGGCTCAGCGCCGGCAGGGGCGGGGCCTCGCCGCGCTCCATGGCCGCCAGGTGCTCCCGGATCACCTTCAGCGGCAGGTAGTGGTCGCGCTGCATGCGCAGCACATGGCCGAGACGATCGACGTCCTCGGCGCTGAACTTCCGGTACCCCGAGGGGGTGCGGCGCGGCTCGACGAGCCCCTCCGACTCCAGGAAGCGGATCTTGGAGATGGTGACCTCGGGGAACTCCTCGCGCAGCACGTTCAGCACCGCGCCGATGCTCAGCAGTCCGGCGTCCGTGACGGCGGCGCCGTGGCCGGCGCCGCCGCTCGGTGTCTGCACCATCGACCCTTCCTGGAGTCCCCCGGTCCGCGGCCGGGGGCGGTCAGTAGTTCTGCTGGCTCGCGTAGAAGACCAGCCGGTACTTGCCGATCTGCACCTCGTCGCCGTTGGACAGGGCGACCTGGTCGATCCGCTCACGGTTGACGTAGGTGCCGTTCAGGCTGCCGACGTCGGCGACCGTGAACGAGCCGTCCGGGTTGCGGCGGAACTCCACATGGCGCCGGGAGACCGTCACGTCGTCGAGGAAGATGTCGCTCTGCGGGTGACGGCCGGCCGTGGTCAGGTCGCCGTCCAGCAGGAAGCGGCTGCCCGAGTTCGGCCCGCGGCGCACGACCAGCAGGGCGGAGCCCACCGGCAGCGCGTCGACGGCGGCCTGCGCCTCCGGGGAGAGCGCGGGCACCTGGTGCTGGCCCGTCGCCTCGGAGTCGTAGGCCTCGATACCGGAGATGGAGATCGTGGACGTCGTCTCGGAGGGGCGCTCCGGGGTGACGCCCGGCTTCAGAGGCGCACCGCAGTTGGAACAGAAGCGGCTGTTCTCCGCGTTGCGGTTGCCGCACCTCGAACACACCAGGGCCGACATGGACGGATCCTCCTGCCGCGGCTGCCCGCCGGGGGCGTGGGACGCGTACGGACCGGAGTGACCTCCGCCCGCACCTGGGCTCGACGGCTGCCCAGAACCTATGCCGCCCGACCGCGCAGGGTCAACGGAGGCCCCGCCCGTCTCGTCCCGGAACAGCGGACGCTGGTCTTCCGCACCGGGCTGTGCGCGGTGACGAGCGGTCGCGCTGTCGCCGTCCTCTCGCCGCGCGCTCTTGCCGAACAACTTCCCAAACAACTTCACGGGCGATTCCCCTTGACCGAAACAGACCCGCCCGTGGGGCAGGACGAACCCTGACTGAACACATTGGCCGACCCGGACATCTTCACAACGTCCGCCTCCGCCAGACAGTTTCCACCACGCACCACCCATTCGGTGCGCCGACCCCCCGCAACCTCATGCCCTGGCCGGTCGCCCCCCATGCACCCCCGGTTCACTGGGAGGACGACCGAGCGTAGTCAGGCCGCTCCGGCGCTCGCAAGGCGTCCACAACGATCTTGTCCGACCGCTCCACGGTAACGGTGGCCTGTTCCTTCTCGAGCGTCTGCACCACGCCTCCGGGGATGTTGAGCGCCGGTTCCAGGTCCTGCGGCTTGCCGATGACCTTGAAACGATACGGGGACTTGATCTTGTTCCCGTCCACGGAGACTCCGCCGTCCGCGTCCGACAGATACGTGCCGGCCACCACCCGCACCCCGTTCACCTGGATCGCCTCCGCGCCCGCGGCGCGCAGCTCCTGGATGGCGTCGAGCAGCATGTCCGACTCGACCGTCCCCTTCGTGTCCTCGATGGTCATCTCGATGCCGGGCCCCTGCGCGGCCACGGTGCCCGCGAGGACGCCGAGTTGCCGTTCCTTCTCGATCGTCTGCCTGCGCGCCTCCTCGGCCTGGTCGGAGCTGTTCTCCAGCTCCTCCCGCTGCTTCTCGAGACCCTGCTTCTCGTCTTCAAGACGCTCGGTCCGGTCGTCGAGTTCATCGAGGATGCGAACAAGATCTTCCTGGCGTGCGCCGCGCAGCGCGCTGTCGGTGTCGCTGGTCGACGCGACCTGGACGGCGAGACCGAAGCCGAGGCCGAACAGCAGCACGGCGACGATGAGTTGGGCGCGGGTCACACGCGGCGGCCACAGCCCGTTGACGAGCCGCCGCCGCCCGGTCAGCGCGGGCTCGCCCGGCCCGTCGGCGGCGGGCGCCTCGGCTTCCTGCGGCTCCTGGGGCGTCCGGGGCTGCGGAGACGCTTGAGGCGTGGAGGGCCGAGGCGCGGGGTTCTGGCGGGGCGCCTCGCTCGCGCCGGTCCTCTCGGAGGCACTCCGCGGGGCGGCCGGGGGCACCTCGGCGGGCAGTTCCCTGCGCAGCCCGGCCGGCGGCGGCGTCTCGGGGGCGGACGCGGGCGTCTCGGGGGCGGACGCGGGCGTCTCGGGGGCGGACCGCGGCGGGGTGACCGCCGGGCGAGTCGTCTCGGGCTGTTCGCGCTCGCTCATCGGCCTCACGCCCGGAACACATGGCGGCGGATCGCCGCGGCGTTGGAGAAGATGCGGATGCCGAGGACGACCACCACACCCGTGGACAGCTGCGCCCCGACGCCCAGCTTGTCGCCGAGGAACACGATCAGCGCGGCCACGACGACGTTCGACAGGAACGACACCACGAAGACCTTGTCGTCGAAGATCCCGTCGAGCATGGCCCGCAGACCGCCGAACACGGCGTCCAGCGCGGCGACGACGGCGATCGGCAAATAGGGCTCGACGACCGCCGGCACCTCGGGCCGGACCAACAGGCCGGCCACCACTCCCACAATGAGGCCCAGTACGGCGATCACGATGTGCCCTTCTCGGTTATCGGCTGTGCGGTTCGTACGGTCACGCTCGGTGCGGCGGGCAGCCGGACGTCGTCCTCCACGGACAGGGCCGTCCGGATGCCGTAGTTCTCCTGCAGGACATGCAGATACACCCCGTCGGCGCTGTTCTGGAACCGGTCCCCCAGTTCTTCGCCGTCCCCCACCGCCAGCACCGTGTACGGCGGCACCAGCGGCTTGTTGTCGACCAGTATCGCGTCTCCCGCGGCCCTGATCGCCGACAGGGCGGTCAACCGCCGCCCGTTGATCGAGACGGCCTCCGCGCCGGACTCCCACAGCCCGTTGACGACCCGCTGGAGATCACGGTCCCGGACCCGGCCGGTGTCGGAGAAGCCGGACGTGGACCGCGCGTCGCCGTCGCCGCCGTCGGCGGTGTCCTCGGCGTCGTTCACCACGAGCCGTACGCCCGGTCCGTGGACGGGCGTGGCGCCGGAGAGGATGCCCATGAGCGTCGACCGGTCGCCGCCGCTGTCCCGCAGCGCCTCCCGCTGCCGGGCGCTGACCTCCTCGCGCAGTTCGTCGACGCTCTTCTCGAGACGGTCGGCGGCCGCGGTCTCCTCGTCGATCCGGTCGATCAGTTCCTCGCGCTCCTTGGCGACGACCGGAGCGGCGACCTGGGCCTGGGCCGCGCCGAGGGTGACGATGCACGCGGCGAGGACGAGTCCCGCGGCGAGACCGAGCTTCGCCCGCAGGGTCCTCGGCAGACCGCCGGTCCCCTCGCGCCGCTTCCGGGCGGCCGCCTCGGCGTAGCCGTCGTCGAGACTGTGGTCCATCACGTTGGTGATCAACGACATGGACGCGTCCGGGCGCGCGGGCCGCGCGGGTGTGCTCCGAACGGGGGGTTGCTGCGGCATGCCGCACATAGTCGCACGCCACGCCCCCGACCTCCGAACGACCCCGGCGGCGTGCCGGACGGGCCCCTTCCGGGGTCCCGGGCCGGTACGCCGCCGGTCGTCGCTTCTACTGCGGGAGGGTCACCTGCCGGCGCTGTCCACGACCGCCGACCACTCGTCGAGCAGTGCCTGCGCGGAGGCGTCGTCGGGGCCCTCGGCCCACAGATGGGTGACGGCCTCGGCCGGGTCGGGCAGCACCATGACCCAGCGTCCGTCGGCCTCCACCACGCGCACGCCGTCGGTGGTGTCCACGTAGCGGTCCCCGGCCGCCTCGACGACGCGCCGCATGACCAGGCCCTTGACGGCCCACGGGGTCGCCAGGTCCCGCTTGAGGACGTGCGCCCGCGGAATACGGGCGTCGATCTGGCTCAGCGTCAGCTGGGTGCGCGCGACCAGCCCGATGAGCCGGACGAACGCCGCCGTGCCGTCGTAGACGCTGCTGAACTCGGGGACGATGAAGCCGCCCTTGCCGTCGCCGCCGAAGATCGTCCCTTCCTCACCGCCGACGCGGGTGAGGTCGTCGGGCGAGGTGGTCGTCCACTCGACCTGCGTGCCGTGGTACGCCGCGACCTGCTCGGCGATGCGGGTGGTGGTCACCGGCAGGGCGACACGGCCGCTGCGCCGCTCGGAGGCGACCAGGTCGAGCATGACCAGCAGAGCCCGGTCGTCCTCGACGATCCGCCCCTTCTCGTCGACCAGCGACAGCCGCTCGCCGACGGGGTCGAAGCGGACGCCGAAGGCGGCGCCGGAGGACGCCACGATCTCCCCGAGCCGCACCAGGCCGGCGCGCCGCATGTCGGCCGTCTCGGTGGGCCGGGACTCGTCCAGACCGGGGTTGATCGTCAGCGAGTCGACGCCCAGCTTGCCGAGCAGACTGGGCAGCACCAGGCCGGCGCTGCCGTTGGACGCGTCGACGACGACCTTCAGCCCGGCCTCGGCGATACCGGTGATGTCGACGTTCCGCAGCAGCGACCCGGTGTAGGAGTCGAAGACGCTCGCCGGGAAGTGCAGGTCGCCGATCTCGCCGGGGAAGGCACGCCGGTACTCCTGCCGCGCGAACACACGGTCCAGCTTGCGCTGGCTGCCCTGCGACAGGTCGGCGCCCTGCCCGTCGAAGAACATGATGTCGACGGAGTCGGGCACGCCGGGTGTGGTGCGGATCATGATGCCGCCGGCGCTGCCCCGCGCGGTCTGCTGCCGCGCCACGGGCAGCGGCACGTTCTCCAGGTCGCGTACGTCGATGGCGCTGGCCTGCAGCGCGGAAATCACCGCGCGCTTGAGGGCGCGGGCGCCTCGGGAGTGGTCGCGGGCCGTGGTGACGGTCGAGCCCTTCTTCAGGGTCGTCGCGTAGGCGCCGGCGAGGCGGACGGCGAGCTCGGGGGTGATCTCGACGTTCAGGATGCCGGAGACGCCCCGCGCGCCGAAGAGGTGCGCCTGACCGCGGGACTCCCAGATGACCGAGGTGTTGACGAAGGCGCCGGCCTCGATGGTTTTGAAGGGGTAGACCCGGACGTTGCCCTGAACGATCGATTCTTCACCGATCAGGCATTCGTCGCCGATGACGGCGCCGTCCTCGATCCGCGCGGCGCGCATGATGTCGGTGTTCTTGCCGACGACGCAGCCGCGCAGGTTGCTGTGCGGGCCTACGTACACGTTGTCGTGCACCACGGCCTTGTGCAGGAAGGCGCCGCTCTTGACGACGACGTTGGAGCCGACGACCGTGTGTTCGCGGAGCTCCGCGCCGGCTTCGACCTTCGCGTAGTCGCCGATGTACAACGGCCCGCGGAGCACGGCGTCGGGATGCACCTCGGCGCCCTCGGCGACCCACACGCCGGGAGCCATCTCGAACCCGTCGATGTCGACGTCGACCTTGCCCTCGAGGACGTCGGCCTGGGCCTTGACGTAGCTCTCGTGGGTGCCGACGTCCTCCCAGTAGCCCTCGGCGACATAGCCGTAGACCGGCTTGCCTTCCTTCATCAGCTGCGGGAAGACGTCACCGGACCAGTCGACGGGAACGTCGGGCTCGACGTAGTCGAAGACCTCGGGCTCCATCACGTAAATGCCGGTGTTCACCGTGTCGGAGAAGACCTGGCCCCAGGTCGGCTTCTCGAGGAAGCGCTCGACCTTGCCCTCTTCGTCGACGATGGTGATGCCGAATTCCAACGGGTTGGGCACGCGGGTCAGGCAGACCGTGACCAGAGCGCCCTTTTCCTTGTGGAAATTGATCAGCTCGGTGAGGTCGAAGTCCGTGAGGGCATCGCCGGAGATGACGAGAAAGGCATCGTCCTTCAATGCCTCCTCGGCGTTCTTGACGCTCCCGGCGGTACCGAGTGGCTTCTCCTCATTGGCATAGGTGAGCTCCATTCCGAGCTCCTCGCCGTCACCGAAGTAGTTCTTGACGAGCGAGGCAAGGAACTGGACAGTCACAACGGTTTCGTTGAGCCCGTGCCTTTTGAGCAGCCGCAGAACGTGCTCCATGATCGGCCGGTTGGCCACCGGCAGGAGCGGCTTGGGCATGCTTGAGGTCATGGGGCGAAGACGGGTGCCTTCGCCCCCGGCCATCACGACGGCCTTCATGTCGGAAGCGTCCTCCTCGAAGAGACGACGGTCTGGCCGACTTCACCCGCCAGGATTGCCGCACGCTTATTCAGCGTGGGACATCGCGCGCCACGTTGCGCGTGAAGAAGCGAGTCAATCGGCCATGGCGTCCGCACGGATCAAGCGGCGGACTTGGACCACATAGAGCACTCCTGCCCACCAATAGAGGGTTGTACCCCATCCGGCGAACGCCCAGCCGAAAATTTCAGCGAGTGACGAGATCCAGCCACTACCGTCACTGAGCAGGAGCAACGGGAAGGCATACATCAGGTTGAAGGTGGCGGCCTTCCCCAGGAAGTTCACCTGCGGCGGCGGATAGCCGTGGCGCCGCAGGATGCCCACCATGACCAGGAGGACCAGCTCCCGGGCCAGCAGCACGACGGTCAGCCAGAGCGGCAGAATCTCCCGCCAGGTGAGCCCGACCAGGGTCGAGAGAATGTACAGCCGGTCGGCCGCGGGATCGAGCAGCCGGCCGAGGCTGCTGATCTGGTTCCACCGACGGGCGAGCTTGCCGTCCAGGTAGTCGCTGACGCCGCTGAAGGCCAGCACCAGGAGCGCCCAGCCGTCGCTCTTCGGCCCGCCGAACTCCGGCCTGAGGATCAGCCAGAGGAACAGGGGTACGCCGACGAGCCGCGCCATGCTGAGCACGTTCGGGATGGTGAGGACACGGTCTGTCTGGACCCGTGTCTCCTGGACCTCCACCCGGGATCCTCCTGTGGGAAACGTTTCTACGATGCTCCTCGACCCTACCGCAACGCGAAAAAGCTCCGGCTCTCGGGCGGGAGCCCAAGAGCCGGAGCTGTAAAAGGAGTTCGGCGGCGTCCTACTCTCCCACAGGGTCCCCCCTGCAGTACCATCGGCGCTGTAAGGCTTAGCTTCCGGGTTCGGAATGTAACCGGGCGTTTCCCCTACGCT
>BNBH01000030.1 GCA_014655195.1 Streptomyces cellulosae | reverse complement strand
TCCTCGGATCGGTGCAGATGTCGCAATCCACACCGAACCCGGAGGCCCTCACCCGTTCAAGAACCCAGCACGCGTGTCACCAACGTCCCCGGACAACACACCTAGAGGAGGACCGGCGCGGAACCGGGGGAAACGGCCTGGTCCGGCACGTGGTCCCGATCCGGAGATCCCCCTACACTCCACCTTCATGCTGCGCGCCCTCGCCGTCGACGACGAACGCCCCTCGCTGGAGGAGCTGCTGTACCTGCTGAACGCCGACCCGCGCATCGGGAGCGCGGAAGGGGCCGGCGACGCCACCGAGGCTCTGCGCCGCATCAACCGGGCCCTGGAGTCGGGGCCCGACGGGCCCGACGCCATCGACGTCGTCTTCCTCGACATCCAGATGCCCGGCCTCGACGGACTCGACCTCGCCCGGCTCCTCACCGGCTTCGCCCGGCCGCCGCTGGTCGTGTTCGTCACCGCCCACGAGGACTTCGCCGTCCAGGCCTTCGACCTCAAGGCCGTCGACTACGTGCTGAAACCCGTCCGCAAGGAACGCCTCGCCGAAGCCGTACGGCGGGCCGCCGCCCAGCGCGGGACCACCGCGCCGGAGCCCGCCCCGCGCATCCCCGTGCACGAGCCCGACCCCGACCACATAGCCGTCGAGCTGGGCGGCGTCACCCGCTTCGTCGCCGTCGACGACATCACCCACGTCGAGGCCCAGGGCGACTACGCCCGTCTGCACACCGACCGCGGCAGCCACCTCGTGCGCATCCCGCTGTCCACCCTGGAGGAGCGCTGGCGCTCCCGCGGCTTCGTCCGCATCCACCGCCGTCACCTGGTCGCCCTGCGCCACATCGGCGAGCTGCGGCTCGACGCCGGCTCCGTCAGCGTCCTGATCGGCACCGAGGAACTCCAGGTCAGCAGGCGCCACGCCCGCGAACTGCGGGACCTGCTGATGCGCCGGACCACCGGTTAGGCGGGGGGAGAGCCGCACATGCCCCAGGAACCCGCCGAGCGCCGGGTGGTCGTCACCGGCCCGCCCCGCCGCGCCCTCCCCCACGCTCGACACCGCTCGCGCGGGCGGTACCCCCACACCTCCGGCTACTACCGCCCGCGCACCGAGATCGACGAGCAGACCACCCTCGGCCACACCTACGTGCGCTCCCTGATGCGCATCCAGCTGCGCACCGGGCTCACCGTGTTCGCCGTCCTCGCCCTGCTCGTCGGCCCGCTGCCGCTGGTCTTCGCCGCCGCCCCGGACGCCCGCCGGCTGGAGTGGGCCGTCCTCGGCTTCGGGCTCTACCCCCCGCTGGTCCTGCTCGCCCGCTGGTACGTCCGCCGCGCCGAACGCAACGAACGCGACTTCGTGCGGCTCGTCGAGGACCGCTGAGACCCCGGGAACCGCACCGCCGTGAACTCCGCCTACGCCGTCACCGCCGTCGCGCTCGTCGCCGTCGCGACCGTCCTCGTCGGCGCCTTCGGCCTGCGCATATCCCGCACCACCTCCGACTTCTACGTCGCCTCCCGCACCGTCGGCCCCCGCCTCAACGCGGCCGCCATCAGCGGCGAGTACCTCTCCGCCGCCTCCTTCCTCGGCATCGCGGGCCTCGTCCTCGTCCAGGGCCCGGACATGCTCTGGTACCCGGTCGGCTACACCGCCGGCTACCTGGTGCTCCTGCTCTTCGTCGCCGCGCCCTTGCGCCGCTCCGGCGCCTACACGCTGCCCGACTTCGCCGAGGCCCGGCTCGCCTCGCACGCGGTACGACGGCTCGCCGGCACCCTCGTCGTCGGCGTCGGCTGGCTCTACCTGCTGCCCCAGCTCCAGGGCGCCGGACTCACCCTCACCGTGCTCACCGGCGCGCCCGACTGGCTCGGCGGGGTCGTCGTCGCCGTCGTCGTCACGGTGATCGTGGCCGCCGGCGGCATGCGCAGCATCACCTTCGTCCAGGCGTTCCAGTACTGGCTGAAGCTGACCGCCCTGCTGGTGCCCGCCCTGTTCCTGGTGATCGCCTGGCAGAGCGACGGCACCCCCAGCCACGCCTTCGACGAGCCCGCCGAGTTCCGCGAACAGCGCGTGGTGCGCGTCGACGACACCGTCGACCTGCGCCTGACCGCCCCGCTCACCGTCACCGTGGACGGCACCGTCGACGGCCTGGAACACAAGGACGCGGAGGTCGCCCTCCCCGCCGGCACGCACCGCATCGACGGCGGCACCCGCCTCACCTTCGCCGAGGGCTCCGAGGTCCCCGCCACCGGGAACGGCGCCGACGACGCCCTGTCGCCGTCCCGCGCCGAGAGCCGGGCGGAACGCCCGCTGTACGCCACGTACGGGCTGATCCTCGCCACGTTCTTCGGCACCATGGGTCTCCCGCACGTGGTGGTGCGCTTCTACACCAGCCCGCACGGCGTCGCCGCCCGCCGCACCACCGTCGCCGTCCTCGGCCTGATCGGCGCCTTCTACCTGCTGCCCCCCGTCTACGGCGCCCTCGGCCGCCTCTACGCCCCCGAGCTCACCCTCACCGGGGACGCGGACGCCGCCGTCCTGCTGCTGCCCGGGCGGATGATCGGCGGCACGGGCGGCGACCTGCTGGGGGCGCTGGTCGCCGGGGGAGCGTTCGCCGCGTTCCTGTCCACCGCCTCCGGACTCACCATGGCCGTCGCCGGCGTCATCACCCAGGACGTGCTGCCCTCCCGGGGCGTGCGCCACTTCAGGCTCGGCACGGTGCTCGCCATGGTTGTCCCGACGGCCGCGAGCATCATCGTCGGCGGGCTGCCCGTGGCCGACGCCGTGGGCCTCGCCTTCGCCGTGTCCGCCTCCTCGTTCTGCCCGCTGCTCGTCCTCGGCATCTGGTGGCGGCGGCTCACCCCGCCGGGCGCGGCCGCCGGGATGCTCGTCGGCGGCGGCTCCGCGTTCCTCGCCGTGGCCGCGACCATGGCCGGCTACCCGGGTGCCGGGCCCTGGCACGCGCTGCTCGCCTGGCCCGCCCTCTGGTCGGTGCCGCTCGGCTTCCTCACCATGGTGCTGGTCTCCCTCGCCACACCCGGCCGGGTGCCGCCCGGCACGGCCGCGGTCCTGGCCCGCTTCCACCTGCCGGAAGAGCTGCGTACGGAGGTGTCCGCATGAGCGGTTTCCTCGCCGGACTGCTCGTCGCCGTGCTGCCCCTGCTGGCCGCCGGGTTCTGGCTGGGCCGGCGCACGGCACGTCCCACGAGCCTCGCCGGGCTCGGCACCCCCGTCGAGCACGCCACCTTCGAGACCCTGCACACCGCCTCGCTGGCCACGCCCCCGCTGCGGGCCGGCCTCACCGAGGAGACCGCCCGCAAGGCGGCCCGCAAACTGCGCTCCCTGCTCGGCACCGACGCCCTCTGCCTCACCGACCGCGAGCAGGTGCTCGTCTGGGACGGCGTCGGCGCCCACCACCGCACCGAGATCATGGAGCGCCTCACCGGCCCCCTGGACACCGGCCGCGGCGAGGCGTTCCCGCTGACCTGCGACACCCCCGACTGCACGGTCCGCTGGGCGGTGGTCGCCCCGCTCACCGTCGACGACCGGGTGCACGGCGCGCTCGTCGCCTGCGCCCCCCGCGAGTCCGCGGTGCTGGTCAGGGCCGCGGGGGAGGTCGCCCGCTGGGTCTCCGTCCAGCTGGAGCTGGCCGACCTGGACCAGTCCCGCACCCGGCTGATCGAGGCCGAGATCCGCGCCCTGCGCGCCCAGATCTCCCCGCACTTCATCTTCAACTCGCTCGCCGTGATCGCGTCCTTCGTGCGCACCGACCCCGAGCGCGCCCGTGAGCTGCTGCTGGAGTTCGCCGACTTCACCCGCTACTCGTTCCGGAGGCACGGCGACTTCACCACCCTCGCCGACGAGCTGCACGCCATCGACCACTACCTGGCGCTGGTCCGGGCGCGTTTCGGCGACCGGCTCTCCGTCACCCTCCAGATCGCCCCCGAGGTGCTGCCGGTCGCGCTGCCCTTCCTGTGCCTCCAGCCGCTGGTGGAGAACGCGGTGAAGCACGGCCTGGAGGGCAAGGCCGACAAGTGCCACATCCAGATCACCGCGCAGGACGCGGGCGCCGAGGCGCTCGTGGTCATCGAGGACGACGGGGCCGGCATGGACCCCGGCCTGCTGCGCCGCATCCTCGCCCGCGAGGTCAGCCCCACCGGCGGCATAGGCCTGTCCAACGTCGACGACCGGCTCCGCCAGGTCTACGGCGACGACCACGGCCTGGTCATCGAGACGGCCGCGGGCGCGGGCATGAAGATCACCGTCCGGCTGCCGAAGTACCAGCCGGGCGTCCATCTGGCGGGCCGGCTCACCCCGCGGTGAGCCGACCCCGTACACACGTGCCGGTCAGCTGTTGCTGGTGGCGACCATCCCGAGGGTGAGCAGGCCCAGGACGACCCAGATGAACCACAGCCAGCCGTTGCTGCCGAGCGCCACCGTGTAGGCCGTCACGGCCACCAGGCCGCCGACGGTGAGCACGCCCATGGTCTTCGTCGAGGTGGAACCGTTCGTGGTACCGGGCATCGCGACACCCTCCTCCAGGTCCGTTCCCTCCATGGTGCCCCGGTTCAGGGAAAGCAGGGCGGTGCGGGACGGAACCCGAGGCGTTCTAGTTGCCGCGCGCGTTGAGGGAGGCCAGGTAGGCGTTGTACGCCTCCAGCTCCTTGTCGCCGTCCCGGTCGGCCGCGCGGTCCTTGCGGCGGGCCTGCCGCTGGTCCGAGGCGTACCACTGGAACAGCAGCGCGATCAGCACCAGCACCGACGGGACCTCGCTGAACGCCCAGGCGATGCCGCCGGCCGCGTTCTGGTCGGACAGGGCGTCGACGCCCAGCGACGCGGGCGGGTCCTGGAAGGTGGTGACCATGGGGGTGGAGGCCATCATCAGCGCGATGCCGAAGAACGCGTGGAACGGCATGCCCGCGAACAGCTCCAGCATCCGCATCAGATGACCCGGCCGGTGCGGACCCGGGTCCACGCCCATGATCGGCCAGAAGAACACCAGGCCCACGGCCAGGAAGTGCACCATCATCGCCGCGTGCCCGACCGCCGACCCCATCAGGAAGTCGAACAGCGGGGTGAAGTACAGGGCGTACAGGCTGGCGATGAACATCGGGATGGTGAACAGCGGGTGCGTCACGACCCGCATGTAGCGGCTGTGCAGCAGCATCAGCAGCAGCTCGCGCGGCCCCTTGGTGCCGCGCACCGACGCCGGGGGCAGCGCCCGCAGCGCCAGGGTGACCGGGGCGCCCAGCAGGATCAGGATCGGCGAGACCATGCTGATGACCATGTGCTGCACCATGTGCACGCTGAACATCACCATGCCGTAGTCGTTCAGCGCGGTGCACATCACGAGCCCGATGCTCAGCACACCGGCGACGAACGCGACCGTCCGTCCCACCGGCCACTTGTCACCGCGCCGGACCAGCCGCACCACGCCCCAGCCGTACAGCGCGAGCGCCAGCAGACAGGCGACGAGGAAGAACGGGTCCGCCGACCAGGCGAGCCCTCGGCCCAGCGTGAACGGCGGCAGATCCATGGTCGTGCCGTGCCCGCTGTGATCCATCCGCCGGCTCCATTTTCGTCCAGGTTGTACGCAATCGGTCCGCACCAGACTAGAACCGCCCCCGGCGACGTCCGTCACCGGGGGCGGGTCTGTGAAGCCGGTCTCAACGCGCCTGTTTCACACGCGCGGCGCCAGCGGTGTCAGAGCACGCACTCCGCCTCGGCGTACCGCTCCTCGGGCACCGTCTTCAGCGTCTCGACGGCCTCCGCCAGCGACACCATCACGATGTCGGTGCCGCGCAGTGCCGTCATCTGCCCGAAGTCGCCGCGGTGCACCGCCTCCACAGCGTGCCAGCCGAACCGGGTGGCCAGCACCCTGTCGTACGCGGTGGGCGTGCCGCCGCGCTGCACGTGGCCGAGGATCACCGGGCGGGCCTCCTTGCCGAGCCGCTCCTCCAGCTCCAGGGAGAGCTGCCGGGCGATGCCCGCGAACCGCTCGTGGCCGTAGACGTCCTTGCCGCCCTCGTCGAAGTCCATGGTCCCGGCCTTCGGCTTGGCGCCCTCCGCCGCGACGACGATGGCGAACCGCTTCCCGGCCGAGAACCGCTCGCCGACCTTCGCGGTCAGCTCCTCGATGTCGAAGGGCCGCTCGGGCACCACGATGGCGTGCGCGCCGGCCGCCATGCCGGAGTGCAGCGCGATCCAGCCGGTGTGGCGGCCCATGACCTCCACGATCAGCACGCGCTGGTGCGACTCGGCGGTGGTCTTCAGCCGGTCCAGCGCCTCGGTGGCCACGCCGACGGCCGTGTCGAACCCGAAGGTGACGTCGGTGACGGCGATGTCGTTGTCGATGGTCTTGGGCACGCCGACTATCGGCAGACCGTTGTCGGACAGCAGCCGGGCCGCCTTGAGGGTGCCCTCACCGCCGATGGGGATGATCGCGTCGAGACCGAGCTCCTCGACATGGCCCCGGGCCCGCTCCACACCGTCCCGCAGATGCTCCGGGCGCACCCGGGAGGAGCCGAGGATGGTGCCGCCGCGGGCGAGGATGCCGCTCACCGCGTCGAGGTCGAGCTTGAGGTAGTCGCACTCCAGGAGGCCCTTCCACCCGTCGCGGAAGCCGATGACCTCGTCGCCGTGGTCGACGACGGCGCGGTGCACGACGGACCGGATGACGGCGTTCAGGCCGGGGCAGTCACCGCCGGACGTGAGGACACCAATGCGCATAGCCCGAAACAACCTTCTCGAAGTGGGCCGGGACCGGACCGCGCTGTCCGGCTCGATCCCCGCCACCCTAGCCGCTGAAGGGGCCTGTGCCGCATCCCGCGTCCGCCTGCTGGACGACGCCGCTCACCTGTGCGGAGGAGGCGTCAGACGGGCCCTGTCAGGCCCTTCCGACGCCTCCTCGGGGCGTGCTGTTCCGTGCTGTTCCCGCGCCTTACGCGGGCTGCTGGGCGGCGGCGATGCGCTCGTTGCGCAGGGCCTCGTACCAGCGGTCGTCGGTCGGCGGCAGCGCGTTGACGTCCAGCGCCAGCTTCAGCAGCAGGTCCGCGATCTGCGGGTTCCGCGCCAGCACGGGACCGTGCATGTACGTGCCGAACACGGTGTCGTTGAACGCGCCCTCGGTGCCGTCCCCGGTGCCGTTGCCGTTGCCGAAGCGCACCTGCGCGAAGGGGCGCGCCGTGGGGCCCAGATGGGTGATGCCCTGGTGGTTCTCGAACCCGGTCAGCGGGGGCAGGCCCAGCTGCGGGTTGATGTCCGCGAGGACGTCGCCCACGCAGCGCGCGCCCTCGCCGCGCACCGACACCACGTCGAGCAGGCCGAGGCCGGGCTCACGCTGGCCGAGGTCGTTGATGAACTCATGGCCGAGGATCTGGTAGCCGGCGCAGACCGAGAAGACGATCGCGCCGTTCTCCACGGCCCGGTGCAGCCCGCCGTCGCGGCGCAGCCGCTCGGCGGCCAGCCGCTGCGGGCGGTCCTCGCCGCCGCCGATCAGGTAGATGTCGCCGGACGTCGGGATCGGCTGGTCGCTGCGCACGTCGAGCCGCGCCACGTCCAGGCCGCGCTGCCGCGCCCGGCGCTCGACGACGAGGGCGTTGCCCTGGTCGCCGTAGGTGCTGAGCAGGTCCGGGTAGATCCAGACGACCCGCAGCTGGTTGTCGCTCACTTCAAGTCCCCTGAGGTGTCGTGGTCAGTTGCCGACGCGGCGGCGCAGGTCCTGGAACGCGGTGTAGTTGGCGATGACCTCGATCCGGCCCGGCGGCGACATCTGGACCGCCTGGTCGAGGTTCTCGCACACCTGGAACTGCTGGTTGGCGACCTCGAGGCGCACCGCCAGGTCCAGCTTCCGGTCACCGATGACGCAGATCGGGTGACCGGTGAGCCGGGTGTAGTCGACGTCCCACAGCCAGGAGGTGTCGGTGCCGTCGGCGGAGCGCGCGTTCACCGACAGGATCACCGGGGTCGGCGGCGGGTCGATCAGCGAGAACGTCTCCAGCCAGCCCGCGGGGTTCTTCGCGAGCAGCAGCCGCAGGTCACGGCCCTGGAACTGGACGACGTCATAGCGGCCGGCCACGGCCTGCACCTGGTACATGCGCTCCAGGGCCACCTGCGGCGGCACCCCGAAGACGGCGGCGACGGCCGCGGAGGACGCGGCGTTGGCCTTGTTGGCGCGGCCCGGCAGCTGGAGGTGGATCGGCCAGGCGGAGCCGTGCGGGTCGAGCACGTGGTCGCCGGAGAGCGCCCAGCTCGGGGTCGGGCGGCGGAACCCGCACTCGCCGCAGAACCAGTCGTCGCCGGGGCGCTGCATCACACCGCCGCAGGACGGGCAGGACCAGGCGTCGTCCTTCCACATCTGGCCGGCGGCCACCCAGATCACGTTGGGGGAGGACGACGCGGCCCACACCACCAGCGGGTCGTCGGCGTTGGCCACGATCACGGCCTTGGAGCCGGCCAGACCCTCGCGCCAGGCCTCCGCGAGCATGCGGGTCTCCGCGGCGCGGTCGAGCTGGTCGCGGGAGAGGTTGAGCAGTGCGATGCACTTGGGCTCGGTGGCCTGCGCGACGCCGACCAGGTACTTCTCGTCGACCTCGATGACGCCGTAGCGGGCGTCCTCGCCGGCCGCGAGGGCCGAGGTGATGCCGGCCGGCATGTTGGCGCCGAGCGCGTTGGAGACGACCGGCCCGGCCGCCTTGAGCGCCTCGGCGATGAGCCGGGTGGTGGTGGTCTTGCCGTTGGTCGCCGAGACGAGGGTCACGTCCAGGTGCGCGGCGAGCCGGTGGAGAAGCTCGGGGTCGAGTTTCAGGGCCACCCGGCCGCCGATCACCGAACCGCTGCCGCGCCCTGCGGCGCGGGATGCCGCCGCGACCGCCTTGCCCGCGGTCACGGCCAGCTTGGCCCGCGGCGTGAGCGGGTCCGAGTTGCCTGCCATCAGTTCTCGATCCTCCTTGCGTACGCGCCGCATCTGTGCCTGACGGCCACGTGGTGTGGGCTCAGCCTATCGAGATCCGTTCGCCCTCCAGTACCGCGGCTCCGTCGTGGGACGGGCGGTGCTGCTAGGACCGTACCCTTGCGGCCATGCGACACGGCTCACTCCCCGGCGTCCACGGACGCGTTCGGCCCCTCACCCTGTTCGGGGACCCCGCCCTGCACACGCCGTGCGGGGAGGTCACCGACTTCGGTCCGGAACTGGCGGATCTGGTGGAGGACTTGTTCGCGACCATGTACGCCGCCCAGGGCGTGGGTCTGGCCGCGAACCAGATCGGCGTGCCGCTGCGGGTGTTCGTCTTCGACTGCCCCGACGACGAGGACGTACGGCACCTCGGGCACGTGGTGAACCCGCGGCCGGCGGTGACCGACGGGGTGGTGGTGCGCGGACCCGAGGGCTGTCTGTCGCTGCCCGGCCTGGAGGCGGGCACGGAGCGGTACGACCACGCGGTGGTCGAGGGCTTCACGGTGACCGGGGAGCCGGTCACCGTGCACGGCACCGGGTTCTTCGCCCGCTGCCTCCAGCACGAGAGCGACCACCTGGACGGCACGGTCTACGCCGACCGCCTCGAAGGCCGTCGTCACCGCACACTGATGCGCCGGGTGGCGCGCGCCCCCTGGCACCGCCCCGACTGAGCCGGGCGCCGGCCCGGGGTCAGAAGCCCGGGCCGCCCGCCTTGTCGCCCGCCGCGGCCAGCCGGCCCCACAGCAGGTCGGCCAGGCTGCGCACCAACTCCGCGCGGGAACAGGGTCGTTCGCCCAGCCACCAGTCGCCGGCGGCGTGCATCATGCCGACGATGCCGTGGCCCCAGACCCGGGCCAGCTGGTGGCTGCCGGGGCCGAGATCCAGACGGTCCTCGATCACCTGGGCCAGCTCCTCGCCCATCCGTCGCAGCAGCGGCGCCGAGTGCTTGCCCACGTCGAAGCCCTGCTCGCTGGGCGAGCCCTCCGCCGGGTGCATCAGGAAGCGGTAGACCTGGGGCCGCGCCTCGATCGCCGCCAGGTAGGTGTCCAAGGT
The DNA here is from genome assembly GCA_014655195.1 of Streptomyces cellulosae. GTDB lineage: Bacteria > Actinomycetota > Actinomycetes > Streptomycetales > Streptomycetaceae > Streptomyces > Streptomyces cellulosae. Next base: position 89,067 of record BNBH01000030.1, on the reverse strand, counting down.
GGCCTCGACCCGCTCCCGCCGCTCCGCGGGCGCGTCCAGCGCGGCCCGCAGCGAGTCGAGCAGGGCGTCGGTGTGGCGCTTGGCGAGCGCGGCGTAGAGTCCTCCCTTGTCGCCGAAGTGCCGGTAGAGGATGGGCTTGGTGATCCCGGCTTCCGCGGCGATGGCGTTCATCGAGGCCCCGGGCCCGTCGCGCAGCACCACTCGGTCGGCGGCCTCCAGCAGCTCGCGCCGGCGTCGGTCGGCGGACCGCTGCTGCTCGGTCCGCTGTGTGGTGTCCATGTGCTCTCCCCACCCGTGCTGAATCGGTGACGCCTGCGCAAACTAACACTGATCACGGCCCCGACATCGAACGGGATACCGGCCTGCCTGGGGAGTTGACTTTTCCTACTTGCCGGTAACAGACTGGGGTTACCGCAAGTAACATGAACGTGCGCCGCCGCTGGAGGGGTCATGGCCGAGTTCACCATGGAGCTCAACGACGAACAGAAGGAGGTGCGGGACTGGCTGCACGGCTTCGCCGCCGACGTCATCCGCCCCGCCGCCGCCGAATGGGACGAGCGTGAGGAGACTCCCTGGCCGGTGATCCAGGAGGCGGCCAAGGTCGGCATCTACTCCCTGGACTTCTACGCCCAGCAGTACTTCGACGCAACCGGTCTCGGCATCCCCATGGCCATGGAGGAGCTGTTCTGGGGCGACGCGGGCATCGCGCTGTCGATCGTCGGCACCGGCCTCGCCGCCGTCGGCGTCCTCGCCAACGGCACCGAGGAGCAGATCGGCACCTGGATCCCCCAGATGTACGGCGACGTGAACGACGTGAAGGTCGCGGCCTTCTGCTCCTCCGAGCCCGACGCCGGCTCCGACGTGGCGTCGATGCGCACCCGCGCGGTGTACGACGAGGCCAAGGACGAGTGGGTCATCAACGGCACCAAGACCTGGGCGACCAACGGCGGCATCGCCAACGTGCACGTCGTCGTCGCGGTCGTCGACCCCGAGCTCGGCTCCAAGGGTCACGCGTCCTTCATCATCCCGCCGAACACCCCCGGCCTCTCCCAGGGCCAGAAGTTCCAGAAGCACGGCATCCGCGCCTCGCACACCGCCGAGGTCGTCCTCGAGGACGTGCGCGTCCCCGGCTCCTGCCTGCTCGGTGGCAAGGAGAAGCTGGACGAGCGCCTCGCCCGCGCCCGCGAGAGGGCCAAGAAGGGCGGCGAGCGTGTGAAGAACGCCGCCATGGCCACCTTCGAGGCCTCCCGCCCGGCCGTCGGCGCCATGGCCGTGGGCACCGCCCGCGCCGCGTACGAGGTCGCCCTCGACTACGCCAGGACGCGTGAGCAGTTCGGCCGCCCGATCATCGACAACCAGGGCGTCGCCTTCCAGCTCGCCGACATGCGCACCCAGATCGACGCGGCCCGCCTGCTGGTGTGGCGCGCCTCCTGGATGGCGGTCAACGGCAAGCCGTTCACCGCGGCCGAGGGCTCGATGTCCAAGCTCTTCGCGAGTGAGACGGCGAAGAAGGTCACCGCCCAGGCCATCCAGATCCTCGGCGGCAACGGCTACACCCGCGAGTACCCGGTCGAGCGGATGCACCGCGACGCCGCGATCTACACCATCTTCGAGGGCACCAGCGAGATCCAGCGCCTGGTGATCGCCCGCACCCTCTCGGGCATGTCCATCCGCTGACCCACCCGTGCGGGGGCGGTCCGGTCCGCCGGGTTGCCCCCGCACGGCGGCCGGGCCAACCTCGGGGTGACCGACGCCTCGGAGGACGCGATGACACGCAACGCCCGGGACCTGCTGAAGACCGTCACCGCGGAGCTCGCCCCCGACCCGCGCTCCAACCCCCTGGTGCCGCTGATCGCCTCCGGCGAGGCGGACCGGGAGGTGCTGGCCGTCCTGGCCCTGGAGCAGCTGCGGGTGATCCCCGCCGACCGCCGCGCCTTCCTGCAGCTGGCCGTGCGGTCCTCGGACGAACCCGAGGCCGACGCGTACTTCACCGCCCTGGCCGAGGGCGAGGCGCTCGCCCGGCAGAAGCTGCCCTCCTTCGCCGCGGCCTGCGGCGTCGACGAGGCCCGCGCCGCCGCCTGCACCCCGCTCCCGGGCTGTCAGGCCTACCCGTCCTACGTCGCCTGGCTGGCCCTCAACGCCGCCCCGGCCGACGCCGTCCTCGCGATCACCGCCAACTTCTCCGCCTGGGGCGGCTACTGCGCCACCATCGCCGGCGCCCTGCGCACCCACTACGGTTTCGGTGACGAGGCCTGCGCCTTCTTCGACTTCTTCGCGGAACCCGCCGAGCACCTGGACCGCGCCGCCGAACGCGCCGTCCAGGCGGCCCTGGACGCCGGCCGCCTGGACGAGAGCCGCGCCCGCGCCTACGGACACCTGCTGCAGAGCTACGAAGCGCTGTTCTGGCGGACCCTCCAGCGGCCGGCCTGACGTCCTACGGGGTGGTGCCGCTGCTGTGGGCGATGCACGCCACGTCGATACGGTCGGCGAGCTTCGCGAGTTCGATCGTCAGCGCGGCGACCGTGTCCTCGTCGAGCCCGCCCTCGCCGGACTCGACGAGCCGGACCCACCGGCCGCCGACCGTGCGCAGCAGCTTGCTGACGTCGGCGGCCGCCACCTGAAGGGTGCCGCGGTCGTCGACGATCAGAGGCAGTGTCACTTCGCGGTTCACAGTCGGGATCGTAGCCGTGCGGGCGTCACGCGCCGTGCCAAACCGTGGTGATGTTGCAGAACTCCCGGATTCCGTGCCCGGACAGCTCACGCCCGTAACCCGACCGCTTGACCCCGCCGAAGGGGAACGCGGGGTGGGACGCCGTCATGCCGTTGACATACACGCCGCCCGCCTCGAGATCCCGGACGAACCGGTCGATCTCCGCCTCGTCACGGGTCCACACGTTCGAACTCAGCCCGAACGGTGTGTCGTTGGCGATGAGCACCGCTTCGTCCAGATCGTCCGCCCGGTACAGCGTGGCGACCGGGCCGAACGCCTCCTCGCGGTGGATGCGCATCTCCCGGTCGATCCCGGCCAGCACGGTCGGCGGGTAGAACCAGCCCGGCCCGTCCGAGCGTTCGCCACCGCACAGCACCGTGGCGCCGGCCCGGACCGCGTCGTCGACGAGCTCCTCCAGGTCCTGGCGGCCCTGCTCGCTGGAGAGCGGGCCGACGTCGGTGTCCTCGTCCATCGGGTCGCCGACCTTCAGCGCCTTCATCCCGGCGACGAACCGCTCGGCGAAGGCGTCGTAGACGTCCGTGTGCACGATGAACCGCTTGGCGGCGATGCAGGACTGGCCCGCGTTCTGCGTCCGGGCCGTCACCGCGACCTCGGCGGCCCGGTCCAGGTCGGCCGAGGGCATCACCACGAACGGGTCGCTGCCGCCCAGCTCCAGCACCGTCTTCTTAATCATCTCGCCGCACGTGGAGGCGACCGCACGCCCGGCCGGCTCGCTGCCGGTGAGCGTGGCCGCCTTGATCCGGTCGTCGCGCAGCAGCTCGTCGACGGCGGCGGAGCCGATCAGCAGGGTCTGGAACGTGCCCTCGGTGAAGCCCGCGCGGTGGAACAGGTCCTCCAGGTACAGGGCGGTCTGCGGCACGTTCGACGCGTGCTTCAGCAGCCCGACGTTGCCCGCCATCAGGGCGGGGGCGGCGAACCGCACCACCTGCCACAGCGGGAAGTTCCACGGCATCACCGCGAGCACCGGGCCCAGCGGCCGGTACCGCACCAGGACCCGGGAGGCGCCGGAGTCCTTCACGTCGGACGCGGCGGGCTCCTCGTCGGCGAGCAGCCCGGCCGCGTGGTCGGCGTACCAGTGCATCGCCTTGGCGCACTTCGCGGCCTCCGCGCGGGCCTGCGCGACCGGCTTGCCCATCTCCGTGGTGATCATCCGGCCGACGGCGTCCTGGTCCTCGTCGAGGATCTGGGCGGCGTGGTGCATCAGACGCGACCGCTCCTCGAAGCTGGTCGTCCGGTACGTGCGGAAGGTGGCCTCCGCGAGCTGGAGCCGGCGCTCCAGCTCGTCCTCGTCCATGGGGTGGTACGTCTTGACGGTCTCGCCGTTCGCCGGATTCACCGTGGCGATGTGCATCACTGGCCTCCATGGGACGGGCTGCGCTTACGACCTTCCCGCGCGCCGATGGGCCGCGCAACGCGGGAGGGCCGGAGGGGCTGCGGTCGGTCGGCCCCCTAGGGCGAGTGCTCCGCCAGGCGGTCCAGAAACGCGGTCTGTGCCGACACGATCACCTCGCGGGCCCGGTCCAGGGGGAACCACGCGACCCGGTCCAGCTCCGGGAACTCCTGGGGTACGCCCGGACCTGGGCGGCCACTCCATGGTGAACGTGCCGGGTACGACGGACGCCGGGTCCAGGTCGGCCTCCACCGCCCACGCGGTGACCACCTTGCCGCCCGACTGGCGGACCTCCCCGAGCGGCACCGCCTCACCCTCCGGCGGGGGCAGCCCCAGCTCCTCCTCGAACTCGCGGCGCGCCGCGTCCCAGGCGGGCTCGGCGGGGTCGTACTCGCCCTTCGGCACCGTCCACGCCCCCGCGTCCCGGCGCGCGAAGAACGGGCCGCCCATGTGGCCGAGCAGCACCTCGACGCCCTCATCGGTGCGCCGGAACAGCAGCAGGCCCGCGCTGCGGGACGCCGTCACGGCCGTACCTCCGGGTGGGCGGCGAGCACCGTCTCGACCGTGTCCGCCTCCTCCGGGCGCTTGTCCTCGCGGTAGCGGACGACCCGGGCGAAGCGCAGGGTGACGCCGGCCGGGTAGCGGCTGGAGCGCTGGAGGCCGTCGTAGGCGATCTCCACGACGAGTTCGGGGCGCACGGTCACCGTGTAGCCGCTCTCGTCGACGGTGATCTCCCGCAGCCGCTTCGTCTGCCACTCCAGCATCGCGTCGGTCATGCCCTTGAAGGTCTTGCCGAGCATCGCGAACCCGCCGTCGGCGGTGCGGGCGCCCAGGTGCAGGTTGGACAGCTTGCCGGTGCGCCGGCCGTGCCCCCACTCGGCGGCCAGCACCACCAGGTCCAGCGTGTGCACCGGCTTGACCTTCAGCCAGGACGCGCCGCGCCGTCCCGCGCTGTACGGGGCCTCCAGGCCCTTCACCACGACGCCCTCGTGGCCGCGTTCCAGCGTCTCGGTGAGGAACCGTTCCGCCGCCTCCAGGTCGCCGGGGCCGTTCACCACCGTGCGCCGTACCCGCATCGGCTCGGGCACCAGCCGGGCCAGCTCGGCGTGCCGCTCGGCGAACGGCAGGTCCAGCAGGTCCCGGCCGTCCACCGACAGCGCGTCGAAGAACACGGGGGAGACCGGCGTCTCCCGGGCCGCCGTCGCCACGTCCACCCGGGACCCGACCCGTCCGGCCGTCTCCTGGAAGGACCTCGGGCGACCCGTGTCGTCGAAGGAGATCACCTCGCCGTCGAGGACGAACCGCTCCACGTCCAGCGCGCGCGCCGCCTCGGTCACCTCGGGCAACCGGTCCGTGATGTCGTCCAGGGTGCGGGTGTGCACCCGCACGGTGCCGCCGTCGCGGTGCACCTGGACGCGGATGCCGTCGAGCTTCTCCTCGACCGCGCAGACGCCCAGTTTCTCCACCGCCTCCGCGACCGAGGAGGCGCTGTGCGCCAGCATCGGCTGCACCGGACGCCCGACCGTCAGCCGGAACCGCCCCAGCGCCTCCGGACCCTCCGCCAGCAGCGCCCCGGCGACCGGCTGCAACGACCCGGCGAGCATCACCGCCCGCCGTACGTCCGCCGAGGCCGCGCCGGTCGCCCGGGCCAGCCCCTCCACGGCCACCGCGTCCAGGGCGCCCTGGCGCACCTCGCCGGTCAGGAGCCCCCGCAGGAACCGCTGCTCCGCCTCGGTGGACGCGCCCAGCAGCTCGCCGACCAGCCGGGCCCGCTCGGCCTGCGAGCCCGGCCCCGACACCTTCGCCAGCCGCGTGAGCAGCGCGTCCACCTCACGCACGGTCAGGGCTGGCTCGTCGGCGGGCGGGACCGGGTTGCCGAGCACCTTCCAGCCGACCCCGATCCGTCCCTGCGGCAGCCGGCCCGCCAGATACGGGATGACGACCGGGACGTCGTCCGGCTCGGCCTCCCGGAACAGCTCGGCGAGCAGCGCGGTCTTCCGCGACCGCGCCGAGGTGGCGGCCACCTCCTGCGACACCTGGGCCAGCCGGGACAGCAACATGCGGTCAGAGTGCTACGAAGGCGGGCTTTCCACACCTCCGGATTCTTCCGGACCGGCCCTGCTCCGGGCGGCCGGGCGGTGGACCGTTCGGTCAGCCGCCGAGCCGATCGGCGTTGCTCCGGGGCGCCGGGTGCCGGACCGGCCGGTCAGCCGTCCAGCGCCGCGTCCAGGTCCGCCATCCGCAGGTCCCCGACGATCGCCGTCGCCGCGCGGTAACCGCCGCTCGCCGCGTGCACCACCTGCTCGCTGAACCCGATCGCGTTGCCCGCCGCCCACACGCCCGGCACGCTGGTCAGCCCGTTCCCGTCGACCACCGGGTACGTCCCGAACGGGGTCCGGTCCATCTCCGCGCCCAGCCGCTCCAGCAGCCCCGTCCGCGGCACCGGACGCGGCGCGGCGAACACCACCGACCGGGAGTGCACGGTCCCGTCGGCCATCCGTACGCCCGTCAGCCGGTCGTCCTCGACCACCAGACCGGCGACCTCGCCCGGCACCACGTCCACGCCCGCCGCGGCCAGCCGGCGCAGGTCCAGGTCGGCCAGCTCCTCCTCGGCCACCCGGTGCAGGAAGAACCTGACGTCCTTCGACCACCGGGACACCATCAGCGCCTGGTGCACGCCCGCCGCGCTCGACGCCAGCACCCCGAAGGGCTCGTCGCGCACCTCCCAGCCGTGGCAGAACGGGCAGTGCAGCACGTCCCGCCCGAACCGCTCGGCGACCCCGGGCACGTCCGGCATCTCGTCCTTCAGCCCCGTCGCCACGACGATCCGCCGGGCGCGCGCCCTGCCGCCCCGCTCCAGCGTCACCGTGAAGTCCCCGCCCCGGGCCACGTCCGTCACCCGGTCCCGGACCAGCTCCACGCCGTAGCGCGCGACCTCCTCCCGGCCGGTCGCCAGGAACTCCGCCGGCGGCATGCCGTCCCGGCTCAGATAGCCCTGCATGTGCGCCGACGGGGCGTTGCGCGGCTCGCCCGCGTCGACCACCAGCGTGCGGTGCCGGGCCCGCCCCAGCACCAGCGCGGCGGACAGCCCCGCGGCGCCACCGCCCACCACGACCACGTCGTAACGGCTGTCGCTCGGCTCGTTCAGGTCCTGCTCGGTCATCGTGACCACCTCCACCGACGACGGTCGCTCCGAACCCGGCGAATTGACAAACAAGTTTGCCGAACCTGCAATGTCCGCATGGTGACGGACGACGTTCTCGCGGAAGTGGGCCCCCGGCTGCGCCGGATCAGGAAGGAGCGGGAGGTGACACTCGCGGCGCTGGCGGAGGCGACCGGCATCTCCGTGTCCACCCTGTCCCGGCTGGAGTCCGGGCAGCGCAAACCCGGCCTCGACCTGCTGCTGCCCATCGCGCAGGCCCACCAGGTGTCGCTGGACGAGCTGGTCGGCGCGCCCCCGGTGGGCGATCCGCGGGTGCGCTCCCGGCCGATCGTGCACGGCGGCCGCACCCACTGGCCGCTCACCCGGCAGCCCGGCGGGCTCCAGGCGTACAAGGTGCTCGAGCCGAAGCGGAAGCTGGAGCCGGAACCGCGCACGCACGAGGGCTACGAGTGGCTGTACGTGCTCTCCGGGAAGCTGCGGCTGGTACTGGGCGACCATGACGTGGTGCTGGCGGCGGGGGAGGCGGCCGAGTTCGACACCCGCGTGCCGCACTGGTTCGGGTCGACGGGGGAGGGGCCGGTGGAGTTCCTCAGCCTCTTCGGGCCGCAGGGGGAGCGGATGCATGTGCGGGCGCGGCCGAAGAGGGGGTGAGGTGCGGTCCGGGACACGGGACGGTTCCTGGACGGTTCCCTTGAGGCAAGCGACCGCTTAGTATGCGGGGACCCGGTCAGCGAAGACGACGTTCACCGTCCCGTGGAGGCCCCGCATGCAGGCATGGCAAGTGCACGAACTCGGCGAGCCGCGCGAGGTGATGCGCCTCGCGGACGTCGGACGGCCGACCCCCGGCGAGGGGCAGGTGCTGCTCCGGGTGCGCGCCGCCAACATCAACTTCCCGGACGCCCTGATGTGCCGGGGCCAGTACCAGGTGCGGCCGCCGCTGCCGTTCACGCCGGGCGTGGAGATCTGCGGCGAGACCGAGGACGGCCGCCGCGTCATCGCCAACCCGGCCCTGCCGTACGGCGGTTTCGCCGAGTACGCCCTCGCGGACGCCGCGGCTCTGCTGCCCGCCCCGGACGCGCTGGACGACGCCGAGGCCGCCGCCCTGCACATCGGCTACCAGACCGCCTGGTTCGCCCTGCACCGTCGAGCCCGCCTCGAGGCCGGTGAGACGCTGCTCGTGCACGCCGCCGCGGGCGGGGTGGGCAGCGCCGCCGTGCAGCTCGGCAAGGCGGCCGGCGCCACCGTCATCGGCGTGGCGGGCGGCGCCGACAAGGCCGCCGTGGCCCGCGAACTGGGCTGCGACGTGGTGATCGACCGCCGCGAGCAGGACGTCGTCGCCGCCGTCAAGGAGGCCACCGGCGGACGCGGCGCCGACGTGATCTTCGATCCGGTCGGCGGCGAGGCGTACACCCAGTCCGCCAAGACCGTCGCCTTCGAGGGCCGCATCGTGATCGTCGGCTTCGCCAGCGGGACCATCCCGAACCCCGGCCTCAACCACGCCCTGATCAAGAACTACGCCATCCTCGGCCTGCACTGGGGCCTGTACAACACGAAGAACCCCAAGCTGGTCCAGCACTGCCACGAGCAGCTCACCGAGCTGGCCGCCCGGGGCGCGATCAAGCCGCTGGTGAGCGAGCGCGTCCCGCTCGCCGGGGCCGCCGACGCCGTGCAGCGGGTCGCCGACGGCGTCACCACCGGCCGCGTCACCGTGCTGCCGTCGCTGGAGAACGGAGCCGCAGCATGACCGACGCGGACGAACTGCGCCGCCTCACCCGGGAGTTCCTGGCGGCGCATCCGCCCGCCGGGACGGAGCGCCTGGACTTCCTGCGCGCCCGCTTCGACGCCGGACTCGCCTGGGTGCACTTCCCCGAAGGGCTCGGCGGGCTCGGCCTGCCGCGCTCCCTCCAGGCCGTCGTCGACGCCGAGCTGGAGGCCGCCGGCGCCCCCGACAACGACCCGCGCCGCATCGGCATCGGTCTGGGCATGGCCGCTCCGACGATCCTCCAGTACGGCACCGACGAGCAGAGGGCGCGCTTCCTGCGGCCGCTGTGGACCGGGGAGGAGGTCTGGTGCCAGCTCTTCAGCGAGCCCGGCGCCGGCTCCGACCTGGCCGCGCTCGGCACGCGCGCGGTGCGTGAGGGCGACGACTGGGTGGTCAACGGGCAGAAGGTGTGGACGTCCAGCGCCCACCTCGCCCGCTGGGCCATCCTCATCGCCCGCACCGACCCGGACGTGCCCAAGCACCGGGGCATCACGTACTTCGTGTGCGACATGACCGACCCCGGCGTCGAGGTGCGGCCGCTGCGCCAGATCACCGGCGAGGCCGAGTTCAACGAGGTGTTCCTCACCGACGTCCGCATCCCCGACGACCGCCGCCTGGGCGAGGTCGGCGACGGCTGGCGGGTCGCCCAGACCACCCTCAACAACGAGCGCGTCGCCATCGGCGGCATGCGGCTGCCCCGTGAGGGCGGCATGATCGGCCCGGTCGCGAGGACGTGGCGCGAACGCCCCGAACTGCGCACCCACGACCTGCACCAGCGGCTGCTGAAGCTGTGGGTCGAGGCGGAGGTCGCCCGGCTCACCGGCGAACGCCTCCGCCAGCAGCTCGTCGCCGGACAGCCCGGTCCGGAGGGCGCCGGCATGAAGCTCGCCTTCGCCCGCCTCAACCAGGAGATCAGCGGCCTGGAGGTGGAACTGCGCGGCGAGGAGGGGCTGTTGTACGACGACTGGACCATGCGCCGCCCCGAACTGGTCGACTTCACCGGCCGCGACGCCGGCTACCGCTATCTGCGCGCCAAGGGCAACAGCATCGAGGGCGGGACCAGCGAGGTCCTGCTGAACATCGTCGCCGAGCGCGTCCTGGGCCTGCCCGCCGAGCCGCGCACCGACAAGGACGTCGCCTGGAAGGACCTCGCCCGATGAGCGATCTTCTGTACTCGGAGGAGGAAGAGGCGCTCCGCGCCGCCGTCCGGGACCTGCTCACCGACCACTGCGACACGACGTCCGTGCTCGCCCGCGCCGAGTCGGACGCCCCGCACGACCCGGCCCTGTGGAAGACCCTCGCCGACGGCATGGGCCTCGCCGGGCTGCTGGTCCCCGAGGACCGGGGCGGCCAGGGCGCGACCCACCGCGAAGCAGCGGTCGTGCTGGAGGAGTTGGGGCGCGCGGTCGCTCCCGTGCCGTACCTGACGAGCGCCGTCGTCGCGACCGAGGCGCTGTTGGCCTGCGCGGACGGCGGGGACCTGCTCGAGGGCCTGGCGTCCGGACGCGTGATCGGCGCGCTCGCCGTGGGCCTGCACACCGCACCCGGCGCCGCGTACGCCGCCGTTCGCGCGGACGGCGGCTCCTTGCACGGTGAGCTGACGGGCATCGCGGACGCCGCCGTCGCCGACGTGCTGCTCGTCCCGGCGGACGACGGACGGCTGTACGCGGTGGCGGCCGACGCGGTCACCGTCACCCCGCAGACGTCCCTCGACCTGACCCGCCCCCTCGCCCGCGTCACCCTCGACGCCGCCCCGGGCCGCCGCGTCGGCGACGCGGAGCCCGCCGTGCGCCGCGCCTTGCGCGCGGGGGCGGGACTGCTCGCCTCGGAACAACTCGGCGTCGCCGAGTGGGCGTTGACCGAAACCGTGCGGTACCTGAAGGACCGCAAGCAGTTCAACCGGCCCGTCGGCGGCTTCCAGGCGCTCAAGCACCGGCTCGCCCAGCTGTGGCTGGAGACCGTCAGCCTGCGCGCCGCCGCGAGGGCCGCAGCCGACGCCCTCGCGACCGGCGAGGACACGGACGTGTCGGTCGCCGTGGCGCAGGCCTACGCGGCGCCCGTCGCCGTCCGCGCCGCCGAGGAGGCCCTGCAACTGCACGGCGGCATCGGCATGACCTGGGAACACCCGGTGCAGCTGCGCCTCAAGCGTGCCAAGGCCGACTCCATCGCCTACGGCACGGCGGGCGCCCACCGGGAGGCGCTGACGGAACTGGTCGATCTGCGCGCGCCCTGACGGGATGTCGCACCGGCGGCCCGTCCTCCCCGTCCGGGGCGGGCGGGCCGCTCGCACGTGGGTGAACGGACGACGGCGAACCGGCCAACTCCTCGCACGCCTCTGCTCCTTGCGTGCCACGGGACCCCATACTCGCGGGGACCCCGTACGGCACTTCAGGGAGGCAGAGCATGGCCCTCACCACCCGTCGCGGAGCCCTCACCGCCCTCGGCGTCGCCCTCGCGAGCCCTCTCGCCCTCCCCGCGACGCGGGCCCTCGCCGGCCAACACCCGCCCCGCCCGCGCCCGCTGTGGCGCGCGCACGCCCACAACGACTACGAGCACCCCCGCCCCCTGTTCGACGCCCTCGACCACCGCTTCGGCAGCGTCGAGGCGGACATCTACCTCGTCGGCGGACAACTGCTGGTCGCCCACGACCCCGAGGACCTCGACCCCGCCCGCACCCTGGAGTCGCTGTACCTGGACCCGCTCGCCGCCCGCGTCCGCGCCAACCACGGCACGGTCCACCGCGGCGACCGCGGCTCGCTCCAGCTGCTGATCGACCTCAAGACGGAGGGCGCGTCGACGTACGCGGAACTCGACCGCCGACTGCGCCGCTACAAGGGCCTGTTCACGACGTACGCCCACGGCAGGGTGCACCCCGGGCCGGTCACCGCGGTCATCTCGGGAGACCGCGCCGCCCGCGCGCCCATGGAGGCGCAGCGGGTCCGGCACGCCTTCTACGACGGCCGGCTCACCGACCTCGGCGGCCCGGCCCCGGCCTCGTTCGCGCCGCTCATCAGCGACAACTGGTCGCTGAACTTCACCTGGCAGGGCGTCGGCGCGTTCCCCGAGGCGGAACGCCGGAAACTGCGCACACTGGTGGGCGCGGCCCACGCCCGCGGTCAGCGGGTACGGTTCTGGGCCACCCCGGACGTGCCAGGGCCCGCGCGGGACGCGCTGTGGACCGAACTGGTCGCGGCGGACGTCGACCACCTCAACACCGACGACCTCGCGGGCCTGGAGGCGTTCCTCGACGCCCACCGGAAGGTGTGACACCACACGTTCGGAGGACAGGTCAGCCGCCCGGACGAACCCTCCGCTACGCCACACTTGCGGCCGAACGCCGCGAAACAGGTGTGGCGGAGGAGGTTGACGATGGCCATTTCCATCTCTGTGGTGCTGCTGCTCTCGATCCTGGCGGTGATCTTCCTGCGCAACGGCGGGCTGAAGATCTCCCACGCCCTGGTCTGCCTGCTGCTGGGCTTCTACCTGGCCAGCACGAGCATCGCCCCCACGATCCACAGCGGCCTGACGGCGACGGCGGACATCGTCAGCAGCCTGCGGCCGTGAGGGCGGTGCCCTCACGGCCGGGGCGAGCTCGCGTGAGCCGGCTGAGGAGTTGCTCCGTTCCACCCACCGAGCCGCTGCCGCGGTGTGATGATCGAATCCGTGATCAGCGAGAAGCCGGGACCGGCACCCCGGCCGGTGCCGGTCACGACGCGGCCGCGGCCTTCGAACGAGTTGCCCATGGTGAAGCAGGTCGCCGAGGGTGTACTGATCCACCGAAGTGAATCGCTCCAGAACAACACCGTTGTCGTGCACGGCGGGGACGGCGTGCCCCTCGTGGACGCCGGATTCACCGGCCCCGAGACGACCTGCCTGGCGAACGACCTCCGTGAGCTGGGCCGGCCCGTGGTGGCGGGCTTCTCGACGCATCCCGACTGGGACCATGTGCTCTGGCACGCCGAACTCGGCGACGCGCCTCGTTACGGAACGGCCCGCTGCGCGGCCGATACGCGCGAGGATCGAACTGGACCGCGCGTACGTGGAGGACCTGCGTGACGCCCGGGAGTGCGGCGACCCACGGGTCGTCACGCCCGAGCCAGGCTGGGAGTGGGCGTGCGGCATTCACGAAGGGCAGGTCCGCAGATTCGCCCGGCGGGACTCCTGAGGGTTGCCCACAGGCGACCCCGCCTGCCTCAGCCCCGTTCCGCCACCGCCGCCGGGTCGTCCAGGACGCCCCGGACCACCGAGTGGGCCGCGCCGAGGAGCGGGCCCTGCGGGCCCAGTGTGGAGACCGAGACCGGGCAGGGCGGGCCCGCCGTGCGCCGGGCCAGTTCCGAGCGGAGTGAGGGCAGCAGCCAGGGGGAGAGTCCCGACAGCGCGCCGCCCAGGACCACGTTCTCGGGGTCCAGGAGGTTGACCGCGCCGGTCAGGGCGATGCCCAGTGCCGTGCCCGCGTCGTGCAGGGCGCGTCGTACCGCGGCGTCGCCCTGTTCGGCGCGGCCCGCGAGCAGGCCCACCCGGTCCTCGCCGGGTTCGAGGCCGGCCGCGCGCAGCACCGCCTCCTCGCCCGCGTACTGCTCCAGGCAGCCCCGGCCGCCGCAGGCGCACGACGGGCCGTCGGGCCACACCGGGACGTGACCCAGCTCGCCCGCGAAGCCCCGGTTGCCGTGCAGCACGCGCCCGTCGACGACGACCGCCGCGCCGATGCCGATCTCGGCCGAGACGTGCAGGAAGTCGCGCGGGGTGTCCTCGCCGAGCCACAGTTCGGCCAGCGCGCCGAAGTTGGCCTCGTTGGCCACCGTCAGCGGCAGCTTCTCGGGGAGCAGCGGGGCGAGGTCCGTGTCGAGCCAGCCGAGGTTCGGGGCGCGGACGACGGTGCGGGCGTCGCGGGCCACCAGGCCGGGGACGGCGACCGCGAGTCCGGCCGGCCACAGCCCCTCGCCGTCCGCCTCGGCCACGACCCGGTGGATCAGTTCGGTGAGTTCGCCGAGCACGGGCTCGGGGGAGCGGTCCCGGTTCGCCACCTGCCGCACCGCCCGCGCCCGCACCTCCCCGCGCAGATCGACCGCGCACACCGCGAGATGGTCGACGCCCACCTCCGCGCCGATCCCGGCCGGACCCCGCCCGCTGACCGCGAGGGCGGAACCGGGCCGGCCGACCCGCCCGGGCCGCTCCGGACCCAGCTCCTCCAGCAGCCCCGTACGGATGAGTTCGTCGACCAGCGTGGACACCGCCGCGCGGGTCAGCCCGATGCGGGAGGCGACGGCGGCCCGGGACAGCGGCCCCTCGTCCCGGACGGTGTGCATCACCCGCGACAGGTTGCGGCGGCGCATGCCCTGCTGGGTGTCGGGCAGGGCACGGCCCTGACCTGCCGGGCGGGCCTTGTGCAGCGGTGCGCTCATTCCTCCGTCAATCCTCGGTTCGGTGCCGTCCGCACCCGGCGGACGTCCACGGCGGCCGCCACGGGGCCGCCGTGGGGCGACGCCCGCCGGGGCGTCGTCAGCCGTTGCCCGGGGCGCGCTCCAGCAGCGGGGCCGCGTCGGAGAGTACCCCGGCCAGCCGGGACAGGGTCTCCTCGTCCCGCTCCACCGCGTCCAGCACCGGCCCCTGCGCCGTGCCCCAGCGCCGGGCCACCGCGGCCGGGTCCTCCCCGGTCAGCAGGCCGGCCGCCTGGGCCGCCGCGCCGAGCGCGACCAGCTCCTTCGCCTCCGGCACCTGCACAGGCCGCCCGGACAGCCGCCGTACCGTCTGCTGCCAGGCCGTGCCGCGCGCCCCGCCGCCGATCAGCAGCAGCGGCGTCGACGGGTCGGCGTCCTCGTCGAGGACCAGGTCGAGCGCGGCCAGCAGGGAGTACACGGCGCCGTCGTAGGCGGCCTGGAGCAGCTGGCCGCCCGTGGTGTCGTGCCGCAGACCGTGCAACAGGCCCGAGGAGTGGGGGAGGTTGGGGGTGCGCTCGCCGTCCAGGAAGGGCAGCAGCGTGACGCCCCGGCCCGGCTCGACGGCCTCGCGGTCCAGGCCGAGCAGGGCGGCGACCCGGTCCACGGCGAGCGTGCAGTTGAGGGTGCAGGCCAGCGGCAGCCAGTCGCCGCGCGCGTCGGCGAAGCCGGCCACGGTGCCGGTCGGGTCCGCGGGCCGGTGCTGCGACACCGCATACACGGTGCCCGAGGTGCCGAGACTCATCACCGGCGTGCCGGGGCGCACCCCGAGCCCCAGCGCGGCGGCGGCGTTGTCGCCCGTGCCGCACGCCACCAGTGTCCCCTTGGAGAACGGCAGGTCGTGCCCGTCGCGCACGGTGCCGGCCACCTCGCCCGGCCGCACCACACGCGGCAGCAGCGCCGGGTCGAGACCGACGTGCGCCAGGATCTCCTCGTCGTACGTCTCCGTCGCGGACGCCCACCAGCCGGTGCCCGAGGCGTCGCCGCGGTCGGTGGTGCCCTGGCCGGTGAGCCGCTCGGTCAGGTAGTCGTGGGGGAGCCGCACCGCCTTCGTGGCGCGCACCGCGTCCGGCTCGTTCTCCGCGAGCCAGGCCCACTTGGTGACCGTGAAGGACGCGGTGGGCAGGCTGCCGGTCCGCTCGGCCCACGCCTTCGCGCCGCCCAGCTCCTCCACGAGCCGGCTCGCCTGCGGGGCGGACCGCACGTCGTTCCACAGCAGCGCCGGGCGGACCGGCTCGCCGTGCTCGTCCAGCGTGACCAGACCGTGCTGCTGGCCGCCGATCGACACGGCCGCGGCCTCGTGCGCCGCCTCGCCGCACTGCCGCAGCGCCTCGGTCAGCGCGTCCCACCACTGACGCGGGTCGCTCTCCCGGCCCGCGCCCGAGGTCACCGTGTGCGGCGCCTGGCCGCTCGCGACGACCCTGCCGGTCGCCACGTCGACGACCAGGGCCTTGGTGGACTGGGTGGATGTGTCCACGCCGACGACGAGCGGACCCTCGGCTGCTGACATCGGTCTCTCCCTCTTCCGCGCGCCGGCGGGGTGTGTCTCTTCCCAGAAATGTTCCTGCATACTAATTTGTAAACCGCCATGACGAAATAGTCTCAGCGAGCAAGGAGCCGCGGCATGAGCTACCAGCCCACCCCCGAGGACAAGTTCACGTTCGGCCTGTGGACCGTCGGCTGGCAGGGACGGGACCCCTTCGGCGACGCCACCCGCGGCGCCCTCGACCCGGTCGAGTCCGTCCGCCGCCTCGCCGAGCTCGGCGCGCACGGCGTGACGTTCCACGACGACGACCTCATCCCCTTCGGCTCGAGCGACAGCGAGCGCGCCGAGCACATCAAGCGGTTCCGCCAGGCGCTGGACGAGACCGGCATGAAGGTCCCGATGGCGACCACCAACCTGTTCACCCACCCGGTGTTCAAGGACGGCGGCTTCACCGCGAACGACCGTGACGTGCGGCGTTACGCCCTGCGCAAGACCATCCGCAACATCGACCTCGCGGTCGAGCTCGGCGCCCAGACCTACGTCGCCTGGGGCGGCCGCGAGGGCGCCGAGTCCGGCGCCGCCAAGGACGTCCGGGTCGCGCTGGACCGCATGAAGGAGGCCTTCGACCTCCTCGGCGAGTACGTCACCTCCCAGGGCTACGACATCCGCTTCGCCATCGAGCCCAAGCCGAACGAGCCCCGCGGCGACATCCTCCTGCCGACCATCGGCCACGCCCTCGCCTTCATCGAGCGCCTCGAGCGCCCGGAGCTGTACGGCGTCAACCCGGAGGTCGGCCACGAGCAGATGGCCGGGCTCAACTTCCCGCACGGCATCGCCCAGGCGCTGTGGGCGGGCAAGCTGTTCCACATCGACCTCAACGGCCAGTCCGGCATCAAGTACGACCAGGACCTCCGCTTCGGCGCGGGCGACCTGCGCGCCGCGTTCTGGCTGGTCGACCTGCTGGAGTCGGCGGGCTACGAGGGCCCGCGCCACTTCGACTTCAAGCCGCCGCGGACCGAGGACTTCGACGGCGTGTGGGCCTCCGCGGCCGGCTGCATGCGGAACTACCTGATCCTCAAGGAGCGCGCGGCCGCCTTCCGCGCGGACCCGGAGGTGCAGGAGGCGCTGCGCGCGGCCCGCCTGGACGAGCTCGCCCAGCCGACGGCGGGCGACGGCCTCCAGTCCCTGCTGGCCGACCGCTCGGCCTTCGAGGACTTCGACCCGGACGCGGCGGCGGCCCGGGGCATGGCCTTCGAGCGGCTGGACCAGCTGGCGATGGACCACTTGCTGGGGGCGAGGGGCTGACCCCCTCGGGGCCCGCTCTTCTGCGGGCGGGCCCCGGCTGTCGTCGCGGCTCCGCGGCGGGATGGGGGCCGGGCGCGCAGTTCCCCGCGCCCCTGTGGGGCGCGTTCGCCGCTGCACGCTCAGGGGCGCGGTGCTGAGTCCCTTGGGCGGTTCCGGGCGGGTGGTCGTGCCGTCCGCGGCGGGGTGGGGGTTTGGCGCGCAGTTCCTCGTGTCCTTTTGGGGGCGTGCTCGTCGCGGCACGCTCAGGGGCGCGGGGAACTGCGCGAGCGGCCCATAACGACCCGCACCCGACCCGGGGCATAAACACCCCCGCGCGCCTGATGTGCGCCCCCGCGTGCCACGACTGGCGGGCGGCTTCACCGCCGTCTTCTCGCGCGGCCGCGCCCCCGCGGCGACGATGTGTTCATGGCCACGCCACCCGAACCGCCCCAGCAGCCGCCCGGCCCGCCTCCCTACGGCGACGAGTCCTCGTCCCGTCCGCCCGACGGCGGAGGCGGTCCCGGACGGCGCCGCCTGGTGATCCTGGTGCTCGCGGTCATCGTGGCGGCCCTGGTCGTCACCATCGCCGTGCTCGTCACGTCGGACGAGGACGGTCCCGACACGGAGCCCGCCGAGACCGCCACCGGCGGCCCCTCGCTGGACCTTCCGTCGGAGTTCCCGACCGGGCTGCTGCCCTCGGACTTCCCCACGGAACTGCCCTCGGGCTTCCCGACCGCGCTGCCCAGCGACTTCCCGAGCGGTCTGCCCACCGCGCTGCCCAGCGGGCTGGAGTCGCTGTTGCCGGGGCTGGAGGGCGTGGACGCCTCCTGAGGCCCGAAGGCGTCCCGTGGGTACCCCTGCGCTGTGAGGTGGGTCACCATGGTGAGGGAGGAGGTCGTGCGCCGCCCGAGACCTTAGGGGGCGTATCTCAGGGACGTCTCAGGGTGGCGGCCTGGAACCGCCGCAGACGCGGACCCGTTTTCACGTCAGAGAGCGGCAGTGGCCGCGAAGGAGGCGACGCAGATGTCGAAGAACGCGAAGATCGCCGCAGGGGGTGTGGCGGTCGGGCTCATCCTGTTGATATGGCTGCCCTGGTGGGCCGCGCTCCTGATCATCCTGGGAGTCCCGGCAGCCGCCTACCTCGCCCTGGACCCGTCCCAGAGGCGACGCCTGCGCCGGGCCACCCGCAAGGAGCTGGGCCGCTGAGGAGGAGTACGGGCTGGCCCGCCCCGAGGAAGGGGCGAGCGCCCGAGGCACCGGACGTCCGAGGCGCGGGCGGCACCGCGCGTCCCGCCGTGCGCCGAGGACACACCGGCTCGGAAGGGCCGTAGCGGGGCGCACACCGCGCCCGGGCGGTCGTACAGCCGACCGAGCTGGGCCCGAAGGGGAGGGCGTCCTGCCCCATCCCGCGCCTCACAGCGGCCGTACGGCCATCTCGTCCAGCCCCTTCAGCAGCCCCGGCAGTTCCGGCCCCCGCCCCACCGGAAGCACCTCGCCGGGTTCGTCGTCGAGCAGGACGAAGGCGATGTCGTCGGTCCGCGCCACCAGCGACCACCCGGGCCCGTCCGCGCGCAGCGTCCGCGCACCGCCCGGTGCGAAGGACGACCGCACCCGCCCCAGCGGCGGCGGCGAGTCGATGTAGGCGCGCGCCTCGGCCAGCACCCGGCGGATCCCGCTGTGCCCGCCCGCCGGGGCAGCCCCGCCCTCGCCGTCACCCTTGTCGGCCGCCGACGCCGCGGAGTCCGGCGCAGGGAACGCCGAGTCGTCCACCTGCTCCCGCCAGGTAGCCCACTGCAAGGCGATTTCATCGGCCCCCAGCCGCCGCTGGGCCGGCCCCCACACCTCCGCGTCCGGCGGCGTCAGCGGCGGCATGTCCGCCACGTCGGGGGAGGGGTCGTGCGGCGCGGGCACGTTCGGCGCGGCCACGGCCACCGCGAGGGGCCAGCCGGGCAGCGCGGCGACGACCGTGCGCTCGTCCGGCGACAGGTCGTGCTCCATGCCGCAGTCCCAGGACGCGATCGCGACCGCGACCAGCGAGACGTCGTCGACGACCACGGTCCACCGGGCGCCTTCCCCGTCCTGGCCGAGCACCAGCCCGTAGCCGTCGGCCACAGGCGGAAGGCCGAGCGCCGCGCACGCCTCGGGGTAGTCGTCGCCCAGCACGCTGGGGAACTTCGCGGGCGTCAGCAGCGCCGCCGTCAGCACATAGAGCGCGTCGTCGTCGGCGGCGACGGCTTCCTGGTCCGTCCCGGCCATCCCAGCCTCCCCATCGGTTCGTCCGTCGGCGCGCACCATATGCCGACCCCGCGCCCGTTGTCACGACCCCGCACCCGCGCCCGGAGCTGCAGGTTTCCGGTCGGACGGGGCGAATCGACCCCTGTGCGCGGGCCTGTTCGCGGACCCTGCACGAGAGCCCCGCACACACCGGACCCGCCTCAGGCGTCCCGCACCGCCAGCGCCAGGAACCGCGTGTCCTCGTCGACGTACGACGTCATGCGCCAGCCCGCGGCCGCGAGCAGCGCCCGCAGGTTCGGCTCGGCGCGCAGGTCGTCGGGGGTGAGTTCGCGCCCCTGGCGTGCGGCGAGGGCGGCCCGTCCGATCGGGTGGAACAGGGCGAGCACCCCGCCCGGCCGCACCACGCGCCGGATCTCCCGCAGATCCTCGGCCGGGTGCGGCAGATGCGCGATCAGCCCGGCCGCGAACACCGCGTCCAGCGAGGACGACCGCAACGGCAGCGCCGCCACGTCCGTCAGCAGCAGCGTCCCGTCCCGGTCCCGGCCCGCCCGCGCGGCCTCCCGCAGCATCTCCGGCGTCAGATCCGCGCCCAGCACGACCCCGGACGGTCCCACCGCCGCGCGCAGCGCGGGCAGCGCCCGCCCCGTGCCGCAGCCCGCGTCCAGCACCCGGCCGCCCTCGCGCAGCCCGAGCTCGGCGACCGCGGCGGCGTAGGCGGGATCGTCGTCGGGGAAGCGGCGGTCCCAGCCGGCGGCGCGGGCGCCGAAGAACTCCTGCACATGTGTGTGGTCGTCGCTCATGCACCGCATGATCCCTCACCGGAACCGGCGACACCGTGTGCGCATGTTCGAGCGCGATGCGGTCGCACCACGCCACCGGTGCGCCAACTTTGCGCCGCTTTCGAAACGCGCCCCCTCCACGCGCCTGCGCCCCCTAGCGTCCCCGGGTCATGGGACATCTGGACCACGCCACCCTCGGGTGGCTCACGCCCGTGCTGTCGTACGCGATGGCCTGCACAGGCGCCGCCCTCGGGCTGCGCTGCACCGTCCGCGCGCTCGCCGCCACCGGCCGCGTGCGGCGCAACTGGCTGCTCACCGCCGCCTCCGCGATCGCCACCGGCATCTGGACCATGCACTTCACGGCCATGCTCGGCTTCGGCGTGAGCGGCACCGACATCCGCTACGACGTGCCGCTCACCCTGCTGAGCCTGGTGGTCGCCATGCTGTTCGTCTGCGCGGGCGTGTTCGCCGTCGGCCGTCACCCCGACCGGGTCCAGGCCCTGCTGCTCGGCGGGCTCACCACCGGGTTCGGCGTCGCCGGCATGCACTACCTGGGCATGGCGGCGGTCCGGCTGCACGGCGAGGTGAGCTACGACCCCGTGCGCGTCGCGCTGTCCGTCCTCATCGCCGTCGTCGCCGCCACGGCCGCGCTGTGGGCGGCCCTCGCCATCCACTCCCCGGCCGCCGTCACCGTCGCCAGCCTGATCATGGGCGCGGCCGTCAGCAGCATGCACTACACGGGCATGTACGCGGTCAGCGTGCGGGTCACGCCGTCCGGCGAGCCGCTGCCCGGGGCGAGCGCGATGTCGTTCGTCTTCCCGCTCGCCGTCGGCCTCGGCGCCTACCTCTTCATCACGTCCGCCTTCGTGGCGCTGTCCCCGGCGGCCGGGGAACGCCACACGTCCGTCTCCGCCCGGCGGCCGGCCGAGCGCCCTGCCCACTGACCGCCGCTGCCCGGCGGCCGGCGGAACGTCCCGCTCACTGACCGCCGCTGCCCGGCGGCCGGCGGAGCGTCCCGCCCACTGACCGCCGCCGCCCGCACGCCCCTACGAGCGAGGAGTCCATGCGCACACCCCGGAGGACCCCGAGCGCCCGCGCCGAGGCGCCGTCCCCGCCGCCCGTCCGCGGCCGGCGCGCCCACGCCGGACCGCCCGCCGACGAGGGACCGATGCCTCCGGCGGGCCCGGGCGGTGCGGGCGTACCGCGTCTGCGCGGCCCGTCCGGTCCCCGGACCGTCCGCGCCAAGATCATCTGCCTGCTGATGGTGCCGGTCGTCTCCCTGCTCGCCCTGTGGGGGTACGCCACCGTCACCACCGCCCAGGACGTCTCCCGGCTGCGCCAGGTGCAGCGCGCCGACTCCGCCGTACGCACCCCGGTCGCCGAGGCGGTCACCGCTCTCCAGGCCGAACGGGCGGCCGTCGTGCGCCGCGCGTCCGACAAAGCGGCCGTGGGGGACGCCGAGTTCACCCGTCTGGCGCAGGTCACCGACGGGGCCGTGGCCCGGCTGCGGCTCGGCGACGACCGCACCGTCGCCGACGGGCAGGCGCTGCCCCACGCGGTCGCCGAGCGGCTCGACGCCTTCGTCACCGCCGCCGAACGGCTGCGCCCCCTGCGCGACGAGGTCCGCGAAGGCCGTGCGGGCTGGGCCCGCACGTACGAGCGGTACACCGCCGCCATCGACGGCGCCTTCCGCGTGGGCGGCGCCCTCACCGGCGTCCAGGACGCCGAACTCGGCGCCGACGCGCGCGTACTGCTCGAGTTCTCCCGCGCGGGAGAGGCCCTCGCCCAGGAGGACGCGATCCTCGCCGCGGCCCGGCTGCACGGCAGCCTCGGCGGCGACCGCCTGCGCCTGTTCACCGGCGCGGTCGAACTGCGCCGCACCCTCACCGTCTCCGCCGCGCCCGACCTGCCCGGAGCGGCCCGCACCGCGTGGACCACCCTCGCCGACAGCCGCCCCTACGCCGTCCTGTACACGGCGGAGGACAAGATCCTCGACGCCGACCCAGGGGCACGGGCCGCGGAAGCCGTCCCCCGCGCCACCTGGGACGCCGCCCACGCGCGCGTGAGGGACGAACTGCGCACCGTGGAACGGCTCGCGGCGGCGTCGGTCGCCGCACGCGCCGACCCCATGGAGCGGGGTCTGTTCGGACCGGCCGGGGCCGCTGTGCTGTTCGGCCTCCTCGCCGCCGCGGCCTCGCTCGTGATCTCGGTGCGTATCGGACGCGGTCTGGTGATCGAACTGGTCGCCCTGCGCGACGACGCCCTCGACATCGCCCACCGCAAACTCCCCGAGGCCATGCGGAAACTACGCGGAGGCGGGGAGATCGACATCCGGGCGGAGGCCCCGCACGGACCGCCCGCCCAGGACGAGACCGGCCAGGTCGCCCAGGCCCTCGGCACCGTCCACCGGGCCGCCCTGCGCGCCGCCGTGGAACGCGCCGAACTGGCCGGCGGGATCAGCGGCGTCTTCGTCAACCTCGCCCGGCGCAGCCAGGTTCTGGTGCACCGTCAGCTCAGCCTGCTCGACAGCATGGAACGCCGTTCCGACGACCCGGACGAGCTGAGCGACCTCTTCCGCCTCGACCACCTCACCACCCGCATGCGCCGCCACGCGGAGAGCCTGATCATCCTCTCCGGCGCCGCCCCCGGCCGCGCCTGGCGCAAGCCCGTGCCACTGACCGACGTGGTGCGCGCGGCCGTCTCCGAGGTGGAGGACTACGCGCGCGTGGAGGTACGGCAGCTCGCCGAGACGTCGGTCGCGGGCGCGGCCGTCGCCGACCTCACCCACCTCCTCGCGGAGATCATCGAGAACGCGGCGCAGTTCTCCCCGCCCCACACCCGGGTGCGCGTCACGGGCGAACCCGTCGGCAACGGCTACGCCGTCGAGGTCGAGGACCGCGGCCTCGGCATGGGCAAGGACGCCCTCGCCGAGGCCAACCGCCGCATCACCGAGTCCGAGGCGCTCGACCTGTTCGACAGCGACCGCCTCGGCCTCTTCGTGGTGAGCCGGCTCGCCGCCCGCCACGCCGTCAAGGTGCACCTCAAGACCTCGCCGTACGGCGGCACCACCGCGGTCGTCCTGCTCCCCACCGCGCTGCTCGACGAGCGCGCCGAGCAGGAACGTCCCGGCACGCCGGCCGAGGCACCCGCCGCGGACGGCCGGGAGGCGCGCGAACCCGCCCGCGCCCCGCACCCCGGTCCCGTCCAGGTGCCGCGGCAGCCTCGCGCGGTCGCCGCCGTCGACACCCGGCGCGCCCTGGTGGCCCCCGTCGCCGACCTGCCACCCGAACCCGGACCCGCGCCGGGACCGAGCTCCGGGCCGGGACCGCGATCCGGGCCGGGACCGCAATCCGAGCCGGGGCCCCGGTCCGCGCCTGGACCGCGATCCGGGCCGGAGCCGCGACGCGCGCCGGACGCCGTGGCGCCTCCGGCATCACACGCCGTACCGCACCGGGAACCCCGGTCCGAGCCGCACGCATCGCCGCATCCGGCACCCCGCCCCGTACCGCACGTCGTTTCACGCACCGGCACCGGCACCGGCACCGGCACCGGCGCCGACGTAGATGTAGACGCGGGCGCCGAGCCCCAGAGTCCCCAGGGAGCCGCCACCTTGCGCCTGCACCGCACGGAGGAGCCGACCGGCTCCGACGACCTGCCCCGCCGGGTACGCCAGGCCAGCCTGGCGCCCCAGCTCCGCGACGGCCGGCCGGACACACCGCGGCCCGCACGGGGCGAGACCCGGGACGACGACCGCACCCCCGAACTCGTACGGGACCGCATGGCGGCCTACCGCGACGGCTGGACGCGCGGCGGCGGCCGGCCGCCCGGCGCCGCCCGCGGCACGGCGAGGCCCAGCACCGAAGGAGACCCTGCATGATCCAGGAACCGCGCACCGGTACGGGCCGGCGCTCCGGCGAACTCGACTGGCTGCTCGACGACCTGGTGCTCCGCGTCACCGACGTACGGCACGCCGTGGTGCTGTCCGGCGACGGACTCGCCATGGGCGCCTCAGGCGGCCTCGGCCGCGAGGACGCCGAGCACCTCGCCGCCGTCGCCTCCGGGTTCC
This sequence comes from Streptomyces cellulosae, assembly GCA_014655195.1. Lineage (GTDB taxonomy): Bacteria > Actinomycetota > Actinomycetes > Streptomycetales > Streptomycetaceae > Streptomyces > Streptomyces cellulosae. Next base: position 64,736 of record BNBH01000030.1, on the reverse strand, counting down.
ACAGCCTCGCCAAGGGAGCGGGGCGGCACTTCGGGGCCGGGGGCGTACGCCAGACCATGGTCGAGATGGACGACGGCTTCCTGTTCGTGGCCGCCGCGGGGGAGGGTTCCTGCCTCGCGGTGCTCACCTCCGTCACCGCCGACATCGGCCTCGTGGCCTACGAGATGGCACGGCTCGTCCGGCGCGTGGGCGAGCACCTGGACACCGCGCCGCGCGTCGCCGCACGGCCGCCGGCCGGATGAGACGGGAAAGCGGTCCGAGTAGATGACCGACGACACGACCGGTGCCCCGCGCGAGCCGGGCAGCCAGTGGTACGACCACGAGGCCGGCCCCCTGGTCCGGCCCTACGCCGTGACCGGCGGACGCACCGCACCCGGCCCCTCCGGTGTGCGCTTCGACCTGATCGCCCTGGTCAGCCTGGACCCCGCCGCGCCCGCCGGTGACGACCCCGCGCTCGGACCCGAGCACCGCGCGCTGATCGACCTCTGCCGCCCGGAGACCCAGTCCGTCGCCGAACTCGCGGCAGGCGCCGACCTGCCCGTCGGCGTCGTCCGGGTGCTCCTCGGCGACCTGCTGGAACGCGGCTGGGTCACCGTCAGCCGGCCCGTGCCGCCCGCCCAGTTGCCCGACGAACGGGTGCTCCGCGAGGTGATCGCGGGGCTGCGGGCGCTGTAGCGCGCCGGTGCCGTGACCCGGCTCCGAGCCGCACTCACGACTCTGACGAAAGAGCGTCTGGAACACCCTCACGAAAAGAGCGAACGATGGTCCCCGAACACTCCGACGCCCCCGCCGGCGAGACGACGGCTCTGGCGCTGAAGATCCTGGTCGCCGGCGGTTTCGGCGTGGGGAAGACCACGCTGGTGGGCGCGGTCAGCGAGATCCGGCCGCTGCGCACCGAGGAGATGCTCAGCGAGGCCGGGCGGACGGTGGACGACACCGACGGCGTCGACCACAAGGTCACCACGACCGTCGCCATGGATTTCGGCCGCATCACCATCCGCTCCGGGCTCTCCCTGTACCTCTTCGGCACCCCGGGCCAGGACCGCTTCTGGTTCCTGTGGGACGAACTGGCGCAGGGCGCGCTCGGCGCGGTCGTGCTGGCGGACACCCGGCGGCTGGAGGACTGCTTCCCGGCGGTCGACTACTTCGAGCACCGGAAGATCCCGTTCGTCGTCGCCGTCAACTGCTTCGCGGGCGCCCGGCAGCACGACGCGCGCGACGTGTGCCGCGCGCTCGACCTCGACCCTGGGACGCCCGTGGTGCTGTGCGACGCCCGAGAGCGCGACTCGGGCAAGGAGGTGCTCATCCGGCTCGTCGAGTACGCCGGGAGGATGCACACCGCCCGGCTGCTCGACTCGGTGGGATGAGCGCGGCGGGGTCCGTCCGTCGCGCCTTGTCCGGCTCCCAGCCGGGTGTCAGTCCGCCACGCCCTTTTCGGCCAGCACCTTGTCGATCCGCACACGGACCAGCAGCTCGCCCGGCATGCCGTTACGGGCGCCGAACTCCTCCGCGCGGTCCTCGCCCAGTACCGCCCGCCGATCCGGGCGGCCCAGTGCCGCAGCTCCCCGGGCTCCTCCGAGAGACGCGCCCGGCCTTCCAGGTCACGTACGCGAAGGGCGGCCGGTCGTCGTCCACGCGGAGGGTGATCCGCACGTCACGGGCCAGGTTGCGCCCCTTCACGGTCGCCGCGCCGGTGTCGAACACCACGTAGTCCCCGTCGAGCACGAACCAGACCGGCGCCGGATGCGGACGCCCGTCGGCCCGGACGGTGGCCAGTTTCCCGGTGGGGGTGCCGTGCGGGACGAAACGCCCGCCACTCTTCCTCGGTCATCTTCTGTCCCATGGCTCTCATATTCCTTGCCCGCCGCCCGGTCGTGGGGAAGGCTGGCGCAGGGACCCTCCCGACCGGAGGGGACGACACACGGGGTACACGGGGACAACAGGGGGAGACATACGACATGGGGCAGAACCAGGGACTCGACTGGCTGCTGGACGACCTGACCCAGCGCGTCGAACACGTACGGCACGCGCTGATCCTCTCGAACGACGGCCTGGTGACGGGGGCGAGCACGGGCCTGCGCCGCGAGGACGCCGAGCACCTGGCCGCCGTCTCGTCCGGGCTGCACAGCCTCGCCAAGGGCTCGGGGCGGCACTTCGGCGCGGGCGGGGTGCGCCAGACGATGGTGGAGTTCGACGAGGCGGTCCTCTTCGTGACCGCCGCCGGCTCCGGTAGCTGTCTGTGCGTCCTCAGCGGCGCCGAGGCCGACATCGGGCACATCGCCTACGAGATGACGCTGCTCGTCAACCGGGTCGGCGAGCATCTGGATGTCGACACCCGCCGCCGGCCGGATCCGGGTATGGGTGTTTGACCTGCGGATTCGCCGTGCGGGTGGAGGGTGTGGCGGAAGTTGTCCACAGGCTGAACACGGAGTGTGACGGAGCGGCTACCGTCTTTCCCGGAGCGGGCGCAACCGGCGCCGGCCCACCGGACCCACGGGGGAGACGAGCATGTCCCGGCAGACGACGACCGCCACCACGACGCAGCGCACGGTCACCGTTTTCGACACGGGTGCCCACCGCCCGGTCGTGGCGAAGGACGACACCTGGATCACCACCGGCCGCGCGGCCCGCGAACTCGGACTGCGGCGTACCGAGTTCGACCTGGCCGTGCGACTCGGCCGCATCCGCACGGAGCCCGGCAGGACGGCGGGGGAGCGGCGGATCGCGAGGGCCGAGATCGAACGGCTGCGCGCCGGACCGGACTTCCCCGAGGCGCTGCGCCGCAGCGTGCACGCCGTGGGGACCGCCGAGGGCTCCGCCCTGCTGGGGGTGGCGAAGGCCCGCTTCACGAGGCTGGCGAGGCTGGGTCTGGTCGTTCCGGTGGCGTTCCACCTCAACCGCTACCGCGCCGTGGTCTGGCTCTATCTCGCCGACGAGCTGAGGCTGTTCGGCGACGACGAGAAGAACGCGGCGCTGCTGACCGGGCGCATGTCCGAAGGGCTGCGCGGCCTGCTGGACTCCGGGATCGACCTGCGGCCCCGCAACTGGCGCAGCAGACACCTGGGTTTCCTGCTCCGGGAGGCCGAGGAACCCTGGGCCCGCGCGGGTGCGGTCGCGTCGTTCCTCGACCCGCTGCATGTGGCGCAGGTGGTGCGGGACCCCTACGAGCGGTCCCATGTCAACGGGTTCCGCCGCCGTCCGCCCGGGGGCGGGAACCCCGACTCGCCGGGGGCGCAGATCGCGGCGGACCTCATGACCGCGCGCGACCCGGACGAGATCGCCTGGCTACGGGCCGACCTGGCCCGGCTCGTGGACGAGGCCCGGGGTCACCGTCCGGCGCCCCGGCCGTCCACGTCCCGGCCGTCCACGTCCCGGCCGTCCTCGTCCCGGCCGTTCCCCTCGCACCGGACGGCGTCCGCGGTTGAGCCACCCGCGTCCCGTCGGCCGGTGCTGGGAGCCCCGCCCGCACGGCCGGCCGCCCCGGCCCGCCCGGACACGCCGGCCGCCACGGATCGCGCCGGACGCCGGGGTCTGCTGGCGCGCTGGCGCCACCGAACCGTGCGGAGCGCGGGGCGTCCGTGAAGCGGGCGGGGCCTGATTGGTCACTTCGGGCAGGGCGGGACCGGTGCCCCCGCGCCGTGAAACCTACAGCGCCCGGAAGAGCCCTTCCTGCACGACCGAGACCAGCATGCGCCCCTCCCGGTCGTAGATCCGGCCGCGGGCCAGCCCGCGGCCGCCCGTGGCGATGGGCGACTCCTGGTCGTACAGGAACCACTCGTCCGCGCGGAACGGCCGGTGGAACCACATCGCGTGGTCCAGCGACGCCATGTCGAACCCGCGCGGACCCCACAGCGGCTCCACCGGGATCCGCACCGCGTCCAGCAGCGTCATGTCGCTGGCGTAGGTCAGCGCGCAGGTGTGCACCAGAGGGTCGTCCCCGAGCGGCCCGACCGCGCGCATCCACACCGCGCTGCGCGGCTCCGCGCCCTCGATCTCGTCCGGCTTCCAGCGCAGCCGGTCGACGTAGCGGATGTCGAAGGGCTGGCGGCGCGCCATCCGCTCCAACTGCTCCGGCAGCGCGCCCAGATGCTCCCGGATCTCGTCCGCCACCGTCGGCAGCGACTCGGGGTCCGGGACCTCGCGGGCCGGCGGCAACTCGTGCTCGAAGCTCCCCTGTTCAGGCTTGTGGAAGGAGGCGGTCAGATTGAAGATCGTGCGGCCCTGCTGCACGGCGGCGACCCGGCGGGTCGTGAAGGACCTGCCGTCCCGCACGCGCTCCACCTGGTACACGATCGGCACCCCGGGCCGGCCCGGGCGCAGGAAGTACGCGTGCAGCGAGTGCACCGGGCGGTCACCGTCCGTGGTCCGGCCCGCGGCGACCAACGCCTGGCCGGCGACCTGCCCGCCGAAGACCCGCTGCAGGGACTCCTGCGGGCTGCGGCCGCGGAAGATGTCGACCTCGATCTGCTCGAGGTCGAGCAGGTCGACGAGGCTCTCGGCCGGGTTCGTCATGGGTGCGTCTCTCCTGTGCTCACAGCTGGCCGACGTCGGTGACCCGCACGACGGCACGGCCCTCCGCGTCGGAGGCGGTCAGATCGACCTCGGCGCTGATGCCCCAGTCGTGGTCGTCGTTCGGGTCGTCGAAGATCTGGCGGACCTTCCACAGCCCGTTCTCCGGCTGCTCGTCGATGATGAGCAGCTTGGGGCCGCGGGCGTCGGGACCGGTGCCGAGCTCCTCGTACTCGTCCCAGTACTTGTCCATGGCCTCGCCCCACGCGTCGGCGTCCCAGCCGGACTCGCCGTCCATCTCGCCGAGTTCGTCCACCCGGTCGAGGGCGGCGAGTTCCACGCGGCGGAACATGGCGTTGCGGACGAGGACGCGGAAGGCGCGGGCGTTGGCGGTGACCGGCTTGACCTGGTCGGCCTTCTCCTGGGCCTCCTCGGCGGTCATCTCCTCCGGGTTCGCCAGCTGCTCCCACTCGTCCAGCAGGCTGGAGTCGACCTGGCGCACCGTCTCGCCCAGCCAGGCGATCAGGTCCTCCAGGTCCTCGGACTTCAGGTCGTCGGGGATGGTGTGCTCCAGCGCCTTGTAGGCGCTGGCGAGGTAGCGCAGCACGATGCCCTCGGTGCGGGCCAGTTCGTAGTGGGACACCAGCTCCGTGAAGGACAGCGCCCGCTCGTACATGTCCCGGACCACGGACTTCGGAGACAGCGGATGGTCGCCGACCCACGGGTGGGACTTGCGGTACGTGTTGTACGCGTGGAAGAGCAGCTCCTCCAGCGGCTTCGGGTAGGTGATGTCCTGGAGGCGCTCCATGCGCTCCTCGTACTCGACCCCGTCGGCCTTCATCGCGGCGACCGCCTCGCCGCGCGCCTTGTTCTGCTGGGCGGCGAGGATCTGCCGCGGGTCGTCCAGCGTGGACTCCACCACGGACACCATGTCCAGCGCGTACGACGGCGATTCGGGGTCCAGCAGCTCGAACGCGGCCAGCGCGAACGTGGACAGGGGCTGGTTCAGCGCGAAGTCCTGCTGGAGGTCGACGGTGAGGCGCACGATACGTCCCTCCGCGTCCGGCTCGTCGAGCTTCTCGACGATGCCGCCGTCCAGCAGCGACCGGTAGATGGCGATCGCGCGGCGGATGTGGCGGAGCTGCTGCTTGCGCGGCTCGTGGTTGTCCTCGAGGAGGCGGCGCATCGCCTCGAAGGCGTTGCCGGGCCGGGCGATGACCGACAGCAGCATGGTGTGGGTGACGCGGAAGCGGGAGTTCAGCGGCTCCGGCTCGGACCCGATGAGCTTCTCGAAGGTCTGCTCGCTCCACGCGACGAAGCCCTCGGGAGCCTTCTTGCGCACCACCTTGCGGCGCTTCTTCGGGTCGTCGCCCGCCTTCGCCAGCGCCTTCTCGTTCTCGATGACGTGCTCCGGCGCCTGCGCCACCACGAAGCCCTCGGTGTCGAAGCCGGCCCGCCCGGCACGCCCCGCGATCTGGTGGAACTCGCGCGCCCGCAGTGTGCGCACCCGGTTGCCGTCGTACTTGGTGAGCGCGGTGAACAGCACCGTGCGGATGGGGACGTTGACGCCCACACCGAGGGTGTCGGTGCCGCAGATGACCTTCAGCAGACCGGCCTGCGCCAGCTTCTCCACGAGGCGCCGGTACTTGGGCAGCATGCCGGCGTGGTGCACACCGATGCCGTGCCGCACGTAACGGGACAGGTTCCGGCCGAACTTGGTGGTGAAGCGGAAGTTGCCGATCAGCTCGGCGATCTTGTCCTTCTCCTCCCGCGTGCACATGTTGATGCTCATCAGCGCCTGAGCCCGCTCCACGGCCTGAGCCTGGGTGAAGTGCACGATGTACACCGGCGCCTGCCGGGCATCGAGCAGATCGGTCAGCGTCTCGGTGAGCGGCGTGTACCGGTACTCGTACGACAGCGGCACGGGCCGGGTCGCCGAGCGGACCACGGCGGTGGGCCGGTCGGTGCGACGAGTGAGGTCCTTCTCGAAGAAGGAGACGTCGCCCAGCGTCGCCGACATCAGCACGAACTGTGCCTGCGGCAACTCCAGGATCGGAATCTGCCAGGCCCAGCCGCGGTCCGGCTCGGCGTAGAAGTGGAACTCGTCCATCACGACCTGGCCGACGTCGGCGTCCTTGCCGTCGCGCAGCGCGATCGAGGCGAGCACCTCGGCGGTGCAGCAGATCACCGGGGCGTCGGCGTTCACGGACGCGTCGCCGGTGAGCATGCCGACGTTCTCGGTACCGAAGATCTTGCAGAGTTCGAAGAACTTCTCCGAGACCAGCGCCTTGATGGGGGCCGTGTAGAAGGTGACCTCGTCCCGCGCCAGCGCCGCGAAGTGCGCGCCCGCGGCGATCATGCTCTTGCCGGAGCCGGTGGGCGTCGAGACGATCACGTTCGCCCCCGACACCACCTCGATCAGCGCCTCTTCCTGGTGCGGATAGAGAGTGAGACCGCGCTCCTGCGCCCACGACTCGAAGGCTTCGTACAGGGCGTCGGGGTCGGCGGTCTTCGGCAGCTGATCGATGAGGGTCACCACCCCATCTTGCCTGCCCACTCGCCCGATGCGGGAATCGGCTGTCGGCTCGAAGATCACTACCGCTACGCTGTGTCGCCGGCGCAGCGTCAACGTCCCCGGTCAACTGGGCGGCGGCGAAAGAGGAATGGGGCGGGCAGAGGTCATGATGGGACCAGCACACTCACTGTCGGGCGCCGCGGCCTGGCTCGGGGTCGGGGCGGCGGCGGCCGCGGCCGGAAGCCCGATGCCCTGGCCCGTGCTGCTGGCCGGTGCGCTGATCTGCGCCGGCGCCGCGCTCGCCCCGGACCTGGACCACAAGGCCGCCACCATCTCGCGGTCCTTCGGCCCCGTCTCCCGCTGGCTGTGCGAGATCGTCGACAAGCTGTCCTACGCGGTCTACAAGGCGACGAAGAAACCGGCCGACCCCCGCCGCTCGGGCGGCCACCGCACCCTCACCCACACCTGGCTGTGGGCGGTCCTCATCGGCGGCGGCACCTCGGTCCTGGCGATCACCGGCGGCCGCTGGGCGGTCCTCTTCATCCTCTTCGTGCACATGGTGCTGGCGATCGAGGGCCTGCTGTGGCGGGCGACGCGCGGCTCCAGCAGCGACGTGCTGGTGTGGCTGCTGGCGGCGACCAGCGCCTGGATCATCGCGGGCATCCTCGACCAGCCGGGCAACGGTGCCGCCTGGCTGTTCACCGAGCCCGGCCAGGAATACCTGTGGCTCGGCCTGCCCATCGTGCTCGGCGCGATCGTTCACGACATCGGGGACGCGCTGACCGTCTCCGGCTGCCCGGTCCTGTGGCCCATACCCGTGGGCCGCAAGCGCTGGTACCCGATCGGCCCGCCGAAGGCGCTGCGGTTCCGCGCCGGCAGCTGGGTGGAGCTGAAGGTGCTGATGCCGGCGTTCATGCTGCTGGGCGGGGTGGGCTGCGCGGCGGCGCTCAACGTCATATAGACGGCGGGTCCAGGGGTCTAGCTGCTGCTCCCGCCGCCCTCGCCGCCTTCACCGCCGTAACGGCGCTGGAAGCGGGCGACGCGGCCCTCTGTGTCCACGGTCCTGGCCTTGCCCGTGTAGAACGGGTGGCTCTCCGAGGAGATCTCCACGTCCACCACCGGATAGGTCTCGCCGTCGTCCCACTCGATGGTCTGCTCGCTGGACGCGGTGGACCGGGTGAGGAAGGCGTATCCGGCGGCCCGGTCACGGAAGACGACCGGGTGGTAGTCGGGGTGCTTGTCCTTCTGCATAGGGGCTCCTCGGGCGACTGGGTTCCGCGTCCGCGGCGGGCACGGCAGGGTCAGCCGGGCAGGCTGTCCTCGTCGACGATGTGCACGGCGGCCTCCTCGGCGGAGGCGGCGCCGCCGTCGATGCCGACGTCGTAGGCGACCAGCGCCTCCTCCTCGTCCTCGTGCGCCCCTTCGTCGGGGGCGACGAGCCGGCCGGAGCGTTCCGCGCCGACCTCGTTGTCCAGGAGTTCCCCGTCGGTGCCGGTGGAATCACCGAGGTCGTCGCCGTCCGGCACGGGCAGGTCCGGCAGTTCTTCGGCCAGCCGCTGGTCCAGGGTCTCGCCCTCGTGCTGTTCGGCGGCGGTCACCCCGTAGTGCTCCACCGCCCAGGGCCGCTCGGGAGGGGACCAGCCCCGGTCGAGGGGGTCGGCGACACCGTCGGTCTCCAGCGTGTCCTCGGCGTCCAGCAGTCCGGCGTCGTCCTGGATCTCGGACGCGTCGGGCTGGTAGACGTCGTCTCCCCAACCGTCACCGCTGTTCACGGACACCTCCAGGGGGTGGGGCGGGCCGCGACGCCCGCCGTGGCCCGCACCGGGCCGGCTCCACGGGCACCGGACCCGCCAGGACCCGATCACCGGGCCCCATACGCTCCCGTAGCCGATGCCTGCTTCCAGCCTTCCACCGGATCTCCCGACCCCGCAACGCCACACGCGGTGACCGCGGGACGCCGGCCCGCGCTGTCCTGGGCGCGCACGCCTCCTGTTCGGGGCGCCGAGCCGCGAGCGCCTTCGCCCCCCCGGGGGGCCGCCCCTGCGAGACACACCGAGCCTGTCGGGCGGGGTGGGGGGCCGACCCGTCGACGAGCCACGCGAGGCGCGCGGGGATGCACCCGCCGACGGCGGTGCGGCGCCGCACCTCGGTCCCGGGAGGCGGGCGGTCTTGGCCGCGGGACACCCCGCTCCGGGGTCATCGGCCTGCGGAGGCATTTCCCGGAGGACGCCGGGCCGCGGAGGCGCGCCCGTCCCTGGGCACCGGGCTGCGGCATCCTGCCCCGAGGGGGCCGGAACGCGGGGCCCCCGCCCCGAGGCGCGGCGTGGCGCACCCCGGTCCCGGGAGGCGGGCGGTCTTGGCCGCGGGACACCCTGATCCGAGCACATCGAACAGTGGAGGCACCTCCCCGAGGACGCCGAGCTGCGGTGGCACACCCGTCCCAGGCACCGGGCTCAGGGCGAAGTGCCCCGAGGGTGCCGGGTTGCGGGGCACCCCGCCCCGCAGCACCGGGCTGCCTGCCCGACGCCACCCCACGGGCTCCCGCGCCCCAGGACAGCCCCGAGGCGCGAGCTTCGGTCACCCGTGCCAGCTCCGCCACAGCGCCGCGTACGCCCCGTCCGCCGCGACCAGCTCCTCGTGGCTGCCCAGTTCGCTGATGCGGCCGTTCTCGACGACGGCGATGACGTCCGCGTCGTGGGCCGTGTGCAGGCGGTGGGCGATGGCGACGACGGTGCGGCCGTCGAGGACGCGGGCCAGACTGCGCTCCAGGTGACGTGCCGCGCGCGGGTCGAGCAGCGAGGTCGCCTCGTCGAGGACCAGCGTGTGCGGGTCGGCCAGCACCAGCCGGGCCAGCGCGATCTGCTGAGCCTGTGCCGGGGTGAGCGCGAACCCGCCCGAGCCGACCTCCGTGCCCAGGCCGTCCTCCAGCGCCCGCGCCCACGCGTCCGCGTCGACCGCGCCGAGCGCCGCCCACAGCTCGTCGTCCTCCGCGTCGGTGCGGGCGAGCCGCAGGTTGTCGCGGAGGGAGCCGACGAAGACGTGGTGCTCCTGGTTGACGAGGGCGACGTGGGAGCGGACCCGTTCCGCGGTCATGCGGGACAGTTCCGCGTCGCCGAGCGTCACGCGTCCCTCCCGGGGCGCGTAGATCCCCGCGAGCAGCCGGCCCAGCGTGGACTTGCCCGCGCCCGAGGGACCCACCAGGGCCATCCGGGTCCCCGGCGGCACCTCGAGGGACACCTTGCGCAGGACGTCCACGCCCTCCAGGTAGCCGAAGTGCACGGTGTCCGCCCGCACCCGCCGCCCCTCGGGCGTCACGTCCGGGTCCCCGGCGTCGGGCTCGATGTCCCGCACGCCGACCAGCCGGGCCAGCGACACCTGCGCGACCTGCAGTTCGTCGTACCAGCGCAGGATCAGCCCGACCGGGTCGACCAGCATCTGCGCGATCAGCGCGGCCGTCGTCAGCTGGCCGACGCCGATCCACCCCTGCAGCACGAACACCCCGCCGATCATCAGGACCGACCCGAGGACCGTGACATGGGTGATGTTGACGACGGGGAACAGCACCGACCGCAGCCACAGCGTGTACCGCTCCCAGGCCGTCCACTCCCGCACCCGCTGGTCCGTCAGCGCCACGCGGCGCGGACCGAGGCGGTGCGCCTCCACCGTCCGCCCCGCGTCCACGGTCTCGGCGAGCGCGGCGGCCACCGCCGCGTACCCGGCCGCCTCCGAGCGGTACGCGCCCGGCGCCCGCCGGAAGTACCAGCGGCACCCCGCCACCAGCAGCGGCACCGCGACCAGCACCGCCGGCGCCAGTTCCGGGGCGGTGACGACCAGGCCGCCGAGCAGCAGGGCCGCCCACACCACGCCGATCGCCAGCTGGGGCACGGCCTCGCGCATGGCGTTGCCGAGCCGGTCGATGTCGGTGGTGATGCGCGACAGCAGGTCACCGGTGCCGGCCCGTTCCAGCACGCCCGGCGGCAGTCCGACCGACCGCACCAGGAAGTCCTCGCGCAGGTCCGCCAGCATCCGCTCGCCGAGCACCGCCCCGCGCAGCCGCACCTGCCGCACGAACCCCGCGTGGACCATCAGGGCGGCCACGAACAGCGCCGCCGTGAGTTCGAGGTGCAGCTCCCGCTGCCCGGACGACACCCGCTCCACGAGCCCGCCCAGCAGGTACGGGCCCACCATCGAGGCGATCACCGCCACCGTGTTGACGGCGACCAGCAGCAGGAAGGCCCGCCGGTGCCGGCGCAGCAGCTCGGCCACGTAGGCGCGTACGGTCGCGGGCGCGCCCACCGGCAGCGTGCCGGCCGCCGTCGGGGCCGCCGGGTCGTACGCCGGTGGCGCGACGCCGATCATGCCGTCTCCTCGATCTCTTCGAGCTCTTCCAGTTCTTCGAGGCCGTCCGGGACCTCGTCCGTACGCCGCCCGCCGTCGCCGTCGAGGAGCGCGGCGGCCGACGCCGTCTCCTCCTCCGTCTCGCGGGTCACCACGGCCCGGTAGCGGGGCTCGGTGCGCACCAGCTCCCGGTGTCCGCCCACCGCGACGACCGTGCCCTCGTGCAGGAGCACCACCCGGTCGGCGCGGTCCAGCAGCAGCGGGGACGAGGTGAACACCACGGTGGTGCGCCCCGACCGCAGGCCGCGCACGCCCTGGGCGATGCGCGCCTCGGTGTGCGAGTCGACGGCCGAGGTCGGTTCGTCCAGGACCAGCACCTCCGGGTCCGTGACCAGCGACCGGGCCAGCGCCAGCCGCTGGCGCTGTCCGCCGGACAGCGACCGGCCGCGTTCGGTGATGCGGGCGTCCATCGGGTCCTCGGCGCCCACCGACCCCTGTACCAGCGCGGCCAGCACGTCCTGGCACTGCGCGGCCTCCAGCGCCGCCCCCGGGTCCACCGCCCCGGACGCGGGCACGTCCAGCAGCTCCCGCAGCGTGCCGGAGAGCAGCACCGGGTCCTTGTCCTGCACCAGTACGGCCGTACGGGCGCTGTCCAGCGGCAGTTCGTCCAGGGGCACCCCGCCGAGCAGCACCGAGGTGCCCTCCTGCGCGGCGTGCCCGCCGAGCCGTTCGGCCAGCCGTCCCGCCGCGTCCGGGTCGCCGCACACCACGGCGGTGAGCAGCCCGGACGGGGCGAGCAGGCCCGTCTCCGGGTCGTACAGGTCGCCCGCCGGAGTCCCGGCGGCGCGCGTGCCGGCGGTGTCCATGGCGCGCTCCAGCGACAGCACCCGTGCGGCCCGCCTGGCCGAGGGACGCGAGAAGGAGTAGGCCATCGCGATCTCCTCGAAATGACGCAGAGGAAACGTCAGGAGCATCACCGAGCTGTACACGGTGACCAGTTCGCCGACGTCGATCCGGCCGTCGCGGGCCAGACGGACGCCGTACCAGACCACCGTGATCAGCAGCAGTCCCGGCAGCAGCACCTGGACGGCCGCGATCAGCGACCACATCCGGGCACTGCGCACGGCCGCGTGGCGGACCTCCTGCGAGGCGTGGCGGTAGCGGTCGAGGAACAGGTCCTCGCCGCCGATCCCGCGCAGCACCCGCAGTCCGGCGACGGTGTCGGAGGCCAGTTCGGTGGCCCGCCCCGCCTTCTCACGCTGGACGTCCGCCCGCCGGGTGGCCTTGGGCAGCAGCGGCAGCACCGCGAGCGCCAGCACGGGCAGTCCCACGGCGACGACGACACCCAGGGCGGGCTGGTAGGCGAGGAGGCCGACGGTGACGACGACGATGGTGACCGCGGCGGCGGTGAACCGCGACAGCGCCTCCACGAACCAGCCGATCTTCTCCACGTCACCGGTGGAGACCGCGACGACCTCGCCCGCGGCCACCCGCCGCGTCAGAGCGGAGCCCAGCACGGCGGCCTTACGGCCCAGCAGCTGCTGCACCCGGGCGGCGGCGGTGATCCAGTTGGTGATGGCGGCGCGGTGCAGGAAGGTGTCGCCGACCGCGACGCCCGCACCGGCCACCGCCATCAGTCCGCCCGCCAGCGCGAGCCGTCCGCCGGAGCGGTCGACCGCGGCCTGGACGGCGACGCCGACGCAGAACGGCAGCGAGGCCACGGACACGAAGTGCAGCAGGCCCCAGGCCAGCGCCTTCAGCTGTCCGCCCAGCTGGTTGCGGAAGAGCCACCACAGGAATCGAGGACCCGAGCGGGCGTCGGGCACGCCCGGATCGGGGTACGGAAGGTCGTGAATCTGCATGGCGTCCCAGTGGCTCGGAGCAGGGGCCGCGGACGTCCTCGGACGGCGGCAGCAAACCGTGACAGGTTGACTCCGTCACGCGTCCACGGGCAACCGGTTTTTCCCGGCCACGCCCCGGGCACTCACCGGCCCTGCCTCGGGCCTCTCTGTGCCCCGGCAGTCCGGGACCGTCAGCCCTCCACCGCCGGGACCGTCAGCCCCCCGCCGGGACCGTCAGCCCTCCACCGGTCCCGGCCCCCCGCCCGGCCTCTCCTCGCAGGGCGGGCCCGCCGGCCCGTCGACCAGGGTGTTCAGCAGCTCCCCGAGCTGCTCCCGCTCCCGCTCTCCCAGCGGGGCGAGGATCTCCGCCGCGGCCGCCCGCCGTGCCGCGCGCAGTTCGCGGAGCGTCTCGCGGCCCTCGTCGGTCAGCTCGATGCGGATCACACGGCGGTTGGCCGGATCCGGGACCCTGCGCACCTTGCCGTGCGCCTCGAGACCGTCCACCAGCGTGGTCACCGCCCGGGGCACCACCTCCAGCCGCTCCGCGAGATCGGCCATGCGGGGCGGTGAGCTGTAGTGCGCGAGGGTGCGCAGCAGCCGGGACTGGGCAGGAGTGATGCCGAGTTCGCGCCGCTCCAGATACCGCTTCTGGATGCGGTGCACCCGGCGGGTGAGGCGGAGCAGCTGCTCGGCCAGCAGGCCGTCGGGGTCGGGCGCGGTCATGCGGGAACATTATCAGGATGCCGTTCATTGTGAGTACAGGTAACAATGAATGCTGATCACAGTCCGGTCACCGACGTCCGCGTCCACGCCGTACCCCGAGGAGACCATGCACCCCGATCACGCACCCGCATGGACGCCGCCCGCCGGAGCCGAGCAGGAACCCCGGCAGGTGCGTCGCATCCTGCGCCTCTTCCGTCCCTACCGGGGCCGCCTCGCGATCGTCGGACTGCTCGTCGGGGCGTCGTCGCTCGTGTCGGTCGCCTCGCCGTTCCTGCTGAAGGCGATCCTCGACGTCGCCCTGCCCGAGGGCCGCACCGGTCTGCTCAGCCTGCTGGTGCTCGGCATGATCCTCAGCGCCGTGCTCACCAGCGTCTTCGGCGTGCTGCAGACCCTGATCTCCACGACCGTGGGCCAGCGCATCATGCACGACCTGCGCACCGCTGTCTACGGGCGTCTGCAGCGCATGTCGCTCGCCTTCTTCACCCGGACCCGCACCGGCGAGGTGCAGTCCCGCATCGCCAACGACATCGGAGGCATGCAGGCCACCGTCACCTCCACGGCGACCTCGCTGGTCTCCAACCTCACCAGCGTGGTCGCGACGATCGTGGCGATGCTCGCGCTCGACTGGCGCCTGACGGTCGTGTCGCTGGCGCTGCTGCCGGTCTTCGTGTGGATCAGCCGCCGCGTCGGCAACGAACGCAAGAAGATCACCACGCGGCGCCAGAAGCAGATGGCCGCGATGGCGGCGACGGTCACCGAGTCGTTGTCGGTCAGCGGCATCCTGCTCGGCCGCACGATGGGCCGCTCCGACTCGCTGACCGCCGCATTCGTCGACGAGTCCGAGCGGCTCGTCGACCTGGAGGTGCGGTCGAACATGGCGGGCCGCTGGCGGATGGCGGTCATCACGATCGTCATGGCCGCGATGCCGGCGGTCATCTACTGGACGGCCGGTCTCGCCCTGCACTCGGGCGGCCCGGGGGTGTCGATCGGCACCATCGTCGCGTTCGTCTCGCTCCAGCAGGGCCTGTTCCGCCCCGCGGTGAGCCTGCTGTCGACCGGTGTCCAGATCCAGACCTCGCTCGCCCTCTTCCAGCGCATCTTCGAGTACCTCGACCTGCCGGTCGACATCACCGAGCGCGAGGACCCGGTGCGCCTGGACCGGGTGAAGGGCGAGGTCCGCTTCGAGAACGTGTCGTTCGGCTACGACGGCAAGGGCGGCCCGGTCCTCGACGGCATCGACATCACCGTCCCGCCCGGAGGCAGCCTCGCCGTGGTCGGCCCGACGGGCGCCGGCAAGTCCACGCTCGGTCACCTTGTGCCGCGGCTGTACGACGTCACGGGCGGTCGGGTCACCCTCGACGGGGTGGACGTGCGCGACCTCGACTTCGACACCCTCGCCCGCGCGGTCGGCGTCGTCTCCCAGGAGACGTACCTCTTCCACGCGTCGGTCGCCGACAACCTGCGCTTCGCCAAGCCCGACGCCACCGACGAGGAGCTGCGCGCGGCGGCGGAGGCCGCGCAGATCCACGACCACGTCGCGGCCCTGCCCGACGGCTACGACACCGTCGTCGGCGAGCGCGGCCACCGCTTCTCCGGCGGCGAGAAGCAGCGCCTGGCCATCGCCCGGACCATCCTGCGCGACCCTCCGGTGCTCGTCCTCGACGAGGCGACCAGCGCGCTGGACACCCGTACGGAGGCGGCGGTGCAGGCCGCGATCGACGCGCTGTCGGCCGACCGCACCACCATCACCATCGCCCACCGGCTCTCCACTGTCCGCGGCGCCGACCAGATCGTGGTCCTGGACGGCGGCCGCGTGGTGGAACGCGGGACCCACGAGGAGCTCCTGGAGCGTGAGGGCCGGTATGCGGCCCTCGTGCGACGGGACGCCCGACTGGAGCCGACAAGCTGAAAATATGCCGGGTTTGTGACGATATGCGGGTTACCGTGCCCGCATGCAGACGAACACTCCGTCACGGAACTCGATCCGACTGACGCGCCGCGGCCGTCTCGCCCTGGCGACGCTGGGGGCCGTCGTGGCCGGCACCGCCGTGGCGGTGCCGCTGCTGATCATGGCTGATGAGGAGGAGCCCCGCCCCGAGGCCCTCGTCGTCCCGGCGGGGTGGCGGGCGAACCAGGTCTACGCCGCCATCGACAAGACCCTCGACCTGCCCCCGGGCACCACCAAGAAGTCCCTCGCCAAGGCCGACCTGAAGCTGCCGAACGAGGCCGAGGGCAACCCAGAGGGCTACCTGTTCCCGGACACGTATCCGCTCCCGGAGAACGCCACCCCGCAGAAGCTGCTGGCCGGCATGGTCGACACGGCCAACAAGAAGTTCAACGGCGCCCCCGTCGCCGCCGGCGCGCAGCGCAACGCGATGAACGTCTACCAGGCGGTCACCGTCGCCAGCATCGTCCAGGCCGAGGCGGCCACCAAGGCCGACATGGGCAAGGTGGCCCGGGTGATCTTCAACCGGCTGGAGCGCGGCATGCCGCTGCAGATGGACTCCACCGTCGACTACGCCCTCAACCGCAGCAAGGCGCGCGCCACCCCCGCCGACACCGAGGTGGACAGCCCGTACAACTCCTACCGGCGCATGGGGCTGCCGCCGACCCCCATCGACAACCCCGGCGAGGACGCCCTGCGCGCGGCGATCAACCCCACCCCGGGCGACTGGCTGTACTTCGTCACGGTCCGGCCGGGGGAGACGCGCTTCACCGCGGACCTCGCGGAGCACCAGCGCGACGTGGCGGAGGCGGAGGCCGAACGGAAGAAGACCGAGGGCAGGTCCGCGCAGCCGTCGGCGACATGACCGCCGTTCAGGCGGCGGCGGGCTCCTCGGCCGGCAGCCGCCTGATGTCCCGTACGGCGGCCCGTCCGGCCCGGTTGGCGCCGATCGTGCTCGCCGAGGGACCGTAGCCGACCAGGTGGATCCGCGGGTCGGCGACCGCCCGGGTGCCCTCCACACGGATCCCGCCGCCCGGCTCCCGCAGCCGCAGCGGCGCGAGATGGTCGATCACGGGCCGGAAGCCGGTCGCCCACAGGATGACGTCCGCCGCGACCCGGCGCCCGTCGTCCCACACCACACCGTCGGGCTCGATCCGGTCGAACATCGGCTCGCGGTCGAGCACACCGTCCGCGAGCCCCCGCTGTATCGCGTCGTTCAACGGCAGCCCCGTCACGGAGACCACACTGCGCGGTGGCAGCCCCTGCCGCACACGCTCCTCGACGAGGGCGACGGCCTGGCGGCCCGCGTTCTCGTCGAAGGGTTCCTCCCGCCAGACGGGCGGCCGGCGGGTCACCCAGGTGGTGGCCGCCGCGTACGGCGCGATCTCCAGCAGATGCTGCGTGCCGGACGCGCCGCCGCCCACCACGACCACCCGCAGCCCCGCGAACGCCTCGGGCCCCGGGTACCGCGCGGTGTGCAGCTGCCGTCCGCGGAACGTCTCCTGGCCGGGGTATCGCGGCCAGAAGGGACGGTCCCAGGTGCCGGTCGCGTTGATCAGCGCGCGGGTCGCCCAGGTGCCGTGCGAGGTCTCCACAAGCAGCCGCCCGCCGGACCCCTCCCGCACGGCGTGCACGTCCACGGGGCGGCGCACCCGCAGGTCGAACGTCCGCTCGTAGCGGTCGAAGTAGGCGCCGATCACCTCGGAGGAGGGCCGCAGCGGATCGGCGTCCGTCAGCTCCATCCCGGGCAGCGCGTGCATCCCGTGCACCTTGCCGTACGTCAGCGAGGGCCAGCGGAACTGCCAGGCGCCGCCGGGGGCGGGGGAGTGGTCCAGCACCACGAAGTCGCGGTCGGGCTCGTAGCCGGTCCGCCGCAGGTGATAGGCGCTCGAAAGCCCGGCCTGACCGGCGCCGACGACGACCACCTCGACCTCGCGCACATTGTTCACGCTTCCACCAACACGCCGGAGGCGGTGGATCTTCCCGGACGCGCGCCACCGGGACACGCGAGAAGCGCGCCGTGTGCGTCAGGATGGGCGCATGTCCGACGCCTTCACCACCCGAGTCCTGAACCTCACCACCGGCTCCACCGAGCGGGTCGTCGACATCACCGGCGACTGCGAGGCCTTCCTGCGGGACACCGCGTCCGGCCGGGACGGCCTGCTCAACGTGTTCGTACCGCACGCCACGGCCGGCATCGCGATCATCGAGACCGGCGCCGGCAGCGACGACGACCTGCTGTCCGCGCTGCACACCCTGCTGCCCGCCGACGACCGCTGGCAGCACCGCCACGGCAGCCCCGGCCACGGCCGCGACCACGTCCTCCCCGCCTTCGTCTCCCCGCACGCGACGCTCCCCGTGATCAACGGCCGCCTGGAACTGGGGACCTGGCAGTCGGTGTGCGTCGTCGACACCAACAAGGACAATGTCAGCCGTCAGGTACGGCTGAGCTTCCTCGGCTGAGCTAGATCGTCCTGGCGCGTAGACCGCCACGTCGAGCGGCACGCGAGGACGTGCCGACCGCTACCGCGTCTGTCGTGAGTCATGCCATCACTCGGCCACCGTGCAGTGAGCCGCAGTGGCGCGGGGGTCTCATCCGGTCAGTCCAGGAGCTGCAAGTCCATCGCCAGCCTCACGAGTTCCGCTCGCCGATGCACCCCGTGCCGCTTGAACATCGTGGAGATATGGAACTTGACCGTGTGCGGGCTGACGCTCAGCGCCTCACCGATGTCGTGGTTGTTCGCCCCTCGGGCGATGAGCCGGATGATCGCCAGTTCGCGCTCGGAGAAGGAGACCGGTTCCGACGGGTTCGAGATCGAGGTGAGCAGCAGGCTGCCGGCGATTCTCGGGTCGAAGTAGCTGCCTGCTCGCACGAGTTCACGCAGGATCTCGGGCATTCGGCCGGTGTTGGTGTCCTTGAGGACATATCCAGCCGCGCCGGCGCGGATCGCCTGCGTCAGCAATTCGGTGTTCCCGTAGGCGCTGAACATCAGCACGATGACATCCGGGTGCCGTCGGCGCACGGTCGCGCACAGTTCGGTGCTGCTTTCACCGTTGAGCCGCAGGTCCAGTACGAGGACGTCGGGCCGTGTCTCTTCGAGGAGGCCCAGCGCGTCGTCAGGAGTCTCCGCCGCGCCGACGAACTCCAGGTCGTCGGCGCGGGAGGCCATCGCCTGCAACCCGTCGTGCACGATCATGTGGTCGTCGACCACGGCGAATCTGATCACAGCCGGCCCCGCGGCAGGACGGCGCGCACCTGGAGTCCGCCGAGCGAACCGCATTCGACGGTGAGCCTGCCACCGAGCCGGGTCACCGCCGTCCGCATCGACCGGAACCCCAGATGCGGCGAGGTCGGGGCGAGTACCTGGTCCAGGGCAGTGGG
Source organism: Streptomyces cellulosae (assembly GCA_014655195.1). Lineage (GTDB taxonomy): Bacteria > Actinomycetota > Actinomycetes > Streptomycetales > Streptomycetaceae > Streptomyces > Streptomyces cellulosae. The sequence continues at coordinate 45,483 of BNBH01000030.1, read as the reverse complement.
ATCGAGACCGCCGCCGTCGTCGACCACCCGCAGTTCGAACGACTCGGCGTCGATCTCCAGCGCGGTGTGGGCACGACGGCAGCCCGAATGGATCTCGGCGTTGGTCAGCGCCTCCTGGCCGACGTGGACGAGGGCCTTCGCGGCCGGCGGCGGGATCAGGGCGTCCGGACATGGTCCGCAGAGTTCGGTCGTACGGTCGATGCCGGGCCCGCGGCGCACCGACGCGATCTGGCCCAGCACCTCGGCGCCCGTGCTGGGCTGCCCGTACTCCGCGTCGCCGATGAGTACGGAGAGGTGGTGTCGGAGCATGCCCATGCACTCCTCGGCCGCACTGCCGATCACAGCCATCCTGCGGCGCAGTGCGTCGTCCTGGCAGTTGTGCTGTGCCGCTTCCGCCTCGAAACCTATGCGCAGCAGACCGCGTACGACCGAGTCGTGAAGGTCGTGGGCCAGGCGCTCGCGCTCCTTGCGCTGGATCACACTGTCTCGGTATTCGTCGGCCTCTCGCCTCTTCAGTCCGAGAGAGGAGTAGCCCGCGAATTCCGCGAGCAAGGTCTCATCGGTTTCGGTGAAGGGCTTCAGACGTCGGTTCCCGACATAAACGACACCCTTGATCTGGTCGTCCACCAGCAGGGGGGCGGCCATCGCGGAGACGATTCCCTCGCGTGCGGTTTCGTCCACCGGGGCGGCACGCAGCCGGGGGTCCCGTGCGTAGTCGAGTGAGCGCACCGACGATCGCAGTTCGCGCGCGAGTCCACCCAGCCCCTGGCCGTGTTTGATGCGCAGATGCCGGAAGGCGGGAGTCTGGATGTTCAGCACCTGGTCGAAAGCAAAGGTCACGCCGTCGTATTCGGGAATGGACAGGTAGGCGACCTCGCAGTCGAACAGATTCCGTGCGGCGACGAGCACCGAGGCCAGCACGGTGCCGGCGTCGGGACTGCTCGCGGTCGATTCCGCGATATGGCGCAAGGCCTGGTTCAGATCGTTCTCGACCAGGGTGCCGCCCGCTTGCCGCGCTCTGCGGAGCGCGGCCCGCACCCGCCGGACGGCGTCTCGTCGGCAGGACCGCAGGTCGGCGGCTTCCGGAGTGAAAGCGCCGGCAGTGTTCCCGACGACGAGTGAGCCCGTGCCGAACGCGTCCCGCCAGGGAACGGCCACCGCCGACCCGAGTTTCACGACTCGGTCGCGCAGGGCCGAGTGGATCTCCAGGTCGGAGATCACCTCGAGCCGGCCGTGGGGAAAGCCGGGGGGCAGCCGCAGTGGTTCGTTGGGCAGGAGCGGGTCGTCGGCGGAGTCGTCGGTGACGTCCGACGCCAGCAGCAGCGGCGGGCCGGAGCTGGGCTCGTAGACGACCAGTCCGGTCCCGGCGCCGAGCAGACTGCGAATGTCCGCGACGAGCGGGCCGAGCGCGTCGTGGATGGCGGTGCTGCGCCCCGCGTCCCACGCGTACGACGACCGGGTCCAGCTCATAACAACTCCGCCCTGACGAGGTCATTCACCTGGACAGTTACCCCTTCGACCGTACCCCACGGCCTCCGGCTGCCCGGCCGACGCGGTCGGGCAGCCGGAGGGGGTCAGGGGCTCGATGGCCGGAGGCGGCGTCAGGCGATCGGGTAGTCGGCGGGCTTGGGGGAAACGCCGCGGATGTCCTCGGCGTTCATCAGCTCGCGGTCCCGGTCGTCGTCCACCCAGCACGCCGCGATCTCGGCGCACGTGGCGAACCAGACGCCCTCCTTGCCGGCGATGTACTCGACCAGGCGCTCGTACCACATCATGTGGTGCGGCTGGCCGATGATCTGCGGGTGCACGCAGGTGGCGTAGACCGGGTTCGGTACGCGGTCGTAGGCGTAATCGAAGATGTCCTTCCACCGCTTGTAGATGGTGTCCGAGTCCTGCATGCCGGTCTGCCCGCCCGTGACATAGCCCAGCGGGGGAAAATCGTCGAGGTACCAGTTGACCGGGATCTCCAGCACCTTGCTGGCCTTGCCCGCCCGGTTGCCCGTCTCCCAGTTGATTTCCCAGCGGCGCGGCCGGTACGGCACCACGTCGCGGCCCATGAGGCTGGTGTCGTAGTCGAAGCCGAATTCCTCGATCAGGTCGAGGGTGTTCTCGCTGTAGTCCCAGTACGGCGACCGGTACCCGGTGGGGCGGATTCCCAGCACATTCTTGTACGTCTTGAACGCGAGGTCGATCAGCCGCTTCTCGGTGTCCCTGCTGATCAGTGTCGGATTCTCGTGGAAGTACCCGTGGTGGCCGAATTCATGGCCGTCGTCGGCGATCTCCCGGCAGCGCTCGGGGAAGGTGTCCACCGAGTGACCGGGGGTGAAGAACGTGCTCTTGACGTCGAAGCGCCGGTACAGCTCCAGCAGTCGCGGCACCCCGACCTCGGCGCCGTACTCACCGCGTGACATGTACGACGGGCTGGGCTTGTTGAAGCCGCCCAGCCACAGACACTGTGCGTCGAAGTCCGTGCCCAGGTTGACGGCGATCTTCTTGCCCGGGGGAAGTTGCAGATGTCCCATGGAGTATTCCTTCCGAGGAGGTCGGGGTCAGGCGGTCTTGATGTGAGAGGGCCACTCGGCGTACGTACCGGCCCGGCGACGGCGGTCACGAAACGTCGTCGCGGCGCCGTCCTCACGGTTCCGGCGCAGCGCGTCGAGGTCGACGACGCCCCGTGCGAGGGTCTCGGTGTTCTCACCGGCCTCGGCGATGACACCGTTCGCGGCCCAGGGCTGGTCACACGGGCCGAGGATGGAACTGCGGGTCCAGCCGTTCGGCAGGGGAGCGCCGGGCGAACCGCCGGTCGAGCAGTGCACGAAGTACACCTGGTTCTCGATCGCACGGGAGGCGGCGCAGTGGCGTACCCGCCAGAAGCCGTGCTCGGTGAAGGTGTACGAGGGGCACAGGATGATCTCCGCGCCCTGCTCGGCGAGGCTGGAGGAGACCTCCGGGATCTCCGCCTCGTAGCAGACGGCGAAGCCGACCTTGGCGAACGGCAGGTCGATCGCCTTCAGTTCGTCGCCCTCGGAGGTGGACCATGCCGCCTCGCCCGGGAAGATGTGCGTCTTCGCGTGCTCGTGGACGGTGCCTTCGGGGGTGAACAGGCCGGCCACGTTGAGGTGGCGATCGCCGCGCTTCATGAGGTGCGAACCGGCGGCGATGTGCTGGCCGCGGCGGCGCGCCTCCTCGGTGAAGAGGGCGCGGTAGTCGTCGGTGTAGGCGTCGATCCTGGTCAGGTCGGCGATGTCGTCCGTACGCCACGTCGGTTCGGTCGTGAAGAGCTCCACTGTGAACAGTTCGGGCAGCAGGACCAGATCGGCACCCTCGGCCTGATCGAGCAGCCCACGTACGTGCTGGGCGAATTCGTCGAAGTCGTGCACCGGACGGACCAGAAAGTTGATCGCCGCGATGGAGACGGTGTCAGGCATGGGTGAATCCCCTCGTCGAACGTGGAAACGACGCTGGAGAGAGAAGCCGGCGTCGTCGACGGTGTCTGGGCAGTGTTCTACAGATCCGTCACGACGGGTGGTCAAAGATCACTCACCGTAAGGGTGGGTGATGACTACCCGAACGGGCAGGTGCCGCTGAGGTCCCGCGGGTGCGGCCGCGCCGGATGCACCGAGCCGTCCCCGGGGCTGACGTGCTCTCAGCTCACAGCGCCCGCACCACCGTCACCGGACACTCCGCGTGGTGCAGCAGCGCCTGGCTGACCGAGCCGAGCAGCATGCCGGTCACCCCGCCGTGGCCGCGCGCCCCGGCCACCACCAGCTGCGCCTCGCCCGTCGCCTCCAGCAGCGCCTGGCGGACGCGGCCCCGTTCGAGGCGCGGCTGGACGATGACGTCCGGGTGCGCGGCCATCCAGGGCTTCATCACGTCCTCCAGCAGCCGCCGGTGACGCACTTCCAGCTGGTCGAGGTCCACCACCACGCTCAACGGATCACCCGGTTCCTCGTACGGCGTGGGCTCGCTCCAGGTGTTCCAGACGTGCATGGCCGTCAGCGGCGCCCCGCGCAGTTCGGCCTCCGTGAACGCGAAGGACGCGGCGGCGTTCCCGGCCGGTGAGCCGTCCGCGGCCAGCAGCACGGGGCCCTGCGGGTCGGGCCGCCCGCGCACCACCATCAGCGGACCGTGCCCATGCGTCGCCAGCTGCATGGTCGTCGAACCCAGCAGCAGATCGCCGAAGAGGCTCCGGCCACGCCGTCCCAGCACGGTCAGCACCGCGTGCCGCGACTCGGTCCGCAGTACCGTCAGCGCGTCACCGGACACCACGGTCCGCGTGATCTCCAGCCCGGGGAACCGCTCATGGAGCCGCTGCTCCGTCTCGGCCAGCACCCCGTGGATCATCGGATCCAGATCCGACGGCCGGGCGAACGCGTGCACGATCCGCAGCCGGGCCCCGCGCAGCCGCGCCTCCTCGGCCGCCACGTCGGCGGCCGCGAGGCTGGAGGAGGAGCCGTCCACTCCCACGATCACCGTGTCGTCCACCACACACTCCCGTCCCCGGAAGGTGCCACCGAGTACCCACGCGGGAGCGCCACTACGCGCCCGATTCCCACGCTTTGTTCGGTACACCCCGCTGACCTGCGACGACACGATGGCCTCGACGATCCTCGCGACGGCGCCGGAACCTGTCCATCCGTGGCAACACCCATGTTCCGGCCGAATGGCGGGATGGCACCATTACGGCAGTGAGGGTTGCCACCCGGTGCCGTACGACGGTCCGTTCGGCCCCGCACATCGGACGACTCGAAAAGAAGACGGGAAGGGGACGGGCTGTGCCTGCTCCACGGATGAGCGCGACACCGTTGCCGGGCATCGGTGTCAAATACGACCTCACCACGCGTGAGCACGAGCACCTGTCCGTCATCGCGCACCGCGACGGCACCCGGACGGTCAACGTCTACCGCTCCGACGACCCGGACGCCTGCGCCCGCTCCCTGCGGCTCAGCGTCGCCGAGTCGGCCGCGCTCATCGACGCGCTGATGCCGGCCCACCACAGCCCCAACCTGCTGCACACCACCGACCTGGGGCTGGTCGCCGAACGCATCGAACTGTCCTCGGTCTCCCACTGGAACGGCCGCCTCCTGGGCGAGACCCGGATGCGCACCGACACGGGCGCGTCCATCGTGGCCGTCCTGCGCCGCGCGGAGGCGATCCCGTCCCCCGCGCCGGACTTCCGGCTCGCCGGCGGGGACACCCTGATCGTCATCGGCACCCGCGAGGGAATCGACGCCGCCGCCGAGATCCTCGGGCGGGAGTGAGCGCGTGCACTCTTCCGCGATCTTCCTCATCGAGTTCGGCGCGATCATCCTCGGTCTCGGCCTGCTGGGCCGCCTCGCCGGACGCCTCCAGTTCTCGCCCATCCCCCTCTACCTGCTGGCCGGCCTCGCGTTCGGCGAGGGCGGCCTGCTGCCGCTCGGCGCCAGCGAGGAGTTCGTCGCGATCGGCGCCGAGATCGGCGTCATCCTGCTGCTACTCATGCTCGGCCTCGAGTACACGGCCAGCGACCTCGTCTCCAACCTGAAGACGCAGTACCCGGCCGGTCTCGTCGACATGACGCTCAACGCCCTGCCCGGCGCCGCCCTCGCCCTGCTCATGGGCTGGGGCCCGGTCGCCGCCGTGGTGCTCGCGGGCGTCACCTGGATCTCCTCCTCCGGCGTCATCGCCAAGGTCCTCGGCGACCTCGGCCGGCTCGGCAACAGGGAGACCCCGGTCATCCTCAGCATCCTCGTGCTCGAGGACCTGGCGATGGCCGTCTACCTGCCGATCATCACCGCCCTGCTGGCCGGCGTCAGCCTCGCCGCGGGCAGCGTCACCCTCGCCATCGCGCTGGGCGTCGCCGGCCTCGTGCTCTTCGTCGCAGTCCGCTACGGCCGCGTGATCTCCCGCTTCGTGTCCAGCGACGACCCGGAGAAGCTGCTGCTCGTCGTGCTCGGCCTGACCCTGCTGGTCGCCGGCCTCGCCCAGCAGCTCCAGGTGTCGGCCGCCGTCGGCGCCTTCCTCGTCGGCATCGCCCTGTCCGGCGAGGTCGCGGAAGGTGCGCACAACCTGCTCGCCCCGCTGCGCGACCTGTTCGCCGCGGTGTTCTTCGTCTTCTTCGGCCTGCACACCGACCCGCAGTCCATCCCGCCGGTCATCCTCCCGGCGCTCGGCCTGGCCGTCGTCACCGCCCTGACGAAGATCGCCACCGGCTGGTGGGCGGCCCGCCGCGCCGGCATCTCCGCCAAGGGCCGCTGGCGGGCGGGCGGCACCCTGGTGGCGCGCGGCGAGTTCTCCATCGTCATCGCCGGACTCGCCGTCACCGCCGGCATCGAGCCCCAGCTCGGCCCGCTGGCCACCGCGTACGTCCTGGTCCTGGTGATCATCGGTCCGCTCACCGCCCGCTACACCGAGCCGATCGCGATGTGGCTGGCCGGACGGCGGACGCCCGCGCCCGACACCCTGCTCGCCCAGCGCTCCACGCCCGCCGCGGAGACGCTGGAGCCGATGGAGGACAGCGGCCGCGACCGCTGACCCCCAGCCGCCTGTACACGTACGGCCCGGACAGCCCCCCCACGAGGGAGCCGCCCGGGCCGTCGTGCTTACCGGGGCCGTGTCTCAGTCGGTCAGCCGCACCGGCATCAGCAGCGAGAACGTGTGCGCGTCGCCGGGCCGGCGGATCACGAGCGGGGCCGTCGGGGCGCCGAACTCCAGAACCAGCCGGTCACCGGCCGGCGCGGCGAGCGCGTCCAGCAGGAACGCCCGGTTCACCGCGACGAGGTCCGGGCCTTCGGCGCTCTCCGGAACCGGCGCGACCCGGCCGTCCCCCGACACCTCGAGCACCGTCAGCTCGGCCTTCGTACCTCCGTCCTCGTGCAGCCGCACCGGACCCGTGCGCACCGCCTCCGTGAACGCGGGCACGTCCACCTCGGCACGGTGCCCGGCGGGCAGCCGCACCAGGCGACGGTAGTCCGGGAAGTCCTGCTCCAGACACCGGCCGCCCGTCTGCCGGTCACCGGCCTCCAGGGTCACGCGCCCGTCCTCCACGGCGAGACGCGCCTCGTCCTCGCCGTCCAGCAGCACCCGCATCGCGTCGGCGAGCGGCAGCGGCACGGTCGCCTGCACCCGGCCGCCCCCGTTTCCGCCGGCCGCGGTGCGGGCCACCGCCATCCGGTAGCGGTCGGTCGCCACCACGTGCAGCGCGTCGCCCTCGGCGTCGAGATGGACACCGGCCAGCACCGGCAGCCCCGGGTCGGTCCCGGCCGCGAAACGGACCGCGTCGAGCGCGGCGGCCAGACCGGGACCGGACACGGACAGCCGGGCGGCGGAACGGAGTGAGCTCATGAGGAGGTTCTCCCTGTCGTCGAGAAGGTCACGAAGCGCGGAGAACTCGACGCGAGCGGCCGACAGCCCCTCGTCCAGCCGGCGCAGATGCGCCTCCAGAAGCCGCCGTACGAGATCGGTGTCGGCGGCCGTCCAGCCCGCCAGCACCAGCCGGACGTCCGCCAGCGGCATGCCCGCACGGCGCAGCCGGGCCAGCACCCGTGCCTCACCGAGCTGCTCCGGGGCGTACCAGCGGTAGCCCGTGACCGGGTCGACCTGGTCGGGGACCAGGACCCCGGCACGGTCGTAGAACCGCAGGGCGCTGACGCCCAGCCCGCTCTCGCGGGCCATCTCACCAATGCTGCGCATCTCGCTCTCCACTCCCCGGACCCTGCCGCCTCGACCAGGTCGAGGGTCAAACCCCGCCTCTCCGACGCGTACGGCCGACCGGGTGACGATGTCACCCCCGCGGGCGGAGGTGGAGCCCACGGCGTACCACCGGCGCGCGGCGGCGCGTTGCTCCGGCATGGACAGCACTGAGACGGCGCGGCGCCTTCTCGGGCACGGCGCCGCGAGCCGGCCGTACGCGCAACTGACCGGCGGCCATGTGACGAACACACCGATCTACGCGGAACTCGTCGCGGAGTGGCGGGCTAAGGGGCACACCGTCCCGGGGCACCGGGAGGGGCTGTGGGCGTCCTTCGCCGTGGTGACGGCGGGCGACCACCGTCCGGCGCCTGCCGTACCCTTCCGTGTTCCTGTTCCCCTGCTGGCTCCGGAGGGGGCGACAGACGGGGGCTCGGAGGAGGCGGCCTCCCAGGAGACGGCCGAGGCCGTTCCGTCCGGCGAGACGCCTGAGGAAGAGCCCGAGGCGGCGACCGAGGAAGCCGCGCCCCAGGAGTCGCCCGAACCGAACCTCACCAACAGTCCGGAGCCGCCGTCTCCGCACTGACCGGCGCCAGCACCGCCAGCGTGCCCGTCGCCCGTCGCAGCGCCCGTTCCAGCGGCTCCGCCGCGTGCAGCGTGCCGGTGCCGTCCGGCGGGACCAGCCACTCCAGCCGCCCGGAGGGCCGGTACGGCGGCGGCACCGCGATCCACGACCCGCGTCCCACGTGCCGTACCCCGAACCCCACCCACTCGCTGTCCGGGTCGGGCGGCAGGAAGAAGCCCACCCGGCGGGCGGTGACGTCCACCAGCGTCGGACCGGGCAACTCCAGCGGATCGCTCCACAGCAGGTCCAGGGCCAGCAGCCCAAGGCGGTCGGGGACGCTCAGCACGTCCCAGTACCGTCCGGCCGCGAGCAGCGCCGTGCCCTGGCCGTGGTCCCACTGGCGTTTGCACTCCTGCGGGTCCGTGGCCGCCGCGGCCAGCCATTCGACGGCCTGCTTCCACCTGGTGTCGTGCATGTCCCACCCCGGGCACGGTCGGGCGCGCCGCCACGGGCGCGTGCGATAGCGCCACATGGTGGTGCATATATCTGTTCTCCGGAAGGGGTGGGACGGCGCCCGATTCCCCGACATACGGAATCGCACGCGGAACACCCCCGGACCGGAGACCCGGCCGGGGGTGTCTGTGCGGTCGGAGGGGCGACCTCAATCGCCGTTCTTCGCGCTCTCCGCGCTCTCGCGTTCCCGCTGCTTCAGCCGGGCCGCCTCCTTGCGGACCTCGGCCTGGGTGGCGCGCTCCCGCTCCAGCCACTCGGGACGCTCCTCCTTCAGCGCCTCGATCTGCTCGGTGGTGAGCGGTTCGGTCACGCCGTTACGGGCCAGACCGGAGATCGAGACGCCCAGCTTGGCGGCGACCACCGGGCGGGGGTGCGGGCCGTCGCGCCGCAGGTCCCGCAGCCACTGCGGAGGATCCGCCTGGAGCGCGTTCAGTTCCGCGCGCGAGACCACGCCCTCCCGGAACTCGGCGGGGGTGGCCTCGAGGTACACACCCAGTTTCTTCGCCGCGGTCGCGGGCTTCATCGTCTGGGTGCTCTGGTGCTGCGTCATGGCGTCCAGGGTATCGAGCATGTGCACGGCCGCCGACCGCGGCCGGTAACCTGGCCAGGTGACCGGCCCGGAAGTGTCCCCCTCGTTCCGCCTCGTGTACGTCCCCGGTGTGATGCCCGACAAGTGGGTGCGCGTGTGGAACGAGCGGCAGCCCGACGTCCCGCTGACCCTCACCCAGGCGCCCGCCCAGCCGGCGCACGGGATGCTGCTGGACGGCGAGGCCGACGCGGGGCTCGTCCGGCTCCCCGTCGACCGGACGGTGCTCAGCGCCATCCCCCTCTACACCGAGCAGACCGTCGTCGTGGTCCCCAAGGACCACCTGGTCACGGCCGCCGACACCGTCACCGTCGAGGACCTCGCGGACGACATCGTGCTGCACCCCTTCGACGACGTGCTCGCCTGGGAGACCCTGCCCGGCCGCCCCGCGCTGGAACGCCCGGCCACCACCGCCGACGCGATCGAGCTGGTCGCGGCCCAGATCGGTGTGCTCGTGGTGCCCCTGTCGCTGGCCCGGCTGCACCACCGCAAGGACCTCACCCACCGCCCCTTGGAGGACGGCCCCGCCTCGAGCGTGGGTCTGGCCTGGCCGGAGGCGGCGACCACGGACCTGGTCGAGGACTTCATCGGCATCGTGCGCGGCCGGACCGTCAACAGCACGCGCGGCCGCCGCCCGCAGCCCGTGCGGGAGAAGCAGGCCAACCAGAAGAAGGCCCAGCCTGGCCAGGGTGACGGCGGACACCGCCGGCAGCCGTCCGCCGGTGCCGCGGGCCGTGCCCGGCGGGCAACCGGCGGCGGAACGGCGAAGAGCGGCGGCGGAACGGCGAAGAACCCGCGACGGGGCAAGCCCCGCCGCAGGTCCTGAACCGCGCTCCGCGGACGCGCGTCAGCGCACCGTGCCGGACGGCGACGGCGCCGGGGAGGCCGTGTTGAGGTCCTCCAGTTCCTTGGGGATCGGCAGGGCGAGCACCGGCGCGCCCGCCTGCGGCGCCGGCGGCGTCACCTGCTCGTTCGGCAGCTTCGGCGGGCTGGTCTGCTGGAAGTTCACCTGTTCATGATTGACCAGACCCGTCTTCTCCAGCACCGTGATGTGGTCCAGCACGGTGTCGTTGGCCTGGTCCGCCAGCTGCCGGATCAGCGTGTTGCGGGTGTTCGCGCGGATCTTGGCGATCGCGGGGAAGATCTGCCCGTGCGTCACGCGCATGATGTTGACCGCCGTGGAGTCGAACTCCTTGCCGCTGGTGGCCTTCACCGTCTCCACGAACCCCTGCTGCTGGGGCGACGCCTGGTTCGGCAGGGTGATGCCGAGCTCCAGGGAGATCTTGCGGCAGCTGGCGTCCAGCCGGCCGTGCCCGACCACCAGGTGCTCGCCCGCCTCCTTCATCTCCGGCGTCGTACCGCGCTCCATCGCCAGCAGCCCCAGCGGGTGCTCCCACAGTCCGGCCGCACGCACCTTCACCACGAAGTCACGGTCAGCCTCCGTCAGGGGTCCGTAGTTCGTGTTGGCCACCACCCGGTCCTGTTGGGTGGATGTGGTCTGTACGCCCAGCATGGTGGGATAGGCGAGCGCGGTGAGGGTCAGAATCATGGCTCCGCCCACGAACGCGGTTCCTGCCGTGCTGCGCGAGATGCGCATCGTGCCTCCTGGGTTAAGAACGGCCCAACACCAGGAAGTACGGACGCGGAGCGCGTAACAATCACCGTTCTTGAAAGAATTTTCGGCGGCTTCGGGAAGCGGGCTCGGTGCACGGCGTGCGGCGGCTCCCCGTCCGGTGCAGGTCAGCCCCGGCGGGCGGTCCCGGTCAGCCACTCCCAGGCGGCCCGCGCCGTGAACTCCGGCTGGCCGCCCCGCAGCAGCAGGCCCGCCGTGGCGAACTCCGGCGCGTCGGCCTGCGCGGCGACGTACGGGACGGCGATGCAGCGCATCCCGGCCGCGTGCGCGGCGGCAGCTCCCGGCGCCGCGTCCTCGACCACCACGCAGTCCGCCGGGTCCGCGCCGAGCCGCCGGGCCGCCTCCAGGAACACGTCCGGGGCCGGCTTGCCGTGCGCGACCTCGTCGGCCGACACGACGGTGCGCAGATGCGCGTCCAGGCCGGTGCCGGCCAGGATCAGGTCGATCGCCTCCGCCGAGGACCCCGACGCCACGGCCATCGGGACGCCCTCGTCCGCCAGCCGCTCGACGAACGCGCGCATCTCGGGGAACACCGTCGTCTTCGTCCGGGCCAGCTCCAGGTAGTGGTGGTTCTTCACCGCGACCAGTTCGTCCACCGACGCGGACAGGCCGTACCGGCGGCGCCAGTCCGTGATCGTCTCCCGGGTGCTGATCCCGACGTACCGCTCGTGCTCCTTCCACGAGAAGTCCGGGACGCCGTACTCGACGAGCGTGCGGCGCCCGGCCTCGTAGTAGTTCGGCTCGCTGTCCACGAGTGTTCCGTCGAGATCGAAGACGACCGAGAGGGTGTCGAGTGCGCTCATGTGACCAGCATGGCAGGGGCTAGGCGCGCGCCGACCGGCCGATCGACTCCACCAGCGGCAGCAGCCGGTGCGGCACCCGCTCCCGCAGCGCCACCTCCGTACGGGTGCGGACCACGCCGGGCAACCCGATCAACTTCTGGATCACGTCCTCCAGATGGGCGTTGTCGCGGGCCACCACCCGGGTCAGCAGGTCGCCGCCGCCCGTGATGGAGAACGCCTCCACGATCTCCGGCACCGCGGCGAGGGCGTCCCCCACCTCGTCCAGGTGTCCCTGGGTGACCTCGATGTGCACGAACGCCAGTACCGGGTGGCCCAGCGCGGCGGGGGAGAGGACGGGGCCGACGCCGGTGATCACACCGTCGCGCTCCATGCGGTCGAGCCGCGCCTGGAGCGTGCCGCGCGCCACGCCGAGGATGCGCGCGTACTCGCGCACGGAGGTGCGGGGCTGCTCCAGCAGCAGCCGCAGGATGCGGGTGTCGAGTTCGTCCACGGCCACGAGGTCGTCGCTCCGGAGTCGGCCATTGGCACGGCGATGGCCCAGGGGATGCCGTCATGACTGTACCAATGGCTCACTTCAGTGAGCCTCGGTTGAGCCACTGGCGGCAAGGATGCTGATATGGGTGCGTCGATGGCGCTGCGGGACCCGCGGCGCCTTTTTCATGCCACGACACAGGTCGTACGAGATGCCAGGGGGCGGTAGGTGCTGAAGAAGGTGTTCATGGCTCCGGATCCGGGACGGATCCGGCTGCGGTTCGCGACGCGGGCCGTGCTCGGGATCGGGCTGGCCGTCGTCGCCTGCGGGCTCGCCGGGCACTCCCTCACCGGTGCGATCACCGGTGGACTTGCCGCGCTCCTCGCCCTGTTCACCGTCACCGACGCCACCGTCCGCGGGCAGGCCGTCACCACGGCACTCATGCCCGCCGTCGGCCTGCCCGTGCTGGCCGTCGCCGCGGCGCTCCAGGACCACCCCGTGGCCCGCGACGCCGCCTTCCTCGCCGTGGTCGGGCTCGGCGTGTACGCCAGGCGCTGGGGGCCGCGCGGGCACGCCCTCGGCATCTTCGCCTTCATGCTCTTCTTCGCGGCGCAGTTCCTGCACGCCCGCACCGGACAGCTTCTCGAGCTGTCCGCCTCCGTGCTGCTGTCCGTGGCGACCGCGGGCGCGGTGCGGTTCGGCCTGTGGTGCTACGAGCGGCGGCTGCCCCCGGTGGCCGTGCCCGCGCCTCCCGGCGGCACCGGGCTCGCCCGCATCACCACCCGTCAGGCCGTGCAGGCGACGGCCGGCGCCGGGTTCGCCCTGCTCGTGGGGCAGCTGGTGTCCGGGGAGCGCTGGTACTGGGCCGTCGGCGCGACGTGGTGGGCGTTCGTCAACACCACCTCGCGCGGCGAGACCCTGGTGCGCGGCTTCCGCCGTGTGCTGGGCACGATCATCGGAGCCGGTCTCGCCCTGTTCGTCGCCCTTCCCGCGCACGGTGACGCGGCGCTCACCGTGCTGGTCGTCGCCGTCTCGGTCTTCGGCATCTTCTACACGGCGGCCCTCTCGTACACCTGGATGATGCTCTGGGTGACGGTGCTCGCCGCCATGCTCTACGGCCTGCTGGGCGTGCTCACCCCGTCCCTGCTGGCCCTGCGGATGGCGGAGACCGGCGTCGGCGCGCTCGGCGCGGCGCTCGCGGTGGTCTTCGTGCTGCCCGTGTCCACGCACAGCGTCACCGACGCCTGGATCCAGCGGGCGCTGCGCTGTGTGCACGCCTGCACGGCGCAGACGGCCGCACGGCTGGCCGGCGACCCCGACGCGGACCCGGCGCCCACGGTCACGGAACTGGAGCAGCTCCTCGCCCGGGTACGCCTCTCCGTGGCGCCCCTCGTCCACCCGCTGAACCCGATGCTCGGCCGCAAGCGGCGGGCCCGCCGGGTGCTTGCCCTCCTCGACGACTGCGCCCGCGAGATCCGCGGCCTGGTCGCCGTCGCCGCCGACCCGGAGGCCTCCCACGACGCCCGCCTGGCCGCGGCCTGCTGGCGCGTCGAGGCGGCGGTGGAGGCCCTCACGACGGGCCGGGACATCGAACTGCGCACGGCGCCCTCCGCCACGGAACCGGCCCTGGCCCACCTCCACACCTTGGAGCGCACGCTCGCGGAACTGTCCACGCCCCTGCGGACGCCGTCGGGCTCGCCGCTGGTGGGCGCGTGAGGGGTGGCGTGGCCGCCGGCTGAGCGGGGGCGCGGGATGCGGCTCGGTCAGCCGCCGGCTCGCACCCGCCCATCCACGCCGGCCGGCCCCCGTACGCGGGCACGCGGCGCCCCTCGACCGACGGTGCCGCCCGTCGGAGGGCGAGCCATGTCGCCGCGGCCGTCCGGCGCCGGCCCGCGCCACCCGCCCATCCCGAGGCCGGGGCGCCGCACCTCACCCCACGGGCCCGTGAGCCGGCAGGGGCGGCTCCCCCTCCCGCGCCGCCGGGTGCTGAGCGCAGCCGGGTCGGCCGCATGAGGCGTGGGAATCGGGTGGGCCGGGCGCACTACCCGTTGGCCCATCCAGCCCCGCGGTCGTTACGCCGTGTCGGCCGGTGGACTCGGCGTGCCCTTGCCGGGCGGCTCCGTGCGCCGCAGCTCTGGCGGGGTGGGGGGGCCGTTCCCAGCGGCCCGTCGCGCAAGCCGGCTGGCCCGGCCGGGTTCAGGGCGCTGTGCCGGCGCTCCGGCGCCCCCTCCTCCGACGGTGCCGCCCGCCGGAGAACCGGGGATGGCCGATGGGCGGTTCGCACGATCCCGATGCGTCCCCGCCGGTATCCGTCGCGGTCCCGGCGAACCCGTGCCGACGCCGCCGACGGCTGGCCGCACAGACCAGTGACGGCTAGGAGGGCGCCCCCTGCCCGGCCGCGTGGCCCCACGCCAAAGGGCCCGCCCCGGTTAACCGGGGCGGGCCCTTCAGGCGTCCTGCGGATGAGGCGGCCGCGTCAGCGGGCCGGGGTGCTCTGGGGCTGCTGGGGGGCGATCCCCAGGGCGGTCGTGTACTTGGCCAGGGCCAGCTTGCCGATCGCCGGGTAGGGGCCGAGCGGCTCGGACGCCGGGCAGTCCGCCTCCTTCGCGGCCTCCTCGACGAGCGACGCGTCGATCTCCGGGCCGATCAGGTACGGCGCCAGCGCCAGCTGCTGCGAACCGGCGTTGCGCAGCTGCTCGGCCACGGAGGCGATGGAGCCCTCCTGGTCGAGCGCCGCGGCCATCACCGGCACGGCGAGGCGCGCGGCGAGCAGCATGCCGGTGATGCCGGCCGCCTGCACCGCCTCGTCGCCGCCCACGGAGGCCAGGATGATGCCGTCCGCGGCGGTCGCCACGGTGAACAGGCGGGCGCGGTCCGCGCGGGCCAGGCCGGCCTCGGAGAGCCGCACGTGCAGCGCCTCGGCGAGCAGCGGGTGCGGGCCGAGGACGTCGGTCAGCTCGGCGGCGACGCGGCTGTCCATGACGGCCTGGCGAACCTGGCGCAGCAGCGCGCTGTCCGGGCCGGCGAGCAGCGGAACGACGACGGCGACGGGGCCGTCGGGCTCCTTGACGTCGGAACCGGCGGCACGCGCCTGCTCGTAGCGGGCGGTGCGCTCCTCGGCCGCGTGCGCGAGGACGGAGGCCAGCGAGGGGAACTCCTCGTTGTCCCCGTCGAGGTAGCCGATCCGGGCGTCGAGACCGGGCAGCTCGGACCGTGCGATGCTCACGACCTCGTCGGCGAGCGAGCGGGTGGCACTACTGGGCGTACCCGGCACGGCGAGGACGAGCGCGGGCGCGTCCTCGGGAGCCACCAGGGGTTCGGGACGGCGGTGCCGTCCGGGCTGGCGGGGGCGCGGCATTCGTACGGGCAGGCCGGACGCGGGCCCAGTGGGGGTGCTCATGTTGCCGCATGTTAGTGGCTTCCGGGGGGCTCCTGTTCGGGGAGGGTGCAGGTGAGCGGTATCCGTCCGGTTTTGTCGGATGAGTTACGTACGGGTGTCGGCCGTGAGGGTGACGCCCGTTCCCCCCGTGCTCGTCACGCACAGCATCCTCCCGTCACTCGGAAGAGCGAGCGGACCAGCGGAAAGATCCTCGGCGAGCCGCACCGCCCCGTCGAGCGGACCGCCCTCGGCGGGCACCCGCCGCGCGTGGGGCAGCAGCTCCGCCAGCCGCTCCTCCAAAGGCGCCAGCAGCACCTCGCCGAGCCCGAGAAGCCCGCCGGTGCAGCCGACCGCCGGCGCCCCCTCCGCCGGGCACACCGCGGCCGCCGAGTCCGCCATGTGCCGGGCCGCCTCCCGCACGATCCCCAGGGCCACCGGGTCCCCGTCCTCCGCGCACGCGCCCACGCGCGGGGCGAACGAGGCGAGCACCGCCGTCCGGTCCGCGCGCGGGTACACCTGCCCCGGCAGCCCGCTCACCGGACCGAACATCTCCTCCGCGTCCGCCTGCAGCCGCGCCGAACCCCCGGCCCGCCCGTCGTGCGCGCGCAGCGCTGCCTCGAGCCCGGCCCGCCCGATCCAGGCGCCTCCGCCGCAGTCGCCGAGCAGATGCCCCCAGCCGTCCGCCCGCCGCCACCCGGCCAGATCCGTGCCGATCGTGATCAGGCCGGTGCCCGCCGCGATCACCGCACCGCGCCGCGGCCCGAGCGCGCCCACGTACGCCGTGACCGCGTCGGCCGCCAACGCCGCCCGCACGACGCCCAGTTCCCGGGCCAGCGCGTCCGGCAGCTCCGCGCGCAGGGCGTCGCCCAGGCTGGCCATCCCCGCCGCCCCGATCGCGGCCGTGTCCAGCCGCTCCAGCCCCACTTCGGCGCACAACGCCCGTGCCATCGGCACCAGTTGCTCGAGGAAGTGCGCCGGGGCGATCCCCCGCTCGCCCGTGCGCACCGGCACGTCCGAGGAGGCCCGGGCCAGCGGACCGCGCCCGGGCGCCCCGACGACGGCCCGCAGCCCGGATCCCCCGGAGTCCACGGCGAGGTAGCCGGCCCCGGTCACGGCAGGCGCCAGTCCACCGGCTGCCCGCCCTGACGGATCAACAGGTCGTTGGCCCGGCTGAACGGACGCGAGCCGAAGAACCCGCGGTCCGCCGACATAGGCGACGGGTGCGCCGACTCCACGGCCGGCAGATCACCCAGCATGGGACGGCAGTTGCGGGCGTCCCGTCCCCACAGGATGGAGACCAGCGGCTTGCCGCGTGCGGCCAGCGCGCGTATCGCCTGCTCGGTGACCTCCTCCCAGCCCTTGCCGCGGTGGGCGCCCGGCTTGCGCGGGGCGGTCGTCAGCGCCCTGTTGAGCAGCAGCACGCCCTGTTCGGTCCACGGGGTCAGGTCGCCGTTCGACGGCTGGGGCAGGCCCAGGTCGCTGTTCAGCTCGCGGTAGATGTTGATCAGGCTGCCGGGCAGCGGGCGCACGTCGGGGGCGACGGAGAAGCTCAGGCCCACCGCGTGCCCCGGCGTGGGGTACGGGTCCTGTCCGACGATCAGGACGCGTACCTCGTCGAAGGGCTGCTGGAAGGCCCGCAGGACGTTCGCCCCCGCCGGGAGGTAGGTGCGTCCCGCGGCGATCTCCGCGCGGAGGAAGTCCCCCATCGCGGCGATCCGCCCCGCCACCGGTTCGAGGGCCTGCGCCCAGCCCGCTTCGACGATCTCGTTCAAGGGTCGTGGTGCCACGGGCGTCACCCTACTGCCGCGACGACAGCGGCTATCAACCCGTGGCCCGAACCCGGCGGGATCCGCACGGCCCCCGTCCGGGCCCTCATCCGACGACCGCCGCCCGCACGCACAGCACGTCCGGCAGATGCGCGGCCAACTGCTCCCAGCTGTCACCGTCGTTCGCGGACGCGTACACCTCGCCGTTGCGGTTGCCGAAGTAGACGCCCGCGGGGTCGGCGTCGTCGCTGCACATCGCGTCGCGCAGCACCGTGCCGTAGTGGTCCTCCTGCGGCAGCCCCGCCGACAGCGGCTCCCAGCTGCGCCCCGCGTCCCCGGTCCGGTACACACGACATCGCCGGTCCGCCGGGACCCGGTCGGCGTCGGCGTTGATCGGGAAGACGTACGCCGTGTCGCCGCGGTGGGGATGCGTCACCATCGCGAACCCGAACGTCGAGGGCAGCCCCTCGCCGATGTCCGTCCACCGCGTGCCGGCGTCGTCGCTGCGGTAGACCCCCCAGTGGTTCTGCAGATACAGCCGGTCCGGGTCCGCCGCGTCCCGGGCGACCTTGTGCACGCACTGCCCGAACTCCGGGTCCGGGTCCGGCAGGAACACCGCGGACACCCCGCGGTTGGCCGGCTCCCAGCTCGCGCCGCCGTCCAGGGTGCGGAACACACCCGCGGTGGAGACGGCCACCGTCACCGCCCGGGGGTCGCGCGCGTCGGTCAGCACGGTGTGCAGGCCCTCACCGCCGCCGCCCGGCACCCACTTGGAGCGCGTCGGATGCTCCCACAGCGGCCTGACCAGCTCGAAGGACTCCCCGCGGTCCTCCGAGCGGTACAGTGCTGCCGGCTCCGTGCCCGCGTACACCACGTCCGGCTCCGCCGCGGCCGGGTGCAGCTGCCAGACCCGCTCGAGCGAAGCTCCGGTGTCGGGTGGGAACTTGACGGCGGGCCGGGCCGGTTCGGTCCAGGTGCGGCCCAGGTCGTCGGAGTGGAACACCGACGGCCCCCAGTGCGCGCTGTCCCCGCCGGCCAGCAGCCGGGGGCTCTGCCCCCGGGTGTCGATCGCGACCGAGTACACGGCCTGCGCCTTGAAGTAGGGGGACTCGTCGAACTCCCAGGAGCCGCCTCGCCGGCGCCCGATGAACAGGCCCTTGCGGGTGCCCACGGCCAGCAGTACCTCGGTCATGCCGATCACCTCCGTGACATCGTCTTCGACGTCCTCGATCAGGACACCGGTCAGTGTGCACCCCACCACTGACAGTCACGGTCGGACGCTGCATGACCGCAGGTCACGGCGGTGCGGCGGGTCCGGGCGGACGATCCGACGACCGTCCGCCCGCTCGGCGAAAAGCCCCCGCGTCACCCGCGCAAGGAACCCCCGCCTTACTCCCGCCCGGGCAGCGCCCGCTCCAGAATCGCGTCCAGCCCCGCCCCCGCCGGCAGCGTGCCGAAGGCGTGCCCCCAGTCGCCGCCGAGCCGCGTCGCGCAGAACGCGTCGGCGACCGCGGCCGGGGCGTGCCGCACCAGCAGGGACGCCTGCAGCGTCAGCGCCATCCGCTCCACCAGCCGGCGGGCCGTCACCTGCGACCCCTCGGCCAGCTGGTCCTTGAGCCCGGCCACGGCCGCGTCCAGCCGGGCGTCCGCCCCGCGCGTCAGCGCCAGCTCGTCGAACAGCGCCTGCGCGGTCGCCCGGTCACGGCCGAGCGCCCGGAGCACGTCCAGGGCGTTGACGTTGCCCGAGCCCTCCCAGATGGAGAGCAGCGGCGCCTCCCGGTAGTGGCGGGGCATCCCCGAGTCCTCGACGTACCCGTTGCCGCCCAGGCACTCCAGCGCCTCGGCGGTGAAGGCGGGGCCCCGCTTGGTGACCCAGTACTTGCCGACCGCCGTCGCGATCCGCCGGAACGCGGCCTCCCCGGCGTCCCCGCGCACCGCGCGGTCCGCCGCACCCGCCAGCCGCAGGGTGAGCGTCGTCGCGGCCTCGGACTCCAGCGCGAGGTCGGCCAGCACGTTGCGCATCAGCGGCTGGTCGAGCAGGCGCGCCCCGAAGGCGCTGCGGTGACGGGCGTGGTGGCCCGCCTCGACGAGTGTCTTGCGCATCAGCGCCGCCGACATCATCACGCAGTCGAGGCGCGTGCAGTTGACCATCTCGATGATGGTCTTCACACCCTGCCCCTCGGGCCCGACCAGCCAGGCGACCGTCCCGTCGAACTCCGGCTCGGAGGAGGCGTTGGAACGGTTGCCCAGTTTCTCCTTGAGGCGCTGGATGCGGAAGGTGTTGCGGGTGCCGTCGGGCAGGACGCGCGGCACGAGGAAGCAGGACAGACCGCCCGGCGTCTGCGCGAGCACCAGGAACACGTCGCACATCGGCGCCGAGGTGAACCACTTGTGGCCGCGCAGGGTGTACACGCCGGGCTCGGCCGTCGGCGTCGCGGCGGTGGTGTTGGTGCGGACGTCGGAGCCGCCCTGCTTCTCGGTCATCCCCATGCCGGCCAGCAGCCCGCGCTTCTCCGTCGGCACGCGCAGCCCGGGGTCGTACTCACGGCTGGTCAGCAGCGGCTCGTAGATCTTCGCCAGTTCGGGCTGCTTGCGCAGGGCGGGGATCGCCGCGTACGTCATCGACGTGGGGCAGCCGTGTCCGGCGTCGGTGTGGCCCCAGACGAGTCCGCCGGCGGTGCGGGCGACGTGCGCGCCGGGCCGGTCGTCCGCCCAGGGTGCGCCGGCCAGCCCCTCCGCGACGGCGGTGCCCATGAGGTGGTGCCAGCTCGGGTGGAAGTCGACCTCGTCGACGCGGTGCCCGTACCGGTCGTGGGTGCGCAGCCCGGGCTCGTGACGGTTGGCCTGGTCGGCCCACTCCTGCGCCTCCTCACTGCCCGCCAGCCGTCCCAGCCGCCGCAGGTCCTCCTCGGCCCAGCCGGCGCCCTCCCGCCGCACCCCTTCGAGCAGGGCGACGTCGTCCGAGGCGTCGTACGGGGACGGGAAGGGAGGCTGGTTGGTGACGTCGTGGGTGGCGCCGCCGAGGGCGCCGAGTGCGTACGGGGTCTGCTGCAGCTCGTCAGCGCGCGTGATGGTCATGACTGAGTGTTGCACTATTGCTGCAGGCGCAGCAATAGTGCAACACGTCGCCACGCGCGCGTTCAGCCGTGCCGTTCGATCAGCGCCCTGTACGTCTCGAAGACGGGCTTGGGTGTGTGGTCGTCCGTGGTGGGCCCGAAGCGGTGGAACAGCCCCGGCCGGGAGCTGGCGGCGTCCCGCAGCGCGACGTGCGTGTAACCGCTCAGCCGCAGCTCCTCCGCCGGCTCTGCGACGGCCGACACCACGGTGTCGACGACCTCGGCCTGCCGGTGCGGAGGGCGTTCCTCGCCGGTGGGCCAGCCGTGCTCGGTGATGTGCGGCGGCAGATGCCCAAGGCCGGCGGGCGCCAGCGTCGCGGTGATGACGCAGCAGCCCCTCGACGGCGGACGGGAGGTCGGCCGCGGCGACGGGCCGGAAGACGTCGGGGACAGGGTTGGTGGTGTCGTCGGGCTCCTCCGTCACCTGGAGGGTGCTTGTCACCGCGCCGTACCGGTCGACCAGTTCGCGCAGGAACCGGCAGTAGCCGTCGACGTCCCCGCCCGATGACTGGTACTGCGCCACCAGGTCCAGACGTCGCCCCCGTACGGTGTACCGCGCCGCGTCCTCCGGTGCGGCCGTCGGATGCGGCCCTCCGGGACTCGTGCTGTCGTCGAACGCGGTGTAGGCGCGGACCAGGGACGGCCGCCCCGGCCGCCCTTGCAGGAGACCCAGGGCCTCCGTCACCCGCTCCGGAGCGTCGGGCGGCCCGCTCGCCAGGCCCCCGGAGTCGTCACCGGTGACCCCACCCGGATACACACCGAACAACAGGCGCTGCGACATCACGCGTCCTTCTCCCGCGCACGCGCGGCCCCCGTGGGCGACGCCGATGCCCCGCTCCGCAGCTCCTCGATCACCGAGTCGACCCACGCGGTCTCGGCGCGCTCCAGGCTCGGCGCGTACTCGGCCTCGATGACGTGCATGCGCGGGACGCCCGCCGCCAGGCGTTCCCGAGTTGCCGCTCGTCCTCCGCCGTGCGCTCCCGCAGCCGCCGCCCGCGCTCGGTCAGCGCCTCCACCGAGCCGTCCCGGCCGAGGGCGCCGAGACGGGCGACCGCGCCCAGGAACCGGGAGAACCCACGCTTGGGCGTGCGGATCCGGGAGTCCAGCCGGCGCACCAGCTCCTCGCGTCCCGCGTCCGTGAGCGCGTACACGGTCCGCTCCGGGCGGTTGCCCGACCGCTGCCGTTCCAGCGGGGCGAGCCAGTCGCCCTCCGTCAGCGCGGCGACGGTGTTGCGGAGAGTGCCGCGCGTGATCGCGGCGGCGTGCGCGTCGCTGCGTCTGCGCAGCTCGGCGAGCATCTGGTGCGGGTGCGTGGGCTGTTCCAGCAGCAGGCCCAGCACAGGCGGGACGATCGGATTGTCGAGAGCACGACGAGGCATGGTCGAACTCTGTCAGTCCGAATGGACTATTTGACGGCCGTACGTGAACGGCGCGGCAGCGTGCGGGATCACCTGAGGGGAACCGGTCCTGACCGGGGGCCTAAAGTACGGCTCATGCGGAGCGACGACCCGGCGGAGCCGGCACCGGACGGGCCGCGGCTGCGTCCGCTGTCCGCGCGGTCGGTCGTCCTCAGCCTGTTGCTGGGCACGCACCCGCCGGAGCTGCCGGCGCGGGAGCTCGGACGGCTGGTGGAGAGTTTCGACCTCGGCGGGTCGACACTGCGGGCGGCGCTGAGCCGGATGGTGGCCGCAGGGGACCTGCGCCGCACGGACACCGGTTACCGCCTCAGCGACCGCCTGCTGGAACGCCAGCGCCGCCAGGACGAGTCGGTCCAGCCGCGCACCCGCCCGTGGGACGGGGACTGGGAGCTGGTGGTCGTCACCGCGACCGGACGCGGACCCGCCGAACGGGCGGAGCTGCGCACCCGGTTGACCACACTGCGCCTCGCCGAGCTGCGCGAAGGGGTGTGGCTGCGCCCCGCCAACCTGGACCGCCCCCTGCCCGCCGCTCTGGACGAGGTGGCCGAACGCGGTACGACCCGCCCCGCACGCCCCGCCGCCGAACTGGCCGGTCGCCTGTGGCCGTTGGACGCCTGGGCGGACGAGGCCCGCGCGCTGCTCGGGCAGGTGGGACGCAGCGGGCGTCCGGCCGAGCGGCTGACCCTTTTCGCGGCCGTGGTGCGCCATCTGCTCGCCGACCCCGTGCTGCCGCCCTCCCTGCTCCCCGCGCACTGGCCGGGCGACGCACTGCGGGCCGCGTACGCGGAGTACCGGCGAAAGCTGGAGGGCGAGGTCCGCTCGCTGGTGGGCGGGAGCTGACCGCGCGGGCGGCCCTGGAGAAGGCCGGCGGTCGTACGGGACGCCACGCGGACGTCCCGTACGACCGCTGCCCGTGGGGGGCTACCGGTAAGTGATGTCGGACGAGCTGTACTTGCAGTACGTGCCGTCGGGGCCGGAGCCGTTGCTGCTGGGCTCCTTGCCGGTGTTGTTGCCGATGTACTTCTGGCACGGCACGATCTTCTTGCTGCTGTCGCCGACGATCGTGATGTTCCGCAGGGTCGCGCTGTCGCCGTAGTTGGTGTTGATGCCGGCGATACGACCGCCCTTCCAGGTCACCTCGATGGAGTTGAGGTTGATCGTCCGCTTGTACTGCGAGGAGCAGTTGCCGCAGGAGCGGACGAAGGTGCCGAAGTTCTGGACGGCGAAGTTGGACACGTTCAGCGTGCCCGCGCCGTTGAACTGGAAGACCTTGTCACTGGCCTCCTTCGCGCCGCCGCCGCTGACGGTGTACACCGCCCCGGACGACTTGCCCTTGAACGTGGCCGCGTCCTCGCCGACGTCCTCCCACCAGACGTTCTGCAGGGTGCAGGAGCCCTCGCAGTGGATGCCGTCGGCGGCCGGGGCGCCGATGATCACGTTCTTGAGGACCGCGCCGTCGGACAGCTTCAGGATCGGGCCCTGATCCTCGTCCTGGCTGCCGGAGCCCAGGTCGCCGGTGCCGTAGAGGCGCTTCATGCCGTAGTCCTTGGTGCCGGACACGGAGATGGTGGAGGAGACGCCCTGACTGCCGTTGGGGGTCGGCCAGGTGGCGGCCTGCGCGGACGGTGCCGCGGTCGTCAGGATCATGCCAACCGAGAGGCCGAGGGTGGCGAGCGCGCCCGTCAGTGTGCGCCGTGGGGTGCGCGGTCGTGTCGCGGATGTCATGTCGTTCCTTCTGTCGTGGTGTGGGGGTGTCGAGCCAGTGGCAAGCCATGTGGATGAACCACGTTCATGTTTCTGCGCGACATGCGGGCCGAATTCGTTCAACGGTCACGACCCGGTCATGTCGATGAACGGAACGTAGAGGGAAAGCGCTTTCTGGTCAACGCTTCGCGTGGTCCGCATTCGGCCAGGAACACCGNGGAACGACAGACGCCGGCGGCCCGGAACCCCGGTACGGGATTCCGGGCCGCCGGCGCGACACGGGGGAGGGGTGAGCAGGTCAGACGGAGAGGTGGTACTGGTCCGGCACGCGGACCTCGGCGTCCAGTTCGCGGGCGGCCTGGCGGGCCCAGGAGGGGTTGCGCAGCAGCTCACGGCCCAGCAGGACGGCGTCCGCCTCGCCGTTGGCGAGAATCTTCTCCGCCTGCCCGGGGTCCGTGATCAGACCCACGGCCGCGACCGGCATCGGCGTCTCCCGGCGCACCCGCGCGGCGAACGGCACCTGGTAGCCGGGGCCGACGGGGATGCGGACGCTGGGGGAGTTGCCGCCGGTGGAGACGTCGATCAGGTCGATGCCCCGCTCGTGCAGGTCGGCGGCGAGACGGACGGTGTCGTCCGCAGTCCAGCCGTCCGCGTCCAGCCAGTCCGTCGCGGAGACACGGAAGAACAGCGGCTTGTCGTCCGGCCACACCTCGCGCACGGCGTCCACCACCTCGAACGCGAACCGCGTGCGGTTCTCGTACGAACCGCCGTAGGCGTCGGTGCGGTGGTTGGAGTGCGGCGAGAGGAACTCGTTGATCAGGTAGCCATGCGCGCCGTGGACCTCGGCGACCTCGAAACCGGCGGCGAGGGCGCGGCGGGCGGCCGCGCGGAACTGGCCGACGATCTCCCGGATCTCCTCCGTGCTCAGCTCGTCCGGCACCTGGTGGCGCTCGCTGAACGGGACCGCGCTGGGCGCGACCGGCTGCCAGCCGAGGCCGTCCTTGTCGACCGGCGCCCCGCCCTTCCACGGCTGGTCGGTCGCCGCCTTGCGTCCGGCGTGCGCCAGCTGGACGCCCGGCACGGTGCCCTGCGCGGAGAGGAAGCGGGTGATCCGGCGGAACGCCTCGACCTGGGTGTCGTTCCAGATCCCGAGGTCGTACGGCGAGATGCGGCCCTCCGGCGACACCGCCGTGGCCTCGACGAGGATCAGCCCCGTGCCGCCGGTGGCGCGGGCGCCGTAGTGCGCGAAGTGCCAGTCGTTCGGCACGCCGGCCTCCGGGCCCTCCGGCGCGGCCGAGTACTGGCACATCGGCGCCATCCACACACGGTTGGGGATCGTCAGGGCGCGCAGGGTGTACGGCTCGAAGAGCGTGCTCACGGTGGACTCCGTTCGGAGGGGGACGACGGGGGTGCGGCTCGTACGATAGACATCGTAGTACGGGGGATGTCAAACTACGATGGTTCTCGTACAATGACGGTTCCCGGAGCACCATGGAGCCGCCGTGACGACCGCCCCTCCCAGCCCCCGCGTCCTGCCGCACCCCGCGCGGGACGAGATCCGGCTGGAGTCAGTGCTGCACGCGCTGTCCGACCCCGTCCGGATGCGCATCGTCAGCGAACTCGCCGAAGCCGAGGCGGCGTTGTCCTGCTCCCGCTTCGACCTCCCGGTCACCAAGTCCACCACCACGCACCACTTCCGCGTGCTGCGCGAGAGCGGCGTGATCCAGCAGGTGTACGAGGGCACCGCCAAGATGAACGGCCTCCGCCGCGAGGACCTGGACGCCCTGTTCCCGGGCCTCCTGGACGCGCTCCTCACCGCGGCGCGAGGCCAGGCGGCACGGGACGGGGCCTGAAGGGCGCAGGCGGCGCTGCTACGGCCGACGAACCACCCCGCTCCGCGCCGCACCCAGCAGTGACTCCCAGTCCGGGAGCTTGACCACACCCCTGCCGAGGGACGCGCCCAGGCGGGACTCCGCTTGTTCGATGGACTCCCAGCCCTGCCACGGGACCGGGTCCACGCCCTCCGCGCGCAGGGCCGGGAGCGGGTCGTCGGGGAGGGGGCGCGTGGTGAGGGACGGGGCGTCCTCGAGCAGGGACGTCACCGTTTCCTTCGCGCAGGAGCGGTTGGTGCCGATGACGCCCGTCGGGCCGCGCTTGATCCAGCCCGCGACGTACTCGCCCGGCGCGGCGGCGCCCCCGCGCAGCACCCGTCCCGCGAGATGCGGCACCGTGCCCGTCGCCGCGTCGAACGGCAGCCCCTCCAGAGGCACGCCCCGGTACCCGACCGAGCGGAGCACCAACTGGCCCTCGACCTCCTCGAAGCGGCCCGTCCCCGTGACCCCGCCCGCGCCGTCCGGCGCCGTCCGTTCGAAGCGCACGGCGCCCACCCGGCCGTCGGCGGCGAGCAGTTCGGCCGGGCGGAGGAAGAACCGCAGACGGATCAGGCGCCCGGCGTCCGGGCGCGGCGGCGCCGTCCAGTCGCGCAGCACCTCGACGTTGCGGCGCCGGGGCGGAGGCAGGCCGGACGGGTCGGCGAACGCCGGGTCGAGCGCCGCCTCGGCCGGATCGACGTGGACGGCGGTGCCCGGCAGGGTGCCCAGTTCGCGCAGCTCCTTGGTGGTGAAGCGCGCCTGCGACGGTCCGCGGCGGCCCACCATGTGGATCTCCGTGACCTCGCTCGCCGCGAGGGCGGTCAGCGCCGCGTGCGGCATGTCGGTGGGGCGCAGTTCGCCCGCCCCGCGCGCCAGCATGCGCGTCACGTCCACGGCGACGTTCCCCACGCCGACCACCACCGCCGACCGCACCCCGCGCAGGAACCCGGCGTCGGACGCGTCCGGGTGCGCGCTGTACCAGGACACGAACTCGGTCGCCGACCAGCTCCCCGGAAGGTCCTCGCCCGGGACGCTCAGATGCCGGTCCGTGGCGGCGCCCACGCAGTACACCACCGCGTGGTACAGCTCCCGCAGCCGGGCCGCCGGCACCCCGCCCGGCCCGACCGGCACGGCGCCGAGGAACCGCACCCGCTCGTGCTCCAGCACCGTGCGCAGACTGCCCTGCAGGGACTTGATCTTCTCGTGGTCCGGGGCGACGCCGTAGCGCACCAGGCCGTAGGGGCAGGGCAGGCGGTCGAGGACGTCGACCCGCACCCCGGGATCGAGCTGGACGAGATGCTGGGCGGTGTAGCACCCGCTGGGTCCGCTTCCGACGACGGCGACACGCAGCACGGGGAACTCCTCACCCCGAGGGGGACCGGCGGAACACCGCCGGCGTCTTCCAGCATGGCACCGCCCGCGCTCCGCTGACAGGGTGCCGTCCGCCGTCCGGGGTGCGTGTTCCTACGGAGGGAAACTGATCATCCCGTTACGTTGCCTGTGTGCTCGAGGCATCTTTTCTTCAACTTTCCGATCGCTCTCCTGCGGAGGGTGCGGTGTCCGTGTGGCCCGCGTGGGAGGTGCGGGAGGGCGAGCGCTCCACCCGGTGGCTCCATGTGCGGCTGGCCTTCCGTGACGGGGCCACGGTCGAGGCGCTGGCGTCCGTGGGCGACGGCTGGGTCTGTCTGGAGGACGTCCAGGCCCGCCCCGCGCTGGCCCTGGAGGACCTGGCCGTGTTCGCCGACTGGATCGAGGGTCCGCTGGCGCGGGCCTGCGGCGCCGGGCCCGAGCCGGAGCAAGGGGCGGGGGAGGACACCGGCGGCACACATCAGAGGGAGGAGCCCTCGGGCGGGCGGGCCGAGTGGCCCGTCGTGGCCCAGGCCTACCGGGCCGCGCAGGAGCGGGGCGCCGACCCGGTGCTCGCCGTGATGGACCGGACCGGCTACAGCCGGCGCGGGGCGCTCCGTCTCATCGGGCGGACGCGCGACGCGGGGCTGCTCTCCCCGCGCCACGCCCGCCGGGCGGAGCGCCCCTGACCGGACCGCCGCCCAGGCGGTACGCCGCAGCCGGAAACGGACGGAACGTCACAGCAGGTCGCGCATCCGGTTGATCTCGCTGGTCTGCTGCGCGACCACGTCGTCCGCCATCTCCTCGATCTGGATGTTGTTCCCCTGGCCCTTCACCTCGGTGGCCATGGTGATCGCGCCCTGGTGGTGCGTGATCATCAGCGTGAGGAACAGCTGGTCGAACGCCTTGCCCTCGGCCGCCCGCAGCTGCCGCAGCTGCGCCTCGGTCGCCATGCCCGGCATCGTCGCGTGGTCGTGCCCGTGGCCGGCGTCCTCCTCGGACTTGCCGTGCGTGCGCAGCCATCCCTTCATCGAGCCGATCTCGGGCTTCTGCGCGGCGGCGATGCGCTCGGCCAGCTTGACCACCTTCGGCGACTCGGCGCGCCCCGGCACCAGTTCGGTCATCTCCAGTGCCTGTGCGTGGTGCTGGATCATCATCCGCGCGTACGACACGTCCGCGGCGTTGGGGGAGTCGTCCTCCTTGCGCTCCTTCTGGGCCTCTTCGGCCGACAGGGTGCGGTTCTCCTCCCCGGGCGCTCCGGGCGCGATCACCGAAGGGCCGCTCGCGGGGGCGGACTTGGCGTCGTCCCCGCCGGAGTCGCAGCCCACGAGCCCGAGTACGGCCAGCGCGGTCAGCCCGGCGGCGACGGCGGACAGGCGTGGCACGCGGCGGTTGTGCACATGGACCTCCTGTGACTGGCGGTATTCCCGCTCGGCAGTGGTGCGGAACACCTCGTGAGTGTCGATGACCGTCCTAGCACGCTTCCGCGCAACTTCGATCAAAAAACTTTGTTGCGATGGCGTGGAGCCCCTGTTGGTATGTGCATGTCGAAGACGATACTGCCGGTGCCACACCGTTCCGACGTGAACGGAACCAGGGAGGAAAACAGTGATCCTGTTGAGCGTTTCCCGAACCCGGCGGAGACGGCTGGGAGTTGCAGCAGCCGCCGGCGGCCTGCTGGCCGCGCTGCTCACCGCCGCGCCCGCCGCGGCGATCCCGGACCCGGGGGACTCGCCCGCCGCCTCGAAGGAAGTGTCCCGCAGCGACCAGGCCGAGGCGCGCGCCGCCATCAGGAGCGGCGAGATACCCGGCCAGGACGAGATCGTCCACTCCGCCAACATCGAACACGTCACCAACATCCCCAAGGACGTGCTGTCCGGCTTCAACTCGGACCTCGCCTTCCAGGGGACGTACGCGTTCGCCGGCAACTACGACGGCTTCCGCATCTTCGACATCAGCAACCCGAAGAAGCCCAAGACGGTGGCTCAGGTGCTGTGTCCCGGATCGCAGAACGACATCTCCGTCTCCGGCAACCTGCTGTTCCTGTCGACGGACTCCTCGCGCAGCGACAGCAGCTGCAACAGCACCACGCAGCCCGCCACCGAGAAGTCCTCCTGGGAGGGCATGAAGGTCTTCGACATCAGCGACAAGCGCAACCCGCGCTACGTCGCCGCGGTCGAGACCGCCTGCGGCTCGCACACCCACACGCTGGTGCCCGACCGCAAGAACGTCTACATCTACGTCTCGTCCTACTCGCCCAACGCGGCCTACCCGGACTGCCAGCCGCCGCACGACGGCATCTCCGTGATCAAGGTCCCGCGCAAGGCCCCGCACAAGGCCGCCGTGGTCGGGTTCCCCGTGCTGTTCCCGGGTGAGGGCCCGGACGGCGGCGGCAACCCGGGCGCGCCCACCAACCCGGGCGTCTCCAAGACCACCGGCTGCCACGACATCACCGTGCTGCCCTCGAAGGACCTGGCCGCCGGCGCGTGCATGGGCGACGGCATCCTGTTCTCCATCAAGAACCCCGAGCGTCCGCGGGTGATCGACCGCGTCCAGGACAACGTGAACTTCGCGTTCTGGCACTCGGCGACGTTCAACCAGAAGGCCGACAAGGTCGTCTTCACCGACGAGCTGGGCGGCGGCGGCGCGGCCACCTGCAGCGCGGAGATCGGCCCCAACCGCGGCGCGGACGGCATCTACGACATCGTCGGCAAGGGCGAGCGCAGCAAGCTGGTCTTCCGCAGCTACTTCAAGATCCCCCGCCACCAGGCGGACACCGAGAACTGCGTGGCCCACAACGGCTCGCTGATCCCGGTCCGCGGCCGTGACCTGATGGTCCAGGCCTGGTACCAGGGCGGCGTCTCGGTGTGGGACTTCACCAACTCGTCCAAGCCGAAGGAGATCGCCTACTTCGAGCGTGGTCCGCTCACCACCGACCAGCTCAACGTGGCCGGTTCGTGGTCGGCGTACTACTACAACGGCTACATCTACTCCAACGACATCGCCAAGGGCCTCGACGTCCTGAAGATCGACGACAAGCGCACGGACCCGGCCCGCAAGGTCCACGTGAAGGAGCTCAACGTGCAGACGCAGCCGGACTACTTCGACTGAGTCTCGGGGCCCGTCGCGAAGAACCGGGCCATGTCCGTCCGGTCCTTCTCCTTCGTCCCGCCGGTCCCCTCGGGGTCCGGCGGGACACCCATCTCCCAGTCCAGCCGGTAGCGCTTGAACAGTTCGGCGCGCAGCACCGGCACGGACATCGGCGCCCCCGGCATCACCGCCGCGTAGACGGCGCCCATCAGCAGCGCCCGCAGCATCGGATAGTCCGACTCGACGTCCTGGGAGCCGTGCCGGGCGACCGTGTCGCTCAGCAGCTCGGCCAGCCGCCGCTGCTCGGGACACGGCAGAAATCCCTCCGCCTGCAGCAGCCCCGCCATGTGCTGGCGCATCAGCACCGGCCGGTCCCGCGCCAGGCCCAGGATCGCGTCGATCGCCCGCGCCATCCGCTCCCTGCCGTCGTCGGTGCGCGGCTCCCGCTCCAGCGCCTCCTCCAGGCTGCGGTGCATCAGCCGGTGCACGGCGGACTGCACGAGCTGGCGCTTCCCCGGGAAGTAGTACGACACCAGCCCCCGCGCCGAGCCCGCCCGGTCGGCTATGTCGCCCAGCGTCGTCGCCTCGTACCCGCGCTCGTCGACCAGTTCGACCGCCGCGTGCAGCAGCCGCTCCTTGGAACGCCGACGCAACTCTTCATTGACCAGGGCGCTGCGCGGGGACATGCTGGACTCCTGCGTTGACTGGCTGCCAGCCAACTGTACTCAGCGCACCTGGAAGGGCCCCCGGCGGGTTCTTTTCGGGCTGCCGTTCACCTCGGGCGACGCGGGGGATCGTCCGAGGTGGACGGTTCGGGCGAGGGGGACGACGGGTGCGACGGGGTCGACGGGCGGCGCGCCTCGCCTGACCTGCCCGGCGTCGCGGCTCCGTCCGCCGGACGCAGCCGCCGGTGCGCCGCGACCGCCGCGAGCACCGTCAGCGTGCCGAACAGCCAGCCGCCGAGCACGTCCGTCGGCCAGTGCACGCCGAGCCAGACCCGGGTGAGACCGACACCGGTCACCGAGATCACCGCTGCCACCAACGCCGTACGCCACAGCAGGGGGCCCACGCCGTGGCGGTGCAGCAGCCACAGCAGCAGCCCCAGGACGACCGTCGCGGTCATGGCGTGTCCCGAGGGGAAGGCGGCGTAGTGCGCCGAGTCCACCGGGTCGGTCCACACCGGGCGCTCCCGTCCGAGCGCCGCCTTCAGCCCCTGCTGCACGGCCGTGGCAAGAGCCACCACCACGACCAGCCACCCCGCGGTCCACCGCGCGGCCGGCCGTCGGAGCAGCAGGATCACGGCCACCGCGCACAGCAGACGCATCGTCCACGGGTCCCACACCCAGTCCGTCAGGACGCGGGCCGTCTGCGTCAGCCCGTCCTCCGCCACCGCCCAGCGGTGCGTGGTCCGGGAGATGCCGCCGTCCAGGTCCAGCAGCGGCCGCCACTCGGCGGCCACCAGTGCGAGGAGCAGTGCGGAGGCGACACCGAGCAGCATGGTCGGCGCCAGTGCCGGCCGGTCCGGCGTACGGGGTTCGGGGGGCGCGGGCGGTGCGGGGGCATGGGGGGTGCGCATGGGCTGATCCTCGCCGACCGGGGGCACGTCGGGCCAGTACCCGGCGCGCCCGGTTCTGCCGTGTGGGAGCTGTCGCTGACCCAGTGCCCGCGATCGGGGAGGGAACGCCAGGGGGAGGGCGGCGAGTGACGGGGCGGGTGATGCGGTGCCGGTTGATTGTGACCGGTGGGGGCGGGGTGCCGATTGCCGGAGATCGGTGGCCGTTACGGCCGTGTCGGGAGGGGAGCCTGGACGGCGGGGGGCGAGACCGCCCGGGGCCTGTTGTCCTGGGGACACGCCGGGATTGTGGGGAGTGCCGGTCCCCGAAGGTGACAGCGACGGGCACTCGGTGCACTTGCGCCGGGAGGCGTGCCTGGTGGGCGGGGCTTACGCCATAGCCGCGCTCCACGGGGGTGGCGCGCCGCGACGGCGGAAAGCGCCGCTACCGCCGCGATGGCGGTCGGCCGCAGCCGAGTTGTGGGGAGCCGAGCGCCGGGATCGGGCAGACGTTCGCCTCCGCGCCGTGCGCCCCGGCATACGGCTCCGGTACGGAGAACCGTGGGTGTGGCGACGGACGCGGACCGCGGTGGTCGGGTCCGGGAGATGTTCGCCGGTGCGCCGTGAGCCCCGCATACGGCTCCGGTACGGAGAACCGTGGGCGTGGCGACGGGACGCGAGCTGCGGTCGTCGGGGTCTGGGTGACATCGGCCGGCGTGCCGTGCGTCCTGGCACACGGCTCCGGTAGGGAAAATCGCGGGCGCGGCGACGGGCGCCAGTCGCGGGCGGCGTCCGGGTCCGGGAGACGTTGGCCGGCGCGTCGCCCCGAAGCACCGCACCCGTAGGGGGACCGAGGGTGCGGCGACCGGCGCCGGCCGCAGCCGCTGGGGCGGGCCGGCCCGGTGTCCGTGACGCCGGTGAGGATGCCATGACGGTCCGGCCGTGAGGGGGCCTACCCCAGTGCCCTGAGGCCCGGCAGGAACGCCACCACGACGGGGAGTGCCGGCACCAGGGACGCCGTGGCGGTCAGGCGTAGGCGGCGGCTCGGCGGGAGCCGGTCGCCCGGGGTGAGCAGGCGGTGCACCCGGGCCGGGACGTGCGCGTGTGCGGCGGGGCAGGGGCCGAACACCCCGCGGTCCTCGTTCAGTTCGACCAGGGCCAGGGCGGTGGTGAGCCGGCCGAAACGGCGGGACGCCGTGTCATCGGCGGCCAGTTCCACCAGCCGGTGCATCTCGTCCCGGAACGCGGAGAACACCGGCACCTGCGGGAAGCCGTCCGCCAGCGCCGACGAGCAGTGCAGCAGCCAGTCGTGCCGGGCGCGCGCGTGACCGCGCTCGTGTGCCAGCACGGCGTCCAGCTGCCGTCCCTTCAGACGCCGCAACGCGGCTGTCGTCACCACCAGTCGGGGCGGGGTGCCGGGCAGCCACCAGGCGTCCGGACGGTCGCCCTCCAGCACCACGAGCCGGTCGGAGCCCGGCTCCTCGCCGGGCAGCAGCGGGGCACGGCGCCTCAGTTCCGCGCGGCGTGCCCGGCGCCGGGCACGGGCCCGCGCGATCTCCCGGACCAGCATCGCCCCGCTCCACAGCCCCCCGCACGCCAGCACCACCGCGGTGACATGCGCCCACAGGCCCGCCGTGCCCAGCGTGTACGCCTCCACGACCGCGACCGGCGCACCGGTGAACACATGCCCGCCGACCGCCCGCCAGGCCGCCGCCGCGCTGAACGTCATCGACAGGGCGCAGCACAGCAGCACCGCCGCGATCACGCACTGCCAGGCCCACAGGGCCACCACCGGTTCACGGTCCGGCCAGTCCGCCCGCGCGAGCAGCCGGGGACCCACGACGGCGGTCAGCACACCGAGGAGCAGCAGGACCGCGGGGAGGATCATGGCAGCAGCCTAGAAGCGCGGACGCCTCCTGAATACGGGCCCGCGGTCCGAAGTGACGCAGACAACGGTCCCGCGCCGCCGGCCTAACGGCCCCTTGCCCCCTCTCACATCGTCGGCCGGCCGCGCTCTCACATCGTCAGCAGCATCGCCACCATCGCGATCCCCATCGACAGACGGCAGGCCCGCGCCAACTCCGGCCGGTCGCCCCACCCCGCACCGGGCCCGGCACCCGGCCCGCCCGCCACAGCGGCCACCGGTACCAGCCGCGCCCCCGTGACCAGCACGTACGCCGTGAAGTACAGCAGCAGCGCGGCCGTCAGCGCGGGTATCCCCGCGCCGCCGTGATGCGCCCCCTGCGGGCCGGGCGCCATGACCACCGCCATGTAGACCATCGCCCCCGCGCCCACCACATGGTGCAGATGGCGCGCGGAGGCCCGGGCCGCCCACAGTCCGTGCAGCCCCGCCGCCCCGAACACCGCCGCCCACAGCGGCCACGCCCACGCCGGCGGCGTGAACACCGCCGCCGGCACCGCCATCGCCGCCATACCGAACCCCATCAGCGCCTCGCCGCCCGCCGCCCGGCGCTGCTCCTCCACGCTGCTGCGCATCCGCAGCAGGCAATAGGCGCCGGTCGCCGCGCAAAGAGCCACCAGCAGCCAGCCGGACGATCCCGGTCCGTGCACGAAACCCCCTCGAGCCGCTCCCACCGGACGGTCAGGGGATGCCCGTGCCCGACGGCGTGTACGCGAGCGCGAGGGAGTACGCGGGGGGCTTGCGGGGGCGCGGGCGGGTCCGCGAGAAGTTTTTTACGAGTAAAACACCTGTTAAACTTGCTCTTCATGAGCAGTGCCACCCCCACCCCCACGCGCGTCCGCCGCCTCCCCGTCGTCGGCGCGCTGCGCCTCGGGCGACCCTCCGACGTCTGGTTCAAGCCCGCCCTCAGCGTGGTCGCCGCCGTCGCCCCGCCCAGCCTGCTCCTGGTGGCGCTCGGCCGGCTCGACCTCGCCGCGTACACGATGGCGGGGTCACTGTGCGCCCTGTACGGGCACAACCGCCCGTACCCCGCCCGTGCCAAGGTGCTCGCGTGGGTGATCCTCGGCATGCTCGGCGGGCTCGCCGTGGCCCTGGTCGCCGCGTCCCTCACCCGGAACGCCGTCGTCCTGGTCACCGTGGGCGCCCTGCTGGCCGCCGTACAGAAGGCGGTGTGCGACGCCACCCGGGTCGGGCCGCCCGCGCATGTGATCCTCACCTTCGTCAGCTCCGCCACGCTGTTCGTCCCGCAGACCCTCGGCCAGGTCCCCGGCCACCTCGCGCTGGCCACGGCGGCCGGGGCTTGGGCCTGGCTGGTGGGCATGGCCCCCGCGCCGCTCCGTCCGCACGGCCCCGAGCGGCGGGCGACCGCGCAGGCGCTCAAGGCCGCCGCCGTGTACGCCGAGACCGCGCGCGGCGGTGAGGAGGGCGCCGGCGCCCGGTCAGCCGCCTACGCCGCCGTGCACGCGGCCTGGCAGACCCTCCTCGCGGCCGGCAACCGGCCCTCCACGACCCGCCGCGCCCTGGAACGCCTCGTCGTCCGCGCCGAGGTCGCCCTCGCGGCCCCCGCGGACGCCGACCCCGCCCGGCTGCGGGCCTGGGCCGGCGCGGTGCGCGGTACCGGGCGCGTTCCGCGCACGGGGGATCCGCGTCAGGAGGACGGCGTCCCGCACCGGGACGGCGTCCCGCACCGGGACGGCGGTCCGCTCCGTGAGCGGGACGAGCTCGCCGGGGTGGCCGCCGAGCGGGCCGTCGCGCCGCGTCCGCTGTGGAGCCGGCTCTCGCCGCTCGCCCCCGTCGCCGTCCGTACCGCTCTCGGCTGCGCGCTCGCCGGTTACGTCTCGCTCGCCCTCGGCGCCGACCGTCCGTACTGGGCGCTCGTCACCGCCGCCTCCCTCTACCAGGCGAACGTCACCCTCACCTGGAGCAGGGCGGTCCAGCGGGTCGTCGGCAACCTCGTCGGCGTGCTGCTCTTCGCGGCGATCACCCCGGTCGCCCAGCTCGGCCCGCTCTCCCTGGTGCTGTGCATCCTCGCCTGCAACTTCGGCGCCGAGGCGCTCATCGGCCGCAACTACTGGCTCGGCAGCGTCTGCGTGACGCCGCTGGCCTTGCTCGTCACCGAGCTGCCCGGCTACCAGCCCACCGGTGAGCTGGTCACCGACCGGGTCGTGGACACGCTGATCGGCGCCCTGGTCGGCTTCACCGCCGCCGTCGCCGTCACCAACCGGCGGGCCGGCCGGCGCGTCGAGCGGGCGCTCACCGCCGTCGACCGGGCCCGCGAGCACGCCGCCCGGGTGGCGGCCGACCCCGCGGCCACGCCCGCCGCCCTGGAGGCCGCGCGACGCGGACTCGCCGCCGCGGTCGTCGACCTGCGCGCGACCGCGGACGCCGCGGCCGGAGAATGGTGGCAGCGCGCGCTGCCCCAGGAACGGGTGGTGCTCGCCGAGCAGGCGGCACACCGTACGCTCGCGGCGACGGTACGACGCCAGGGACTCCTCCCGGACCCCGGCACCATCAGCACGCACACCCACACGGAGGACGCATCGCCATGACGGCGACCCAAGGGCCATCGGCCGGCGACGGTGACACCGGCACGCCGGACACCTCGAGCACCGCAGACACGTCCGCCCCTGGGCGCGACACCGTCGCCGAGGTCGTCCGGCAGTGGCGGGCGGTCCACCCCGGCCTCGACACCGGGCCCATGGAGGTCATCGGCCGCATCAACCGCTGCGCGGCGCTGTTCCAGCAGGCCGAGGACGCCCCGCTGCGGAGGGCCGGGCTCACCCGACCCGAGTTCGACCTGCTCGGCGCGCTGCGGCGCACGGGGCACGAGCTGACGCCCAGCGAGCTGGCCCGCGAGACGTTCTCCTCCGGCGCGGCCGTCACCAAGCGGTTGAAGCAGCTCACGGAGCGGGGGCTGGTCGAGCGGCGGGGGGACACGCGGGACCGGAGGGTGGCGCATGTGCGGTTGACCGATGCGGGGCGGGAGTTGGTGGACGGCATCCTGCCGTCGCAGCTCGCTTATGAGAACGCGGTGTTGTCCGGACTCGGCCCGGGGGAGCTGGGGGACCTGGCCGGTCTGCTGGGGGGTTTGCTGGCGCAGTTGGAGGGGCGGTTGACTGCGGTGCGGGTGTAGTCGGTGACCGTACCGGGGGCTGCGCCCCCGGACCCCCCATCGGCCCTGGCGGGCCTCGTCCTCAAACGCCGGACGGGCTGAAAGTCGCGGAGCGCGTCCCACGAGAGGCCCCGTCGGGCGAGCGGCGAGACGCGTCCCGGGTCCGACGAGAGGGAAGGAGCGGCCCGTCCTGCGGTGCCGGACGGGCGGAGGTAGCGGGGTACGTCCCCGAACGCCGGACGGGCGGAGGTAGCGGGGCACGTCCCCGAACGCCGGACGGGCCGCACCCCTCAAATCCCTGGCCGATACCGCAACGGATGCTCCTCCGGCACCTCCACCAGCACGATCGGTGTCCCGTCGGGATCCTCGATCCACATCTCGATCAGGCCCCACGGCTCCTTCACCGGCGGGCGGACGATCTCCACGCCCCGCGCGGCCAGTTCCTCCCGTGCCGCCTCCGCGTCCTCCACCTGGAGCCACAGCCGTACGTCTGGCGAGCCCGCCGGGGAGGCCTCCGCGCGGCCCGAGAGTTCCAGGAAGCCTCCGCCGAGGAAGTAGACCGTGCCGCGGTCCGGGCCGGTGCCGAACTCCCGGTGGACCGCGAGACCGAGGCGGCGGCCGTAGAAGTCGCGGGAGCGCTCGGGGTCGGAGGGGCGGAGCAGGACGCGGCTGCTGAGTACGTGGACCATGCGGCCGAGCGTAGAGGGGCAGGGCGGGCGTCGCCGTCCGGTACGTGGACCGGGCCTCCGGGAGACCGGAACCGCGCGTTAATCTCGGGCCGTCCCGGCCACGTCGAAAGAGACCCGCACGAATCGAGGACCCGCACCATGGGAACCGCCGCCGACGCCGCACTGACCTTCCGTGACGCCACCGACGCCGACGTGGACGTTCTTGTCGAGCTGATCGAGTCGGCCTACCGCGGGGAGTCCAGCCGCGCGGGATGGACCACCGAGGCGGACATCCTGGACGGGCAGCGCACCGACCGCGACGGTGTGCTGGAGGTC
The DNA here is from genome assembly GCA_014655195.1 of Streptomyces cellulosae. GTDB lineage: Bacteria > Actinomycetota > Actinomycetes > Streptomycetales > Streptomycetaceae > Streptomyces > Streptomyces cellulosae. The sequence goes on along the minus strand of BNBH01000030.1, from coordinate 7,963 downwards.
GTCAAGGCAGCGGACAGCCGGCTGCTCACCGTGGAGCGCGAGGGCCGGATCGTCGCCTGCTGCCAGCTCGAACACCGCGGTGACCACGCCTACTTCGGCATGTTCGCGGTCAGCCCCGCCCTCCAGGGCGCCGGGCTCGGCCGGACCGTGATCGCGGAGGCGGAGCGCCAGGCCCGCGAGGACTGGGGCGTGACCGAGATGCACATGACGGTGATCAGCGTGCGCGAGGACCTGATCGCCTGGTACGAGCGGCGCGGCTACCGCCGTACGGGGAGGACCACGCCGTTCCCGTACGGCGACGAGCGCTTCGGCATCCCGCAGCGCGACGACCTGGAGTTCGAGCTGCTGGTCAAGGAGCTGGCCTGACCGTCGTACGGCGTCCGGCCGTTCACGCCGTGAAGCGGCCGGTGCGTTTGATCTCCGGGTAGTCGGTGGTCGCCCCGTCCAGCTCCAGTGCCCGCACCAGCCGCAGATGGTCCTGCGTGTTGACCACCCAGCCGAAGATCGACAGGTCCGCCTTGCGGGCGTGCTCCACGACCTCCAGGGTGATCCGGCGGATGTTGAGGCACAGCCGGGAGGCGCCGACGGCGACCGCGCGGTCCACCACGTCCGTGCCGTAGCGGCCGGCCACCAGCGCCGTGCGCACGCCGGGCACCAGGCGGGCGATCTCGGCGATCGCCTCGTCGTGGAAGGACGCGACCTCCACCCGGCCCGTCAGGTCCCGCTCGTGCATCACCTCGGCCAGCGCCCGCGCCGCGCGCACGTCCTTGATCTCCGCCTGGAGCGGCGTCCGGACGGAGTCCAGCACCTCCGTGAACAGGGGGATGCGCTCGCCGCGCCCGGCGTCCAGGGCGCGCAGTTCGTCGAAGGTCTTGTCGGCGATGGCGCCCGTGCCGTCCGTGGTGCGGTCCACGCGCGCGTCGTGCATCACCACGAGCGCGCCGTCCTTGCTCAGATGCAGATCCAGTTCGATGACGTCGAGCCCGGCCTCCTGGGCGGCGACGAAGGACCGAAGGGTGTTCTCGGGCTCGACGCCCATGACTCCGCGGTGACCGATGGTGAGGAAGTTCAAGATCCGACCTGCTTCCGTCGACGGCGGCGGGGGACCGCGTCCCTACGGCCCACTGGGACCGTATCGCCTCTGCCCACGGCGTCCAGAGGCTGAACCCGGAACGCATGGAGCGCCGTCGGACGGGGTAATCGGCAGGAAAAAATGCGGTGGCTCCCCGGGTAGGGCAGGATAATTTCCTGAGGTACCCCTTGCTGGGAGAAACGCCCTGTGTATACGGTCAGGCGTACGCAAGGTTCTCCTGTGGAGGATGGGACATGACGGAAATTCTTGTGCAGCAGGCTGCGGGGGAGCGGATTCCTTCGTCGACCAGGGTGGTGGAGCACCCGGCATGGCCCGTGCTCAAGGATGCCGTGGAGCGGATCCGGCCCTGGCAGTCCAAGGACGGCTCGATCGACTTCGAGGCCGAGGGCGCTCCGTCCCGTGCCGACGCGGAGCACGCCGTGCGCACCGTGATCGGCGCGGTGGACGAACTGTCCCCGCTCCTCCCGCACGACCGCGCGTACCACGAGGCCCTGGGCAAGGACCTGGCCCGCTGGGCCGAGGGCGGCTTCGAGGTGCCCGACTTCCTCGACTCGCTGCTGGCCTTCCAGCCCGCCGGCAACCGCGAGGACGGCCTGCAGCACCTGGTCGTCTTCCCGATGTACACGCAGAACGGCAACCCGGACCGCAACCTCGAGGCGGTCGTGTTCCGCATGGTCTGGCCCGGCTGGCTGGCCGAGCTGGAGCGCACGCGCTACGACAACCCGCTGTTCTGCGGCATCACCTTCGAGGACTTCACCGCGGGCTACGACACCAACTCCGCGGTGCTCTTCCCCGAGACCATCGCCGTGCGCGAGGCCCCCGAGCGCTTCACCTGGGGCGCCATCTTCTGCGACCGCGAGGCCGCCCGCTTCCGCCGGGTCACCGAGGCCGCCGTCGACATCCTGGGCCTGGAGCTGCCCGAGGACGTCGCCGCCATGGTCCACGACCAGAAGCGCTGCGAAGAGGCCTTCGTGCTGTGGGACATGATCCACGACCGCACCCACAGCCACGGCGACCTGCCGTTCGACCCCTTCATGATCAAGCAGCGCCAGCCGTTCTGGATGTACGGCCTGGAGGAGCTGCGCTGCGACCTCACCGCCTTCAAGGAGGCCGTGAAGCTCGCCGGCGAGGGCGTGCCGCAGGCCCGTGACGTACAGGTCGCGGTGATCTTCGACCGCATGTTCCGCTTCCCGGTGACCGGCGAGCGGGTGCGCAACTACGACGGCCTCGGCGGCCAGCTGCTCTTCGCCTACCTGCACAAGCACGACGTCGTCCGCTGGACGGACAACAAGCTCTCCATCGACTGGGAGCGCGCCCCGCAGGTCACCAACGAGCTGTGCGCGGAGATCGAGAAGCTCTACCGCGACGGCATCGACCGCCCCAAGCTCGTCCACTGGTTCGCCGGCTACGAGCTGGTCTCCCGGTACCTGTCCCCGCACCCCGGTTCCACGTGGGCCAAGGGCCCCGACGCCCTCGACCTGTCGCTGCCGCCGCGGAAACTCGTCGATGACGTGCTTCCGGACGAGTTTCCGCTGAGCATGTTCTATGAGGCCCTGTCCAAGAAGCTGAAGAAGGTGATCGCCTCCACCCGGGGCATCACGGCGGACGGTGCCGAGCGGGTCGCCGCGTGAGCGATCTCGTCCACAACACTGCTCAGGAGGCGAGAACCATGGGGAACGGGGCGCTCGAAGGCGCGGTGATCGCGGTGGCCGGCGCGGGCGGGCCCGCGGGACGCGCGGCGCTGCTCAGGCTCGCCGAGGCGGGAGCCGTCGTCGTCGGCGCGGACAACGACCCGGAACGGCTGGCGGAGGCGGTCGACGCGGCGCGCTACGCGCACGGCGGCGCCACCGTCACCGGGGAGACGGTCGACCTGCTCGACCTGGAGTCCACCCGGGACTGGGCCGCCCGCACCGAGAAGGAGTTCGGCCGCGTCGACGGCCTGGTCCACCTCGTCGGCGGCTGGCGCGGCAGCGAGACGTTCACCAAGACCAGCCTGGACGACTGGGACTTCCTGGAGCTGCTGCTGGTGCGCACCGTGCAGCACACCAGTCTCGCCTTCCACGAGGCGCTCCAGCGCAGCGACCGCGGCCGCTACGTTCTGATCAGCGCGGCCGGCGCGTCGAAGCCGACCGCAGGCAACGCCGCGTACGCGGCCGGCAAGGCCGCCGCCGAGGCGTGGACGCTGGCCATGGGCGACTACTTCCGCAAGGCCGGGGGCGAGCAGGGGCCGACGTCGGCTGCTGCGATCCTGGTGGTGAAGGCGTTGGTGCACGACGCGATGCGCGCCGACCGCCCCAACGCGAAGTTCGCGGGCTTCACGGACGTCGAGGACCTGGCCGAGTCCATCGTCGGCGTCTGGGACAAGCCCGCCGCGGAAGTGAACGGAAAACGTCTGTGGCTGACCGAGAAGCCGTGAACCCGCCGCGGACCGACGCGCGTCGTCATCACGACCCGGAGGTCCGCGGTTTCGCCAGCGACAACTACGCCGGCGCCCACCCGGAGGTGCTCGCCGCCCTGGCCCTGGCCAACGGCGGACACCAGGTCGCCTACGGCGAGGACGCGTACACCGAGAACCTCCAGCAGGTCATCCGCAGCCACTTCGGGCCCACCGCCGAGGCCTTCCCGGTCTTCAACGGCACCGGCGCCAACGTGGTGGCGCTCCAGGCGGTCACCGACCGCTGGGGCGCGGTGATCTGTGCGGAGAGCGCCCACATCAACGTGGACGAGGGCGGTGCCCCGGAGCGGGTCGGCGGCATCAAGCTGCTCACCGTGCCCACCCCGGACGGCAAGCTCACCCCGGAGCTCATCGACCGGCAGGCGTACGGCTGGGACGACGAGCACCGGGCCATGCCCCAGGTCGTCTCCATAGCCCAGGCGACCGAGCTGGGCACGGTCTACACCCCGGACGAGATCCGCGCGATCTGCGAGCACGCCCACGCGCACGGCATGAAGGTGCACGTCGACGGCTCCCGGCTGGCCAACGCCGCCGCCACGCTGGACGTGCCGCTGCGCACCTTCACCAACGCGGTGGGCGTCGACCTGCTCTCGCTGGGCGGTACCAAGAACGGCGCGCTGTTCGGCGAGGCCGTCGTGGTGCTGGACCCGGACGGCATCAAGCACATGAGGCATCTGCGCAAGCTGTCCATGCAGCTCGCCTCCAAGATGCGCTTCGTGTCCGTGCAACTGGAGGCCCTGTTCGCCCGGGACCTGTGGCTGCGCAACGCCCGGCACGCCAACGAGATGGCCCAGCGCCTCGCCGAGGGCGTGCGTGCGGTGCACGGAGTGGAGATCCTCCAGCCGGTGCAGGCCAACGCCGTGTTCGCGCGGCTCCCGCACGAGGTGAGCGAGCGGCTGCAGAAGAGGTTCCGCTTCTACTTCTGGGACGAGGCCGCGGGCGACGTCCGCTGGATGTGCGCCTTCGACACCACCGAGGACGACGTGGACAACTTCGTGGCCGCCCTCAAGGAGGAGATGGCCCGCCGACCCTGAGGGGCTGCATAGGTATGCGACCGACCGAAAAGTCATTGACTCTCGGCCGGTCGCATCCCTATGCTCCGGCGCCATGCAGCTGATCCAGGAAAACCCGGACCTCTCCGCCTACTTGGCCGTCGACGAGGCGATCGACCACCACCACCCGCTGGTCCGGGCGGTGTCCGCACGCCTGGCCGCCGACGTCCATGACTCGTATGAGTATGCGCGAGCGGCCTTCGAGTACGTACGCGACCGCGTCACGCACTCGCAGGACGCCGACGACCCCCGCGTGACCTGGCGCGCCTCCGACGTGCTGGAGCAGGGCACCGGTATCTGCTACGCCAAGGCCCACGCCCTGGCCGCGCTGCTGCGCGCCGAGGACATCCCGACCGCGCTCTGCTACCAGCACCTCGGCGTGGTGCACGGACTGGTCGCCGTGCGCTTCCACGGCGCCTGGCACCGCCAGGACCCGCGCGGCAACAAGCCCGGCGTGGACGCGCGGTTCTCGCTCGACGGCGAGCGGCTGGCATTCACCCCCGACCCGGCGCAGGGCGAGACGGACCACCCGGTCCTGTACGCCGCACCCCACCCGGCCGTCCTGCGCGCCCTGCGGAGCGCTGCTGACCGGGCGCACCTGTGGCGGACGCTGCCGACCGCACTCTGACATCCGGTCATGAGCCTGGGCGCATGAGGGCGGGGTCGTCGGGTGCCGTCGTGTGGCGGGTGCGGCGCTGCGGGCGTTGTTCGCGCAGTTCCCCGCGCCCCTGGAGGTGGGTGGTTCCTCCGAGGTGTGGTGCGTGCGGCGTCGTGGGGCTTGGCGCGCAGTTCGCCGCGCCTTGGAGGTGGGTGGTTCCTCCGAGGTGTGGTGCGTGCGGCGTCGTGGGGCTTGGCGCGCAGTTCGCCGCGCCTTGGAGGCGGGTTGTTCCTCCGGGGAACGCGGCAGGTCCCGGGCACGTGCTCTCGCACGGCTGCCCGGGACCCGGACGGGGGTCTCAGCGGGCCTCTGCCTCGCGGACCTGCTCCGGGGTGGGGGCCGTGCCGCCGAGGTGGGCCGGCATCCACCAGGTGTCCTCCGGGCCCTTCGGCCGCACCGGGTACGCCCGCTGCGCCGCCTCCAGCAGCTCCTGCACCCGCTCGCGCAGCTGACGGGTGATCGCGCCCGCGTACTTGTCCTTGGACGCCTCGATCGCCTCGCCCACGCGGATGGTGATCGGGGTGTGGCTGCGCTTGAAGTTGCGCGGGTGGCCCTTGGTCCACAGCCGCTGCGTGCCCCACACGGCCATCGGGATGAGCGGGACGCCCGCCTCCTGGGCCATGCGCGCGGCACCGGACTTGAAGCTCTTCAGCGTGAACGACTGGGAGATCGTCGCCTCGGGGAAGACGCCCACGATCTCACCGGACCGCAGCGAACGCAGCGCGTGCTCGTACGCGGCCTCACCCTGCGTGCGGTCGACCGGGATGTGCTTCATGCCGCGCATCAGCGGGCCGGAGACACGGTGCCGGAACACCGACTCCTTGGCCATGAAGCGGACGAGCCGCTTCTGCGGAAGCGCCGCCAGTCCGTTGAACACGAAGTCGAGATAGCTGATGTGGTTGCTCACCAGCACGGCGCCGCCCGAGCGCGGGATGTTCTCCGAACCCTGGCAATCGATCTTGAGGTCCCACGCCTTGAACAGGGTGCGGGCGAAGCCGATCACGGGCCGGTAGACAAGTTCTGCCATGGGCGGGTCGGAACCCTTCCTTCTCTGCCTGGGAAGGGGCTCTCCCAGTCGAAGTTACGCAGCCGTAGGTTTACGGCCTGTCGCTGATGCTGCCCCAAGAACGGCCGGTGAACCAGCCCCGGTGCCCGTCCGGGGCGGAGATTCTCGTCACGTTCCGCCGGACGACCTCGGGTTTTGCGGTGCGGGCGGGAATGTTCGCGGTCCCTGGGACGCTGGAGGCGGTTGGACGGGACATCCAGGGCGGGAGCGGAGAGTGCGAGGCAGTGACGAGGCGGCACGGTCCGGCGGCGACGGCGGAGCGGGGCCCGGTCTCGCGGCCGAACTCGGCGCGGAGACGGGCGAACGCGCCACGCTGGTGCAGTTCTCCAGCGCCTTCTGCGCCCCCTGCCGGGCCACCCGCCGGGTGCTGGGCGAGGTCGCGGCCATGGTCCCGGGCGTGACCCACGTCGAGATCGACGCCGAGGCCCGCCTGGACCTCGTACGGCGGCTGGGCGTCGAGCGCACCCCGACCGTGCTGGTGCTCGACGCGGACGGGCGGGTGGTGCGGCGGGCAGTCGGGCAGCCGCGCAAGGCGGACGTGATAGCCGCCCTGGGTGCCGCGCTGTGAGGGCCGTTGCGATCATGGTGAGACATCTCCCATCCGCGGAGGCTCACTTGACGCTGCGCGCTCGTTGTCGTCAGCCTGACACCAAGTCGTCGGGGTCACCGGGACTCCTTCGCCGCCGTCGGGTACCCGGCCCCCTCCCGGCCGACGCCCGCGTCCCGCGTGTGCCGCGGCCGGGCCGGTGAGCAGCCGCGCACCCGCCCGTGACCCCTCCCAGAAGGACTGTTCGATGACGGCAACGTCCGACCTCGGCGCCGCCCGGCCCGCCTCGCCCGACCTCCTGCGCTCCGTCTTCCGCCGGCACCCGGCGGGGGTCGCGGTGGTCACGGCGCGCGGCCGTTCCGGCCCGGTCGGCTTCACCGCCACCTCCCTCGCCTCCGTGTCCGCGGAGCCGCCGATGCTGTCGTTCGGCGTGTCCACGGGCGGTTCGAGCTGGCCCGCGATAGCCGAGACCGAGCATGTCGGCGTGCACCTGCTGGGCGAGCACCAGCAGGACCTCGCGGCCACCTTCGCGCGCCGGGGCGCCGACCGCTTCGGACCCGGCACGGCGTGGCGGGACGGGCCGGAGGGGGTTCCGGTGCTGGACGGCGTGCCGGCCTGGATGGTGTGCCGGGTGACGGCGCGGGTGCCCGCGGGCGACCACCGGATCGTGGTGGCCGAGGTGCTGGCCGGCGACCCCACGGGTCACGGGCGTCCCCTCGTCTACCACCAGGGACGATTCAGCGGGCTGCCCGACTGAGGCGCGGCGGACCTCGGTCGCGGGCCGGGAGAGTTCCGGTTACGCTGCGTTGCGAAGGTCACAGTTCAAAGCGCTTGCTTAGCGGGCAGGAACTGAGTGTACTGACGAGTAATATTTCGATCGGAGCGTGGGTCGCCCCGACCGGGACCGCCCGCTTGAGGCGCCTATGCTGCCTGCAGGCAGGCAGCCAGAAATGACGATGCAGTAGGAGAGCCGGCGTGAGCTTGAGGATCGTTGTCACTGTGAAGTACGTGCCCGACGCCACTGGCGACCGGCACTTCGCCGATGACCTGACCGTCGACCGTGACGACGTGGACGGTCTGCTCTCCGAGCTG
>BNBH01000029.1 GCA_014655195.1 Streptomyces cellulosae | reverse complement strand
CCCGGTGACACCACCCCCCAGGTCATCCGTTCGACAGGGGGCAACAGTCATGCCGGGCCCGGAGGCCAGCGGCCCTCTTGCAGGACCGCGAAAAAGATAACGGGGAAGCGGCGAACGCCTGCTGCCCCTTCTCGTTGCCGGACCCGGCCATCAGATAGACGTTCTCCCCCTCGGCGAGGGCGGCCGCCTCGCCGCCGGCGCCGGGCGGGGCGGCGACGACCTCGTACTTGTCCTTGCCGAGCGACCCGTCGAAGCGGGGCAGCATGTAGGGCCCGGTGAGGTATATGCCGCCCTTGCCGCTCTCGAAGACGGTGTGGGTGGTGGCGGAGTCGGCGGTGCTGGCGCCGGGCTGCACGACCTTGGAGTCGCAGAACATGGCCTGCAGCTTCTCGACGGCCTTGACGGAGGCGGGATCGTCGACGGCGGCGGCGTACCCGTCGCCCTGCTTCTTGACGAATTCGCCGCCCTCGGACCAGAGCATGGTGGAGAACCACCAGGTCAGATAGCCGCGGGTGGTGCTGCCGGGCACGACCATGCCGGCGGTGTCGTTCTTGCCGTTGCCGTCGGGGTCGTTGTTGGTGAACGTGACGGCGAGCTGGATGAGCTCGTCCCAGGAGGAGGGCAACTGGGCGTTGACTCTCTCCCGCCAGTCCTTGCGTATGAGCAGGGCGAAGGCTTGGGAATTGAAGGGCACGCCGTAGTACTTCCCGTCGTACCCCTGAGCGGCCTCCCAGGCGCGGTCGGCGATGTCCCCGCTCCCGGCGACGCCCTCCCGGTCCACCTCGCGCACGAGCCCCTGGGTCACCAGATTGCCCAGCTGGCCGGTGTCGTTGATGACGATGTCGGGGAGGTCCTTCTGCGCGGTGCGCTGCTGGAGCTTGGTCTCGAAGTCGTTGACGCCGACGGCGACGAGCTTCGCCTTGATGCCGCTCTTCTCGGAGAACGCCTTGGTGAGCGCCTCGGCGGACTCCGCGGCCGGACTCCCGGCGTCCTGCCGGATCCACACCTCCAACGGCTGCGACTCGTCCTGCTCCGCCCCCGACGACCCGGAGGAACACCCGGCGGCGGTCACGACGGCTGCGACGACGAGGGCGCCGACAGCACCGAGCCGCCGCGTTCGTACTGGCTTGCGGAGTTGCTTCGACACGGGAGGCTCCGTCCATTCCGTACGGGCGAGGTGGCGGGACTTTATGCAGAGAGGTCGTGTCGAATCAATAGAATGAACAGTATTTACATACATGAACGATGGAGTGGGTGCGTCAAGGGTCCCAAGGGGCGCGGTTGATGGAGAGATGGGGGCGGGGTTGCGGCAGGGGAGGGCATGATGAAGCCCTCTCGGCCAATCAGAACCACGTCCAGGAATGCGCCAAGGTTCACGCTGCCGAACCGGCGGCAGAGGGGCTGAGGGGCGCGGGACGGGGGAGGGAGAGGAGTGAGGATGCCTGACGATTACGGCGACGTCACCTGCGAGCTGACGAACCTGCCCAACAACGTTTGTGGCATCCTGCACGGCCACAGGGACGCCGGCCCCGTAGCGTCGCGCTTCGAACGGCTCGGTTGGAGGGTGAGCTCATCCTCCTGGCACGGCCACGAGGTGGGCACGACGTGGTGCGAGGTGGAACTCGAGCCCGCCGAGGGCCCGGACGTCCTCCTGAACGGAGTTGTCGACCCGTCCCGCTTCGACGACCTGGCCACCGTCCTCACGCGCTGCGGCGCGGGGACGTACACGCTGGAGCTGTACGACGAGGACGGCGGCCTGCTCAGGGAGATGCGTGTGTGACCCCGCGGGAGGCCGGCCACGGCCAGGCCGCGGGACCGGGAACGGGCAGCCCGCTGAACGATGGCCTACAAGAGGTGGTCAGCCTTCCCAGCCTTGATGTCGGTGATGAGGGTGCGCAGCGCCTCGATGGAGTCGGTGAGGGGGCGCTCCTCCTGGCCGACGACGGCTATGTACCCGTTGCCGTCGGCATCGGTTCCGAGGCGGAAGCAGGAGCTGCCCTCCCCGCAGAACGGGGCTTCCCAGGTGATGTCAGCCATGTGGTCACTCCTCATAGGTGATGAGCGATCTCGCGGATGAAGTCGCGTGACCGTTCCGGTGACAGTGCCAGACCTTCCAACAGGTCCAGCTGGGCACGGTATTTCGCGAGCTGGCCCTCCGCGTACAGGAAATCCGGCCCGTGGGAGTTGTCGATCTGCACGGTATCGAGCTGCCGCACAGGCCCTTCGGCGTAGACGACGGTCTGTCCCGCCCCAGGGAAGGCGCCGTGGTCGAAGGGAATCACAAGCACGGTGACGTGATCCCATTCCGACACTTCCAGCAGGTACTTCAACTGTCCTCGGGCAACGTCCCGCCCACCGAACTGCATCCGAAGCGCCGCTTCATGGATGACGGCCACATACGGGACCGGATCGTCGCGGGTGATCACGCTCTGGCGCTCCGTACGGTGGGCCAGCCGGAGAGCGACCTCATGCTCGGGAAGCTGCGGCACGACGGCGCGGAAGATGGCCATCGCGTGCTCAGGCGTCTGCAACAGCCCGGGCACATGGACGGTGTTCGCACCCCGCAGGCGTACCGCGTACGCCTCGGTCTCCGAGATGTCCAGTAAACCCTGAGGCAGGCTGCCCCGATAACGCTCCCACCACCCCGCCTGACTCGGCTCTGCCATCTCGACGAGGGCCTCGACGTACGTCTCGTCGGTGCAGTCACAGTTGCAGGCCAGCTTGCGCAGCCGTTCGGCGTTGATGCCGCGCTGTCCGGACTCCATGTTGGAGATGCGGCTCCGGTCGACACCCAGGAGCCCGGCGGCGTACTCCGCGGACATGCCGGCCGCGGTGCGCATCCTGCGCAGTTCACTGCCCAGACGCTTCTGACGCTGTGTGAGAACCGTCCTCGGGGGCATGACGTTTCCTTCCGTACGGAGTGGCGTCCGGATCAGTCCTATAAGCACAGTTGCACCACATCGAGGCCATTGTTCCGGACCGCATGGCAAATATGACCCCTGCTGCTCTACCGTCAGTATTGCGCAAGTTACACAACGCGATGCCGGAAGTGCACCGCGCGGACGCGCCCGCCTGCCCTGGGACGGGTGTGTCCGCGACCAGGGCGGCAGGCCACCGGCGATCCCAACCCCTCCACACCCGAACGGAGTTCGCCGTGCCCAAGATCCCCCTGGTACCCCTCCACTGGCATCTCCCCGCCCACCCCAAGTCCGTACGACGGGCCCGCCATGCAGTGATGGAATCCCTACCACCCGCACTCCGCCCGAACCTGGGCGACGACCTCGGGCTCCTGACCTCCGAACTGGTCACGAACGCGATCCGCCACGGAGCGGACGGCAGGGACGATGACCTGATCGAACTCGTCCTGTGGCCGGCGGACGGCCACTACTGGCTAGCCGTCTCCGACCCGGGTATGGGCAAGCCGGCGCTGGCACACCCGGGCGCGGACGCGGAAAACGGCCGCGGCCTGCTCCTCGTCGACCACATCGCCACCGCCTGGACCGTCCGCCCCCGCCCCACCCGGGGCACATCGGTGGTAGCGGGCCTCGCGTACCGCGGCGGCGGCTGACGAGTCGCAAAGGACGGGCGGAATCGGCCTGACGGAGCCCTCACTGCACCGTCAGGCCGACCGCCCCACTCAACTGCTGCGAAGTCTCAGCGCGTCGGATACCCGATCTCCGCGATGTCCCCCAAAAAATCGGCCATGCCGATGTCCGAGTTCAACGAGCGGACGACCTCTTCGGTCAGCGGGCGGGAGGAGAGGACGTGACGAACGGCCGCCAGGTCAACTGGGATTTCGTAGTAGTCCTCGGCCCACCGCTGAAAGGCTTCCGGGGACCGATCCACCAACGGCGTCGCGCGTCATCGCCAGGCATGGCCCCGAGCCTGACCGGGTACGTACGCACCGATCCCGCCTCAAGGGCGTTGCCTGCTCCCGCCGTACTCGTTGTGCCGGTCGGACGCTACCGGGGGCACGAGAAGGTTCAGGGGGAAGAGACCGTCATGACCGAAGTACACGTGTGCATTGGCATCTATCGTGAGTCGTACCACACGGACACCGCTTGCCCAGCCCTGAACGGCAAGCCGGAAACGTCGGTGATGTGCCGACCGTCGAGTTCGTATACGTGACAGGGGCCGGCCGGTCATGCCGGGTGCATCGCTCCCAGACGGGCTGGGAGGGAGTGGTCGGGAACGGGACTGAGGGCTCTCCGTCGGGTCTTAGGTCGATCAGATCCGTCCCGTAGGAGGACAGGCGCCAGGCACTGGCTCTGGCCCGGAGCAGTCGTTCGGGATCTCCCGGGCGGCGACCTGCTCCAGGTCTAGAAACCGCCGGATGCCCTTCGGAGGCTCACTTTCCAGCGGGAGTCTCGCCCTCCGGCGCGGTCAGTTGGCGTTGCCAGTCGGCGAACCGTGCGCGCAGGGGTGCGGCTTCGGCGGTGCTGAGGCCGTAGGTGGCGAACTGTTTGTCGGTATAGCGCTGGATGCGGGCGAGGGAGCCGGCGAACATGCGTGGGTCGAAGCCGTCGTCATTCTGCCTGGCCAGCTCCATCAGGCGCTCGCAGGTGTATCCAATCTGAGGAGGCCGTCGTTGTCGATGGCGTCGCGGACCTCGGCCTGCCCGTCCAGGGCAGCGGTTCTCCCGGCGGCGACATCGTCGGGGTGCAGAACCGGGCCGAAGGCGGAGGATACGGGCGCGTGGTAGAGGAACTCGGCGATGAGTTCCACCATGGTCTAGGTGCCGCTGGTCGGGTCGGCCACGTTCAGCCGCGTATAGGGGTGCTCCGGGTTCTGGTGGGCCAGTTCCACCGTGAAGCCCGCTGCCTCGTAGTCGGCGATGACGCGTTCGGCGGCCGCCGGCATCTCAGCGGGTGGTCCGGTCGATCGGGGCGAAGAGGTCTACGTCGTCGCTGACCCGCTTCACGATCTGATGGGCTTGAACGGCCTAGCCGCCTGCGACGGCGTGTCCGAAGTCGTCGGCGAGTGCGTCGAGCCCGATGCGGATGAGTCGGCGGTGCAGCTTGTCCACTGTGCCGCAGCCGCCGCAGGTGCGAGCTGGGGGAAGCGGGTCTGCCAGGCCTCTCGGACCGGAGCGGGCAGGAACAGGTCCGTCCAGTGCCGGCGCAACAGGTCGGCGTTCAGGTGCGCGCACAGGTCGGCGGGGGATTGGGCCTCGCGAAGGACCCGCTCGTACATGAGGAGCAGGTCGGCCTCGTCTGCGAGGTCGTACGCGCAGTGGGGACCCCAATCGATGTGACGCGGCAGGGTCACGATGCCGGAGGTTGGCCCGACCAACTCGTCGAGCGAATCCGGAAGAGCGTAGAACCTGGCCGCGGCGTACCTGCTCATAGTCCAGCATGCCGTAAGTCGTCGTGCCGTGGCATCACGCTCGGTTCCGCCGTGGCGACGGGCGGCTCGCATCCCCGCCGAGTGGTTCGGACCTGTGGGACTCCGTCCGCCTGGTGCCGTGCGGCCGTGCGCAAGAAAGGCCCTGACCGGCGTTTCCGCTGGTCAGGGCCTAAATGTCCGGTGCCCCCGGCAGGATTCGAACCTGCGCACACGGCTCCGGAGGCCGTTGCTCTATCCCCTGAGCTACGGGGGCGTGTCGGTCGCGGTGACCGCGGCGACGGGTAGAACACTACCAGTTCTCCCGGGGTGGTCATGAACCACTTTTCGCGTCCCGCGGCGTCCGTCCCGGTCGGCTCCCCGTGCGGCCCGTACCCCGGTCGGGGTGGAAGTGGGGAAACGCCGGACGCGGTGGCCGGTCCCGACCTACTCTCGAGTCGTGCCGAGCACTTCGGGCCGGGTTCTTGTCGTCGACGACAACAAGGTCATCCGGCAGTTGATCAGGGTCAACCTCGAGCTGGAGGGCATCGAGGTGGTGACCGCGGCCGATGGTGCCGAGTGTCTGGAAGTCGTGCATCAGGTGCGGCCCGACCTCATCACCCTGGACGTCGTCATGCCGCGGCTCAACGGGCTCAGAACCGCCGGGCGCCTGCGCTCCGACCCCCGTACCGCCGGCATCCCCCTCGTCATCGTCAGCGCCTGCACCCAGCACGAGGTCGAGAGCGGACTCGACGTCGGCGTCGACGCCTTCCTCGCCAAGCCCTTCGACCCGCAGGAGCTCGTCCGGGTCGTGCAGTCGCTCATCGACACGAGCACGGCCGGGCGGGTGCGGGGGAGTGGGGACACCGAGGCCGCCGCCGGGCACGCCTAGCCGTCCACCCCCGTCCGCGCACGTTCACGCCCGTCCGCGCCCGACCGGACCCGTCCACCCCGTCCACATCCCGGGACACCCGCCGAACCCGTTCGCATACCCACCCCCCTCCTCGCCTACGCTTGTCCCGTGACCCCCGTCGAGCTCTCCCGCACCGTGCTGCACGCGGTGCGTCGTGCCGTCGACGAGGGAGAACTCGCCGTGGCCGTGGTGCCCGAGCGGGTCGTCGTCGCGCCCCCCGGGCCCGGTGGCTGCGGCGACTACGCCACCAACGTCGCCCTCCAGCTCGCGCGCCCGGCCGGACAGCCCGCCCCCGCCGTCGCCGAGGTGCTGCGCACCCGCCTCCTCCACGCCGACGGCATCAGCGACGTCGTCGTCACCGGACCCGGGTTCCTCAACATCTCCCTCGCCGGCGGCTCCGACGCCCGCCTCGTGCGCGACATCCTCCGCGCCGGCCCCCGGTACGGGCACAGCGACACCCTCGCCGGGCAGGCGATCGAACTCCACGCCGCCCCCGAGGTCCGCGCCCTCGTCCTCATGGACTCCGTCGCCCGCGCCCTGCGGTCCCAGGGCGCCCGCCCCGAGCTGCACTGCACCCGCGCTCCCGAGGACGCCTGGGTTCGCATCCTCGGCGTACCCGAAGACATCCACGTACGGCCCGGCCGGGACCCCCTCCGCCCCGTCCCCGCCCCCGCCGACCCCACCCCCCTCGGCCGCGACGCCGCCCGCTGGGCCCTCCTCCACCCCGCCCCGCACGACCGCCCCCACCTCGGCGGCAGCCAGAGCGAGCAGCACCTCGCCCAGCGCGAGACCAACCCCCTCTTCCGCGTCCGGTACGCCCACGCCCGTACCCGCGCCCTCCTCCGCAACGCCGCCGACCTCGGCTTCACCCCCGACCCCGGCCCCGTCGGCACAGACGTGGACGCCCTCCTCCACACCCTCGCCGACCACCCCCGCGTCCTCGCCGCCACCGCCGCCCACCGCGCCCCCGACCGGCTCGCTCGGCACCTCGTCGCCGTCGCCGACGCGCTCGCGCCCCTGCTGCCCTCCGTCCTGCCTCTCGGCGACGAGAAACCCTCGGCCGCCCACCGTGCCCGGCTCGCCCTCGCCGAAGCCGCCGGGACGGTGCTGGCCGGCGGCCTCACCCTGCTCGGCATCGACGCACCCGAACATCTCTAGGAAGCCCAAGACCTGCCATGAGCCGTTCCGCACACCCCGCCGGGCCCCGTCACGCCGACGTCCTCCCCGAGGGGCACTACCTCGCACCCCCGGCCGACCCCAACGCCCTCGACCCCAAGGTGTGGTCCCAGACCGTCACCCGTGACGAGCACGGGGTTCTCACCGTCGGCGGGATCGACGTCAAGCGGCTCGCCGAGGAGTACGGCACCCCCGCCTACGTCCTCGACGAGGACGACTTCCGCTCCCGGGCCCGCGCCTGGCGCACCGCCTTCGGCGAGAACGCCGACGTGTTCTACGCCGGCAAGGCGTTCCTGTCCCGGGCCGTCGTGCGCTGGCTGAGCGAGGAGGGGCTGAACCTCGACGTCTGCTCCGGCGGCGAGCTGGCCACCGCGCTGTCCGCCGGGATGCCCGCCGAGCGCATCGCCTTCCACGGCAACAACAAGTCCGTCGCCGAGATCCGCCGCGCCGTCGAGGCCGGGGTGGGGCGGATCGTGCTCGACTCCTTCCAGGAGATCGTCCGCGTCGCCCACATCGCCCGTGAGCTGGGCACGCGGCAGCGCGTGCAGATCCGCGTCACCGTCGGCGTCGAGGCGCACACCCACGAGTTCATCGCCACCGCCCACGAGGACCAGAAGTTCGGCATCCCGCTGGCCGGCGGGCAGGCCGCCGAGGCCGTGCGGCGCGCGCTGCAGCTCGACAGCCTCGAGGTCATCGGCATCCACTCGCACATCGGCTCGCAGATCTTCGACATGTCCGGCTTCGAGGTCGCCGCGCACCGCGTCGTCGGGCTGCTGAAGGACATCCGCGACGAGCACGGCGTCGAACTGCCGGAGATCGACCTCGGCGGCGGCCTCGGCATCGCCTACACCAGCGACGACGACCCCCGCGAGCCCCACGAGATCGCCAAGGCGCTCAGTGAGATCGTCACCCGTGAGTGCGAAGCGGCGAAGCTGCGCACGCCCCGCATCTCCGTCGAGCCGGGGCGCGCCATCGTGGGCCCGACCGCGTTCACGCTCTACGAGGTCGGCACCGTCAAGCCGCTCGACGGGCTGCGCACGTACGTGTCCGTCGACGGCGGGATGTCGGACAACATCCGCACCGCCCTGTACGACGCCGAGTACAGCGTCGCCCTCGTCTCCCGCTCCTCCGACGCCGAGCCCATGCTCACGCGGGTCGTCGGCAAGCACTGCGAGAGCGGTGACATCGTGGTGAAGGACGCGTTCCTGCCGAGCGACCTGGCGCCGGGCGACCTGATCGCCGTGCCGGCGACCGGGGCGTACTGCCGGTCCATGGCCAGCAACTACAACCATGTGCTGCGGCCGCCGGTGGTCGCCGTGAAGGACGGCCAGGCGCGCGTCATCGTCCGGCGTGAGACGGAGGAGGACCTGCTCCGGCTCGACGTCGGCTGAGAGGCCCCCGGAGAAGGGCCCCGGACAGGGATCCGCGCCGGCGGAAGATCTTTCGCCGGCGCGGTCATGGAAATGAAATAGATGTCTCACGATCCGGACTTTGCACAGAAAGTCCCGTTCGGTGAGTGAGACTGGTGCAACCGAGACGGTAATCAGGAAACGAGGTCGGATGATGCGTACGCGTCCGCTGAAGGTGGCGCTGCTGGGCTGTGGAGTGGTCGGCTCAGAGGTGGCGCGCATCATGACGACGCACGCCGACGACCTCGCCGCCCGTATCGGCGCCCCGGTCGAGCTCGCCGGCGTGGCCGTACGGCGGCCGGACAAGGTACGCGAGGGCATCGACCCCGCACTGATCACCACCGACGCGACCGCCCTGGTCAAACGCGGCGACCTCGACATCGTCGTGGAGGTCATCGGCGGCATCGAGCCCGCCCGGACCCTCATCACCACCGCCTTCGAGCACGGCGCCTCCGTCGTCTCCGCCAACAAGGCCCTCCTCGCCCAGGACGGCGCCGCGCTGCACGCCGCCGCCGAGGAGCACGGCAAGGACCTCTACTACGAGGCCGCCGTCGCCGGCGCCATCCCGCTGATCCGCCCGCTGCGCGAGTCCCTCGCCGGTGACAAGGTCAACCGGGTGCTCGGCATCGTCAACGGCACCACCAACTTCATCCTCGACAAGATGGACAGCACGGGGGCGGGTTACCAGGAGGCCCTCGACGAGGCCACCGCCCTGGGGTACGCGGAGGCCGACCCGACCGCCGACGTCGAGGGCTTCGACGCCGCCGCCAAGGCCGCCATCCTCGCCGGGATCGCCTTCCACACGCGCGTGCGCCTCGACGACGTCTACCGCGAGGGCATGACCGAGGTGACGGCCGCGGACTTCGCCTCCGCCAAGGAGATGGGCTGCACCATCAAGCTGCTCGCCATCTGCGAGCGGGCCGAGGACGGCCGGTCGGTCACCGCGCGCGTGCACCCGGCGATGATCCCGCTCAGCCACCCGCTGGCCTCCGTGCGCGGCGCCTACAACGCCGTGTTCGTCGAGTCCGACGCCTCCGGGCAGCTGATGTTCTACGGCCCCGGCGCGGGCGGCTCCCCGACGGCCTCCGCCGTGCTCGGCGACCTGGTCGCGGTCGGCCGCAACCGGCTCGGCGGCACCACCGGCCCCGGCGAGTCCGCCTATGCGGCGCTGCCCGTCTCGCCGATGGGCGAGGTCGTCACGCGCTACCACATCAGCCTGGACGTGGCCGACAAACCGGGTGTTCTCGCCCAGGTCGCCACCGTGTTCGCGGAGCACGGTGTCTCGATCGACACGGTCCGCCAGCAAGGCAAGGACGGGGAGGCGTCGCTCGTCGTCGTCACCCACCGCGCGTCCGACGCGGCCCTCGGCGGGACCGTGGAGGCGTTGCGCAAGCTCGACACCGTGCGTGGTGTCGCCAGCATCATGCGGGTTGAAGGAGAGTAACCAGCAATGACCCACCAGTGGCGCGGAATCATCGAGGAGTACCGGGACCGGCTTCCGGTGTCGGACACCACGCCGGTCGTGACGCTCCGTGAGGGCGGTACGCCGCTCGTGCCCGCGCAGGTGCTCTCCGAGCGCACCGGCTGCGAGGTCCATCTCAAGGTCGAGGGCGCGAACCCGACCGGGTCCTTCAAGGACCGCGGCATGACGATGGCCATCTCCAAGGCGAAGGAGGAGGGGGCGAAGGCGGTCATCTGCGCCTCCACCGGCAACACCTCCGCCTCCGCGGCCGCGTACGGCGTGCGGGCCGGCATGGTCTCCGCCGTGCTGGTGCCCCAGGGCAAGATCGCGCTGGGCAAGATGGGCCAGGCCCTCGTGCACGGCGCGAAGATCCTCCAGGTCGACGGCAACTTCGACGACTGCCTCACGCTGGCCCGCTCGCTCAGCGACAACTACCCGGTGGCGCTGGTCAATTCGGTCAATCCGGTGCGCATCGAGGGCCAGAAGACCGCCGCCTTCGAGATCGTGGATATGCTGGGCGACGCCCCCGACATCCACGTCCTGCCGGTGGGCAACGCGGGCAACATCACCGCGTACTGGAAGGGCTACAAGGAGTACGCCGCCGACGGCGTCGCCTCCCGCACCCCGCGCATGTGGGGCTTCCAGGCCTCCGGCAGCGCCCCGATCGTGCGCGGCGAGGTCGTCAAGGACCCGTCGACGATCGCCACCGCGATCCGTATCGGCAACCCCGCCTCGTGGCAGCTCGCGCTCGCCGCGCGGGACGAATCCGGCGGCCGCATCGACGAGGTGACGGACCGTGAGATCCTGCGCGCCTACCGGCTGCTGGCCTCCCAGGAGGGCGTCTTCGTCGAGCCCGCGTCCGCAGCGTCGGTCGCCGGTCTGCTGAAGGCCGCCGAGCAGGGCCGGGTCGACCCGGGCCAGACGATCGTCTGCACGGTCACCGGCAACGGTCTGAAGGACCCCGACTGGGCCGTCGCCGGCGCCCCGCAGCCGGTCACCGTCCCGGTCGACGCCGCGACCGCCGCCCAGCGGCTCGGTCTCGTCTGACCCACGGCACCCGGTGCCGTCCGGTCCGCCGTGCCCGTGCTCCGCGGTGGCGGAAGCCGCGCGTTTCCGCCGCCGCGAACCGCACAAACGGCGTAAGGACGCGCCTGCCCGGGGGACGCTCCCTACGGGGGGTGCACAGGGGGCTTGCGACACGCATCGTGCGCCTCCTGTGCGCCCTATGTCGCAGGTGAACCTTCCTTCGATAGGCTGTAGGGAACCCGCCCGCCGCATATGCCGCGGCAGTGCGCCGTCCCCAGGGTCCCGCCAGTGACCCGGGACGGCCCGGCAGCGGCCGGCCAGCCCGGTCGGCGGCGGCCCCAGGGTTCTCGTACGCCATCGAATGTCCATCGAACGTCATTCGACAGTCCACGCAGCTACAGGAGAGTCTTCGAGCGATGGCCGGTCCCGCGTTCCGCGCCGCCGCCGTCCGGGTGCGCGTCCCCGCCACCAGCGCCAACCTCGGCCCGGGCTTCGACGCCCTCGGCCTGTCGCTGGGGCTCTACGACGACGTGGTCGTCCGGGTGGCCGACTCCGGGCTGCACATCGACATCGCGGGTGAGGGCAGCGAGACCCTCCCGCGGGACGAGAGCCACCTTCTCGTACGTTCCCTGCGCACCGCCTTCGACCTGCTCGGCGGGCAGCCGCGCGGTCTGGAGATCGTCTGCGCCAACCGCATCCCGCACGGCCGGGGCCTCGGCTCCTCCTCGGCCGCCATCTGCGCCGGGATCGTCGCCGCCCGCGCCGTGACCATAGGCGCCGAGGCCAAGCTCGACGACACCGCGCTGCTCGAGCTGGCCACCGAGATCGAGGGCCACCCCGACAACGTCGCGGCCTGCCTGCTCGGCGGTTTCACCCTGTCCTGGATGGAGGGCGGCGCCGCCCGGGCGATCAGGATGGAGCCCGCCGATTCCATCGTTCCGGTGGTTTTCGTGCCCGCGAAGCCGGTCCTCACCGAGACCGCGCGCGGACTGCTCCCGCGCACCGTGCCGCACGTCGACGCCGCCGCCAACGCGGGCCGTGCCGCCCTGCTCGTCGAGGCCCTCACCCGGCGCCCCGAGCTGCTGCTGCCCGCCACCGAGGACCGTCTGCACCAGGAGTACCGCGCCCCGGCGATGCCGGAGAGCGCCGCACTGGTGGAGCGGCTGCGCGGGGACGGCATCCCCGCGGTCATCTCCGGCGCCGGACCGACGGTCATGGCGCTGGCCGACGCGGGCACGGCCGACAAGGTCGAAGCGCTCGCCGGCGCCGACTGGGCCGCCAACCGGCTGAGCCTGGACGTCGAGGGAGCGAGCGTCCTTCCGCTCGCGACCTGACACGGTTGCCGGATTTCGAGAGGGGGAATGTTTGTTGGATCCGGTAGTGTTAACCTCAGGTCTGCACCCGACCCCACCATGGCGAGGTGCCTCGTGTCCCCGTCCGGGACAGACATTCTTCCGGGAGCTCCCGAAGCCGCACTGTGTTCACTGCTACGTACGCGGGCAGTACGTCGTACGCGGACACTGAACGGCCCGCAGGTGGGGGCACCCCCTCTGGGGGAGCTTCGGAATCGGTGCGACCACGCCACGTGACACCGGGTGCCACGGCTCGAGGTAGCGCCATCACCAGATATCTCTTCCGCCGCGCAGGCGGACAACCGCCCCGGCACGGTCCACACATCAGGGAACGATGCCGGACAGCACAACCGGTCGCCGAGCCAGACAGGCCGACGTCCGCTCCAGGGAAGGACCCTTCGTGAGCGACACCACCGATCTGATGGGCGCACGTGTCGAGGAGACCGCTGCCGCGCCCGCCACGGACGCTTCCGCGCCTGCCTCCGGTGCCGGCTCCCGGCGGCGCCGCGGTACCGGCCTCGAGGGCATGGTGCTGGCCGAGCTGCAGCAGGTCGCATCCGGCCTCGGTATCAGGGGCACGGCGCGCATGCGCAAGAGCCAGCTGATCGAGGTCATCAAGGAGGCGCAGGCCGCCGGTGGAGGCACCCCTTCCGGGGACGCCCCGGCCAAGGCCGAGTCCGCCGAGACCAAGCCGAAGCGCCGCGCCACCTCCCGCACGCGCACGGGTGACACGGCCGAGAAGAAGACCGAGGCCAAGGACGAGCAGGCGCCCGCCGACCAGGCTGCGGCCCAGCAGCAGATCGAGATCCCCGGCCAGCCCTCGCCGAAGGCATCCGCCGCCGAGCAGGCCGAGCAGGCCGCGGAGAGCGCCCCCGAGCGCCGCCGCCGTCGCGCCACCGCCGACGCGGGCGCCCCGGCCGCCGCGACCGAGACGGTCGCGGCCGAGGCGAAGACCGAGACCAAGTCCGACGCCGCGGGCCAGCAGCAGTCCCAGCAGGGCGAGGGCAAGCCCGACCACGAGGGCGGCGAGGGCCGCCGCCGCGACCGCCGCGAGCGTGGCCGCGACCGTGACCGCGGCGACCGTGGTGACCGCGGCGACCGTGGTGACCGTGGTGACCGCCGCAACAAGGGCGACGACCAGCAGCAGAACCAGGGCGGCGGCCGTCAGCAGAACCAGCAGGGCGGCGGAGGCCGTCAGGACGACGGGTACGACGACGACGGAGGCGGCCGCCGTGGCCGTCGCGGCCGCTACCGCGACCGCCGTGGCCGCCGTGGCCGCGACGACGTGCAGGAGCCGCAGATCGCCGAGGACGACGTCCTGATCCCGGTCGCGGGCATCCTGGACATCCTCGACAACTACGCCTTCATCCGGACCTCCGGCTACCTGCCGGGCCCGAACGACGTGTACGTCTCCCTCGCCCAGGTCCGCAAGAACGGCCTGCGCAAGGGCGACCACATCACCGGCGCGGTCCGCCAGCCCAAGGAAGGCGAGCGGCGCGAGAAGTTCAACGCGCTGGTCCGCCTGGACTCCGTCAACGGCATGGCGCCCGAACACGGCCGCGGCCGCCCGGAGTTCAACAAGCTGACCCCGCTCTACCCGCAGGACCGCCTCCGCCTGGAGACGGACCCGGGCGTGCTGACCACCCGCATCATCGACCTCGTGTCGCCGATCGGTAAGGGCCAGCGTGGTCTGATCGTGGCCCCGCCGAAGACCGGCAAGACCATGATCATGCAGGCGATCGCCAACGCGATCACGCACAACAACCCCGAGTGCCACCTGATGGTCGTCCTCGTCGACGAGCGTCCGGAAGAGGTCACCGACATGCAGCGGTCGGTGAAGGGCGAGGTCATCTCCTCGACCTTCGACCGCCCGGCCGAGGACCACACCACGGTCGCCGAGCTCGCCATCGAGCGCGCCAAGCGCCTGGTGGAGCTGGGTCACGACGTGGTCGTGCTGCTCGACTCGATCACGCGTCTGGGCCGTGCGTACAACCTCGCCGCCCCGGCGTCCGGCCGCATCCTGTCCGGTGGTGTCGACTCGACCGCCCTGTACCCGCCGAAGCGCTTCTTCGGTGCGGCCCGCAACATCGAGGACGGCGGCTCGCTGACCATCCTCGCCACCGCCCTGGTGGACACCGGGTCCCGCATGGACGAGGTGATCTTCGAGGAGTTCAAGGGCACCGGCAACATGGAGCTCAAGCTCGACCGGAAGCTCGCCGACAAGCGCATCTTCCCCGCGGTGGACGTCGACGCGTCCGGCACCCGTAAGGAAGAGATTCTGCTCGGCAACGAGGAGCTCGCGGTCGTGTGGAAGCTGCGCCGGGTGCTGCACGCGCTCGACCAGCAGCAGGCGATCGAGCTGCTCCTCGACAAGATGAAGCAGACCAAGTCGAACGTCGAGTTCCTGATGCAGATCCAGAAGACGACGCCGACGCCGGGCAACGGCGACTGACGTCACCCTTCCCTCGGGCCCCCGCGCGGGCACGCGAACGGCCGCTCCTCCACGGGGCGGCCGTTTTTCGTACACAACTGTCGTCGGACAGGTGTACGATCACGCTGCTTCGAGCTGTCCCTGAACGGGATTCAATGCTCGAACTCCATATCCCGAGGGGGGAATTGCATGGTTACACCCATGTCCGGACCCGGCCGTCGCAGACGCCGGTTCGCCGTGGCCGCGGCCGGTGCCGCCGCGGCCGTCGGAGCGGCGCTGCTGTCGGCGCCGGCGGCCCAGGCGGCGCCGGCGCTGCCCCAGCCGAACGTCTCTCCGGCGACGGAGACACCGTCCCAGTCCGAGCTGATCAGCCGCGTCGTCAAGGCGATGGCGGCGGACGAGGCCGGCCGGGCCAAGGAGAAGGCGCCGCTCAGCACGAGCGGCAAGGCCGGCTCCGGCATCGACGCGAAGATCATCGGTGGCACCACCACCACGATCTCCGCGGCGCCCTGGATGGCGCAGCTGCACTACTACGACCCGTACACCGGCGAGGGCTTCTTCTGCGGCGGCACCGTCGTCGCGCCGACGAAGATCCTCACCGCCGCGCACTGCGTCAAGGGCTACAACTGGTACCTGAACGGCGCCGTCGTCACGGGCGCCACCCAGCTGCCGTCCGCCGACGGCGACCTGCACGGCGGCACCGTCTCCGGTGTGTGGCGGCAGTGGAACAACCCCACGTACAACGAGGCCGCCATCGACAACGACATCGCGGTGCTCACGCTGCCGGTGCCGGTGAAGGCCACGCCGCTGCGCATGACGACCGCGGGCGACACCGCGTCGTACGCGGCCGGGACCAACGCCCGGGTCTACGGCTGGGGGCGCACCAGCTCCACCAGCGACGAGATCTCCGAGTACCTGAAGACGGCGACGCTGCCGATCCAGTCGGACGCCACCTGTGGCACCGCCTGGGGCAGCTACTACGTCCGCGGGCACATGGTCTGCGCGGGCACGCCGGCCACCGGCAGCGACGCCGGCACCACCACCGCCTGCAACGGCGACTCCGGTGGTCCGCTGGTGGTCAACAACCGGATCGTCGGCGTCGTCTCGTGGGGGGTCGAGGACTGCGTGGAGAAGGGCGCCTACGGCGTCTTCACCAAGGTGACGAGCTACGTCGGCGCCACCTACCCGCGCATCGACGACACCGACATCAACGGCGACCACCGCGCCGACCTGTGGGCCCGCAAGAAGTCCACGGGTGTCGGTTACTCCCGGAACTCGCTGAGCTCCAAGTTCGCCGCCCAGGAGGCGTGGGGTGACTGGAGGGGCGTCAACGTCGTCCTCCAGACCGACCTCGACCGTGACGGCTACCAGGACCTCGTCTACCGCGCCACGGACGGGTCCCTGTACTGGGCGCACTACGTGATCTCCAGCGACAGCTGGGCCACCAAGCGGCTCAGCACCGGCTGGAAGTCCGTCCGCCAGATCGTCACCCCCGGTGACGTGACCGGCGACTACCTGCCCGACCTGCTGATGGTGGACTCGGCGGGCGTGCTGTGGACCTACCCGGGCAAGGGCAACGGCACCTTCTCGGCCCGTCTGAAGACGGGCACGGGCTGGGCCGGGTTCGACGTCCTGCGCGGCCACGGCGACTTCACCGGTGACGGCCGCACGGACCTCGTGGCCCGTGTCCGCTCCACCGGCGACCTGTACCTGTACAAGGGCACCGGCAAGGCCGGCTCCGGCTCCTTCACGGGCCGGACCAAGCTGGCCACGTGGAAGAGCACCACGTACAACGCGATCGTCACGGTCGGGGACGTCAGCGGCGACGGGAAGGCGGACCTGCTGGCCCGCACCCCGAGCGGCACGATGTACCTGTACCGGGGCACCGGCCGCAACGCCGCGCCGTTCTTCTCGGCACGGCTGTCCATGGGCACGGGTTACCAGCAGTACGACGTGCTGGGCTGAGCCCGCCGCACGTCCGCAGGACCGCGAGGTGGCCCCGGGAATGTCTCCCGGGGCCACCCCCGTTTTGGGAGACGGCCCCCGTCCTGGCAGACTGGTACGTCGGCCCCGGTTCACGCTCCCGCATCCCGCGGGCGGCGACCCGGCGCCCTCCCGAAACCTAGGAGACACCTTGAAGCGCGACATCCACCCCGAGTACGTCGAGACGCAGGTCAGCTGCACCTGCGGCGCGTCGTTCACCACCCGCAGCACGATCTCCAGCGGCAACATCCGCGCCGAGGTCTGCTCCGAGTGCCACCCGTTCTACACGGGCAAGCAGAAGATCCTCGACACCGGTGGCCGTGTGGCCCGCTTCGAGGCCCGCTTCGGCAAGGCTGCCGGCTCCAAGAAGTAGCGAGCACCGATTCGCCGGTCCACGGCCGCGCCCCCGCCCGGGGGCAGGCCGGGACCGGCGTTTTTGGTCGCCCGTCCCTTCACCCACGTACCAGCAGGAGCCCACCATGTTCGAGGCCGTCGAGGAACTCGTCGCCGAGCACGCCGACCTGGAGAAGAAGCTCGCCGACCCGTCGGTCCACGCCGACCAGGCCAACGCGCGCAAGCTGAACAAGCGCTACGCCGAACTCACCCCGATCGTCGCCACGTACCGCTCCTGGAAGCAGACCGGCGGCGACATCGAGGCCGCGCGCGAACTGGCCGCCGACGACCCGGACTTCGCCGCCGAGGTCAAGGACCTCGAGCAGCAGCGCGAGGAGCTCACCGAGAAGCTGCGGCTGCTGCTGGTCCCGCGTGACCCCAGCGACGACAAGGACGTCATCCTCGAGATCAAGGCGGGCGCCGGCGGCGACGAGTCCGCCCTGTTCGCGGGCGACCTGCTGCGCATGTACCTGCGCTACGCCGAGCGCGTCGGCTGGAAGACCGAGATCATCGACGCCACCGAGTCCGAGCTGGGCGGCTACAAGGACGTCCAGGTCGCGGTGAAGTCCCGCGGGCAGACCGAGCCCGGCCAGGGCGTGTGGGCCCGGCTGAAGTACGAGGGCGGCGTGCACCGCGTGCAGCGCGTGCCGGCCACCGAGTCGCAGGGCCGCATCCACACCTCCGCCGCGGGCGTCCTGGTGACCCCGGAGGCCGAGGAGGTCGACGTGGAGATCAACCCGAACGACCTGCGCATCGACGTCTACCGCTCGTCCGGCCCCGGCGGGCAGTCGGTGAACACCACCGACTCCGCCGTGCGCATCACGCACCTCCCGACCGGCGTCGTCGCCTCCTGCCAGAACGAGAAGAGCCAGCTGCAGAACAAGGAGCAGGCCCTGCGTATCCTGCGCTCCAGGCTCCTCGCCATGGCGCAGGAGGAGGCGGAGCGCGAGGCCGCCGACGCGCGCCGCAGCCAGGTCCGCACCGTCGACCGCTCCGAGAAGATCCGGACGTACAACTATCCGGAGAACCGCATCTCGGACCACCGCGTCGGCTTCAAGGCGTACAACCTGGACCAGGTCCTGGACGGCGACCTCGACGCGGTGATCCAGGCCTGCGTCGACGCGGACTCGGCCGCCAAGCTCGCCGCCGCCTAAGCACCCGAAGACAGTCCGGAGGACCAGTGAACCTGCTGCTCGCCGAGGTGGCCCAGGCCACCCAGCGGCTCGCCGACGCGGGCGTGCCCTCGCCGCGCACCGACGCGGAGGAGCTCGCCGCGTTCGTGCACGGCGTCAAGCGCGGCGAGCTGCACACGGTCAAGGACACGGACTTCGACGCCCGCTACTGGGAGGTCATCGCCCGCCGCGAGGCGCGCGAGCCGCTCCAGCACATCACCGGACGGGCGTACTTCCGCTACCTGGAGCTCCAGGTCGGCCCCGGCGTCTTCGTGCCCCGCCCGGAGACCGAGTCGGTCGTCGGCTGGGCCATAGACGCGGTGCGCGCCATGGACGTGGTCGAGCCGTGCATCGTCGACCTGTGCACCGGCTCCGGCGCGATCGCCCTCGCCCTCGCCCAGGAGGTCCCCCGCTCCCGCGTGTACGCCGTGGAGCTGTCCGAGGACGCCCTCAGGTGGACCCGCAAGAACATGGAGGGGTCCAGGGTCGAACTGCGCCAGGGCGACGCCCTGACGGCCTTCCCGGACCTCGACGGCCAGGTCGACCTGGTGGTCTCCAACCCGCCGTACATCCCGCTCACCGAGTGGGAGTACGTCGCCCCCGAGGCCCGCGACTACGACCCCGAACTGGCCCTGTTCTCCGGCGAGGACGGACTCGAACTGATCCGCGGCCTGGAGCGCACCGCGCACCGGCTGCTGCGCCCCGGCGGCGTGGTCGTCGTCGAGCACGCCGACACCCAGGGCGGCCAGGTGCCGTGGATCTTCGCCGAGGACCGCGGCTGGACCGACGCGGCCGACCACCCCGACCTCAACAACCGCCCCCGGTTCGCCACCGCCCGCAAGGCGCTGCCGTGACCGTCCTGGCGCATACTTCATCCCCCCAGCAGCACCCGTACGAGGAGGCCCGCTAAATGGCTCGGCGATACGACACCAACGACGCGACCGACCGCGCGACCGGTCTGCGTGAAGCCGCGTCCGCCGTGCGCCGGGGCGAGCTCGTGGTGCTGCCGACGGACACCGTGTACGGCATCGGCGCCGACGCCTTCACCGCGGACGCCGTCGCCGACCTGCTCCAGGCCAAGGGCCGCGGCCGCAACATGCCCACGCCCGTCCTCATCGGCTCCCCGAACACCCTGCACGGCCTGGTCACGGACTTCTCCGAGATGGCCTGGGAGCTGGTCGACGCCTTCTGGCCGGGCGCGCTGACCCTGGTCGCCCGCCACCAGCCGTCCCTCCAGTGGGACCTCGGCGACACCCGCGGCACGGTCGCGGTGCGCATGCCCCTGCACCCGGTCGCCATCGAGCTGCTCACCGAGGTCGGCCCGATGGCCGTGTCCTCCGCCAACCTCACCGGCCACCCGGCGCCGGAGAACTGCGACGCCGCGCAGGAGATGCTCGGCGACTCCGTCTCCGTGTACCTGGACGGCGGTCCCACCCCGGGCAACGTGCCGTCCTCCATCGTCGACGTCACCCGCCCGGTGCCCGTGCTGCTGCGCGAGGGCGCGCTCTCGCCCGACGAGCTGCGCAAGGTGGTACCCGATCTCGAGGTGGCGAATTGACGGCCCCTGAGGCGGGGCGTGGCATAGGCAACGGGGAACGGGCAGCGGAGATCACGACCACCTTCGTGGGGCTCCCGCGCGACACCTTCCGGATCCTCCACGTCAGCACCGGAAACGTGTGCCGCTCGCCCATCACCGAGCGGCTGACCCGGCATTTCGTGCACCAGCGCCTGGGCGTCCTCGGCGGCGGTCTCGTCGTCGAGAGCGCCGGCACCTGGGGCCACGAGGGCGCCCCCATGGAGTCCCACGCGGAGACCGTCCTCGCGGAGTACGGCGCGGACGCCTCCGGCTTCACCGGCCGGGAGCTGCTCGACGAGCACGTCATCCGCGCCGACCTCGTGCTGACCGCGACCCGCGACCACCGCGCCCAGGTCATCTCCATGGGCCACTCGGCGGGCCTGCGCACCTTTACGTTGAAGGAGTTCACCCGCCTGGTGAACGCCATCGACCCGGCCACCCTGCCGCCCCTGGAGGACGGCCTGGTCGTCCGCGCCCGCGCCCTGGTCCGCGCCGCCGCCGCGCTGCGCGGCTGGCTGCTGGCGCCCACCGCCGAGGCCGACGAGGTGCACGACCCGTACGGCGCCCCGCTGACCTTCTTCCGGTCGATCGGCGACGAGATACACCAGGCGCTGGACCCCGTGGTCACGGCGCTGACCGGAGTGCCCGCGCGGACCTGAGCGCCGGGCGGCGCCCGCGGGGCGGATGCAAGAACTCGGGCGCACCGGGACGGGCGGGCCTACATTGGTCCTACGTCAGTGCCGACGTCCGGGAGTCCACCATGACGGTCACCCCTGCGGTCGAGGCCGATGTCCTGCGCCGGCAGGACCCCGAGCTCGCCGAGGTGCTGCTCGGGGAGCGCGAGCGGCAGGCGACCACGCTCCAGCTGATCGCCGCCGAGAACTTCATGTCGCCCGCGGTGCTGGCCGCCCTGGGCTCACCGCTGGCCAACAAGTACGCCGAGGGCTACCCGGGCAACCGGCACCACGGCGGCTGCGAGATCGTCGACGTGGCCGAACGGCTCGCCGTGGACCGCGCCAAGGCGCTGTTCGGCGCCGAGCACGCCAACGTCCAGGCGCACTCCGGCTCCTCCGCGGTGCTCGCCGCCTACGCCGTCCTGCTGCGCCCCGGCGACACCGTCCTCGCCCTCGGCCTGCCCTACGGCGGCCATCTCACCCACGGCTCCCCGGTCAACTTCTCGGGGCGCTGGTTCGACTTCGTCGGCTACGGGGTGGACGCGGAGAGCGGCCTGATCGACCACGAGCAGGTCCGCGCCCTGGCCCGCACCCACCGCCCCAAGGCGATCGTGTGCGGCTCCATCTCCTATCCGCGCCACATCGACTACGCCTTCTTCCGCGAGGTCGCCGACGAGGTGGGCGCCTACCTGATCGCGGACGCGGCGCACCCCATGGGGCTCGTCGCCGGGGGAGCGGCGCCCAGCCCGGTGCCGTACGCGGACATCGTGTGCGCGACCACGCACAAGGTGCTGCGGGGGCCGCGCGGCGGGATGCTGCTGTGCGGCACGGAGCTGGCCGAGCGGCTGGACCGGGCGGTGTTCCCCTTCACCCAGGGCGGGGCGCAGATGCACACCATCGCCGCCAAGGCCGTCGCCTTCGGGGAGGCGGCCACCCCCGGCTTCGCCGCGTACGCCCACCAGGTCGTCACCAACGCGCGGGCGCTGGCCGCCGCGCTCGCCGCCGAGGGCCTGACCGTCACCACCGGGGGCACCGACACCCACCTGATCACCGCCGACCCGGCCCCGCTCGGCGTCGACGGGCGCACCGCGCGCGGCCGGCTGGCGGCGGCGGGCATGGTCCTGGACTCCTGTGCGCTGCCTCACGACGACGCCCGGGGCCTCAGGCTGGGCACGGCGGCCGTCACCACGCAGGGCATGGGGACGGGGGAGATGACGCTGGTCGCCGGGATGCTGGCGAGCGTGCTGCGCGGCGGCACGGACCCCGCACGGGCCCGGGAGGACGTCCGCGACCTTGTCGCGGCCTTCCCTCCGTACCCCCGCTGAGCCCGTCCCCGGCCACTTCGCGGGCCCGTCCGTGCAACCATCGTCACCACCCGGCAGTCCCCACTCGTATCCGCCCCTCGCTAGGGTGTGGGGCTGTGAAGGCCAGCGAGATCTGTGGGGAAGCCCGTGCGTGAATACCTGCTGACGCTCTGCATCACGGCCGCGGTGACGTACCTCCTGACGGGACCGGTGCGGAAGTTCGCGATCGTGGCGGGGGCGATGCCGGAGATCCGGGCACGTGACGTGCACCGGGAGCCCACTCCGCGGCTCGGCGGGATCGCGATGTTCTTCGGCCTGTGCGCCGGTCTGCTGGTCGCCGACCACCTGACCAACCTGAACACGCTCTTCGAGAAGTCCAACGAACCACGGGCGCTGCTCTCCGGGGCCGCGCTGATCTGGCTGATCGGCGTCCTGGACGACAAGTTCGAGATCGACGCGCTGATCAAGCTGGGCGGACAGATGATCGCCGCCGGCGTGATGGTCATGCAGGGTCTGACGATCCTGTGGCTGCCCATCCCCGGTGTCGGCTCGGTCGCGCTCACCCAGTGGCAGGGCACGCTCCTCACCGTCGCCCTGGTGGTCATCACGATCAACGCGGTCAACTTCGTCGACGGACTGGACGGCCTCGCGGCCGGCATGGTCTGCATCGCGGCGGCGGCGTTCTTCCTGTACGCCTACCGCATCTGGTACTCGTACGGCATCGAGGCGGCCGCCCCGGCGACGCTGTTCGCGGCGATCCTGATGGGCATGTGCCTGGGCTTCCTGCCGCACAACATGCACCCCGCGCGGATCTTCATGGGCGACTCCGGCTCGATGCTCATCGGGCTGGTGCTGGCCGCCGGCGCGATCTCCGTGACCGGGCAGGTGGACCCGGACGCGCTGAAGCTGTTCGCCGGTTCGGAGAAGGAGGCCGTGCACCAGACGGTGCCGGTCTACATCCCGCTGCTGCTGCCGCTGACCATCATCGCGGTGCCGGCCGCCGACCTGATCCTGGCGATCGTGCGGCGCACCTGGCGCGGCCAGTCGCCGTTCGCCGCGGACCGGGGGCATCTGCACCACCGGCTGCTGGAGATCGGCCACTCGCACAGCAGGGCCGTGCTGATCATGTACTTCTGGTCGGCGCTGATCGCCTTCGGCGCCCTGGCGTACTCGGTGAACTCGGCCTCGATGTGGATCGTGCTGAGTGTGGTGATCCTCTCGACGATCGGTCTGGTGCTGCTCCTGTTGCCGCGCTTCACCCCGCGCGCCCCGCGCTGGGCGGAGGCGTTCGTGCCGCCGCGCTACCGGCGCGGGAGGGCCACGGAGGCCGACGTCCCGGAGACCGCCGCCCCGGCCGCCGCGGAGGCGGGCGCGCAGGCCGTGGAGGGGGCTCAGGAGGCCGCTGCCGGGGACCGTACGCCCGTGGCGGCCGGTGTCTCCGGCGTCAACGGCGCGAGCGCCGTGGGACCCCGCGCACGCCTGGCCGACCGGTCACGCTCAAGGTAAGAATTCGACTAGAGCATTGCCAAGTCGTGGGGGATCGATGGGGCGGAGTTGGGTGCAGCAACCGCCCCAATATCAGACATAAGGGTTCGGCGCACGCTCGGGGGTGCAGGTTCGCCCTCATGTGTGACTCCATGCACACCGTTCAGGTAAAGACTGCATCAAATAGTTTGTGATACCGTTCACGAGTCCCCGGAGAGAGCCGCCGAGCCGTCCTCTAGACGGCTCACCGGTGCGGTGAAATCGCACCAGGCCCGGGGGTTTACGCTCGTCCATGACGACACCACGCCCCCTGTGAATTGCGGAGTTGCCGCCATGCCGTCCAATGACGCCCGGAACCTTCTGCAGTGCGCTGTGCCCACAGCGGCTGCGGGAGCGATCACCGTCGCCGTCAGCGGTGCGGTCGCGGGCGGCAAGGGTGCGCTCGGTGCGGCTGTCGGCGCGGTCCTGGCCATCCTGTTCATGGGGATCGGCCTCTACGTCCTGCAGCGCACGGCGAAATCGCTTCCGCAGCTGTTCCAGGCCATGGGGCTGATGCTGTACGTCGCCCAGTTGCTGCTGCTGCTGATCTTCGTCGGCGTCTTCAAGGACACCTCCCTCTTCAACCCCCGGACGTTCGCGGCCTCGCTCGTCGTCGCGACGGTCGTCTGGATGGCCGCCCAGGCCCGCGCGCACATGAAGGCCAAGATCTTCTATGTCGATCCGGATGCGGAGAAGAACGAGAAGTCCGAGAAGACGGGGCCGTCGTCGTGACGGGTAGGGGCGCGATAAAGAGCCGTGGGAACTCCTGCTATCGTCCGGTGCCAACTGCGGCATCGCGGGCGCGGGCATCCGATCTGACGCCTGCTCATTCGCGAGGCTTGATGCCCCCCAGCCGCCCCCACATCCGTAACACCTGTCCGGTGCCGACCCGCGGCCCTGCGCCGCGCCGACACAACGAGGTTGCCGTACCTATGCGTCACGCCGAAGGAGCCCGCGGTGAGTGCTGACCAGACCCAGCTCGCCTTTGACTGGAGTTGTCGGATCATGTCCGACAACGGGTGTGGCTTTCCGGCTCCGGGCCTGCACTCGTTCCTCTTCAAGCCGATCGCCACGGTCGGGGGGTTCGAGTTCAACAAGGTGATGCTGCTCGCCCTCCTCACCACCCTCGTCGTCGTCAGCTTCTTCTACGCGGCGTTCGGCAAGGCCAAGGTGGTGCCGGGGAAGCTGCAGATGGTCGGTGAGGCCGGCTACGACTTCGTCCGCCGCGGCATCGTCTACGAGACCCTGGGCAAGAAGGAGGGCGAGAAGTACGTCCCCTTCATGGTCTCGCTGTTCTTCTTCATCTGGATCATGAACATCTGGTCCGTGATCCCGCTGGCCCAGTTCCCGGTCTCCTCGATCATCGCCTACCCGATGGTCCTGGCCGCGATCGTCTACATCACCTGGGTCGCGCTGACCTTCAAGCGCCACGGTTTCGTGGGCGCCTTCAAGAACTTCACCGGCTACGACAAGTCGCTGGGCGCCGTCCTGCCGCTCGTCATGGTCATCGAGTTCTTCTCCAACCTGCTGGTCCGCCCCTTCACGCACGCGGTCCGACTGTTCGCGAACATGTTCGCGGGTCACCTGATGCTGGTGATGTTCACCGTCGCCTCCTGGTACCTGCTGAACGGCTGGATGATCCCGGCGGCCGGCGTCTCCTTCGCCATGACGATGGCCATGATCGTCTTCGAGCTTTTCGTGCAGGCCGTCCAGGCGTACGTCTTCGTACTGCTGGCCTGCTCGTACATCCAGGGCGCTCTGGCCGAGCACCACTGAGCCCCTACCGCCCCACAGCCCCAGATCGTCCGGTGGCCAACCCCCGCCGGTCCATGAAAGAGAAGGAAGAATCAGCATGGCTGCCACTGAGACCCTCGCCGCTGTCTCCGGTTCGCTCGGCTCCATCGGCTACGGCCTCGCCGCCATCGGCCCCGGCATCGGCGTCGGCATCATCTTCGGTAACGGCACCCAGGCCCTGGCCCGCCAGCCCGAGGCCGCCGGCCTGATCCGTGCCAACCAGATCCTCGGCTTCGCCTTCTGTGAGGCGCTCGCCCTCATCGGCATCGTTATGCCGTTCGTGTTCGGTAAGTAATCACTCCTTACCCGGCACGTTTCGACGAAAGGCACTGATGTGATCGCCAACCTGGTACAGCTGGCGGCCGAGGAGGAGCAGAACCCGCTCCTTCCTCCGGGCCCCGAGCTGCTCGTCGGCACCATCGCCTTCGCCATCGTGTTCTTCTTCTTCTGGAAGAAGCTGCTCCCGAACATCAACAAGGTTCTGGAGGAGCGCCGCGCGGCGATCGAAGGCGGTATCGAAGAGGCCGAGGCCATGAAGGTCGAGGCCCAGAGCGTCCTGGAGCAGTACAAGGCCCAGCTCGCCGAGGCCCGGCACGAGGCCGCGCGTCTGCGCCAGGAGGCGCAGGAGCAGGGCGCCGCGCTCATCGCCGAGATGCGCGCGGAAGGCCAGCGCCAGCGCGAGGAGATCGTCGCCGCCGGCCACGCCCAGATCGAGGCCGACCGCAAGGCCGCGGCCTCCGCGCTGCGCCAGGACGTCGGCAAGCTCGCCACCGAACTGGCCGGCAAGCTCGTCGGCGAGTCCCTCGAGGACCACGCCCGGCAGAGCCGTGTGATCGACCGCTTCCTCGACGAGCTCGACCAGAAGGCAGAGGCCGCACGATGAACGGAGCGAGCCGCGAGGCCCTGGCAGCCGCACGCGAGCGTCTCGACGCGCTGACGGACTCCACGTCCGTGGACGCGGCCGTGCTCGCCGACGAGCTGGCCGCCGTCACCGCGCTGCTCGACCGCGAGGTGTCGCTGCGTCGGGTCCTCACCGACCCGGCGCAGGCCGGTGAGGCCAAGGCCGACCTGGCACGGCGCCTGCTCGGCTCACAGGTCAGCGGCACCACCGTCGACCTGGTGGCCGGCCTGGTGCGCTCCCGCTGGTCGCAGTCCCGCGACCTGGTGGACGCGCTCGAGGAACTGGCGGACATCGCCGACCTCACCGCCGCCCAGAAGTCGGGCGCGCTCGACAGCGTCGAGGACGAGCTGTTCCGGTTCGGCCGGATCGTCGCCTCCGACACCCAGCTGCGCGCGGCCCTCACCAACCGGTCCGCGACCGCCTCCGCCAAGCGCGAGCTGCTGAGCAGCCTGCTCGGCGGGCGCGCCAACGAGACCACGGTGCGTCTGGTGACGCGCCTGGTGACCGCGCCGCGTGGACGTAGCCTGGAGTCGGGACTCGAGTCCCTGTCCAAGCTCGCCGCGGACCGCCGGGACCGCATGGTGGCCGTCGTCACCTCCGCGGTGCCGCTCAGCGACCGGCAGAAGCAGCGCCTGGGCGACGCCCTGGCGAAGCTCTACGGCCGCCGGATGCACCTCAACCTCGACGTCGACCCCGAGGTCGTCGGCGGGATGCGGGTGCAGGTCGGTGACGAGGTCATCAACGGCTCCCTGGCGGACCGGCTCGAGGACGCGGGCCGCCGTCTGGCGGGCTGAGCACCACATTCTTCATAAGCAGTACATACTTACGGCCCTGGTTGGGCCGTGCAGAGGATTCACCTCCTGTAGGGGGGAGTCCCCATCCCCCCCAAGTGAAACTTCGGGCCCAACAAGGAGAGCAGGGAACTCAGATGGCGGAGCTCACGATCCGGCCGGAGGAGATCCGGGACGCGCTGGAGAACTTCGTCCAGTCGTACAAGCCGGACGCGGCCTCGCGCGAGGAGGTCGGTACGGTCACCCTGGCCGGCGACGGCATCGCGAAGGTCGAGGGCCTGCCCTCGGCCATGGCCAACGAGCTGCTGAAGTTCGAGGACGGCACCCTCGGCCTCGCCCTCAACCTCGAGGAGCGAGAGATCGGTGCCATCGTCCTCGGTGAGTTCAGCGGCATCGAGGAGGGCCAGCCGGTCACCCGCACCGGCGAGGTGCTGTCCGTCGCCGTCGGCGAGGGCTACCTCGGCCGTGTGGTCGACCCGCTCGGCAACCCGATCGACGGCCTCGGCGAGATCGACACCGAGGGCCGCCGCGCCCTCGAACTGCAGGCCCCCACGGTCATGCAGCGCAAGTCGGTGCACGAGCCGATGGAGACGGGCTACAAGGCCGTCGACGCCATGACCCCGATCGGCCGTGGTCAGCGTCAGCTGATCATCGGCGACCGCCAGACCGGCAAGACCGCCCTGGCCGTCGACACGATCATCAACCAGCGTGACAACTGGCGTTCCGGCGACCCGAAGAAGCAGGTCCGCTGCATCTACGTCGCCATCGGCCAGAAGGGCTCCACCATCGCGTCGGTCCGCCGCGCGCTGGAGGAGAACGGCGCGCTGGAGTACACGACCATCGTCGCCGCCCCGGCGTCCGACCCGGCCGGCTTCAAGTACCTGGCGCCGTACACCGGCTCGGCCATCGGCCAGCACTGGATGTACCAGGGCAAGCACGTCCTGATCATCTTCGACGACCTGTCGAAGCAGGCCGACGCCTACCGCGCCGTGTCGCTGCTGCTGCGTCGCCCGCCGGGCCGCGAGGCCTACCCGGGTGACGTCTTCTACCTGCACTCCCGGCTGCTGGAGCGCTGCGCGAAGCTCTCCGACGACATGGGCGCCGGCTCGATGACCGGTCTGCCGATCGTCGAGACGAAGGCCAACGACGTCTCGGCGTTCATCCCGACCAACGTCATCTCCATCACCGACGGCCAGTGCTTCCTGGAGTCGGACCTCTTCAACGCCGGTCAGCGCCCCGCGCTGAACGTCGGTATCTCCGTCTCCCGAGTCGGCGGTTCCGCCCAGCACAAGGCGATGAAGCAGGTCTCCGGCCGTCTGCGCGTGGACCTCGCCCAGTTCCGTGAGCTCGAGGCGTTCGCCGCCTTCGGCTCCGACCTGGACGCGGCCTCCAAGGCGCAGCTGGAGCGCGGTCAGCGCATGGTCGAGCTGCTGAAGCAGGACCAGTACCAGCCGATGTCGACCGAGGACCAGGTCGTCTCCGTCTGGGCCGGCACCACCGGCAAGATGGACGACGTGCCGGTCGCGGACATCCGCCGCTTCGAGAAGGAGCTCCTGGAGTACCTGCACCGCAAGGAGCAGGGCCTCATGACCTCCATCCGTGAGGGCGGCAAGATGTCGGACGACACCCTGCAGGCCGTGGCCGACGCGATCGCCGAGTTCAAGAAGCAGTTCGAGACGAGCGACGGCAAGCTGCTCGGCGAGGACGCCCCGTCCGCCGCCAAGTGACGTAAGGAAGGGACCTGACTCATGGGAGCTCAGCTCCGGGTCTACAAGCGTCGCATCCGATCCGTCACCGCGACCAAGAAGATCACCAAGGCGATGGAGATGATCGCCGCCTCGCGCGTCGTCAAGGCGCAGCGCAAGGTGGCGGCCTCCACGCCGTACGCGCAGGAACTCACCCGCGCGGTCACGGCGGTCGGAACCGGGTCGAACACCAAGCACCCGCTCACCACGGAGGCGGACAACCCGACCCGTGCCGCGGTCCTGCTCCTCACGAGCGACCGCGGCCTGGCCGGCGCCTTCAACGCCAACGCCATCAAGGCGGCGGAGCAGCTGACCGAGCGCCTCGAGCGCGAGGGCAAGCAGGTCGACACGTACATCGTCGGCCGGCGCGGTGTGGCCCACTACAACTTCCGTGAGCGCAAGATCGCGGAGGCGTTCACCGGCTTCACCGACGAGCCCTCGTACGCGGACGCCAAGAAGGTCGCGGCGCCGCTGATCGAGGCCATCCAGGCGGAGACGGCGGACGGCGGCGTGGACGAACTCCACATCGTCTACACCGAGTTCGTCTCGATGATGACGCAGACGGCGGTCGGCTCCCGGCTGCTGCCGCTGCGCCTCGACGAGGCGGCCGCGGAGACCGCCACCAAGGGCGAGATCCTGCCGCTGTACGACTTCGAGCCCTCGGCGGAGGACGTCCTCGACGCGCTGCTGCCGCGGTACGTGGAGAGCCGGATCTACAACGCGCTGCTCCAGTCGGCCGCTTCGAAGCACGCCGCCACGCGGCGCGCGATGAAGTCGGCCACCGACAACGCGGGCGAGCTGATCAACACGCTCTCCCGTCTTGCCAACGCGGCCCGCCAGGCCGAAATCACCCAGGAAATCAGCGAGATCGTCGGTGGCGCCAGTGCCCTGGCCGACGCGACCGCGGGGAGTGACAACTAATGACCACCACTGTTGAGACCGCGACGGCTACGGGCCGCGTCGCCCGGGTCATCGGCCCGGTCGTCGACGTGGAGTTCCCCGTCGACGCCATGCCGGACATCTACAACGCCCTGCACGTCCAGGTCGCCGACCCGGCCAAGGAGGGCGAGCTCAAGACGCTGACCCTCGAGGTCGCGCAGCACCTCGGTGACGGCCTGGTCCGCACCATCTCCATGCAGCCCACCGACGGTCTGGTCCGCCAGGCCCCGGTGACCGACACGGGCGCCGCCATCTCCGTGCCGGTCGGCGACTTCACCACCGGCAAGGTGTTCAACACCCTCGGTGAGGTGCTGAACGTCGACGAGGAGTACACGGGCGAGCGCTGGCCGATCCACCGCAAGGCGCCGAACTTCGACGAGCTCGAGTCGAAGACCGAGATGTTCGAGACCGGCGTCAAGGTCATCGACCTGCTGACCCCGTACGTCAAGGGCGGCAAGATCGGTCTGTTCGGCGGCGCCGGCGTCGGCAAGACGGTGCTCATCCAGGAGATGATCTACCGCGTCGCCAACAACCACGACGGCGTGTCGGTGTTCGCCGGTGTCGGTGAGCGCACCCGTGAGGGCAACGACCTCATCGACGAGATGAGCGAGTCGGGCGTCATCGACAAGACCGCGCTGGTCTTCGGCCAGATGGACGAGCCCCCGGGCACCCGTCTGCGCGTGGCCCTGGCCGGTCTGACCATGGCGGAGTACTTCCGCGATGTGCAGAAGCAGGACGTGCTGTTCTTCATCGACAACATCTTCCGCTTCACCCAGGCCGGTTCCGAGGTGTCGACCCTGCTCGGCCGTATGCCCTCCGCGGTGGGCTACCAGCCGAACCTGGCCGACGAGATGGGTCTCCTCCAGGAGCGCATCACCTCTACCCGTGGTCACTCGATCACCTCGATGCAGGCGATCTACGTCCCCGCGGACGACCTGACCGACCCGGCCCCGGCCACCACCTTCGCCCACCTCGACGCGACGACGGTGCTCTCCCGTCCGATCTCGGAGAAGGGCATCTACCCGGCCGTGGACCCGCTGGACTCGACGTCCCGCATCCTGGACCCGCGCTACATCGCGCAGGACCACTACGACGCGGCCATGCGCGTGAAGAACATCCTGCAGAAGTACAAGGACCTGCAGGACATCATCGCGATCCTCGGTATCGACGAGCTCGGCGAGGAGGACAAGCTCGTCGTCCACCGTGCCCGTCGCGTGGAGCGCTTCCTGTCCCAGAACACCCACGTCGCCAAGCAGTTCACCGGCGTCGACGGGTCGGACGTCCCGCTGGACGAGTCGATCGCGGCCTTCAACGCGATCTGCGACGGCGAGTACGACCACTTCCCGGAGCAGGCGTTCTTCATGTGCGGTGGCATCGAGGACCTGAAGAAGAACGCGAAGGAGCTGGGCGTCTCCTGACCCCCGCGCTCTGACGTGAGCCGAACGGCTCACCCTTGAGGGGGCGGGCACGTCCCGCCCCCTC
The DNA here is from genome assembly GCA_014655195.1 of Streptomyces cellulosae. Classification (GTDB taxonomy): domain Bacteria; phylum Actinomycetota; class Actinomycetes; order Streptomycetales; family Streptomycetaceae; genus Streptomyces; species Streptomyces cellulosae. The sequence goes on along the minus strand of BNBH01000029.1, from coordinate 68,242 downwards.
TGCCACGCCCACTAGACTTGTAACCAACACCCGGCACTACCGCCGGGTGGTGACCCGAGGAGCCACCTTGGCTGCTGAGCTGCACGTCGCGCTGGTCGCGGCCGACCGAGAGGTCTGGTCCGGCGAGGCCACCCTGGTCGTCGCGCGCACCACGTCCGGCGACATCGGCGTCATGCCCGGTCACCAGCCGCTGCTCGGTGTGCTGGAGTCGGGCCCGGTGACCATCCGCACGCCCGAGGGCGGGACGGTCGTCGCCGCGGTGCACGGCGGATTCATCTCGTTCGCGGACAACAAGCTGTCCCTGCTGGCCGAGGTCGCCGAGCTGTCGGACGAGATCGACGTCCAGCGCGTGGAGCAGGACCTCGCCCGCGCGAAGGCGGAGGACGACGCCGAGGCCCAGCGCGCCGCGGACGTCCGTCTGCGGGCGGCGACGGCGGGGCGCTGATCCCGGCGACGGTGAGATGACGTCACTCAGCCGCGGCCGGCACCGGAGCGATCCGGAGCCGGTCGCGGCTGAGGCAGATCTGGATGATTTTTCCGTTCCGTTACCTAGGAGACGAGGAGGTCGGTGCCGATGGTCCTCGCTCTGACTGTGTGCGGAATCGTCGTGGCCCTCGTGGTGGTGGGGCTCTTCGTCTTCGGCCTGCGGCGCCGGCTCATCCAGCGGTCGGGCGGCACCTTCGACTGCAGCCTGCGCTGGGACGCGCCCGAGAAGGGCGACGCCGGCGGCAAGGGCTGGGCGTACGGGGTGGCGCGCTACAACGGTGACCGGGTCGAGTGGTTCCGGGTGTTCTCCTACGCCCCGCGCCCGCGCCGTGTCCTGGAGCGTTCCGCGATCGAGGTGGCGGGCCGCCGCGTCCCGGAGGGCGAGGAGGAGCTGGCGCTGCTGTCCGACGCGGTGATCCTCGCCTGTGTCCACCGGGGCACGCGTCTGGAGCTCGCGATGAGCGAGGACGCGCTGACCGGTTTCCTCGCCTGGCTGGAGGCGGCGCCTCCCGGCCAGCGGGTGAACGTCGCCTGATCGTCCGATCTGCTGAAGCACATCGCCCCTCCTCCCGGACCGGGAGGAGGGGCGATCGCTTGTGCCGGGTGCGGAGGGGTTACCTCAGTCCGGCGTCCACGGCGGAGGCCAGCTCACCGTTGGCGGTGTCGCCGCTGAACTCCCAGTAGAAGGCGCCGCCGAGGCCCTGGGACTTGGCCCACGCCATCTTGGAGTTGATGGTGGCGGGGGTGTCGTAGGACCACCAGTTGGTGCCGCAGTGGGCGTACGCGGTGCCGCCGACGGTGCCGGTGGCCGGGCAGCTGTTCTTCAGGATCTTGTAGTCCTCGATGCCCGCCTCGTACGTGCCGGGCGCGGCGCCCGTCGCGGTGCCGCCGGGGGCGGACTGGGTGACGCCGGTCCAGCCGCGGCCGTAGAAGCCGATGCCGAGCAGGAGCTTCTTGGACGGGACGCCCTTGGCCTTCAGCTTGGCGATGGCGTCGGCCGAGTTGAAGCCGGCCTGCGGGATGCCCGGGTACGACGTCAGCGGCGAGTGCGGGGCCGTCGGACCCTGCGCGTTGAAGGCGCCGAAGTAGTCGTACGTCATCACGTTGTACCAGTCGAGGTACTGGGCGGCGCCGCCGTAGTCGGCCGCGTCGATCTTGCCGCCGTTGGAGCCGTCCGCCGTGATGGCCGCGGTGACCAGGTAGTTGGACCCGAACTCGGCGCGCAGCGCCTGCATCAGGGTGCGGAAGGCCGCCGGGCCGCTGCTGTCACAGGTGAGACCGCAGGCGTTCGGGTACTCCCAGTCGATGTCGATGCCGTCGAAGACGTCGGCCCAGCGCGGGTCCTCCACGACCTGCTTGCAGGAGCGGGCGAACGCGGCGGCGTTCTGCGCGGCCTGTCCGAAGCCGCCGGAGTAGGTCCAGCCGCCGAAGGAGTACAGCACCTTGATGTGCGGGTACTTGGCCTTCAGCTGGCGCAGCTGGTTGAAGTTGCCGCGCAGCGGCTGGTCCCAGGTGTCGGCCTGTCCGCTGACGGACTGGTCGGCGGTGTACGCCTTGTCGTAGGCGGCGTAGGTGTCGTCGACCGTGCACTGGCCGTTCTTCACGTTGCCGAAGGCGTAGTTGATGTGGGTGATCTTCGAGGCGGTGCCCGAGGTCACCAGGTTCTTGACGTGGTAGTTGCGGCCGTAGACGCCCCACTCGGTGAAGTAGCCGAGCTTGACCTTGTCGCCCGGGGGCGGTTCGGTGGAGCCTCCGCCGGTGGTGCGCACCGCGCGGGCGCCGCTGACCGGTCCGAGCTGGTCGGCGGTGTCACGGGCCTGGACGGTGTACGAGTAGTCGGTGCCGGCGGTGAGACCGGTGTCCGTGTAGGAGGTGGCGGTCACGGTGGCGACCTTGGCGCCGTCGCGCAGCACGTCGTAGTTCTTGACGCCCTTGTCGTCGGTGGCCGCGCTCCAGGACAGCTTCACCGAGGTGTTGGTGATGTCCGCAGCGGACGGGGTGCCGGGGGCGCTGGGCGGGTTGTCACCGGGGTCGGTGGAGCCGCCGTCGCAGCTGCCGCCGTTGAGCTTGCAGTTGGCGGGGGAGCCGGGGCCGGCGCCGTTGAAGCCGAAGCTGACGGACGCGCCGGGGGCGAGGGTGCCGTTCCAGGACTTGTTCTTGGCGGTCCAGTGGGTGCCGGAGGAGGTGACGTCGGCGTCCCAGGCGGAGGTGACCGAGGTGCCGGAGGGGAAGTCCCACTCGACGGTCCAGGAGCTGAGGCTGGTGGTGCCGGTGTTCTTGACGGTCCACTTGCCCTCGAAGCCGGTGCCCCAGTCCTGGGTCTTGACGTAGGTCGCGGTCGCCGACGTCGCCGCCTGGGCGGGGTTCGCGAGGCCGACGAGGCCGGCGAAGGGGAGCACGAGGGTCGCGATTCCGGCCGCGACTCTGTGTCTGAAGCGCATGCCGCGCCTCCTTCTGGGGGATGGGGGCACGACTGAGCCTTCGTGCCCACGGTGCGGCGAGAATAGAAAGGTCTGGACCACGGGTCAAGAGGTCTGGACCACTGTGCGCGGGTCTTTGTCTTCTAAACCTTCACGACGCCTTCAGACGCCCAACTCCTGGGCCAGCACCGCCGCTTGCACCCGGCTGCGCAGCTCCAGCTTCCCCAGCAGCCGGCTGACGTGGGTCTTCACCGTCGCCTCGGCCATGTCCAGGCGCTCCGCTATGGCGGCGTTCGACAGCCCCTCCCCGAGGCACGACAGCACCTCCCGCTCCCTCCGGGTGAGCGCGTCCAGCACCGACGGGTCCGCGGCCGGCCGGGCCGGCTTCGCGGCGAACTCGGCGATCAGGCGCCGGGTCACCGCCGGGGCGACGATCCCCTCGCCGCCCGCCACCGTGCGCACCGCCGCGATCAGGTCCTTCGCCTCGGTGTTCTTCAGCAGGAACCCGGCCGCCCCCGCCCGCAGCGCCCCGAAGACGTACTCGTCCAGGTCGAACGTGGTCAGCACCAGCACGTCCGCGAGGTTCTCCCCGACCACCTTCCGGGTCGCCGACACCCCGTCGAGACGCGGCATCTGCACGTCCATCAGCACCACGTCCGGGCGCAGTTCACGGGCGAGCGCCACCGCCTGCTCGCCGTCGCCCGCCTCGCCCACCACCTCGACGTCCGGCGCGCTGCGCAGGATCAGCACCAGCCCCGCGCGGACGGCGGACTGGTCCTCGGCGACCAGGACCCGGATCATCAGGCTTCTCCTTGTTCGACGTCGGTGACCGGCAGGGTGGCACGCACCACCCACCGCTTGCCCTCGGGGCCGTCCTCCGGGCCCGCCTCGAAGGAGCCGTCCAGCAGGGCGGCCCGCTCCCGCATCCCGACCAGACCGGCCCCCGAGCCCGGCGCACGCGGTCCGTCCCGGTCTCCGTAAGGGCTGGTCACCCGGATCTCCAGGGCGTCGGGCGAACGGTACAGCCGCACCTCCACCCGGCCGGGAGCGGCGTGCTTCAGCGCGTTGGTCAGCGACTCCTGCACGATCCTGTACGCGGCCAGCTCCACCGGCGCGGGCACGGCGCCGTGCTCCGCGTCCAGGGCGACGTCCAGGCCGTTGGCGCGGGCGGTGTGGATCAGGGCGCCGAGACCGTCGAGGGTCGGGGTCGCGGCCGGCTCCCGGTCGTCGGCGCCGTCGCGCAGGATGCCGATGAGCCGTCGCATTTCGGACAGACCTTGGACGCTGTTCTCCCGGATCACCGCGAGCGCGTCCTTCGAGGTCGCCGGGTCGTCCAGGGAGAGCGCGGCGGTGGAGTGGATGGCGATCGCCGAGAGGTGGTTGGCGACCAGGTCGTGCAACTCCCGCGCCATGCGCGAGCGTTCCGCGGTGACCGCCTGCACCCGGTCCATCTCCGCGAGCAGCGCGGTCTGTTCGGCCTGGAGACGGGCGGCGTCGGCGGCGTCCCGGTGGTTGCGCACGATCAGCCCGGTCGACGCGGGCGCGAAGGTCACCGCGCCGACCACCAGCCCGATCAGCAGCGCCTCGGGCTCCCGCCACACGGCGTACGGCACCAGCATCCCGGCCAGCGTCAGCACCCCGGTGATCCACGGCAGCCGGCGGGCGGTCGCGGGGGAGCCGTAGACCACGGCGGCGTACATCAGGTCGGTGTACATCACGATCGTCGCGATGCTGCCCTGCGTCATGACGTCCCCGGCCAGCGCCGACGTGCCGACGGCAAGCGCGGTGCGCGGGGCGGTGCGGCGCAGCAGCTCGCAGCACGCCGTCACGGTGAGCGGCACCAGCAGGGCCCACCGGCCCTCGAACAGCACGACCGGGTCGTCGTCCGGCCGTACGCCCAGCCCGAACCCCCACAGCAGCAGCCCGCCCAGCAGTCCGGCGAGGGCGACGGCCACGTCGAAGCGGGGCGGGCGGAGGTGTCGTACGGCCATGGATCCCATCCAACACGGTGTCCGGGGCCCGCGCCTGATCCCCGAGACCGGTCCCGGACTGCATCTTTCGATGTACCGCGGATTCGTCGGCCGCGACGACGCGGCGGGCCGGAGCGCACGGAAGCCTGGAAGGGAGACCGAGAGGAGCGAACCGTGATCGTCGCCTTGATCGTCGCCTGCGAGATCGGGTTCTGGGTGCTGCTGGCGGCCGGACTGGCCTTCCGCTACCTGCTGCGGATGCCGCGCACCGGCCTGGCGCTGCTGCTGTGCGAGCCGGTGCTGGAGGTCGTGCTGCTCGTCGTCACCGCGTGGGACCTGAGGAACGGCGCCGAGCCGAACTGGACCCACGGGCTCGCCGCGCTCTACATCGGCTACACCGTGGGCCACGGCCATCGCACCGTGAAGTGGCTCGACGGCCACGCGGCGCACCGCCTCGACGGCCGCCCCCTGGTCCGGCCACCCCGCTACGGCCTGGCCCGCGCCCGGCACGAGACCAGGGTGTGGCTGGGCACGGTCGTCGCCGCCGCCGTGGCGACCGCGCTGCTCCAGCTCGCCATCTGGTACGTCGGCGACCCGGGCCGCGTCACCTCCCTGGAGTCCTGGCGCTCCACCGCCTGGCGGGCGGCCGGCATCCACGGCCTGATCGCCCTCACCTACTGGCTGTGGCCCAAGAAGACGCCCTCGGGCGGCGCCGGCGCCGGGCAGGACGCGGGGACGGACCGGGAGAAGGCGGTCCGGTGAGCGCGGCCCAGGCCGGGCTCAGCGCTCGCCGCCCGGCACCCACAGGACGTCGCCCGTCTCCTTGTTGGCGATGCGGGCCAGGATGAACAGCAGGTCCGACAGGCGGTTCAGGTAGGTCGCGGTGAGCGGGTTCATCGTCTCGCCGTGCGCCTCCAGGGCCGCCCACGTCGAGCGCTCGGCCCGGCGCACCACCGTGCACGCCTGGTGCAGCAGGGCCGCGCCCGGCGTGCCGCCCGGCAGGATGAACGAGCGGAGCTTCTCGAGCTGCTCGTTGAAGCGGTCGCAGTCCTCCTCCAGCCGGTCGACGTAGAACTGCTCGACCCGCAGCGGCGGGTACTTCGGGTCCTCCACCACCGGCGTCGACAGGTCGGCGCCCACGTCGAACAGGTCGTTCTGCACGCGGGTGAGGACCGCGACCACCTCGTCCGGCAGGTCGCCCAGGGCGAGCGCGGTGCCGATCACCGCGTTCGCCTCGTTGGCGTCCGCGTAGGCGGAGATCCGCAGATCGGTCTTGGCGACCCGGCTCATGTCCCCGAGGTGGGTGGTGCCCTTGTCGCCGGTCCGCGTGTAGATGCGTGTCAGGTTGACCATGAGGTCAGCCTAGTGACGCGCCCGCGACCCCGGGCACTCGTGTGCCCGTTGTCACGGCGCGGGCGGCGGGGTGAGCAGCAGCACCATCAGGCCCTGCACGCGGGCGCCGTCCGGCGCGTCCCACGCCCCCGCGACATGGCCCGCCGCGCCCGGCTCGGCCTGCGGGGCGCCGTCCTGGGCGGGGTGCAGGGTGCGCAGCACGCGCAGCACCGTGCCGTCCGCCGCGGTCAGCTCGGTGTGCTCCTCGCCGTCCTCGACCGCCGGGAACTCCGCAGGCACCGGACCCTCGCCCGCCAGCGCGCGGCTCACCTCACGGTCGGGGGTGTGGCTCACACTCTGCGCCTGCGGCTCCGCCCGGCCCTCGACCAGCGCCGCCAACTCCGCGACGGCCACCGGGTCGTGGCAGGCGTCGTAGATCCAGCGACGGCCCAGCACCCCGTGCTCGGCGGTGCCGACGAGGGCCGCGTCCGCCCCGTCGAGCGGCGCGGCGCGGTAGGTGAGCGGCACCAGGTAGGAGACCGGGCCCTCGCCCGACCCGTCCCGTACCACCATGTACTCGATGCCGACCTCGCCCTTCGGGTCGTCCAGCCGGAAGCCGCCCGCCTTGGCGAGCTCCGGCGCCCCGGGACCGCCGTGGTACCAGGGCCGGGTGGGCAGCCAGCCGGTCAGCAGCTCCAGCTTGGTCGGCTCGAGGGTGGTGCGATGGATGACGGCCATGCCGGGGTTCTCCTTCGAGGGGCGGACACACCGGCCCCCACCCTCGCACCGGCGGCCCTCCCGCGCGACGGCTTTCCGCCAGGCCACCGGCCCGCCCCGCCGTACCGCCCCACGGGACGGCGGGCGTCCGCGAGCTGACGCCCCGTCGCCTCTCGACCCCTCTGCCGCCGGTGTGATGTCCGTCATGTGAGACGTGACGCGCGTTACTTACCGGTCACAGGGCTCCCCGCGAACGCTAATGTCCGCTCTCGGAGAACATGGACAGCGCGTATCAGGGGAGTCGCACAGTGGCACGCAAGCTCGCCGTCATCGGGGCCGGACTCATGGGGTCCGGCATCGCCCAGGTCTCCGCTCAGGCGGGCTGGGACGTCGTCCTGCGCGACGTCACCGACGAGGCGCTGACGCGGGGCACGGACGGGATCAAGGCGTCGTACGACAAGTTCGTCGCCAAGGGGAAGCTCGAGGCCAAGGACGCCGAGGCCGCCCTCGGCCGGATCACCACGACCACCGATCTCGACGCCTGCGCCGACGCGGACGTCGTCGTCGAGGCCGTCTTCGAGAAGCTCGAGGTCAAGCACGAGATCTTCCGCACGCTCGACAAGCTCGTACGGGAGGACGCCGTCCTCGCCTCCAACACCTCGGCCATCCCGATCACCAAGATCGCGGCCGTGACGGAGCGCCCCGAGCGGGTCGTCGGCACGCACTTCTTCTCGCCGGTGCCGATGATGCAGCTCTGCGAGCTGGTCCGCGGCTACAAGACCAGCGACGAAACCCTCGCCAGGGCACGGGAGTTCGCCGAGTCCGTCGGCAAGACCTGCATCGTCGTCAACCGCGACGTGGCCGGCTTCGTCACCACCCGCCTCATCTGCGCCCTCGTCGTCGAGGCCGCCAAGCTGTACGAGTCGGGCGTGGCCAGCGCCGAGGACATCGACCTCGCCTGCAAGCTCGGCTTCGGCCACGCCATGGGCCCGCTGGCCACCGCCGACCTCACCGGCGTGGACATCCTGCTGCACGCCACCAGCAACATCTACACGGAGTCGCAGGACGAGAAGTTCGCGGCACCCGAACTGATGCGCCGGATGGTTGACGCCGGTGACATCGGGCGCAAGAGCGGGCAGGGCTTCTACGAGCACTGAGACCGCGCACACCCCGGCGTGCATCACACGCCGGGGTGAATTCGGTATCGGTTCGCTCACAGGCAGCAACCTCCGCGGCCGTCACGCAGTCAGAGGTTGCAACACCGGCCGTCAGGACACCGCGGAGCACACCACGCATCACGGGGAGCGCATATGCACATCAGGGGCGACCACGCCGAGCTGGTCGTCGGGGGCCGCCTCGACGTCCGCAGCGCGGCGGACGCCCGTACGGTCCTGCACTCGGCCGTCGACGACGGAGTCGGCGACCTCGTGCTGGACCTGTCCGAACTGGACTCCTGGGACGCCACCGGACTCGGGGTGATCATGGGGGCCCACCGACGGGCCGGCCGCTGCGGTCGGCGCCTGGTGCTGCGCGACGTGCCGCCCCAGATGCAGCGCCTGTTGGTGGCCACCCGGCTGCACCGCATCCTGGCGATCGAGGGGGGCATCGGGGTGGACACGCTGCCCCGCGTGTAAGGGCGTACGGGTGCACGACGGACGAGCCGGAGAAGCCGGGCCCACGCCCGCGAACCCCGCGCCGCGCGCACAATCCTCACGAGACCGTGACCAGTCGGACGCCCTGGTACCCCGGGCTGTCGTGGATACTGACCGAAGGTTTAGGGTTCGGCTGCCCGCTGCCTTGCAACCCTCGAGCGGGCCCGGACCAGAAGCGACAGCGCGGTGTGCAGCGAGGCCGGGGAGGGCTTCAGCCACGACGCTTTTGGGGGCTAGGACCTATGGACCCGAACCGCACGGGACCCGAGGAGTACGGCCACGGCGGCGATGCGCCGCGCCAGCGCCCTCCCAGGGAATCCCTCACCTCCGACTTCGGACAGCACGCGCCCGCGCCCGCCCGCACGGTGCAGCTCGTCTCCGGGGACTTCCTGCTGACCGTCAACCCCGTCGACGGCAGCGAGATCGAGCCCTGCCCGCCCGCCGAGCGGCCCGCGCGCCCCGGCAGGCTCACCGAGCCCGAGCGGGCCGAGGTGGAGCGCGCCGCGGCCCCGCCCGTCCCCCCGGGCCCCGCGCAGCCGTCGCTGCCCCTGCTGGCCCGTCAGGACGAACGGGAGACCCTGGTACGGCTGCTCGCCCGCGGCCGCTCCGTGCGTCTCGTCGGCCCCGGCGGTTCCGGCCGCACCCGGCTGCTCGACGTCGTCGCCGAGGACTGTGCCGACCTCGCGCCCGACGGGGTGGTCCGCCTCAACGGCCACCGCCGCACCGCCGACGACCTCCTCCACGACCTCTTCCACGCCGTCTTCGACGCGCCCCTGCACCGACCCGACCGGGACGAACTCCTCGAGAGCGTCCGGGAGATCGGCGCCGTCGTCGTCGTGGACGACCTGGAGTTCGGCGGGGTCCCGCTCGACGAGCTGCTGGACGCCACCCCCGAGTGCGCCTTCCTCTTCTCCGCCACCCCGGACGTGGCCGACCCCTCCGCCGACTCCGGCGTCGAGGACGTCGAACTGCCGGGCCTCGATCGCGCGGCAGGCCTCGACCTGCTCGGGCACGCCGTCGGCCGCACCCTCACCGACGAGGAGGCCACCTGGGCGGGCGACCTGTGGTTCGAGTCCGAGGGCCTGCCGCTGCGCTTCGTCCAGGCGGGCGCCCTGCTGCGCCAGCGCGACCGGCTGCGGGCCGGCACCAGCGCCGTCGACGAGTTCGGCGTCTTCGAGGACGTACGGCCCGACGAGACGCCCCACGACCCCGCCGACGGCGACGACGTCCCGCTGCCCTCCCTCGGCGAGGCCGCCGCGCCCGCCCCGCTGCTCGCCTCCCGGCTCAGCGCCTCCGCCCGCGCCACCCTGCGGTTCGCCGTCGCGCTCGGCGGCGAGGTGCCGCACCAGGCGCACCTGCCCGCCCTGGTGGGCGACACCCACGCCGACGCCGCCCTCGGCGAACTCGTCTCCTGCGGCCTCGTCTCCCCGGTCGGCGCCCGCCACCGGCTCGCCGCCGGCGTCCCCGCCCAGCTGGAGGCCGCCGGGTACACCGACGACGCCGACGCCCGCATCCGCGAGGCCGCGCAGCACTACGCCTGGTGGACCGGACACCCCTCGGTGACCCCGGAGCGCGTCTGCGCCGAGTCCGACGCGGTCCTCGCCGCGCTCACCGCCCTGTCGCCGATCGCCGGCGGCACGGCCGACGAGCCCAGCACCGCCGTGCAGCTCGCCCGCACCGCCGCGCCCGCCTTCGCCGCCGGGCTCCACTGGAGCGCCTGGGAGCGGGCGCTGCGGGCCGGCGCGGAGGCCGCCCGCATCGCCGGGGACGTGGGTGAACAGGCCTACTTCCACCACGAGCTGGGCATCCACGCGCTGTGTGCCGGACAGCTCGACCGGGCGCGCGCAGAGCTGGAGGCGTCCATCGGCCTGCGCGGCGCCCTCTCCGACAAGCGCGGCACGGTCGCGGGACGCAGGGCGCTGGCCCTCGTCGCCGACCGCTCCGGCGTCCCGCTCTCGATCGCGCCGACCGCGGCGGAGGAGGTGCCCGAGGCGCACGTCGAGGAGTCGGCGTCCCCGCCACGCGGGGTGCCGATGGCCTTCCCCGACCTCCAGCCCCCCGCGGACACCGGTCTGGTCGTCTCCCGCGCCGTGCCGGCCGCTACGGTCCCGCAGCAGACCAAGGACGGCGTCGGGGGCGGCGTCAAGGGACTCGCCAAGCGGAACCTGGTCGCGGCGGGCGCGGGCGCGCTGCTCGTCGCCGTCCTGGGCACCGTCGTCACCCTCGGCGCCACGTCCGGCAACGACCCCGCGTCGCCCTCGGAGAACGTGGGCGTGAACCCGTCCGCCAGCCAGGGCCTGGACGACGGCAGCCTCGACGCGGACCCGGCCGCCGGCAACAAGGGCGACACGGGCAAGGCCACCAGCCGCCCCTCCGACCCCGGTCCCGACGGCACGCCCGGCACCGCGGACGACCCGACGCCGACGGCCACCGGGTCCGACGAACCCTCGGACGACGAGACGCGCACGGAGGAGCCGGACGAGTCGACGCGGCCGTCGTCGCCGGGCGGCACGCCGACGAAGCCGACCAAGTCGCCGAGGCCGCCTACGTCGAACTCACCCACGCCGACCGAGACGGAGACCGAAGAGCCCTCGGAGGAACCCACGGAGCAGCCGACGGAGAGCCCCACCACGTCGCCGGAGGAGCCGTCCACCAGCAACTCCGCCAGTGGTCCCGCCTCCTCATCTCCCGTCGAGACCTCCACGACCGCCACGCAGAGCACGGATCAGGCCTCGCCCGAGGAGTCGGAAACGCTGATCTAAGCCGCCCGACGCGCCGCAGACGACAGGGGGGCCGGGTTCCGCACGGAACCCGGCCCCCCCTGCGCGCGCCGTCGTGGCGCGCCGCTCAGAACAGGCGCAGCTTGTCGTCCTCGATGCCGCGCAGGGCGTCGTAGTCGAGGATCTGGCAGCCGATGCCGCGGTCGGAGGCGAGCACCCGGGCCTGCGGCTTGATCTCCTGGGCGGCGAAGATGCCGCGCACCGGCGCGAGATGCGGATCGCGGTTGAGGAGTTCCAGGTAGCGGGTGAGCTGCTCCACGCCGTCGATCTCGCCGCGCCGCTTGATCTCCACGGCGACGGTCTGCCCGTCGGCGTCCCGGCACAGGATGTCGACCGGACCGATCGCGGTCATGTACTCGCGGCGGATCAGGGTGTAGCCCTCGCCGAGGGTCTCGATGCGGTCGGCGAGCAGTTCCTGAAGGTGTGCTTCCACGCCGTCCTTGATCAGGCCGGGATCGACGCCGAGTTCGTGCGACGAGTCGTGGAGGATCTCCTCCATCGTGATGATGAGCTTCTCGCCCGCCTTGTTGACGACGGTCCAGACGCCCTCCTGTTCGCCGGTGCCCTCCTTCAGGGTGCACGGCGGCGACATCCAGTTGAGGGGCTTGTAGGCCCGGTCGTCGGCATGGATCGAGACGCTGCCGTCCGCCTTGACGAGGATCAGACGAGGTGCGGACGGCAGGTGCGCGGTGAGCCGCCCGGCGTAGTCCACGGAGCAGCGGGCAATGACGAGACGCATGGTCGGCAACGCTACTCGACCGGCCGGGGTGGACGCGATTCGCCCTCACAGGTGCCCCCCGGGGCGCGTGAGGCGCGTCCTGTATCTCCTGGAAAACGCGTGTTCCGCGATGGCCGATTTCCGGCCTACAGGAAGTTCCGCATCCGCCCGTTCTCCTGGTGCGGTCACCGTCCGTTGCTTACGGTATTGAACGGGAGGTCGCGGACTGTGTACGCAGCGTGCCCGTTCTCGCGCACTCCCTTATCTGTCAGGCAACCCCCGAGTACTGGGGGTGCGAGAGGAGAACCCATGTCGCTCGACGTCTCACCGGCCCTACTCGAACAGGCCGAGCGAGGCGAGGTCGACGAAGCTGCCTTCGTCGACTGCGTCCGGACCTCCCTGCCCTACGCGTGGGAGATGATCAGCTCCCTGGTGGCCCAGCTGAAGGTGGACGGCGGAGCCTTCGCCGACAACCAGACGCCTCCGCCGGACGAGCAGGCACGCGGTCAGCTGCTGCGTGCGCTCGCGAGTGACGCGATACGCGGCGCGCTGCAACGGCACTTCGGTGTTCGGCTGGCCTTCCAGAACTGCCACCGGGTGGCCGTGTTCCCGCTTGACTCCTCGGTCGACGAGACGCTGGCCCGCTTCACCTCGGTGCGCAGCCAACTGCTCAACCAGTCGCCGGAACTGCGCGACTGCTGACGCTCCATCGATGGCTTGCCGCTCCGTACGCGGGAGGTGCAGTCTGTACCGGGGCGGCAAGCATCCTTGGAACGCCCCGACCGGTCAGGTGAGTTGGGGGAGCACTTCGGCGCCGAGCCGCCGTACGTTCTCCTCGGTCGCCGCCAGGTCCCCGGAGCCCTCGACGAGCAGCGCGAAGCGGGAGATGCCGGTCCGCTCGCTGGTCGCGGCGAGCCGGTCGGCGCACAGCCGCGGGGTGCCCACCGGGTGCAGCCCGCACAGCAGCTCGGTGTAGGCCAGCGGGTCGCGCATCCGGCGCTCGCGGCCGTCCACCGTCACATGCGCGTCCAGCCCTTGTTTCAGCCAGCCCGGCATGGCCTTCAGCAGTGTCTCGGCCGCGTCCGCGCGCCGGTCCGCGATCTGGCAGACCCCGGCGGAGACATGGGCCGCGTCCTCGATCTCGGCGGACGTCCGGCCGGCGGCGCGCGCGTGACGCCGCCACAGGGCGACCATCTCGGCCTTCTCCTCGTCCCCGACGTGCATGCCCAGCAGCATCGGCAGCCCGCGCTCGGCGGCCAGCCGTACGCTCGCGGGGGAGGTGCAGGCGACCACGACCTCCGGGCCCGCGGCCTCGGTGAGCGCCTCCGTGGGGCGGGGGACGACCGGCACCTCGCGGAACCTGTACCGCTCGCCGTCGGCGCCCACGGACGGCTCGCGCAGCCAGCGCAGCAGCAGGTCCAGGGCCTCCGGGAACCCCCTCTCGTACGCCTCCAATCCGGCCCCGAAGACCTCCAGGTCCACCCACGGGCCGCCGCGGCCGAGGCCCAGCGAGAACCGTCCGCCGCTGGCGACGTGCAGCAGCGCGGCCTGCTCGCCGAGCGCGACCGGGTGGGCGGTGGGCAGCACACTGACCGCCGTGCCCACGCGCAGCCGCCGGGTGCGGCCGAGCAGCATGGCCGCCAGGGTGACGGCGGACGGGCAGGTGCCGTAGGGCACGAAGTGGTGCTCGGCCAGCCAGACCGTGTCGAGCCCCGACTCCTCGGCCACCTCGGCGGAGCGGACGGCGCGGTGCAGCGCCTCCCCTTCGCCCTGCCCGGGGAACCGGGCCGCCAACACGAAACTTCCAACGCGCATTGCTTTTCCTGCTTCCTTGGCTCCGACGCGGAGCTCCCCCGCAGGGCATAACCGCCCGACACGTGCCGAGGACACGGCCGGGTGAGCGATTTTGCGGATTGTCTGCAGAATCGGCCGCTCATACAGGGCCGCCGCGCGCCGGGGAGTGACTTGTGGCGATTGGCGGCGTACGCGTACCCGGGCCCGCGGCGGCTAGGCTGGACGCGGTCCGTGCATCCTGTATAGCCCCGTGAGGTGTCCTGTGTCCCCGCGTCGCAACCGACCCAAGGGAGCCGGTTCGTCCGGCCGGAGCGCCGAGGACGACCGCTCCGGGAGGTACGGCGGCTGGCAGTCCACCGAGTCCTGGCGGGGCGAGGACTGGAGCGTGCGGCACGTGGCGGGCAGCAGCGCCCGCGGCAAGTCCTACCGGTGCCCGGGCTGCGACCAGTTGATCCCGGACGGGGTGCCGCACGTGGTGGCCTGGCCCGAGCACTCCGGCGTCGACGAGCGCCGGCACTGGCACAAGGCCTGCTGGAACGCGAAGGACCGCCGCACCACGCGGGTGCAGCGGTCCCGTAACGCGCCGAGGTTCTGACGGAGCCCCAGAGTTCTCCGGGCCCCCTGGACGTTCCTAGACGTCCCGCTTCCGCAGCAGGGTGAACGCGAAGGCGAGCGCCGCCCCCGTCACGACGAGCATGATCCACAGCGGGTCCCAGCCCGACGGGCCCGACTCCGACAGGGACGTGGAGTAGAAGACGCTCATCTGGTTCGGGATGGAGTACTCGAACAGCGCCTGCTGCACGTCCGCCAGCGAGGGCGAGAACATGAACATCGCGATGACCAGCGGGGCGAGGACCAGCGCGATCATGATGGTGATGGCGCCCGCCGAGTGCCGCACGATCGAGCCGACCGCCAGCGACAGGGTGCCGAGCAGCGCCAGGTAGAGCGAGATGCCGACCGTGCCCTTCAGCCATTCCTCGACGGAGGGCTCGGCCGCGTTGTACTCCTCCAGCAGCGACATGTGCAGCAGGCCCACGACCGACGCGCACACCACGGTCACCACGAAGGCGACCAGGAAGAACACCAGGGCCTTCGCCGCCAGCACCCGGCCGCGGCTGGGGCAGGCGACCATCGTCGTGCGGATCATGCCCGTGCCGTACTCGGAGGCGGTGGTCAGCACGCCCAGCGTGATGAGGCACATCGAGCCCAGCAGCAGACCGAAGAAGCCCAGCGACAGCGGGCTCTCCCCGGCCAGGTCGGGGTCGGAGCCGGCGATCACCAGGCCGGTCAGCAGACCGATGCCGACCACGAGCGCGACGAGCACGCCCAGCGTCCACATGGTCGAGCGCACCGACCGGATCTTCGTCCACTCGGAGGCGAGCGCGTGCCCGAGGTGGGTGCGCACCACCGGGATGGGCGACGTGTAGGTGGGGTACGCCGGTGCGGAGGGCGCGGCACCGGGTGCGGCCGGCCACTCGGGTGCGGCGCTGTGCGGCATCGGGGGCGGGGGCGTGCTCATCGGGCGTCCTCGGACTTGGTCGGCTCGGCGGAGGGGGCGGGCTGCGGGGCGCTCTGCGGCGCCTGCGGAGGCTGCGCGTACGGGTTCGCCACCGGGGCGGCCGGAGCGGACGCGGGGGCCGCAGGAGCGCCGTAGGGGCCCGCGGGGGCGGCCTGCGGCGGGGCGAAGGGCTGCCCGCCCTGCTGGGGCGGCGGCGGGGCGTACCAGCCGGGCTGGCCCTGGCCCGGCACCGGCATCGGCGGCTGCGCGCCCGGCGGCAGCGGCTGCTGGAGCCCTTCCTTCTGGTCGGTGGTCGAGCGGTAGTCGACGGCCCCCTGCGTCATCCGCATGTACGCCTCCTCCAGGGACGCCTGGTGCGGCGACAGCTCCCACAGCCGTACGTCGTGGTCGTGGGCCAGGTCGCTGATCCTGGGCAGCGGCAGTCCCGTCACCCGCAGCGCGCCGTCCTGCTCGGGCAGGACGTGGCCGCCGGCCTCGGTGATCGCCGCCGACAGCTTCTCGCGCTGCTGCGGCTCGCTGTCCGGCGTGCGCACCCGCGCGAAGTCGGCGGAGTTGTGGGAGATGAAGTCCTTCACGCTCATGTCGGCCATGAGCTGGCCGCGGCCGATCACGATGAGATGGTCGGCGGTCAGCGCCATCTCGCTCATCAGGTGGGAGGAGACGAAGACCGTACGGCCCTCGGCGGCCAGCGACTTCATCAGGTTGCGCACCCAGAGGATGCCCTCGGGGTCGAGGCCGTTGACCGGCTCGTCGAACAGCAGCACCTGCGGGTCGCCCAGCAGCGCGGCGGCGATGCCCAGGCGCTGCCCCATGCCGAGGGAGAAGCCCTTGGACCGCCGGCCCGCCACCTCGTGCAGACCCACCACGCCCAGCACCTCGTCCACCCGGCGGGCCGGGATGCCCGACAGCTGGGCCAGGCTGAGCAGGTGGTTGCGGGCGGACCGGCCGCCGTGCACCGCCTTGGCGTCCAGCAGCGCGCCCACCTGACGGGGGGCGTTGGGCAGCTTGTCGTACGGGTGGCCGCAGATCGTGACATGGCCCGCCGTGGGGTTGTCCAGACCGAGGATCATCCGCATCGTCGTCGACTTGCCCGAGCCGTTGGGGCCCAGGAAGCCGGTGACGGCGCCGGGACGCACCTGGAAGGAAAGGTTGTACACAGCGGTCTTGTCGCCGTACCGCTTGGTCAGGCCGACTGCCTCGATCATGCTCCGCACCCATCGAAAGGTTCAGGACAGCGGGGCATACGCCCCCCGTAAGGGTTAGGAGCTTATCGGGGCGCTGACGGTTCCGTTCAAGGGTGCTTCACGGGCGGGCCGGAACCGGTCCCGAACGGTCGTTCACTGGGCGTCACGCCGTTTCAGCAGGACGTAGCCGCCGACGACGGCCGCGATGACCCACAGCGCCATGATGCCGAGGCCGCCCCACGGCCCGTACGGGGTGTCGTCGTCCACCGGGGTGACCACCTGCATGATCTTGCTGCCCGCCTGGTCGGGCAGGAACCGGCCCACCTTCTCGGTGGCGCTGACGTTGCCGAGGATGTTGGAGATCAGGAAGAAGAAGGGCATCAGGATGCCCAGCGACAGCATGGGGGAGCGCAGCATCGTGGCCACCCCCATCGAGAACAGGGCGATCAGCGTCATGTAGAGCCCGCCGCCGAACACCGCGCGCAGCACCCCGTCGTCGCCGATGGACGCCTTCAGGTCGCCGAGCATCAGCTGGCCCAGGAAGAACGTGGCGAAGCTGGTCGCCATCCCGACCACGAACACCAGCGCCGTGGCCACCGCGAGCTTGCTGAACAGGAAGACGCCCCGCTTGGGCACGGCCGCCAGCGAGGCGCGGATCATCCCGGTGCTGTACTCGTTCGACACCACCAGCACCCCGAACACGATCATCGCGAGCTGGCCCAGACCGGTCCCGGCGAAGCTGATGAACGTCGGGTCGAAGGAGAGCTTCTCCCGCTGGCTCAGGTTGTCGAACTCGTTCTTCGACAGCGCCGAGATCAGCATGCCGAGGGCGATGGTGACGACCACCGCGGTGGACAGCGTCCACACGGTCGACGCCACCGACCGGATCTTGGTCCACTCCGACCGTACGACCTGTGCCGTCGCCATGCTCAGCCCTTCCTCCAGCTCTCGCCCCACTGCTGCTGTTGCCGTTGCTGCTGCTGCGGGGGCAGGGGCGTGCCGGCGTGCGCGTGGTACTCGACCGACTCCGCCGTCAGCTGCATGAAGGCCTCCTCCAGGGACGCCTGCTGGGGGCTCAGTTCGTGCAGCACCACCCCGTTGGCCGCGGCCAGTTCGCCGATCGTCCCGGCGGGCGTCCCGTCCACCTCCAGCGTCCCGTCCGGGCCGTCCACGGCGGTGACGCCCGCCTGGTGCAGCGCGTCCAGCAGGGCCTCGCGCTGCGGGCTGCGCACCCGGACGTAGGAGCGGGAGTTCCGCTCGATGAACTGGGCCATCGAGGTGTCGGCGAGCAGCCGGCCCTGCCCGATGACGACGAGGTGGTCCGCCGTCAGGGCCATCTCGCTCATCAGATGGGAGGAGACGAACACCGTGCGGCCCTGCTGGGCCAGCGACTTCATCAGCGTGCGGATCCAGTGGATGCCCTCGGGGTCGAGGCCGTTGACCGGCTCGTCGAACATCAGGATCCGCGGGTCGCCCAGCAGCGCGGCGGCGATGCCCAGCCGCTGCCCCATGCCGAGCGAGAACCCCTTGGCCTTCTTCCGCGCCACCGCCGTCAGGCCGACCTCGTCGAGCACCTCCCGCACCCGCCGTTCGGGGATGCCGTTGCTCTGCGCGAGCCACAGCAGATGGTTGTAGGCGCTGCGCCCCGGGTGCACGCCCTTGGCCTCCAGCAGGGCGCCGATGTACGTCAGCGGGTCCTGGAGCCGTTCGTAGTGCGTGCCGTCGATGCGCACGTCGCCCGCGGTGGGGTGGTCGAGCCCCAGGATCATCCGCATGGTGGTCGACTTGCCGGCGCCGTTCGGGCCGAGGAAGCCCGTGACGATGCCCGGCCGGACGGTGAAGGTCAGGTGGTCCACCGCGACCTTCTCGCCGTACCGCTTGGTCAGACCCTCCAGCTCGATCATGCGGCCACGCTAGAACGGGGTGAAGCCCTCTGCCACCGCAGTGGCAGAGGGCTTCACCCGGGTCCGGTGCTCCGGTGGTGTTACCGGGACTGCTGGGCCGGGACGCCGCGGGAGACGGGCTCGTCATCGGTGGCGGGCGCGCCGGTGGCGGCGACCGCGGCACCCGTGAGGGTCGCCAGCATCTCGCGGACGTTGGTCAGCTGGGCGTTGATGGAGTCGCGGCGGTTGGTCAGCGCCGCCAGCTCGCGCTCGGATTCCGAACGGATCCGGTCGGCCTTGGCGTTGGCGTCGGCCACGATGTCCTCGGCCTGGCGCTGGGCGGTCTCCACCGTCTGGCGGGCCCGGCGCTCGGCGTCCGTGCGCAGCTTCTCGGCCTCCAGGCGCAGCTGCTCCGCGCGGTGCTCGATCTCCGCGAGGCGCTTCTCGGCCTTGGCCTGACGCGAGGCCAGGTCGCGCTCGGACTGCTCGCGGCGCTTCGCCAGGTTCGTCTCGAAGTCCGCGGCGGCCTGGGCGGCCTTGGCGCGGGTCTCCTCGAAGAGGGCGTCCGCCTCCTCGCGCTTGGACTGGGCGTCCTTCTGCGCCTCGGAGCGCAGCTGGGCGGCCTCGCCCTTGGCCTTCTCGACGATCCGGACGCCCTCGTCCTCCGCCTTGGCCTTGCGCTCGGCGGCGTAGGACTCGGCGTCGTTGCGCACCTGCTGGGCGGCCGACTCGGCGAGCTCGCGGTGCTGCTCCGCGGCGCGACGGGCCTCCTCGCGCAGATCCTTGGCCTCCTCCTCGGCGAGACGGAGGATCTTCTCCACGCGTGCGCCGAGGCCCGCGTACGACGGCTCGGCGTCGTTGATCTGGGCCTGGGCGTTCTGCGTCTCGAGGTGGAGCTCTTCGATGCGCTTTTCCAGAGCGGTGATGCGGGCGAGAGCGCTGTCACGGTCGGAGACGAGCTTGGAGATACGTTCGTCCACCTGAGCGCGGTCGTACCCACGCCGCACAAGCTCGAAGCCGTAGGGGGAAGTGTCGCTCATGGGGTTCCTGTCGAATGAGACCGGTGAGGTGATAGGTGGAATCCTAGGGGCCGAAGCGCTGTGTCATCGAGCGGATGCACGTTTGATACGGAAGATGACACCCCTTTTGAGTGGCTCGCCGCCGGAAGCCTTGCCAAAGCCATGGTCAAAGCCCTCACCGTACAAGGGATTTCGCGTGGTTTGCTAACTCTCGGCTGACTTGCCACCCGTACGGGTAGCACCCGCCGCGGCCCCCGCCTTGACGCCGTTGTCCTTGCCGCCCGCCGGGGCCTCGAAGGACTCCAGGGCTTCCAGGACGTCCTGGACGCGCGAGATCTCCGCGTTGATGTCCTCGCGGCGCCGGACGAGGACCTCCAGTTCGCGCTTGCCCTCCTCGACGGTGCGCCGTGCCTCGCGCACCGCCTCGGCCTTCAGCTCCTCGGCCTCCTTCACGAGCGTGGCCTTCTTCTGCTCCGCCTCCTTCAGAAGACCCTCGGCCTTCTTCACGGCGGCGATGCGCACCTTGCCCGCCTCGGAGTTGGCCTCGGAGACGATCTCCTTCGCCTTGGCCTCCGCCTTGGCCAGCTGCTCCTCCGCGGCCTTGATCAGCGCGTCGCAGCGGTCGCCGGCCGACTTCATGGTCTCCGCGGCCTCGCGCCGGGCCCGCTCGTGGAGCTGCTCGATCTCGCTGGTGATGCGGTCGCGCAGCTCCTCGGCGCGCTCCCGGATCTGCGTCGCGTCCCGGCGCGCGCCGACCAGCAGCTCGTCGGCGTCCGTACGAGCCTTCTCCACCAGGGAGTTGCCCTCGACCCGCGCCTCGGACACCAGCCGGTCGGCCTCGCTGCGGGCCGCGCCCACCATGGTGTCCGCCTGCGACTCGGCCTCCGCCTTCGTCTTCAGCGCCTGCTGCTGCGCCTCCGTGAGCAGCTTGTCCGCCTCGGCGGTGGTCTCCGTGATGAGGGTGTCGACCTGCTCGGCCGCCTCCGAACGCCGCTTGTTGGCCTCCCTGCGGGCCTCGTCCAGCGTCCGCTCCGCCTCGTCGCGCGCGGACGACACCAGCCGCTCCGCCTCCGACTCCGCGTCGGCCTTGACCCGCTCGGCCTCGTGCCGCAGCCGCTCCGCGTGCTGCTGAGCCGACCCCACCGTCTCCGCGGCCTCGGCGCGCAGCCGCTCCGCGTCTCCGGTGGCGTCCGCGATGAGCTTCTCCGCCTTGGCGACCGACTCCGAACGCACCCGCTCGGCCTCGGCGACCGTCTCGTCGGTGAGCCGCTCCGCCTCGCTGCGCGCCTCGGTGATGAGCGTGTCCGCCTGCGTCGCCGCGTCCGAACGGATCCGGTTGGCGTCCTCGCGGGCCTCCGCCCGGGTGCGCGCCGCGGCCTGCTCGGCCTCGGCGACCGCGTCGGACGCCTCGGTGCGCAGCCGCTGCGCGTGCTCGGAGACCTCGGCGCGGATCCGGTCCGCCTCCGTGATCGCCTCCGAAACCGTGCGCTCCGCGAGAGACTTGGCCTCCTCGGCCTCCTCCCGCGCGTCTCGCCGCATCCGGGCCGCGTCCTCGCCGGCCCGCTCCCGCTCCGCGTAGGCGTCGGCGCGGACCCGGTCCGCCTCCTCCTCGGCCTCGCGCCGGGTGCGGTCCGCCGCGTGCTCGGCGGCGCTGCGCAGCCCGGTGATCTCCTCCTGCGCCTGCTCGTGCAGCCCCGCGACGGAGTCCCGCACCTGCTGGGCGTGGAGTTCGGCCGCCGACACCATCTCCGTGGCGCGCCGGTCCGCCTCCTCGACCAGCCGTACGGCCTCGGCCTGCGCCTCCTCGACACGGGTGCGCGCCGCGGCCAGCAGCTCCTCGCTCTGCTCGCGGGCCCGCCGGCGCTCCTCGTCGGCCTCCTCGCGGGCCGCGCCGAGAAGCTCCTCGGCCTCCCGGCGCCGCCGGTTGGCCTCCTCCTGCGCGGCGGCCAGCGTCTCGGAGGCCTCCGTGCCGATCCGCTCGGCGGCCGCCTGGGCCTCCGCGCGCATCCGGTCCGCGCTGTCCTGCGCCTCCGACTTGAGCCGCTCCGCCTCGGCCGCGGCCTCCGACCGCAGCCGCACGGCGACGGCCTCGCCCTCGGCCCGGGACGCGGACGCGTCCGCGGCGGCCTCGTCGCGCAGCCGCTCGGCCTCCTGCTCGGCCTGCTGCTGAAGCGTACGGATCCGCTCGGCGGCCTCCGTGCGCAGCCGCTCGGCCTCCTCGGTCGCCTCACGGCGGATCCGGGCGGCCTCCTCGCGCGCGTCGCTCAGCGCCTGCTCGGCCGAGGCGAGACGCTCCTCGGCCTCGGTGTGCAGCCGGGTCAGCTCCTCGGCGGCCTCCGCGCGGCGCGCCTCGACGGCCCGCTCGGTCTCCTCGCGCAGCTCGCGCGCGGCCCGCTCGGCGTCCTCCTTGAGGGCCTCCGCCTGCTCCTCGGCCTCCGCGCGGTGCCGCTCGGCCTCCTTGCGGGTGCGCTCCAGGGTCTCCTCGGCCTGCCGGCGCAGCGTCGTGGCGCGCTCGATGGCCTCGGTGCGGACCTTCTCGCTGTCCGTCTGCGCGGTGGAGCGCAGTTCGTCCGCGTCCGCCTTCGCCTTGGCGAGCAGCTCCTCGGCGGACTTCGCCGCCTCCTCGATCTGCGCCACGGCCTCCTTGCGGGCCTCCGCGCGGATCTTCTCGCCCTCGGCGACCGCGTCGGCGCGCAGCTGCTCGGCCTCGCCGCGCAGCCGGCGCGCCTCCTCCTGCAGCTCGACCGTCTTGGCGCGGTACTCCTTGGTGTCGTCCTTCGCCGCGCCCTTGAGCTGCTCGGCGATGTCGTGCGCCTCGGCGCGCAGCCGGTCCGCCTCGGCCTCCGCCTCGCGGCGGATCCGCTCGGCCTCCTCGGCGGCGGCCTTGGTGGTCCGCTTGGCCTCCTCGGAGGCCTTGTTGAGCACGTCCTCGGCGGTCTTGGCCGCCTTGGACAGCTGGGTGGCCGACTCCTCGGCCGTGAGCGTACGGGCCTTCTCCGCGGCCTCCGCGACGATCTTCTCCGCCTCGGCGCGGGCGTCGGCGACCAGCTGCTCGGCGTCCGCCTTGGTGGCCTCCGCCTCCTTGGTCGCCTCGCTGACCAGCCGCGCCACCTGCTCCTTGGCGGTGCGCGTCCGGGTCTCGTTGGCGGCCTCGGCGGACGCCAGCGCCTTGGCGGCGGCCTCCTTCGCCTCGGTGAGCACCTTCTCGGCCTCGGAGCGCGCCTCGCGCAGCGCGCTCTCCGCCGCGGCCATCCGCTCCTCGGCGGCCCGGCTCATCTCCTGCGCCCGGCGGCGCGCCGACTCCGACTCGGTGACGGTGGAGGTGCGCAGCTGCTCGGCGTGCTCCGTGGCCTCCTGGGCCTGCGTGGACGCGGCGTTCAGCAGGCGCTCGGCGTCCGTGCGGGCGCGGCGCAGCAGCTGCTCGGCCTCGCTGCGGGCGGCCTCCGCCTCGCTCTGCAGCCGGCGGCGGGCCTCGGCGGTCAGCCGCTCGGCCTCCTCGCGTGCGGCGGCCAGGGCCTGTTCCCGCTCGGCGCGGGTCTCCTCCAGCAGGCGGCGGGCCTGCTCCTCGGTGCGGGCGCGCAGCTGCTCCGCCCACGCCACGTTCTCGTTGACGTGCGTCTCGACGGTCTGGCGGCGCTCGGCCAGCTCCTGGTCGAGCTGCTGGCGGCGGGTCACCGCCTCCTGGTGCAGCTCCGCCTGGAGACGGGCGGCCTGCTCGGCGTGCTCCTGGAGGATGCGCTGGGTCTGGGCGCGGGCCTGGCTCAGCTCCCGCTCGGCGTCCGCGCGGAGCTGGTCGGCCTGCATCTGCGCGTTGCGCAGCAACTGCTCGGCCTGGTAGCCGATGTCGCCGCCCTCGTAGGCGGGCCGGGACATGATGGTGCGCCGCGCCTCGTGCAGCTTGGCGCGCAGCACCTCGACCTGGTAGCCGAGGTCCTCGGCGTGCTGGATCGCCTTTTCCCGCTCGGTCTTCAGCCGCTTCATCTCGGCTTCGAACCGAGAGAGGTGGTCGACGTCAGCCGCCGGCTCTCGCTCCTGGCTCTCGTAGCCCCGCACTGCGCGGTCCCATCCGTCCCCTGGTCGCAAGTCTGGCCGAGCCCCGCCCATCCCGAACGGAGCCCCCGGGGAATGGTGTCAGATCATCGGCGGAGCATGGGCTGCCGCCCCGCGCTCGCCCCCCGCCACCCGGCCCCGGCGATCCCGTCGCCGAACACGACGGGACTCGGTCACCACGCTTCGAGCGGCGACCAGACCCAACCCTACCGGCCCCTATGTACGTGGGTCAGTGCTCGGAGGACTCAACGGGCGCGGAAGTGACCAGTTCTGTCAGTACGCCGTGGCAGTCCTTCGGGTGCAGGAAGGTGATCCGTGACCCCATGGAACCGCGCCGGGGCTCTTCGTACAGAACGCGTACGCCCTTCTCCTTGATGTCCGCCGCCTCCGCGTCGACGTCCGCCGTACCGAAAGCGATGTGGTGGACGCCCTCGCCGTTCTTCGCGAGCCACTTGGCGACGGTGGAGTCCTCGCGGGTCGGCTCGAGGAGCTGCAGGTAGGAGGCGCCGCCGTCCGAGGTCTCGTTGATCTTCAGCATGGCCTCGCGCACGCCCTGCTCCTCGTTGACCTCCGAGTGGAACACCTCGAAGCCGTAGGTGGAGCGGTAGAACTCCACGGTCTTGTCGAGGTCGAAGCAGGCGATCCCGATGTGGTCGATTCGCGTCAGCATGGATTCAGTGCAGCGCCCCCGGGGCGGTTACGCAACGTGCGCGCGATCACACCGAAAGGCCGATGACGGGGTCACCCGCGCGTCAGTACATTCGAAGTAAACCCTCGTTCACTCCTCGGCTGTGCAGCCGGAAGGGGACCGCAGCTCATGACTTCTGCATCATCTGCATCATCCGCAACGAACGGCACGACGTCCGTCATCGTCGCGGGCGCCCGCACCCCCATGGGTCGGCTGCTCGGTTCGCTGAAGTCGTTCTCCGGAGCCGACCTCGGCGGCTTCGCGATCAAGGCCGCCCTCGACCGTGCGGGGATCGGCGGCGACCAGGTCCAGTACGTGATCATGGGCCAGGTGCTCCAGGCCGGGGCGGGGCAGATCCCGGCGCGCCAGGCGGCCGTGAAGGCCGGCATCCCGATGAACGTCCCGGCGCTCACCATCAACAAGGTGTGTCTCTCCGGCCTCGACGCCATCGCGCTGGCCGACCAGCTCATCCGCGCGGGCGAGTTCGACGTGGTCGTGGCCGGTGGCCAGGAGTCCATGACCAACGCCCCCCACCTGCTGCCGAAGTCCCGCGAGGGCTACAAGTACGGCGCGGTGCAGGTGCTCGACGCGATGGCGCACGACGGCCTGACCGACGCCTTCGAGAACATCGCCATGGGCGAGTCCACGGAGAAGCACAACACCCGCCTCGGCATCGGCCGCGCCGAGCAGGACGAGATCGCCGCCCTGTCCCACCAGCGGGCCGCCGCCGCGCAGAAGAACGGCGTCTTCGAGGCCGAGATCACCCCGGTCGAGATCCCGCAGCGCAAGGGCGACCCGGTGCTGTTCAGCAAGGACGAGGGCATCCGCGGCGACACCACCGCCGAGTCCCTCGGCAAGCTGCGCCCGGCGTTCGCCAAGGACGGCACCATCACCGCCGGCTCCTCCTCGCAGATCTCCGACGGCGCCGCCGCCGTGGTCGTGATGAGCAAGGCCAAGGCGCAGGAACTGGGCCTGGAGTGGATCGCCGAGATCGGCGCCCACGGCAACGTGGCCGGCCCCGACAACTCGCTGCAGTCGCAGCCGTCGAACGCCATCCTGCACGCCCTCAAGAAGGAGGGCCTGGAGGTGTCCGACCTCGACCTGGTCGAGATCAACGAGGCCTTCGCGGCGGTCGCCGTGCAGTCAATGAAGGACCTCGGTGTTTCCGCCGAAAAGGTGAACGTGAATGGTGGCGCCATCGCCCTCGGCCACCCGATCGGGATGTCCGGCGCGCGGCTGGTGCTGCACCTGGCGCTGGAGCTGAAGCGGCGCGGCGGCGGTGTCGGCGCCGCGGCGCTGTGCGGTGGCGGCGGCCAGGGTGACGCGCTGATCGTGCGGGTACCCAAGGCCTGACCCGGTTGTTGCCGACTTCCCTTACGTGAACGGAGCTGTGATGCAGGACGTCTCCACTCTGGTGGCCCAGGCCAGAGAGGGCAGGCCACGGGCCGTGGCCCGGCTGATCTCCCTGGTGGAGGGGGCGTCACCGCAGCTCAGGGAGGTCATGGCGGCCCTCGCGCCGCTCGCGGGCAACGCCTACGTGGTCGGCCTCACCGGGTCCCCGGGCGTCGGCAAGTCGACGTCCACCTCGGCCCTGGTGACCGCGTACCGCAAACAGGGCAAGCGGGTCGGCGTCCTGGCCGTCGACCCGTCCTCCCCCTTCTCCGGGGGCGCCCTGCTCGGCGACCGCGTCCGGATGTCGGAGCACGCCTCCGACCCGGGCGTCTACATCCGCTCCATGGCCACCCGCGGCCACCTCGGCGGCCTCGCCTGGGCCGCCCCGCAGGCCATCCGCGTCCTGGACGCGGCCGGCTGCGACGTGATCCTCGTCGAGACGGTCGGCGTCGGCCAGTCGGAGGTGGAGATCGCCTCCCAGGCCGACACCTCCGTGGTCCTCCTCGCCCCCGGCATGGGCGACGGAATCCAGGCCGCCAAGGCCGGCATCCTGGAGATCGGCGACGTCTACGTCGTCAACAAGGCCGACCGCGACGGCGCGGACGCCACCGCCCGCGAGCTGAACCACATGCTGGGCCTCGGCGAGTCCCGCGGCCCCGGCGACTGGCGCCCTCCGATCGTCAAGACGGTCGCCGCCCGCCAGGAGGGCGTCGACGAGGTCGTCGAGGCGCTGGAGAAGCACCGGGCGTGGATGGAGGAACGGGGAGTCCTCACGGAGCGTCGCCGCGCCCGCGCGGCGCACGAGGTCGAGACGATCGCGGTCACGGCGCTGCGCCGCCGCATCGGCGACCTCCACGGCGACCGTCGCCTGGGGGCGCTCGCGGAGCGGATCGTTTCGGGTCAGCTGGACCCGTACGGGGCGGCGGACGAGCTGGTCGAGGGCCTGACGGGCAACTGACCCCCTTGTCGGCCCTGCGGGCCTGGTCCTCAAACGCCGGACGGGCTGCATACAGCCCCTCCGGCGTCTGAGGAGCGGGGTCCGGGGCGGAGCCCCGGGTCAGTCGTCGTCCCGGTCGGCCACGACCGCACCCGACCGCAGGTCCACCTTCCACTCCCGTTCCCCGCCGGAGGCGCGCGTCTCCGTGTCCCAGGCTCGGTCGTCGCCGTCGTCGTCCAGGTCCACGGAGACCACAGGGCCCTTGGACTCCGCGGCCCGCGCGGCCTGTTCGGCCGTCACGCTCGCGTTCTTGAGCGCGGCCCGCACCTCCGCCGCGTCGTCCTCGTCGTCCTGGTGGGCGCCCAGCACCTTCCCGGTGTCCGGGGCGATCCTGACGGTGTGCCAGGTGTCGCCCTTGGCGAGGACGTCGATCTCCCAGGAGCCGTCGTCCAGTTCGGCGGAGACGGCCGTGCCCGGGGTGTGGTCCAACGCGGCGGCGATGGCCTCGGCCGCGGTCACCTTGCCGGAGGCGGGGGCGGCGGCACCGATCCCGTCGTCGTCGCGGTCGTCGTCGCGGTCGTCGTCGCGGTCCTGCCTGTCGTCGCGGTCGTCCCTGTCGTCGTCCGTGCGCGTCACCGACGTCGTGTTCTCGTCGTCCCCCGCGACCGCCAGGGCCGTCGCCGTGCCCCCGCCCACCAGTGCCGCTGCCGTGACGACGGCGATCACGATGTTGCGCTTCATGTGCGTTCCTCCCGAGTCGGTGTGCTTCGCGCTGTACGACATCAATGTCGCCCACCGACGCTGAGCCGAAGCTGAAGCAGCCTGAAGTGATCTTCAGCTTCCCTTTGCGACCCTGGGTCCCATGCGACTCCTGATCGTCGAGGACGAAAAGCGCCTCGCCCTCTCCCTCGCCAAGGGACTCACCGCCGAGGGGTACGCCGTCGACGTCGTGCACGACGGCCGCGAGGGGCTGGACCGGGCCACGACCGAGCCGTACGACCTGGTGATCCTCGACATCATGCTGCCCGGCCTCAACGGCTACCGGGTGTGCGCCGCCCTGCGCGCCGCCGGGCACGACGTGCCGATCCTGATGCTCACCGCCAAGGACGGCGAGTACGACGAGGCCGAGGGCTTGGACACCGGCGCCGACGACTATCTGACCAAGCCGTTCTCGTACGTCGTGCTGGTCGCCCGGGTGAAGGCGCTGCTGCGTCGCCGGCGGGCCGCGGGCGCGTCCCCGGTCCATGTGCACGGCGACCTGAAGGTGGACACCGCCGCCCGCCGGGTGTGGCTCGGCGAGGAGGAGGCCGAGCTGACGGCGAAGGAGTTCTCGGTGCTGGAGCACCTGGTGCTGCGGGCCGGTGAGGTGGTGTCCAAGGCCGAGATCCTCGAGCACGTCTGGGACTTCGCGTACGAGGGCGACCCCAACATCGTCGAGGTCTACGTCAGCGCCCTGCGCCGCAAGCTCCGCGCGGACCTCATCCGCACGGTGCGCGGCGCCGGTTACCGGCTGGAGACCGCGCCGTGAGCCGGCTGTTCGGCTCGGTCCGCTCCCGGGCGACGCTCGGCGCCACCCTCGTCGTCGCCGTGGCCCTCGTCGCGGCCGGCACCGCACTCCTGCTGTCCCTGCGCGCCAACCTCACGAGCGAGGCGGGCACCCGGGCCGAGCGTTCCGCGCAGTCCGTCGCCTCCGAACTCGCCGCCCGCACACCCCTCGACAAGCTCTCCGGACTGGACGCCGAGGACACCCCCGTGCAGATCGTCGACGAGGACGGCGTCCTGCTCGCCGCCTCCGAGGACCTGGAGCGGATCAGCGGCACGGGCACCTCCGAGGTCACCCCCGCGCCGGAGCGGTCGGACGACGACGACCGCGACGATCGTGAAGACCGCGACGACCGTGAAGACCGCGACGACCGTGAAGACGGCGACGACCGTGAAGACGGCGGCAGCGACGACGACCGGGACGACGAATCCCTCGACCCCGGCGAGATCTCCCCGGGCGCGAGCTTCACCAACGGCACGGCCACCATCGACGGCGACACCGAGGACTACCGCTTCGCCTCCGTGGACGTGGAGACCCCCGACGGAGGCCGCCTCACCGTCCACGCGGGCGCCCCGCTGGCCGCCGAGCACAGTGCCGTGGGCACCGCGCTGACCGCCATGCTCATCGGCTTCCCGCTGCTGCTCGGCGTCGTCGCCGCGGTGACCTGGCTGGTCACCGGGAGGGCGCTGCGCCCCGTCGAGGGAATCCGCCGCGAGATGGCCGCGATCACCGCCTCCGAGGACCTCCGCCGCCGCGTCCCCGAACCGGCCACGCACGACGAGGTCGCCCGCCTCGCCCGCACCACCAACGCCACGCTCGCCGCGCTGGAGTCCTCGGTGGAGCGGCAGCGCCGGTTCGTCGCCGACGCCTCGCACGAACTGCGCAGCCCCATCGCCTCGCTGCGCACCCAGCTGGAGGTCGCGGCCGCGCACCCCGAGCTGCTCGACCTGGACGGCGCCGTCGAGGACACCGTACGGCTGCAGAACCTCGCCGCCGATCTGCTGCTGCTCGCCCGGCTGGACGCGGGGGAGCGGCCCGCCGGCACCCGGGTGGACCTGGCCGCGCTGGCCCGCGAGGGGGCCGCGGGGCGGGAGCGCGTCACGGTGGAGGCGGAGCCCGTCGAGGTCTCCGGGTCACGCGGCCAGCTGGGGCGGGTGCTCGCCAACCTGCTGGACAACGCGGAGCGGCACGCCCGGGAGCGGATCACGGTGACCGTGCGCCGGGAGGGCGGCGAGGCCGTGCTGGGTGTCGCCGACGACGGCGAGGGGGTGGCCGAGGCCGACCGGGAGCGGATCTTCGAGCGGTTCGTACGGCTGGACGCGGCGCGCAGCCGGGACGACGGCGGTGCCGGTCTCGGCCTGGCCATCGCGCGGGACGTGGCCGTACGGCACGGGGGCACGCTCACCGCGGGCGCGGCGCCGGCGGGCGGGGCCCTCTTCGAACTCCGCCTGCCGCTCGCCGGCGCGGACCGCGGCACGCCCGGGGCCTAGAGGCAAGCCGTGAAGGGGGAGGACGTCAGAGTCGTCCCCGCTGCCCCCGCAGGTGCTCCGCGATGGGCTTGAGGGCCTTGTCGAGCTCGATCAGGGCCTCGGGGGAGAGCAGGTCGATGAAGTGTCGGCGCACCGACGCCACATGGTGCGGGGCGACCTTCTGCATCGTCTCCATGCCGTGGTCGGTGAGGACCGCGTAGAGTCCGCGGCGGTCCGACTCGCAGTTCTCCCGACGGACCAGGTGGGCGTTCTCCATCCGGGTGATCTGGTGGGAGAGCCGGCTCTTGGACTGCATCGTGGCGGAGGCGAGGTCGCTCATCCGCATCCGCCGGTCCTCCGACTCGGACAGGTTCACCAGGATCTCGTAGTCGTTCATTGTCAGGCCGAACGGCTGCAGATCCTTCTCGAGCTGGTAGGTCAGCAGCTTGTTGACCTCCAGGTGGGTGCGCCAGGCGCACTGCTCCGCATTGGTCAGCCAGCGGGTGGCCGTCTCGGTCTCCATGAATGAAGTCTACCTAAGGAAGTTGAAAGGCTAACTAATAGGGCTTCCGTGTGACATCGCGTGCAGACGTTCGATGTCACACCCCGCACACTACCGCTCACAGCCCGAAGCGACGCTGGAGGTCTCCCAGCTGTCCGGGAAGGCGCGGTCCGCCTGCGCCAGGTCCGGCCCCGCCCGGTCCGCCCCCGCCCGGCACCCCGGGCTGCTGCGGAGGCGCCCCCGTGGCCTGCTCCGTCATCAGCGCCTCGGACGACTGCAGCAGCACCGTGCCCGCGCCGACGAACTCCAACTGGTGCTCCTCGCCGGAGACCCCTCCGAGGCCCGTCATCGCACGTAGACCGCCCAGTACGCCGGTCAGGTAGCCATGGTCGTAGTGGTGGCACGGGGACGGGCAGTCCGCCCAGCCGACCAGCGCCTGCGGGTCGACCCTGATCGGCGGCTCCATGAACACCACCGGCCCGTTAGATGCCGCCACGAACTTCCCGGTTCCGATCAGTGTCAGAAAACCTGGCACGATCGACTGCTTCAGCGACAGACTTGGCTGAAAAGCGAGCAAGTTGCCCGAGCGAATGGTCAGATTGCCGTCGTCCAAGTCATACGAATTGACGTCGAAGGCCCGGTCGGCGAGCAGCATCTTGCCCGAGCCCTCCGCCACGACCCAGTCGCTCGCGTGCAGTGGCGAATGGAACGCCTTCCGGACAAGTCGGTCGAGTCGCCCGTGCCCGATGCCGTTGAACTCGATCGTGCCGTAGTAGGCGATCATCTTCCCCTTCTGCATGAACCACTGGCTCCCCTTGAGCTCCACGCAGAAGGTGTACGCGTCCACGTTGTCGTCGGACGGCAGCGTCATGGGGTCGAGGACCCGGGGCGCGGCGCCCGGCGTTCCGTACGTGCTCACAGCTTCTCCTCCGACGCCTGGACGTAGACCGCGCCGCTGCCGCTCAGCTCCAGCTGGAAGGCCTCCCCGGAGCCGCGCCCCACCATGTCCCGCCAGCCGAGCGCCGTCGACAGCTTGTTGCGCACGTCGCCGTGGTGGGCGACGTACGCCTGCGGGTCGACGTGCACCGGGCGCTGCGGGGTGATCGGCACCTCGATCACCCCTCCGTGCGCCATCACGGCGACCGCGCCGTGTCCCTTGAGCGTGGTGGTGAACAGGCCCTGACCGGAGACCTGGCCCCGGACCATGCCCATCACCCCGCCCTGCGAGCCGAGGAACACCGTGCCCTGCTCCAGCGTGCCCTCGAAGGCCAGCAGCCGGTCCGCCTCGACGTACAGGGTGTCCCCGGAGAGGTGGATCACCTGGACGTGGTGGCCGCCGTGCCCGAACAGCACGGTGCCGCTGCCCTCCACCGTCATCAGGGGCGTGTCCTCGTTCGCCACGCGCCGGCCGATCATCGACATCACCCCGCCCTGGCCGCCGCGCAGGTTGGGGGTGAAGCCGACCTCGCCCTTGTACGCGAGCATCGCGCCGCGCTGGCTGAACAGCCGCTGACCCGGCGCGACGGTCGCCTCGACCATCTTGGAGTTGATCTCCCGGAAGCCCATGTCAGACGTCCCCCGCGATCGTGTTGCGCTCACTGGGCTGGACGTGGACCACCCCGTCGCCCTCGAAGCGGATCTGGAAGGCCTCGCCGCCGCCCTCGCCGATGAGCGTGCGGAACGTCACGCCGGACTGGAAGGACTGCCGCAGGTTGCCCTGGTGCGCGACATACGCGCCCGGGTCGACCGTCAGCGGGTACTGCGGGCTCACCCGCAGCAGCACGGCGGGGCCGTCCGACATGATCGCCGCCTGGCCGTGGCCCTCGATCGTGGTCGTGAACAGTCCGTTGCCCTGGGAGGCGCCGCGCAGACCGGTGAACGTGGTGCCCGTGCGCAGGCCGCCGTCGGTCGCCAGCAGGTTGCTGGACTCGACGTACAGCTTCTCCCCGTTCAGGGACACCAGGTTGATCTCCGAGGCGCGGTCGGCGAAGAAACAGGTGCCGTGCCCCTTCACCTCCATGAGCGTCATCTGCTCGCCCGTGAGCCGCCGGGTCACCATCCCCCGGATGCCCTCACCACCGCCCGTGAGCTTCTTGAAGGCCATCTGCCCGTCGTACGCGACCATGGAGCCGTTCTTCGCCTTGACGGCGTCCCCGGTCAGGTCGACGGCGAGCACCTTGCTGCTCTGAAGTCGGAACATCGCCACGTGTGCGACGGTAGCGGCCCTTTTGCCCCGCGCCCAGATCCTGAAGGAGGAGTCGCACCCTGATGCGGCCCTGATCCCCGGTCCTGGGCCCCGGCCCCGACCCCGCGCGGTGATCGCTCCCGGGGTTTGCCACAATGGACCCGCTTGTGCGCGCGTTCACAAGGCGCGCAGGCAGACAGCACCGTCGACGCCGACGTCTCTCCCTTCCGAAGGTGACCCGTGGACATCAAGACCGCCTCCGCACTCCGCCGCCTCCGCCTGGTCTCGGGCCCCGAAGCGATCTCGTTCCTGCTGCTGCTCGTCTGCTCGGTCCTGAAGCGGACGACGGAGTTCAACGCCGTGCCGGTCATGGGCGCGGTCCACGGCTTCCTCTTCGTCCTCTACGTGATCTTCTGGGCGGACGCCTGGAACCGCGCGAAGTGGTCGCTGGGGACGGCCGCCTACTACGCCGTCATGTCGGTCCTGCCCACCGGCGGCTTCTTCGCCGAGCGGCGGCTGAAGCGTGAGGCCGAGGACGCGGTGATCGCCTCCCGCGCCCGCAAGGAAGGGGTCGTGAACGCGTGATCGTCGCCTTTTCCGTGACGCCGCTGGGCGTCGGCGAGGACGTGGGGGAGTACGTCGCCGACGCCGTGCGGGTGGTCCGCGAGTCCGGGCTGCCGAACCGTACCGACGCGATGTTCACGTCGGTCGAGGGCGAGTGGGACGAGGTCATGGACGTGGTGAAGCGCGCCGTGGCCGCGGTGGAGGCGCGTGCGCCGCGCGTCTCGCTCGTGCTCAAGGCGGACATCCGTCCGGGTGTGGAGGACGGGCTGACGTCGAAGGTGGCGACCGTCGAACGGCACCTGGGCGATTAGGAGCTGTCCGGGCGATCATGTGACCGTCCCGTGCCTGGGTCGTAGTTGTGGGCGTGGGGCGGGGCGATCTCACGCATGCGGAGTGGGAACGGCCGCGGCCGTTCCTGCCGGTGAGCAATGGACGTTGTGGCCGGTGGCGGGGTCTTCCCGAGCGCTTCGGCCCGTGGAAGACCGTGTATGAACGCCACCGGCTGTGGTCCGCCGACGGGACGTGGGAACGTCTGCTGCATCAAGTCCAGGCCGCCGCCGACATCGCGGGTGAGATCGACTGGGACATCTCGATGGACTCCACCATCGTGCGGGCCCATCAGCACGCGGCCGGTGCCCGGACCGACCCGCCGCCGGCCCCCGCGTCAAAGGGGGCCGAAGCGGCAGAACACCAGGCCGAGCACCGTGGCAAAGCCTGCTCGCCCGGCTGGTGGAGGTGGTGCGGGAGGCGAGGGCCTGGGCCGCTCGCGGGGCGGGTTCACCAGCAAACTCCACCTGAGCGCGGACGGCCGCTGCCGCCCGCTGTCCTTGGTCGTCGCTGGCGGACAGCGGGCGGACTGCACCCAGTTCCAGACGGTGTTGGCAAAGGTCCGGGTCTGCGGGTCGGTTCGGGACGGCCCCGCACGAAGCCCGACAGCTTCGCGGCCGACAAGGGCTACAGCAACGGCCCGTGCCGCGAGTACCTGCGGCGCCGAGGCGTCCGGCACACGATCCCGGAGAAGACCGACAGCCAGGCTGCCCGCCTGCGCAAAGGCTCACGCGGCGGACGGCCACCCGGCTTCGACGAAGAGCGGTACAAGAAGCGCAACACCGTCGAACGAGCGATCAACAGGCTGAAGCAGTCCCGGGCCGTGGCCACTCGCTATGACAAGCGCGGCTACGTTTTCCTCGGCGCCGCAACCACCGCAGCTCTCCTCATCTGGCTTCGGGGCTGAGTCCCGACCTCACAAACCGATCGGCCGGTACGCCAGGGCCTGATCGACTACCTCATCAGCCGAAAGCTCCCGCTCCGGCGGCCAGAAGATCAAGTCGCTGACATAACCGGACGGGCATGCCAGGGCTCTGTCGAGCCGACCCAGCCAGCCGTCCACCTCGTCGTCCGAGGCGTAGTCCGCGTCCATGATCCGCTGCACGAGCACAGACGCCTCCGCGCGGCTCATCTCCCCAGCACTCATCAGGTCCCTCCGCCGAGTCACCCTAACGAGATCCTTGATCGCCCGGACAGCTCCTGGTCGAGGCTGGGGCCGTCCAGCCCCAGCCGCTCACCGCGTAGGACCGCGACCAGGGCCGCGTCTTCGGCGGAGTGCGCGACGAAGCGCAGGGCTGCCCTCAACTCGGCCGGTGTCGCCGCGGCCTCGTCGGCCAGGTCCCGTGCCCGGGCGGCGTCCGCTTGTGCGGTCTCGATCAGCTCGGTCTACAAGGCGTCGGCCAGCCGGTTGACGAGCCCGTCGCCCGGCGGGACGAACGCGGGTCGATCGTCCTCTCGCCAGGGCAGGCGCCGTAGCCGGGTGGTGTCGGGCATGTCATCACTCCTCAACGGTGTGGCGGGCCAGGCGGTGGCCCCCGTACTCACGGGATACGCACAGTCACGACCTTACGCGGTTTCGCGGTTACGCGGTAGCTCGAATATGCATATCCGCGGAGGCTGGTGGCATGGAACTTGATCGCTCCGTCCCCGTGTGGCCGCAAGTGGCGGCCGACCTCCGTCGGCGCCTGGACGCCGGAGAGTGGGAGCCCGGGGAGCGCTTCCCGGGCACGGTCACGTTGGCGGCGGAGTACGGAGTGACGCAGTCGACGGTGCAGAAGGCTGTCGTGGCCCTTCGCGAAGAAGGGCGTCTGCGTACGGTTCTCGGTGCGGGCAGCTACGTTCAGCATTGACCGCCGTTGCCGCGGGTCGCGCCGTCAAGGATGTGCGTGCCCGCGGACCGAAGGGCGAGACAGGGCTGACCGGCATCTGACCCGCCGGTAGGGTCGGGACCGTGCCCAAACCGCTCAGTCTCTCGTTCGATCCCATCGCCCGTGCCGACGAGCTCTGGAAGCAGCGCTGGGGAAACGTGCCGGCGATGGCCGCCATCACCTCGGTCATGCGGGCCCACCAGATCCTGCTGGCCGAGGTCGACGCGGTGGTCAGGCCCTACGGGCTCACGTTCGCGCGGTACGAGGCGCTGGTCCTGCTGACCTTCTCCAAGTCCGGCGAGCTGCCGATGTCCAAGATCGGCGAGCGGCTGATGGTGCACCCGACGTCGGTGACCAACACCGTGGACCGGCTGGTCAGGTCGGGGCTGGTCGCCAAGCGCCCCAACCCCAACGACGGCCGCGGCACGCTGGCGTCCATCACGGACAAGGGCCGCGAGGTGGTCGAGTCGGCGACCCGCGACCTGATGGCGATGGACTTCGGCCTGAGCGCGTACGACGCGGAGGAGTGCGCGGAACTCTTCGCGATCCTCCGCCCTCTGCGGCTCGCGGCGGGGGACTTCCAGGAGGGGTGACCCTCCCGAAGATCGCCCGGAACGTGCCGTTACGCTCGATCGCATGAAGAAGAGCGTGCTGACCCGCTACCGGGTCATGGCCTACGTGACCGCTGTCATGCTGCTCGTGCTGTCCACCTGCATGGTGTTCAAGTACGGCTTCGGCAAGGGCGAGGACATCACGTTCGTCGTCTCCCAGGCTCACGGCTTCCTGTACATCATCTACCTGATCTTCGCGTTCGACCTCGGCTCCAAGGCCAGGTGGTCGTTCGGCAAGCTGCTGTGGGTACTGCTGTCCGGGACGATCCCCTTCGCCGCCTTCTTCGTCGAGCGCAAGGTGACGGAGCAGGTGGAGCCCCTCGTGGAGGGCTCCGAGCCGGCCGTCGCCAAGGCCTGACGCCCCGGTCCCACCGCCGTACGGACGAGCGTGCGGCGGTCTCCCATCGACATTTACTTGGACGTCCTAGTAAATTCGAGGGTATGGACGCTGACGCCATCGAGGAGGGCCGCCGTCGCTGGCAGGCCCGGTACGACGCCGCGCGCAAGCGCGACGCAGACTTCACCACGCTCTCCGGGGACCCCGTGGAGCCGGTGTACGGGCCGCGGCCCGGGGACCGCTACGACGGGTTCGAACGGATCGGCTGGCCGGGGGAGTACCCGTTCACGCGGGGGCTGTACCCGACCGGCTACCGGGGGCGGACGTGGACCATCCGGCAGTTCGCCGGGTTCGGGAACGCCGAGCAGACCAACGAGCGGTACAAGATGATCCTCGGCAACGGCGGTGGCGGCCTGTCCGTCGCCTTCGACATGCCGACGCTCATGGGCCGCGACTCCGACGACCCCCGCTCGCTGGGCGAGGTCGGCCACTGCGGGGTGGCCATCGACTCGGCGGCCGACATGGAGGTCCTGTTCAAGGACATCCCCCTCGGTGACGTCACCACCTCGATGACCATCAGCGGGCCCGCCGTGCCCGTCTTCTGCATGTACCTCGTCGCCGCCGAGCGCCAGGGCGTCGACCCGGGCGTGCTCAACGGCACGCTGCAGACGGACATCTTCAAGGAGTACATCGCCCAGAAGGAGTGGCTCTTCCAGCCCGAGCCGCACCTGCGCCTCATCGGCGACCTGATGGAGTACACCAGCGCGCGCATCCCCGCGTACAAGCCGCTGTCGGTCTCCGGCTACCACATCCGCGAGGCGGGCTCCACGGCCGCGCAGGAGCTGGCGTACACGCTCGCGGACGGCTTCGGGTACGTCGAGCTGGGCCTCAGCCGCGGCCTCGACGTGGACGTCTTCGCGCCCGGCCTCTCCTTCTTCTTCGACGCGCACGTCGACTTCTTCGAGGAGATCGCCAAGTTCCGCGCCGCGCGCCGCATCTGGGCCCGCTGGATGCGGGACGTCTACGGTGCGCAGAGCGAGAAGGCGCAGTGGCTGCGGTTCCACACCCAGACCGCCGGCGTCTCCCTCACCGCCCAGCAGCCGTACAACAACGTCGTCCGCACCGCCGTCGAGGCGCTCGCCGCGGTGCTCGGCGGGACCAACTCGCTGCACACCAACGCCCTCGACGAGACCCTCGCCCTGCCCAGCGAGCAGGCCGCCGAGATCGCCCTGCGCACCCAGCAGGTGCTGATGGAGGAGACCGGCGTCGCCAACGTCGCCGACCCGCTGGGCGGTTCCTGGTACGTCGAGCAGCTCACCGACCGCATCGAGGCGGACGCCGAGAAGATCTTCGAGCAGATCAAGGAGCGGGGGCTGAGGGCCCACCCCGACGGCAAGCACCCCATCGGGCCGATCACCTCCGGCATATTGCGCGGCATCGAGGACGGCTGGTTCACCGGCGAGATCGCCGAGTCGGCGTTCCGCTACCAGCAGGCGCTGGAGAAGGGCGACAAGAAGGTCGTCGGAGTCAACGTCCACACCGGCTCCGTCACCGGCGACCTGGAGATCCTCCGGGTCAGCCACGAGGTGGAGCGCGAGCAGGTACGGCTGCTCGGCGAGCGCAAGAGCGCCCGCGACGACGCGAAGGTGCGCGGCGCGCTCGCCGCGATGGTCGAGGCGGCCCGCTCCGGCGCGAACATGATCGAGCCGATGCTCGACGCCGTCCGCGCCGAGGCCACCCTGGGCGAGATCTGCGACGCCCTGCGCGACGAGTGGGGCGTCTACACGGAGCCCGCCGGCTTCTGAGCCCAGCAGCACACGACCGCCCCGCCCCGGCAGGCCCGGTGCCCGCCGGGGCGCGGTGCGTTCACGGCTTGCGCGCGACCGCGCCGTACAGCGAGATGACCGCGTCCTCGTCGACGGCCTCCCCGACCGCGAGTTCCGGGTGCCAGTCGGTCAGCTGGACCAGCCCCGGTTCGACCGGCTCGAGCCCCTCGAAGAAGCGGGCGATCTCCGTGCGGGAGCGGGGTGCCAGGGTGACGCCGCCCGCCCGGTACATCTCCACCCCGCGGGCCACCGCCTCCGGGTCGAAGTCCGCCGTGAGCTGCGACAGCACCAGGTGGGTGCGGGCGATGTGCCGCGCGCCGCCGACCGTGACCTGTTCCTACGGGAGACGCTCAGCGTGCGCTCGCCGCCAGGCCCGACAGCAGCACCCGGGTCAGCCCGTGCACCCACTCCTCGTCGGCCGGCTGGTTGCTGACCAGCGTCCGGTGCACCACCGAACCGGCCACCATGTCGAAGATCAGGTCGACCGCGCGGGCCGAGCGCTCCGCGTCGGACTCCGGGGGGAGTTCGCCCCGTTCCTGGGCGCGGGTGCGGCCCGCGATCACCAGGCGTTTCTGCCGGTCGACGATCGACGCGCGGATCCGCTCGCGCAGCGCCTCGTCGCGGGTGGCCTCGGCGACCACCGCCATCAGCCCGCTCCGCGCCTCCGGGCGGGCCAGGATCGCGGCGAACTGCAGCACCACGCCCTCGATGTCGGCGGCCAGCGAACCCCGGTCGGGCAGCGTCAGCTCGTCGAACAGTTCGGCGACGGCGTCCACGACGAGCTCGTTCTTGCCCGCCCAGCGCCGGTACAGCGTTGTCTTGGCCACCCCGGCGCGCACCGCGACGTCCGAGAGCGTGAGCTTGGACCACCCCAGGTCCACCAGCGCCTGCCGGGTCGCGGCGAGGATCGCGGTGTCGGCCGCGGCGCTGCGGGGACGCCCGGTGCGGCTGGCTGGATGGCGGCGCTGCATGGCACGACCATAACCGGCGGAAACCGTGCGGTGGTGAGGGAGATCACCGGGAACCGTTGCCGCGCACCCGCCCCTTGCCATTACGCTACGACTCGTAGCGAAAGCACGTGAGCACCTGACGTGCCCGAGCGACGACCACCGCGCCGGGTGGGGACCCGGCGCACCAGCACCACACGTACGCCTGTGTTTCCCGGGCGCTTTTCACACTCACGCGGAGTACGGGGGAGGATAGACGCATGCAGCCACGGAACATGTCCATGAGCGGAGTCGTCGACCTCGCCGCGGTGAAGGCGGCCCAGGAGGCCAAGGCGAAGGCGGAGCAGGCGCGCGCAGAGGCGGCCCGTACGGGCGGCACCGGCGCCGTCTCGCCCGCCGATCTCGTCATCGACGTCGACGAGGCCGGCTTCGACCGCGACGTCCTGCAGCGTTCCACCGAGGTTCCGGTCGTCATCGACTTCTGGGCCGAGTGGTGCGAGCCCTGCAAGCAGCTGAGCCCCGTCCTCGAGCGGCTCGCCGTCGAATACAACGGCCGTTTCCTCCTCGCCAAGATCGATGTCGACGCCAACCAGATGCTGATGCAGCAGTTCGGCATCCAGGGCATCCCCGCCGTCTTCGCGGTGGTGGCCGGACAGGCCCTGCCGCTCTTCCAGGGCGCCGCGGGCGAGGCGCAGATCCGCCAGACCCTGGACCAGCTGGTGCAGGTCGCCGAGCAGCGTTTCGGCCTGACCGGTCTGACCGTCGACCCGGAGGCCGAGCCGGGCGGCGCCCCGGTGGCCGACGAGGCCCCCGCCGGCCCGTACGACTCCCTCCTGGAGGCCGCCGCCCGCGCGCTGGACGGCAACGACCTGGACGGCGCCGTGCAGGCGTACAAGAACGTACTCGCCCAGGACCCGGCCAACCCCGAGGCCAAGTTGGGCCTCGCTCAGGCCGAACTGCTGCGCCGCGTACGGGACATGGACCCGCAGCAGGTGCGCAAGGATGCCGCCGAGAAGCCGGGCGACGTGCAGGCGCAGATCGCCGCCGCCGACCTGGACCTGGCGGGCGGTCATGTCGAGGACGCCTTCGGCCGGCTGGTCGACACCGTGGCCCGCACGGCGGGCGACGACCGGGAGGCCGCGCGCGTGCGGCTGCTGGAGCTGTTCGACGTGGTCGGCGCCGACCACCCCGCCGTGGTGACCGCGCGCCGGGCCCTGGCCCGCGCCCTGTTCTGAAAGACCCGCGCCCGGGCGCCCGTTCTGTCGCTTTCGCCTGGTGCGGCGGCGGACGGGACGCGCGGTGCCGGCTGGACGGCGGAGACCTGAGCGGCCGCGCTTTGCCAAATCTTGGTAATCGCGGCCGCTGTTACTGCGAGTAAGTCGCAGGCGTTGATCTGTCGGGTTCTGTCCATCGATCAACTGTTTTGTACACCCCCATCGATGCACCCAGCGTCGCCGCTCGGGTCCATGGGGTCGCGCCACGGTTATCCGGCCGTTACTAGCCAGTAACGAACCCCCTTGTGCGGGCGGCCGGAATGCACCACGATCGGCCACGCTCGGTCCATCACCCGTACCCCGACAGCCGGTCGGGCCGCGGGAACTCCTGGGTCCCCACCGAGCAGGAGCGCCGGCAATGACGTCGCTCCTTGGACAGGGGGGTCTTCGCCCGCCCGGCGAAGCCTGTCCAGCAGGGTTGTGCGTGATGCGTGTCAGGCGCGACCAGTGGTTGTCGCTCGGGGGTGAACGCCGGTGATTCGGGCGCGTACCTCGCGTCGCCGAATGCGGGCGCTCTCCTTCCCGAGGACGTAGCACTTCTCCCATCCCTGCCCGACTCGGCCGCCGGTCAAGGCGGCGAGCCAGGACAGGAGATGTACGTCCGAGAAGGAGGAAATATGGAGTCCCAGGTGCGTGGCGGGACCAGATGGAAGCGGTTCGCTGTGGTCATGGTGCCCAGCGTGGCCGCCACGGCGTGCATAGGTGTCGCTCTCGCGCAGGGCGCCCTCGCGGCGTCGTTCAGCGTTTCCGGCCAGTCGTTCAAGGTCACCACGAAGGAGCTCGTCGGCGAGGGCTTCTCGCAGTACGGCGCTCTGGACGAGGGTTACACCCTCGACGGCAAGAAGACGGCTCACCCCGTCGCGGTCTCGGCGTTCAAGTCCGCGACCATCAAGAGCCTGTGCCAGTCGGTCGTGACCCCGAACATTCCGGTGCTCGGGAACGTCAGCCTGATCCTGCGTGCCGGCGACGGTGCCGAGCCGGTCAAGGCCCAGAACCTGTACATCGACGTCGCCGAGCTGAACGCCGATGCGACGTTCACGAACATCGACATCGGTGTGGCCGCCAAGGATGCCAACAAGGGTCCGGGCATGAAGCAGGGCGAGGTAGCGAACAAGCAGGCCAACCCCTTCG
Source organism: Streptomyces cellulosae (assembly GCA_014655195.1). GTDB lineage: Bacteria > Actinomycetota > Actinomycetes > Streptomycetales > Streptomycetaceae > Streptomyces > Streptomyces cellulosae. Next base: position 27,117 of record BNBH01000029.1, on the reverse strand, counting down.
GGTTCGCGCAGCAGGCCGACAAGGCCGTGCTGAAGGACGTGAAGCAGACGGCGTGGGCGACCACCGCCGGAACCTTCAAGCTCAGCGGCCTGAAGATGTCGCTCTCGACGGGCGTCAAGGAGTGCTACTAAGCACTCGCTGACGGGCGGGGGAGCCGGTGGCGCCCCCGCCCGTCCACCTTCCCGCCGCGCTTTCACGCGCGGCGCACATCACCACCACAGCAACGCCATCCAGGGAGCTGTTTTCCATGAGCGCCGAGACTCCTGCCGCCTCCGGCCAGTTCATCCGCCGACGGCTGCAGTTCCGCGCCTGGCGTGGCCAGCGGCCCTTCTGGGCCGGTCTGTTCATCATCATCGGCGGACTCCCCATCGCCTACTTCCCGTACGCGAACCTGCAGATCGGTCACCTGACCCTGGCGATGGCGACCACCGCGGGCGCCGGGTCCCTGATCATCGGCGTGCTGCTCGTCGTCCTCGGCGTCAGCCTCTGGTTCCAGAAGCACATCCGCGTCTTCGCGGGTGTCGCGGCGATTCTGCTGGCGTTGGTGTCCATCCCCGTGTCGAACCTCGGCGGCTTCCTCATCGGCTTCCTCTTCGCCCTCGTGGGCGGGGCGATGGCCGTGTCCTGGGTGCCGGGCGAGCCGCCCGAGCAGGAGCTGCGGGCGGACGCGGGCGTGCACGGCGGCGCACCCGAGAGCGCCTTCCCCGAATCCACGGTCTCCGGCCCCGCAGAGGGCGCCGCGGCGACGGGTGAGCCGAACGATCTGTCAGGAACGAGCCCGGCGAACGGGGCGAACGGGAGGCACAGTGCCGGCTGACGAGGTGACCCACGGGGCTGATGTGGAGGCGTCCCGTGTGAGAACCGGGCCGCGACACGCGGCACCCAAGAAGCCGCTGTTCACCAGGTTCCACATGCCCGCGGGCAAGGCGATAGCCATAGCGGCGATGCCGACCGCGGTCCTGATGGGGATGGGCTTCACCCCGACGCTCGCCCAGGCCGACGACCAGCCGTCGTCGCGGAGTCTCACGGCCGACGAGTTCAAGGAGTGCCTGGAGGCCATCGAGGAGGCGGAGAAGGCGGAGAAGGGGGACGCGAGCGCGTCGCCCACGCCGTCCGCCACCGAGAGCGCCTCGGAGGACGAGAAGGAGCCCTCGGCGGACCCGACCACGGCTCCCGCCCAGGAGGCCCCGGAGGAGGACGCGGACAAGGGATCGGACTCTTCGCCGGATTCAGGTTCCGACGACAAGGCCGAGCCCACGCCCTCGCCCTCCGCGACCGCGGGCGGACAGGCGGCGGACACCGAGCCCGCTCCGTCCCCGTCGCAGACCGACAAGAACCTGCTGGAGGAGATCGGGGACGCCATCAAGGACGTCTTCACCCCCGGCGAGAAGGCGGAGGAAACCCCCAGTCCCAGCCCGTCCGCCTCAGCGTCGTCGTCCGCCCCCGCAGGGGAGACGGAGGAGAAGGGCGAGGAGGCCCCGCAGAAGCCCGCGGAGAAGGACGCCGGGGATGTCCTCGACGAGGTCGGCGACGCGGCGCAGGACGCCACGGAGCAGGCCGAGGAGGCCGTGAAGGAGGAGACGAAGGAGCCCGAGGCCACCGCCTCGCCCAGCGTCCCCGAGTCCGGGATGGCCCTCGAGGACTGCCCGGTCGCCACCGACGACGAGGGCGGGGTCGACAACAAGGTCCCGCTGCCCGACGATCCCTGGTTCCTGAACGCCAGTTCGCTGCTGCTGAAGGGCGCCGACTACAAGGGCGTCGTCGAGGTGCGGACCGCCAACGGCACCACGAAGAAGGTCCTGAAGTACGTGGTCTCCGACGGCACCGACATCGGCGACCTGCACCAGACGGTCAAGGACAAGCAGTCCGGCAAGACGTACCACGTCCAGGCCGCCAAGGGTTCGACGTCGACCATCCGCGACGGCGACACCGTGATGTACACCGAGAGCATCTCCGGCAACCTGCTGGGGCTGATCCCGATCACGTTCGACCCGGAGAACCCGCCGCCGCTGAACATCCCGCTGATCTACTTCACCAAGGTCACGGTCCAGCAGGCCGGTCAGTTCGGCGGCACCCTGCACGTGCCGGGACTCCACCAGTACGTCACCGACTGAGCGTCACCGGGCCGCACCAGGACCACCCCGGGAGCCGCGACACCGAGGGCGCCCCCTGTTCGCAGGGGGCGCCCTCGGGCGTCGGACCGGTGTGCCGGGTCAGGCGGTCGCCTCGCCCAGGTGGTGGACGCGGACCATGTTCGTGGTGCCGGGGACGCCGGGCGGGGAGCCGGCGGTGATGACCACGATGTCGCCCTCGTTGAAGCGGCTCAGGCGGACCAGTTCCTGGTCCACCAGCGCGACCATCTCGTCGGTGCTGTTCACGAACGGCACCACGTACGGCTCCACGCCCCAGCTCAGCGTGAGCTGGTTACGGGTCGACTCGTCCGTGGTGAACGCCAGGATCGGCTGCGCGACGCGGTAACGGCACAGGCGGCGGGCCGTGTCGCCGGACTGGGTGAAGGCCACCAGGCCCTTGCCGCCGAGGAAGTCGGCGATCTCGCAGGCCGCGCGGGCCACCGAACCGCCCTGCGTGCGCGGCTTCTTGCCCGGCACCAGCGGCTGCAGGCCCTTGGACAGCAGCTCCTGCTCGGCCGCCTGGACGATCTTCGACATCGTCCGGACCGTCTCGATCGGGTACGCGCCGACCGAGGACTCCGCCGACAGCATGACCGCGTCCGCGCCGTCGAGGATCGCGTTGGCCACGTCGGAGGCCTCGGCGCGGGTCGGACGGGAGTTGGTGATCATCGACTCCATCATCTGGGTCGCCACGATCACCGGCTTGGCGTTGCGCCGGCACAGCTCGATCAGGCGCTTCTGCACCATGGGGACCTTCTCGAGCGGGTACTCGACCGCCAGGTCGCCACGCGCGACCATCACGCCGTCGAACGCCATCACGACGTCCTCCATGTTCTCCACCGCCTGCGGCTTCTCCACCTTGGCGATGACGGGGACGCGGCGGCCCTCCTCGTCCATCACGCGGTGGACGTCGGCGACGTCCTTCGCGTCCCGGACGAAGGACAGGGCGACCAGGTCGCAGCCCATCCGCAGGGCGAACCGCAGGTCCTCGACGTCCTTCTCGGACAGCGCGGGGACGTTCACGGCCGTGCCGGGCAGGTTGATGCCCTTGTGGTCGGAGATGACGCCGCCCTCGATGACGATCGTCCTCACCCGGGTGCCCTCGACGTCCAGCACCTTCAGCTCGACGTTGCCGTCGTTGATGAGGATCTGGTCGCCGCGGGAGACGTCGCCCGGGAGGCCCTTGTAGGTGGTCCCGCAGATCGTCTTGTCACCGGGGACGTCCTCGGTGGTGATGGTGAACTCGTCACCGCGCACCAGCTCGACGGGGCCCTCGGCGAAGGTCTCCAGCCGGATCTTGGGGCCCTGGAGGTCGGCGAGGACGCCGACGGCCCTGCCGGTCTCCTTGGAGGCGGCCCGGACCCGGTCGTACCGGCCCTGGTGCTCGGCGTGGGAGCCGTGGCTGAAGTTGAAGCGGGCCACGTTCATGCCGGCTTCGATCAGAGTGACGAGCTGCTCATGGGAGTCGACCGCGGGGCCGAGAGTACAGACGATTTTCGAACGGCGCATGGGGCGATCCTATCGGTTTGTTTCGCTCCGGAATATTCCGTCTGGCGGAATGTACAAATGAGGTTCCCGCTGCTCAGTTGTTCTTTCCGACCAGTGCGTATGTCTGCTGTGCGATCTCCATTTCCTCGTCCGTCGGTACCACCGCGACCGCGACCCGTGCCCCCTCGGGCGAGATCAGCCGCGCCCCGCCGCCGCGGACCGCGTTGCGCGCGCCGTCCACCGCGAGGCCCAGCCCTTCCAGGCCCGCCACGGCGGCCTCACGCACCTCGGCGGAGTTCTCGCCGACCCCGGCGGTGAAGACCACCGCGTCCACCTGTCCGAGAACGGCGTAATAGGCGCCGATGTACTTCCTCAACCGGTGAATGTAGATGTCGAAGGCGAGCTCCGCCCGTTCGTCGCCCTCGGAGATCCGGCGCCGGATCTCCCGCATGTCGTTGTCGCCGCACAGCCCGACCAGCCCGCTCCTCTTGTTCAGAAGGGCGTCGATCTCGTCGGCGGACATTCCGCCGACGCGCATCAAATGGAAGATCACGGCCGGGTCCATGTCACCGGACCGCGTACCCATCACGAGCCCCTCCAAGGGGGTGAGCCCCATGGAGGTGTCCACGCAGCGGCCCGCCCGCACCGCGGAGGCGGACGCCCCGTTGCCGAGGTGCAGCACGATGACGTTCACCTCCTCGGGCGCCTTCCCCAGCAGCCGCGCCGTGGCCCGCGAGACGTACGCGTGCGAGGTGCCGTGGAAGCCGTAGCGGCGCACCCGGTGCGCGTCGGCGGTCTCCACGTCGATCGCGTAGCGCGCCGCCGACTCCGGCATCGTGGTGTGGAACGCGGTGTCGAACACGGCGACCTGCGGCAGGTCCGGGCGCAGCGCGGTCGCCGTGCGGATGCCGGTGAGGTTGGCCGGGTTGTGCAGCGGCGCCACCGGGATCAGCCGCTCGATCTCGGAGAGCACCCGCTCGTCGATCACCGTCGGCTCGGTGAAGTACTTGCCGCCGTGCACCACCCGGTGGCCGATGGCCAGCAGCTCGGGGGAGTCCAGGCCGAGGCCGTCCGCGGCCAGCTCCTCGGCCATCGCCTTCAGCGCGGCGTCGTGGTCGGCGACCGGACCGGTCCGCTCCCGGGTCTCCCCGCCGGACGCCAGGGGGGTGTGGCGCACCAGGGAGGTGCGCTCGCCGATCCGCTCGACGAGACCGGAGGCCAGCCGGCTGCTGTCGCTCATGTCCAGCAGCTGGTACTTCACCGACGAGGAGCCGGAGTTGAGGACGAGAACGCGGGACGGGCTCACTGGGCGGCTGCCTTCTCGCTCGGAGAACTCGGAGAACTCGGAGAACTCGGGGCCGGGGACTGGGCCTGGATGGCGGTGATCGCGACGGTGTTGACGATGTCCTGCACCAGGGCGCCCCGGGACAGGTCGTTGACCGGCTTGCGCAGGCCCTGGAGGACCGGGCCGACGGCGATCGCGCCGGCCGAGCGCTGCACGGCCTTGTAGGTGTTGTTGCCGGTGTTCAGGTCGGGGAAGACCAGCACGGTCGCCTGCCCGGCCACCTCGGAGTCCGGCAGCTTGGTCGCCGCCACCGACGGCTCCACGGCCGCGTCGTACTGGATCGGCCCCTCGACGCTCAGGTCGGGCCGGCGCTCCCGCACCAGCTCGGTCGCCCGGCGCACCTTGTCCACGTCGGCGCCGGAGCCGGAGGTGCCCGTCGAGTACGACAGCATCGCGATCCGCGGCTCCACCCCGAACCGCGCCGCCGTGACCGCCGACTGCACGGCGATGTCGGCGAGCTGCTCGGCGTCCGGGTCCGGGTTGACCGCGCAGTCGCCGTACACCAGCACCTTGTCGGCCAGGCACATGAAGAACACCGACGACACGATGTCCGCGTCCGGGCGGGTCTTGATGATCTCGAAGGCCGGGCGGATGGTCGCCGCCGTGGAGTGCACCGAGCCCGACACCATGCCGTCGGCGAGGCCCTCCTCGACCATCAGCGTGCCGAAGTAGTTCACGTCGGACACCACGTCGTACGCGAGCTCCACGGTGACGCCCCGGTGGGCGCGCAGCGCCGCGTACTTCTCCGCGAAGGGGTCGCGCAGCTCCGACGTGGCCGGGTCGATCAGCTGGGTGTCGCCCAGGTCGATGCCCAGGTCGGCGGCCTTCTTGCGGATCTGGTCGACGTCGCCGAGCAGGGTCAGCTCGCACACGCCCCGGCGCAGCAGCACCTCCGCCGCGTGCAGCACCCGCTCCTCGGAGCCCTCGGGGAGCACCACCCGGCGCAGGTCGGAGCGGGCCTGCTCGAGCAGCTTGTGCTCGAACATCATCGGGGTGACCCGGTCGCTGCTGGGCGCGGACACCTGGCGGGTCAGCTCGGCGGTGTCGGCGTACCGCTCGAACAGGCCGAGCGCCCGCTCCGCCTTGCGCGGGGTGGCCGCGTTCAGCTTGCCCTCCAGGGAGAACAGCTGCTCGGCGGTGGGGAAGCTGTTGCTCGGCACCGACAGCACCGGGGTGCCGGGCGCCAGCCGGTCGGCCAGGGTGAGGATGCGCTCGCCGGGCACCTCGTCCAGGGTCAGCAGCACCCCCGCTATCGGTGGGGTGCCGGCGCTGTGCGCGGCCAGCGCGCCCACCACCAGGTCGGCCCGGTCGCCCGGGGTCACCACCAGGCAGCCGGGGGTCAGCGCGGCGAGGAAGTTGGGGAGCATCGCGCCGCCGAAGACGAAGTCCAGGGCGTCACGGGCGAGCCCGGAGTCGTCGCCGAGCACCACCTTCGCCCCCAGGGTGTGGGCGATCTGCGACACCGTGGGCGCGGACAGCGCGGGCTCGTCCGGCAGCACGTAGCAGGGGACGGGCAGCCGGGTGGCGAGCCGTTCGGCGATCTCGTCGCGGTCCTCGCGCGCGACCCGGTTGACCACCATCGCCAGCACGTCGCAGCCGAGGGTGTCGTAGGCGCGGTAGGCGTTGCGAGTCTCCGCGCGCACGGACTCGGCGGTCTGCCTCCGGCCGCCCACGACGGGGATGACCGAGGCGCCGAACTCGTTGGCGAGGCGGGCGTTCAGGGACAGCTCGTCCGGGAACTGCGTGTCCGCGTAGTCGGTGCCGAGGACCAGCACCACGTCGTAGTCGCGGGCCACCAGGTGGAACCGGCCGACCAGGGTGGACACCAGCTCGTCGGTGCCACGCTCGGCCTGGAGCGCGGAGGCCTCGGCGTAGTCCATGCCGTAGACGGTCGCGGGGTCCTGGGAGAGCCGGTAGCGGGCGCGCAGCAGTTCGAAGAGGCGGTCGGGCCCGTCGTGCACCAGGGGCCGGAACACCCCCACCCGGTCGACCTGCCGGGTCAGCAGCTCCATGACCCCGAGCTCGACGACCTGACGGCCGTCGCCGCGGTCGATTCCGGTCACGTACACGCTGCGGGTCACGCGCGCTCTCCGTTTCGTCCGAAGCTTGGTCGAAACCGCCCACACAGGTGAGCGGATCCCTCTTGACAGTACCCGCGGCGCTGGCTAGGACGCTCGCGCATCGGGCCGTCGGCGGTGCTCCGGGGGACGTGAAACAATCGGCAGTGGCTCACCGGTATCGACAGCGACCAGGAGACACAGCACGATGCGTATAGGAGTCCTCACCGCAGGCGGCGACTGCCCTGGACTGAACGCAGTGATCCGGTCGGTCGTGCACCGGGCGGTGGACAACTACGGCGACGAGGTCATCGGCTTCGAGGACGGCTACTCCGGTCTGCTGGACGGCCGCTACCGCACGCTGGACCTCAACGCGGTCAGCGGCATCCTGGCGCGCGGCGGCACCATCCTGGGTTCCTCCCGGCTGGAGCGCGACCGGCTGCGCGAGGCCTGCGAGAACGCCTCCGACATGATCCACGAGTTCGGCATCGACGCGCTCATCCCGATCGGCGGCGAGGGCACGCTGACGGCGGCCCGCATGCTGTCCGACGCCGGTCTGCCCGTCGTCGGCGTCCCCAAGACGATCGACAACGACATCTCCTCCACGGACCGCACCTTCGGCTTCGACACGGCCGTCGGCGTCGCCACCGAGGCGATGGACCGCCTGAAGACCACCGCGGAGTCGCACCAGCGGGTGATGGTCGTCGAGGTCATGGGCCGGCACGCGGGCTGGATCGCCCTGGAGTCCGGCATGGCGGCCGGCGCCCACGGCATCTGCCTGCCCGAGCGTCCCTTCGACCCGGCCCAGCTGGTCAAGATGGTCGAGGAGCGCTTCGACCGGGGCAAGAAGTTCGCGGTGATCTGCGTCGCCGAGGGCGCCCACCCGGCCGAGGGCACCATGGACTACGGCAAGGGCGAGATCGACAAGTTCGGCCACGAGCGCTTCCAGGGCATCGGCACGGCCCTGGCGTACGAGCTGGAGCGGCGCCTCGGCAAGGAGGCCAAGCCGGTCATCCTCGGCCACGTCCAGCGCGGCGGCGTCCCCACCGCCTACGACCGCGTCCTCGCCACCCGCTTCGGCTGGCACGCGGTGGAGGCCGCGCACCGGGGCGACTTCGGCAGGATGACCGCCCTGCGCGGCACGGACATCGTGATGGTCCCGCTCGCGGAGGCGGTCACGGAACTGAAGACGGTCCCGAAGGACCGCATGGACGAGGCGGAGTCGGTCTTCTAGACCGCGCTGTCCGCGCTCCGCGGGGGTGTCACGTTCCGGGGGTGTGGGCTCCGCAGGAGGCCTGACGGCCGTCAGGGAGCCGAGGGCGCCGCAGGAGCCGCCCGGCCGCGGGCCGAGGTCCGGCCGGGGTGCCCGCGCCGGGTGGCTGGTACGCCTCCCAAGTGGGCGGGCGGGCCCTCTGCGTGAAGCTCCTCCGCCGGCAAGCGATCCGCCGCCGAAGAGCGGCCGTCCGCAGGTATGGGCCCGACGGGACCCACGCCCGCAAGGGCGGGAGCCGGCCACCTCCGCGGGCCCGTCGAGAGGCACAACGCCCGTGAGTGCCGGAACACCGGTACCGCCGACTCGTCGTCGGCGCGCCCGGCAGGGGCATACGGTCCGGGCGAGTGCCTGCGGCGGCCATGGTGGCGTGGGGGCCGGTCCCGGGGCTCGGCGGCGTTCGCCCGGCGGGGCCACATGGTGCGGGCGAGTGCCTGCGGCGGCCGTGGTGGCGTGGGGCCCGGGGCCCGGTGTGTCAGCCGGCCTCCGCCGCGACCGCCGTCCAGAAGTGGTCGACCACGTGGGTGAGGAAGTCGCGGCCCGGGTCGGAGGCGTCGGGCGGGCCGCCGCCCCAGGTGAGGGTGGCGGCCATGTGGGCCTGGTAGTCCTGGTGGAGGCCGTGCAGCACCTCCTCGAGGAGGCGGCGGTCCAGTGGGGCGAGCTTCGACACGGGGCGGACGTACGCCTGCCAGCGCGTGGTCACCGCGTTCCGCAGCAGCTCGGCGAGGCGTTCCTCGCGGCCGGTGACGGCGAGGACGTCCGCCAGGGACAGGCCGAGAACCCGGGTCAGGGCGGCCGTCTGGCGCTCGGTGCCGCGCCACTGACCCGTCTCCTCCATCCGTAGGTACGCGTGGAGTTCGAGCCCCACCGTGTGGGCGACGTCCTCCGGTGCCAGGCCGCGGGCCATCCGGTGCTCGCGCAACGTGCGCGGGCGGCCTATGAGTTCGCCGGGCGAACACCACAGCGCGCCCGCGAGAGCGGTGAGTTCGGGCAGGGACGGGGAGGCGTTGCCGCGTTCCCACGCGGCGACGAGGGCCGGCGTGACGTACGGCAGGTCGTACGAGGCGCGCAGGGCGTGGGCCACGTGGTCCGGGTCCAGGCCCAGCGCGGCACGCATCCGCCGGGCGGCGGGGGCGTTGAACGGCGGGGGCGGATGGCGGTCGTAGCGAAGGGGAGGTCGGCGCACGGCCCACAAGCTAGGCCCGCCCGCCGGGGGCGACTACCGTCTGTTCGGCCAGGCTCACGGATCGTAGAAAGGTACGGCTACTGGCCGGTCGCGTTTCGGAGGCGACGCCGGTCCGGCCTCGGAGGGGCTCACTCCGCATTGCGAACGGCACGCTCAGCGGGCATATGCGAGCCCGCACGCCCCCGTTCCCCCACGAGCCGGACGGAACGGACGCCCGCCCCTCGCACCCCCGTACGAGCCCCGCGCCCCGTGCGCCCCTCCGTCCGCGTCCCCGCGCGCGGCGAGAATCCGCCGGTCACCCCTTCACCGCACCGCCCAGCGCGAACCCCGCGCCCAGCCGCCGGGAGATCAACACGTACAGCAGGATCACCGGCGTCGAGTAGACGATCGAGAACGCGGCGAGCTGGCCGTACGCCACCATCCCGCGGTTGCCGAAGAAGTCGTTGATGCTCACCGACGCCGGCATCAGGTCCGGGCTGAGCAGCAGCATGAACGGGACGAAGAAGTTCCCCCACATCATCACGAAGGAGAAGACGGTCACCACCGCCACGCCCGGCCCCATCAGCGGCAGCACGATCCGCGCCAGCGACTGCAGCGAGGACGCCCCGTCGGTCCAGGCCGCTTCCTCCAGCTCCTTCGGGACGCCGTCCATGAAGTTCTTCATCAGCCAGATGGCGAAGGGGAGCTGGGAGGCGGCGAAGAAGAAGATCGTGCCCTGCACGGTGTCGATCAGGTTCACCCGTACGAACAGGGCGTACACCGGCACCATGATCGCGGTGATCGGCAGGCTCGTCGCGAAGAGGATGGTCAGCAGGAACGGCCGGTTGAGCCGCGACCGGTAGCGGGACAGCGGATACGCGGCCAGCGCCGCGCACACCACGGTCAGCGCGGTCGCACCCCCGCACAGGAGGAAGCTGTTGAGCAGCGGGGTGAAGGTGATCTCGTCGGTGAGGATCGCGTCGAAGTGCTCCAGGGTCACCCCATCGGGGGCCTTCACCCGCAGACCGGCGTGCGGGTCGACGGCGGAGAGCACCACCCACGCCAGCGGCAGCAGGAACGCGACGGCGACGACCAGCAGCCCGGCGTCGGCGGCCAGCCGCCGCGCGGTACGGCGGGAGGACAGGGACCGCGACGCCATGGGCCGTGCGGGAAGGGACATGGCGGTCAGACCTCCGTCCGCAGCAGGCGCATGTACAGCAGCGAGAACAGCGAGCCCACCAGCAGAAGCAGCAGCGCCACCGCCGTGCCGTATCCGATCAGGCTGTTCTGGAAGGCCTGTTCGTACATGAACAGCGGCAGCGTCTGGCTCTTCCCGCCGGGGCCGCCCCGCGTCATCACCCAGATCAGCCCGAACACCGAGAGCGTCTGCAGGGTGTTGAGCATCAGCGTGGTGCCGATGGAGCGGCGGATCATCGGCAGTGTGACGTGCCACATCCGGCGCCATCCGCTCGCGCCGTCCACCTCGGCGGCCTCGGTGATCTCCTTCGGGATCTCGTTCAGCGCGGCGGAGTACACCAGCATCGAGAACGCCGTGCCGCGCCACACGTTGGCGAAGGACACCGCAAGGATGGGAAGGGTGAACAGCCAGTTCTGCGAGGGGAGATGGAGGAAGTCGAGGACCGCGTTGAGCGTGCCCTCGCGGCGGAAGAAGGCGTACAGCAGGAACCCCGCCACCACCTCCGGCAGCACCCACGCCGTGACGACGACTCCGCCGGCCAGCGTGCGCACGGGTTTCGACGCCCGCCGCATCAGCGCGGCCAGCGCCAGGCCCAGAGTGTTCTGCCCGACCAGCGCCGAGAGCACGGTGAACACCAGGGTCAGCCCTACGGCATTGAGGAACGCGTCGTCGCGGAACGCCCGCCGGAAGTTGTCCAGACCGACGAACGACTCCTGCGCCTGACCGGTCAGCTGGAGGTCGGTGAAGGCGATGAGGACGCAGTACGCGATCGGCCCGGCGAGGAAGACGAGCAGCAGGGCCAGCGCGGGGGTGAGCGGCAGGAAGCGGGGGAGGAACCGGCGCAGGGTGCGCCGGCCCGACGAGGACGGGGAAGGGGAGGCGGCGGGCGAGCCCGGGGTCTTCGCGAGGTCCGGGCCGGCGTGCGGTGCGGCGGCGGTCATCGGCGCGTCCCGTCGCCGCTCACTTCGAGGTGACCTGGCCGCCGGCGGCGTCGCGCAGTGCCTCGTCGTAGCCCCGCGCGGCCTCCTCCACGGACGCGTCACCCGTGGTCACGGCCTCCATCGCCTCCTGGATGGCGGTCGACACCTTCGGGTACGCCGGGTACGCGGGCCGGTAGTGGGTGTGCTCCACCAGGTCGGTGAAGAACCGGATGCCGGGCTGGGCCGCCGTGTACGCCGGGTCCGACGCGACGTCCTCGCGGACGGCGATGCCGGAGTTGGCGACGTACCATTTCTGCGCGTTGGCCTTGGTCTGCATCGTCTTCACGAACTCGAAGGCCAGGTCGGGGTTGGCCGCCTTGGCGGGGATCGCCCAGGTCCAGCCGCCCGACATGCTCACCTTGCCGGGCGCCTGCCCGTTCTGGGTGGGCATCGCCGCGAGCCCCAGTTCCTTCGACCACTCCGGCCACTCGTGCCCGCTGCCCTCCAGCCAGTCCTGCGGCAGCCAGGAGCCGTCCAGCGCGATGCCGAGCTTGCCCTGCGGCAGCCACTCGCCGCGCACCCGGGTGCCCACGTTGGGGTCGAGGGCGTCGGCGACGTCGGGCCCGAGCTTCTCCTTGTAGACCGTCTCGACGAAGCCCAGGGCGTCACGGAAGCCCTTGCCCGCCGTGATCCACTTCTTGCTCTCCTTGTCGTACAGCGGGTCCGACGTGCCGTCGTTCGTGCCGTACAGCAGCATCTCGAAGGTCTGCATGGTGGCCGCCTCGCCGACCGGCTTGCCGGTGTAGACGTTCAGCGGGACGACACCGGGCACCTTCTTCTTGATGGTGCGGGAGGCGTCGAGCACGTCCTCCCAGGTCCTCGGCTGCCAGTCCGCGGGCAGCCCCGCCTTCGCGAACACGTCCTTGCTGAACCACAGCCCGCGCGTGTCGGTCCCGTCCGGGACGCCGTACGTCTTCCCGTCCTCGCCCTGGGCCGCGGCCTTGGCGGTGTCGGCGAACCGCTCCCAGTCCTTCCACCCGGCGAGGTAGGGGTCGAGCGGCTTCAAGTACCCGCTGGTGATGTCGGAGTTGATGAGGAACGTGTCCTCGTACACCAGGTCCGGCGCGGTCCTCGGGGAGCGGAGCATCTGCTGGAGCTTGGTGTAGTACTCGGCGTCCGGCGCCTTGATGGGGACGAGCTCCACCTTCTTGCCGGGGTTGGCCTTCTCGAACTGCTTCTTGATGTCCGCGAGATAGGTGTCCATCACCTTCACGGAGTTGTCCGTGGACTGCTTGAAGGACACCTTCAGCGTGTCCGGATCTCCGCCGGTCCCGCCCCCGCAGGCGGTCAGCAGCAGCGGGGCGGCGGCGCAGAGGGCGACGAGAGCGGTCGGTCGGACGGCGGGGCGAGCGGCGGTGGGGCGCACGGGCACGACCTCCTACGGGCACACGACACTGTGGCCTGGACGGCTGCCTGGTGAACGTAAGTTGACCGGTCCAGCCAGGTCAATGAGCGTGCGCAGGGGGAACCGCCGGGGGCGGTGAAGGCTTCGTGAGGCCGGGTGAGCGGCCGTCACCCGTCAGCGGCTGGAGGTCCAGCGGTACTGCAGCTCCGGCCGCCCCACCGTGCCGTACTGCGGGCGGCGGGCCGCGCAGCCGGAGTCGACGAGGTGTTCCAGGTAGCGGCGGGCCGTGATGCGGGAGATGCCGACCGCCTCCGCGACGCCCGTGGCAGTGAGGCCGCCGGGAGCGTCGCGCAGGGCCGTGGAGACGCGTTCCAGGGTGGGTCCGCTCAGACCCTTCGGGAGGGCGGCCCGGCCGGGGGCGCGCAGGGTCGCCAGCGCGCGGTCGACCTCGTCCTGGCCGCTCGCCTCGCCGGCCGCCGCACGGAACTCGGCGTACCGGACCAGCCGGTCGCGGAGCGTCGCGAAGGTGAACGGCTTCAGCACGTACTGCACGACACCCAGCGACACCCCCTCGCGCACCACCGCGAGGTCACGCGCCGACGTCACCGCGACCACGTCCGCGTGATGGCCCGCCGCCCGCAGCGAGCGGGCCAGCTGCAGCCCGTGCACGTCCGGCAGGTGCAGGTCGAGAAGCAGCAGGTCGACGGGGGTGCGGTCGAGCGCCCGGCGGGCCTCGACGCCGGTGTGCGCCTTGCCGACGGCGACGAAGCCGGGCACCCGCCCGACGTACATCATGTGCGCGTCGGCGGCGACCGGGTCGTCCTCGACGACCAGCACTCTGATGGGCTGCCCGGTCACACCGCACCGCCCGCGCCGTTCACGACCGCACCGGCCGGCTCCCGCAGCGGGATCCGCACGTCGAACACGGCGCCGCCGTCCTCGCCCGAGGTCACCGCGAGGGTGCCGCCGTGCCGGGACACCGCCTGCCGGACCAGCGCGAGGCCCAGACCCCGCCCGCCGGGTCCGGACGGCTTGGTGGTGTACCCGAGCCGGAACAGCTCCTCGGCGCGGTCCGGGTCGACGCCCGGCCCGGTGTCGCCGACCCGGAGGACCAGCTCCGAGCCGTCCTCCTCGGTCAGCGCCGTCACCGTCACCCGTGGCCGCACCCCGCCCTGGGACGCGTCCACCGCGTTGTCGATCAGGTTGCCGAGGATGGTCACCAGGTCGCGGGAGGGCAGCGCCTCCGGGAGCAGGCCGTCGTCCAGGCGGCTGTCCGGGGACACCACCAGCTCCACGCCCCGCTCGTTGGCCTGCGCCGTCTTGCCCAGCAGCAGCGCCGCGAGCACCGGCTCGCTCACCGCGGCCACCACCTGGTCGGTGAGCGCCTGCGCCAGCTCCAGCTCGGCCGTGGCGAACTCCACCGCCTCCTCGGCGCGGCCCAGCTCGATCAGCGACACCACGGTGTGCAGCCGGTTGGCCGCCTCGTGCGCCTGGGAGCGCAGGGCCTGCGTGAAGCCCCGCTCCGAGTCCAGCTCGCCCATCAGCGACTGCAGCTCGGTCACGTCCCGCAGCGTCACCACCGACCCGCGCTGCTGGCCGCCGGTGACCGGCGAGGTGTTCACCACGAGCACCCGGTCGGCCGTGAGGTGCACCTCGTCGACCCGGGGCTCGGAGGCGAGCAGCGCGCCCGTCAGCGGGGCCGGCAGCCTCAGCTCGGCGACCGACCTGCCCACCACGTCCTCCTCCTGGTCCACCCCGAGCAGCACCCGGCCGCCGTCGTTGATCAGCGCCACCCGGTACTGCCCGTCCAGCATCAGCAGACCCTCGCGCACGGCGTGCAGCGCGGCCTGATGGTAGTCGTGCATATGGCTCAGCTCGGTCGCGTTCATCCCGTGCGTGTGCCGGCGCAGCCGCGCGTTGATCACGTACGTGCCGATCGCGCCGAGCCCGAGCGCGCCCCCCGCGACCACCAGCAGCGCGGCGAGCTGCTCCTGCACCCGCCGGCCGATCTCCTCGACCCGTATGCCCGCGCTGACCAGGCCGACGATCCGGTCGCCGTCCCGCACCGGCGTCACCGCGCGCACGGAAGGTCCGAGCGTGCCGGTGTAGGTCTCGGTGAAGGTGCGCCCCTTCAGCGCCGGGCCGGTGTGCCCCTTGAAGGGCAGGCCGATCTGCGCGGGGTCGGGGTGGGTCCAGCGGATGCCCCGCGGATCCATGATCGTGACGAAGTCCACGTCGGTGTCGCGCACCACCGCCACCGCGTACGGCTGGAGCCGCGCCGAGGGGTCGGACGAGCGGGCCGCCTCCCGCACGGACGGCGAGTCGGCGACCGCGAGGGCCACGGAGGTGGCCTGCCGTCCCGCGGCCTCCTCGGCCTCGCTGCGGTGGCTGAGATAGGTGGCCAGC
The DNA here is from genome assembly GCA_014655195.1 of Streptomyces cellulosae. Taxonomy (GTDB): domain Bacteria; phylum Actinomycetota; class Actinomycetes; order Streptomycetales; family Streptomycetaceae; genus Streptomyces; species Streptomyces cellulosae. The sequence continues at coordinate 11,731 of BNBH01000029.1, read as the reverse complement.
GCGTACCCCGCCACGACGACCGTGAGCAGCACGGCCTGCATGGCGAAGAGCTGCCCCGCGAGACTGCGGGGCCGGGGGAGGGGGATACGCATCCAGCCAGTCTGCCTCGTGCATGAGCGGTGAACTAAATGAACGGAAGGGTGACCACGCTCACAAGGCACGACATAGTCACCGCGTTCCCCGAACCATCCCCCGGACGTGAGCCGCACGCCGGTGATGCCGACGACGACGTCAAGGAGGGCCGCCGTGACCAGCACCGCCGATACGGCACCAGCCGCACCCGAGGCCAAGCGGGACCGCACGCACTATCTCTACATCGCGGTGATCATCGCGGTCGCCCTCGGCATCGCCGTCGGCCTGATCGCGCCGGACTTCGCGGTCGAGCTGAAGCCGATCGGCACCGGCTTCGTGAACCTGATCAAGATGATGATCTCGCCGATCATCTTCTGCACCATCGTGCTGGGCATCGGGTCCGTGCGGAAGGCCGCCAAGGTCGGCGCCGTGGGCGGCATCGCCCTCGGCTACTTCATGGTCATGTCGGTGGTGGCGCTCGCCATCGGCCTGGTCGTCGGCAACATCCTGGAGCCGGGCAGCGGCCTCGCGATCACCGACGCGGTGAAGGAGACCGGCCACGCGCAGATCGACGCGGAGGCCAAGGACACCACCGAGTTCCTGCTCGGCATCATCCCGACCACGATCGTGTCCGCCTTCACCCAGGGCGAGGTGCTGCAGACCCTGCTGATCGCCCTGCTGTGCGGCTTCGCCCTGCAGGCCATGGGCAACGCGGGCCGGCCGATCCTGCGCGGCATCGAGCACATCCAGCGGCTGGTCTTCCGCGTCCTCGCCATGATCATGTGGGCGGCCCCGGTCGGCGCGTTCGGCGCGATGGCCGCGGTCACCGGCTCGGCCGGCCTGGACGCGCTGAAGAGCCTCGCGGTGCTGATGCTCGGCTTCTACGTCACCTGCGTGCTGTTCATCTTCGTGGTGCTCGGCGCCATGCTGAAGATCGTCGCGGGCCTGAACGTGTGGACCCTGTTCAAGTACCTGGGCCGTGAGTTCCTGCTGATCCTGTCCACGTCCTCCTCCGAGTCCGCGCTGCCGCGGCTCATCGCGAAGATGGAGCACCTGGGCGTCAGCAAGCCGGTGGTCGGCATCACCGTCCCGACCGGCTACTCCTTCAACCTCGACGGCACCATGATCTACATGACCATGGCCTCGCTGTTCATCGCCGACGCCATGGGCACGCCGATGTCGGTCGGCGAGCAGATCCCGCTGCTGCTGTTCCTGCTGGTCGCCTCGAAGGGCGCCGCCGGTGTCACCGGCGCCGGCCTCGCGACCCTGGCGGGTGGTCTCCAGTCGCACAAGCCCGCCCTGGTGGACGGCATCGGCCTGATCGTCGGCATCGACCGCTTCATGAGCGAGGCCCGCGCGCTGACCAACTTCGCAGGCAACGCGATCGCCACGGTGCTGATCGGCACCTGGACGAAGGAGATCGACAAGGAGCGGGTCGCCGAGGTGCTGGCCGGACGCGCCCCGTTCGACGAGCGCACGCTGCTGGACGACCACGGCGACGGCGCCGGCCCGGACGACGACGCCGAGGTGTCCGAGCCGGGCGGCGAGAAGGAGCTCGCCAAGGCCTGACCCCAGGCCCTCCGCACTCCGGCCGGCCGGTCCGCACCCCCGTCGGCCCGGCCGGCCGGTCCCGGAGGCCCGACCCCCCTGAACGGGCCTCCCGCCGGGCTCCGGACTCCTCCCCCGAGAGTCCGGCGCCCGGCCTTTTGCCGTTCCCGGCTCTTCCCGCCCCCGGCTTTTCCCGTCCCCGGCCTTCCGCGTTTGCCCTGACGCCGACGTCAAGCCGTACGTTCGACGGCATGCGAATCGGCGAGTTGGCCGCACGCGCCGGGACCACGACGCGGACCCTGCGGTACTACGAGTCCCGCGGGCTGCTGCCCGCGCGCAGGGACACGAACGGCTACCGGACCTACGACGAGTCCGACCTGAGGCTGCTGCGGCAGATCCGCACGCTCCAGGACTTCGGGTTCGGCCTGGAGGAGACCCGGCCGTTCGTGGAGTGCCTGCGCGCCGGGCATCCCGAGGGCGACTCCTGTCCGGCCTCGCTCCAGGTCTACCGGCGCAAGCTCGGTGAGCTGGACGCGCTCATCGCCGAGCTGGGCGCGGTGCGGGAGCAGGTCGGGCGGCAGCTGGCGCGGGCGGAGGCGGCCCGTGCGGCGCTCGCCGCCGACGCGGCGGTCCCGGGAGGTCCGGAACCGGAGTGCGAACTGGGAGGGGGACCGCGATGAGCGGCGTGCCCGAGGTGACGGACGCGGATTTCGCGGAGGAGGTGCTGGGCGCCGGACTTCCGGTGCTGGTGGAGTTCACCGCCGACTGGTGTCCGCCGTGCCGGCAGATGGCGCCGGTGCTGCGTGAGCTGGCCGCGGCGGAGGAGGGCCGGCTGAAGGTCGTCCAGCTGAACGTGGACCGCAATCCGGCCACGACGAACGCGTACAAGGTGCTGTCGATGCCGACGTTCATGGTGTTCAGCGACGGGGAGCCGCTGCGCTCCATGGTCGGCGCGCGGCCGGGGCGGCGGCTGCGGGAGGAGCTGGACGGCGTGCTCTGACCCGCCGCCCCCTGTGCGAAGAAAACCCCCGGGCAATTGCGTCCGGGGGTTTTCCTTGCGTATATTCGTCCATTCACGCCTTCGTTATGAGAAGTCGCGAAGAATTTCAATGGACACAGTATATCCGGGCGGGAGTGGAATTGTCAAACACCGAATTTCCGGACGATGAATTGCGGCACGAACAGGAATTCATCGACGGACTGTACGCACGGGTGGACGTCCTGCGGGGCGACGCCGAGGCCGGTGTGGCGGACGCCCTCGCCCAGGGCCACACCCCCCGGCAGGCCCGGCTGGAACGGGACATCCTGGTCGCCGAGCGCTCCGGGCTGCTCGCCGCGCTGAACGCGGTGGACGGCTCGCTCTGCTTCGGCCGCATCGACCTCGCTTCCGGGCACACGCACCACATCGGACGCATCGGCCTTCGCGCCGACGACGACGAGCGCACCCCGGTCCTCATCGACTGGCGGGCCGACGTCGCCCGCCCGTTCTACCTGGCCACCGGCCACACCCCGATGGGGCTGCGCCGCCGCCGGCACATCGCCACCGAGGGCCGCCGCGTCACCCATCTGCACGACGAGATCCTCGACCTCGGCGACGACACCCGCACCGGCCACGAGGACCCCACCGGCGACGCCGTGCTGCTCGCCGCCCTCAACTCCGCCCGCACCGGCCGCATGGGCGACATCGTGCGCACCATCCAGGCCGACCAGGACCGCGTCATCCGCGCCCCGCACCGGGGCGTCATGGTGGTCGAGGGCGGCCCCGGCACCGGCAAGACCGCCGTCGCCCTGCACCGGGCCGCGTACCTGCTCTACGAGCACCGCGAGCTGCTGGCCCGCCGCGCCGTCCTGATCGTCGGACCCAACCCGGCGTTCCTCGGCTACATCGGCGAGGTGCTGCCCAGCCTCGGCGAGACCGGCGTGCTCCTCGCGACCGTCGGCGAGCTGTTCCCGGGCGTGCGGACGACCCGCACGGACGCCCCGGAGGCCGCCGAGGTCAAGGGGCGGGCGGAGATGGCCGGCGTGCTCGCTGAGTACGTCCGCGACCGGCAGACGCTGCCCGACCCGGTCATCGCGATCGAGCACGACCGCGAGATCCTGATGCTCGACGACGGCCTGGTGAACGTCGCCCGGGAGCGCACCCGCGCCACGAAGCTGCCGCACAACGTGGCCCGCGAGCACTTCGAGGGGCACATCCTCAACACGCTCACCGACATGCTCGCCGAGCGCATCGGCACCGACCCGTACGACGGGTCCAACCTGCTCGACCCGAGCGACGTCACCCAGATCCGCGACGAGCTGGCCGAGAACCCCGAGGTGTGGTCCGCGATCGACCAGCTCTGGCCGCGGATCACCCCGCGGCGGCTGGTCGCGGACTTCCTCGCCGCCCCGGAGGGCTACCTCTCCGACGAGGACGCCGCCGCGGTCCGCCGCCCGGTCACCCGGCACTGGACCGTCTCCGACGTGCCCCTCCTCGACGAGGCCGCCGAACTCCTGGGCGAGGACGACCGGCTCGCCCGCGAACGCGCCGAACGCGAGCGGCAGCGGCAGATCGCCTACGCGCAGGGCGTGCTGGACGTCTCGTACGCCTCCCGCACCTTCGAGTTCGAGGACAAGGAGGAGGACGACCCCGAGTCCTCGGAGGTGCTGTCCGCGCACGACATCATCGACGCCGAGCGGTTCGCCGAGCGGCACGAGGAGGACGACCACCGCAGCGCCGCCGAGCGCGCCGCCGCCGACCGCACCTGGGCGTTCGGCCACATCATCGTGGACGAGGCGCAGGAGCTGTCCCCGATGGCGTGGCGGCTGCTGATGCGGCGCAGCCCCACCCGGTCGATGACCCTGGTCGGCGACCCGGCGCAGACCTCGGAGGCCGGCGGCGTCGGCTCCTGGGAGGGCATCCTCGGTCCGTACGTCGAGGACCGCTGGGAGCACCACCGGCTCGGCGTCAACTACCGCACCCCCGCGGAGATCATGGAGGTCGCCGCGGCCGTGGTCCGGGACGCGCACCCCGGCTTCGAGCCGCCCAGCTCGGTGCGCGCCACCGGGGTGAGGCCGTGGGCCCGCGCCGCCGCCGACCTGCCCGCCGCCACCGCCGACGCGGTCAAGGAGCTCACCCCGGAGGAGGGCCGCCTCGCGGTCGTCGCCCCGCGCGAGCTGCACCGCGCCCTGGCCGCCCGCCTGGACGGGGTGACGGCCGGCGCCGAGCCGGACCTCACCCACCAGGTGGTGCTGCTCGACCCGCGCCAGGCCAAGGGGCTCGAGTTCGACTCGGTCCTCGTGGTCGAGCCGGGCCGCTACGGCACCAGCGACCTGTACGTGGCCCTCACCCGCGCCACCCAGCGGCTCGGCGTGCTGCACACCGAGCCGCTGCCGGAGCCACTGGCCAAGGCGCTCGCGTGACCGGAGCGCCCGCCGTCAGGCCGGGCGCAGCCACACCGTCGCCAGGGGAGGCAGGGTCAGCCGGATGCTCGCCGGCAGACCGTGCCACCCCTGCGGCTCCGGCTTCACCGGGTCCGGGGTGGTGACGTCGGAGCCGCCGTAGCGGGCCGCGTCGGTGTTCAGGGCCTCGTGCCAGGCGGGCACGTCGTCCGGGACGCCGATGCGGTAGTCGTGCCGCACCACCGGCGCGAAGTGGGACACCGCGAGCAGCGGGGAGCCGTCGGCGTCGTACCGAAGGAACGCGAGCACGTTGTCGTCGGCGGCGTCTCCGGCCACCCAGCGGAAGCCGGCCGGCTCGGTGTCGTACTGCCACAGCGCCGGGGTGGCGCGGTACACGGTGTTCAGGTCGCGCACCAGGTCCCGCACCCCGCGGTGGTCGGCCTCCGCGCCGTAGTGCGGGTCGAGCAGCCACCAGTCCGGGCCGTGCGCCTCCGACCACTCCGCGCCCTGCGCGAACTCCTGCCCCATGAACAGCAGTTGCTTGCCCGGATGGGCCCACATGAAGCCCAGGTAGGCGCGCAGGTCGGCGCGCTGCCGCCACCAGTCGCCGGGCATCTTCGACACCAGGGACCGCTTGCCGTGCACCACCTCGTCGTGGGAGATCGGCAGCACGTAGTTCTCGCTGTACGCGTACACCATGGAGAACGTCATCTCGCCGTGGTGGTACTTGCGGTGCACCGGCTCGTGGCTCATGTACTCCAGCGAGTCGTGCATCCAGCCCATGTTCCACTTCAGCCCGAAGCCGAGGCCGCCGAAGCCGCTCGGGCCGCGGTGGTGGGTGGCGCGGGTGACGCCGTCCCAGGCGGTGGACTCCTCGGCGATCGTCACCACCCCCGGCACCCTGCGGTACACGGTCGCGTTCATCTCCTGCAGGAACGCCACCGCGTCCAGGTTCTCCCGGCCGCCGTGCTCGTTCGGCGTCCACTGGCCCGGCTCGCGCGAGTAGTCCAGGTAGAGCATGGAGGCGACGGCGTCGACCCGGAGGCCGTCGATGTGGAACTCCTCGCACCAGTACAGGGCGTTGGCCACCAGGAAGTTGCGCACCTCGCGCCGCCCGAAGTCGAACTCCAGGGTGCCCCAGTCGGGGTGCGCGGCGCGCAGCGGATCGGAGTGCTCGTACAGGGGGCGGCCGTCGAACTCGGCCAGCGCCCACTCGTCGCGCGGGAAATGGGCCGGCACCCAGTCCATGATCACGCCGATGCCGGCCTGGTGCAGGGCGTCCACGAGGTACTTGAAGTCGTCCGGGGTGCCCATGCGTGCGGTCGGCGCGTAGAAGCCGGTGACCTGGTAGCCCCAGGAGCCGCCGAAGGGGTGCTCGGCTACCGGCATCAGCTCGACGTGCGTGAAGCCGAGGTCCCTGACGTACGCGGGGAGCTGGTCGGCGAGCTGCCGGTAGGTGAGGCCCGGCCGCCACGACGGCAGGTGCACCTCGTAGACGGACAACGGCGCCCGGTGCGCGGGCACCTCCGCCCGCTGTTCCAGCCACTCCGCGTCGTTCCACTCGTGGTGCGACGCCGTGACGATCGAGGAGGTGGCCGGGGGGACCTCGGTGCGGCGGGCCATGGGGTCGGCGCGCAGGGTCTTCGTGCCGTCGGGGCGGGTGATCTCGAACTTGTACAGTTCGCCCTCGCCGATGCCCGGCACGAACAGCTCCCACACGCCGGACGAGCCCAGCGAGCGCATGGGGTGGCCGGTGCCGTCCCAGAAGTTGAACGAGCCGGCGACCCGTACGCCCTGGGCGTTCGGTGCCCACACCGAGAAGCGGGTGCCGTCGACACCCTGGTGGGTCGTGGGGTGCGCGCCCAGCACCGTCCACAGCTGCTCGTGGCGGCCCTCGCCGATCAGGTGCAGGTCCAGCTCCCCGAGTGTGGGCAGGAAGCGGTAGGCGTCCTCCGTCTCCAGCTCGGCGCCCTCGTACGCGACGCGGAGCCGGTACGCGGGGACGTCCCGGAGGGGGAGCAGGCCGGAGAAGAAGCCGTCGCCGTCGTCGTGCAGGGTGACGGTCATGCCGCCGGACACCACGGTCACCGCTCGGGCGTACGGGCGGAAGACGCGGAAGGCGATGCCGCCGGGGACGGGGTGGGCGCCCAGGACGGAGTGAGGGGCGTGGTGGGTGCCGTGGAGGAGGCGGTCGCGGTCGCCGGCGTCGACGGCGGGGGAGACGGCGATCTCCGCCTCCGGCGGGGCGAACTGGGGCGGGTTTTCCGGCACCGGTGCCGTGGGTGCCGCCGGTGCTGTCCCCGAGGCGCCCCGAGCGGTGCCGCCTGCGCCTACCCTCCCCCACTCTCGGCTTCGCTCGAGCGGGGGGACCCCCGTCGCCCCGGCGGCACGACTGCCCGCGGGCTGCGGGGCTGCGCCGGCGGCGCGCCTGTCCGCGGGCTGCGGGGTCGCCCCCGAGCCCCGACCGTCCGCGGGCTGCGGTGCGGTCCCTGAGCCGCGTGTGTCTGTGGGCTGCGGTGCGGCGCCTGAGCCGCGTGTGTCTGCGGGCTGCGGTGCGGCGCCTGAGCCGCGTGTGTCTGTGGGCTGCGGTGCGGCGCCTGAGCCGCGTGTGTCTGTGGGCTGCGGTGCGGCGCCTGAGCCGCGTGTGTCCGTGGGCTGCGGTGCGGTCCCTGAGCCGCGTGTGTCTGCGGGCTGCGGTGCGGCGCCTGAGCCGCGTGTGTCCGTGGGCTGCGGTGCGGTCCCTGAGCCGCGTGTGTCCGTGGGCTGCGGTGCGGCGCCTGAGCCGCGTGTGTCCGTGGGCTGTGGAGCCGGCGCCTTCGCAGCCGGGGCGGGCTGTTTCTTCGTGGGCTTCTTCTTCCGTGCCGGCGTCCGGGGCTCGGTGTGGCGGGCGTCGGCCGGGTGCTCCGGGAAGGGACCGCTGGGCTCGGGGCGGGGGGTCACGGGGAAGCCTCCTGGGCGCGGGTCGGTGGGTCAGGTGGAGTCGGCCGAGGCGAGCCGGCGCAGGGCCGCCATCGGCACGGGCAGCCAGTCGGGGCGGTGGCGGGCCTCGTACACCGCCTCGTAGACCGCCTTGTCGGTCTCGTACGCGCGCAGCAGCACCGGCTCGGTGCGCGGGTCACGGCCGGCGGCCTCCGCGTACCCGGAGCAGTAGGCCGCCCGGCAGTGGGTGGCCCACTCCGGCTGCGGCGGGTCCGCGGTGCGCGCCGCGTAGTCGAAGGAGCGCAGCATGCCCGCCACGTCCCGCACAACCGGCTGCGGCATCCGGCGCTCCGCCAGCGGCCGGGCCGGCTCGCCCTCGAAGTCGATCAGCGACCACGTGCCGGCCGGGGAGCGCAGGCACTGCCCGAGGTGCAGGTCGCCGTGGACCCGCTGGGCGGTCCAGGTGCGGCCCTCGGACGCGAGGTCGTCCAGCGCGGTGTACGCCGAGCGCAGACCGTCCGCGTACGGCCGCAGCGCGGGCACCGCGTGCACGGCCGCCTCAAGCCGCTCGGTCATGCCGTCGACCAGGGCCCGCATCTGCACATGACCCAGGGTGACCGTGGGCAGGGAACGTGCCAGCGCGGTGTGCACCTCGGCGGTGGCGCGTCCGAGGGACCGCGCCTCGGCGACGAAGTCCTCCCCCTTGGCCAGCTCCCGCAGCGCCAGCTCCCAGCCGTCGGTGGCGCCCTGCACGAACGGCTGGAGCACCCCCAGGACGTACGGCTCGCCCGGACCCGGGGTGTCCTCGGCGTCGGCGACCAGCCAGGCCGTCGGCGGGGGCACCCGGGGGCAGCCCTCGCGGGCCAGCGCCAGCGGCAGCTCCAGGTCGGGGTTGATGCCGGGCACCACGCGGCGCATCAGTTTCAGGATGTAGGTGTCGCCGTAGACGACCGACGAGTTCGACTGCTCGGCGGTCATCAGACGCGGCACGAGTCCGGCCCGTATCTCCTGGCGCGGGTCGCGCTCGAAGCGAAGCCCGCCGATCCGGGCCTGGGTGCGCAGGGCCTCCAGGAGCAGGTCGGCGGGCCGGGTGTCGTGCAGGGCCTCGTAGACCGTCCGTCCGGCCAGCGGACCCTGCGACACATGACCGATCAGCGCGGGCGCCAGCCGGGGCGGCAGCGCCTCGCGCACGCCTATGAACAACTGGTAGCAGTCACCCGGCAGCTCGGGCCCGCCATGGCCGGGCAGGAGCGGCTGATGGGCGCGCACCAGCAGGTGGTAGAGGCCGAGCTTGGCCGTGGCCGGCAGCAGCTCGGTGGCCGCGACCAGGTCGAACCCGGTGACCGGGCGGCCCTTCCCGGCGAACCAGCGCTGCCTCGGCAGCCACTCCCGCAACAGTGGATCGAGTGACGCAAGGAGGCCGGGCGGGGTCGTGACGGTGCGTGTGACGGCTTCCGACATGGCGTCGCGTCCTTTCCCCTCTGTCGGCGCGCCACGGGGCGCCGCCGGTGGGCGGGGTGTTACTCATGCGTGCCCCGGGCGGAGCGGGAGAAACCGCCCCGCCCCGGGTTCTACGCGGCGTCCTTCCGGAGCCGGAACCAGTAGAAGCCGTGCCCCCCGAGCGTCATCAGGTACGGCAGCTCGCCGACGGCCGGGAACCGCACCCCGCCGAACAGCTCCACCGGGTGCCGCCCCTCGAAGGCGCTGAGATCCAGTTCCGTGGGCTGCGCGAAACGGGAGAAGTTGTTGACGCAGAGAACCAGGTCGTCCTCGTACTCGCGGAGGAAGGCGAGGACGGCGGGGTTGGAGGAGGGAAGCTCGGTGTAGGAGCCGAGGCCGAACGCCGGGTTCTGCTTGCGGATCTCGATCATGCGCCGGGTCCAGTGGAGCAGCGACGACGGCGAGGCCATGGACGCTTCGACGTTGGTGACCTGGTAGCCGTAGACGGGGTCCATGATCGTGGGCAGGTAGAGGCGGCCCGGGTCCGAGGACGAGAAGCCCGCGTTGCGGTCCGGGGTCCACTGCATCGGCGTGCGGACGGCGTCGCGGTCACCGAGCCAGATGTTGTCGCCCATGCCGATCTCGTCGCCGTAGTAGATGATCGGCGAGCCCGGCAGGGACAGCAGCAACGCGTTGAACAACTCGATCTGGTTGCGGTCGTTGTCGAGGAGGGGGGCGAGGCGCCGCCGGATGCCGATGTTGGCGCGCATGCGGGGGTCCTTCGCGTACTCGGCCCACATGTAGTCGCGTTCCTCGTCGGTGACCATCTCCAGGGTCAGCTCGTCGTGGTTGCGCAGGAAGATGCCCCACTGACAGCCCGAGGGGATGGCGGGGGTCTTGGCGAGGATCTCGGAGACCGGGTAGCGCGACTCGCGGCGCACCGCCATGAAGATGCGGGGCATGACCGGGAAGTGGAAGGCCATGTGGCATTCGTCGCCGCCGGCGGCGTAGTCGCCGAAGTAGTCGACGACGTCCTCGGGCCACTGGTTGGCCTCTGCGAGGAGCACGGTGTCCGGGTACTGGGTGTCGATCTCCTTGCGGACCCGCTTCAGGAACGCGTGCGTCTCCGGCAGGTTCTCGCAGTTGGTGCCCTCCCGCTGGTACAGGTACGGCACCGCGTCCAGCCGGAACCCGTCGATGCCGAGGTCGAGCCAGAACTTCAGCGCGGAGATCATCTCCTCCTGCACGGCCGGGTTCTCGTAGTTCAGGTCCGGCTGGTGCGAGAAGAAGCGGTGCCAGTAGTACTGCTTGCGTACGGGGTCGTACGTCCAGTTGGAGGCCTCGGTGTCGACGAAGATGATCCGGGCGTCCTGGAACTGCTTGTCGTCGTCGGCCCACACGTAGTAGTCGCCGTACGGACCGTCGGGGTCGCGCCTGGACTCCTGGAACCACGGGTGCTGGTCGCTGGTGTGGTTCATGACGAAGTCGATGATCACGCGCATGCCGCGCTGATGGGCGGAGTCGACGAACTCCACGAAGTCGGCGAGGTCGCCGAACTCGGGAAGCACGGCGGTGTAGTCGGCGACGTCGTAACCGCCGTCCCTGAGCGGCGACTTGAAGAACGGCGGCAGCCACAGGCAGTCGACGCCGAGCCACTGCAGATAGTCCAGCTTGGCGGTCAGACCCTTCAGGTCACCGATGCCGTCCCCGTTGCTGTCCTGGAAGGAGCGGACGAGGACCTCGTAGAAGACGGCGCGTTTGAACCAGTCGGGGTCCCGGTCCTTGGCGGGGGTGTCTTCGAAGGTGTCCGGGACGGGTTCGTTGACGCTCATGTGGCGGATGACCCTCCGATCTGCGGGGTGGACGGTCGCAGAACCGTGCTGTGCGTCCCGGGAGGCCCGTCACCGGACCGCCCGCCGACGACGAGTACATGTGCCCCGCCCGGACCGAGACGCACATAGTTGGCACTGCCCCATTGATAGGTCTCGCCGGTGAGCTCGTCGCGCACCGGCACCGACTCGTGCCAGTCCAGGCCGAGTTGCGGCATGTCCAACGAGACCGTCGCCTCCTGGGTGTGCCGGGGATCTAGATTGGCGACCACGAGCACCGTGTTGCCGTCCCGCCGCTTCGAGTAGGCGATGACCTCCTCCTTGTCCGCCTGGTGGAAGTGGAGGTCGCGCAGCTGCCGCAGGGCCGGGTTCTCGCGGCGGATGGTGTTGAGGCGGGTGACGAGGGGGGTGATGGTGCGGCCCTCGCGTTCGGCGGCTTCCCAGTCGCGGGGTTTGAGCTGGTACTTCTCGCTGTCGAGGTATTCCTCGCCGCCCTCGCGCAGCGGGGTGTTCTCGCACAGTTCGTAGCCGCTGTAGATGCC
>BNBH01000028.1 GCA_014655195.1 Streptomyces cellulosae | reverse complement strand
AGTTCGATGCGCTCCCGCGCGGTCAGCTTGCCCTTGGCGTGCTGCGCCTGGGTCGCCTTCTCGCTCGGGCCGGCCAATGCCTGCGCACGGATCTCGTGCAGTTCGGCCACGCGTCCGCGCGCGTCGGTCGGCTCACCCGGCGCCTCATCCAAAACGGTCATGTAGTGACCTTACGAAGCCCGCCGGTGATTGCGAGCCGTCGACTCCTCACAGTCTCCGGGGTGTTTTCCTGGTAGCACTGAACAGAACCAGGGGGCTGCGCAGGCGTTCCGACTGCTCAGAGGCCCTGCGGCTTGTGGGGGTCGCACAAAGCTCAGCGGCTGAGAGCCGCCTCACACACGCGGGTCGCGCATGCCTCTGCCGGAGTGACGCGCGGCCGCGGCCGGGGTCCGGTGGCCGGAAATCTCAAGGGGCCCGGCGCCTCCCGTACGGGGTGAACCCAGCCAAGTTCCAGGGGTTCGCCCGTTCGGGTCGGGTCGCTCACGCAGAGCGTAGCGGTACGCCCTGAGAGCCCCGTACGCGCTCAGCCGAAGCGGTCCAGCAGCTTCCGGTAGAGCCCCGGAGTCAGGGCGCGCACGCGGGCCGGGAGCGTCAGCCATGACGGGATGTACGTGTCGTCCCGCGACTCGCTCACCGCGTCCCAGACCGCCGCCGCGACCCGGCCGGCCGACGTGGGGCGGGGGTGGGAGCGGTGGTAGGGACGGCCCCGGCGGGCGAAGAAGCCCGTCTCGACGGGGCCGGGCACGACAAGGGTGACGCCGACGCCGGTGTCGCGCAGTTCCTGCCGGAGCGCCTCGGCGAACACGGCGAGGCCCGCCTTGGCGGCGGAGTACACCGCCTCCTCGCGGACGCCCACCGCGCCCGCCACCGACCCGACGAGCACCACCCGGCCGCTCCCGGCCGCCACCATCGCGGGCAGCACCTCGCGCACCAGGTGGATCGTGGCGTTGAGGTCGAGGAAGAGCACCCGGTCGATGTCGGTGTGCGGCATGGCCAGGAAGGGGCCCGCCCAGCCGATGCCCGCCCCGGCGACCAGCAGGTCGATCCGTCCGGCCTCCCGCAGCGCGGCCTCGGCCAGCATCTTCGCCCCGTCGGGGGCGGCGAGGTCGGCGGGCAGCAGGACCGCGGAGGTGCCGGACGCGGTCTCCTCGAGACGCCGTCGGTCGCGTCCGCTGAGCAGCAGGTGCCAGCCGCCGGCGGCGAAGCGCCGGGCGGTGGCCGCGCCGATGCCCGAGGACGCGCCGGTGACGAGGGCGACGCGGCGGTCCGTGCGGGGCGGGGGCTGTTCGACCGCCGCGGCCGCGGCGGAGGCGGCGGGGTCCGCCGGGGGGTCGTAGGTGGAATCGGAGCCGGTGGTGGTCACGAGTACGGTCTCCCATGCGCTGTCGCTGCGGGCCTCGGCATCCAGGACACCCCCGGTCCGGGGGACCTCGCCAGCGCAGCGGCCCGTTCGCGGCAGCCCCGGCGGCGGCCCTCCGGGGGGACCGCGCCGGTATTCGCGGGGTGGCGGAGGCCGGTGCGGCGCGCCGCGCAACCACTCCTGCGTGCCGCCGGGTGGGCCATGCGGGCGTATGGGCAGTACGCGACCGGGCGCGGCGGGTTACGAAAGGGACGTCCCGCCCTGTTCCCGGCACCGCGACGAGGTCCCCCTGATGCGCCTGCTGCTCGTCCACCCCAGCGCCCTGATGTATTCCGAGATCTTCCTCCGGCTCGAACCCCTGGGGCTGGAGCGGGTCGCCGGCGCCGCCCGCGAGGCGGGCCACGAGGTGAGGGTGGTCGACCTCCAGGTGCTGAGCGTGCGCACACTGCGCGACGAGGTGCGGTCGTTCCGCCCGGAGGCGCTCGGCATCTCGCTGAACTACCTGGCGAACATCCCGGAGGCGATCCGGCTGGCGGAGCGGGTGAAGGAGGAACTGCCGGACTGCTTCGTGTTCCTCGGCGGGCACAGCGTCTCGTTCGTCGCCGAGGAGGTCGTCGAGCAGGCGAAGGGCGCCGTCGACGCCGTGGTCCGGGGCGAGGGCGAGCCCGCCGTCGGCCCGCTGCTGGAGGCGGTGCGGGACGGCGGCGTGGAGGGGGTGCCGGGTGTCGTCACGGCGTCGGGGCGCGGCCCCGCCCCGCTGATGCTGCACAGCATCGACGAGCCCTTGCCGGCCCGGGACCTGATGCGCGGCCGGCGCCGGTACTTCATCGGCGAGCTGGACCCGTGCGCGTCGATCGAGTTCACCCGCGGCTGCCCCTGGGACTGTTCGTTCTGCTCCGCGTGGACGTTCTACGGCCGCAGCTACCGCAAGGCGTCCCCGGAGGCGGCGGCGGACGACCTGGCGGCGATCCGCGAGCCGAACGTGTTCATCGTGGACGACGTGGCCTTCATCCGGCCGGAGCACGGCAATGCCATCGCCGCGGAGGTGGAGCGGCGGCGCATCCGCAAGCAGTACTACCTGGAGACCCGCTCGGACGTGCTGCTGCGCCACCCCGAGGTGTTCGAGCGCTGGGCGCGGCTGGGGCTGCGGTACATGTTCCTCGGCATGGAGGCGATCGACGCGGAGGGGCTCGACCTGTACCGGAAGCGGGTCAGCCCCGACGAGAACCTGAAGGCGCTGGAGACGGCCCGGCGGATGGGCATCCGGGTCGCCATCAACCTGATCGTGGACCCGGCCTGGGACGAGGAGCGCTTCCGGGTGGTGCGGGAGTTCGCGATGGCGGTGCCGGAGATCGTGCACTTCACGGTGATGACGCCGTACCCGGGCACGGAGATCTGGCACACCGAGTCGCGCCGGCTCACCACCCGGGACTACCGGCTGTTCGACATCCAGCACGCGGTGGTGCCCACCACGCTGCCGCTGGACCGCTTCTACGAGGAGCTGGTGCGCACCCAGGCGGTCATCAACCGCAAGCACCTGGGGCTGCGCACGGCGTTCGGGGCGGCGCGGGTGCTGGCGAGGAACCTGGCGCACGGGCAGACGAACTTCGCCCGGATGCTGTGGAAGTTCAACCAGGTCTACAACCCGCGCCGGCAGCTCGCCGACCACGCGCGTCCGGTGCGGCACGAGCTGCCGCTCCCCCAGCGGCTCGACGTGGGCGACCGGCGCCAGCTGTACATCCACACCCGCGGCGCCACCCAGGGCGCCCCGGCCCGCCGGCTTCCGGACTAGGCCCGAACGCGCCTCGCCCGGGCGCCCACAGCCCGGCCGCTCAGGGCCCGACCCGCTCGTTCCCACTCGTTCGAGCGAACGGATCGCGACACCTTCCCGGAAGATGTTGAAGATTGAAGGGAATGGGTCTACGGTGGGCCGTGTTGAGTTAGTTGAACATTCAACGGGATCATCCCGTCCTCATCCCCGTCCCCAGGAGGAACACCATGGGTCTCTTCGGCCGCAAGGACGACGACAAGACCGCCACCGACTCCGCGGTGAGCCCGGACCTGGCAGCGCTGACCGGCGACTACGAGCTGGACCCCGCGCACACCACGATCGGCTTCGTCGCCCGCCACGCGATGGTCACCAACGTCAAGGGCCACTTCAAGGAGTTCTCCGGTCAGCTGCACCTCGACGGCGCCGACCCGAGCAAGTCCACGGCCTCCATCGACGTGGTGATGAACAGCATCGACACGGGCAACGCCGACCGCGACAACCATCTGCGGAGCGCGGACTTCTTCAAGACCGACGAGTTCCCGACCATGACCTTCCGCTCCACCAAGGCGGAGGCCCTGGGCGGCGACCGGTACCGCATCACCGGTGATCTGACGATCCTCGGCACCACCCGCCCGATCACCATCGACCTGGAGTTCAACGGCGCCGCGAAGGACCCGTTCGGCAACGAGCGCGTCGGCTTCGAGGGCAAGGCCGAGATCTCACGCTCCGAGTGGGGTCTGACCTGGAACGCGGCCCTCGAGACGGGCGGCATGCTGGTGTCCGACAAGATCAAGCTGGTCTTCGACATCTCGGCGATCCGCAAGTCCTGACGCCGTCCCGCAACCCGAGCGCGCCCGCTCCTCCCGCTACGGGAGGGCGGGCGCTCGGCGTGTCCGGGGCGCGCGTCCGGGTCAGAAGCCTCCGCCGAAGTCCCCGCCGCCTCCGGAGCCGCCGCCCCCGCCGAAGTCGCCTCCGCCGAACCCGCCGCCGAAGTCACCGGAGTCGAAGTCCGCGCCGGAGACGTCACCGCCCTCGTGCCCGCCGAAGTCGCCGTACCCGGAGCCGTAGTCCGACGCGTAGCCGGGGCCGGACATCATGCTGCCGAGCAGGGTGCCGACCAGCAGGCCGGGCAGCAGCCCGCCGCCGAAGTAGCCGCCGGCCCAGGGGCCGTACGCCGGTCCCGCCTCCCAGTAGGGGCGGCGGCCGTACTCGGTGTCGACCTCGCGGACCGCGGGGTCGCGGCCCTCGGCCAGCCGGGCCTGGTCCGCCGCGCACACCGGCACCTCGCGCTCCGTCCCGCCGGGCGGGGTCCACCGGGCGTCGGCGACGGAGGGGCCGTGGCGCGGGTCGAAGAAGCACGGCGGGCGGCGCTCCGGCACCGGCCTGCCCTCACGGCGGGCGGCCAGCGAGGCGAGCGCGAACCGGCCGTCCTCCAGGGCCTCGGTCACCGCCCGGACGTCCTCCGGTTTGCGGGCCGCCGCCATGGACGACTTGGCCCGCTCGTAGGCGTCGAGGGCCCGTTCGTAGTCCGCGCGCATCGCGTCGTCCGCGCCGGGCTCGCCCGGGTGGAAGTCGAGGCGGTCCAGTTCCTCGCCGAACGCGGTGATGTCCTCGTCGACCACGACGCGCAGCTTCTCCAGGGCGGCCGCCTGCTCCTCCTCGTGACGGCGCCTGCGGCGGCGGGTCACCGCGTACGCGCCGGCGCCGCCGGCCGCCACCAGCGCGCCGACCGTGATCAGCCCGCCGACGGGCACGTCGCCGGAGCCGTCGCTCCAGGAGTTCGGCGCGCCGCCGCCGATGCTGCGGATCGCGGTGTCGACGAAGTCGTTGAGCTGGGCCTTGGCGTCCCCGGCGGACTGCACGGACCCGACCAGGTTGGACACGCCCTGCCGGCTGAGCACGCTGCTGTCGGCGCGGGCGTCGAACCGGTCGCCGAGGCGGACGCCGTACAGGCCGGTGACGCCCGTCTCGGTGCGCAGGTCGCGGAAGAGGTTCTGGGTGGGGAAGTCGGCCGGGAGGACGGCGACGAAGATGGGTTTGTCGGCGTCCTCGATCTTGTCGGCGAGGGCCTCGGCGTCGGACTCCGAGAGGATGTCCCGGGCGTCGGGATCGACGTAGACGGGGTTCTCACGCAGGTTCTGGGCGACGGTGGAGACGTCCGTGGCCGCGTGCGCCCCCGGCGCGCCGGCCAGGAGGACCGCCAGCAGGGCGGCCACCGGCACGATCAGCAGACGTACGAGGGTGCGCAGCGGTGCGGCCTTCATACCTTCGAAGCTACCCGAATTCGGCGCGAAACGGGCATCCGGACCGGTGGACGATCCAGCCGCCCGCCGGTCCGGATGCCCGGAAGCTCAGACGGGCTCCACCCCGGCGCGCAGCAGGCCGTAGGCATAGGCGTCCTCGAGGGCCTGCCAGGAGGCGGCGATGACGTTCTCCGCGACGCCGACGGTCGACCACTCCCCCGCGCCGTCGGAGGTGGAGATGAGCACCCGGGTCGTGGACTGGGTGCCGTGCTTGCCCTCCAGGATGCGGACCTTGTAGTCGACCAGCTCCAGCTTGGCGAGCTGCGGGTAGATCCTCTCCAGGGCGACGCGCAGGGCGCGGTCGAGGGCGTTGACGGGGCCGTTGCCCTCGGCGGTGGCGACGATGCGCTCGCCCTTGGCCCACAGCTTCACGGTGGCCTCGTTGGCGTGGGTGCCGTCGGGGCGGTCCTCGACGATCGCGCGCCAGGACTCGACCTCGAAGTAGGTCAGCGGCCTGCCCTCGACCTCGGTGCGCAGCAGCAGCTCGAAGGAGGCGTCGGCGGCCTCGTAGGTGTAGCCCTTGAGCTCGCGCTCCTTGACCCGCTCGACGACCCGGCCGACCAGTTCGCGGTCGCCGCCGAGGTCGATGCCGAGCTCCTTGCCCTTGAGCTCGATGGAGGCGCGGCCGGCCATGTCGGAGACCAGCATCCGCATGGTGTTGCCGACCTGCTCGGGGTCGATGTGCTGGTAGAGGTCCGGGTCGACCTTGATCGCGGAGGCGTGGAGTCCGGCCTTGTGCGCGAAGGCGGAGACGCCGACGTAGGGCTGGTGGGTGGAGGGGGTGAGGTTGACGACTTCGGCGATGGCGTGGGAGATGCGGGTCATCTCGCGCAGCCGGCCGTCGGGGAGGACCTTCTTGCCGTACTTCAGCTCCAGGGCCGCGACGACGGGGAACAGGTTGGCGTTGCCGACGCGCTCGCCGTAGCCGTTGGCGGTGCACTGGACGTGAGTGGCGCCCGCGTCGACGGCGGCGAGGGTGTTGGCGACCGCGCAGCCGGTGTCGTCCTGGGCGTGGATGCCGAGCCGGGCGCCGGTGTCGGCGAGGACGGTGGAGACCACGGCCTGGATCTGCGCGGGGAGCATGCCGCCGTTGGTGTCGCAGAGGATCACCACGTCGGCGCCGGCCTCGGAGGCCGTGCGGACGACGGACTTGGCGTAGGCGGGGTCGGCACGGTAGCCGTCGAAGAAGTGCTCGCAGTCGACGAAGACGCGGCGGCCCTGGGAGCGGAGGTAGGAGACGGTGTCGCGGACCATCTCCAGGTTCTCGTCGAGGGTGGTGCGCAGGGCGAGCTCGACGTGCCGGTCGTGGGACTTGGCGACCAGCGTGATCACCGGGGCGCCGGAGTCGAGGAGCGCCTTGACCTGGGGGTCCTGCTCGGCGGTGGTGCCGGCGCGGCGGGTCGCGCCGAAGGCGACCAGCTGGGCGTTGCGGAACTCGATCTCCTGCTGGGCGCGGGCGAAGAACTCGGTGTCGCGGGGGTTCGCGCCGGGCCAGCCGCCCTCGATGAAGCCCACGCCGAACTCGTCCAGGTGCCGTGCGATGGCCAGCTTGTCGGCGACCGTGAGGTTGATGCCCTCGCGCTGGGCGCCGTCGCGCAGGGTGGTGTCGAAGACGTGGAACGAGTCGTCGGGCTCGCTGGTTGCGGTCATGGTCTGAAGGCTCCTGTACTGGATCTCGGTCTACCGGAATGACCGGTTCCACCGTTCCCCCATGGTCCCTCGCGCCCGGTTCCCGGCTGCGGGTGGGCCGAGAAACAGAAAAACCCCTCGCGGGTGCGAGAGGTCTGCGCGCGGGTCGAGGACGACGGTGTCCGCCCGTACGGTGTCGTACGTGCGGTCACTGCGGACCGGCGCGCCTGCTGCCAATAATCGTGGCGAACGAGAGCACGGGGGGATTTTGGCACAACCCGCCCTCCCGCTCACCGTCCGTCTCAGGATGCGGGCGTTCGGCGCGGCGTGGTGAGACGCGAGGCGGTGCTTCCCGGCCGGGCTCAGGCGCCCGCGGCCAGCGTCTCGTCGAGGAACTCCCGTACGTGGCCGAGGACCTGGGTCCTGCCGGTGCCGCGCAGGCCGATCGCCACATGGATGGCGAGACCGTCGAGCAGGGCGCGCAGCCGGACGGCGTAACGGTCGGCGTCCACCGGGCGGAACTCGCCGCGGGAGACGCCCTCGGCGAGCAGCGCCACCAGGTCGCGGTGCCAGGCGCCCTCGATGGCGGCCTGCCGGTCGCGCGCCTCGGGCTCCGCGTTCTGTGAGCGGTTCCACACCTCCAGCCACAGCGTCCAGTGCGGGTCGCGGTGCCCGTCGGGCACGTACAGCTCCACGTAGCCGTCGAGGCGTTCGCGGGCGGTGCCGGGCCGCGCGAGCAGCCGTGCCCGCTCCGCGCCGAGCCGCCCCTCGCTCCACTCCAGGGTGCGCAGCAGCAGCTCGTCCTTGGACCCGAAGTAGTAGAGCAGGTGCCCGCTGCTCATCCCGACCTCCAGCCCGAGCGCCGCCATGGTGAGCTTCTCCAGCCCGCGCTCGGCGATCATCGCCATGGCGGCGGCGAGCACGTCCTCACGCGGGGGCGCGGGGGTACGACGGCGGGGGGTCACCGGGCGGCCTCCCGGGCGGACCGGGGCGTATGGGGGAGCAGTACGTTCACCCGTACGTTCTACCGGACCGCCGTGCGCGGCTGCTGCTGGGTGATGCAGTGGATGCCGCCCCCGGCCGTGAAGATCGGGCGGGCGTCGACCTGGGTGACCGTGCGGGTGGGGAAGAGGCGGCGGAAGAGGGCGGCGGCCTCCTCGTCGCGGGGGTCGTCGAAGGCGCAGAGGACCACGCCGCCGTTGCACAGGTAGTGGTTGATGTAGGAGTGGTCGGCCCAGTGGCCGTCGGCCTCCAGCCTGGTGGGGGCGGGGACCGGGACGACCTCCAGGGGGCGGCCGCGGGCGTCGGTCGCGGAGCGGAGGATGCCGATGACCTTCTCGGTCACCTCGTGGTCGGGGTGGGCCGGGTCGGGCTGGTGGTGGGCGACGACCACGCCGGGCCGGGCGAACGCGGCGACGATGTCGACATGGCCCAGGGTGCCGAAGCCGTACGGCGGATAGTCGGCGGTGAGGCCGCGAGGCAGCCAGACCGCCTTACGGGTGCCGAGGTGGGCGTGGATCTCCGCCTCGACCTCCTCCCGGGTCCGGCCGGGGTTGCGTTCGGGGCCGAGCTGGACGGTCTCGGTGAGCAGGACGGTCCCCTCGCCGTCGACGTGGATCCCGCCGCCCTCGTTGACGAGGTCCGTGCTGTACGTCCGCGCCCCGGCGAGGTCAGCCACGTGCGCGGCGATCTTCGCGTCGTGCTCCCAGCGGGCCCACTCCTGGGCGCCCCAGCCGTTGAACGTCCAGTCCACGGCGGCCAGCCGGCCCGCGGAGTCGGTGAGGAAGGTCGGTCCGATGTCCCGCATCCACGCGTCGTCCAGGTCCCGCTCGACGGTGTCGACGCCGGGCCCGAGCAGCTCGCGCGCGTGCGCCGACTGGCCCGGGCCGCACACCACGGTGACCGGCTCGAAACGGCGCACGGCGCGGGCGACCTGGGCCCAGGCGGTGCGGGCGGCGGCGAGGGCTTCGGGGTCGGCGAAGGTGGGGTTGGGGCCGGGCCAGGCCATCCAGGTGCGCTCGTGCGGGGTCCACTCGGCGGGCATGCGGAAACCGTCGGCGGCGGGCGTGTTCATCCGGGTCCTCAGAGGAAGTAGAGGCGGTTCAGGGAGACCGAGTCGGCGGGCCGGGAGCGCAGCGGCTCCCCGTCGAGGGTGACCAGACCCGTGCGGGGGTCGACGTCGACGGCGCCGGTACGGGAGTTGTGCAGCAGGTCGGCGGGCCCGATGCCGCGGGTGCCGCGCACGGCGACGCGGCGGCGCCGGGTGGGCATCGTGTCGTGGCCCCGCTCGACGGCGGCACGGGCCACGAAGGCAACCGACAGCTCGGCGGGTGTGGCCCCGTGCGCGCCGAACTGCGGCCCCAGCACGAGGGGTTCGCAGGTGTCGGTGGCCGCGTTGGGGTCGCCGGTGACGCCGTACGCGGGGAAGCCGGCCTTGAGCACGAGCTGCGGCTTGGCGCCGAAGAACTCCGGGCGCCACAGCACGATGTCGGCGAGCTTGCCCACCTCGAGGGAGCCGACCTCGTGGGCGAGGCCGTGCGCGATCGCCGGGTTGACGGTGAGTTTGGCGATGTAGCGCAGCACCCGCTCGTTGTCGTCGTCGCCGTCCGCGCCCAGCTCCGCCTTCATCTTCCCGGCCATGGCGAACGTACGGCGGACGGTCTCCCCGGCGCGGCCCATGCCCTGCGCGTCGGAGGAGGTGATGCCGATGGCCCCGAGGTCGTGCAGGACGTCCTCGGCGCCCATGGTCCCGGCCCGGATCCGGTCGCGGGCCATGGCGGCGTCGCCCGGCAGGTCGGGCTTGAGGTCGTGGACGGAGACGATCATGCCGTGGTGCTCGGCGACCGCGTCCCGGCCGAAGGGAAGCGTGGGGTTGGTGGAGGAGCCGATGACGTTCGGCACGCCCGCCATCTTCAGCACGTCGGGGACATGGCCCCCGCCGCAGCCCTCGATGTGGAAGGCGTGGATGGTGCGGCCCTCCAGCACGCGCAGGGTGTCCTCCACCGACAGGCACTCGTTCAGGCCGTCGCTGTGCAGGGCCACCTGCACGTCGTGCTCCTCGGCGACCCTGAGCGCGGTGTCCAGGGCGCGGGTGTGGGCGCCCATGTCCTCGTGCACCTTGAAGCCGCACGCGCCGCCCTCGGCGAGCGCCTCGGTCAGCGGGGATTCGTGGGAGGACGAACCCCGGCCGAGGAAGCCGATGTTGACGGGCCAGGCGTCGAAGGCGGAGAACGCGTGGCGCAGCGCCCAGGGCGAGTTGACGCCGACGCCCCACACCGGGCCGAACTCCTGCCCGATGATCGTGGTCACCCCGGAGGCGAGGGACGCCTCCATCACGCGGGGCGACAGGAGATGGACGTGGGTGTCGACGGCGCCGGCGGTGGCGATGAGCCCTTCGCCGGAGACGATCGTGGTTCCGGTGCCGACGACGACGTCCACGCCGTCGAGGGTGTCGGGGTTGCCGGCGCGCCCGATCGCGCTGATCCGCCCTTCCCGGATGCCGACGGACACCTTGCGGATGCCGAGCACGGCGTCGATCACCACCACGTTGCTGATGACGACGTCACAGGTCTCGCGGACGGAGGCGGCCTTGAGGTGCAGTCCGTCGCGGGCGGTCTTGCCGAACCCGGCGAGGAACTCGTCGCCGTACCGCTGGGCGTCGGACTCCACGCGGATCACCAGGCCCGAGTCGCCGAGGCGGAGCCGGTCGCCGGCGCGGGGGCCGTGGGTGGCGGCGTAGGCGTGCGGGTCGAGGCCGTCGTACTCGCCGGTCCCGCGGCCGAGGGTGCGGCTCATCGCGTCGCTCCTTCCGGGGCGCCGGGGCGGTCGTCGTCAGACGTGCCGGTGCCGAGGTAGCCGCAGGCCGCCGCGCGGCGCAGCGCCTCGTCCTTGGCGCCCGGCGCGTCCAGCGGGCCGTCGACGAGTCCGGCGAAGCCGACGGCGACGCGGTCCCCGCCGATCGGCACGAGACCGACCCGCCGGGTCTCACCGGGTGCGAAGCGGACGGACGAGCCGGCGGGCACCGCGAGCCGCATGCCGTAGGCGTCCGCGCGGGGGAAGTCCAGGCGGGGGTTGGCCTCGAAGAAGTGGAAGTGGGAGGTGACCGAGACGGGCACGGTGGCCGTGTTGGTGACGGTCACCGTGGCGACCGGCGCGGGATCGCTGTGCGCGGGGCCGGGCAGCAGGGCGCCCGGGGCGTCGTCGCCCAGCCCGCCGCCGATCGGGTCGGTGACGACGGCCAGCCGGGAGCCGTCGTCGAAGACCGCCTCCACATGCACCTCGGTGACCACGTCCGCCACCCCGGGCAGCACGTCGTCCGGGCCGAGCACGGACCGGGCCCGCCCGACGGCCTCCGCCAGGCGCGCGCCGTCCCGGGCGGCCTCGCAGACGGTGTCGGCGATCAGGGCCGTCGCCTCGGGCACGTTCAGCCTGAGTCCCCGGGCGCGCCGGGCCCGGGCCAGCTCGGCCGCGCCGAAGAGCAGCAGCCGGTCGCGTTCCGTCGGGGTCAGTCTCACGCCGTGAACACCTCCTTGCCTTCCCTCGCCCCACGCTTAGAGCATCACTCTAAACCTGAGCATCGAGGAACGGAACCATTGACGTAGGCGACCGAAGAAGCCACATTGAACGTCACTCAAAACCGTCGGTGCACCGTTGAAGGAGACCTGCCCATGCCGAGGGAACTGCGCGGAGTCGACACCATCCCCGAGGCGGAACGCACCAGCGGCCCGCGGGACCTCGTCTCGATCCTGCTGGGCTCCAACCTCTGCCTGGGCGTGATCGTCTTCGGCTGGCTGCCGCCGTCCTTCGGCCTGGACTGGTGGTCGTCGGTCACCTCGGTGGTGGCGGGCACCGTCGTCGGCACGCTGT
This sequence comes from Streptomyces cellulosae, assembly GCA_014655195.1. Classification (GTDB taxonomy): domain Bacteria; phylum Actinomycetota; class Actinomycetes; order Streptomycetales; family Streptomycetaceae; genus Streptomyces; species Streptomyces cellulosae. The sequence goes on along the minus strand of BNBH01000028.1, from coordinate 95,998 downwards.
TCACGGCGCCGCTGGCCCTGGTGTCGCTGCGCACCGCGACCAACCTGTCCACCTCGTCCGGCGCGCAGTTCGGCGTGCGGGGGCGGCTGGTGGGGTCGGTCGTGGGGCTGCTGCTGGCGCTCGGGTACACCGCGCTGACCGTGTGGATCGGCGGCGACGTGATGGTGGGCGTGCTGGGCCGGCTGTTCGGCCTCCCGGCCGACGGGACGGCGTACACCGTGGTCTACGCGCTGCTCGCGGCGGCGACGGTGGCGGGCGCGGTGTACGGCTACCGGGTGCTGCTCGCGATGTCCCGGGTGCTGGCGTTCGGCATGACGGCGCTGCTGGTGCTGGGCGTGTTCGCGTACGCGCCGCACTTCACCACCGAGGCGCTGCCGGAGACGGGCGGCTATCTGCTGGACGGGTACTGGCCCACCTGGCTGCTGGCCGCGGTGGCCGCCGGGCTGTCCGGGCCGATCGCCTTCATCACCCTGCTCGGCGACTACACCCGCTACATCTCCCCCGCCCGCTTCTCCTCCCGGCGCGTGCTGCGGGCGACCTGGCTGGGGCTGATGCTGGGCCTGCTGGTGCCGCAGCTGTTCGGCACGTTCACGGCGTACGCGGCCCGCGCCGCCCTCGACTACGCCGGGCCGCTGGTCGACGCCGCTCCCGGCTGGTACCTGATCCCGCTGCTGCTGGCCGCGTCCGCGGGGTCGGTGGGGAACGCGGGGCTGATGCTGTACTCGATGGGGCTGGACCTGGACGCGATCCTGCCGCGCGCGTCCCGCACGACGGCGACCTACGTCGTCGCGGTCGTCGCCACGGTCTGCGTCTTCGCCGGCCACCACCTCTCGACCGCGCAGGACGCGATGACGTCGTTCGTGCTGCTGCTCACGGCCGTGGGCACACCGTGGGCGGTGATCACCCTGATCGGCTCGGTCCGCTGCCGGGGCGTCTACGACGCGGACGCCCTCCAGGTCTTCAACCGCCGCGCGCGGGGCGGGGCGTACTGGTACACGGCCGGCTGGAACATCCCGGCAACGGCGTCCTGGGCCCTCGGCTCGGCCGTCGGCCTCCTGGCCGTCTCCCTCCCCACGTACGAGGGGCCGCTGGTCGCCCTGACGGGAGGGGTGGACGCGAGTTTCCTGCTGTCGGGCGCGGTGGGCGGAGCGGCCTACGTGCTGGCGACGGGCCGCACCGGGAAGGACAAGGCGGCCGTGACCCCCGTACGGGCGCCGGAGGAGGAGCGGGTCTAGCGGCGCCGCGTACGGACGAAGGGCCGGGGCCTGATGCCCCGGCCCCTTTCCGCGTCAGGCCAGCTTGTGCATCCAGCCGTGCTTGTCCTCCGCGGTGCCGCGCTGGATGTCGAGGAGGGCCTGGCGCAGGCGGAGGGTGACCTCTCCCGGCTCGCCGCCGCTCTGCTGCCACTCGCCGGTCGCGCGCTTCACCGTGCCGACGGGCGTGATCACGGCCGCGGTGCCGCAGGCGAAGACCTCGGTCAGCGTGCCGTTCTCCGAGTCGCGCTGCCACTGCTCGACCGAGACGCGCTCCTCGACCGCCTCGTAGCCGAGGTCGCGGGCGACGCCCAGCAGGGAGTCACGGGTGACGCCCTCCAGGATGGACCCGGTGAGGGCCGGCGTGACGATCTTGTCCCCGTACACGAAGTACAGGTTCATGCCGCCCAGCTCCTCGACCCACTTGTGCTCGACGGCGTCGAGGTAGCAGACCTGGTCGCAGCCCTTGGCGGCCGCCTCCGCCTGCGCGAGCAGGGAGGCCGCGTAGTTGCCGCCGGTCTTGGCGTCGCCCATGCCGCCGGGGACGGCGCGGACACGGTCCTCGGAGACCCAGATGGAGACCGGCTTCACGCCGCCCGGGAAGTAGGCGCCGGCCGGGGAGGCGATCACCAGGAACAGGTACTCGTTGGCGGGCTTCACGCCCAGCCCGACCTCGGTCGCGATCATGAAGGGGCGCAGGTAGAGGGACTCCTCGCCGCCGTGCGCGGGCACCCACGCCTGGTCCTGGGTGACCAGGGCGTCGCACGCCTCGAGGAACGTCTCGACCGGCAGCTCCGGCATGGCGAGACGGCGGGCGGACCGCTGGAACCGCTCGGCGTTCTTCTCGGGGCGGAACGTGGCGACGGACCCGTCGGGCTGCCGGTAGGCCTTGAGGCCCTCGAAGATCTCCTGCGCGTAGTGCAGCACCGTCGTCGCCGGGTCGAGGGAGATCGGCGCGTACGGGACGAGCTGGCCGTCGTGCCACCCGCGGCCCTCGGTCCACTTGATCGTCACCATGTGGTCGGTGAAGTGGCGGCCGAAGCCGGGGTTGGCCAGGATCGCTTCGCGTTCCGCGGCGGAGAGCGGGTGGGCCGAGGGCTTGAGCTCGATCGTGGGCGTCGTCATGAGTGGTTGTCCTTCACCGGTTGTAGTGACGGGCCGCGCACACGCCCGTACGGCCTGTGGCCAGTACTAGGACGTCCGAGCATTCCCTCAATCCGCGGCTCCGCGTTCGATTATCGCCCGGCGGAGGCAGCGGAAGAAACAGGGTGAATGCGGCCCGGTGGTCGTTGGCACATCACCCGGCGGGACACACGTCGAAGCCGCCGGGTGCGGATGCGACCCGGCGGCTTCGAGTGTGTCGAGGTGGGCGCCGGGTCAGCCGGCTACTCGTGCGGCGAGGGCGTCGCCGATGTCCGAGGTGCTGCGGGCGGGCAGGCCGCCGCGCTCCGCGAGGTCGGCGGAGACGGCGTCCTCGATGCGGGCGGCCTCGGCGTCGTGGCCGAGGTGGCGCAGCAGGAGGGCGACGGACAGGACGGTGGCGGTGGGGTCCGCCTTGCCCTGTCCGGCGATGTCCGGGGCCGAGCCGTGCACGGGCTCGAACATGGACGGGAACTCGCGGCTCGGGTTGATGTTGCCGGAGGCCGCGACGCCGATGCCGCCGGAGACGGCCGCGGCGAGGTCGGTGATGATGTCGCCGAAGAGGTTGTCGGTGACGATCACGTCGAACCGGCCGGGGTCGGTGACCAGGTAGATGGTCGCGGCGTCGACGTGGATGTAGTCGGTGGTGACGTCCGGGTACTCCGCGGCCACCTTGTTGAAGATGTTCGTCCACAGGTGGCCGGCGAAGGTCAGCACGTTGTTCTTGTGGACCAGCGTCAGCTTCTTGCGCGGGCGGGCCTGGGCGCGGGCGAAGGCGTCGCGGACCACGCGCTCGACGCCGAAGGCCGTGTTGACGGAGACCTCGGTGGCGACCTCGTGCTCGGTGCCCTTGCGGATGGTGCCGCCGTTGCCCGTGTAGGGGCCCTCGGTGCCCTCGCGGACGACCACGAAGTCGATCTCGGGCTGTCCGGCGAGCGGCGTGGCGACGCCCGGCAGGAGCTTCGACGGGCGCAGGTTGACGTGGTGGTCGAAGGCGAAGCGGAGCTTCAGCAGGAAGCCCCGCTCGAGGACGCCGGACGGGACGCCCGGGTCGCCGATGGCGCCGAGCAGGATCGCGTCGTGCTGCTTGAGCGCGTCGAGGTCGGCGTCGGTGAGGGTCTCACCCGTGGCGTGGTAGCGACGGGCGCCGAAGTCGTACTCCTTGGTCTCCAGCTTCACATCCTGCGGAAGGACGGCGGAGAGGACCTTCAGGCCTTCGGCCACGACCTCCTGGCCGATGCCGTCACCGGGGATCACTGCGAGATTGATGCTGCGAGACATGCGGGCACCCTACTCCTCGTCCCACGGGATGACATGGGGCGTCCGGCATACGGACGCCTCGGGCGTGTCAGGGGCCGGCCGGCGACGGCTCAGTGGCCGGTCGAACCGCCGTTGTCGCGGCGGTCGAGGGCGCGCTGCAGGGCGGCGGCGGCGTTCTTGCGGTCACTCTCGGCACTGCGGACGGAGCGGCGGACGCGGCGGCGGGCGGTCGTCTCGGGCATGACGGATCGACTCCTTCGGAAAAGACGCGCGGACTCGACAAATGCGCGGAGGGTCACGGGACGCCGGAAGGGGCGGGGAGCCGTGGCCGCAGGGGTCGCCTGCACGGGGCCTGCTCACAACCGCCGTTCGCTGGATGGAGCGATGCGTTCGGCTCCTACAAAAGTAAGGGCGGCGGCCGCATCTGTCTGCACAATTACTTGGGCTTCCTACTATCTGAGACGGCGGCACCCTCATCACCCCGGTGACCTGTGCTTTCTTCGATGTGGGCTCGGCCACTCGGCTGATCCCGGCCCCCGGCGGGCGACTGCCCCGGGCGGGAGGGGAACGGTCACCGGCATGAACGACACGGCGAAGGTGTTCCTCGAAGGCGGGCCGGACGATCTGCCCGAGCGGATCGTCCCGGCCCCCGACCCGGGCCCCGATGTGAAGATCGAGCTGCGCAACGGCTACGAGCACTTCCGGCCGACCTCACGTCAGGCGGACACCCCTGAGGGGCGGCTTCCGGTGTACGAGTGGTGGGAGCGGACGGAGATGCCGGGCTGACCCAGGACAGCGCGAAGGGGCCGGGCGCGTGGTGCGCCCGGCCCCTCCCACGTCACCTCACACGGGACGTCAGCCCATGTGCGGGTACGTGTAGTCGGTCGGCGGGACCAGCGTCTCCTTGATGGCGCGGGTCAGCGTCCAGCGCATCAGGTTCTGCGGGGCGCCGGCCTTGTCGTTGGTGCCGGAGGCACGGCCGCCGCCGAACGGCTGCTGGCCGACCACGGCGCCGGTCGACTTGTCGTTGATGTAGAAGTTGCCGGCCGCGTAGCGCAGCTTCTCCATCGTGTACGCCGCCGCGGCGCGGTCGCCCGCGATGACCGAGCCGGTGAGGGCGTAGTCGGACACCGACTCCATCTGGGTCAGCATCTCGTCGTACTTGTCGTCCTCGTAGACGTGCACGGCGAGGATCGGGCCGAAGTACTCGGTGCGGAACACCTCGTTCTCCGGGTCGCTGCACTCGATCACGGTCGGGCGGACGAACCAGCCGACCGAGTCGTCGTAGCTGCCGCCGGCGACGATCGTGCAGGCCGGGTCCTCCTTGGCGCGGTCGATGGCGGCCTTGTTCTTGGCGAAGGACCGCTCGTCGATGACGGCGCCGATGAAGTTGGACAGGTCGGTGACGTCACCCATCTTGATGCCGTCCACCTCGGCCGCGAACTCCTCCTTGAAGCCGGAGTTCCAGATCGAGGCCGGGATGTACGCGCGCGAGGTGGCCGAGCACTTCTGGCCCTGGTACTCGAAGGCGCCGCGGGTCAGCGCGGTCTTCAGCACGGCGCGGTCGGCGCTCGGGTGGGCGACGACGAAGTCCTTGCCGCCGGTCTCGCCGACCAGGCGCGGATACGAGCGGTACTTCTCGATGTTGGCGCCGACCGTCTTCCACAGGTACTGGAAGGTCTTGGTGGAGCCGGTGAAGTGGATGCCCGCGAGGTCGCGGTGCTCGAGGGCGACCTTGGAGACCTCGATGCCGTCGCCGGTGACGAGGTTGATGACGCCCTTGGGCAGCCCGGCCTCCTCCAGCAGCTGCATGAGCAGCACGGCGGCGTGGGTCTGGGTCGGGGACGGCTTCCACACCACGACGTTGCCCATCAGCGCGGGCGCCGTCGGCAGGTTGGCCGCGATGGCGCTGAAGTTGAAGGGCGTGATCGCGTAGACGAAGCCCTCGAGCGGCCGGTGGTCCAGGCGGTTCCACACGCCCGGGGAGTTGGCCGGGGGCTGCTCGGCGAGGATCTGCCGGGCGTAGTGGACGTTGAAGCGCCAGAAGTCGACCAGCTCGCAGGGGCTGTCGATCTCCGCCTGCTGGGCCGTCTTGGACTGGCCGAGCATGGTGGAGGCGGCGATGGTCTCGCGCCACGGTCCGGCCAGCAGCTCGGCGGCGCGCAGGATGATCGCCGCGCGGTCGTCGAAGGCCATCGCGCGCCAGGCGGGGGCGGCGGCGAGAGCCGCGTCGATGGCGTCCTGCGCGTCCTGCTGGGTGGCGTTGGCGTAGGTGCCGAGGCGGGCCTTGTGGTTGTGCGGCTGCACGACGTCGAAGCGCTCGCCGCCGCCCATCCGCTTGACGCCGCCGATGGTGCAGGGCAGCTCGACGGGGTTGTCGGCCAGCTCCTTGAGCTTGGCCTCGAGACGGGCCCGCTCGGGGCTGCCGGGGGCGTAGCCGTGCACCGGCTCGTTGACGGGGGTGGGGACCTGGGTCACAGCGTCCATGGGTTCCGTAACTCCTTATCTAGAGCGGTGTGGTGTCAGCCCTTGGTGATCATGCTGCGGGCGAAGAACCGGAGGTTGGCCGGCTTCTCCGCCAGGCGCCGCATGAAGTAGCCGTACCAGTCGGTGCCGTAGGCCGTGTAGACGCGCATGCGGTGGCCCTCCGCGGCGAGGCGGTGGTGCTCCTCGCTGCGGATGCCGTAGAGCATCTGGAACTCGTACTCGTCGAGCTTGCGTCCGGCGGTGCGGGCCAGTTCCTGGGCGATGGCGATCAGACGCGGGTCGTGGGACCCGATCATCGGGTAGCCCTCGCCCTCCATCAGCGTCCGCAGGATGCGCACGTACGCCTTGTCGATCTCGTGCTTCTGCTGGTAGGCGACCTCGGCGGGCTCCTTGTAGGCGCCCTTCACCAACCGTACGCGACTGCCCGCGGCGGCGAGGCGGCGCGCGTCCTCCTCGGTGCGGAAGAGGTAGGCCTGGATGACGCAGCCGGTCTGCGGGAAGTCCTTCCGCAGCTCCTCGTGGATGGCGAACATCGAGTCGAGGGTGGTGTGGTCCTCCGCGTCCAGGGTGACCGTGGTGCCGATCTCGGCGGCGGCCTCGACGACCGGGCGGACGTTCGCGAGGGCCAGCTCGTGGCCGCCGGGGAGCGCTTGGCCGAACATCGACAGCTTCACCGACATCTCGGCGCGCTCGCCGAGCTCCAGCGGCTTCAGCCGGTCGATCAGCTCCAGGTAGGCGTCGCGGGCCGCCTCGGCCTGCTCCGGGGTGGTGATGTCCTCGCCGACGACGTCCATCGTCAGTTCGAGGCCGTTGTCGGTGAGCTCCCGCACGATCGGCAGGATCTCGTCCACGGTCTCACCGGGGATGAAGCGGTCGACGACCTGCTTGGTCACCGGGGCCGCCGAGATCAGGCGTCGCATCCGGTCGCTGCGCGACGCGGCGAGAATCACGGGACCCAGCACGGGGCACCTCCACAAGCTGCGAGAGGCCGCCACCCGACGGTTCGGGGACGGCACGGAGAACCACCGTGAAACCTAAGGATGACCCTGATCCTGGGCCATCGACAGACGTCACGCATCCCTGGGCGAGATCTCAGACAGATGTATGAAGAGCGCCGGTTCTTGCGGCAGAATGCCCGGGTGACGTCGGAATACAGGGACGACTACCAGGAGCTGGTGGACGAGATCTCGGAGCTCCTCGGCGCTCCGGCGACCCTGGAGAACCGCGACTTCGAGCTGATCGCCTTCGGCGCGTACGACAGCGAGGGCGACCTCGACCCGTCGGCGCTGGACCCGGTGCGGGCCCGCTCGATCCTGACCCGGCGCTCCACACCCGCCGTCCGCGCCTGGTTCGAGGGGTTCGGCATCACCCGCGCGACCGGCCCGGTCCACATCCCGCGCACCCCGGAGGCGGGCGTGCACCGGGGGCGTGTCTGTCTTCCCGTACGCCATCGCGGGGTGGCCCTCGGCTATGTGTGGCTGCTGGAGGACGAGCCCGGGCCCACGGCGGAGCAGCTCGAGGCCGCCATGCGGGTGACGGCGCGGATCGGCGCGCTGCTCGCGGACGAGGCGCAGCACGGCGCGGACCTCACCCGGGAGCTGCGGGCGGTGCTCACGGCGGAGCGGGGCTGGCAGCGGGACATGGCGGTGGCCGAGCTGCGTACCGCGCTCGGCCCGCGCGCGGAGGGCCTGCACACGGTGGTCTGCGTCGCGCCCTGGCCGTCCGCCGACCCCGACGACGCGCCCTCGGTGCGCACGGTGCCGGGGGCGACCGCGCTGTGCACGCTGCCGTGGGGCGCGACGGCCGTGTCCCTCGCGCTGCTGCTGCGGCTGCGCTCCGCCGACGTGCTGACGCCGGCGACGACGGCGGCCGGGCGGCTGCTGGAGCGGGCCCGGGACGGCGGGGCGGCGGGCCGGTCCGGGCCTCCCCCGGCGGCAGCGGGGATCGCCGCGCCCCGCACGGGTCTGGCCGATCTGGGCACGGCCTGGGACGAGGCGTCGGCGTCGGCGCGTGCCGCGCTGGCCGAGCCGCGTCTCGGGCCGGTGGCCCGCTGGGCGTCGATCGGCCCGTACCGTCTGCTGACCGCGCTGTCCCCCGGCGCCGCCCACGACCCCGCCGTCAGCCCGCTGCTCTCCCCCGCGCACACGGAACTGGCCCGCACCGCCGAGGTGTACCTGGACTGCGCGGGCCAGGCCGGGCGCACGGCGGCGGAGCTGGGCGTGCACCGGCAGACGCTGTACTACCGGCTGTCGCGGATCGAGCGGCTCACCGGCCTGGACCTGGACGACGGCGAGGACCGCCTGCTGCTGCACATGGCGCTCAAGGCGCACCGCCTGTAGACGCGCCGTCCTCGGCGGCCGTGGCTGCCTCGACCACCTGGCGCAGGCCGGCGGTGAGCCGTTCGGCGTCGGGGGCGCTGCCCGGGTCGAAGGTCCACTGGGCGATCAGGCCGGTCATCAGGGTCACGTAGAACGCGCCGAGGGTGTCGGCGGTCGCGTCGGAGACGTCCTCCTCGCGGCCGCCCATCAGCAGCGGCACCAGTCCGCGGCCGGCCTCGCGCTGGGCCGCCGCGAGATGGGCGCGCACCTCCGGCAGCCGGTCGCCCATGGCGAGCACCTCCATGCTGAGCCGCCACACCGAGCCGGGGTCCTTCATGGTGGCGATGATGTTCGCCCACACCCGCTCGAACCGCTCCAGCGAGCCCGGCGCGGACTCGTCCACGGAGCCGTCGCCCTCGAAGGCGCCGCCCATGCCCTCGACGAGGGAGACGTAGGCCTGCGCGAGCAGCGCGTCCTTGGAGCCGTAGTGGTAGCCGATCGACGCGAGGTTGGTGCCCGACTCCTTGACGATGTCGCGCGCCGTGGTGCGGACGAACCCCTTGGCGAGCAGGCAGCGCTTGGCCCCTTCGAGCAGATCCTCACGGTGTCCCATGGCCGCAGCCTACCCGGCCCTCCATACGGCCGTCTTATACAAGTGTTCTAGACACCCGTATAAGACGTGCGTACAGTCGGCGTCATGACACCGAACCCGAACCGGGCCGGCCGCCGTGAGTGGACCGCGCTCGTCGTCCTGATGCTTCCGCTGCTGCTGGTCTCGATGGACGTCTCCGTCCTCTACTTCGCCGTCCCCGAGATCAGCGCAGACCTGGAGCCGACCGGCACCCAGCAGCTGTGGATCTTCGACATCTACGGCTTCGTGCTGGCCGGCCTGCTGATGACCATGGGCGCGCTCGGCGACCGCGTCGGCCGCCGCCGGCTGCTGCTGTGCGGCGCGGCCGCCTTCGGCGCGGCCTCCCTGCTCGCGGCCTATGCGCAGTCCGCCGAGACGCTGATCGCGGCCCGCGCCGTCCTCGGCATCGGCGGCGCGACCCTGATGCCGTCGACGATGGCGCTGGTCCGCACGATGTTCACCGACTCCGGGCAGCGCGCGAAGGCGATCGGGCTGTGGTCCGGCGTGATGACGGGCGGCATCGCGCTCGGCTCGGTGATGAGCGGGCTGCTCGTGGAGCACTTCTGGTGGGGCTCGGTCTTCCTGGTCAACCTGCCCGCGATGGCGCTGCTGCTGGTCCTCGGCCCGCTGCTGCTGCCGGAGTCGAGGGACCCCTCCCCCGGCCGCTTCGACTGGCCGAGCGTCCCGCTGTCCATGGCCGCCGTACTCCCCGTGGTCTACGGCCTGAAGGAACTGCCCTCCGAGGGCTGGAACGTCCGCTACGTCGTGTCGATCACCGTCGGTCTGCTGTTCGCCGCGCTGTTCGTGCACCGGCAGCGCACCGCGCGCTCCCCGATGATCCCGCCCGCCCTGTTCCGGGGGCACGGCTTCAGTCCCGCGCTCGCCCTCAACACCCTGTCGGCGCTGGGAATGATGGGCTCCGCGATCTTCACCACGCAGTATCTGCAGTCGGTGCTCGACAAGAGCGCGCTGGAGGCCGCGCTGTGGAGCCTGCTGCCGTCGGTGCTCATCGGCGTCGCCGCCCCGGTCGCGGCGACGCTCGTGCAGCGCGGGGCCGAGCGGGCGCACGTCGTCACCGCCGGGTTCGTCATCTCCGCCTGCGGCTACGGATTGCTGGCCCTGGCCGGCACGGACTCCCTGTGGCTGGTGCTGGCGGCGTGCGGGGTGATGGCCGCGGGCATCGTCGTCGTGATGTCCCTGCTCACCGACCTGGCACTCAGTTCGGCGCCCATGGACCGGGCGGGCTCGGCGTCGTCCCTGCTGGAGACCGGCACCGAGTTCGGCGGCGCCCTGGGCATGGCCGCCCTCGGGTCGATCGGCGCGGCCGTCTACCGGCATGCGATGCCGGACACCGCGCCCCAGCCGGCGCGGGAGACCCTCGGCGGGGCACTCGCCGTCGCCGCCGAGCTGCCGGGGCGCGCGGGGGACGCCCTGGCCGCGGCGGCACGCGAGGCGTTCACCGAGGGAATGCGGGGCGCTGCGATCGCCGGGGCGCTGCTGCTCCTGGTCGCGGCGGGAATCGCGGTGGCCGGGCTGCGGAACGTCCGCGTACGTCCGGACACGGAAAACGCCGGACAGGCTGAGAATCTCAGCCCGTCCGGCGTCCGATGACGAGCCCGTTCAGCGCGAACGGGGATCCGGGGGCGCCTCCCCCGGAGTCTCGAACCGGATCAGACCAGGTTCACGGACCGCGCGGAGGTCGCGCCGATCTCCGCGGCCAGCTCACCCAGCACCGACGTGGACACCGTGTCGTCGACGGTCAGCACGGCGAGCGCCTCGCCGCCGACCGTCGCGCGGGCGACCTGCATGCCGGCGATGTTGATGCCGGCCTCGCCGAGGATGCGGCCGACGGTGCCGACGACACCCGGACGGTCCTCGTAGCGCAGGACGACCATGTGGTCGGCGAGGGCCAGGTCGACGTCGTATTCGCCGACCGCCACGATCTTCTGGACGTGCTTGGGGCCGGCCAGCGTGCCGGAGACCGAGATCTCCTCGCCGTCGGCCAGCGTGCCGCGCACGGTGACCACGTTGCGGTGGTCGGCCGACTCCGAGCTGGTGGTCAGCCGCACCTCGACGCCGCGCTCCTGCGCGAACAGCGGGGCGTTGACGTAGGAGACGGTCTCGTCGACGACGTCCTCGAAGACACCCTTGAGGGCGGACAGCTCCAGCACCTTCACGTCGTGCTGGGTGATCTCGCCGTACACCTCGACGTCGAGGCGGACCGCGACCTCGCCCGCGAGCGCGGTGAAGATACGGCCGAGGCGCTCGGCGAGCGGCAGGCCCGGCTTGACGTCCTCGGCGATGACGCCGCCCTGGACGTTCACCGCGTCGGGGACCAGCTCACCGGCGAGGGCGAGGCGCACCGAGCGGGCGACGGCGATGCCGGCCTTCTCCTGGGCCTCGTCCGTGGAGGCGCCGAGGTGCGGGGTGCAGACGACCTGGTCGAACTCGAAGAGCGGGGAGTCGGTGCACGGCTCCTTCGCGTACACGTCGAGGCCGGCGCCGGCGACGCGCCCCTCCTTGAGCGCCGAGTACAGCGCCTCCTCGTCGACGATGCCGCCGCGCGCGGCGTTGATCACGCGCACGGTCGGCTTGACCTTGCGCAGCGCCTCGTCGCCGATCAGGCCCAGCGTCTCGGGGGTCTTCGGCAGGTGGACGGTGATGAAGTCGGAGACCTCGAGCAGCTCGTCCAGCGACAGCACCTTGACGCCCATCTGCGCGGCCCGCGCGGGCTGCACATAGGGGTCGTAGGCGACGACCTTCATGCCGAAGGCGGACATGCGCTGCGCGACGAGGGCGCCGATCCGCCCCAGACCCACGACACCGAGGGTCTTCTCGGCGAGCTCGACGCCCGTGTACTTGCTCCGCTTCCACTCGCCGTTCTTCAGCGCGGCGTTGGCCTGCGGGATGTTGCGCGCGGTGGCGAGGATGAGACCGCAGGCCAGTTCGGCGGCGGTCACGATGTTCGAGGTGGGGGCGTTGACGACCATCACGCCGGCCTTGGTGGCGGCGGAGACGTCGACGTTGTCGAGGCCGACGCCGGCTCGTGCGACGACCTTCAGCTTGTTCGCGGCGGCGATCGCCTCGGCGTCGACCTTGGTGGCCGAGCGGATGAGGATCGCGTCCACGTCGGCGATGGCGGGGAGCAGTTCGGCTCGGTCCGCGCCGTTGCAGTGCCGGATCTCGAAGTCCGGGCCGAGTGCGTCGACGGTGGCGGGCGACAGCTCTTCAGCGATGAGTACGACGGGTTTCGAGCTCACGTGAGTCCTCACAAGTCCCAATGCGGACGGCCGTCCCGACGGCCGCAGGCGGTGAAGAAGTGCTAGCCGCGTGGAAGACGCACGACGCTGTGGGCCTGACGCGTATGTAGTGCAGCAGTGTAGTGGCGCCGAGGGCGTCGTCTTACGCCGCTTCGGAAGGATCACCCGTCCGTGGCGGACGGGATGGACAACGCCGTACCACCGACGTTACCCCGGGTTCGCCCGAAGGGCCGGGGCGTGACGCCCCGGCCCTCAGGACGGTTCGGCTCAAGCCTCCTCGTCGACCCAGCTCATCAGCTTGCGCAGCTGCTTGCCGGTGGTCTCCAGGAGGTGCTCGGAGTCCTGCTTCTTGTACTCCTCGTACTTCTTCAGACCGCCGTGGTACTCGTCCATCCAGGTCTGGGCGAAGGTGCCGTCCTGGATCTCGGCGAGGACCTTCTTCATCTCGGCCTTGGTGGCGTCGGTGATGATCCGCGGGCCGGTGACGTAGTCGCCCCACTCGGCGGTCTCCGAGATCGACCAGCGCATCTTCTCCAGGCCGCCCTCGTACATGAGGTCCACGATGAGCTTCAGCTCGTGCAGGCACTCGAAGTAGGCGATCTCCGGCTGGTAGCCGGCCTCGGTCAGCGTCTCGAAGCCCGCCTTGACCAGCGCGGCGGTGCCACCGCAGAGGACCGCCTGCTCACCGAACAGGTCGGTCTCGGTCTCCTCGGTGAAGGTGGTCTTGATGACGCCGGCGCGGGTGCCGCCGATGCCCTTCGCGTACGACAGGGCCAGCGCGAAGGCGTTGCCCGTGGCGTCCTGCTCGACGGCCGCGATGCAGGGGACGCCGCGGCCCTCCTCGTACTGACGGCGCACCAGGTGGCCCGGGCCCTTGGGGGCGACCATGCAGACGTCCACGCCGGCCGGGGGCTTGATGAAGCCGAAGCGGATGTTGAAGCCGTGGCCGAAGAACAGCGCGTCGCCGTCCTTCAGGTTCGGGGCGATGGACTCCTCGTAGACCTGGCCCTGGATCGGGTCCGGGACGAGGATCATGATGACGTCGGCCTCGGCGGCGGCCTCGGACGGGGTCACCACGCGCAGGCCCTGCTCCTCGGCCTTGGCCTTGGACTTGGAGCCCTCGTGCAGACCGACGCGCACGTCGACGCCGGAGTCGCGCAGCGACAGGGCGTGGGCGTGGCCCTGGCTGCCGTACCCGATGACCGCGACCTTGCGGCCCTGGATGATGGACAGGTCGGCGTCGGCGTCGTAGAACAGCTCGGCCACTGGGTTCTCTCCTTGTGTGCAGGTGTTGCGTCCCACCGTATGACGGTGAGGGAGGGGGAAGGTTGGGGGTCTCGCGATACGGGCGGCCGGCCGTGTCCCGGCCGCCCGTACGGTGTCTTACGCCGACCGGTCCAGGGCGCGCAGCGACCGGTCCGTGATCGAACGGGCACCGCGTCCGATCGCGATGGTGCCGGACTGGACCAGCTCCTTGATGCCGAACGGCTCGAGCATCCGGAGCATGGCGGACAGCTTGTCGCTGCTCCCGGTGGCCTCGATGGTCACGGCCTCCGGGGAGACGTCGACGGTCTTGGCGCGGAACAGCTGGACGATCTCGACGATCTGGGAGCGCGTCTCGTTGTCGGCGCGCACCTTCACCAGAACGAGTTCGCGCTGGACGGCCTGCCCGGGTTCGAGCTCGACGATCTTCAGCACGTTGACGAGCTTGTTGAGCTGCTTGGTGACCTGCTCCAGCGGGAACTCGTCGACGCTCACCACGATGGTGATGCGGGAGATGTCGGGGTGCTCGGTGACGCCCACGGCGAGCGAGTCGATGTTGAAGCCGCGGCGGGAGAACAGGGCGGCGATCCGGGCCAGGATGCCGGGCGTGTTCTCCACCAGGACGGAGAGCGTGTGCTTGGACATGATCTCTTCGGTCTCTCTCGCTCAGTCGTCTTCGTTGTCGCCGAAGTCGGGGCGCACGTCCCGGGCGGCCATGATCTCGTCGTTGGAGGTTCCGGCGGCGACCATCGGCCAGACCATCGCGTCCTCGTGGACGATGAAGTCCACGACGACCGGGCGGTCGTTGACCGAGTTCGCCTCCTCGATGACCTTGTCGAGGTCCGCGGGGTCCTCGCAGCGGATCGCGTAGCAGCCCATGGCCTCCGACAGCTTCACGAAGTCGGGGACGCGGGTGCCCCTCGCCTCCGGGTTGACGTCGTCGGGACCGGAGTGCAGGACCGTGTTGGAGTACCGCTGGTTGTAGAACAGCGTCTGCCACTGGCGGACCATCCCGAGGGCGCCGTTGTTGATGACGGCGACCTTGATCGGGATGTTGTTCAGGGCGCAGGTGGTGAGCTCCTGGTTGGTCATCTGGAAGCAGCCGTCGCCGTCGATCGCCCAGACCGCGCGGTCGGGCGCGCCGGCCTTGGCGCCCATGGCGGCCGGGACCGCGTAGCCCATCGTCCCGGCGCCGCCGGAGTTCAGCCAGGTGGCGGGCTTGTCGTACTGGATGAAGTGCGCGGCCCACATCTGGTGCTGGCCGACGCCCGCCGCGAAGATCGTGCCCTCGGGGGCGAGCTGTCCGATGCGCTCGATGACCTGCTGCGGGGAGAGCGAGCCGTCCGTGGGCTGGTCGTAGCCCAGCGGGTAGGTGTCGCGCCAGCGGTTCAGGTCCTTCCACCAGGCGCTGTAGTCGCCGCGGTGGCCCTCGGCGTGCTCCTTCTGGACGGCCTGGATGAGGTCGGCGAGGACCTCGCGGGCGTCACCGACGATCGGCACGTCGGCGGCGCGGTTCTTGCCGATCTCCGCCGGGTCGATGTCGGCGTGGACGATCTTGGCGTACGGGGCGAAGCTGTCCAGCTTGCCGGTGACGCGGTCGTCGAAGCGGGCTCCGAGGGCGACGATCAGGTCGGCCTTCTGCAGCGCGGTGACGGCGGAGACCGAACCGTGCATGCCCGGCATTCCCACGTGCAGCGGGTGGCTGTCGGGGAACGCGCCGAGCGCCATCAGGGTGGTGGTGACGGGCGCTCCGGTGAGCTCGGCGAGGACCTTCAGCTCGGCGGTGGCCCGGGCCTTGATGACCCCGCCGCCGACGTAGAGGACCGGTCGCTTCGCGGAGGTGATGAGCTTGGCGGCCTCGCGGATCTGCTTGGCGTGCGGCTTGGTGACGGGCCGGTAGCCGGGCAGGTCCATGACGGGCGGCCAGGTGAAGGTGGTCTTCGCCTGGAGGGCGTCCTTGGCGATGTCGACCAGCACCGGGCCGGGGCGGCCGGTGGAGGCGATGTGGAACGCCTGGGCGATGACCCGCGGGATGTCCTCGGCCTTGGTGACCAGGAAGTTGTGCTTGGTGATCGGCATGGTGATGCCGACGATGTCCGCCTCCTGGAAGGCGTCCGTGCCGATCGCCTTGGAGGCGACCTGGCCGGTGATCGCCACCAGCGGGACGGAGTCCATGTGGGCGTCGGCGATGGGCGTCACCAGGTTGGTGGCGCCGGGACCCGAGGTCGCCATGCAGACGCCCACCTTGCCGGTGGCCTGCGCGTAACCCGTGGCCGCGTGACCCGCGCCCTGCTCGTGCCGCACCAGGACGTGGCGCACCCGCGTGGAGTCCATCAGCGGGTCGTACGCCGGAAGGATCGCACCGCCGGGAATGCCGAATACGGTGTCGGCGCCGACCTCCTCGAGAGAGAGGATGAGGGACTGCGCGCCCGTGACGTGCTCGACGGGGGCGGACTGCTGTCCTCCGGAACGGGGCCGCGGCTGCGGGTGATGGGCCCCGGTGGCCTGCTCGGTCATCGGCATTCTCTTCTCGATGCTGAGGGTTTTTGCGAAGTTCGTGCGGGTTACGCGTGCTGCTCGGCAGGTGCCTGTGCAACAAAAAACCCCTCGTGCCGTAAGGCAAGCGAGGGGAGCGCGCCGGGTGGTGGGTCGCTGAGCTTTCGTCGCTCAGCGTCAGCCGACGCGCTTTCCAAGTACGAGAATTCGGGTGCGCATGGCACTGACCCTCCCCCCGGCGCACACTCACTGTCAAGTGGGTGGGACGGGAGTCTCATTATGTGAGCGGAGTGTCGTAGCGCTTTTGAGCACCGCCGTCACCCCCGTGGAGTACACGGGGGAACCGCCTCCGCCGGCCAGCACCGGCTCGGCCGGGGCGTGCGGCACCGGGTAGCGCACGGCGGCCAGCGCCCGGCGCAGCCGGTACTCGTCGAGCGGCCCCGAGAAGGCCAGTCCCTGCCCGTGGGTGCAGCCCATCGCGCGCAGCGCCTCGGCCTGCTCGGGCAGGTCCACGCCGTCGGCCACGGTCTGCAGTCCGAGGTCGGCGGCGATCCGCAGCAGCCCATGGGTGATCTTGTAGAGCCGCGCGGACTCCGCCACGCCGTCGACCAGGCTGCGGTCGAGCTTCAGCATGTCGACGGGCAGCCGTCGGAGTGCCGTGATCGCCGCGCGTCCGCTGCCGAAGCCGTCCAGGGAGATCCGTACGCCGAGCCGCTTGAGCACGGTGAGCCGCCGCTCCAGCTCGTCGAGGGACACCCGGGGGTCGGTGTCGGCCAGCTCCACGATCAGTGAGCCGGACGGCAGACCGTGCCGGGTGAGCAGCGCCTCGACCGAACCGAGGGGCAGCGAGCGGTCCAGCAGCCGGCGCGCGCTCAGCCGTACGGCGACGGGTACGGGCAGGCCCGTGGCGTGCCGTTCGGCGGCCTGCTCGACGGCCTCCTCCAGCACCCAGCGGCCCAGCTCGGCGGTCTTCTCGCTGTCCTCGGCGACGCGCAGGAACTCCGCGGGCGTGAACAGCACGCCCTGGGAGGAGCGCCAGCGCGCCTGGGCGCACACCGACGTGATCCGGCCGTCCGCCAGGCACACCACGGGCTGGTGCAGCAGGGCGAACTCGCCGTGGTGCAGCGCCGCGCGCAGCCGGGTGGCCAGCTCCGCCTTGCGGACGACGTCCTGCTGCATGTGCGGCTTGTACAGCTCGACGCGGCCCTTGCCGGCGGCCTTCGCCCGGTACATCGCGAGGTCGGCGTTGCGCAGCAGCTCGCCCGCGCCGATGCCCGGTTCGGCGAAGGCGACGCCGATGGAGGCGTTGACGCGGACATCGTTGCCGTCGATGAGGTAGGGCTGGGAGAGCGTGACTCTGAGCCGGTCGGCCAGTTCGAGGATGTGCCGCTCGCGCGCGTCCCGGTCGCGTACGCCGTCGCCGACGATGAGCGCCGCGAACTCGTCGCCGCCGAGCCGGGAGGCGGTGTCGCCCTTGCGGACGGCGTCCTGAAGTCTGCGGGCGGCCTGCACGAGCAGTTCGTCCCCGGCCTGGTGGCCGATGGTGTCGTTGACGCCCTTGAAGCCGTCGAGGTCGATGAAGAGCACCGCCGTGCCGCGCAGGGCGGCGCCCCGGTCCGAGGCGCGGCGGCCGGAGAGGGCCTGCTGCACGCGCCGGGTGAACAGGGCGCGGTTGGGCAGGTCGGTCAGCGGGTCGTGCTCCGCGTTGTGCTGGAGCTGGGCCTGGAGGCGGACGCGCTCGGTGACGTCACGGCTGTTGAAGATGAGGCCGCCGTGGTGCCGGTTGACGGTGGACTCCACGTTGAGCCAGCCCCCGTCGCCGGAGCGGAACCGGCACTCGATGCGCGTGGTGGGCTCCTCCACCGGGTCGGCGGCGAGGAACCGCCGTACCTCGTGCACCACGCAGCCGAGGTCCTCGGGGTGGATCAGGGAGGCCAGTTCGGTGCCGACGAGGTCCTCCGCCTGGCGGCCGTAGACCCCGGCGGCGGCCGGGGAGACGTAGCGCAGGACGCCGCTGGGGGCTGCGATCATGATGACGTCGCTGGAGCCCTGCACCAGGGAGCGGAAGTGGTTCTCCGCCTGGGCGAGTTCCTGGGTCAGGGTGATGTTGTCGAGGAGCATGATGCCCTGGCGCACGACGAGCGCGAGCGCCACGGTGCCCCCGGTGATCAGCACGACCCGGTCGACGCTGCGGCCGTTGAGGACGTTGTAGAGGATCCCCAGGGTGCACACGGCCGCCGCCAGGTACGGGGTGAGCGCGGCGAGGGAGCCGGCGATGGGCCGGGAGAGCTGGTACCGGCCGGGTGGTGGGGCGTGCTGGTGGTCGGGGGCGGTGCGCCGCCCGGGCAGGTGCTCGCGGACCACGCGCGTGGACGTCTCCCGGTCCGGTGCGCCGCGGCGGGGTGCGGTCCAGGGGGCGTAGGCCAGCAGCAGCGACCCGGCGAACCAGCCCGCGTCGAGCAGCTGCCCGGAGTGGTAGCCGGCGTGCAGCAGCGGGGAGGTGAACAGGGCGTCGCACATCACGGTGAGCGCGAGCGCCCCGATCGCGGTGTTCACCGCCGAGCGGTTGACCGAGGAGCGCCGGAAGTTGCAGCGCGAGGACCATGCTGACGAGGGCGATGTCGAGCAGCGGGTACGCCAGGGACAGCGCGGTGTGCGCGACGCTCGGTCCCTCGGCCTTGGCGGCCTGGGCGAGGGCGAGGCTCCACGCCAGGGTGAGCAGCGAGCCGCCGATCAGCCAGGCGTCGAGGCCGAGGCACACCCAGCCGGCCTTGGTCACGGGCCGTTTGGCGAGCACCAGCAGGCCGACGATGGCGGGCGGTGCGAAGCAGAGGAAGAACAGGTCGGCGTAGCTGGGGCTCGGCACGTCGCGGTGCAGCACGACCTCGTACCAGCCCCAGACCAGGTTGCCCAGGGACGCCATGGCCGAGGAGAGCCCGAAGAGCATCCAGGCGGGCCGGTACCGGGTGCGGCGGCTGCGGGCGTAGACCGCGCAGGACACGGCGGCGGCCGCGGCGGCGGCGCTCAGCCCGAAGTCGCCCATGATCAGGGCGAGTCGCTCCGACCCCCAGCCGAACGCGGCGCCGACGGCGTAGGCGCCGCAGGTCAGGACGAGGACCAACTGGGCCGCGGGGCCGGGGCGGCGGCCGGCGCCCGCCGCGGGCAGCAGGGTCCGCGGGGCGGACGCGGGACGCAGCGCACCGTCGAGGGTGGGGGTCGGCGGCGCGCTCACCGGTCCCTCCCGGTCCGCGCCGCCTCCGCGCTCCAGGGGTCCCGGTGGGCCTGGGACCGGGTCCGCCGGCTCGTCCGCCGAGGAGGGTGCTGAGGGCCGGCGCCGTCGGTCCGTCCGCCGCGCCGGATGTGCTGACCGTGCCTGTGCGTGTCCGCGTGCCTGTGTCGCCGCCGACGCGTCCGCCGCGTCGGATCGGTGGTCATCTGGCCGTGCATCGCCCGTCGCCCCCCTCACAGTCTCCGTGTCGCTCCCCCGCGCCGTTGGTCGGCGGCGCGCAGCCCCTGTCGGGGACGATACACCAGTATCGTCACTCAGGGACATAGGTCCTCTACGCTCCGTGACGATCAACGGACGGACGAGTACCCACCGCTCCCGGGGAGTCGCGGACGGTACTCGAAGCGGACTACACGTCTTCCGTTCCCGTCACCAGGATCACGTTCCCGGGCTCCTCGTGGTTCACGTATCGGCGCAACTGGTCGCGCAGCAGGCGCTTCGCGCGGGGGAGGAACGCGGACGTGGGTCCGCCGACGTGCGGGGTGATCAGGACGCCGGGCGCCCGCCACAACGGGTGGCCGGCGGGCAGGGGTTCGGGGTCGGTCACGTCGAGGGCCGCGGTGACGCGGCCGCTCTCCACCTCGGTGAGCAGGGCCTTGGTGTCGACGACCGGTCCGCGGGCGACGTTGACGAGCAGGGCGCCGTCCTTCATTCGGGCCAGGAAGGCGGCGTCCACGAGGTGCCGGGTGCCCTCGGTGAGCGGGGTGGACAGGACGACGACGTCCGCTTCCGGGAGCAGGGAGGGAAGTTCGGTGAGCGGATGCACCGGCCCGCGCTCCGTTGTGCGCGCGGAGCGCGCGACGCGCGCCACCCGCGCGAGCTCGAACGGGACGAGCCGGTCCTCGATGGCCGCGCCGATCGAGCCGTACCCGACGATGAGCACGGTCCGGTCGGCGAGCGCGGGCCGGAAGCCGCCCTGCCACTCGCCCCGGTCCTGGGCGCGCACGAAGTCGGGGATGCCGCGCAAGGAGGCGAGGATCAGGGTGAGCGTGAGTTCCGCGGTGCTGGCCTCGTGCACCCCGCGCGCGTTGCACAGCCGCACGCCGGGGGGCAGGTCCTTCAGACCGGGCTGCACATGGTCGATGCCGGCCGACAGGGTCTGCACGACGCGCACGGACCGCATCCGGGGCAGCGGACGCAGACACACCTCGGCGGGCTTCATGTACGGCACGACGTAGACGTCGCACTCCTCCGGGTCGGTGGGGTACGTCTCGCCGCCGTCCCAGAAGTGGTAGCGCGGCCCCTCGGGGAGTCCGTCGATCTCGTCCGGGGGGATGGGAAGCCACACGTCAGGAGTCATGCCACGGAGGCTAGTTCAGGCCGCCGGGACGGCAGAGGTTAGGTTGGGGGACCGGAGAGGGAGGGTCACGAGCAGGTGGAGCGCAGGACGATCGGCGCGGCGGCGCTCTCGGTGGGCGCGGTGGGCCTCGGATGCATGCCGATGAGCTGGGCCTACAGCACGTCCAGGCAGCGTGGCGAGGAGTCGCTGAGGGCGGTGCACCGGGCGCTGGACGCGGGCTCGTCCCTCCTCGACACCGCCGACATGTACGGCCCGTTCACCAACGAGCTGCTGCTCGGGCGGGTGTTGAAGGAGCGGCGTGCCGACGCCTTCGTGTCGACGAAGGTCGGACTGCTGGTGGGCGACCAGCACATCGTGGCCAACGGCCGCCCGGGGTACGTGAAGCGGGCCTGCGACGCGTCGCTGCGGCGGCTGCAGACCGACGTGATCGACCTCTACCAGCTGCACCGCGCCGACCCGGAGGTCCCCGTCGAGGAGACCTGGGGCGCGATGGCGGAGCTGGTGCGGGCGGGCAAGGTGCGGGCGCTGGGTCTGTGCGCGGTGGGGGCGCGCTCGTCGCGGCGGCCGGGGGCGCGGCTGCACGACGCGACGATCCGGCAGCTGGAGCGGGTGCAGCAGGTGTTCCCGGTGAGCGCCGTGCAGGCGGAGCTGTCGGTGTGGTCGCCGGAGGCGCTGGAGTCGCTGCTGCCCTGGTGCGAGGCGCGGGGGGTGGGCTTCCTGGCGGCGATGCCGCTGGGCAACGGCTTCCTGACCGGGACGCTGACGCCCGGCGAGGGGTTCGAGGCGGACGACCTGCGCGCCCGGCACCCGCGGTTCACGGCCGAGATGATGGCCGCGAACCAGCCGATCGTGGCGGGTCTGCGCCGGGTGGCGCGCCGGCACGGGGAGCACGTCACCCCGGCGCAGGTCGCCCTGGCCTGGGTGCTGAGCCGCGGCCGGCACGTGGTCCCGGTGCCGGGCGCCAAGCGGGAGCGCTGGGTGACGGAGAACGCGGCGGCGGCCGGGCTGCGGCTGACCGGTGAGGACCTCGCGGAGATCGCGGGCCTGCCGCCGGCCCAGGGGTCGTGGGACTGAGGTCCCGCCCCCGCGGTGCCGCGCGGTTCGGGGCCGGCGAAGCGGGAACCTGGGAGGCCCGAGCGGTGTATGACAGACAGAACCCGCCGCGTCGAAGGGACGAGATCGTGCAACGACGAGCCGTGCCGGCCGTGCTGGCCGCCGCCGCGCTCCTGCTGGCCGCCGGCTGCTCCTCCGATGACGGAGCGCCGCCGGAGAAGGACGCAGCCGCCTCCTCGGCCGCCGCGGCCCCCACCTCCCCGTCCGGGAAGGCGGAGGAGACCCCGCCCGCGAAGGGCTCGGTGTCGGTGGTCCGTACGGTGGCGACGGGGCTGGACAGTCCCTGGGGTCTGGCCCCGGTCGGGGACGGCGACCTCTTGGTGTCCTCGCGCGACGAGGCCACGATCACCCGGATCGACGGGGAGACGGGGAAGAAGACCGAGCTGGGCGAGGTGCCCGGGGTGGCGCCCGGGGGCGAGGGGGGCCTGCTGGGCATCGCCCTCTCCCCCGACTTCGCCTCGGACCACATGATCTACGCGTACTTCACCTCGGCCTCCGACAACCGCATCGTGCGGATGCTCTACAACGAGCGGAAGCCGGCGGGCGAGCAGCTCGGCGCGCCCGACACGGTGTTCCGGGGCATCCCCAAGGGCGTGATCCACAACGGCGGCCGGATCGCCTTCGGCCCGGACCGCATGCTCTACGCGGGCACGGGCGAGACCGGCGACACGGGGCTGGCCCAGGACAAGGAGTCCCTCGGCGGCAAGATCCTGCGGATGACCCCGGACGGCGAGCCGGCCCCGGGCAACCCGTTCCCCGACTCCCCCGTGTACTCGTACGGGCACCGCAATGTGCAGGGCCTGGCCTGGGACCGTGAACAGCGGCTGTTCGCGTCGGAGTTCGGGCAGCAGACCTGGGACGAGCTGAACGCCGTCGCGCCGGGCGACAACTACGGCTGGCCGGAGGCCGAGGGCCACGCGGACGAGGGCGGCTTCCACAACCCGGTCGCCCAGTGGAGCACGGACGACGCCTCGCCCAGCGGCATCGCGTACGCCGAGGGGTCCGTCTGGATGGCGGGGCTGCAGGGCGAGCGGTTGTGGCGCATACCCCTGAAGGGCACGGAGGCCTCCGCGAAGCCGCAGGCGTTCCTGGAGGGGGAGTACGGCCGGCTGCGCACGGTGGTCGCGGCGGGCGGCGACCGGCTGTGGCTGGTGACGAGCAACACGGACGGCCGGGGCGACCCGCAGCCGGAGGACGACCGGGTGCTGGAGCTGAAGGTCAGCTAGCGGGCGCCTCGGCGGAGGCGCCCGGGGTGTCGCCGGTGCCGTCGGTGGCGTCCGGGGCGTCGTCTCCGTCCGCCTCCTCGTCCGCCGGGGCCGGGCGGCGGACGGTGACCTTCCCGGAAGCGAGGTCTATCGGCCCGCGTCCGGGGTCGGCGTCGCCGACGTCCTCACGGGTCAGCGCCAGTCGCTTCTGCTCGTCCTGGGTGTGCTTGCGCCCGGGGGAGAACAGTTCCTCGAAGGCGTTGAACATCGTTCCCCTTTCGCCGGACCCCGAGTACCGGACCGCTGGTGACCTACACCGATTGTCGCGCGGTGGCGAGATTTCCGGATCCGTCCGCGAATCCGTCCGGGAACAGGCCCAGGCGGTGGGCCACCGCCGCCGCCTCGCCGCGGCCGGAGACACCCAGCTTGGCGAGGATGTTCGACACATGGACGCTGGCCGTCTTCGGCGAGATGAACAGCTCCTCGGCGATCCGCCGGTTGGTGTGCCCGGCCGCCACCAGGCGCAGTACGTCCCGCTCCCTGCTGGTCAGGCCGAGCGCCTCGGCCGGGTCGGCGGGGGCCGGGGCCGGCTCCTCGCGCGGGGCGGGCGTCAGCGCCAGGCGTCCGCGCCGGGCCAGCAGCGCGGCGTCCCGGGCCAGCGGGGCCGCGCCCAGGTGGGAGGCGACGGCGGCGACCAGGCGCAGCAGCTCGGCGGCGCGGGCCCGCTCGTCCTCGCCCCCGCCGGCGGCCAGCAGGGCCTCGGCGAGCCGGAGGCGGACGCAGGCGAGGTCGTGGGGCCGGCCCAGAGGTTCCAGCGCGGCGACGGCCTCGGACCAGGCGGCCGGCTCGCTTCGGCCCTCGGCGCGCAGCAGTTCGGCGCGCAGCCACTGGTCATGGGCCTCCCACAGGGGCACGCCGGTGGCGAGGTTCCTCGCCGCCTGGCGGATCCGGTCGAGGACCTCGGGACGGCCCGGTTCGGTGGCGGGGTCGCCGTAGCGGTCGGCCTCGCCGGTGGTGGCCGCGAGCAGCAGGGGCCAGGCGTAGCGCTGGGTGCCGGGCGGGAAGCCCGCGTCGAGCGCGGCGAAGAGTTCGGCGCGCGCCTCCTCCGGGCGGCCCTCGGCGGCGGCGACGCGCAGGGCGACCCACTTCATCGGCAGGGCGTACTGGGGCATCGGGTCGTGGGTGCCGAAGTGGGCGCGGGCCTCGGCGAGGCAGCGGGCCGCCTCGGCGGTGTCGCCCCGCAGGTACGCGAGATGGGCCAGACGCACGGAGCCGCCGGCGCGCGGCTTGGCGCTCTGCTCGATCCGCTGGGCGCCCGCCGCGGCGCGGGCGGCGTCCTCCCAGCGCCCGACGGACAGCAGGGACTCGGCGAGGTTGCCCCACACCCAGGCCTCGGAGTCCAGCAGTCCGAGCCGCCGGGTGACCTCCACGCCCTCCTCCAGGAGCCGTACGGCGTCCTCGGAGCGGCCTATGCCCTCCAGCACGGAGGGCAGGTTGACGAAGGCCCGGGCCAGCACCATGTCGACGCCCAGTTCGGTCGCCCGCCGCTTGACCTCGTACATCTCGGCGAGCCCGGCCTCGATGTCGCCGGCGTCGACCATGAGGCCGCCGAGGGTGAGCCGGGCGTTGAGCTCGATGTCGTGCGCGCCGACCATGCGGGCGTACTCGACGGCGCGTTCCGCGTCGGCCATGGCGTCGGGGCCTGGTTCGTGCAGCATCGACCAGCCGGCGACGGCGGAGAGCACCTCGGCGTGCACCTCGGAGGGCGGCAGTCCGCGCACCAGTTCCTGGGCGGTGCCCAGTTCCTCCCAGCCGTCGCCGCGGGCGAGGGCCTGGGTGAGCCGGGAGCGCTGCACCCAGAACCAGGCGGCGCGCAGCGGGTCGGGGTCCTCGTCGAGGAGGCGCAGCGCCCGTCTGGTGAGCTTCAGGGAGCGTTCGCGTTCGCCGCAGAGACGGCCGGCGACGGCGGCCTCGGCGAGGAGGTCGAGATAGCGCAGCGGCCGGGTGGCGGTGTCGTCGTCGCAGGGGTCGCAGCCGGGCGGCGGGGGCGGGTAGGCCTCGGCCTGGTCGAGCGGCCGCAGTCCGGCGCGCACGGTGTCGGGGACCGCGTCCCACAGCTCCATCGCGCGTTCCAGCAGGCGGAGTTGCTCGGCGTAGGCGTGACGCCGGCGGGCGACGACGGAGGCGTCGAGGACGGCGGGCAGGGCCTTGGCGGCGTCGTGGGCGTGGTACCAGTAGCTGGCCAGCCGGGTGGGCCGCTCGTCGGCGGGAACCAGCGCGGGGTCGGCCTCCAGGGCCTCGGCGAAGCGGCGGTTGAGCCGGGAGCGTTCGCCGGGGAGCAGGTCGTCGCTGACGGCCTCGCGGACCAGGGAGTGCCGGAAGCGGTAGCCGTCACGGTCGGGGGCGGGCGTGAGGATGCCGGCGTTGACGGCGGCGCGCAGGGCCTCGATGAGGTCGTCCTCGCCGAGTCCGGCGACGGCGGCGAGCAGGCGGTCCTCGACGGTGGAGCCGCCCTCGGCGACGATCCGGACGACCCGCTGGGCGCTCTCCGGCAGGTTCTCCACCCTGACCAGGAGCAGGTCGCGCAGAGAGTCGGTGAGGCCGGTGCGGCAGCCCTCGTCGGCGGCGACGGCGAGTTCCTCGACGAAGAAGGCGTTGCCGTCGGAGCGTTCGAAGATGTCGTCGACGCGATCGGGGTCGGGTTCGCGGGCGAGGATGCCGGCGATCTGCCGGTGCACCTCCGCACGGCTGAAGCGGCCCAGTTCGACGCGGTGGACGGTGCGCAGCCGGTCGAGTTCGGCGAGGAGGGGGCGCAGCGGGTGGCGGCGGTGGATGTCGTCGGAGCGGTAGGTGGCGAGGACGACGAGGCGGCCGGTGCGCAGGGTGCGGAAGAGATAGGCGAGCAGATGGCGGGTGGAGGCGTCGGCCCAGTGCAGGTCCTCCAGGACGAGGACGACGGTGTGCTCGGCGGCGACCCGTTCCAGCAGCCGGGCGGTGAGCTCGAAGAGGCGGGCCATGCCCTGTTCGTCGCGGCGGGCCTCGCGGGCGGCGGCGACGGCGAGTTCGGGCAGCAGCCGGGCCAGTTCCTCCTCCTGCCCGTCGGCGGCGGCCGCGAGCTGGTCGGGCAGTTCGCGGCGGAGCTGGCGCAGGGCGGTGGAGAAGGGGGCGAAGGGCAGGCCGTCGGCGCCGATCTCCACGCATCCGCCGAGGGCGACGACCCCGCCCCGGTCGCGGACGGCGGCGGCGAACTCCTCCACCAGGCGGGTCTTGCCCACCCCGGCCTCGCCGCCGACCAGCAGCGCCTGCGGTTCACCGGCGCCGGCCCGGGTGAACGCGTCGACCAGGGTGGCGAGTTCGCCGGTGCGGCCGACGAACACGGGACTCACGGACTTGGTCTCCACGCCCCCGAGCATCGCACGCGCCCACGGCGACGGCGCAGCGGTTTTCGTCTCCCGGCGCATCGGCACGGCGCTCCCCTCCCTCTGACCCCTGGCGCCGGCGGTGTGCGCGGCGACGACGGGGCGGCGGCCGCTTCCCTGCGGCCGCCGCCCCTGGACGGTGCTCATGCGGTCCGGGCGAACCAGGACCGGCGCCGGGTATGGCTCTCGGGCTCGGCGCCGCGTGCGGCGGTTCCCCGACGGGCGGCGCGGCGGACCCGTACCGCCTCGCGGGCCCGGCGCTCCGCCTCGGCGCGGCGGACCAGCTCGTCGTGGCGGAGCCGGTGCAGCTCGAACTCGAACATCGTGGATTCCCCCTCGGATCCGGTGTCGGCATCGCGTTCTGCGATGCCTCCACCTTCGTCTCCAAGGCGGGCGGGCCGCATCGGGAGAGTTCCGTATCTTCGCGGGCGGTGACGCCTTAGAAGTCGAGCGCCTTACGGAGCCGGCACCTAAGAGGGTGCCTAGGACCTCCTCAGGAGGCCGCGGGCAGGCCCAGCAGCACACCCGTGTACTTGAGCACCGCGAGCAGCAGTCCGATCACCCCGAGGGTGACGCCGGCCCAGGCGACGGACTTGATCCACGGGGTCTGCACGGCGCGGCCGGGCGCTCCGAACGCGGGCCGGACCAGGACGACCACGCCGGTGATCAGCGCGACGAGGGCGAACAGACCGCCCCACAGGGCGGTGGTGTCCCACGCGTCGCCGTAGACCTCCTTGATCTGGGTGGCGACGCTCGCGTCGGCGGCGGTGCGCAGCTGGCCCACCAGGGTCTCGCGGGCGGCGGCCACGGTGCCGGGCCAGCCGCCGGTGAGGGAGACCAGGCCGAGCGCCGCGGAGACGACCGCCGCCGCGCCCTGTCCGGCCCCGGAGGATGCCGCGGCCGGCCCGGTTTCCTTCTCGGCGGCGGCTTCCCCATCAGCCGCGGGCGCTTCCTCGTGCCGGGCGACGGCCTCTTCCGGCCGCTCCTCCGTCCGCGCCGCCGTCTGCTCGTCGGGGTCCACGGCGGTCGCGGTCGTGGTCGCGGTTCCGGTTTCGGTCTCGTCCTCAGTCTTCTCAGCCATGTCCCGCACCGTACGGAGACCGTCTGAGATTCCGCTTAACGCCCGGATCAGCGGTCTTCGGGCTGGGTGGCGCGGGCGCGCCACTCGGGGGCGAGCAGGGACCAGACCTCCAGGTCGTGCCGTACGCCGTTGTGGAGGTTGGCCTCGCGGCGTACGCCGTCGCGGGTCATGCCGAGCCGGCGGGCGACGGCGACGCTGGCGGCGTTGCCTGACGCGGCGACCCATTCGACGCGGTGGATGCCGCGCTCCTCGACGGCCCAGTCGATCAGCACGCGCATGGCGCGGGTGACCAGCCCGTGCCCGGTGCCGGCGGGCTCCAGCCAGCAGCCCAGTTCGCAGGTGCCGGCCGCCGCGTCGAAGTTCAGGGTGAGGACCCCGCCGACCAGCGTGCCGTCGAGCCACAGCCCGTGCACCCAGGCCGTGTCGGCGGCGCGCAGGTCGGCGTACCGCTGGAGCGCCGCCCGCGCGCTGTCCAGGTCGGTGGCGTTGGAGCCGAAGGGGACGAAGCGGTTGATGAACGCGCGGCCCCGGTCCAGGTGGGCGAGGAACTCCTCGGCGTGCCAGATCTCCAGGGGGCGCATCTCGGCGCCGTCGTCACCCAGTCGTATCGCGTACATCCCGCTGCCGCTCCTCCTCCGCGAGCACGTCCGCGACCTCGGCGTCCGTGACGGCGGCCAGCCTCTCATGGGCGGCACGGCACTCGGGCGGCTCGATGCTGATCCGGGGCAGGATCCGGTCCAGCCACTTCGGGAGCCACCAGTTGGCGCCGCCGAGGAGGTGCATCAGCGCGGGCACGAGCAGGGTGCGCAGCACGAAGGCGTCGAGGGCGACGGCCGCGGCGAGGGCGATGCCGAACATGGCGATCACTCGGTCGCCGCTGAGCACGAAGGCGAGGAAGACCGAGATCATGATGACGGCGGCGGAGTTGATCACGCGGCTGGTCTCGGCGAGGCCCACGCGCACGGCCCGCCGGTTGTCGCCGGTCTCCAGCCATTCCTCGTACATCCGGCTCACCAGGAAGACCTGGTAGTCCATGGACAGGCCGAAGAGCACCGACACCATGATCACGGGCAGGAAGGGTTCGATGGGGCCCGCGCTGCCGAGGCCGAGCAGGTCGCTCCCCCAGCCCCACTGGAAGATCATGACGACCACGCCGAACGCGCCGGCGACCGCGGCCACGTTCATCGCGGCGGCCTTCAGCGGGATGCCGATGGAGCGGAAGGCGAGGAGCAGCAGCAGACAGCCCAGGCCGATCACGACCCCGACGAACAGGGGCAGCTTCTCGACGATGACGGAGGCGAAGTCGTCGTAGCCGGCGGTCACGCCGCCGACGTGCACGTCGAGCGAGGTGCCCGACTCGGCGCGCGGCAGCACGTCCTCACGCAGCCGGTCCACCAGGTCGCTGGTCTGCTTCGACTGCGGGGACGACTCCGGTACGACGGTGAGGAAGGCGGTGTCGCCGCCCTGGTTGTAGGTCACCGGGGACACCGAGGCGACGTCCTCGGTGGTGCGCAGCGTGGAGCCCAGGTTGTCCAGGGCGAGCTTGTCCTGGGCGCCGTCGACCTCGGTGACGAGGGTGAGCGGGCCGTTCACGCCGGGCCCGAAGCCGTCGGCGATCAGGTCGTAGGCCTGGCGGGTGGTGGAGGTCTTCGGGTCGTTGCCCTGGTCAGAGGTGCCCAGGTGGAGCGAGAAGGTGGGCAGCGCGAGGACGGCCATCACGACGACGGCGACCGCGCCGAGCAGTTTGGGGTGGCGCTCCACGAACGCCGACCAGCGGGCGGCGAACCCGGTGGGCATCTCCGGTTCCGGCCCGTGCTCGGCGAGGCGGCGCCGCTCGCGGCGGCTGAGGGCGCGGGTGCCGATCAGCGACAGCAGGGCGGGCAGCAGGGTGACGGAGGCGGCGACGGTGAGCACCACGGTGAGCGAGGCGGCCACGGCGACGCCGTTGAGGAAGTTCAGGCGCAGGATCAGCATGCCCAGCAGGGCTATGCAGACGGTCGCGCCCGCGAACACGACCGCCCGGCCGGTGGTGGCGACGGCATTGGTCGCGGCCTCGGTGACGCTCAGGCCGCGTTTCAGTCCGCGCCGGTGCCGGGTGACGATGAACAGCGCGTAGTCGATGCCCACGCCCAGCCCGATCAGCAGGCCGAGCATCGGCGCGAAGTCCGCCACGGTCATCACATGGCCGAGCAGCACGATGCCCGCGTAGGCGGTGCCCACGCTCACCAGCGCGGTGGCGATGGGCAGCAGGGAGGCGGCGAGGGACCCGAAGGCGAGGAACAGCACGACGGCGGCGACGGCCACGCCGACGATCTCGGCGGTGTGCCCGCCGGACGACTCGCTCAGCTCGACGGCGCTGCCGCCCAGTTCGACGGCCAGCCCGTCGGTCTCGGCGGCCTTCGCCGTCTTGACCACGGCCTCGGCCTCACCGCTGGTGATGTCCTTGCCGGAGTGCTCGAAGGTCACGGTGGCGTACGCGGTACGGCCGTCGGCGCTGATGCGTCCGGCGCCGCCCTCGTCGTCGTACGGGCCGGTCACGGAAGCGACGCCGGGCAGGTCCTCGAGCCGGTCGAGGGTGCGGGTCATGGTCTGCTCGACGCCGCTGTCC
Organism: Streptomyces cellulosae; assembly: GCA_014655195.1. GTDB lineage: Bacteria > Actinomycetota > Actinomycetes > Streptomycetales > Streptomycetaceae > Streptomyces > Streptomyces cellulosae. The sequence goes on along the minus strand of BNBH01000028.1, from coordinate 65,878 downwards.
CGGACGGTGCCGGAGGTCGTGTGCCAGACCACGCTGTCGCTGTCGCCCCCCAGCGAGGGGAAGCCTTCCTTCAGCAGTTCGGTGGCGCGCCCCGATTCGGTGCCGGGCACCTTGTAGTCGTTCGAGTAGGCGGAGCCGGCGACGAAGGCGCCCGCCGCGATCCCGACCAGGGCGAGGAGCCACAGCAGAACGGTGACCAGACGGCGCTGAACGCACCAACGTGCTAGGGCTGCCACAGGCGTGCTCCCGGTATGGCTCGGGGTGGATCTTCGAGCGGACAACGGCGGCGAAAGGCCGGTCGGTCCGCAAAGAACGCATGAGCAATGCCCTGCCACTGTTACAGGCGAAAATGATCGTTTGTCGCCTTCGTGGACTAACTCACATTTCTTCTCCGCTGCCGGTCACAGGGGGTTCGCGGGCCGCTCGTCTCAGTCGAACTGGTCGCCCAGCGCCATGATCATGACCCCCGCGACGGCGGCCCACAGCGACCTGCGGGTGCGTCCGCGCGCGCCCAGCACCGACGCGAGAGCACAGACGGCCGCCCCGCAGGCGTAGGCGACGGGGACGAGGGCCGGGGCGGTGCCGGAGGCGCGGAGCAGCGCGGCGGCCGTTCCGGCGAGGGCGAGCACGGCGCCGGAGCCGACGGCGGCCCAGCGGGCACGGCGGGCCTGTTCGGCGAGGAGGTCTTCGTCCTCGGCTTCGGGGAGGTCCTCAGGAAGGCCTTCGGGGGCGTCCTCCACGGTCTCCGGGGCGTCCCCCTCCCGCTCCGGGGAGGTCTGAGTGTCCGGGGGCAGGTCGGAGTCAGGGCGTCCACTCATGGCGCCGGAGCGTAGCGCCTCACCTCAGGAAACCTGGATGCGGGTCCACCCCGACGGCTGTTAGCGTCCGTCGGTCCGACACTCCGCGGCAGTGCGCCGCCGGCCGAAGCAGGTGCTTTGATGCTTGTCCGTCCGACCTCCGACGCGACCCCTTCCCCCTTCACGGCCTCAAGGAGCCCGTTCACCGATGTCGGACATCACACCGAACACCCCGCACGACGACCTCGCTAGCCGGCTGACCCTGCCCCGCTACCCCCGCAGCGCCGCCTACGATCCGCAGTGGGCCGTCGACAACCAGATGGGCCCGCACGCGCTGTGGCTGCTGGAGTGGCTGGCCCCCGCCCTCGGCCTGGACACCCTGCGCCCCGGCGCCCGGGTGCTCGACCTGGGCTGCGGCCGCGCCATGACGTCGGTCTTCCTCGCCCGGGAGTACGACCTCCAGGTCACCGCCGCCGACCTGTGGATCGCACCGGACGAGAACGCCCGCCGGATCGCCGAGGCGGGCGTCGCCGACCGCGTCCAGCCCGTCCTGGCGGAGGCGCACGACCTGCCCTTCGGGGAGGGGACGTTCGACGCGATCGTCTCCGTGGACGCGTACCAGTACTTCGGCACCGACGACCTGTACCTGCCGACGCTGACCCGGCTGCTGAGGCCGGGCGGGCGGATCGGGGTCGTCGTCCCGTCCCTGGCCGAGGAGGTCGAGGGCAGCGAACCGCCGGAGCATCTGCGGCCCTTCTGGGAGCCCGCGTTCTGGTGCTTCCACAGCCCCGCCTGGTGGCGCCGCCACTGGACGCGCAGCGGGGCGGTGGACGTCCTGGCGGCCGACCGGCTGGAGGACGGCTGGCGGGAGTGGCTGCTGTGGAGCGAGGTCGTCGCCGAGCACCACACCGACGCGTTCCACCGGCGGATGGGCCGGGAGAACGCGCGGCTGGTGCGCGCCGACCAGGGCCGCACGCTGGGCTTCACCCGCGTGGTGGGCCGCCGCCGCTGACCCGGCCGGACACACGGGAAGGGGGCGCACCCGACGGGTGCGCCCCCTTCCCTCGTGCCGTACGGGCTCAGCCCTCGACGCCGAGCTTCTGAAGGATCAGCTCCTTCACCCGGGCCGCGTCCGCCTGGCCGCGCGTGGCCTTCATGACCGCGCCGACCAGCGCGCCGGCCGCGGCGACCTTGCCGCCGCGGATCTTGTCCGCGACGGCCGGGTTGCCGGCGATCGCCTCGTCGACGGCGGCGGTGAGCGCGCCCTCGTCGGAGACGACCTTCAGACCGCGCTTCTCGACGACCTCGTCCGGGGTGCCCTCACCGGCGAGGACGCCCTCGATGACCTGGCGGGCCAGCTTGTCGTTCAGGTCGCCCTTGGCCACCAGCTCGGTGACGCGGGCCACCTGCGCCGGGGTGATCGCCAGCTCGTCCAGCGCCTTGCCGGACTCGTTGGCGCTGCGGGCCAGCTCGCCCATCCACCACTTGCGGGCGGAGGCCGCGTCGGCGCCGGCGTCGATCGTCGCGACGATCAGGTCCAGCGCACCGGCGTTGAGGATGGCCTGCATGTCGGTGGCGGAGATCCCCCACTCCTCGCGGAGCCGGTTGCGGCGCACCAGCGGCAGCTCGGGCAGGCCCGCGCGCAGCTCCTCGACCCACTCGCGGGCCGGGGCGACCGGCACCAGGTCCGGCTCGGGGAAGTAGCGGTAGTCCTCGGCCTCCTCCTTCACACGGCCCGAGGTCGTGGACCCCGTGTCCTCGTGGAAGTGCCGGGTCTCCTGCACGATGGTGCCGCCGGACGACAGCACGGCCGCGTGGCGCTGGATCTCGAAGCGGGCGGCGCGCTCGACGGAGCGCAGCGAGTTGACGTTCTTCGTCTCGCTGCGGGTGCCGAACGTGTCGGCGCCCTTCGGCATCAGCGACAGGTTGACGTCGCAGCGCATCTGGCCCATCTCCATGCGGGCCTCGGACACGCCGAGCGCACGGATCAGCTCGCGCAGCTCACGGACGTACGCCTTCGCCACCTCGGGGGCGCGCTCGCCGGCGCCCACGATCGGCTTGGTGACGATCTCGATGAGCGGGATGCCGGCGCGGTTGTAGTCCAGCAGGGAGTGGGACGCGCCGTGGATACGGCCGGTGGCGCCGCCGACGTGCGTCGACTTGCCGGTGTCCTCCTCCATGTGGGCGCGCTCGATCTCCACGCGGAAGACCTCGCCGTCCTCCAGCTGCACGTCGAGGTAGCCGTCGAAGGCGATGGGCTCGTCGTACTGGGAGGTCTGGAAGTTCTTCGGCATGTCCGGATAGAAGTAGTTCTTCCGGGCGAAGCGGCACCACTCGGCGATCTCGCAGTTCAGCGCGAGGCCGATCTTGATCGCGGACTCGACGCCGGTCGCGTTGACGACCGGGAGCGCGCCGGGCAGGCCGAGGCAGACCGGGCAGGTCTGGGTGTTCGGGTCGGCGCCGAGCGCGGTCGAGCAGCCGCAGAACATCTTGGTCTTGGTGCCGAGTTCGACATGGACCTCGAGGCCCATGACGGGGTCGTACGACGCGAGTGCGTCCTCGTACGACACCAGGTCGGTCGTGGTGGTCACGGTGAAAACTTCCCTCTCAGCCCAGCAGGACGTCGTCGTCGCCCAGCCGCTTCAGCTCGCGGTAGAGGATGGCGAGGCCGGTGACGATCGCGGCGGCGGACACGGTGGCGTCGATCAGGACCAGGGTGTCCTTCTCCGCGCGCGCCTTCCTCAGCCGCTTGGCGACGCCGACCGCGCCGAACGCGGTGGCGGCCATGGACAGGTACGTACCGGACCGGGACTTCTTGAAGCCCTTGGCCTTGGTCAGTGCACTCACAGCGACGGAGCCTCCTCGAGCAGCGGGTGGCCCCACTTTTCCACGAAGGCGGCCTCGACGGCGGCACCCACCTTGTAGAGGCGGTCGTCCTTCATGACCGGGGCGATGATCTGCAGCCCGACCGGCAGGTTGTCCTCCGGCGCGAGGCCGCAGGGCAGCGACATGGCGGCGTTGCCCGCCAGGTTGGTCGGGATGGTGCACAGGTCCGCGAGGTACATCGCCATCGGGTCGTCGGCGCGCTCGCCGATCGGGAAGGCGGTGGTCGGGGTCGTCGGGGAGACGATCACGTCGACCTGCTCGAAGGCCTTGTCGAAGTCCCGCTTGATGAGCGTGCGGACCTTCTGGGCGCTGCCGTAGTACGCGTCGTAGTAGCCGGAGCTGAGCGCGTACGTGCCGAGCATGATGCGGCGCTTGACCTCGTCGCCGAAGCCGGCCTCGCGGGTCAGCGAGGTGACCTCCTCGGCGGAGTGCGTGCCGTCGTCGCCGACGCGCACGCCGTAGCGCAGACCGTCGAAGCGGGCGAGGTTGGAGGAGCACTCGGAGGGCGCGATCAGGTAGTACGCGGAGAGCGCCAGGTCGAAGGACGGGCAGTCCAGCTCGACGATCTCGGCGCCCAGCTCCTTGAGGAACTCGACCGACTCGTCGAAGCGCTGGACGACGCCGGCCTGGTAGCCCTCGCCGCGGAACTGCTTGACGACGCCGACGCGCATGCCCTGGACGCTGCCGTTGCGGGCGGCCTCCACCACCGGCGGGACCGGCTCGTCGATGGAGGTGGAGTCCATCGGGTCGTGCCCGGCGATCACCTCGTGCAGCAGGGCCGCGTCCAGGACCGTGCGGGCGCAGGGGCCGCCCTGGTCGAGGGAGGAGGAGAACGCCACCATGCCGTACCGGGACACCGCGCCGTACGTCGGCTTCACGCCGACCGTGCCGGTGACGGCGGCCGGCTGGCGGATGGAGCCGCCGGTGTCGGTGCCGATGGCGAGCGGCGCCATGTGCGCGGCGAGCGCGGCGGAGGAGCCGCCGCCGGAGCCGCCGGGGATGCGGGTGAGGTCCCACGGGTTGCCGGTCGGGCCGTAGGCGCTGTTCTCGGTGGAGGACCCCATGGCGAACTCGTCCATGTTGGTCTTGCCGAGGATGACCACGTCGGCGGCCTTGAGTCGCTTGGTGAGCGTCGCGTCGTACGGCGGGATCCAGCCCTCGAGGATCTTGGAGCCGACGGTGGTCGGGATGCCCTCGGTGGTGAAGATGTCCTTCAGCGCGAGAGGCACGCCGGCGAGCGGGCCGAGCTTCTCGCCACGCTCGCGCTTGGCGTCGACGGCGCGGGCCTGCGCGAGGGCGCCCTCACGGTCGACGTGCAGGAAGGCGTGCACCTTCTCGTCGACGGCCTCGATCCGGGCCAGGTGGGCCTCGGTGACCTCGACCGCGGTGAGCTCGCCGGAGGCGATCTTCGCTGCGGTCTCGGCCGCGGTGAGCTTGATGATGTGATCGCTCATGGCGGTTTACTCCTCCCCCAGGATCTGCGGCACCTTGAAACGCTGCTGCTCCTGGGCCGGGGCGCCGGAGAGCGCCTGCTCGGGGGTGAGCGAGGGACGGACCTCGTCCGCGCGCATGACGTTCGTCAGCGGGAGCGGGTGGGAGGTCGGCGGTACGTCTTGGTCGGCGACCTCGCTGACGCGGGCGACCGCGCCGATGATGTCGTCGAGCTGGCCCGCGAAGTGGTCGAGCTCTTCGGGCTTCAGCTCCAGACGCGCCAGCCGGGCGAGGTGGGCGACCTCCTCGCGCGTGATGCCAGGCATGCAGCGATCCTCTGGGGTGAGTGTGTGTGGTTTGGGACCAATCCTATGGGGCGGGCGCCCCTGCCCGTGAAACCCGTCGCCCCGCAAGGGGCGCGGGGAACTGCGCGACCGGCCACGGCGGACCCGCACCCGAGGCACGGCGCGTGTCCCGTACGGAGGTCAGTCCTCCGCCGTACCCGTGGCCGCGGGCAACGCCGCGGCGGGCCGCTGCCACCCCCGGGACCCCCGCGCCAGCAGCCACGCCGTGGTCTCGTCCGGCGGCATCGCGGCGGCGACCAGCCACCCCTGCACCGCGTCGCACCGCAGGTCCCGCAGCCGCTCCCACGTCTCGTCGTCCTCGACGCCCTCGGCGACGACGAGCAGCCCCAGCGAGTGGGCCAGGTCGATCGTGCAGCGCACGATCTCCGCGTCCTCGGTGTCGACGGCCAGCCGGGCCACGAACGAGCGGTCGATCTTCAGCTCGCTCACCGGCAGCCGCCGCAGGTGCACCAGCGAGGAGTAGCCGGTGCCGAAGTCGTCGAGGGACATCTTCACGCCGTGCCCGGTGAGCGCGTTGAGGGTGTCGGCGGCCCGCGTGGGGTCCTCGAGCAGCACGTGCTCGGTGATCTCCAGTTGGAGCGCTCCCGCGGGCACCCCGTGCCGGGCCAGCCGGGCTGCGACGGAGCCGGCGAAGCCGGGGCTGTGGACGTCGCGCGGCGAGACGTTGACGGCGACGGGCACGAACAGGCCCTGGGAACGCCACTCGGCGACCTGTCCGAGCGCGGTCTCCAGCACGTACTCGGTGAGCTGGGGCATCAGCCCCGACGACTCGGCTATGGCTATGAACTCGTCCGGGGGGACCCGCCCGCGCTCCGGGTGCACCCACCGCACCAGCGCCTCGAGGCCGGCGACCTGACCGTCGAAGCGGACCTTCGGCTGGTAGTGCAGCTCCACCTCGTGCGCGTCGAGGGCGCGCCGCAGGTCGCCCAGCAGCCCGAGCCGGTCGGGGGTGTTGGAGTCCCGCTTGGACTCGTACGCCTCCACGCCCGTGCGGTCCCGCTTCGCCTGGTACATCGCCACGTCCGCGCGCCGCAGCAGCCCCTCGGCGTCGGAGGCGTGGTCCGGGAAGACGGCGACTCCCGCGCTCGCCTCCAGGACGAGGGTGAGCCCGTCGAGGTCGAGAGGGGAGCTGAGGGCCGCGACGAGTCCGCGGGCGGCGCGGGTCGCGGACGTGGTGGAGTCCGCCGCGGGCAGTAACACGGCGAACTCGTCGCCGCCGAGCCGCGCGGCCTCCGCCCCGCGCGGCAGGGCCGCTCTCAGCCGGTCGGCGATCTGCAGCAGCAGCCGGTCGCCGGCGAGATGGCCGAGGGTGTCGTTGACCGACCGGAAGCGGTCGAGGTCGATGAGCATGAGGGCGGCACGGGACCCGGCACGCTCGGCGTCGTCGAGCGCGGTCCAGATGCGCTCCTGGAGCCACTGCCGGTTGGGCAGTCCGGTCAGCGGGTCGCGCAGCTGCTCCTCGGCCCGCGCGCGGGCTATCCACAGGGTGGAGTCGAGGGCGATCAGCGGGATGGCGAACAGCGGCAGCAGCACGGGCTTGGCGTCGGCGACCACGCACACCAGCGGGGCGATGCCGAGCAGGGCGACCGCGACGAGCCCCTGGCGGACCAGGGCGGTGCGGGCGACGGTGGGCAGGCCCGAGCGTGGGGTGTGCAGGTACCACAGCAGGGTGCGGGTGACCGCGAGATAGGCGGCGGCGACGAGGACCACGCCGGGACCGGTGTAGAGGGTCCAGGTGTCGGGCGTGGACGGCGACTCGACGGACGGCACGGTGCCGAACGCGGCCAGGACGAGCGCTCCGGCGCCGATGCCGAGCAGGTCGACCGCGCCGTGCAGCACGCCCTGCCGCCAGCGGCCCCGGCGGGCTATGCCGACCAGCACGACGACGGTGAGGCTGACCATGCCGGCCGGGACCCAGCCGTAGAGCAGCAGCACGGCGAGGGTGAGGGCCGCGCCGGAGCCGGTGCCGCCCCACCAGCGGGAGCGCCCGAGCATCACGAGGTGGCCGACGATGATGCCGGTGAGCACGGCCAGCGACCAGCCGACCGTGCCGGACGGGAAGAGGGCGTGCCCGCCGGTGAAGGCGCGCAGGAAGCCGGCTCCGAGGACGAAGCCGGCCGCCGCGACGACCGCGGTGGGCAACGCGGGCCAGGACGGGTGCCGTTCGGTCTCCGTCGCGGGCTCCCCGATGCCGTGCCCGCCGGCCGGGCGTGCCGCGCCCGCGTCGCGTGCGTCCGCGGCGCACGACCCGGTGCGCCCCCGCGCGTCCGGTCGCTCCGCGGGCCGCCCGTCCTCACGGCCGCGCCGCCGGACGACCGCCAGGCGGCGCAGGCGCAGCCGTGAGCCCGGGGCGGCGCTCTCGGTCGGTTCCATTCCCGTCCCTCTCACAGCCGGCGGTGCCCACGCCACGCGGCCCGATGCCCGACATCCCTCGGCGGCTCCGCCGTGGAAAGCCCTTCCCCGGACCCGTCACGGGTACGGGGGTTGCCCCGACCGCAACTGGGCACGGCAGGCGCACATCTCAACAGTAGGCCGCGAAAGGCCTGTACGGGCACCGGTCGCCGACGGTTGCCCGAATGCGCCCCAGCCACCCGTATGCATCTGGTATGCGCCTATCGGGTGGGCTTCAACCGCTACTCCTCGGCCGAAAGGGCGGCTTCGGCCGCGGCGTCGGGTCCCCGCTCCAACAGCACCTGGAAACCGTCCTCGTTCAGAACCGGAACTTTCAACTGCACTGCTTTGTCATACTTCGACCCGGGGTTGTCGCCCACGACGACGAACGACGTCTTCTTGGAGACCGATCCGGTCACCTTGGCGCCCCGGTTCTGCAGGGCCTCTTTCGCGCCATCCCGGGTGAAGTTCTCCAGTGTCCCGGTCACCACGACCGTCAGTCCTTCGAGCGGACGCGGGCCCTCGTCCTCGCCCGAGCGCTCGTCCTCCATGCGGACTCCGGCCGCCTTCCACTTGCGGATGATCTCCCGGTGCCAGTCCACGGCGAACCATTCCTTGAGGGAGGCGGCGATGGTCGGGCCGACGCCCTCGGTGGCGGACAGCTCCTCCTCGGTGGCCTGCTCGATGCGGTCCATGGAGCGGAACTCGCGGGCCAGCGCCTCCGCCGCGACCGGTCCGACATGACGGATCGACAGGGCGGTGAGCACCCGGGCCAGCGGGCGGTCCTTGGCGGCCTCGATGTTCCTCAGCATCGCCAGGGCGTTCTTCTTCGGCTCGCCCTGCTGGTTGGCGAAGACGGTGACGACCTTCTCCTCGCCGGTCTTCGGGTCCCGCTTGGGCAGTCCGCTGTCCTGGTCGAGGACGTACGCCTTGATGGGGAGCAACTGCTCGACGGTGAGGTCGAACAGGTCGCCCTCGTCCTTCAGCGGCGGCTCCTCGGGCTCCAGCGGGCTGGTGAGGGCGGTGGCGGCGACGTACCCGAAGTGCTCGATGTCCAGCGCCTTGCGGCCGGCCAGGTAGAACAGCCGCTCGCGCAACTGGGCGGGGCAGGTGCGGGCGTTGGGGCAGCGCAGGTCGACGTCGCCCTCCTTCATCGGCCGGAGCGGCGTGCCGCACTCGGGGCACTCGGACGGCATCACGAACTCCCGCTCGCTGCCGTCCCGCAGGTCGGCCACCGGGCCGAGGATCTCCGGGATGACGTCGCCGGCCTTGCGCAGCACCACCGTGTCGCCGATCAGGACGCCCTTGGCCTTCACCACGTCCTGGTTGTGCAGCGTGGCGAACTCGACCTCCGAGCCGGCCACGGTCACCGGCTCGACCTGCGCGTACGGCGTGACACGGCCGGTGCGGCCGACGCCCACGCGGATGTTCAGCAGCTTGGTGTTGACCTCCTCCGGCGCGTACTTGTACGCGATGGCCCAGCGCGGGGCGCGCGAGGTGGTGCCGAGGCGGCCCTGGAGGGGAATCTCGTCGAGCTTGACGACGACGCCGTCGATCTCGTGCTCCACGGAGTGGCGGTTCTCGCCGTAGTAGGCGATGAACTCCCGCACGCCCTCCAGGTCGTCGACCACCCGGTTGTGCGGGGAGGTCGGCAGGCCCCACTCCTTCAGCAGTTCGTAGGCCTGGGAGAGCCGGGTCAGGCCCTTGTAGCCCTCGAGCACGCCGATGCCGTGCACCACCATGTGCAGCGGGCGTGAGGCGGTGACCCGCGGGTCCTTCTGGCGCAGCGAACCGGCCGCCGCGTTGCGCGGGTTGGCGAACGGCTTCTCGCCGGCCTCCACCAGGCGGGCGTTGAGCTCCTGGAACTTCTCCATCGGGAAGTAGACCTCGCCGCGGACCTCCACGACGTCGGGCACCTTGTCGCCCTTGAGGCGGTCCGGGATCTCGGCGATGGTGCGGACGTTGGGCGTGATGTCCTCACCGGTGCGGCCGTCGCCGCGGGTCGCCGCGCGGACCAGCCGGCCGCGCTCGTAGGTGAGGTTGACCGCCAGGCCGTCGACCTTCAGCTCACACAGGAAGTGGTAGGTCTGGTCGCCCAGTTCGCGGTGGATGCGGTCGGCCCAGGCGGCGAGGTCCTCGTCGTTGAACGTGTTGTCCAGGGACAGCATCCGGGAGCGGTGCTCGACGGAGGTGAACTCCGTCTCGTAGGACCCGGCGACCTTCTGGGTCGGCGACTCCGGCGTGCGCAGCTCCGGGTAGCGCTCCTCCAGCTGCTCCAGCTCACGCAGCAGGCGGTCGAACTCCGCGTCGCTGATGACGGGCGCGTCCTTCACGTAGTACCGGAAGCGGTGCTCCTCGATCTGCTCGGCGAGCGTGGCGTGCTTCTCCCGCGCTTCCGCGGGCACGCTCGTCGTCTCCGCTTGCTTGTCGCCGGCCACCGTGTGTCCTCCCGTTACTCAGGGTTGTCCGCGAGGGATCTCGCCGCCCGGACGCAGTGGGCGTACGCCGATCGCGCGTACCCCGGGGATGCCCCCGCGAGTCCGCACGCCGGGGTGATCGTGACCGCCTCCGGGAGAAGTCCCGGCCGCAGCCCCAGCCTGCGCCAGAGCGTCCTGACACCCATGACGCTACCGGCAGGGTCCGACAATGGGGCGTCCGTGCCCGGCACGACACCGGCGAAGAGCCGGGTGCCGTCCTCGACGGCTTCTCCGATCGCCTCGTCGTCACGCTCGGTGAGGAGGGAGAAATCGAACGAGATGCCCGCCACGCCCGCCCGGCGCAGCAGGGCGAACGGGACGTCCGGGGCGCACGAGTGGACCACGACCGGCCCGCCGTCGTGCACGCCGACCACGTCGCGCAGGGTGCCCTCGACGACCTGGCGGTCGACGGCGCGGTGGGTGCGGTAGCCGCTGGCGGTCTTCACCTGACCGCGCAGGACGGCGGTGAGGGACGGTTCGTCGAGCTGGAGGACGAGCCGCGCGCCGGGGACGCGGCGGCGCACCTCGTCGAGGTGCAGGCGCAGGCCCTCGGCGAGGGAGGCGGCGAGGTCGCGGCAGGCGCCGGGGTCGGAGAGGGCGGCCTCCCCGTTCTTCAGCTCCAGGGACGCGGCGAGGGTCCAGGGGCCGACCGCCTGGACCTTGAGGAGCCCTTCGTAGCCCTGTGTGAACTCCTCCAGCGCGTCCAGGTCCTCGCGGAGCCAGGAGCGGGCGCGGCGGGTGTCCCGGCCCGGCCGGTCGCCGATCCGCCAGCCGCTGGGCTCCACGCGCGCGTAGAGCTCGACGAGGAGGCCCGCGGTGCGGCCGATCATGTCGGCGCCGGGGCCTCGGGCGGGGAGTTCGGGGAGGTGGGGGAAGTCCTCGAAGCTGCCTGTTGCCGCCTTGGCGGCTTCTCTGGCGTCTGTGCCGGGGAGGGAGCCGATGCCCGTGGCGGGGGCGAAGCGAAGGGTGTCGTTCACACGGGAAGCGTATGCAGTGCGGGGTGGGGGGTTTTTCGCCCCCGCCGCCCCTTCCCGTCCCGTCCCCGGGGGGCTGCGCCCCCCCGGACCCCCCTTCGGCCCTGGCGGGTCTCGTCCTCAAGCGCCGGACGGGCTGGAGGGTGCCGGTCGGGCTGTAAGAATCAGGCGCCCGGGCGGACCGTCAGGTCGTTCACTTCCGCGTCCCTCGGGAGGTCCAGGGACATGAGGATCGTCGTCGCCACCGATTCCGGGTCGATCCACTTCTGCGGGTCGTAGTCCTTGCCCTCCTGCTGGTGGACCTTCGCCTGCATGGGGCTCGCCGTGCGGCCGGGGTAGACCGAGGTGACGCGGACGCCGTTGGCGTGCTCCTCGTGGCGGAGGGAGTCGGCGAGGGCCTTCAGGCCGTGCTTGGAGGCCGCGTAGGCGGACCAGTCGGCGTGGGCGGCGAGGCCGGCGCCGGAGTTGACGAAGATCACGTGGCCTCGGCTCGCGCGGAGCTGGGGCAGGAAGTGGCGGGTCAGTTCGGCGGGGGCGACGAGGTTGACGTTGAGCTGGTGGCGCCAGCTCTTCGGGGTGAGGTCGCCGACGGGGCCGAGGTCGACGACGCCGGCGATGTGCAGCAGCGAGTCGACCCGGTCGGGCAGCGACTGGTGGGAGAACGCCCAGCTGAGCCGGTCGGGGTCGGCCAGGTCGCCGACCAGGGTGCGGGCACCGGGGAACTCGGCGGCCAGCTCCTTCGCGCGGCCGGCGTCGCGCGCGTGGAGCACGAGGTCGTCCCCGCGCGCGTGCAGGCGGCGCGCGACGGCCGCGCCGATGCCGGAGCCGGCTCCGGTGATCACATGTGTAGCCATGACCGCCATGCTCGCATCACCGCGCGGTCAGGCGACGCCCAGGCTCTCCTCCAGGTAGGCCAGCGCACCCACCGGCTCCTCGGCGAAGAAGACCAGCTCGGCCAGCGGGCGGGGCAGGAAGCCCTCGTCCTCCATGCGGCGGAACTGCTCCTTCAGGCCGTCGTAGAAGCCCGCGGTGTTGAGCAGCACCACCGGCTTGTCGGTGTGGCCGTGCTTCTTCAGCTCCAGGATCTCGGTCGCCTCGTCGAGGGTGCCGGTGCCGCCGACCATGATCACGACGGCGTCGGCCTTCTCGAGGAGCAGCCTCTTGCGCTCGGCGAGGTCCTTGGCGATCACCATCTCGTCGACCCCGTCGCGGGCCGTCGCGGCGAGGAACTCCACCGAGACGCCCAGGAGCCGGCCGCCCGCCTCCTCCGCCCCGTCCGCGACGACCTTCATCAGGCCTACGTCCGAGCCGCCCCAGACCAGGGTGTGCCCGCCCTTGCCGAGCAGGCGCGCGAACTCCCGCGCGGGGCGTGTGTAGCGGTCGTCGAGGTCGGCGGCGGAGAGGAAGACACAGATGTTCACGGGCGTCAGCCTACGCCCGGGAAGAAGGCGGCTCCGAGGGACGCTGTAGGGGTGGACCGAACGACGAGGAGGACGCCGTGACCACAGGCCATCGGATCACCGTCGAGCCCGGCGGCCGGCGCGTGCGCGTGGTGCGCGACGGACGCGTGCTGGCGGAGAGCGACCGGGCGCTGGTGCTGCACGAGACGGGCTGCCCCGCGCGCTGGTACATCCCGCCGGAGGACGTGCGGCTCGATCTGCTGACGCCGTCGGCGACGCACACGTACTGCCCCTTCAAGGGGACCGCGTCCTACTGGTCGCTTCCGGACGCCCCCGACCTGGTGTGGTCGTACCCAAACCCGAAGCCGGCGGTGGCGCCGATCAAGGACCACCTGTGCTTCTACGACACGGAAGTGGACTGACCGGGGCGCACGGAGTGTGATCGGCGGACGCGCCGCCCGCCTCACCGACGATTTCCGCACCGTGCGGCAGTCTGGTGAGACATGGACCAGAACATCTCCTCGCGCGACGGCACCTCCCTCGCCTACGAGAGCGCCGGCCGCGGCGCCACGATCGTCCTCGTCAGCGGCGCGATGTCGACGGGCGCCACGGTGGCGCCGCTGGCCGCCCCGCTCTCCGAACGGTTCCGGGTGGTGGTCTACGACCGCCGGGGCCGCGGCGCGAGCGGTGACACACCGCCGTACACGGTGGAGCGGGAGGTGGAGGACCTCGCGGCGCTGATCGAGGCGACGGGCGGCGAGGCGGGGCTGTACGGGGTCTCCTCGGGCGGCGCGCTGGCCCTGCGGGCGGCGGCGAGCGGGCTGCCGGTGCGCCGGGTCGCGGTGTACGAGACGCCGTACGCGATGTCGGAGGAGCATCTGGCGGAGCGCGCCCGGTACACGGAACGTCTGACGGCGGCCCTGGAGGAGGGGCGGCGGGGCGACGCGGTGGAGCTCTTCCTCCAGCTCACCGGGCTGGACGACGCGGTGATCCGGAGCGCGCGGCAGTCGCCGATGTGGGCGGGCATGGAGGCGCTGGCGCCCAGTCTGGCGTACGACGACGCCGTGATGGGCGACGGGAGCGTGCCGCGGGAGATGCTGGCGAGGATCGAGGTGCCGGTGCTGTCCATCGCGGGCGACGCGAGCCCGGTCTGGATGCGTCAGGCGGCCAAGGCGATCGCGGAGTCGGTCCCCCGGGGCACGTACCGCACCCTCGAGGGACAGACCCACATGGCCGAACCGGACGTCCTGGCACCGGTGCTGGCCGAGTTCTTCTCGCGGTGACCCCGGAGGTTCCGGGAATCCCGGGGACCGGCCGGGGCGGGGCCGGTCAGGCCACGTCCGCCGTCGCCCGCTCCGTGGAGGCGATGGTCGCCGAGCCCACCACGCGCGTGCCGTCGTAGAGGACGACCGCCTGGCCGGGGGCGACGCCGCGGACCGGCTCGGCGAAGCGCACGTGCAGCTCCTCGCCGACGAGTTCGGCGGTCACCGGCGTCTCGTCGCCGTGGGCGCGGAGCTGGGCCGTGTACGTGCCGGGACCGGTCGGGGCGGAGCCGCACCAGCGGGGGCGGATCGCGGTGAGGGCGCCGACGTCGAGGGAGGCGGCGGGGCCGACGGTGACGGTGTTGTCCACCGGGGAGATGTCGAGGACGTAGCGCGGCTTGCCGTCGGGGGCGGGGGTGCCGATGCGCAGGCCCTTGCGCTGGCCGATGGTGAAGCCGTACGCGCCCTCGTGCGTGCCGATCTTGGCGCCGGTCTCGTCGACGATGTCGCCCTCGGCCTTGCCGAGCCGCTTGGCGAGGAAGCCCTGGGTGTCGCCGTCGGCGATGAAGCAGATGTCGTGCGAGTCGGGCTTCTTGGCGACGGCGAGTCCGCGGCGCTCCGCCTCCGCGCGGATCTCCTCCTTGGTGGTGACCGTGTCGCCGAGCGGGAACATGGCGTGGGCGAGCTGGCGGTCGTCGAGCACGCCGAGGACGTAGCTCTGGTCCTTGGCCATGTCGGAGGCGCGGTGCAGCTCGCGGGTGCCGTCCTCGCGGAGGATCACCTTCGCGTAGTGGCCGGTGCAGACGGCGTCGAAGCCGAGCGCGAGCGCCTTGTCGAGCAGCGCGGCGAACTTGATCTTCTCGTTGCAGCGCAGGCACGGGTTGGGGGTGCGGCCGGCCTCGTACTCGGAGACGAAGTCCTCGACGACGTCCTCGCGGAAGCGGTCGGCGAGGTCCCACACGTAGAACGGGATGCCGATGACGTCGGCGGCGCGGCGGGCGTCGCGGGAGTCCTCGATGGTGCAGCAGCCCCGCGCGCCCGTGCGGAAGGATTGAGGGTTCGCGGAGAGCGCGAGGTGGACGCCGGTCACGTCGTGACCCGCTTCGGCGGCGCGGGCGGCGGCGACGGCGGAGTCGACGCCTCCGGACATGGCGGCCAGGACGCGGAGGGGGCGGGTGCGCTGCGGGGTGTCAGTCATAGCCCCTCCAGGGTACGGGGGCGCGGGAACCACGGCCGCCGGATATGCGTTCACGATCACATGGGGGCCAAGGGAGCATCCGAGGACGGGGACCGGCGGATCGGGCGGCGCGCGCTGATCGTGGGCGGGCTGGCGGCAGCGGCGGGCACGGCGGCGCTGGCGCGCGACGAGCTGGCGCGGCTGTGGTGGCGGCTGCCCGGGATCGACAAGCCGCGCAAGCCGGGCGAGGTCGACTTCGCGGGCGCCCGCTGGGTGGCGGCCTCCGACGCCAACTGGCGGGGCGCGGACCGGCCGGACGACTTCCACGTCGACATGGTGGTCGTGCATGTCACGCAGGGCAGCCTGGACAGCGCGGTGAAGGCGTTCCAGAACCCGGGCCACAAGGCGGCGGCGCACTACATCGTCGGCAAGGACGGCCGGATCACGCAGATGATCCGCGAGCTGGACGTGGCCTACCACGCGGGCAACCGGGACTACAACGAGCGCAGCATCGGCATCGAGCACGAGGGCTTCGTGGACCGCCCGGAGGACTTCACGGACGAGATGTACGCGGCCTCGGCCCGCCTGACGGCCCGGATATGCGCCCGCTACGGCATACCGGTGGACCGGAAGCACATCATCGGCCACGTCGAGGTCCCGGGCACGGACCACACGGACCCGGGCCCCCACTGGGACTGGGACCGCTATCTGAAGCTGGTCCGCCGCGCGGGCACGGCCGTGACGGAGGAGAAACGATCGGCCGCCCCGGCGGGGGGTTCGGGGAGCCCCACGCCGGGTTCCTAGGCGCCCGGGACCCGCGCGCCTCTCAGCTCAGGCCCGCCGCCCGGGCTCGTTCCACCGCCGGGCCGATGGCCTTGGCGAGGGCCTCCACGTCGGCGTCCGTCGACGTGTGCCCGAGGGAGAAGCGGAGGGTGCCTCGGGCGAGGTCGGGGTCGGTGCCGGTGGCGAGGAGGACGTGGCTGGGCTGGGCGACGCCGGCGGTGCAGGCGGAGCCGGTGGAGCACTCGATGCCCTGGGCGTCGAGGAGGAGCAGCAGGGAGTCGCCCTCGCAGCCGGGGAACGTGAAGTGGGCGTTGGCCGGGAGGCGGCCGCCGGGGGCGGGGTCGCCGCCCAGGATGGCATCGGGGACGGCTTCGAGGACCGCGGCGACCAGGTCGTCGCGGAGGCGTCCGATCTCCAGGGCGAACCGCTCCCGCTCCTCGGCGGCGATCCGTCCGGCGACGGCGAAGGAGGCGATCGCCGGCACGTCCAGGGTGCCGGAGCGGACGTGCCGCTCCTGGCCACCGCCGTGCAGCACGGGCACCGGGGTGTGCTCGCGGCCCAGGACCAGGGCGCCGATGCCGTACGGGCCGCCGATCTTGTGCCCGGAGACGGTCATCGCGGCGAGCCCGGACGCGGCGAAGTCCACCGGGACCTGGCCGAAGGCCTGGACCGCGTCGGAGTGCAGGGGGATGCCGAACTCGGCGGCGACGGCGGCGAGTTCCGCGACCGGCAGGATCGTCCCGATCTCGTTGTTGGCCCACATCACGGTGGCGAGGGCGACGTCGTCGGGGTTGCGGGCTACGGCCTCGCGCAGGGTGTCGGGGTGGACCCGGCCGTGCGCGTCGACGGGGAGGTACTCGACGGTGGCGCCCTCGTGCGTGGCGAGCCAGTCGACGGCGTCGAGGACGGCGTGGTGTTCGACGGGGCTGGCGAGGACCCGGGTGCGGGCCGGGTCGGCGTCGCGTCGGGACCAGTACAGGCCCTTCACGGCGAGGTTGTCGGCCTCCGTGCCGCCGGAGGTGAAGACGATCTCGCTGGGGCGGGCGCCGAGGGCTTCGGCGAGGGTCTCGCGGGCCTCCTCGACGGTGCGCCGGGCGCGGCGGCCGGCCGCGTGCAGGGAGGAGGCGTTGCCGGTGACGCCCAGGTGCGCGGTGAGCGCCTCGACCGCCTCGGGCAGCATCGGGGTGGTCGCGGCGTGGTCGAGGTAAGCCATGGTGGGCCGATTCTACGGGGTCCGGTGCATGACCCACGGATTCCGGTCGCCGGGAGGTGCCCCCCGTACGGCGGGTGCGGCGGTCCCGCCCGTCAGAAGCTCCAGGAGACCGTGCCGTCCGCCTGCATGAACGCGGCGAGGACGACGAGGTCGGCGATGCCGAGACCCAGGCCGAGGAGGGCGCGGCCGCGGCGGGCGGTGCCGCGCAGCAGGGCGACGGACGCCAGCACGATGGCGCTGGGGCCGAGGAAGACGTTGAGGACGAGCAGGCCGAGCAGGCCCAGGACGAACGACGCGACGGCCATGCCGTCGGTGTCGCGGATCCCGGTGCGGCGGCCGGCCGGTGCGGTGAGCTGCATGGTGATCGACTCCTGCGGTCGGAAGGCGGTCGGTGGGCGGTCGGTCGGGCCGTGCGGGTCAGTGCGCCGAGGTGCCGCGGTCGCGGCCGCGGAGCTCGCGCAGGGCGAAGACGCCCAGCCAGACGGCGATGACGGCGCCGGCGGCGACGGAGAAGGTGAGCGGCGCGTGCGCGACGGCGCCGAGGACGACGCCCATCAGCAGCAGCGCGGCGACGAGGAACAGCATGTGGATCCCCCAAGTTGGGTGAACGATTGTAGTAACACTTGTTCACTGACTTCCCAGTCTAGCGCCGCTCTCACTTTTCAATGTGGGAGAACAGTTGTTAACTGCATGGCATGAGTCACACGTCCGGCATCCGGCAGGCCCAGAAGCAGAAGACCCGGCAGGCGCTCCTCGACGCGGCGCTCGAACTGCTGGAGGGCCAGAGCCTGAGCAGTCTGGGCCTGCGTGAGGTCACGCGTGCCGTCGGGATCGCCCCGACCGCGTTCTACCGGCATTTCCGGTCGGTCGAGGACCTGGGCGTGGCGCTGGTCGAGGAGGCGCTGGGCAGCCTGCACCCGATGATCCGGACCACGGTGACCCCGGCGGGCGAGGGCGAGGAACGCATCGCGCGCGCCATCGAGCTGATCGCCCGTCATGTGGACGCGTACCCGGCCCATGTGAGGTTCATCGCCCGGGAGCGGCACGGCGGGGTGCGTCCGGTCCGTGAGGCGATACAGGAGCAGTTGGCCCGGTTCACGGCGGAGGTCGGGGAGGCGCTGGCCGGGGACGCGGAGTCGGCGGGCTGGAGCGAGGAGGACCTGCTGATGCTGGCCCAGCTCTACGTGGACCAGATGCTGATCACTGCCTCGCTCTTCCTGGAGGCGCCGGCGAGTTCGCCCGAGGAGCGGGAGCGGGTGTCGAAGGTGGCGGCGCGTCAGCTGCGGCTGATCCATGTGGGGCGGCAGCACTGGCTCGACGGGACGGACACGGCCGGAGGACGGTGACACGACGAAGGGGCGGTACGGGGTCGCAGGTGACCCCGTACCGCCCCTTCACCGGCAGTTCGGCGCCGGTGGTTCAGCTCAGCCGCACACGCGCCAGCTGGCGGGACTGCGCGACAAGACGGTCTGCGCTGTCCCAGACCTCGGCGTCCTCCTCGAGGAAGCCGCCCGCGAGGTTGCGGGTGGTGATCGACACGCGCAGCGGACCCGGCGCCGGGCGGCAGCGCACGTGGACGGTCAGCTCGACCGTGGGCACCCAGCCGGTGAGGCCCATCTCGAAGGCGGTCGGCGGCAGCGCGTCCACCGCGAGCAGCAGCGCGAGCGGGTCGGGGTCCCGGCCGTCGGCGAGACCGAACCAGGCGCGCATCTCACCCTTGCCGGACGGCTTTCCGAGGGCCCAGCCGAGGGTCGAGGGGTCGAGCTTCAGCATCAGCCGGCCGGCGATCTCGGAGCTTCCGTCGACCGGGGCGGGTCCGTCCTCGGGGCCGAAGCACTGGTCCATCGGCGGCAGCGCGGGCGGTACGGCCGTCGTGCGGACGTCGTCGGGGAGGGCGTCCAGGTCGCCGTAGGAGGCGAGGACGCGGATGCGCTCGACCTCGTCGCCCTGCTCGTCGAGCTGGAAGAGGGACGCCTGGCCGGTGGAGAGGGTGCGTCCGGTGCGGACGGTCTCGGTGCGGACGACCGCCGGGCCGGGCTGGGATGCCGTCAGGTAGTGCGCGGTGACCGAGAACGGGTCGGAGTGCGGCAGCGCGTCCGCGAGCGCGCGGCCCAGAACGGCCAGCAGATATCCGCCGTTGACGGCGTTGATGATCGTCCAGCCGGCGGAGAGGTCGATGTCGTAGACACCGGGTTCCCGCGCGGTGAGCGCGGTGTCGCGGTCGAACTCACTGTCACCGATGACGGCCCTGGTGGCCTGGGCGGAGGCTGCTTCTGGCATGGATGAACAGTACAAGAAGATAATACTAAGCGGTAGCTTTGCTCACTCCCCCTCCGTGACCGTCGAACGGCGATGCCAGGCGCGGGGCGCACGCCAGTGGTAGCGCATCGCCAGCAGCCGCAGCACGAAGGTGGTGACGGCGGCGGTGGTGCTGGTGACCGGGTTCAGCGCGTCGAAGCGCAGGCAGAGGGCGACCATGGCGGCGCCGACGATCGCGGGCACCGCGTACAGGTCGCGGTCCCAGCGCAGCAGCGACGGCACCTCGTTGGCGAGCACGTCCCGCAGCACACCGCCGCCGACCGCCGTGGCCAGGCCCAGGCAGGCGGACGCGGTGAGGCCGAGCCCGTAGTCGTACGCCTTGGTCGTGCCGACGACGCAGAAGAGGCCGAGGCCCGCCGCGTCGAAGACGTTGACCGCGGACTGGATGCGCTCGACGTGCGGGTGCAGGAAGAAGACGAGGACGGTGGCCAGCAGCGGGGTGACGAAGTACCCCAGATCCGTGAAGGCGGCGGGCGGGACGGCGCCGATGATCAGGTCGCGGAAGAGACCGCCGCCGAGGGCGGTGATCTCGGACAGCACGGCGATCCCGAACACGTCGAAGTTTTTCCGGACGGCCAGCAGACCGCCGGAGATGGCGAACACGAAGATGCCGATCAGATCGAGCGTGTGCAGGACGGACGGGCTGAACAGTTGCTGAAGCACTTGCACATTGTGGCGTAGAAAGATGCCCCCGCCTTGCAAAGCAAGGCGGGGGCATCTTTCGGGGTGTCGATCAGACAGCCTTCCCGGGCTCCTCGGAAGCCTCGGGCGCGTCGGAGGCCTCGGCCTCGGCGGGCGCGTCGGAGGCCTCGGCCTCGGCGGGCGCGTCGTCGGCCTCGGCGGGCTTCTCCGCCTGCGCCGGCTTCCCGGCCTCGACGGACTTCTCGCCCTCCGCGGCCTCGGCAGCCTTCTCGGCCTCGGCAGGCTTCTCGGCCCCCTCCGCCTTCGCAGGCTTCTCCGCCTTCTCCGCCTTCACAGGCTTCTCCGCCTTCTCCGCCTTCTCCGCCTTCTCCGCCTTCACAGGCTTCTCCGCCTGCGCGGACTTCTCGGCCTCGGCAGGCTTCTCCGTCTTCGCAGGCTTCTCCGCCTTCGAGATCTTCTCCGCCTGGGCGGGAATCTTCGCCGGGGTGTCGGTCTCCGGGTTGTCGTCGACGCCCTCGCGGGTCGCCGAGACCACCTCGCCCTTGGTCAACGTGAGCTTCCCGGACGCGATGTCCTCCGCGTAGTGGCACGCCACCCGGTGGCCGCCGCCGACGTCCCGCAGTTGGGGACGCTCGGTCGCGCAGCGCTCGGCCTGGGCCCACGGGCAGCGGGTGTGGAACCGGCAGCCGGTCGGCGGGTTGGCCGGCGAGGGCAGGTCACCGGTGAGCAGGATCCGCTCGCGCTTGTCCTCCACCTCCGGGTCCGGCACCGGCACGGCCGACATCAGGGCCTTGGTGTACGGGTGCTTCGGCTCGGCGTAGAGCGCGTCGCTCGGCGCCTCCTCGACCAGCGAGCCCAGGTACATCACACCGATCGTGTCGGAGATGTGCCGGACCACCGCGAGGTCGTGCGCGATCACCACGTAGGTCAGGCCGAGTTCCTCCTGCAGCTCCTCCAGCAGGTTGATGACCTGGGCCTGGACCGACACGTCGAGCGCGGAGACCGGCTCGTCGCAGATGATCACGTCAGGTTCGAGGACGAGGGCGCGGGCGATGCCGATGCGCTGCCGCTGGCCGCCGGAGAACTCGTGCGGGTAGCGGGCGAGCGCGTTGGAGGGCAGGCCGACCTTGTCGAGGATGGCCTTGATCTTCTCGCGCCGCTCCTCCTGGTCCTTGCCGATGCCGTGGGCGATCATGCCCTCGGACAGGATCGACTCGATGTTCTGCCGCGGGTTGAGCGAGCCCAGCGGGTCCTGGAAGACCATCTGGAGCCGGCGCCGGAAGCGGCGCATCTCCTCGCCGGGCAGCTTCGCCAGGTCGGTGCCGTCGAGGACGACGGAGCCCTCGGTGATGTCCACCAGCCGCAGCACGGACCGCCCGAGGGTGGTCTTGCCGCAGCCGGACTCGCCGACCAGACCGTAGGTCTCGCCGGCCTCCACCTTCAGGGAGACCCCGTCCACGGCGTACACGTGGCCGACCGTCCGGTCGAACAGGAGGCCCTTCTTGATGGGGAAGTGGACCTTGACGCCGTCCAGTTCGAGCAGGCTCATGCGGGGACCTCCTCGGCCTTCGCGTCGTCGAGTACGGGGTTGACGCACCGCACCTGGTGACCGGCCGCGCGGGGCTCGCCGAGCTCCGGGGTGCCGGTCAGGCAGCCCATCTCGTACCGGTCGCAGCGGGGCGCGAAGGCGCAGCCGTCGGCCCAGGCGATGCGGTCGTTGATCGAGCCGCGGATGGGGTTGAGCGGCTCGCCCCGTGGCGCGTCGAGCCGCGGGATGGAGCCCAGCAGTCCGTGCGCGTACGGGTGGGTGGGGTGGGCGAACAGCTCGCGGCGCCCGGCGGACTCCACGACCTTGCCCGCGTAGAGGACGTTGACCTGGTCGCAGAGGCCGGCGACCACGCCGAGGTCGTGGGTGATCATCAGCAGGGCGGTGCCCTCCTGGTCCACGAGCTCCTTGAGCAGCTCCAGGATCTGCGCCTGGATCGTCACGTCGAGCGCCGTGGTGGGCTCGTCGGCGATGAGCAGACGCGGGGCGCAGGCCACCGCCATGGCGATCAGAGCGCGCTGGCGCATGCCGCCGGACAGCTGGTGCGGGTACTCCTTGAGCCGCCGGGTGGGGTCGGGGATGCCGACCCGGTCCAGCAGGTGCGCGGCCTCCTTGCGGGCGGCCTCGCCCTTCATCCCACGGTGGCGCTCCAGGATCTCGGTGACCTGCACGCCGATCGGGACGACCGGGTTCAGCGAGGACAGCGGGTCCTGGAAGATCATCGCCATCTCGCTGCCGCGCAGGTCGCGGCGGGCGGACGGGCTCATCGTGAACAGGTCCGTGCCGTCGAACTCGGCACGGCCGCCGATGGTGAGACCCTTCGCGGGCAGCAGGCCCATCAGGGCCAGGGAGGTGACGGACTTGCCGCAGCCGGACTCGCCGACCAGGCCCACGACCTGGCCCTGGTCGACCTCGAAGGAGATGCCGTCGACCGCCCGGGACTCCTTGCGGCCGCGGCCGCCGAAGGTGACGGTCAGTTCGTCGACAGTGAGCAGAGACATGGTGGTTCAGCCCCTCAGCTTCGGGTCGAGGGCTTCCCGCATGGCCTCGCCGAGGAGGGTGAAGCCGAGGGCGGTGATGATGATGCCGACGGCGGGGTAGACCGCCATCGCGGGGGCGTAGCTGAAGAAGCGCTGCGCCTGGGCGAGCATGACGCCCCACTCGGGGATCGCCGGGTCGGGGTTGCCGAGGCCCAGGTAGGACAGGGCGGCGGCCTCGATGATCGCGGTGGCCAGGGAGAGCGTGGCCTGCACGATCACCGGGCTCAGCGAGTTGGGCAGGATCTGCGAGAGCACGATGCGACGCTTGCGCACGCCCAGGGACTGCGCCGCGAGGACGTAGTCCGCGTTGCCCTGCGCCAGCATCGAGCCGCGCAGCAGACGGGCGAACACCGGCACCTGGACCACACCCACCGCGATCATCACGGTGGTCAGCGACTGACCCATGACGGCGGCGATGGACACGGCCAGCAGCAGCGAGGGCAGCGCCAGCATCATGTCGATGAAACGCATGATGACGGAGTCGATACGCCGTCCGGTGTCGCCGCCGAGGGTGGCCGCGGCGCCGGAGACGATGCCGATCACGAAGCCGGCGACCAGGCCGATCAGCGTGGCGACGATACCGACGAGCAGGGTCTGCCGGGCGCCGACGAGCATCCGGGAGAACA
This sequence comes from Streptomyces cellulosae, assembly GCA_014655195.1. Lineage (GTDB taxonomy): Bacteria > Actinomycetota > Actinomycetes > Streptomycetales > Streptomycetaceae > Streptomyces > Streptomyces cellulosae. The sequence continues at coordinate 42,549 of BNBH01000028.1, read as the reverse complement.
GGTCGCGGCCGAGGTGGTCGAGGCCGAACCAGTTGCCGTCGCGGGCGCCGACGAACTTGCCCTGGTTGGGGAAGACCTCGCCGCGCCAGGTCTGCGCGCTCGGCGAGTACGGCGCCAGGAACGGGCCGACGACGGCGATGAGCACGAACAGGACGATGATGACGGCGCCGACGATCGCCATCTTGCTGGACTTCAGCCGGCGGAAAGCCTCCCGCCAGAGGCTGGCGCCGGTGCTGGTCTCGCTGACGGCCGTCAGTTCCGCGAGACGCTGGATCTTCTCGGACTTGGTGGCGACAGCCATGTCAGTGCACCCGCACTCTCGGGTCGATGATGCTGTACGCCAGGTCCACCAGCAGGTTGATCAGGACGTACACCATCGCGATGAACATGATGAACCCGACGAGCACCGGGTAGTCACGGCCGTCGATCGACGTCTTGATGAAGTTGCCGATGCCGTTGAAGGAGAACACGGACTCGGTGAGGACGGCTCCGGAGAGCAGGGAGCCGGTGAGCAGACCGACCGACGTGATCACGGGCAGCAGGGCGTTGCGCAGCACGTGACGGCCGCGGACGACGCTGCGCTTGAGGCCCTTGGCCTGGGCGGTGCGCACGTAGTCCTCGTCCTGCACCTCGAGCACGCTGGCGCGGGTCATGCGCACGATGACCGCGAGCGGGATGGAGGCGAGGGTGACGGCAGGCAGGATCAGGTGGTGGATCGCGTTCCACGAGGCGTCGAACTCACCGGTGAGCACACCGTCAAGGACGGCGAAGCCGGTGACCTCGGTGGCGTTGATGCCGGTGTCGAGGCGTCCGTAGCTGGGGAAGAAGCCCAGCTTCACGGCGAGGACTTCCTTGAGGATCAGGCCCAGGAAGAAGACGGGGATGCAGATGCCCACGAGCGAGCCGGAGACGGCGCTGACGTCGAGCCAGCCGCCGCGCTTGCGGGCGGCGAGGTAACCGAGGGGGATGCCGATCGCCACGGCGATGAGCATGGCCAGCAGGGACAGCTCCACCGTCGCCGGGAACCGGAGGAAGAACTCGTCCGTGACGGGCTGACCGGTCTGGACGGAGGTTCCCAGGTCGCCTTCGAAGATGCGCTTGAGGAAGCGCCAGTACTGGACGTAAATGGGCTGGTCCAGCCCGAGCGCACGGTTGATGCGCGCCACTTCGGCCTCGGTGGCCCTCTCCCCCAGGATCGCTGAGGCGGGTCCACCGGGCAGCCGGTCGAGCCACAGGAAGAGCAGAACCGACAGGCCGAGCAGCGTGGGTATGAGCTGGAGCAGTCTTCGTACGACGAGACGCAGCACCCCGCTTGCCCCTTTCTTGCGTGTTGTCTTACATGAACGGACCCGCCCGGCCGCCGAGTTGCGACGGCCGGGCGGACCCCCCCGTTATCGATTTCCTGCCGGTGTGCCTACTTGAAGGAGGCCTCGGAGAAGACTTCCTGCGTCAGCGGCGAGACCTTCGGCGGGTTGACGTTCTTGCCGAAGGCGATGGCCGGCGGGGACGACGAGATCGGGACGCCGGGCAGGTAGTCCATGATGACCTCGTTGGCCTTCTCGTAGGCCGCGGTGCGCTCGTCGGCCTTGCCCATCTTCGAGCCGGCGTTCACCGCGTCGAAGACCTTCTTGTCCTTGAAGCCCCACTGCTTGTCGTACCCGGCGAACCAGGTGCCGATGAAGTTGTAGCCGTCGTTGAAGTCACCGGTCCAGCCGAGCATGTGCAGGGCGCAGGAGCCGGCCTCGGTGGCGTCCAGGTAGTCCGGGGCCCACTTCATGGCCTTCGGCTTGACCGTGATGCCGGACTTCTCGAGGTCGGCCTTCATCAGCTCGAACAGGTCCTGCGGGGCAGGCATGTACGGGCGGGTGACCTCGGTCGGGTAGCAGAACTCGATGGTCAGGTTCTGGGCGCCGGCCTTCTTCAGCAGCTGCTTGGCCTTGGCGGGGTCGTACGGGTACTTCGTGACGTTCTTGGAGTAGCCCGCGATCGTGTCCGGCATGAACTGGTCGGCCACCTTGCCGCCCTCGGGCAGCTGGGTCTTGACCAGGTTCTCCTTGTCGATCGACTGCGCGATCGCCTGGCGGACTTCCTTCTTCTTCAGGGCCGGGTTCGCCGACTGGCTCATGCCCACGTAGAAGAGGTTGAAGACGCCACGGGTCGGGACGACGTAGCCCTGGTCCTCGAGGGTCTTGACGTCGGCCGGGGCGACGAGGTCGTAGCCGTCGATGTCACCGGCCTGGAGCGCCTGGCGGCGGCCCTCCTCGGTGTCGATCGTGCGGAAGACCAGGTTCTTGATCTTGGCCTTCTCGCCCCAGTAGTCGTCGAAGCGCTCGAGGGTGACTTCCTTGTTGCCCTTGTTCCACTTGACGATCTTGTACGGGCCGGTGCCGGCGACCGTGCCGGCCTCCTGGCTGTACTTGGGGTACGTGATGGCGTCGCCCTTGGCGGTCGCCTCCTGCTTCTCGTACTCCTTGATCGCCTTCGGCGAGTGGATGGCGAGGGCGTTCAGCGAGAAGCCGCCGGGGAGGTTCGCGGAGGGCTGCTTGACCTCGATGACGGCGGTGTTCTCGTCCTTCGCGGTGCAGCTCTTGTAGTTCGCCTCGGGCGTCTCCGGGTCCTCGTTCTTCGCGAACCCGCCCATGATGGTCTGCCAGTAGTAGGAGACCGCGCTCGACTGGTAGGTGCCCTTCCAGTTGAACCAGTGGTCGTAGTTGGCGCAGACCGCGGCGGCGTTGAACGCCTCGCCGTCGTGGAACTTCACGCCCTTGCGGAGGTTGAAGGTCCAGACGGTGCCGGCGTCGTTGCTCGACCAGGTCTCGGCGAGGCCGCCGACCAGCTTGGTGCCGCCCGACTCGTGCTCGAGGAGGGCCTCGAACGCCTGGCGGGTCACGCGGAAGGTCTCACCGTCGCTCGCGAGGGCAGGGTCCAGGGATCCCGGGTCGCCCGCACCGGCGAACACGAAGGTGTCCTTCTTGCCGCCGCTCTCGTTGTCGCTGTCCCGCTCGCTGGCGCAGCCCGTGGCGATCAGGCCGACCGCGACCGCGGCCGTGATCGCCCGAGCGGCTCGGGTCTTGAATATGCGCATACTGGGGCCACTCCGGGTCCGCTATGTGGATGCATCTTGACCGGCCGAACACTACAGACGTTCGCAGTGAGTCAGGAACAGTCCGGATAGCGGTGATACCTACCTGAGATCTGAACAGCCGACATACGGGACTGTTCCGGCATCTTCGCGCGATGATTTAACACCCCGGACACGAATGACACCCCGGCAAGTGCCGTCCACGAGGCCCGGGATGGGCGTGAAGGCGCGGTGAAACCGCAGGTGACAGGGGGTCAGCGCGAGGTTGCTGATCGCAATCGACGGAATCTGACGGAATCCGAGCGGGGGACGGGTCGGGACAGGAGCCGCAGCGCCGCCCATTGTCCACATGCTGGACATGAGTGACGCTGCGTCACCATGCGTGAGGCCCCCGGCGGCGGGCAGCCGCGCCGGGAGCCTCGGGAAGACGTACCGGTCAGAGGCGGTGCGCGGGCGGATAGCCGTAGCCCGCGGCGGGGGCCGGGGCGTGCGCCTCACGGTCGTAGAACGGACGCCCGTTGACGCGCAGCCACATCGCCACCGGGTCGTGCTCGTCGGACATGGCGACCGTGGAGACGGGCAGTCCGTCGGGCACGGCGGGCAGCGACTGCCGCATCATCTGCCGTACCGACTCCACGGCGGGCGGCGAGGTGTCGTACACGTCCAGGCCGATGGCGAGGTACGGCGCGCCCAGCGCGGGCTGCACCCAGGCGCGCCGCAGCGCGCGCACGGCCGGGGTGCGGTGGGCGTTCTGCGCGAGGAGGGCGTAGAACTGCGGGATCTCGATGGCCGGTTCGGACAGGCGCAGCGGACCGGCGGGCTGCTGGTCGAGCCCGCCGGCGATGCGGCGCAGGTCGAGCCAGGGGATGCCGACGCCGCCGCCGGGCGCGTGCGGGTTGAGCCAGAGGCCGTAGCGGTCCGGGTAGAGCGCGCGGGCCACCTCGAGCCCGTCGACCACCTCGTACGAACGGTTCCAGCCGCTGGCGGACAGCTCCTGGGCGGAGGTCACGCAGGGCGCGTAGCCGTGGCCGTCGACCTCCATGGTCCCGTACTGGGCGTCGGGCGAGCCGGCCTGGCCCTGCCAGAGCAGCATCCAGACCCTGCCGGACGAGGGAGTGGCGAGGGCGCGCAGCAAGGCCTCGTAGGCGTCGTAACGCCCGGGCGTCACCTGGCGCAGCATGTGCTCGACCTGTCCGGCCGCCGCGGTGCCAGCGCTCACTTGTATCGCCCCTCCGTACAACACCCTGCCGGCCAATGCCCCTAGCTTAAGCCGACGGTCTCCGGCGGTCTGCGGTCAGTGCGCGGAAGGTGCGCGTCAGGCGCGCTGGTAGAAGGGGCGGACCTTGGCGCGCAGCCAGTCGCCGACCGGGTCCTGGGCGACGTCGAGGACGACGAGGTTGACCGGCCAGCGGGCGGGGCTGCGGCCCAGCGCGCGGCCGAGGGCGTCCAGCGGCAGCGCGCGCGGGTCGCCCTCCCAGTGCAGCAGCTCCACGCCGACGAACAGCACGGGGTCGGCCGTCTCGATGGCGGCCAGGCAGCGGCGGGCCGTCGCCACCACCCCGATGGCGTCGAACTCCTGCGAGGCGGCGGCGAGGAAGTCCACCGGGTCGTCCTGCCAGTCCGGTTCGAACAGCCGGACGCGGCCGCCGCTCGCCGGGCCCTCCAGCGGGGAGCGTCCGGCGCGGCACAGCTCGGCCACCGCGGGCGGCGGCAGCGGGACGGCGACCGTGCCGCCCGGGTTGACCACGATGCCGGCCTGCGGGGGCAGTCCGCGGGCGAACTCCACGGCGGGCGCGATGGTGCAGCCCATGTGGGAGCCGACGACCTGGCGGAACTGCTCCTCGGAGCTGAAGACCGGCACGTAGGCCTGGCCGTCCAGTTCCATGGTGGGCAGGTCGAGGGGGCCGCTGTGCGGGCCGCCGCCGTTGGGCAGGGGCACCCAGAGGAAGCTGCGGCCGAGGACCTCGACGATGCGGGCTCCCGCCGAGGGGACGCCGAGGGAGGCGGAGAGCGCCTCCTCCAGTTCGTTGCCGGGCCACCCGCCGTGCGGGTGGAAGTGCGTCCGGTCCGGGATGTCCGCCGGGAAGTCCATCTGTCGCCCACCGTCTGCCTGATGCCACTGCTTGCCGGAAAGGCTAGCCGGTCAGCGGCGGCGCCGACCCCGCGCGGGGCCGCCGCCGGCCGGTCATCCGGTTCCACCGCCCCGGCACAGGGCGTGCCGTTCGGTCAACCGGTGAAGCCGACCCCGCACAGGGCGCACACCGACCCGACAACCGGTTCCACCGCCCCGGCACAGGGCGTGCCGATCGGTCGACCGGTGGAGCCGACCCCGCACAGGGCGCACGCCGACCCGACAACCGGTACGCCGCCCCGGCACAGGGCGCGCGCCGACCCGACAACCGGTGTCGCCCATCCGGCACCGAACACACGCCGACCGGTCAACCGGTGTGCCGACCTGGCACAGGGCGTGCCAATCGGTCAACCGGTGAAGCCGACCCCCCACAGGGCGTGCCGACCGGTCGACCGGTGAAGCCGACCCCCCACAGGGCGTGCCGATCGGTCGACCGGTGGAGCCGACCCCGCACAGGGCGTGCACCGACCCGACAACCGGTGAAGCCGGCCCGGCCAGGGCGTGCGCCGACCCGTCAACCGGTGAAGCCGATGCGGCGCAGCGTGTTCGCGGCGTCCCGGTCGACGAGTACCGCCGAGGCGCAGCCCTCCGGGACCCGGCCGGACTCCACCGCGTCCAGCAGCCGGGCGCACGCGGTGCGGTGGCGGCGGAAGGCGTAGCGCGAGACGCCCCGGCCCCGCTCCAGCTGCCCGGCCAGGGCCTCCTCCGGCGGGACGTCGAGGAGCAGCAGGTGCAGCGCGGCCCCGCGGCGGCGGGCCTCGCGGGCCAGCCAGCGCCGTACCCAGGTCTGGGTGCCGCAGTCGTGCACGACGACCGGCCGGCCGGAGCGCAGCACACGGCGCAGTCCCGCGTAGTGGGCGAGCCGGACCAGCGGCCGGTAGACCGCGTACGGCAGCAGGCGGGGCATGCGGCTGTCCCAGCGGTCGCGGGCGTCCTGGGAGTCGACGCGGTCGTCGTGCACCGCGCGCCGCATCAGCGTGGACTTGCCGCTGCCGGGCAGGCCGGTGACGACGACGAGGTCGCGGGGGCCGAAGAGCAGGGCGCGCGGACTGCGTCCCGCGCGGGCGCGCAGGTCCTGGACGAGGGGGGCGGGCTCCGCGTCGCGGGCGCCGTCGGCCCGGTGCGCGTGCTGCCGCGGCAGCGCGACGCCTGTGGTGCCGGCGTACGCCGTGGGCCTGTTCACCGTGGTCGTCCTCCCCTGGGGCCGGATATGGAGGTCCGATCCCCGCCGCGTGTAAAGAGAAGGTAATGCCAGGTCGCTCTCGGTTGCGTACTCATTCCGACACAGGCCTGTCACAGCTCCCTGTGACCGAGCCTGCACGACCCGTGCACCCCCGGCAAGGCCCCCCTGCCGGTGTCCCACGATGCGTGCAATGATGAGCGCGCCAACTGCATACCGGCCGTTTGAATCCGCGCGGGAGAGTCCCCGGCACCTGTGCCGCCGGGGCGCCGAAGGAGCAAGTCCCTCCCTTGAATCTCTCAGGCACCGTTACCGCGCGGGCGAGGCACATCTGAAAAGCGGGCCGCCGTCGCAGTGCTCCGGCGACCCCACCCAAGGTGCAAGTCCTGACCTCCGTGACACGGGTGGTCATGGCGAACCTCTCAGGTTCCGATGACAGATGGGGAGGAACGACCTCGCCGTCATGCCTTGGGAGACCGACCGATGAGCAGTACCGACCCCCGCCGCACCGCGCTCGATGCCCTGCATCGGTCGCTCGGCGCGACGATGACCGACTTCGCCGGCTGGGACATGCCCCTGCGCTACGGCTCCGAGCGCGACGAGCACAACGCCGTGCGCACGAAGGCCGGCCTCTTCGACCTCTCGCACATGGGTGAGATCACGGTCACCGGCCCGCAGGCCGCCGCCCTCCTCGACCACGCGCTGGTGGGCAACATCTCGGGCGTGAAGCCGGGCCGCGCCCGCTACACGATGATCTGCCGTGAGGACGGCGGCATCCTGGACGACCTGATCGTCTACCGCCTGGGCGAGACCGAGTACATGGTCGTGGCCAACGCCTCCAACGCCCAGGTGGTGCTGGACGCGCTGACCGAGCGGGCCGCGGGCTTCGACGCCGAGGTGCGCGACGACCGCGACGCCTACGCGCTGCTGGCCGTGCAGGGCCCCGAGTCCCCGGCGATCCTGAAGAGCCTGACCGACGCCGACCTGGACGGCCTGAAGTACTACGCCGGCCTGCCGGGCACCGTGGCCGGGGTCCCCGCGCTGATCGCCCGCACCGGCTACACCGGCGAGGACGGCTTCGAGCTGTTCGTGAAGCCGGAGCACGCCGTGGAGCTGTGGCAGGCGCTGACCAAGGCGGGCGAGGGCCACGGCCTGGTCCCGTGCGGTCTGTCCTGCCGGGACACGCTCCGCCTGGAGGCGGGCATGCCGCTGTACGGCAACGAGCTGAGCACCTCCCTCACGCCCTTCGACGCCGGTCTGGGCCGGGTGGTGAAGTTCGAGAAGGAGGGCGACTTCGTGGGCCGCGCCGCCCTCGCCGAGGCCGCCGGGCACGCCGAGAAGAACCCGCCGCGCGTCCTGGTCGGCCTGGTCGCCCACGGCCGCCGGGTGCCGCGCGCCGGGTACGCCGTGGTCGCCGGCGGCGAGAAGATCGGCGAGGTCACCTCCGGCGCCCCCTCCCCCACCCTGGGGAAGCCGATCGCCATGGCCTACGTCGACGCCGCCCACGCGGAGCCGGGCACCGAGGGCGTCGGTGTGGACATCCGCGGCAGCCACGAGCCGTACGACGTCGTGGCGCTGCCGTTCTACAAGCGGCAGAAGTGACACCGTCGTAGCCGGCCCCCGGGCGGCTTCCGCGCGTCCGCGGCACGGGGTTCCCACCCGTCCGGCCGCTTCGCGTGCCCTCCCCGTCATCAGCAGTTTCCCGCGTACAGGAGAATTCAGGCCATGAGCAACCCCCAGCAGCTGCGCTACAGCAAGGAGCACGAGTGGCTGTCGGCCGCCGAGGACGGCGTGTCGACGGTCGGCATCACGGAGCACGCGGCCAACGCGCTCGGCGACGTGGTCTTCGTCCAGGTCCCCGAGGTCGGTGACACGGTGACCGCGGGCGAGACCTGCGGCGAGCTGGAGTCCACCAAGTCCGTCAGCGACCTGTACTCCCCCGTCTCCGGCGAGGTCACCGAGGTCAACGAGGACGTGGTGAACGACCCGGCGCTGGTGAACTCGGCCCCCTTCGAGGGCGGCTGGCTGTTCAAGGTGCGGGTCACCGACGAGCCGGCCGACCTGCTGTCCGCCGCCGAGTACGACGCGTTCGTCGCGGGCTGAGGAGCCAGAGCCGTATGTCGCTTCTGAACACGCCGCTGCACGAGCTCGACCCGGCGGTGGCCGCCGCCGTCGACGCCGAGCTGCACCGGCAGCAGTCCACCCTCGAGATGATCGCCTCGGAGAACTTCGCCCCGGTCGCGGTCATGGAGGCCCAGGGCTCGGTCCTCACCAACAAGTACGCCGAGGGCTACCCCGGCCGCCGCTACTACGGCGGCTGCGAGCACGTCGACGTGATCGAGCAGATCGCCATCGACCGGGTGAAGGAGCTGTTCGGCGCCGAGCACGCCAACGTCCAGCCGCACTCGGGCGCCCAGGCCAACGCGGCCGCGATGTTCGCGCTGCTGAAGCCGGGCGACACGATCATGGGTCTGAACCTCGCGCACGGCGGGCACCTCACCCACGGCATGAAGATCAACTTCTCCGGCAAGCTCTACAACGTGGTCGCGTACCACGTGGGCGACGACGGCCAGGTCGACATGGCCGAGGTCGAGCGTCTCGCCAAGGAGAACAAGCCGAAGCTGATCGTCGCCGGCTGGTCGGCGTACCCGCGTCAGCTGGACTTCGCCGCGTTCCGCCGGATCGCGGACGAGGTCGGCGCGTACCTCATGGTCGACATGGCGCACTTCGCCGGTCTGGTCGCCGCGGGCCTGCACCCGAACCCGGTGCCGCACGCCCACGTCGTCACGACCACCACGCACAAGACCCTCGGCGGTCCGCGCGGCGGTGTGATCCTGTCCACGGCCGAGCTGGCCAAGAAGATCAACTCCGCCGTGTTCCCGGGCCAGCAGGGCGGTCCGCTGGAGCACGTGGTCGCCGCCAAGGCGGTCGCGTTCAAGGTCGCCGCGAGCGAGGACTTCAAGGAGCGGCAGCGCCGCACCCTGGAGGGCGCCCGCATCCTGGCCGAGCGTCTGGTGCGGGACGACGTGAAGGCCGTGGGCGTGGACGTGCTGTCCGGCGGCACGGACGTGCACCTCGTCCTGGTGGACCTGCGGAACTCGGAGCTGGACGGCCAGCAGGCCGAGGACCGGCTGCACGAGGTCGGGATCACCGTCAACCGGAACGCGATCCCGAACGACCCGCGCCCGCCGATGGTCACCTCGGGTCTGCGGATCGGCACGCCCGCCCTCGCCACCCGCGGCTTCACGGCCGAGGACTTCGCCGAGGTCGCGGACGTGATCGCGGAGGCGCTGAAGCCGTCGTACGACGCCGAGGCGCTCCGGGACCGGGTCACGGCGCTGGCCGCGAAGCACCCGCTGTACCCCGGTCTGCGGTAATTCCGTCCGCTTTTTTCATGGACGTACGGGGCATCGCGCACACTGGGTCGGTGGGCGCGGTGCCCCGCACCATGCGGCGCATGAACGATTCATCACCCCCTCCGGCCCACTGAACCGCCCTTCCCCGGTGGACAGCGTCGTCCGCCGAACCCTGAGGAGTCCTCCCGTGGCCATCTCGGTCTTCGACCTGTTCTCGATCGGTATCGGCCCGTCCAGCTCGCACACGGTCGGCCCCATGCGGGCGGCCCGGATGTTCGCCCGGCGGCTGCGCAACGAGGACCTCCTGGACTCCGTCGCCTCGGTGCGCGCGGAGCTGTACGGCTCGCTGGGCGCCACCGGGCACGGCCACGGCACGCCCAAGGCGGTGCTGCTGGGCCTGGAGGGCGACTCGCCGCGCACGGTGGACGTGGAGTCGGCCGACGAGCGCGTGGAGAAGATCAAGGACGGCGGGCGGCTGCGGCTGCTCGGCGAGCACGAGATCGGCTTCTCCTTCGACGACGACCTGGTGCTGCACCGCCGCAAGGCGCTCCCCTACCACGCCAACGGCATGACGCTGTGGGCGTACGACTCCTCCGGTACGGAGCTGCTGGCCAAGACGTACTACTCGGTGGGCGGCGGTTTCGTCGTCGACGAGGACGCGGTGGGCGCGGACCGGATCAAACTCGACGACACCGTGCTGAAGTACCCCTTCCGCACCGGTGACGAGCTGCTGCGGCTCACCAAGGAGACCGGGCTGTCGATCTCCGCGCTGATGCTGGAGAACGAGCGCGCGTGGCGGACCGAGGAGGAGATCCGCGAGGGCCTGCTGGAGATCTGGCGCGTGATGCGGGCCTGCGTGGAGCGGGGCATGTCCCGCGAGGGCATCCTGCCGGGCGGGCTGAAGGTCCGCCGCCGCGCCGCCACCACCGCCCGCAAGCTGCGCTCCGAGGGCGACCCGCTGGCGCTCGCGATGGAGTGGATCACCCTCTACGCGATGGCGGTGAACGAGGAGAACGCGGCCGGCGGCCGGGTCGTCACCGCCCCGACGAACGGCGCGGCCGGCATCATCCCGGCCGTCCTGCACTACTACATGAACTTCGTGCCGGGCGCCGACGAGGAGGGCGTGGTGCGCTTCCTGCTCGCGGCGGGCGCCATCGGCATGCTCTTCAAGGAGAACGCGTCCATCTCCGGCGCGGAGGTCGGCTGCCAGGGCGAGGTGGGGTCCGCCTGCTCGATGGCGGCGGGCGCGCTGGCGGAGGTGCTGGGCGGCAGCCCCGAGCAGGTGGAGAACGCCGCCGAGATCGGCATGGAGCACAACCTGGGCCTGACCTGCGACCCGGTCGGCGGCCTGGTGCAGATCCCGTGCATCGAGCGCAACGGCATGGCCGCCGTGAAGGCGGTGACGGCCGCGCGGATGGCGATGCGCGGCGACGGCTCCCACAAGGTGTCCCTCGACAAGGTCATCAAGACCATGAAGGAGACCGGCGCGGACATGTCGGTGAAGTACAAGGAGACCGCGCGGGGCGGTCTCGCGGTGAACATCATCGAGTGCTGAACCGGTCGCCGGCTCGGGTGCCGACACGGCCGCGCTGAACAGGGCTTTGCGTCAAGCAGGTTGAAACGGGGAACCATCAATTCCCGTCCCCCACCGCACCACACGGGAGAACCTGCATGCTGCGTGGCATCGACATCAGTTCCCACCAGTCCTCCTCGTACGACACGGACGGCCTTTCCTTCGTCTTCGTCAAAGCGACGGAAGGCCGTTCGTACGTGAATCCGAAATTGGCCGCCCAGACGAAGAGGGGGCGGGACGCCGGTCTGGTGGTCGGGTTCTACCACTTCCTCTGGCCGGGGAATCTCACCGAACAGGCCGAGCACTTCGTCTCCAAGGCCCCCGAGCGGCGGGGCGACATCCTCGCGGTGGACTGGGAGACGACCGGGGGCGGCTCGCACGCGAGCAATTCCGAGAAGGACCGCTTCATCCGCAAGGTGAAGGAACTCCGCCCCCACCACAAGGTGATCCTTTACTGCAACCGTCATTTCTGGTTGACCTACGACACCACCTCCTACGCGGGCGACGGCCTCTGGATCGCCGACTACGCGGCGGCCGCCGGGAAACCGCGTATTCAGGCGGACTGGCGTTTCCACCAGTACACCGACGACCCGCTGGACAAGAACGTGGCGGACTTCTCCAGCGAGTCGGCGCTCCGGGAGTGGGCGGGGGCCTGAGCGGCCCGGGCCTGTCCTAGCCGCGGAACTCCTCCGGGCGTTCCGGGGACGCCTCGGCGAGGGCACGGGTGACGGCTTCTACGCCGCCGCGCAGGCCGTAGACCGGGGTGCCGGGCTGCTGGCGCCAGGAGTCGTCGAGGCCGCCCGCGTCGACGGTGTCGAAGCCCAGTTCCTCGATCAGGGCGCGGACCTTGCGCTTGGCGGCCTCGTCGTCGCCGGCGACCGGGAGGGCCATGCGCCCGGGGTCGCCCGCGGGGCGGTGGCGGTCCAGGATGTCCTGGGCGTACGTACCGTTGAACGCCTTGATCACGGGGTGCCCGATCTGGCGCTCGGTCCAGCGGCTCTCGGTGAGGCCCTCGTCCTCGATGCCGGCGATCCTGCCGTCGCGCTGCGGGTAGTAGTTGCCGGTGTCGATGACGGCCAGGCCCTCGGCGGCCTCGTCGAACAGCCCGGAGGGCAGGTCCGGCACGGCCTTGAGGGGTACGGCGACGACGGCGATCTCCGCGCCGCGCGCGGCCTCCTCGACCCTCACCGGGGTCGCGCCGGTCTCGTCGGCCAGTTCCTTCAGGGTGTGCGGCCCGCGGGAGTTGGCGACGGACACGTCGTGGCCGAGGGCCGTGAGCCGCCGCGTGAGGTTTCCGCCGATGTTGCCCGCGCCGATGATGCCGATCTTCATGTCTGCTCGCCTCGCCCTTTCCGGGGGTCGATGTCGCCGGGGTTTCCGGGGAAACCCCAATGATCGGCACAACCCCGGGGACGGGCGGACCATTCCGGGCGCTGTCGCCCGTACGGCCCCCCGCACGGCGTACGCGCGGATTCCCGGCGCCGGTACTCCGGCGCCGGGGAATGTCCGGTGCTACTTGTCCAGGTGGATCCAGAACTCGTCGAAGGACAGCAGCTTGTCGCCGTCCAGGTCGCGCGACGTGATGATGGCCTCGGCGACCGCCTCGGTGACGTTCCAGTCGCCGCCCTGGGCCAGCGCGGTCTTGAACTCGGCAGCGGTGATGAACCCGTCCCCGTTCGTGTCGATCCGCTCGAACTGCTTGCGTGCTTCCTCGATGTCCGCCACCGGTTCGCCCCTCTTTTTCGTGCTGGTACTGACGCGGGCAAGATTATCCGGCGGCGCGCGCCTCCAGTGCGGCGACCACCCACCCGAACTCCTCGGCGTGGGCGGACGGCCGCTCCCATCCGTTCACCACGGCGGACAGTTCGCGGTAGCGGTTGAGGCGCGGGTCGGCCACCGCCGCGAGGCGCTTCAGCACGGCGGCCGGGTCGGCGTCGCCGATCAGCTCGCGCAGCACGGCCTCGGCGCGGGGCGTGCCCGGCTCGACGCCGTCGCGCAGGGCCTCGCCGGCGCTGTGGATCAGGCGGCTCATGAACCACAGGGAGCTGCCACTGGGCACCTCAGGGCCCCGGTCCGCGGCGTTGAACTCGATCATCCTGCGCATGACGGCCCGGAACCCCGGGTCCTGGATCAGTTCGACGAGTTCCACCCAGGCGTCCACCTGCTCGGGCGTGGGGTCGTCGGGCAGGTCGGCCGCGGCGAACCGGAGGCGCCGGCGGATGTCGGGGTCCGCGGTGTCGAGTCCCTGGAAGATCTCGGCGGTGAAGTCGTCGAGGATGCGGGCGCGTTCGGCGGCGGACAGTCGGGCCAGTCGGTTCATCAGGGTCGTCTCCTCGGCGGTCGAGCCTCGTCGGGCCACGGTCGACAGCACCGCGCGGGTCACCTTCAGCGACCGGATCCGCGCGTCCAGCGCCGCCACATGCGCGGCGGCGACCCGGGCGACCGTGGTCTCTCCTGTGACGACCCGGCGTACGTCGTCGAGGCCGAGGCCCAGTTCGCGCAGTGTGCGGATGAGCTCCAGGCGGGCGGCGGAGCCGGCGTCGTAGAGCCGGTAGCCGCCGGAGGACCGGGCCACGGGCGGCAGGGCGCCCTCGTCGGACCAGTAGCGGATGGTGCGCACGGACAGGCCGGTGGCGCGGGCGAGCGCCCCGATGGTGAGGAGCCCGGTGCCGTCGTGGGTCATGTCGGGGAGTGTGGGCCTTCCAGCGGGTGGAGACTCAAGCGCGCACGGGTCAGCGGTCCGCCACCCGCATCTCGAACCAGGTGGTCTTGCCGTGGGAGAGGAGGTCGACGCCCCAGCGGTCGGCGAGTTTGTCGACGAGGAACAGGCCGCGGCCGCTGATGTCCGTCTCCTGCACCGGCATCAGACAGGGCAGGGCGCGGGACGGGTCGCGGACCTCGACGCGGATCCAGCCCCGGCGGTGCCGCATGCGCAGTCCGAAGGCGCGGGCGCCGGTGTGGCGTACGGCGTTGCCGACGAGTTCCGAGACGAGCAGTACCGCGTCCTCGGTGAGCTTCGGGGTGAGGCCCCAGCGGCGCAGGATGACGATCTGGACCAGCCGGCGGGCCACGGCGGCGGACTCGGGGAGGGACGGGAGCGGAACTTCGCCCTCCGTGGGGTCGCCGTGCACCTCCAGCGCGTGCACGGCACGTTCGTCCTCGACCGTCGGCGACCAGCGTGACGCGATGGCGCGTCCGTCTCCCCGCGGCTGTTCCATGCCCTCCAGCCCCGCCATGACCCCATGATGGCGGGGCTCCGGCACGGCCGGGGCCGTTCCGAGGGAATACGCCCCCCGTGCGCCCCCGTCCACTCCTGGTCCTCCGGCATGTGCCACAGGCATGCCGATGCCTCCGAAAGCCTGCGCGACCTGCGAAAACGACTCATGCTCGGGCAATCGACGGGCCCCCTCCACGGAAACGGCTTAAGGGTGCGTTAAGGCTCCCATAATGCGTACCGCCGAGGGGGCCGGATCAGACATGACGTCAACTGCAAGCCCTTTGCGGGGATTTCAACTGCTCGTCACAGAAACTTCGCCTTGCCGGGGCCCTCCTCGACGAAGCTGCGCATGCCCCGCTCGCGGTCCTCGGTGGCGAACAGGCCGGCGAACCAGTTGCGCTCGACCGTGAGCCCGGTGTCGATGTCCGTCTCCAGGCCGGCGTCGACCGACTCCTTGGCCGCCCGCAGCGCGAGCGCGGGGCCCTGGGCGAGCTTCGCCGCCCAGGCGTGGGCCTGGGTGTAGACCTCGTCGGCGGGGACCACGCGGTCCACCAGGCCGAGGGCGAGGGCCTCGTCGGCCTTCACCTGGCGGCCGGTGAAGATGAGGTCCTTGGCCTTGGACGGGCCGACGAGCCGGGCGAGCCGCTGGGTGCCGCCCGCGCCCGGGATCAGGCCGAGCAGGATCTCCGGCTGGCCGAGCTTGGCGTTCTCCCCGGCGATCCGGTAGTCGGCGCACAGGGCGAGCTCGCAGCCCCCGCCGAGCGCGTAGCCGGTGACGGCGGCCACGACGGGCTTGGGGATGCGGGCGACGGCCGTGAAGGAGTCCTGGAGGGCGCGGGCGCGCAGGACCATCGCGGTGTGGTCCATGGCCTGCATCTCCTTGATGTCCGCGCCCGCCGCGAACACCTTCTCGCCGCCGTAGATCACCACGGCGCGCACGTCCTCGCGGCGCGTGGCCTCCTCGGCGAGCTCCTTCAGACGGTCCTGCGTGGCGACGTCCAGCGCGTTCATGGGCGGGCGGTCCAGGCGCAGCGTGCCGACGCCCTCGGCGACTTCGAGATGTACGGTCATGCCAGCAGGTTAACGGCCACTAACGGTCCGCGCTCCGGTGCCGTGGCTCACATCCCACAGGCGCCTACGGCCCCGGTGCGGACACCGGGGCCGTAGACGGGACGAACGGAGGCGCTACGCCTTCCACTTCTCCCAGGACATGTTCCAGCCGTTGAGGCCGTTGTCGGGCGCGATGACCGCGTCGTCGCTGTTCTTGACCTCGACGACGTCGCCGATCAGCGAGTTGTCGAAGAACCAGGCCGCCGGGGCCTTCTTGTCCCAGCCGCCCTTCACGTCGCGCAGGCCGACGCAGCCGTGGCTGGCGTTGCGGTTGCCGAAGGCGTCGCCGCCCCAGTAGTTGCCGTGGATGAAGGTGCCGGAGGTGGACAGGCGCATGGCGTGCGGGACGTCCTTGATGTCGTACTCGCCGCCGTAGCCGACCGTCTCGCCGTTCATCCGGGTGACCGTCAGCTTCTCGCTGATGACCATCTTGCCGTTCCAGGTCTCGTAGCCCGGGGCGCCGGTGGTGACCTTGATCTTCTTGATCACCTTGCCGTCACGGATCACCTTCATGGTGTGCTTCTTGGCGTCGACCACGGAGATCTGACTGCGGCCGATGGTGAAGGAGACCTTCTTGGACTGCTCGCCGTAGACGCCGTCGCGGCCCTCGACGCCGTCGAGGTTCAGCTCGACGGTGACCTTGGTGCCGGCCTTCCAGTACGTCTGCGGGCGGAAGTCCAGGCGGTCGTTGCCGAACCAGTGGCCCTCGACCTCGACGGCCGGCACGGTGGTGATGCGGACGGCCTTCTCGACGTCGTCGGGCTTGGTGATGCCCCGGGTGAAGTTGAGGGAGAAGGGCATCCCGACGCCGACGGTGGAGCCGTCCTCGGGGGTGAAGTGCCCGATGAACGTCTCCTTCGGCGTCAGGGTGGTGAAGCGGGAGTCCTGCGTGGTGGTGCGGCCCTCGGCGTCCTTCGCGACGGCGTGCACCGTGTAGGTGGTGGAGGCGGCGAGGTGGGTGGACGGCGTCCAGCTGGCGCCGTCCTCGGATATCGCGCCCTCGACGGCCTTGCCCTTCTCGTTCTTGACGACGACCTCGGTGAGCTTGCCCTGGGCGGCGGTCACCTTCAGCTCACCGCTGGTCTCGACCGACTTGGCGCCGTTGCGCGGGGCGATCGCCACCCGGGCCTCCGACTGCGTGCTGCGCGCCGCCGTGGAGTCCTGGCCCTTGCCCTTGCCGTCGCCCGGGCCGGACCCCGGCTCCGATCCCCCGCCGCAGGCGGTGACCGCCAGCATCACCCCGAGTGCCAGCGCCGCCAGCTTCCTGCCGCCGCGCCGCGCGCCCACCGACGCCCCCGATATCGGCCCCACGTTCACTTGTTTCTCCCCTCGGCGGGTCTGGCCGGACCCGGCCCCCCAGCGCGCCTGTCGCGCACACGGCGAATGGTAACCACAGGCCAGGAGCCTGGGAGGCGGAGGTTTTGTCACCGTTCCGTTCCAAGTTCAACGGCCCGGCCGAGGGGGTGTCGTCAGCTCCGGTTCACCGCGCTGCCGGCCTTCCACTCCTTCCAGTTCATGTTCCAGCCGCCGAGCCCGTTGTCCGGTGCGACGGTGCGGTCCTCGCTGTTGACGACCTCGACGACGTCGCCGATCAGACTGCGGTCGAAGAACCAGCCCGCGGGGGTGTCCGGGCTGCCGCCCTTCACGTCGCGCAGGCCGACGCAGCCGTGGCTGACGTTCTCGCTGCCGAACACCTCGGGACCGGCCCAGTAGTTGCCGTGCAGGAAGGTGCCGGAGCTGGTCAGCCGGATGGCGTGCGGGACGTCGGGGATGTCGTACTCGCCGCCGAAGCCGACCGTGCGGCTGTTCATGCGGGTGACCTCGAGCATCTCGGTGATCACCATCTTGCCGTTGTACGTGGGGGTCTTCGCCGCGCCCGCCGTGACCGGCACGGTGGCGAGCAGCTCCCCGTCCCGCCGTACCCGCATGGTGTGGGCGGAGGCGTCGACCACGGACACCTGGCTGCGGCCGACGGTGAAGGTGAAGGTGCGGCGCTGGAGGCCGTAGACGCCGGACGCGCCCTCGACGTCGCGCAGGTTCAGGTCGACGGTGACCTCCGTGCCGGGCTTCCAGTACTCCTCGGGGCGGAAGTCCAGGCGGGTGTCGCCGAACCAGTGGGGGCGGATCTCGACGGCGGGCTCCGCCGTGACCTCGACCGCGCGTTCCACGGCGGCGCGGCGGGTGATCTTCCGGTTGAACTCCAGGGAGACGATCATCCCGGTGCCGACGGTGGAGCGGTCCTCGGGGGCGACGTAGCCGATGAAGCGTTCCTCCGGGACGTGTGTGGTGAACGTGGTGTGCCGGGCGGAGCGGCGTCCCGAGCCGTCCACGGCGACCGCGTCGACGGTGTACTTCGCGGCGAGCGCCAGCCGTTCGTCGTCGGGCCTCCAGGTGCGCCCGTCCTCGGAGATCCGGCCCGGGACCGGTGTCTCGCGCGCGTCCTGCGACACGACCGCCTTCACCGACTCCAGCCGGCCCTCGGCCACCCGCACCCGCAGCGGCTCGCCGGGGCGTACGCCCTTGCTGCCGTCGCGCGGGGACACCTGGACGACCTCCCCGCGCCCCGGCGGCCCGAAGGCCCCCGGGAGGGGACCCTCCGGGCCGCACCCGGCGGTCGCGGTCAGCAGTCCTGCCCATGTCACTACGACGGCCAGCGCGGCCCTCGCGCGCCGTGCGCGCCCAGTTACGTGCCTCACGCGGTACCCAACGACGGGCCTCGCCTCCGGGAAACGACCGTGCCGCCCCTCGGGGAAACGTGAGTGCGAGGCGCGCTCTGGGCAGAACTGTGGGAGGACGACGCACCGGGGAGCCGCGGCCGGAGCCGCACGGGCCGTGGCTCACCTGTCCGCCGTCGTCCCCCACGAGCCGCGGGAGGCTGACAGGTGTCCAGCGCAGCCGAGCAGGAGGCGGTGGCCGGAGAGCGGGCCACCGGGGACGGGCGCCCGGCCGTCGTCGTGAACGGCGCGCGGCCGGCGCGGCCCGTGCCCACGGTGCCCGTCCGGCCGGGCCGGCCGACGCCGCTGGGCGCCCGGTTCCGCACCGGCCCGGACGGGGTGGCGGGGACCAACTTCGCGCTGTGGGCGGGCGGGGCGGAGGGCGTGGAGCTGTGCCTGTTCGACGAGCACGGCAGGGAGAGCAGGGCCCCGCTGACCGAGCTGACGCACGGCATCTGGCACGGCTTCGTGCCGGGGGTGATGCCGGGGCAGCGGTACGGCTACCGGGTGCACGGCCGCTGGGACCCGTGGACGGGCGGGCGCTGGAACCCGGCGAAGCTGCTGCTCGACCCGTACGCGCGTGCCGTGGACGGGGACTTCACGCTGCCGCCCGAGGTGTACGGGCACGTGCGGGACTGGCCGGATCAGCATGTCGCGGACACCGTGCGCGACGACCGGGACTCGGCGCCGTACGTGCCGAAGGGGGTCGTCGTCCACGATGACGACGACTGGGCGGACGACCGGAGGCCGAAGACGCCGTGGGCCGACTCGGTCATCTACGAGCTGCACGTCCGCGGCTTCACCATGCGCCACCCCGGCATCCCCGAGGAGCTGCGCGGCACCTACGCCGGCCTCGCGCACCCCGCGGCGATCGAGCACCTGGTGAGGCTGGGCGTGACGGCGGTCGAGCTGCTGCCGGTGCACCAGTTCGCGCACGAGGACCATCTGCTGCGCCGGGGCCTGCGCAACTACTGGGGCTACAACTCCATCGGCTACTTCGCCCCGCACGCCGCCTACGCGGCCTCCGGGACGGCCGGGCAGCAGGTCGGCGAGTTCAAGCGGATGGTGCGCGCGCTGCACGCGGCCGGCATCGAGGTGATCCTCGACGTCGTCTACAACCACACCGCCGAGGCCGGCGAGCTGGGCCCCACGCTGTCCCTGAAGGGCATCGACAACCGCGGCTACTACCGCCTCCAGCCGGACGCCCGCCGGTACGCCGACTACACCGGCTGCGGCAACACCCTGCACGTGGTGCAGCCGCACGTGCTGCGGCTGATCACCGACTCGCTGCGGTACTGGGTGACGGAGATGGGCGTCGACGGCTTCCGCTTCGACCTGGCGGCGGCGCTGGCCCGCTCCATGCACGACGTCGACATGCTCTCGCCGTTCCTCGCGGTGATCGCGCAGGACCCGGTGCTGCGCCGGGTGAAGCTCATCGCCGAGCCGTGGGACGTGGGCTCGGGCGGCTACCAGGTGGGCGCCTTCCCGCCCCTGTGGACGGAGTGGAACGACCGCTACCGGGACGCCGTACGGGACTTCTGGCGCCACGCGCTGCCGGACGTGCGGGAGATGGGCTACCGGCTGTCCGGCTCCAGCGACCTGTACGCCTGGGGCGGGCGGCGGCCGTACGCCTCGGTCAACTTCGTCACCGCGCACGACGGTTTCACCCTGCGCGACCTGGTGTCGTACGACCGCAAGCACAACGAGGCCAACGGGGAGGGCAACCGCGACGGCACGGACGACAACCGGTCCTGGAACTGCGGCGCGGAGGGCGGGACGGACGACCCGGACGTGCGCGCCCTGCGGCGGCGGCAGCTGCGGAACCTGCTGACCACGCTGCTGCTGTCGACGGGCGTGCCGATGCTGGTGGCGGGCGACGAGATGGGCCGCACCCAGCGCGGCAACAACAACGCCTACTGCCAGGACAACGACATCGGCTGGGTGGACTGGAGCCTGCGCGACGACCCGGAGTGGCGGCCCCTGTTCGAGCTGACCTCGCGGCTGATCACGCTGCGCCATGGGCACCCGGTGCTGCGCCGCCGCTCCTTCTTCTCCGGCCGGGCGCACTCCGCGGACGGGCTGCGCGACCTGGCCTGGTTCACCCCGCACGGCCGGGAGATGACCGAGGACGACTGGTACGCGCCGGCCGCCACGCTCGGCATGTACCTCTCCGGGCGGGACATCCCGGGGCGCGACGAGCAGGGCGCGCCGGTGCTCGACGACAGCTTCCTGGCGGTCCTGCACGCGGGCGCGGACCCCGTGGACTTCGTCCTGCCGGGGCCTCCGTGGGCCGAGCGGTACGAGGTGGTCGTCGACACGTCACGGGAGGAACAGGACCGCGCGCCGGGCGTGGTGCACCGGGCGGGGGCGCCGGTGACCGTGGCGGGGCGGTCGGTGGTGCTGCTGCGGGTGCTGCGCTGACGTCCGGCGTGCGCCGGTCCGTGGTCAGCGGTCCGCAGGACGCGGTCGGCCCAGGATGCCCCGGTCGTACGCCGTCGCCACCGCCGCGGCCCGGTCCTTGGCGCCCAGCTTGGCGAAGATGTGCGTCAGATGCGTCTTCACCGTGGCCTCGCTGATGAACAGCTCGCGGGCGATCTCCCGGTTGGAGGTGCCCTTGGCGACCAGCGCCAGCACCTCCCGCTCCCGCGCGGACAGCGGCTCCGTGTCCGGGGTGCGGGGCGCGCGGACGGCGGACACCAGCCGGGAGGCGACGGCCGGGGACAGCACGGAACGCCCCTCGGCCGCGGCGCGGACGGCCGCGAACAGCTCCTCGCGCGGGGCGTCCTTGAGCAGATAGCCGGTCGCGCCCGCCTCGATCGCGGGCAGCGTGTCGGAGTCGGTGTCGTACGTGGTGAGCACCAGCACCCGGGCGCGGGCGCCCCGGCGGGTCAGCTCCCGGATGGCCTCCACGCCGCCCGTGCCGGGCATGCGCAGGTCCATGAGGATCACGTCGGGGTCGAGCTCCTCCGCCCGCCGGAGCGCCGCCGCGCCGTCGGCCGCCTCGCCCAGCACGCGGAAGCCGGGCGCGGACTCGAACATGCCGCGCAGGCCGTCCCGGACGACCGGGTGGTCGTCGACGACCAGCAGGGTGATCACGGGCTCGGCGGCCTCGTCGGGCACGGTGTCACGGATCATGGCGGACCAACGGTACGCGAGCCGAGACCGCCGTGCCGCCGCCCGGCTCGGACTCGACCGTGAGGGACCCGGCGACGCGTTCGGCGCGGGCCCTCATGCCGTCGAGGCCGAAGCCGCCGGCTGAGGTGCGCGCGGGGACGGCGAGCGGGTCGAAGCCCCGCCCGTCGTCGCGGACGTCGAGGCTGACCTCGTCGCCCATGTAGGAGAGGGTGACGCCGGCGCGGGAGGCCCCCGCGTGGCGCGCGATGTTGGCAAGGGCCTCCTGGGCGATGCGCAGCAGCGTGGCCGCCATCTCGTCGTGCAGCTTCTCGACGGTCCCGGTGACGGTGAACCCGGCCTTCACCCCGTTGCGTTCGGCCCACTCGGCGACGGTCCTGCGCAGCGCGCCGGGCAGGCCGCCCTCGGCCAGGGCGACCGGGGCGAGGTTGTGCACGGAGCGGCGGGCCTCGCCGAGGCTCTCGCGGGCCAGGGCGAGGGCCCGTTCCAGACGGCCGCGTCCGGCGGCCGGGTCGGGGGTGTTCACGGCGACCTGGAGCTGGGCGATGATGCCGGTCAGGCCCTGGGCCAGGGTGTCGTGGATCTCGGCGGCGAGCCTGCGGCGCTCGTCGGCGACCCCGGCCTCCCGTGCCTGGACGAGCAGTTGGGAGTGCAGGGCGGCGTTCTCGTCGAGGGCCCGCTGCAACGCGGTGTTGGTGCGCTCGAGTTCGGCGATGGTGGCCAGGCGGGCCCGGCCGCGGTCCTCCTCCAGGTCGGCGAAGTGTCCGAAGAGCAGGACCAGGATGCCGTTGGCGGCCAGCAGGGCACCGAACAGCGTCCAGCCGAGCCCGTCGTGCGGCGGCAGTCCGCCGGACTGGGAGCCGGCCAAGGTCACGGCGGTGGCGCACAGGCCCGCCTTGCGCAGCGCACGCGGCAGCAGGCGCTCGGTGCTGAAGTAGCCGATGACGGCGTAGAAGGCGAACAGCGGGTTCAGCCAGGTCAGGGCGAAGCCGAGGGCCCAGCGCAGGACGTACTGCCGGATGCCCGCCGCGGACGGTCCGGGAGGCCGGGTGCGTGAGCGCACGCCCCACCACAGCTCCACGGCGACGGCCCCGGCGGTGAGGGCGCCGGCGGTCCGCCGTTCGCCGGTGCTCATGCCCAGGGCGTCGGCGCTCGCCCAGGCCAGCACGGCGCCCAGCACCAGCAGTCCGTAGGGGCCCCAGCGGTCGAACACCGCCCAGCGGTCCTCGAGTCGGGCCGATTCCGTCATCGCACCAGTGTCCGGCACCGCCGCCCTCACTCCCAGCGGAACCGGCGCACCGCGCCGGCCGTGAGCAGCACCGCCCAGCCGGCCGTCACCGCGAGGTGCGCCGCGCCCGGCCAGTGGCCCGCCGACGCCTCGTTCAGCGCCCGGGCGGCCGCGCCGAACGGGGTCCAGCCGACGATGTCCGCCATCAGGTCGGGCATGGCCTCGACGGGGAGCCACACGCCCGCGGTGAACATGGCCGGGAACAGCGCGGCGGAGCCGGCCGCGGCGGCGATCTTCGCGGTGCGGGCGAGGGCGCTGAGCAGCGCGCCGAAGGCGAGGGAGGCGGCCAGGGCGAGCAGCAGCGCCAGGAGGTGGCCGAACGGCTGCTTCGGCAGGGCGACCCCGAAGGCGAGCCGTCCTACGGCGAGGGTGAGCAGCGCGGAGACGAGGGAGGCGGCTCCGAGCACCGTCATCTGCGCGGCGAGCAGGGCGGAGGGGCGGACCGGTGTGGTGGACATGCGGCGCAGGATGCCGGTCTCGCGGTAGCCGGTGAGGGTGGGCGGCATGCCCTGGAGTCCGCCGATGATCAGCCCGAGGAGGAGGGTGACCGGCACGTAGGCGTCGACGGGGCGCAGTCCGCCGAGGGCGGGGTCGGCCTCCCGGAAGGAGGGGATGGAGCCGAGGACCGCCAGCAGCAGGGTCGGGAACAGCATGATCCAGAAGATGCCGGCGGGTTCGCGCCGGAAGAGACGGAACTCGGTGCGCAGCACCGCCGTGTCGACGAGTCCGGTGCTCATGCGGGGCTCTCCGTGAGGTCCAGGAAGGCGTCGTCCAGGGTGGCGTCGGTGACGCGAAGCTGGTGGGCGGTGACGCGGGAGCGGGCGAGGAGGGTGAGGACGGCGTTCACGGTGTCGTCGGTGCCGGACAGGGTGATCCGGCCGTCCTTGCGGGTGACCGAGGCGAGCCCGGGCAGCGCGTTGACGTCGGCGTCGTCGAGCGGGGCGGACGGGGTGAAGCTGATGACGGTGGCCCCGGCCGAGCGGCGGACGAGTCCGGCCGGGGTGTCGAGGGCGGCGACGCGTCCCTGGTCGATGACGGCGATGCGGTCGCAGAGGCGCTGGGCCTCCTCCATGAAGTGGGTGACGAGGAGGACGGTGACGCCGCCGGCGCGGACGTCCTCGATGAGTTCCCAGGTGTCGCGCCGGGCGCGCGGGTCGAGCCCTGTGGTCAGCTCGTCCAGCACCACGATCCTCGGGTTGCCGATCAGGGCCAGCGCGATGAACAGGCGCTGCTTCTGGCCGCCGGACAGCTTCGCGAACCGGGTGGCCAGCTTCGCGGTGAGGCCGAGCCGTTCGGCGAGGGGCCGCCAGTCGGCGGGGCGGGTGTGGAAGGAGGCGTAGAGCTCCAGGGCCTCGCGGACGGTCAGCTTGGGCTGGAGTTCGCTCTGCTGGAGCTGCGCGCCGAGGACGCGGGTGACCTCGTCGTGGTCGGTGACGGGGTCGAGCCCGGCGACCCGGACCCGGCCGGCGTCGGGGACGCGGAGGCCTTCCACGCACTCCACGGTGGTGGTCTTGCCGGCGCCGTTGGGGCCGAGGACCCCGAAGATCTCACCCTCGTCGACGGAGAAGGACACCCCGTCGACGGCGGTCCTGCCGCCGTAGGCCTTGCGCAGGTCGATGACGTCGATGACGGACATGCTGGTCAGTGTCGGGGTGGACGGGGCGCGCGGACATCGGCCGTCGCGCTCGGCCTCGCATCGTCCGATCGGCCGATGGAGTGGTACGACTCCCGGGCCGTACAAGGGCGTTCGTCCAGGTGCGGGCGGTCCGGGGCGGCGGTCGTAGGACTCGCGGACGAGGCGGACCGGGCCGGAATTCGGTGGGCAGCGTCAGTGGCGAACCGTACTCTCACTGCTGATGCCCACTACACCTTCTCCCGGGGAACCCCGCTCCACCGTGCGGACGCTGCTGCGGCTGTGGCCGTACGTGCGTCCCGTGCGGGCGCGCCTGTTCACCGCCGCGTTCATCGCCGTCCTGGCGTCCTGCATCGGGCTGGTCATCCCGCTGGTGCTCAAGTGGATGGTCGACGGCCCGATCGCCGACCGGGACCCGGCGGGAGTGTGGCTCGGCGCGCTGTACCTGCTGCTGCTCGGGCTCGCCGAGGCGCTGCTGTTCGGGTTCCGGCGCTGGCTGGTGGCGCGGCCGCTGTCGCACGTCGAGGCGGAGATGCGGGCCGACCTGTACCGGCATCTGCAGCGGCTGCCGATCGTCTTCCACGACCGCTGGGCCTCGGGCCAGCTGCTGTCCCGGGCCACCACGGACCTCGGGCTGCTGCGGATGTTCCTCGCGTTCCCGCTGACCTTCCTGCTGGTCAACGGGGTGACGATCCTGGTCGGCGTGATCATCATGCTGGTCCAGGACTGGACGCTGGGGCTGGTCATCCTGGTGCCGGCGGTGCCCGTGCTGATCACCTGCGTGGTGTTCGAGAAGCAGTACTCGCGGGCGGCGCGGCAGGCGCAGGACCAGGTGGGCGATCTGACGACCGTGGTCGAGGAGAGCGTGCTCGGCATCCGGATCATCAAGGGGTTCGGCCGGCACCACAGCCAGGCGCGGGCGTTCCGGGAGCTGTCGGGGAAGCTGCGGGGCACCGAACTGCACAAGGCGCGGCTGCTGGCCACGATCCTCGGGATCATCGTGACCCTGCCCGAACTGGCCATCGGGGCCGCTCTGGTGCTGGGCGCCGTGCAGGTGGCGGACGGCGAGCTGTCGGCGGGCACCCTGGTGGCGTTCCTGTCGACGGCGCTGGCGCTGCGCTGGCCGGTGGACTCCATCGGCTTCCTGCTGGCGATGAGCCAGGAGGCGGCGACGGCCACCGAGCGGTACTTCGAGGTGATGGACTCCGAGCCGGAGCCGGGCGCCACGGCGTCCCCGGCGAAGGACGGCGGCTTCCGGGAGGGCGGGCTGCGGTTCGAGAACGTCACCTTCCGCTACCCGGACGCGCCCGAGGGCTCCCCGCCCGTGCTGGACCGCGTCGACCTGCACATCCGGCCCGGCGAGTCGCTGGCGCTGGTCGGGGCGACCGGCAGCGGCAAGACCACGCTGACCGCGCTGGTGCCCCGGCTCCACGAGGTCACCGAGGGGCGCATCACCCTCGACGGGCGGGACATCGGGGACATGTCCCGGGAGGAGCTGCGGTCCCGGGTCGCCGTCGCCTTCGAGGAGCCCACGCTGTTCTCCGCGACCGTCGGCGAGAACGTCCTGATGGGCGGCGGCAGCGACGAGGAGGACCTGGACCGCGCCCTGGCCGTCGCCCAGGCCGACTTCGCGCACGCCCTGCCGCAGGGCACCGCCACCCAGGTCGGCGAGCAGGGCCTGAGCCTGTCCGGCGGGCAGCGGCAGCGGCTCGCACTGGCCCGCGCGGTCGTGGGGCGCCCCGACTTCCTGGTGCTGGACGATCCGCTGTCCGCGCTGGACGTGCACACCGAGGCCGCGGTCGAGGCCGCGCTGCGCCGGGTGCTCGCCGACACCACGGCGCTGATCGTGGCGCACCGCCCGTCCACCGTGCTGCTCGCCGACCGGGTGGCGCTGCTGTCCGGCGGACGGATCACGGCGGTCGGCACCCATCACGAACTGCTGCGCGGCAACGCCGAGTACGCGCACCTCATGTCGGGCGACCCGGCGGAGGAACGGGAGGAGCACCGATGACGGCGGCCACGACCGCACCGGTCCGCGACGAGGACGACGACCGGTCGCCGGAGCAGAGCGGCGGCGACCCCTTCGACCGGGACGTGCTGCCCACTCCCCCGGGCGCCACCGGGGCGCTGCTGCGTTCCCTGCTCGCGCCGATGCGCGGCCGGGTCGCGGTCGTCGTGCTGTTCCTGCTGCTCGGGCAGGCCGCCGTGCAGGCGGGCCCGCTGCTGGTGGCGTACGCGATCGACCACGCGGTGCCCGCGTTCCGCGACAGCGACCACGGGCCGCTGTTCGCGGTGGCGGTGGGCTATCTGCTGTGCGCGTCGGCGGCCGGGGTTCTGCAGTACGCGTTCATCACCGCCTCGGCGCGGGTCAGCCAGGACGTGCTGCTGGATCTGCGCGGCCGGATCTTCCGGCACGCGCAGGCGCTGAGCGTGGACTTCCACGAGCGCTACACCTCCGGCCGGCTGATCTCCCGCTCCACCACCGACGTCGAGGCGCTGCGGGAGCTGCTGGAGGAGGGCCTGCAGGAACTGGTGATGACCATCCTGTCCGCCGTGTACATCTCGGTGCTGCTGCTCTGGCTGGACCTGGGGCTGGGCGCGGTGGCGGTGGCGTCGTTCGTGCCGCTGTACCTGCTGGTGCGGTCCTACCAGCGGCGGGCGCAGCGGGTGTACCGGAAGCGGTCGACGGCGATCGCCGCGGTGATCGTGAAGTTCGTCGAGACGATGAACGGCATCCGCCCGGTGCGCGCCTTCCGCCGCGAGGCGGCCAACGACGCGGACTTCGCGGTGCTGAACCGGCGGCACGAGAAGACCAACGGCGACGCGCTCCTGGAGATGGCCCGGTACGTCGTCGGCTCCCGGATCACCGCCAACACCACGGTCGCGCTGATCGTGCTGTGGGGCGCCTACCGGGTGGCCGGCGACACGCTGGCGCTCGGTGTGCTGGCGGCGGCCGTGCTGTATCTGCGGCGGCTGTACGACCCGATCGACCGGCTCGGCATGTTCCTCAACTCCTACCAGTCGGCGGCTGCCTCGCTGGAGAAAATCGCCGGGCTGCTGGCGCAGACCCCGTCCGTGCCGGAGCCGGCGGCGCCCCGTGAGCTGCCGGAGCGGCGCTCGGGACTGCCCGGGCGGGAGGTGGTCTTCGACGACGTGCGGTTCGCGTACCGCACCGGCGGCGAGGTGCTGCCCCGCTTCGGCCTCACCCTGCCGGCCGGGCAGACCGTCGCGGTCGTCGGCTCCACGGGCGCCGGCAAGTCGACGCTGGCGAAGCTGCTCGCCCGGTTCTACGACCCCAGCGACGGACGGGTGCTGCTCGACGGGGTGGACCTCCGCGATGTGACGGGTCGGGATCTGCGGCGCGAGGTGGTGATGGTGACGCAGGAGGCGTTCCTGTTCTCCGGGACGATCGCCGAGAACATCGCGATCGGCCGTCCGGAGGCCACCCGCGAGGAGATCGAGCAGGCGGCCAGGGAGATCGGCGCGCACGACTTCATCGCCGCGCTGCCCGACGGCTACGACACCGACGTCCGCAAGCGCGGCGGCCGTATCTCGGCGGGCCAGCGGCAGTTGGTGGCGTTCGCGCGGGCGCTCCTCGCGGACCCGGCGGTGCTGATCCTCGACGAGGCGACCAGCTCGCTGGACATCCCCGGCGAGCGGGCGGTGCAGCGGGCGATGGCGACGGTGCTGAAGGGCCGTACGGCGGTGGTCATCGCGCACCGGCTGTCCACCGTGGAGATCGCGGACCGGGTGCTGGTGATGGAGCACGGGCGGATCGTGGAGGACGGCACCCCGGACGAACTCATCGGCGGCACCGGCCGGTTCGCGGATCTGCACCGGGCCTGGCGGGACAGCCTCGCCTGACTGCCGCCGCCGTCGCGGGCCCGCTCCCGGGGGCGCGCCGGGGGACCGACCGAGAGGAGCACACCCATGACGGAGGCGACGCCGCTGCTGCTCGCGCGGCTGCACGCGGCCGGGCTCATGGACGTCGGCGCGGTCGAGCCGGCCGCCGGGGGTCTCGCCGCGACCGCCGGTCTGGCCCGCCGCGCGGACGGCACCGAGCTGTTCGTGAAGGCGTTCGGCGAGCCGCCGGCGGACGACGCCTTCGCGGCGGAGGCGGAGGGGCTGGCCGTGCTGCGCGAGGCGGGCGGTGTCGTCACGCCGGACGTGGTGCTCGCGGAGCGGGACCTGCTCGTGCTGTCGGTGCTGCGTCCCCGGCCGGACACGAAGGCGTTCTGGGAGGAGTGCGCGCACGCGTTCGCCCGGCTGCACACCACCACGCGTCACGACCGGTTCGGCTGGCACCGGGACAACTGGCTGGGCCGCCGCCGTCAGGTCAACACCTGGACCGACGACGGGTTCGAGTTCTTCGCCCGGCACCGGCTGCTGCGCTGGCTGGAGGAGCCCCGGGTACGCGAGGCGCTGGACGCCGCCGACCGCCGGGCGCTGGAGCGGCTGTGCGACCGGCTGCCCGAGCTGCTGCCGGAGCGGCCCGCCTGTCTGACGCACGGGGACCTGTGGGCGCAGAACGTGATGGCCGCGTCCGACGGCCGGCCCGCGCTGATCGACCCGGCCGTGTCGTACACCTGGGCCGAGGTGGACCTCGCCCACTTGTGGACGACCGCGCCGCCGCCCGAGGCGCGGGTGTTCTTCGAGCGGTACGCGGAGCTGACCGGTCTCGACGCCGGCTGGCGCGAGCGGATGCCGGTTCTCCAGCTGCGGCAGCACCTGGCGGTGATCGCCCAGTTCGAGCCGGACTGGGGCGCCGCCGAGCACGTACGGGCCACGCTCGCGCCGTTCCGGACGCGGCCGTGAGACGACCGACGAGACACGCCGGCCGCCCGGCCGCGGGGGGAGGACAGCGCACGTGATCGACGCCTACGGGGATCCCGGCACGCCCGACGGGCGCGGCGGGGCCCGCTATCTGTGGTGGCTGGTGCGCAGGCAGCCGGGGCGCTGCGCGGCGGGGGCGGTGTACGGCAGCGTGTGGATGGTGCTGCTGGCGTCCACGCCGTACCTGATGTCCCGGGCGGTGGACGACGGCCTGGCGAGGGGCGACCTGACGGCGCTGGCCGGCTGGGCCGCCGTCCTGGTCGGGGTGACCGCCTGCAACGCCTGGCTGAGCATGATGCGGCACCGCACGATGACGAAGGTGCGGATGGACGCCAACTTCCGCACGGTGAAGGTGGTCGTCGGGCACACCGTGCGGCTGGGCGCGGCGCTGGACCGGCGGGCGGCGGCCGGGGAGGTCGTCACGATCGGCGTCGGCGACGTGCAGGTGATCGCCCAGTCGCTCACCGCCGTGGGGCCGGGGTTCGGCGCGGTGGTGGCGTACGCGGCGGTGGCGGGGCTGCTGCTGACGGTGTCTCCGCTGCTGGCCGTGGTGGTGCTGCTGGGGGTGCCGGTGATCGGGCTCGTGATGGGGCCGCTGGCCGGGCGGCTGCAGGGCGCGGAGACCGAGTACCGGGAGCGGCAGGGCGTGCTGACCGCGCGGATCGGGGATCTCGCGGGCGGGCTGCGGGTGCTGAGCGGGCTCGGCGGGAAGGGGCTGGTCGCGGACGCGTTCCGCCGCGACTCGGGGCGGCTGCGGGAGCAGGGGTACCGGGTGGGGGCGGTGACCAGCTGGATGCAGGCGCTGGCCGCGGGTCTGCCGACGCTGTTCCTCGCGGTGGTGACGTGGATCGCGGCACGGCAGGCCGCGCAGGGAACCCTCACCGTCGGCGAACTGGTGGCGGTGTACGGGTACGTGACCGTCCTGGTGTGGCCGGTGATGTTCCTGATCGAGTGCGGCTACTACCTCAGCCGGGGCGTGGTCGCGGCCGGGCGGGTGGCGGCCCTGCTGCGGATCCAGCCGCCGCCGGACGCGGCCACCGCCGAACCGCCGGCCGAGCCGTCCACGCTGGAGGACCCGGAGTCCGGGGTGCGGGTCCTGCCGGGCCGGCTGACCGCGCTGGTGTGCGCCCGGCCCGCCGACGCGGCGGCCGTGGTGGACCGGCTGGGCCGGTACACGCCGTCCGGCGTCACCTGGGGCGGGGTACGGCTGGACGAGGTCGCGCTCGCCCGGGTGCGGGAGCGGATCCTGGTCGCCGAGCCGGAGGCCGCGCTGTTCGCGGGCCCGCTGCGGGAGATTGTCGCGGGCCGGGGCGGGGCGTCCGACGCGGAGGTGCTGGGCGCGCTGCGGGCGGCGGCCGCCGACGACGTGGTGCGCGGACTGCCGGACGGCCTCGACTCGGTGGTGTCCGCGCAGGGCCGCAGCCTGTCGGGCGGTCAGCGGCAGCGGGTCCGGCTGGCGCGGGCGCTGCTCGCCGGCCCGGAGGTGCTGCTGGCGGTGGAGCCGACGTCGGCGCTGGACGCGCACACCGAGGCCCTGGTCGCCGACCGGCTGCGCGCGGCGCGGGAGGGCCGTACGACGGTGGTGGTCACCACGTCACCGCTGGTCCTGGACCGGGCAGACCGGGTGCTGTTCCTGGCCGACGGCAAGGTCGCGGCGAGCGGCGCGCACCGTGAACTGCTGGACGGGGAGCCGGAGTACCGGCGGCTGGTGGCAAGGGAAGTGGAGCAGGGTGTGGCGGAACCGACGGGTGTACGCGCGTCGGACGTCGTGCCGGGCACTCCCGAGGAGGTGGCCCGATGAGCGGGGAGCGGCTGCCCGTGGCGGAACCGGCCGATGTGCGGCGGGCCGCCGGGGAGTTGGTGCGGGCCGACGGGCGGGCCTTCGCGGGCGTTCTGGCGCTGAACGGCGCGGCCGCCCTGGCCGGTCTGGCCGGGCCGTGGCTGCTCGGGCGGATCGTCGACGAGGTGCGGGCGGGCGCCGGCACCTCGGTCGTGGACCGGCTGGCCCCGGTCATCCTGGCGTGCGCGGTGGCGCAGCTGCTGCTGTCCCGCTGGGCGCGGTACGTGGGGCACCGGTTCGGCGAGCGGACGCTGGCCCGCGTCCGGGAGCGGTTCGTGGACCGGGTGCTGGCGCTGCCGTCCGCCGTGGTGGAGCGGGCCGGCACCGGTGATCTGACGACGCGGGGCACGGCGGACGTGACCGCCGTGGGCGCCACGCTGCGGGACGCCGGTCCCTCGCTGCTGGTCAACCTGGTGCAGTCGCTGTTCGTGATGGTCGCGATCCTGGTCGTGGACCCGCTGCTGGGCGCGCTGGGGCTGCTGTGCCTCACCCCGATCTGGCTGGTGCTGCGCTGGTACCTGCGGCGGGCCCGGGACGCGTATCTCGCCGAGGGCGCGGCCAACTCGGACGTGGCGGAGGTCGTCGCGTCGACGGCGGCGGGCGCCCGCACGGTGGAGGCGTTCCGGATGGAGGAGCGGCGGATCCGGGCGAGCCGGGAGGCGCTGGAGACGTCCCGCCGCACCCGTATGCGCACGCTGTTCCTGCGCTCGGTGTTCCTCCCGGTGATCGAGCTGACGTACATGGTGCCGGTGGCGGGGGTGCTGCTGTGCGGCGGATGGCTGCACGCGCGGGACGCGGTGAGCCTGGGCGCGGTGGTGGCCACCTCGCTGTACCTGCTGCAGCTGAGCGGTCCGCTGGACGAGGTGCTGATGCGCCTGGAGCAACTCCAGTCCAGCGGCGCCTCGTTCGCGCGGGTGGAGGGGCTGGCGCGGGCGCCGCGCGCGGCCGGGCGCAGCGACGCCCCGGACCCGGCGGACGACCGCATCGACGTGACCGGGGTGCGCTACGCGTACGACGGGGGCGGCGAGGTGCTGCGCGGGGTGGACCTGACGCTGACGCCGGGCGAACGGCTCGCGGTGGTGGGTCCTTCGGGCGCGGGCAAGACCACGCTGAGCCGGCTGCTGGCGGGGGTGGACGCGCCCGTCGCCGGGAGCGTGACCGTGGGCGGGGTGCCGGTGGCGTCGCTGGACCCGGAGCGGCTGCGCCGGCAGGTGGTGCTGGTGACCCAGGAGCACCATGTCTTCCTGGGGTCGGTCCGGGACAACCTGCGGATCGCCGCACCGGACGCCGGGGACGAGGAGCTGTGGGCGGCGCTGGCGGTGGTGGGCGCGGACGGCTGGGTACGGGAGCTGCCGTGCGGCCTGGACACCGAGCTGGGCGAGGGCGGCCACCCCACCGACGGCCCCCAGGCGCAGCAACTCGCCCTGGCGCGCGTGGTGCTGGCCGACCCGCACACGCTGGTCCTCGACGAGGCGACGGCCCTGCTCGACCCGGCGACCGCCCGCCACGCGGAGCGCGCGCTGGCCGCCGTCCTCGAGGGCCGCACGGTCGTCGCCGTCGCCCACCGCCTGCACACCGCGCACGACGCGGACCGGGTGGCGGTCATGGAGGACGGCCGCCTCTCCGAACTGGGCACGCACGACGCATTGGTGGCGGCGGACGGGGTGTACGCGGCGCTGTGGAGGTCGTGGCACGGGGACGGGCGGGGGCACGACAGGGCGTAGGGCTCGGCGCACGGGTGTGGCACTCGACGCACCACGTCCTTCCCGCGGCCGTCCGCATAACGGGCGCCCCCTCCCGGACACCGAACGGAAACCGGCCAAATTCCTGACGCGCTCCTGACAGAAACCGCGATCCCCTGCCACTCTTCCCACGGCCGCTTCACAGCAACCCCACAGCCTCGGCTGCCCGTTGTGCGGCGGCCACTGCTCAGGCACAGCACTTCCGTTCTGCCCGGCCGGCTGACCCGCCGGCCGGTCTCCCCAGGCCGCGCACCCCGCGGCCCCGCAGAAGGAGTCAGCGTTGAGAAGCAGGACGTCCCACAGACGCACCCCCCGTACCGCGCAGCGCCGCGTCGCCGCCGTCGCCCTGGCCGGCGTGGCCGCGCTGATCGCCACGGCCGTGCAGTCCGGCGCCGCCACCGCCGCCCCCGACACGCGGCCCCGGACCGCGAGCGCCGCCGCGCCCGGCTCGGAGTCGGTCAGGCTCACCCCCGCCCAGCGTGCCGCGCTGATGCGCCAGGCGGACTCCGTCAAGGCCGGGACCGCGAAGGACATCGGTCTGGGCGCCAAGGAGAAGCTCGTCGTCCGTGACGTCCTCAAGGACCGCGACGGCACCGTGCACGTGCGCTACGAGCGCACCTACGACGGCCTGCCCGTCCTCGGCGGCGACCTGATCGTGCAGGGTGACACCGCCGGCGAGGCGGACAAGGTCGTGAAGGCGACGCGGAAGCCGGTGAAGCCCGCGACCACCGCCGCGAAGGTGCCGGCGGCGAAGGCCGAGGCGCAGGCCCTGTCCGCCGCGAAGGCCGAGAAGGCCGAGGGCGCGGACGTCGACCGGGCCCCGCGCAAGGTGATCTGGGCGGCGAGCGGCACGCCGGTCGTGGCGTACGAGACGGTCGTGGGCGGTCTCCAGCACGACGGCACCCCGCAGGAGCTGCACGTCGTCACCGACGCCACCACCGGCGAGAAGCTGTACGAGTGGCAGGCCGTGCAGAACGGCACCGGCCACACCGTCTACAGCGGCACCGTCGACCTGACGACCACCCAGTCGGGCTCGACGTACAACCTCACCGACGGCGCGCGCGGCGGGCACAGGACGTACAACCTGAACCGGGGCACCTCCGGCACCGGGACGCTGTTCTCCGGCTCCGACGACGTCTGGGGCAACGGCAGCCCCTCCAACCTGGAGTCGGCCGCCGCCGACGCCCACTACGGGGCGGCGCTGACCTGGGACTACTACAAGAACGTGCACGGCCGCAGCGGCATCCGCGGGGACGGCGTCGGCGCCTACTCCCGCGTGCACTACGGCAACAACTACGTCAACGCCTTCTGGTCGGACAGCTGCTTCTGCATGACCTACGGCGACGGCTCCGGCAACGTCAACCCGCTCACGTCGATCGACGTGGCCGCGCACGAGATGACCCACGGCCTCACCTCGAACACCGCGGGCCTGATCTACAGCGGCGAGTCCGGCGGCCTCAACGAGGCGACCAGCGACATCTTCGGCTCCACCGTCGAGTTCTACGCCAACAACTCCTCCGACGTCGGTGACTACCTCATCGGCGAGGAGATCGACATCAACGGCGACGGCACGCCGCTGCGTTACATGGACAAGCCGAGCAAGGACGGCCGCTCCAAGGACTCCTGGTACTCCGGCATCGGCTCGATCGACGTGCACTACTCGTCCGGCGTGGCGAACCACTTCTTCTACCTGCTGAGCGAGGGCAGCGGTACGAAGACCATCAACGGCGTCACCTACGACTCCCCCACCTCCGACGGCCTGCCGGTCACCGGCATCGGCCGCGCCAAGGCGGAGAAGATCTGGTTCCGCGCGCTCACCACGAAGTTCACCTCGACCACGAACTACGCGGCGGCCCGTACCGGCACGCTCGCGGCGACCGGTGAGCTGTACGGCACGGACAGCGCCGAGTACAAGGCGGTCCAGGACGCCTGGGCGGCCGTCAACGTCGGCACCCGTTCCGGCGGTCCCGGGGGCGGCGGCACCACCTTCGAGTCGACCGCCGACGTGGCGATCCCGGACGCCGGCGCCGCGGTGACCTCCTCGATCACCGTCACCGGCCGCACCGGCAACGCGCCGAGCAACCTCCAGGTCGCGGTGGACATCGTGCACACCTGGAGCGGTGACCTGGTCGTCGACCTGGTCGCCCCGGACGGCACCTCGTACCGGCTGCGCAACCGCACCGGCGGTTCCTCGGACAACATCAACGAGACGTACACGGTCAACGCCTCGTCGGAGACGGCCAACGGCACCTGGCAGCTGCGGGTGCAGGATGCGGCCCGCTACGACACCGGCTACATCAACGGCTGGAGCCTGACCTTCCCGTAGACGGGCCCCGTCCCACGGCCCCTTCGCGGCGCCGTTCCGGGTGGTTCACACCGCCCGGGGCGGCGCCACTTTTTGCCGATCCCATACGCGCCGCGGGTTGCGCCTTTGCCGAGGTCACGCGGGTTCACACGCACGCAACACACGGCCGGACAGCGGTTTTCGGCCAACATCATCAGACCCTCATGACATGTACGCGACGCAGATGTCACTCTTCCCTCGCTCGGTGCACCACCCGGACGGCCCCCAACCGTCCGGCACCCCCACTCACCCCCCAAGGAGCTTCGAGTGACTCCCCTCTACGCGCGTCGCCGCCGTACGGCCCTCGCCGCCGCCACCGCCGTCGTGGCCGGCGCCCTGCTCACCACCGGCCTGGCCACCGGCACCGCGACCGCCGACTCCGCCCCCGCCGGCAAGCCGGTCCTGGGCGGCGCCCCCGTGCTGCTCTCCGCCTCCGCGCGCACCTCCCTCATCGAGGAGCAGCAGGCCACGGCCTCCGAGACGGCCGACGCGATAGGCCTCGGCGCCAAGGAGAAGCTGATCGTCAAGGACGTCGTCAAGGACGTCGACGGCACGGTCCACACCCGCTACGAGCGCACCTACGCCGGGCTGCCCGTCCTCGGCGGCGACCTGGTCGTGCACGAGCCGGCGGGCGGCGCCAGAACCGTCACCAAGGCCGTGAGGACCTCCGTCGCGGTCGCCTCCGTGACGCCGAAGGTCGCCGCGGGCAAGGCCGAGGCGCAGGCGCTCGCCGCCGCCGAGAAGGCCGGCTCGGAGCGCACCGGCGCCGACTCCGCGCCCCGCAAGGTGATCTGGGCCGCCGGGGGCACGCCCGTCCTCGCCTACGAGACCGTCGTCGGCGGCCTCCAGGAGGACGGCACCCCGAACGAGCTGCACGTCGTCACCGACGCCACCACCGGCGAGAAGCTGCACGAGTGGCAGGCCGTGCACACCGGCACCGGCAAGAGCCTCTACTCCGGCACGGTCACCCTCGGCACCTACAAGTCCGGTTCGACGTACCAGCTGTACGACACCTCGCGCGGCGGTCACAAGACGTACAACCTGGCGCGCGGCACCTCCGGCACCGGCACGCTGTTCACCGACGCGGACGACACCTGGGGCACCGGCGCCGCCTCCAGCTCCTCCAGCGACCAGACGGCGGCCGTGGACGCGGCCTACGGGGCCCAGGTCACCTGGGACTTCTACAAGAACACCTTCGGCCGCAGCGGCATCCGCAACGACGGCAAGGCCGCGTACTCCCGCGTCCACTACGGCAGCAACTACGTCAACGCCTTCTGGCAGGACAGCTGCTTCTGCATGACCTACGGCGACGGCTCGGGCAACACCCACCCGCTGACCTCGCTGGACGTCGCCGGCCACGAGATGAGCCACGGCGTCACCTCCGTCACCGCAGGCCTCAACTACAGCGGCGAGTCCGGCGGCCTCAACGAGGCGACCAGCGACATCTTCGGCACGGGCGCGGAGTTCTACGCGGCGAACTCCACCGACCAGGGTGACTACCTCATCGGCGAGAAGATCAACATCAACGGGGACGGCACGCCGCTGCGGTACATGGACAAGCCGAGCAAGGACGGCGCGTCCAAGGACTACTGGTCCTCCAGCCTCGGCTCGGTCGACGTGCACTACTCCTCGGGCCCGGCGAACCACTTCTTCTTCCTGCTCGCCGAGGGCAGCGGCGCGAGGACGATCAACGGCGTGAGCTACAACTCGCCGACGTACGACGGCTCCACCGTCACCGGCATCGGCCGCGCCAAGGCGCTGCAGATCTGGTACAAGGCGCTGACCACGTACTTCACGTCGACGACCAACTACAAGGCGGCCCGTACGGGCACCCTGAACGCGGCGTCCGCGCTGTACGGCGCGAGCAGCGCGGAGTACAAGGCGGTCGACGCGGCCTGGAAGGCGGTCAACGTCAGCTGAGGCTGACTCTTCCCG
The DNA here is from genome assembly GCA_014655195.1 of Streptomyces cellulosae. GTDB lineage: Bacteria > Actinomycetota > Actinomycetes > Streptomycetales > Streptomycetaceae > Streptomyces > Streptomyces cellulosae. The sequence goes on along the minus strand of BNBH01000028.1, from coordinate 5,439 downwards.
GTGCTGTGCGGCACCCGGAGCGTTCGGCTCCGGGTGCCGCCGGTGTGTTCGGGGGCACCGCCTAGGCTTGGGTCCCATGTCTGCGGCGGACTTCACCTACGACCACGTCGGCGCGAGCCGGGATCCCGACTACTGCCCTCCGGGGTTCCATCATCTGAGGGAGCGGACGCGGCTCGGCGAGGGGGAGCAGGTGTTCCGCCAGGCGGTGGACGCGCTGTTCGGATTTGAGATGCACCGGGAGATGGGCGTCGGCATCGACGCCTCGGCGGAGCGGGCGGCGGTGGACGTCGACGTCACCGTCAGCCTGGCGGGGCTGGTGAAGGCGCCGTGCCGGGTGGTGTGGGCGGCGGAGGAGTACCGCGAGGCGGGGTGGGCGTACGGGACGCTGTCCGGGCATCCGGAGAGCGGTGAGGAGGCGTTCGTGGTGCACCGGACCGGGGACGGGACGGTGTGGCTCACGGTCTCGGCGTTCAGCCGCCCGGCGAGCTGGTACGCGCGGGCTGGTGGCCCGGCCACCCGATCCCTCCAGCACGCGTACGCCCGCCGGGCGGGCAAGACACTGCGGCGGCTGGCGACACGGGGCGTGCAGGACGCGTAGCCGCAGCCTGGGGGGCGCACCCCCGCCGCCTGCGGGCAGTCGTGCCGCTTGGGGCGGCACGGGTGGGCGCATGCGGCACCTCGTCAGCGCCGAGCCGCGCAACTCCCCCCACGGCCACCGGGGTGCCGGGTACTGTGCATCGCCGGGTGCGGCCCGGCGGGTGCTGATCGCGCAGTTCCCCGCGCCCCTTCGGGGCGCCCCCCGCCTGCGCCCGAGGTGCGCGACACCCCCCGACGGCCACCACGGTGCCGGGCACCGTCGTATGCCGGGTGCAGCCCCCCGGGGGCCGGTCGCGCAGTTCCCCGCGCCCCTTCGGGGCGTCCACTCACCGCATCAATAAGCCCGCCGCCTCCGCGACGTCCTCCGGTGGCACCGCCACCAACCCCAGCTCCGCCCCGGACGCCAACAGCCGGTGACTCGGCAGCACCCGCACCGTGTAGCCGAACGGCCCCGTCCGGTCGAGGGACAGCGGGCCCTCGTAGACCCACTCACCCCCCGCCCCGGGCGACCCCACCGGCTTCAACGGGACGGTAGCCGCATCTGTGATGCGGTCCTCCTCGTCCACCCGCCCCGCGACGGCTTGCACCTCCACGTCCTCCGGCCGCAGGCTGCCCAGCCCCACCCGCACCCGGAGGGCCAGCGTGCTGCCCAGTTCCGCGGTGGCGGAGGCGACGGACGTCTCGACGTGGTCGACGGTGACCCCGTGCCACGCCCCCCGCACCACCGCCTTCCACTCGGCGAGCTCCCGCGCGGCGTCCGCGTTCATCGCCCGGTGGGCGTGCGCGGCCGGCGTGTACAGCCGCTCCACGTACTCCCGCACCATGCGCCCGGCCAGCACCTTCGGCCCGAGCAGGCTCAGCGTCCGCCGGACCATCTCGATCCACCGGTCCGGCAGCCCGCTGCGCCCCCGCTCGTAGAAGGTGCGGGTGACGCGCTGCTCCAGCAGGTCGTACAGCGCCGCGGCCTCTATGTCGTCGCGCCGGTCCGGGTCGGTCCCGGCGCCGTCCGCCGTGGGGATGGACCAGCCGAAGTCGGGCTGGAACCACTCGTCCCACCAGCCGTCCAGGACGGACAGGTTGAGCCCGCCGTTGAGCGCGGCCTTCATGCCGCTGGTGCCGCACGCCTCCAGCGGCCGCAGCGGGTTGTTCAGCCAGATGTCGCAGCCGGGGTACAGCTTCTGCGCCATCGCCATGCCGTAGTCGGGCAGGAACACGATCCGGTGCCGCACCCGCGGGTCGTCGGTGAAGCGGACCAGCTCCTGGATGAGCCGCTTGCCGCCGTCGTCCGCCGGGTGCGCCTTGCCCGCGACCACGATCTGCACCGGCCGGTCGGGGTGCAGCAGCAGGTCCATCAGCCGGTCCCGGTCGCGCAGCATCAGCGTCAGCCGCTTGTACGACGGGACGCGCCGGGCGAAGCCGATGGTGAGGACGTCCGGGTCGAGGACGCCGTCGATCCAGCCCAGTTCGGCGGTCCCGGCGCCGCGCTGCCGCCAGGAGGCCCGCAGCCGCTCCCGCACCTCCAGCACCAGCAGCTCGCGCAGCGACCGGCGCAGCTCCCAGATGTCCTGGTCGGGGATGTCGGCGACGGAGTCCCAGCGGTCGGAGTCGCCGATGCTGAGCGCCTCCTCCGCGCGCTGGGTGCCGATCTGCCGGGCGCCGAGCCGGTACACCTCGGGGGCGACCCAGGTGGGCGCGTGCACCCCGTTGGTGACGGAGGTGATGGGCACCTCCTCGGGGTCGAACCCGGGCCACAGTCCGGCGAACATCTCCCGGCTGACCTGGCCGTGGAGGAGGGAGACGCCGTTGGCCCGCTGGGCGAGGCGCAGGCCCATCACGGCCATGTTGAACAGGTTGGGTTCGCCGCCCGGGTAGGTCTCCATGCCGAGCCGCAGGATGCGGTCGACCTCCAGGTCGGGCAGCTCCGCGTGCGGGCCGAAGTGCCGGGCGACCAGTTCGCGGTCGAAGCGGTCGATGCCGGCCGGCACGGGTGTGTGCGTGGTGAACACGGTCCCGGCGCGGACCGCCTCCAGGGCGGCGTCGAAGTCGAGCCCCTCGGCGCGCAGTTCCGCCATCCGCTCCAGGCCGAGGAACCCGGCGTGCCCCTCGTTGGTGTGGAACACCTCGGGCGCCGCGTGCCCGGTGAGCCCGCAGTACGTGCGGACGGCGCGGACACCTCCTATGCCGAGGAGCATCTCCTGGAGGAGCCTGTGCTCGCTGCCGCCGCCGTAGAGCCGGTCGGTCACCCCGCGCTCGATGAGGTCGTTCTCCTCGATGTCGGAGTCGAGAAGGAGCAGCGGGATCCTGCCCACCTGGGCGATCCAGATGCGGGCGCGCAGGGAGCGGTCGCCGGGCAGGGCGAGGGTGATCTGGGCGGGGGTGCCGTCGGACTCCTTGAGCTGGTCGAGGGGCAGCTCGTGCGGGTCGAGGACGGGGTAGTGCTCCTGCTGCCAGCCGTCCCGGGACAGGGACTGGCGGAAGTAGCCGTGCCGGTAGAGCAGGCCGACGCCGATCAGCGGGGCGCCGAGGTCGCTGGCGGCCTTGAGGTGGTCGCCGGCGAGGATGCCGAGCCCGCCGGAGTACTGCGGCAGGGCGGCGGTGATGCCGAACTCGGGGGAGAAGTAGGCGACGGCGGCGGGCAGCCGGCCGCTCTGCCGCTGGTACCAGCGGTCGCCCGTCATGTAGGTGTCCAGGTCGTCCGCGACCGCGGCGAGGCGGTCGAGGAAGTCGCGGTCGCCGGCCAGCTCGGAGAGCCGCTCGGTCGGCACGCTGCCCAGCAGACGCATGGGGTCGCCGCCGGCCGCGGCCCAGCGTTCGGGGTCGACGGAGCGGAACAGGTCACGGGTTCCGGCGTGCCAGGACCAGCGCAGATTGCGGGCCAGATCGCTCAGCGGCCGGAGGGGTTCGGGGAGCACGGGTCGGACGGTGAATCGACGGATAGCCTTCACAAGCCACCTCGGCGCGTTCGTGAGAGACGCGGTGTGCGTCCGGGTATCGCAGCCGACAGTACCGGCGCGGACACCGTCCGCGGGGGAAGCCGGGGGACACGGGTACCTCGCCTGCCCTGTCCAAACGATTCACCGCACAGTGGACATGGCCGATTCCGGCCCCATGTGCGGTCTTGTCGTACTTCACCCCGCGCGTCGCGCCGCCGCTCCGCGAGGCGCGTCCTGCCGTGCGGACCGGGCCGGTCGCCGGGCAGGGCAAGAAACCGGCCGTTTCCGCCGGCCGACGCGCTCCCACCCAGGTCACCTCCGGTGTTCGGGCCCCGCGCACCCCTTCCGTCCCGCGTGTCCCACCGGTCACGTACCGCCGTCGGCGCACGGCGCGGGCGTGTCGCCGTGCGCCGGACGGGCGACGGCCGGGGCGGGCGGGGAAGCCGCTGGTCACCGGGCGGTGCGGGCGTCGCACCCACGGCGCGTGACCCCGTACTCGGTGGCGCCCGCGTGCGCCGGGCGGCCATGCGCGCTCCCAAGCACCCGCCACCGGTGGGAACGCACCCAGCACGGGCGTGCTCCGGACCCGACGGGCGCCCGGAGGGCCCGGCCGGTCTTGTGTGTCGACATACGCGTGAGTAGTTAACAAAGGGCCGGATTGCCCACCCGAACGGTGTGGGAAGGCTCCTGCGGGTACACCCCACTGAGACCCCGCAGGACCCACCTCCCCACAGTCATCCGCCCACCCTCGTTGACGCGGACAGGAGCGGTCATGCCCGCCAAGCACCACTCGTCATCCCCCTCGCCGTCGGGCGCCAAGGCGTCCGGCGCCAAGGCGTCCGCCCGCCCCGACACCGCGCCGGCGCGCGGGCGCCCCTCCCGCACGAAACCCGCCCCGTCCGGCACGAGCGCGCCCGCGTCACCCGCGCCCCCCGAGACCTCCGTGGGACGCATCCCCGTGCTGGACGTCCGGCCGCTGGTGCGGCAGGGGCGCCGGCCCGCGAAGGCGGTGGTGGGCGAGTCGTTCCAGGTGACGGCGACGGTGTTCCGGGAGGGGCACGACGCGGTGGCGGCCAACGTGGTGCTGCGCGATCCGCAGGGAAATCCGGGTCCGTTCACGCCGATGCGGGAGCTGGCGCCCGGCACCGACCGGTGGGGCGCGACCGTCACCCCGACGGCCACGGGCCTGTGGACGTACACCGTGGAGGGGTGGGGCGACCCGGTCACCACCTGGCGGCACCACGCGCAGATCAAGATCCCGGCGGGCATCGACACCGAGGTGGTGCTGGAGGAGGGCGCCCGGCTCCACGAGCGGGCGGCGGATCAGGTGCCCGGGTCCGGCGACCGGAAGGTGCTGCGCGCGGCCGTGGAGGCTCTGCGCGACACGGAACGCCCGGCGGCGGCCCGGCTGGCGGAGGCGCTGACGCCGGAGGTGGACGCGGTGCTGGCGAAGCATCCGCTGCGGGAGCTGGTCACCAGCAGCGAGCCGCTCCCCCTGCTCGTCGAGCGCGAACGCGCCCTGTACGGCTCCTGGTACGAGTTCTTCCCCCGCTCGGAGGGCACGCCCGAGCAGCCGCACGGCACCTTCGACACCGCCGCGCGCCGGCTCCCGGCGATCGCGGCGATGGGCTTCGACGTGGTCTACCTGCCGCCCATCCACCCGATCGGCACGACCTTCCGCAAGGGCCCGAACAACTCCCTGGACGCGGGTCCGGACGACGTGGGCGTGCCGTGGGCGATCGGCTCCCCCGAGGGCGGCCACGACGCCGTGCACCCGCGGCTGGGCACGCTGGAGGACTTCAGGCGGTTCGTGGCCCGCGCCCGTGACCTGGGCATGGAGGTCGCCCTCGACTTCGCCCTCCAGTGCTCGCCGGACCACCCCTGGGTGCACAAGCACCCGGAGTGGTTC
>BNBH01000027.1 GCA_014655195.1 Streptomyces cellulosae | reverse complement strand
CAGCGTTTCCCGACTGGCTGGACTGGTACAACTACCACCGACCCCACACCGGCATCGGCGGCCACCCACCAGCCAGCCGCGTCACCAACCTGCCCGAACAGCACAACTAGGGCCCACGCGGCGCAAGCTGAACGACGCCCCCCGGGGCACAAGCTGAACGACGCCCCTCGGGTCGCAAGCTGAGAGACGCCCTCCGGTCGCAAGCTGAACCACGCCCCTCGCGGCGCAAGCCGAGCCCTCCGGCCGCCGAAAGACACCCTCGGCCGCCGAGCGGCCGGGACCGGGTCCGCCCCGGAGGGCGTGGGCTACCGCGCCTCCGAAGGCTGCGGCTTCCGCATCAGATACCCCGCCCCCGCTCCCGCCGCGAACAGCGCGATCACCGAGACCGCCGCCGCCAGCCATGTCGCGCCGAGCCACTGGCCGCCGAAGTAGCCGAGGGCGACGCTGTACCCGGCCCAGGTGAGGCCGGCGAGGGCCGACCAGGGGAGGAAGTCGCGGGCGCGGTGGCGGGCGGCGCCCGCGCCGAGGGAGACCACCGAGCGGCCGGCCGGTGCGAACCGGGCGAGGACGACGAGGCCGCCGCCGCCCCGGGCCAGCGCCGCGCCGAGACGTTCCTGCGCGCTCCGCAGCCGGCGGGAGCGGGCGAGGGCCCGGTCCAGACGGGCGCCGCCGCGCCAGGCGAGGCGATAGGCGACCAGGTCGCCGAGGACGGAGGCGGTCGCGGCGCAGAGCGTCAGCACCAGGATGTCGGGCACGTAGGCGGCGGTGCTCGCGGCGGCCGCGGTGGCCGCGGTGATCACCAGCACCCCGCTGGGCAGCACCGGGAGGAACACGTCGAGCAGGACCGACAGGGCCACCACCGCGTAGATCCACGGGCTGCCGACCAGCGACCCGACACTGTCCACTCGCACTCCCCGTACGCCCCCGTGGGCCCGTGCTGCCGCGCTGTCGCGGTGGAGGCGGCAGAAGTGGCAGGAGAGGCCTATGACAGCCATAGAGCGTACGCCCGGTAAGTGACAGAAGGGTCACGGGGGGTTCATGTGCCTCCGAACGCGAAGGCGCCCCCCGCGGGTATGCGGGGGGCGCCGTGTGCGACTCGGTGCCGTCGGGGAGGCGGGTGCCGTGGGGAGGCGTCGGCGGTCGTGCGGGTGCGTGCGGTGAAGCGGTAGGACGGTCAGGCGGTGACGGGCGTGCGCTCCGCGTGCCGTCCGTCCCGCGCGGAGGCGCGACGGGCGAGCAGGCGGTCCAGCCCGAAGGCCCCGGAGCCGGTGAAGATCAGCAGGAACATGGCCCAGCAGTACAGGGCCGCGCTCTCGCCGTGGTTCTCGATGGGCCACAGGGCCTCGGGCTGGTGCACCTTGAAGTACGCGTACGCCATCGCGCCGGACGATATGAACGCGGCAGCCCGGGTGCCGAGCCCGAGCAGGACGAGCGTGCCGCCGACGAGCTCGATGACCGCGGCGTACCAGCCCGGCCAGGCGCCGGTCTCGACGGTGGAGCCGTTGCCGTCCGTGCCGCCGAACAGGCCGAGCAGGGACACGGCGCCGTGACAGGCGAAGAGCAGGCCGACGACCATGCGGAACAGGCCCAGCGCATAGGGCTGGGCGCTGGTGAGGCGTCCGTTCATGGGGGGTGTCTCCTTCGGTCGGGCCGGCCCCCGGATGAGGCCGGTCCAGGGGGGGCGGAACCGAGTCGGAGACCCACGTTAGGTGTGCCTAAATCTTGCTTGCAAGTTCAACATTTGGCCACGGCTCGGGTCCCTTTTGACCTCCTCCCGCGTGCCTCCGAGGGCTCGCGCCGCACGTCACCGCGCACCCCGGAGCACCCCCTTGATCACCCGGATGACCGGAACCACCCCCCGCCGCACAGCGGGCTCACAGGCACCCGGGGGCCCAAGCGGCTCAGCGGCTCAACTGCCGCTCCATCACCCGCCGCAGCCGCACGCCGCCCCGCTCCTCCTGCGCGTGCTCCAGCCGCAGCACCGCCGAACGCCCGCGCGTGGCCAGCGTCATGAGCTGGTTGCCGAACCACGGCCCGCCCGTCCTGCGCCAGCCGACCGGCGGCTGCCCGAGACCGCCATGCCGTCGGAACACCCGGCCAAGGGACCGCGCGGCCGCGCTCCAGCCGAACCGGAAGCCCACCCGCATCGAGGCCGGGATGGAGTTGTGCACCGGGGAGCAGGTCAACTGCACCACCCGCGCATCGGGTTGCGCCCGCCCGGGCCAGCTCGGCTCGGCGACATAGGCGTGATGGACGTCCCCGGACAGCACGCACACCGTGGCGGGCGCGTCCGGGCCGCTGCCCACGTCGGCGAGCAGCTCCGCCAGCTCGGCGAACGAGTCCGGGAACGCCGACCAGTGCTCCAGGTCCGCCGCGCGCCGCAGCTTCTCCCCGAGCCGCGCCCAGCGCGGCCCCTTGTCGCCCCGGCACAGCACGGAGTCCCACTCCTCGACGTCGTGCACGAGATGGGGGAGCAGCCAGGGCAGGGAGGTGCCGACGAGCAGATGGTCGTAGGAGCCGCGGTCGTCGGAAACCTGGGCGCGCAGCCAGTCGGCCTCGTCCCGGTCGAGCATCGAGCGCCGCCCCTCCTCCAGCACGCGGGCCGCGCGGCTGTCCACCATGACCAGCCGCACCCGGCCGAAGTCACGGCGGTAGCTCCAGCGCACGGCGGTCGCGTCGGCCTCCGCCCGGGTGGCGAAGTCCCGCAGCGCGACGGTGCCGTCGGGGGTCTCCCGTACGGCGGCGTAGAGGGGGTCGGTCTCGACGTCGGCGGGGGAGAGGTTGCCCAGGTGCTGGTACACCCAGTACGACATCAGCCCGCTGAGCACCCGCTCGTGCCACCAGGACGTGGCGCGCATGTCCTCGACCCAGGAGGCGGAGGTGTTCCAGTCGTCGATGACGTCGTGGTCGTCGAAGATCATGCAGGTGGGGACGGTGGAGAGCAGCCAGCGCACCTGCGGGTCGAGCCAGGACTCGTAATAGAGGTGGGTGTACTCCTCGTAGTCCGTCACCTGGCTGCCCGGCGGCTCGCTCAGGTCGCGGCGTGCGGCCAGCCACTCCTTCGTGGCGTCGGAGGTCTCGTCGGCGTACACCTGGTCGCCGAGGAGCAGCAGCACGTCGGGGCGTTCGCCCTCGGGGTCGGCGGCGATGCGCTTGGCGAGGGCGTCCAGGGCGTCGGGACCCACCGGGTCGGGCTCGCCGGTGGGCGGGGAGGCCCAGCGGCAGGAGCCGAAGGAGATGCGTGCCCGGTCGTCGCCGGCCGGGGTGCGGATCACCGACGGCGGGAACGACGGGAACGGCTCCCGGGCGAGCGGCCACACGCGATCGCCGTCCACGTGGACCTCGTACGGGGTGGACGTGCCCGGGGTGAGGCCGGTGACCCGGACCAGGGCGTAGTGGTGTCCGCACACCTGGAAGGTGCCGGAGGTCCCTCCGGCGCCGTCCGGGCAGCGCACCTCCACGGTGCCCGGGCCGTCCGTCTCCGCCCAGACGGTCGCGGACGACCCGTCGACGTACCTCAGCAGCGGTCCGAGCCGCAGTCCGGCCATGGTGACCCCTTCCTCCGTCGCCCCGTACGGTACGCAGCGACGGAGGCCGCCGGGGAGATCGGCGCACCCGGCGGTCGGGACCGTGCCGCGTCAGCAGTTGTTGAGGTACCCCTGCAGCGCGGACTTCTCGGCCGAGTCGACCGCCAGGTTGTAGTGGTACTTCACCTGGACCCACGCGCGGACGTAGGTGCAGCGGTAGGCCGTGCGGGACGGCATCCAGGTGGCGGGGTCCTGGTCGCCCTTGGACTGGTTGACGTTGTCGGTGACGGCGAGGAGCTGCGGCCGGGTCAGGTCGTTGGCGAAGGCCTGCCGCTGGGCGGTGGTCCAGGAGCTCGCGCCGGAGTCCCAGGCCTCGGCGAGCGGCACCATGTGGTCGATGTCCACGTCGGAGGCGGCGGACCAGGTGGCGCCGTCGTACGGGGAGTACCAGCTGCCGCTGGTGGCGGCGCAGGCGGAGTCGGTGACGACGTTGGTGCCGTCGCGCTTGAGGATCGTCTCGCGGGTGTTGCAGCTGCCGCTGATGGTGATCCAGTGGGGGAACAGGTCGCGGTCGTAGCCGGTCCGGCTCTCGGTGCGCACGGGGAGGGTGGCGAGGTAGCTGCGGGCTGTGGCGGCGCTCACGGGGGTGGGGAGGGCGGCGGAGGCGGCCGGGGCGTTGAAGAGGCCGACGGAGGCTATGAGTCCGGTGAGCGCCGCGGCTATGCTGAGCCGTCGACGCGCGTAGAACTTCGACATGCGAACTCCCTTGTGGGGTGCGGGCGTTGGCGTGCGTGCAGGGGAATGCTCGCGGCGCCGTGTTGCCGGGAGGCGAGGGTCCGGTAAGAAGTTAATGACGCGCTCATGACACGTCTATGGTTCAGGTGTGAAGTTTCCGCGTACGGCGGTGCGGGCGGCCCGGTCCGGCGGCCGTTTCCGGGGTCCGGCCATACCTCCCGTACGATGGACGGCGCAGAAGGGGAGTAGCCCTGTGCCGGACCGTCGACATACTGCTCAGCCCGCCTGAGCCGGCGCCCGGAGGCAGACCCGTCAGGGGTCCTGCCGGCGAGACCTTCGGCAAGCAGTGCACGCCCGCGCCGTACGGTGCGGGCGCCGAGTGTGCTGCCGTGCCGAGGTGTCTTGCGCGCAAGCCCATCACTCTCGGCGGGGCGGCCCCGACCGATTGAGGAACCGTTGATCAGCCTGACCGTGACGGCCGTCGTCTTCGGCGTCGTCTTCCTGGCCGAACTGCCCGACAAGACCGCGCTCGCCGGTCTCGTCCTCGGCACCCGCTACCGCGCCTCGTACGTCTTCGCCGGCGTCGCCGCCGCCTTCGCGGTGCACGTCGCGCTGGCCGTGGCGGCGGGCAGTGTGCTGACCCTGCTGCCGCAGCAGCTCGTCCACGCGCTCACGGGCGTGCTCTTCCTCGCGGGCGCGGCGATGCTGCTGCTCAAGAAGGACGAGGACGAGGAGGAGATCCGCAAGCCCGAGGACCAGTCCTTCTGGAAGGTCGCGGGGGCCGGGTTCATGCTCATCCTGGTCGCCGAGTTCGGCGACCTGACGCAGATCATGACGGCCAACCTCGCCGCCCGCTACGACGACCCGCTCTCCGTGGGCCTGGGCGCCGTGCTGGCGCTGTGGGCGGTGGCCGGTCTCGGCATCGTCGGCGGCAAGGCGCTGATGAAGCGGGTGCCGCTGAAGCTGATCACGCGGATCGCCGCGCTGCTCATGCTGGGCCTGGGCGTGTGGAGCCTGTGGGAGGCGGTCGCCGGGTGACGCGCGCCGGTCCCGCCGGTGAACACCCCGTGGAGGCGGTGGCGGGAAACCGGGTTCGTTTTGTACCGTGGTTGAACAAAGTGGCTCCCGCCCGTTTCCCCTGACCGGCGGGCGGGGCCGCTCTGTCCCGCCCGGGAACCGCCTCCACGGTCCCGTACCCCCGCCTTGGAGCAGCCGATGACGGCCACCACCACCGCCGTACTCCCCGCCCGCGCCCTCCTGCTCGACATGGACGGCACCCTCGTCAACTCCGACGCCTCCGTCGAGCGCATCTGGCGCCGCTGGGCCGAACGCCACGGGCTGGACGGCGACGAGGTCATGAAGGTGGTGCACGGCAGGCAGGGCTACGCCTCCATGGCCCTGCTGCTGCCGGACCGGCCCATGGAGCAGAACTACGCCGAGAACGCCCGGCTGCTCGCGGAGGAGACCGCCGACACCGAGGGCGTCGTCGCGATACCGGGCGCCCGTGAGTTCCTCGCCTCCCTCGACGGGCTGCCGCACGCGCTCGTCACCTCGGCGGACGTCGCCCTGTCCACGGCCCGGATGGCCGCCGCCGGGCTCGAACAGCCCGCGGTGCGGATCACGGCGGAGTCGGTCGGCGCGAGCAAGCCCGACCCGGAGGGCTTCCTGAAGGGCGCGGCGGAACTGGGCGTCGACCCGGCCGACTGCGTCGTCTTCGAGGACTCCGGCGCGGGGATCACCGCGGGGCGCGCCGCCGGGATGCGGGTGGTCGGCATCGGCCCGCGCGCGGGCTTCCACCAGCCGGACGTCGTCGTCCGCGACCTCACCCAGGTACGGGTGGAGCGGACGGCGGAGGGGACGATCCTGCTGCATGTCTCCGCCTGACGGCGGTTTGGGCGCCCGAGACCGTCAAGGCGGCGCCCGGGCCCGTCAAGGCGGCGCCCTGGCCCGTCAGGGTGTCCGGGGCCGGCGGACCAAGCCGGTTCAAGCCGGAGTGGAGCGTCGAGGGCCCGCCGCCGGTGGGGGTGCTCCCGCGTCGGTCCAGGCGGGGAGGGGCGTGCCGGACCCCGGGTCTTCGGCTTGATCCGCGGGACAGGCCCTGGCAAGCGGCTTCGGGCGCCCTGGCCGCCCGTCAGGGCGTCCGGGTCTCCGACTCCAGGCGGGCGCGGGTCTGCGGGCCGTAGACGCCCAGTTCCTCGTTGATGCCCCGCTGCCACTGGTAGTGGCGCACGGCTTCCTCCACCCGGCGGCTGTACCGGCCGTCCGCGTCGCCCTGGTACAGCCACACCTGGCGCAGCCGCTGCTGGAGTTCGACGACCTCCGGTCCCCGGTCGCCGCGCCGCAGCACGGGCGCGGTGTCGACCGGTTCCTCCGGCTCCGGGGCCACGGCGGGCGCGGACGACGCCGCGCCGGGCGACGGGGTCGCCGAGGGCTCGGCGCTCGCGGTCGCGGACGCGCTCGGTGCGGAGGCCGACGCCGAGGGCGAGGCCGACCCGGACGCGCTCGCGGACGGAGACTCCGACGCGGACGCGCTGGGGGAGGCGGACGGGGCCTCGGAGGACGGCTCCGCCGCGGGCTCCTCCGACGACGCGTCCGGCACGCTCGCCCTGACGTCGTCCGGCGCGGCGGTGTCCCGCGACGGCGTCTCGTACGAGAACAGCCCACTCGCCCAGCCGGCCGCGCCCAGTACGGCCACGACGGCGCCGGACGCGGCGATGAGGGCTCCGCGCCGGCGGCGGGAGCCGCGGCTGTGGGGTGCGGTGGCCTCGGGGCGCGGGGCCGGCGCCCCTGCGGACACCGCGCTGAGGGGGCGCGTGGCGTCGTCGAAGAGACCGAGATCGTCGACATTCGGCTGCGCGGTGCCGGGGGCGAGGGGGGTGGGGAGGACGGACGTGCGGTCGTCGTCGGACGCGGTTCCGCCGGGAGCCGCGCCGTCGGGGCGGACGGCGCGCAGGGCCATGGTGGCGTCGGGCGCGGCGGCTCCGGCCTCGGCCTGCGGCCGGGCGGTGGGGGGCGCGTCGGCGCTGGTGGCAGCTTCCGCCGAGCCGCCGGCGTCCGCCGGGGCCTGCTGTCCGCCGTGCGCGGAGGCGCGGTTTCCGGTGCCGTCAGGGTTGCCGGTGTGCGTGGCCTGCGCGTGGGCTGCCGCTCCGGTGCCTGCGGCTGCCGCCGAGTCGCGTGCCGCCCTACCCTGCGTCGCGGCGTCCGGGCCGAGCGCCTTCAAGGTCATCGTGGCGTCGGGCGCCCCCGGCCGCTCGCTCCCGGCCCGAGCCGCCGTCGTTCGCTGATCCTCGTGCGCGGGGGTCCCTGCGCGGGCCGCCGGGCCTTGCGCCGGCGGCGTCCCGTTGGCGGGGGTCGCGCCGGAGGGGGTGGGGCCGTCGTGTGCGGAGGGGCTCGCGGCTTCGGGGTGCGGCCCAGGGGTCGCGGCCGCGTCTGCCGGCGCACCGCCGTGCGCCGTCGCCCGAGGCGTCCCGGGCGTCGCGGGCGGCCACTCGTGGGCCGCCGGGCCTCCCGCAGGGCGCGTCCCGTGCGCGGGGGTCGCGGCGGAGGGGGTGGGGCCGTCGTGTGCGGAGGGGCTCGCGGCTTCGGGGTGCGGCCCAGGGGTCGCGGCCGCGTCTGCCGGCGCACCGCCGTGCGCCGTCGCCCGAGGCGTCCCCGACGGTGAGGGCGTCCCCTTCGTTGCCTTCGGCAACCCGTCCGGGCTAGTGCCGTTCAGGTCGACGTACGGCCGTATCCGCAGGGGATCGAAGTCCTCCGCGGCCGCCGCCTCCGCCGTGCGGGTGTCGCGGAGGGCGTCGGCGGCGCGGCGGGTGCAGGCGCACGTCGGTGTGTGGTCGGCGTGCCTGGGCGCACCGCATTCCGGGCACGGGTGCCCGTTCGGCTGGTCCACGTGTCGTCCCTCCCCTCGCGAACTCCAGAGATTATGCAGATCTTCTTCACACTCCGGTCCGCGCGCCCCCGGAATGCAGAGTTCCGCCCGGACTCGACAGGCCATAACGGGACACACCGATCACGATGGGGGGGGATACGAGAACCTCTGGAGGTCCGCATGGCCGGGGACGCGCACCGTTCGGCGCCGGAAACGGGACGTACGCGGCCCGCGCCCCCGGACGCTACGGCGGCCGCCGGCGGGCAGGGCGCGGACCAGGTGTCGGGCGGCGTGTGGCTGTCGATCGGCGCGCTGCTGCTCGGCCTGCTGCTGGCCGCCCTCGACCAGACCATCGTCTCCACCGCCCTGCCGACCATCGTCAGCGAACTGGGCGGCCTGGAGCACCTGTCCTGGGTGGTCACCGCGTATCTGCTGGCGTCCACGGCCGCGACCCCGCTGTGGGGCAAGCTCGGCGACCAGTACGGCCGTAAACGCCTCTTCCAGACCGCCATCGTCATCTTCCTCGTCGGCTCCGCCCTGTGCGGGGCCGCTCAGGACATGCCCCAGCTGATCGGCTTCCGTGCCCTTCAGGGACTCGGCGGCGGCGGGCTGATCGTGCTGTCGATGGCGATCGTCGGCGACCTGGTGCCGCCCCGCGAACGCGGCCGCTACCAGGGGCTGTTCGGGGCGGTGTTCGGCGCGACGAGCGTGCTCGGGCCGCTGCTCGGCGGCCTCTTCACCCAACACCTCAGCTGGCGCTGGGTGTTCTACGTCAACGTGCCCGTCGGGATCGTCGCCCTCCTCGTCATCGCCGCCGTGCTGCACATCCCCCGCCGGTCGACCAAGCACGTCATCGACTACCTGGGCACCCTGCTCATCGCCTCCGTCGCCACCTGCCTGGTGCTGGTCGCCTCCCTCGGCGGCACCACCTGGCCCTGGGCGTCCTGGCAGATCATCGGGCTCGCGGTGCTGGGCGCCGTGCTGACCGTCGCGTTCGTCGCGGTGGAGCGGCGGGCCGCCGAACCGGTGCTGCCGCTGAAGTTGTTCCGCGTGCGGACCTTCACCCTGTCCGCGGTGATCAGCTTCATCGTCGGCTTCGCGATGTTCGGCGCGCTGACCTATCTGCCGACCTTCCTCCAGGTCGTGCACGGCATCAGCCCGACCCTGTCCGGCGTGCACATGCTGCCGATGGTGGCCGGCATGCTGCTGGCGTCCACAGGATCCGGGCAGATCGTCAGCCGCACCGGCCGCTGGAAGGTGTTCCCGATCGCGGGCACCGCCGTCACCGCCGTCGGACTGCTGCTGCTCCACCAGCTCGACACCCGGAGCTCCGACGCGGTGATGAGCGCCTGCTTCTTCGTCTTCGGCCTGGGGCTCGGCCTGGTCATGCAGGTCCTGGTGCTGATCGTGCAGAACGCCGTCCCCTACGAGGACCTCGGCGTCGCCACCTCCGGTGCCACCTTCTTCCGGTCCATCGGCGCCTCGTTCGGGGTCGCCGTGTTCGGCGCGATCTTCGCCGGCCGGCTCGGCGACCAGCTCAGCGCCGCCTTCCGCGGTGTGGACCTGCCGCCCGGCGTGTCGCCCGAGACCCTGGAGGCCGACCCGCGCGGCATCGGCGCCCTGCCGCCTCCCCTGCGCCCCGCCGCGCTCGACGCCTACTCCACCGCCATCACCGACGTCTTCCTGTACGCCGTGCCGGTGGCGCTGCTCGGCTTCGCGCTGGCCTGGTTCCTCAAGGAGGACCCTCTGCGCGCCTCCGTCACCGCGCCCGACGTCTCCGAGACGCTCGCCCCCAACCCGGTGGAACGCTCCTCGCACGACGAGGTGTGCCGCGCCCTGTCGGTGCTCGGCACCCGCGAGGGGCGCCGGGAGATCTACCGGAAGATCACCGACCGCGCGGGCTACGACCTGCTGCCCGCGTCGAGCTGGCTGCTGCTGCGGATCCGCCGTCACGGCTCGGTGGAACCCGCCCGGCTCGCCGAGCGCAACCCCGTCCCGCTGGACGTCGTCCTGGAGGCCACCCGGCAGGTCGAGAGCCGGCACCTCGCCGTGCGCCGGGGCGTCGACATGGTGCTCACCGACGAGGGCCGCGAGGTCGGCGAACGGCTGGCGCGGGCGCGCGAGGAGTCCCTGGCGGAGCTGCTGGGCGACTGGTGGGGACCGGACCGCCCGACCGACCTGGTGCAGCTCGTGCACGAGCTCAACGACGAGCTGTGCGGCTCCGCCGGCGAACGCCCCCAGGGCGCCCACGCGGCCGCCCCGGCGCGCTGAGACGCGGGGGCCCGCCTCGGACGGGCCCTGTCTCAGACCAGCCGCCTGGCGAACCAGTGCTCCGCGTACGGGTCGTCGTTGTGCGGCGCTGTCTCGGCGTACCCGAGGCGGGCGTACAGGGCGCGTGCCTCGACCAGGTCGGCCCGGGTGTCCAGGATCATCCGGCGGGCGCCGCGCTCCCGCGCCGCCTCCTCCGCGGCCCGCACCAGCAGCGCCGCCCCGCCCCGGCCGCGCATCCCCTCGTACAGGAACACCCGGGTCAGCTCGGCCGCCGCGTCGTCCCGTGACAGGCGGATCCCGGCGCTGCCCGCCGGCCCGCCCCCGTACCGCGCGACCAGCAGCAGTCCGCGCGGCGGGGCCAGGTCGGCGCCCGACCGCGCGGCGATCTCCCGCTCCAGCTCGTCCGGGTCGGTCCTGCGCCCCTCGCGCAGCAGGTACCAGCGGTCGCTGACCTCCGTGTAGTACGCCCGCCAGAGCGCGAGGGCGGCGGGCGAGTCGGGGGGTTCCGGGGCGACGGTCCAGGGCATGGCCGCATTCTGTGCCCCCGACCGGCCCTGCCCGCAAGCGAATTGGGGCGCCGGACGGCGCGGGCGGTCGGCCGGCGTCTGTGCCGCGCAGTTTGTGCGCGGTGCAACGGGCAACCCGTTGGGGCGAACCGGCTCGCGAGGAGTGCCGGTTGGGACGAGAACCCCCGGAAGGCATTCATGTCCACTGGCCTGATCATTGCGTTGATCGTGATTGTCGCGGTCGTTGTCGCCGTCGCGGCCGTCCTGACCCTGCGCGCACGCGGCCCGCGACACGGCGCGAGCCTCAAGCGGCGCTTCGGTCCCGAGTACGAGCGTGCCGTCGCCCGGCACGACGGTGACACCAAGGCCGCCGAGCGGGAGCTGTCCGAGCGCGTGGAGCGCCACGGCTCCCTGCAGGTACGCCCGCTGGAGCCGGCCGAGCGTGAGCGCTACGAGGCGCGCTGGACGGCCGCCCAGGAGCGGTTCGTCGACGCGCCGCGTGAGGCGGTCGCCGAGGCCGACCGGCTGATCGCCGAACTCGCCGGCACGCGGGGCTTCCCCGCCGGCGGGCAGTACGAGGAGCAGGTCGCGGCGCTGTCCGTGCACCACGCCCACCATGTCGAGGGCTACCGCCGCGTCCACCGCGTCGCGCGGGCCCACCCGGACGGCGCGCACGACGGCGCCGCGGGCACGGAGGACATGCGCGAGGCGATGGTCGAGGCGCGGGCGCTGTTCGAGGAACTGGTCCGGCCGTCGCGCCACGACGGCGGACGCCGCGCCGGCGCCGGCGAGCGTACGGCCGCCCCCGCCACCCGCCGCGACGGTCACCGCACCCCGTCGCTGCTGCACCGCCGCCAGGCGAAGGAGAGCTGATCGTCATGCCCGAGGCACCCCGTCGCACCACCCAGGACACCTGGATCCCCAACGGTCCCAACGCCCCGGCGCCCGGCCCCGCCTCCGCGGACCCCGGCCACGAGGCGGCCACGCTCGACCACAAGACGGAGGCGGGCCGCAGGACGGAGCCCTCCACGAGCCGCGGGGGCGCGGACTCCACGGTCGGCTTCGGCGAGACGGACGCTCCGCGCGGCTCCGGTACGGGTTCCGCCGGCACCGAGAGCCCCCTGGTCGCGGCCCACCCGCAGCCCGGCGAGCGCACGTCCGCCGGTACGTCGGGTACGCCGTCCGGCACGTCCGACCGGACCTCCGTACCCGGCCCGGACGGCACCGGCGCCCACACCCCGGGCCCGGACGGCACCGGGACCCGCGCGCCCCGCCCGGAGGGCGCCGGCACCGGCGCCCACACCCCGGGCCCGCACGGCACCCCCACCGAGGGCGACGGACACCACGGCCCCGACTCCCGGCTCCTCGCCGACGACACCTGTGACCGTCTCTCCGCTCAGCTGCGGCAGGCCGTCGCCGGGTTCGTGGACCGGCCGCGGGACGCCGTCGAGGAGGCCGACCTCGTCCTGCACGAGATCACCGAGCGGCTCTCCGACGCCCTCACCGAGCGCCGCCGCACCCTCACGCGGAATTGGAAGACGCCCGCGTCCGGCGACCCGAAGAAGGGCGACGCCGCCACGGCCGCCGACACCGAGCAACTGCGGCTCGCGCTGCGGGACTACCGCGAACTCGCGGAGCGCCTGCTACACGTCTGAGCCGCCCCGCCCGCCAGGTCCGCCCCGTCCTTCCGACGCCGCCCGGCGCTCCCGCCATTGGCGTACGACGTCCTCGACGTCGTACGGCTTCTTGCCCAGCGGGGGGCCGGGCGGCGGCTTGAACATCATGTCGCTGATCTTCGCGTTGATGTCCGCGAGGATCTTCCGCACGATCCGTTCCGAAGGGGCCGCGAGGGCCGCCTCAAGGGCGTCCTCGGCCTCCTTGCGCAGGGCCAGCGTCGGCGGCAGCACCGACATGCCCTCGCGGACCATCTTCCGCTTGACCCACCACAGTTCGTCGTAGGTGCTCTCGATCTCGGGCGGCAGCGGACGGCCGGCGCCTTCGAGCCGTTCGAACTCCCCGCGCGCCCCGGCGTCGCGGATCTGCTTGTCGACCCAGCTCTCGAAGGAGACACCCGGTGGCTTCCGCTCGGTCATGACCCCATTGTGCCGGACGCGGTACGGCCGGGCGTTTTATCATCTGGCGGCGGGCGGCCGATCCGGCCGTCCCGGCCCCAGGACCTCTCAGGAGGAGCGCACGTGCTCGAACTCACCATGGCCGCGGTGTCAGCGGCGGAATCGGGCGCCACGGCCGGGATGCTGATGGCCGACGCGCCCAGCGAGCCGGGCACCGTGCTGCGGGTGGGGCGGGACACGTCCCTGTGCCGGCTGGCGACGCCGGACGACTGGCTGTTCGTGTCACGGGTGCACCTGGAGTTCCAGTGCGCGCAGGACGGCAGCTGGCAGCTGACCTGGCTGCGCGGTTCGCTGCCCGAGCCGTCGTCGGAGGTGCGGCTGACCGTCGGGGAGTACGCCCAGCCGGTCGCGTACGGCGGGACCGTGCCGCTGCCCCGGGGCGGCAGCGGCGAGGCCGTGATCCTGGACCGCACCGCCCCGCGCAGCGTCAACGTGGGCTTCTACCACGAGATCTGAGCCCGCCCAGGCTCCTGCGTCCGCTCAGGACACCACGCGTGCCAGCGCGAACCCGTCGTGGTCCTTGACCCCGACCGTCTGGACCGCGGTGGCGTCGAGCCGCGGGTGGGTGCCGAACATCTCCAGGGCGGCGCGGGTGCCCAGCACGTCCGGGTCGGTGTTGTCCGGGTCGGCGACCCGGCCGCCGCGCACCACGTTGTCGAGGACGATCAGGCTGCCCGCCGCCGTGAGGCGCAGCGCCCACTCGACGTAGTGCGGGTTGTTCGCCTTGTCGGCGTCGATGAACACCAGGTCGAACGGAGGCGGCTGCTCGTCCGCGAGCTTCGGCAGCGACTCCAGCGCCGGGCCGACCCGCACCTCCACCTGCTCGGCGAGACCGGCGCGGGCGATGTTGCGGACGGCGACCTCGGCGTGCCGGGGGTCGTACTCGAGGGTGACCAGGTGTCCGTCGGCGGGCAGCGCGCGGCCCAGCCAGATGGTGCTGTAGCCGCCGAGCGTGCCGATCTCCAGGACGCGCCGAGCGCCCTGGATCCGGGCGAGGAGCTGGAGCAGCTTGCCCTGGAGGGGGGAGACGGCGATGGGCGGGAGGCCGGCGGCGTCGCTGTCGCGCAGCGCCGCCGTCAGGGCGTCGTCCGGGTCGTCGCCGAGCAGCCGCTCGGTGAAGTAGTCGTCCACCGCGTTCCAGAGCCGCGCCTCGCTCATGCAGGGTGCCTTCCGCCGGGCCGGCCGGACGGCCCGGCCGGATCGGCTGTCGAAGATACGGGGCGCGGCCCCGGGATGTCAGACCTTTTCCGGGTGTGTCCCGGGCTCCAGCGACGGGGGCGAGCCGGGCAGCGGGCGGCCGGCCGACTCGGCCATGCGCCACACCGCGAACCCGCCGATCACGGCGGCCGCCATCATGTAGTAGGCGGGCATCATCACGTCGCCGGTGGCGCCGATCAGCGCGGTCACCACCAGCGGGGTCGTGCCGCCGAACAGGGACACGGAGACGTTGAAGCCGATCGACAGCGAGCCGTAGCGGACCCGGGTGGGGAACAGCGCGGGCAGCGCGGACGGCATCGCCGCGGTGAAGCAGACGAGCAGCAGGCCGAGCGCGCCCATGCCGGTGGCGACCGCGAGCAGCCCGCCGTCGCGGATCAGCAGCAGCGCGGGCACGGACAGCGCGAGGAATCCCGCGCAGCCGGCCGCCATCACCGGGCGGCGGCCCACCCGGTCGGTCAGCGCGCCCACGAACGGCTGCACGATCATCATCAGCACCATCACGCCGAGGACGACGACCAGGCCGTGCGTGGCGTCGTAGCCCAGCTCGCTGGTGAGGTAGCTCGGCATGTACGACAGCAGCATGTAGTCGGTGACGTTGAAGACCAGCACCAGGCCGACGCACAGCAGCAGCGCGCGCCACTGGCCCGTGACCGTCTCGCGCAGCGGCACCTTGGGCCGCTCGGTCTCGGCCTTGGCGACCTCGGCGGCGAAGGCGGGGGTCTCCTCCAGGCGCATGCGCAGGTAGAGGCCGATGACGCCCATCGGGCCCGCGATCAGGAACGGGATGCGCCAGCCCCAGGAGAGCAGGTCGTCCGTGGACAGCAGCGCCGTCATCAGGGTCACCAGACCCGCGCCGCCGATGTATCCGGCGAGCGTGCCGAACTCCAGCCAGCTGCCGAGGAAGCCGCGCCGTTTGTCGGGGGCGTACTCGGCGATGAAGGTGGAGGCGCCGGCGTACTCGCCGCCGGTGGAGAAGCCCTGCACCAGGCGGGCCGCCAGCAGCAGGATCGGGGCGCCCACGCCGATCGCGGCGTAGGAGGGGATCAGGCCGATGGCGAAGGTGCCCGCCGCCATCATGATCATCGTGAGGGCGAGGACCTTCTGCCGGCCCACGCGGTCGCCGAGCGGGCCGAAGACCATGCCGCCGAGCGGGCGGACCAGGAAGGCCGCGGCGAAGGCGCCGAACGTGGAGAGCAGCTGCGCGGTGGCGTTGCCCGTGGGGAAGAAGACCTTGCCGAGGGTGACGGCGATGTAGCTGTAGACACCGAAGTCGAACCATTCCATGGCGTTGCCGAGCGCGGCCGCCTTCACGGCGCGCTTGACCAGCGCGGGGTCGGTGACCGTCGGGGGACCGAGGGAGGGGTCGGGTGCCTGTGCCGCACCGGCCTGGGGGGAACCGGCGGGACCGGGGGCGACGGAGTGATGGGCGACCTGAGCAGTCGACAAGACTTCGCTCGCCTGCCTTTCGTCGGGAACAGGGACGGGTCCGCGCGGCGGCACTGTCGGGCGGGCCGAAGCCAGCGACGATAGGCGGCGTTTCCCCGTTACGTACGGTACGGGGATCGATGCATACTGCACGGAAATGCGGGATACGCAGGAACGTCGCGATCCAGGCGATCTCCGCCGGGGGTGGCCGGTTGTGATCCTTCTCGCGTCGCCCCGAGGCAACCGCATCCCGCGCGGACTATCGTCATCCGGACAAAAGAGAGAGGGCCGTCAGGTGAAGCGGCGGTGTCCGGCGTCTTCGTCGAGGGGTGCGCGCCCTGCGGGGCCGCGCACGCACGACCCCCGCACGGGACGCGCGGGGCGACAACGGGGCGGGAGGCCGACGAGGCGTGGCGAATGCGGAACACAGTGGGCGGACGGCCGAGGCGTTCGGCGCGACGGCCGTGGGCGGCGCCCGGGCACGGCTGCGGGCGGCGCGCCTGGGACTGTGGCTGCTCGCCGCCGTCCTCGCGGTGCGCCAGGTCACCCTCGTCCTCACCACCCCCAGCGGTGAACGCCTGACCGACCTGGAGACCTGGGTGGGCCCCGAGGGCGTGCTGCACGTCAGCGGCTCCCTCTACGACTCCACCGAGTTCACCGGCACGCCCTTCGGCGGGCTGGTCCTCAAACCGCTCACCAGATCGGCCGAGGAGACCCTCGGCTGGGGCTGGACCTTCGGCACCCTGCTGCTCGTGGTGGCGCTGGCGCTGATCGCCGCCCGCGCCCTGCCCCAGCCGGTCGGCCGGCGCACCGCGCTGCTCGCCGCGCCCGTCGCGGTCAGCCTGCTCATGGTGTCCCTGCCGGTGCGCAACACCCTGTGGCTCGGCCAGACCAGCATCATCCCGGTGCTGCTCGTCCTGCTCGGCTGCTTCGTCGCCCACGGCCAGCGGGCCGGCGGCGTCCTCGTCGGCGTCGCGGCGGCCCTCCAGCCGACCCTGCTGCTGTTCGCGCCGCTGCTGTGGCTCACCGGCCGCCGCCAGGCCGCCACCGTCACGGCCGTCACCTTCGCCTCGGCGACCGCGCTCGCCTGGGCCGCCATGCCGCAGGACTCCGCCGCCTACTGGGTGCACCACCTGGCGGGCGTCGGGCTCGGCGGCCCCGCCGACGCCCTCGCCAACCAGTCCCTGCACGGTGCGCTGCTCCGCCTCGGCCTCGCAGGCCCGCTGGAGATCGCCGTGTTCCTGCTGCTCGGCGCCGTCGTCGTCACGCTCGGCCTGAGGCGCGCCGTGCACTACGCCCGCGACGGCCAGCTGCTCCTCGCCGTCGGCATCACGGGGTGCGCCGCCATAGCGGTGTCCCCGACGGCGTGGCAGCACCAGCTGCTGTGGGTGCTGCTCACCGTCGTCGGCCGGGTCGGCACGCGCGCCCGCGACCGGCTGGTGTGGCCCGTCGCCGTCGTCCTGGTGATGACGCTGCCGGCCAAGATGATGCTGCCGAACATGGCGTTCCTGCACCCGCTGCGCGACAACGTGGTGCTGCTCGCCGCGCTGGCCGCCGCCACCGCCGTGCCGTTCCTCAGCCGCACCTCGCCGTACTTCCGCGACCCGGTGCCCACGCCGTACGCCCCGCCCGTGCCGGCCCGGTTCGGGTTCGTGCCGCTGCTGCCGTTCCTGCGGCGGGTGCTGATCCGGCCGAACCTGCTGCTGGAGCTGCTGCTCATCCGCGTCACCTACGCCGGGTACGCCAAGGTGCGGCTGGCCGCGATCGACGGCGACAACGAGGCGGGCCGCGCCCGCGCCGAGGAGCACGGACAGCAGATCCTCGATCTGGAGCGCGTGCTCCACATGGACATCGAGCACGCGGTCAACCACGCGGTGGTGGAGATCGGCTGGCTGCGGCAGTTCTTCGACTTCTACTACACGTCGTTCCACTTCGTGGTGCCGCTGACGGTGCTCGGCCTGCTCTACTGGCGCCGCCCCGTCCACTACCGCTGGGCGCGCTCCGCCCTCGGATTCGCCACCCTGCTCGCCCTGGTCGGCTTCTGGCTGTACCCGCTGGCCCCGCCGCGACTGATGCCGGACCTCGGCATCATCGACACCGTCCACGGGGTCCAGGACTTCTCCAAGCCCGACTACGGCACGCTCACCGCGCTCACCAACCAGTACGCGGCGATGCCCTCGCTGCACTTCGGCTGGTCGCTGTGGTGCGGCGTGGTGATCGCGGTCATCGCGCCCAAGGCGTGGATGAAGGCCCTCGGGCTGCTGCACCCGCTGTTCACGGCCGCCGCGATCGTCGCGACCGGCAACCACTGGATCCTGGACGCGGCCGGCGGCGCGGTCGTCGTCGGCGCCGGCTTCGGGCTGACGTACCTGTTCCAGGGGCCCCGGGCCCGCACGGTCACGGCGGTGGCCGAGGCGACCGGGACGAAGGAGGTCAGCAGCGGGCCGCCGGTGCCGGAGAGGGACCGTACTCCGAGCTGATCCGGTACTCGCCGGGCGCGGACACGGTGAGCCGGGTGAACTCGCCCGCCCGGGACAGGCACCGGCCGCCGTCCACCCGCAGCCACGGCGAGTACGCGATCCGCACGGTCACCGCGCCCGGCCGCGCCACCCGCAGCACCAGCTCCGCGCCGGAGGTGCGCACCACCGACCCCGGCGCGGACACCAGCGGCACCGCGTCCCGCACCCGGAACACCTCCCAGTGCGCGTCCCGCCAGACCGGCACCAGCCAGTCGGGCCGCCGCTCCCGCACCAGCCGCGCCTCCTCCTCGGCGTACCCGTCGGGCCTGCCGTCGTGCAGCACCACGAACCCGACCGCCCACCGGTCCAGCCACGCGCGGTAGGTGGCCGCGGAGAACGAGCCGTCGTAGAACAGCCGGGCCCGCTCCATGTCGAGCTGCCGGTTCCAGCCCCGCGCGAGATGCACGTGCGGGGCGAGCGCCACCGCCTCCCGGTGGTTGCGGGCGGGCACCGCCTCCACCCGCGCCCGGTCGGCGCCCAGCGACTCCAACGCCCGTACGACGCCGTCCGTCTGCGCCGCCCAGGCGGGGACGTCCGTGGACACCTTCAGGTCGTCGACGGTCTTCTTGACGGTCCACCCGGAGGAGAACACCAGCGCCGCCACGAGCAGGGCGCGGCGCACCGGCCGGAGTCGGGGCTGCGCGAGCAGGGCCGCCATCAGCGCGACGGGCGCCGCGTACTCCGCGAACCGCTCGACGTTCGTGCCGACGGGGGAGGGGATCAGATACACGAGCACGGTCCCGGCCGCGTAGACCGCGCCGCTCCACCGTGCCGCCCGCCAGGCCGGCGGTGACAGCACCGCGACCGCGAGGCCCAGGGACGCGGGTATCCATATGCGGCCCGCGGGCATCAACTGCTCGCCCTGGAAGGGGAAGAGCAGACTGGTCGCGCCCACCACCAGCGCGGGCGGGACGAGCAGGGCGACGGCGGGTCCTGGCCGCCGCACCAGGACGAGGCCCGCCCCGACGACGGCGAGGAACAGCCCCGCGACCGGGGACGCCATGGTGGCGAGCGCGGCGTAGGCGCCGGTGAGGACGAGACGTTTCTGCCGGCCCCCGTGCCCGGTGAGGTACAGACACGCGGCCAGTCCGAAGGCCACCCCGAGGGCGAACGTGGTGCGCCCCGAGGCCACGTTGCCCCACAGACCGAGCGCCGCGAGCAGCGCCGGCGCGAGCGGCCGGCGCGGCTCCACCCGCTCCACCAGCACCGCCGCGATCCAGGTGGCGGCGAGACCGGACGCCACGGTGAGCGCCCGCACGCCGACGGCCGCCATCAAGTACGGGGACATCAGGCTGTAGTTGGCGGTGTGCATGCCGCCGTACCAGAACAGGTTGTACGCCGACGAGCCGTGCCGCCCCGCGAACCCCGCCCACGCGTCCTGGGCGGCGAGGTCGCCGCCGCCGGTCGCCAGCACGGCCCACCACAGCGCGTACAGCGGCAGCACGGCGAGGGTGGCCAGGAGCGGTGTACGACGACGCCGGCAGAAGGAACGGAAGGGGTGGCTCCGTTCCGTGGCCGGGTCCGGGCGCCGGAGCAGGGTGAGGTCGGCAGAGGGCACGATCATGAGGACGTCATACTCGGTGCCCGCGTTCACTCCTCAAGGGGGCTGCCGTCCACTGTCGTTGACGGATGGGATGCTCCTGCGATGACCGACCGACCGGAGACCTTCCTCGCCCATCTGCGCACCGCGGCCGCCGGCGTCCTGGAACGCTTCCCCGCCGACCTGCGTCCCGAGATCTATGCCCTGTCGTTCCGCATCTGGCGGGTGGACGACGACGACCGCCGCCCCTATGTGGCCATCGGCTACAACACCGAGACCCGGTACGAGCGGGAGCACACCCCGGGCGACGACGGCGAGGCGCGCTGGAACTACGCCTACTGGCTCCTCGAAGGCTTCGAGACCCTCGGCAACGTCCCCGAGGACCCGGTCGGCAGCGAGGTGTACGTCGAGGAGGTGCGCGCCCTCGGCGCCTGGTACGACGGCGCGTTCGACCCGGACCGGGTGCTGCGCGACGAGGACACGGCCGCCCGCGCCGGACTGCTGCGCGCCCACTTCCGCGACGCCGTGATCGACCTGGCCCGCCATCTGCACGCCGACGGGGTGATCGAGCGCGTCCTGGGCCGGCCGCTGCCGGTCGTCGTCTTCGACATGGCCCGGCCCGGCTGGGAGGCCCACGCCACCGAGGCCGCCAACCCGCCCGAACTGATCGAGGACTTCACGGCGTGGCTGCGGGCGGTGGGGGAAATCTGAAGCGCCCTACCGTCCGGGGCATGGCGCGCGACGACACGGTGACCGGTGACTTCTTCCGTACGGCGACCCCGCGCTGCTGAGGTTCCATCTGGACGACGTGGGCTCCGCGGCCGGGCGGGCCGCCGGACTGGCCGACCCCGCGGCCCTGGTGTGCACCACCGCCGACCCACGGCCGGCGAAACAGCCGTGCTGGGCGGTCCCGCCGTGCGGCTGCCGTTGGTCCTGGGCTGAGACGGGCGAAGGCGGCGGCCCCGGGGATCAGGGGGCCGCCGCCTTCGGTATCAGGGGTGACGCTCGCTCGTCAGTACCAGTTGTTGGCCTGCCAGAAGGACCAGGCGTCACAGGCGCTGCCGTAGCGGTCCTTCATGTAGTCCAGGCCCCACTTGATCTGGGTGGCCGGGTTGGTCTTCCAGTCCGAGCCGGCCGAGGCCATCTTCGAGGCCGGCAGCGCCTGGACCAGGCCGTAGGCGCCGCTGGAGGCGTTGGTGGCCTTCGGGTTCCAGCCGCTCTCGTGCGACACGATGTTCGAGAAGCACTGGAACTCGGCCGAGTTGCCGATCATCTTCTTCGCGGTCGCCTGGGCCGAGGCGGCGGAGGAGGGGGCTGCCGTGGTCGTGGCCTGCGCGGGGGCGGCGGCGATCAGCGTGCCGCACGTGGCGGCGGTCAGGGCGGCGCCGACAACGGCCTTCTTCGGGGTGGCGACGGAGCGGAGGAGGGAAACGGCGGACACAGGCGGCCTTTCGGTCGGAAGCAGGGGAGTCGCGGCCCCGCCGTGCGGCGGGGGCATACGTCGGCGCCTGGCGACTGCTCCACAGAAGCAAATCCCCGGATCACCCGCAAAGGTCCCTTTTACTACCGATGGTCGGAGGTGTTCGTACCCTCCCGTCCGCAACGTCCGTTTTGGTGCGCGATGGCCCTAAGTGGACGCGCGGCCCCTCTACGGCCCGTCTTCGTATGTGACGCCGGTCATGTGGGGTGCTTCACCGCCTCACCTACAGGGCGCGCACGCACCCCTACCGAGGGGCGTCGTCGAAGGTGACCGGCGCCTCGAAGGCGGCCCTGCGGGTGGCGCGGCGCAGCGCCCGCAGCACCGTCGCGCCGGCCGTCAGCGTCAGCACCACCGTGATCACGGCCCGCCCCAGGTCCCAGCCGAGGGAGGTGGCCAGGCAGTACGCGACGAAGCGGGCCAGGTTGGCGGACACCGGGTCGTCGCCGTCGAAGGCGATGTTCGACGCGAGCGAGCTCATGAAGGTCCAGCCCGCCAGGTTCATCACCGTGCCGTAGGCGAAGGCGGCCAGGAAGCCGTAGACGGCGAGCATCCACACCTCCAGGCGGCCCCGCAGCCGGTCCGGGCCCGGCAGGAAGCCGGCGCCCATGGTGAACCAGCCCATCGCCAGCATCTGGAACGGCAGCCAGGGCCCCACCCCGCCGGTGAGCAGCGCGGACGCGAACATCGTCACCGAGCCCAGGGCGAAGCCGAACCCGGGGCCGAGGACCCGGCCGCTGAGCACCATCAGGAAGAACATGGGCTCCAGGCCCGCCGTGCCCGCGCCGACGGGGCGCAGGGCCGCGCCCGCCGCCGCGAGGACGCCGAGCATCGCCACCGCCTTCGCGCCCAGGTCGGACTCCGACAGGGCCGCCGCCACCACGGCCACCAGCAGCACGAGCAGCCCCGCGAACAGCCACGGCGCGTCGCCCTCGTGCGCGTTGACCGCCGAGTCGGGCGGGGCGAGGAACGGCCAGCCGAAGCCGGCCACGCCCACCGCGCTCACCAGGGCCAGTGCCAGCCAGGTGCGGGGGCCGAGGCGCAGGGCGCGGGCCTGGCGGTCCACGGGCCGTGCGGGGGTGGCGGGGGCGCTCATGACTCCAGTGCCTCCTTCACCTGGGCGACCGTGAGCCAGGGCTGCGGCGCCAGGATCTTCGCCACCTGCGGGGCGAACGCCGGGGACGCCACGACCACTTCCGCCGACGGGCCGTCCGCGATCACCTCGCCCTCGGCGAGCAGCACCACCCGGTGCGCCAGTTCCGCCGCCAGCTCCACGTCGTGGGTGGCCATGACGATGGCGTGGCCCTCGGCGGCCAGCCGGCGCAGGATCGCCGTCAGCCGGGCCTTCGCCGCGTAGTCCAGGCCGCGCGTCGGTTCGTCGAGCAGCAGCAGGGGCGGCCGCGCGGTGAGCACCACGGCGAGGGCGAGCGTGAGCCGCTGCCCCTCGGACAGGTCGCGGGGGTGGGCGTCGTCGGCGACCGACGGCAGCAGTTCGCCGAGCAGCGCGCGGCAGGTGCCGGGCTCCGCCTCGGCGTCCTTGTCGGCGGCCGCGCACTCCGCAGCGACCGTGTCCGCGTACAGCAGGTCGCGCGGCTCC
The DNA here is from genome assembly GCA_014655195.1 of Streptomyces cellulosae. Classification (GTDB taxonomy): domain Bacteria; phylum Actinomycetota; class Actinomycetes; order Streptomycetales; family Streptomycetaceae; genus Streptomyces; species Streptomyces cellulosae. The sequence continues at coordinate 86,096 of BNBH01000027.1, read as the reverse complement.
TGCGGGACCAGGCCGACCTTGCGGACCAGATCGCGGGGGCGGGTGCGGTGCGGGACCGCGCCGCCGGTGCGGACCGACCCGGACGACGGGGCGACCAGCCCCACCAGCGCGCCGAGCAGCGTCGACTTGCCGGCGCCGTTGCGGCCCATGAGCGCGACCGTCTCGCCGGGCGACACCGTGAGGTCCACCCGGGTCAACGCCCGCACCCGGTCACGGCGCACGGCGAGGGACAGCACCTCGGCCACCGGCTCCGGAGTACCGTCGTCCTGCTTCCTCGCGCGCCCGAAGAGACGCCTCGCCGGGGGAGCCGTCCCAGGGGCGGCCGTGTCCCGCTCGGGCTGCCTCCCCTCCAGCCGTTCCCGCAGCGGGGCCGCCCTGCGGCGGGCGTCGCGGACCGTCAGGGGCAGCGGGGACCACCCGGCCAGGCGGCCCAGCTCCACCACCGGCGGGCACACCGGGGACACCGCCATGACCTCCGCCGGGGCGCCCATCCGGGGCCGCTCGCCGGGGCCCGGCAGCAGCACGACCTGGTCGGCGTACTGCACGACACGCTCCAGGCGGTGCTCGGCCATCAGGACCGTGGTGCCCAGGTCGTGCACCAGGCGCTGGAGGACCGCGAGGACCTCCTCGGCGGCCGCGGGGTCCAGGGCGGACGTCGGCTCGTCCAGGACCAGCACCTTCGGATGCGGGGTGAGGACCGAGCCGATGGCGACCCGCTGCTGCTGGCCGCCGGACAGCGTGGAGATGTGCCGGTCCCGCAGGTCGGCCAGGCCCAGCAGGTCCAGGGTCTCCTCGACGCGGCGGCGCATCACGTCCGGCGGCAGACCCAGCGACTCCATGCCGTAGGCGAGTTCGTCCTCGACCGTGTCCGTCACGAAGTGGGACAGCGGGTCCTGGCCCACCGTGCCCACCACGTCGGCGAGTTCGCGCGGCTTGTGGGTGCGGGTGTCGCGGCCCGCGACCGTCACCCGGCCGTGCAGGGTGCCGCCGGTGAAGTGCGGCACCAGGCCGCTGACCGCGCCCAGCACCGTCGACTTGCCGACCCCGGACGGGCCCACCACCAGCACCAGTTCGCCCTCGGGGACCTCCAGGTCGACGTCCCGCACGGCGGGCCGGGCCGCGCCGTCGTAGGTCACCGACACGTTCTCGAAGCGGATCACGTCGTCGGCTCCTTGCGGGGGTCGCGGGCCGCCTCGGGGGCGGGGGTGACGAAGGCGGGCAGCAGACCGAGCAGCACGGCCGCCGCCGGCCACAGGGGCAGGGTGGGCGGCTCCAGCGGGACCACACCGGGGTTGAGCGCCCCGGGGTCCAGCGAGCCGGCCAGGATCATGAGGGCCGCCACGGCCACGCCGGACGCGGTGACCAGCCAGGCGCGGGCGTCCCACGGATCGGGGCGGTAGCGGGTGCGCAGGGTGCGCCGCCCGCCGAGCCACAGACCCGCGAGCGCCGACGCGAGACCGGCCAGCAGCACGGGCAGCCCGTAACCGCCGCCCGCCGCGGTGAGCAGCCCGTACGTCCCCGCGCACACGCCCAGCAGACCGCCGAGCGTGAGGGCGGCGGTGGTGCGCCGCACGGCGTCGGGCACCTCGGCGGTACGGCCGTACCCGCGCGCGTCCATCGCGGCGGCCAGCGACACCGACCGCTCCAGCGCGCCCTCCAGGACCGGCAACCCCACCTGCACCAGACCGCGCACGCCCTTGTCGGGGCGGCCCCGCAGCCGGCGGGCGGCGCGCAGCCGCCGTACGTCGGCGATCAGGTTCGGCGCGAAGGTCAGCGCCACCACCACGGCCACGCCCAGCTCGTACAGGGCGCCGGGCAGCGACTTCAGCAGGCGGGACGGGCTGGCGAGGGCGTTCGCGGCGCCCACGCAGATCAGCAGCGCGGCCAGCCGCAGCGCGTCGTACAGGGCGAAGGTGAGGCCCTCCGCGGTGACCCGGCCGCCCAGGCGGATGCCCTGCGCCCAGTCGGGCAGCGGCACCTCCGGCAGCGTGAACAGCGTGTGGGTGCCGGGGATCGGCGAGCCCAGGACGACCGCGAAGGCCAGCCGCAGCAGCAGCACGGCGGCGGCGAGCTTCACGAAGGCGCCGTAGGAGCGGGCCCACGGCGTGTGCGGGCGGCGGACGGCCACGACGTACCCGGAGACGGTGATCAGCAGGGCGAGCAGCAGCGGGTTGGTGGTGCGGGTGGCCGCGGTGCCCAGGGCGAGCGCCCACAGCCACCACGCGCCGGGGTGGAGCTGGGCGCGGCGGGAGCGCGGGGCGGGGACGCCGACGGGCGGCGTCTTCCGCTCCGGGCGCGGCCGGGCGAGGCCCGGACCCCCGGAGCCGCGTGCCTCACGCACGGCGACGGACCTGCCACACGGCCGCCGCACCCAGCAGGAGCACCGCCGCCGCGCCCGCGATCAGCCCCACGGAGGGCCCGGAGCCGCCCTCGTCCTGCGCGGACGACTCTTCGGCCTCGGTGGAGGAGACGGAGTCCTTCCCGTCCACGGCGATCTGCTCGCCGCAGCCCTTCGCCGGGTAGCCGGTGATCGCGCACAGCAGGGCGTTGCTGTCGTAGCGCAGCGGCTTCGCGACCGAGGCCAGCGCCTCCGCCGTCGTGGCGTCCTCGGCCACCTGCGCGCAGGCCGTGCGGCCGGCCGGCGGCTGCTCCCCGGACGGGGCGTCGGCGGGCGTGCCGAAGTCGATCACCAGCGCCACCCGCTTGGTGCCGTCCTTCGCGGGCGTCTTCGCGCAGACGGCGTCGAAGTCCGCGGTGCCGCGCGGCTTGGCGGCGTCGCCGGAGTCCTCGCTGACCGAGAAGCGGAAGCCCTGCACATCGCCGTCCGCGGGCCGCGCCAGCGACGGGCCCACGGTGGCGTACGTCCACGCCGAGCCGTCCCGCTCCCAGAAGGACCAGTAGCGGTACCCGGCGGCCTGGGCCTGGCCGGCGCCCGCGAGGAGGGGCAGGAGCGCGGCCAGGAACAGCACGGTGACGCGGCGGATCACGGCTGCTGCCTCTTGGTGCGGTTGCTGATCAGGAAGCCGATGCCGATGCCGGCGACCAGGCAGACGCCGACGAACCACCAGACGCCGAACGGGGAGTCCGAGTCCTTCTCGTCCTCGGCCTTCTCCGTCGCCTTCGTGGTCTTCTCGGGGGCGGCCGGGCCTGCGGCCTGGAGCTGCTTCACCAGGTCCGTGCCGCCGAAGTCGCGCGGGTCCGCGCCGGTCGCGTGGGCGGCGAGGATCAGCTGCGCGTACGCGGCGGGCCCGCTCTGCGCGGCCCAGCCGGCGGCGTTCTTCTCCAGCCAGGCGTACGACTTCTCCGCCTGCGCCGTGTCGCCCGACGCGGCGAGCGCGACCACCGCGTCGGCGGTGTTGCCGACGTCGGGCTGGTCCTCGGCGCCCGGCGTCGCGGCGAGCAGGTGGCCCTTGGCGGCGAGTTCGCCGGCCAGGTGGGCGGCGCCGTTCGCGGCGGCCTGCTCCGGGGTGGCCGCCTTCACGCACTTGGCCGGGGCGCCGTCGCCCTTGCCGGGCTCGACCAGCAGGCCCTTGCCGAGCGCGCCGAGCACGCCCGCGGCCGTCGCGTCGGCGTTGGCGGTCAGCGAGCCGTCCTTCTCCGGCTGGTACGCGAAGGCGCCCGCGCCCTTGCCGGTGCAGGGCAGTTCGAGGCCGAGCAGCGCGTCGTAGGGGGACTTGCCGCCCTTCCGCACCTCGCCCGGCTTCTCGCCCGCGGCGGCGAGCGCGCCGACGACGACGGAGGTGGAGTTGGTGTCGCTGGGAGAGCCCGCCGTGTAGCCCCAGCCGCCGTCCTTGTTCTGCACCGACTTCAGCCAGCCGACGGCCTTGTCCGTGACGGCGTCGTGGCCGCCGAGCGCGGCGAGCGCCTGCACGGCGGCGGCGGTCTGGTTGGTGTCGACCATGGTCTTCGCGTCGCACGCGGCGGACGGGTCGGCGCGGAACGGCGCGAACGAGCCGTCGGCGCACTGCTGGCCGGTCAGCCAGCCGACGGCGGCCTTCGGCGGCTCGGCGCCCGCGGCGTGCTGGGCGAGCAGGGCGAGCGACTGGCGCCACACCCCGTCGTACTGCGGGTCGGCGTCCCCGTACAGCGCGGACGGCAGCGGCTGCGGGGAAGGCGACGGGGACGAGTCGGCTGCTGCCGGTGCGGCGGCGCCGAGGACGGCGACGGCGGCGAGCACCGCTGCGCTGCGGCGGACGTTCATGACGGGCGGGTGCCTCTCCCTGAAGAGGGCCGGGCAGCGCGGGACACCCCGGCGGCTCGGCTCCGTATACCTCGACGGTGCCCGTGCGCCGGCGGGCTGCCGGGCACGTGAGCCGGTCACGATCCGTGCGGGGCATTCCGGCTCACCGTCTCCACGACGGCTCACGGTTGCGGGTCAGCGCCGGATTCGCACCGGCTTCCCCCCGTACGGCTGTGATACGACGCGGCCACTCTACCCGCCCGTAGAACGGGCGTCCGGGGCGGCCGCGTGCGCGAGGAGAGGCACACAGGCCCGAGGTGACGGGGGTCACGGCACCCAGGGGTCGGCCCGCACCCGTGCGGGGCGGGTGCGGGCCGAGGGGAGGGGTGGGGGTCAGGAGGCGGTGCAGGCGCCGATCTGCGGCGGGGACGAGGAGGAGCCGTTGACGGTGAAGCCGAAGCTGGTCGAGGCGCCGGCCGCCAGCGAGCCGTTCCAGGTGGAGCGGACGGTCATCACGTTGCCGTTGTAGCTGGGTGACCCGTTCCACACGGAGACCACCTGCTGCGACGAGCCCAGGGTGAGCGTCACGGTCCACCCGGCGATCGGCGCGCTGCCCGCGGTGATGGTCACCCTGCCGTTGTAGCCGCCGTTCCACTGCTCGGACGTGGTGTAGGCGGCGGAGCAGGCCGCATTCGGGTCGCCCGGGTCACCGGGGTCCCCCGGGTCGCCGGGGGTGCCGCCCAGCGCGCTCAGCACGGCGTCGTACGCGGGCTTCTTGTTGTAGTTGTCGTCGAACAGCAGCGGGGTGCCGCTCGACCGCCACGAGTACTTGTCCGGGATCCCCCACACCGTGATGCCGGTGCAGCGGCTCACCGCCAGGCAGGCGCGCACGACGTTGCCGTAGTCGGCGGCCTGGGCCTGGCCCGAGCCCTCGATGTCCAGCTCGGTGATCTGGACGTCCACGCCGAGGTCCGCGAACCGCTGGAGGTTGGCCTGGTAGTCGGACGGGACGGGGGAGTTGGGGTTGAAGTGCGACTGGAAGCCGACGCAGTCGATCGGCACGCCCCGGGCCTTGAAGTCCCTGACCATGGTGTAGACGGCATTGCTCTTCGCGTTGACGCCGTCCGTGTTGTAGTCGTTGTAGCAGAGCTTGGCGTTGGGGTCGGCCGCGCGGGCGGTGCGGAACGCCTCCTCGATGAAGCCGTCGCCCAGCTTGTCCTGGAAGGGCGAGGAGCGCCGGGCGCCGCTGCCGCCGTCCTGGAACGCCTCGTTGACCACGTCCCAGGAGTGGATCTCGCCCTTGTAGTGGGTCATCACCTGGGTGATGTGGTTGTTCATCGCCGTGCGCAGGTCGCTCGCGCCCAACTGGGAGACCCAGCCCGGAAGTTGCGAGTGCCAGACCAGCGTGTGCCCGCGGACGGACATGCCCTGGCCCTTGGCGTGACCGACGATCTGGTCCGCGCGGCTGAAGCTGAAGGAGCCCCGGCTCGGTTCGAGGGCGTCCCACTTCATCTCGTTCTCGGGTGTCACCGAGCTGAACTCGCGGTTCAGGGTGGCCGCGTACTGCGCCTCGCCGAGGTGGTTCGCGGCGACGGCGGCGCCGAAGTAGCGGCCCTTCTCGGCCGCGGCGGCGCCCAGGCTGTCGGCGGCGTGCGCGGCGCCCTGGGGAAGCGCGGCGAGGGCGCCGGCTGTCAACAGGGCGGTGGTGGCGGCGCTGAGCGCGGCGCGCAGCCCGCGCCGCGCGCGGGGGACGGCGCCCCCGGCTCTCCCGCGTGGCTCTGTCGTTCCCTTTCTGATCATGCGCATGTCATCCCTTCTCCGGCGGGTCCCATGGTGCGGATCGGGTGAGCGTGGTGCGGTGGGGGTGGCGCTGATGACACTGCTCGCGGTTGACGCTGCGGTGCGAAAATTTCGGACTCGGCTCCGAATTGCTGCGGTGACGATACGGAGGGCGGAACGGGTGGTCAACCGTTCACGCACACCGAATGCCAGGTCAGCCGAAGAGTGGCCGGTGGGAGGGCTGAGTGACTCGGGACGGAAGCGCTTTCGAAAATTTCGTCAGGTGTTCCCGTGACGCGGCGGAGCCGTCAGGTCGATCAGCCGGCACACCGTTTCGATGTCCACGCCCACCTGCTCGATGGAGGCCCGCCCCGACAGCCAGGTGATCAGCGTCGAGTGCCAGGTGTGCCCGATCACCCGCACCGCCGACAGCTGCTCGGGCGTCGGGTCGGCCAGGTCCGTCGCGTCCAGGATGATCGCCGTCGTCCGCCGGAAGACCTGCTCCACCTCCGCGCTCACGCTGCGGTCCGCGAACGTCAGCGCCCTCACCATCGCGTCCGCCAGCAGCGGGTCGCGCTGCAGTGCGCGGAACGCCCGCATCAGCGTCCCGGCGACCCGTTCCGCCGCCGTCTCTCCGGCCGGCGGCTTCTTCCGCAGCGTCGCGTGCAGATGCTCCAGCTGGTCCCGCATCGTCGCCACCAGCAGATGGATCTTCGACGGGAAGTACCGGTACAGCGTGCCCAGCGCCACCTGCGAGGACTCCGCGACCTCCCGCATCTGCACCGCGTCGAAACCGCCCCGCGAGGCCAGCCGCGCGCACGCCTCGAGGATGCGCCGCCGCCGCGCCTCCTGCCGCTGAGTGAGCGGGGAGGCCGGCCCGGCGCGCCCGGCGTCCGGCGCCGCCTTGGTCCTGTGGGCATCCGCGGGCATGGGTCCCGTCCGTGACAGTCGGTGAGGATCGATGATCGGACAGCATGGCACGGCGCCGGCCGTGGCGTGAATCACCTGATCCACCGCTGCCGACGTTCTTACCTGCCGGTAGATTCAGTTCCTCCGAACGATCAACTCTGAAACTTGTTCTAGATCGTCGTCCCGTCGTACTGTCGCGGGACAGTGCAGGCAGAAGGGGGTCCCAGAGTGACCGCTGAGGCCAGTCAGGCCGGGCCCTCGGCAGGCCCCGCATCCGACGGCTCGCGACCGCTCCGCATCGCGCTCCTCACCTACAAGGGAAACCCGTTCTGCGGCGGCCAGGGCGTCTACGTGCGCCACCTCTCCCGCGAACTGGCCCGGCTGGGGCACCGCGTCGAGGTCATCGGCGCCCAGCCCTACCCGGTGCTCGACGAGGGGTACGACGGGCTGAGCCTGACCGAACTGCCCAGCCTCGACCTCTACCGGCAGCCGGACCCCTTCCGCACCCCGAAACGCGACGAGTACCGCGACTGGATCGACGCCCTCGAGGTCGGCACCATGTGGACCGGCGGCTTCCCCGAGCCGCTGACCTTCTCGCTGCGCGCCCGCCGCCATCTGCGCGCCCGCCGCGGCGACTTCGACGTCGTCCACGACAACCAGACCCTCGGCTACGGCCTGCTCGGCGACCTCGGCGCCCCCCTGGTGACGACCGTCCACCACCCCATCACGGTGGACCGCCGCCTCGAACTGGACGCCGCCGAGGACTGGAAGCGCCGCGCGTCGGTGCGCCGTTGGTACGCGTTCACCCGCATGCAGAAGCGCGTCGCGCGCCGGCTGCCGTCCGTGCTCACGGTCTCCGGCTCCTCCCGCGCGGAGATCGTCGAGGACCTCGCCGTACGGCCCGACCGCATCCACGTCGTCCACATCGGCGCCGACACCGACCTGTTCTCCCCGGACCCGTCCGTCGCGGTCGTCCCGGGCCGGATCGTCACCACCTCCAGCGCCGACGTACCGCTGAAGGGTCTCGTCTTCCTCGTCGAGGCGCTCGCCAAGGTGCGCGCCGAACAGCCCGACGCCCACCTCGTCGTGGTCGGCAAGCGCCCCGCCGAGGGCCCCGTCGCCCAGGCGATCGAGCGCTACGGCCTCGAAGGCGCCGTCGAGTTCGTCAAGGGCATCTCCGACGCCGAGCTCGTCGACCTGGTGCGCTCCGCGCAGGTCGCCTGCGTGCCCTCGCTCTACGAGGGCTTCTCCCTCCCGGCCGCCGAGGCCATGGCCACCGGCACCCCGCTCGTCGCCACCACCGGCGGCGCCATCCCCGAGGTCGCCGGACGCGACGGGGAGACCTGCCTGGCCGTGCCGCCCGGCGACGCGGGCGCCCTGGCCGCCGCGCTCACCCGGCTCCTCGGCGACGACGAGCTGCGCGCCCGCCTCGGCGCCGCCGGACGCGACCGCGTGCTGGCCAACTTCACCTGGGCGCGCGCCGCCGAGGGCACCGTCGCCCGCTACCGCGAGGCCATCGAGACCGCCCGCGCCCGCCGGGGCGCCCCCGTGCGCGCGACGGCCCCCGTCCCGCAGGCCTCCGCGCCCGTGGACCTCGACCTCGTCCCCGACGCTCTCGCGGACACGGGCGGCGTACCCGTGACCGCGGCCGACACCTCCGACCGTGAAAGCAGGGCCACGTGCTGACCGTCGACTTCTCCCGGTTCCCGCTCGCCCCGGGCGACCGCGTCCTGGACCTCGGCTGCGGCGCCGGACGGCACGCCTTCGAGTGCTACCGGCGCGGCGCCCAGGTCGTGGCGCTGGACCGGAACGGCGAGGAGATCCGCGAGGTCGCCAAGTGGTTCGCGGCGATGAAGGAGGCCGGTGAGGCGCCCGCCGGGGCCACCGCCACCGCCATGGAGGGCGACGCCCTCGCCCTCCCCTTCCCCGACGACTCCTTCGACGTCGTCATCATCTCCGAGGTGATGGAGCACATCCCCGACGACAAGGGTGTGCTCGCCGAGATGGTGCGCGTGCTCAAGCCGGGCGGCCGCATCGCTATCACCGTCCCGCGCTACGGCCCGGAGAAGGTCTGCTGGACCCTGTCCGACGCCTACCACGAGGTCGAGGGCGGCCACATCCGCATCTACAAGGCGGACGAACTCCTCGCCAAGATCCGCGAGGCCGGCCTGCGCCCCTACGGCACCCACCACGCCCACGCCCTGCACTCGCCGTACTGGTGGCTGAAGTGCGCGTTCGGCGTCGACAACGACAAGGCGCTGCCGGTGCGCGCGTACCACAAGCTGCTGGTCTGGGACATCATGAAGAAGCCGCTGGCCACCCGGGTCGCCGAGCGGGCGCTGAACCCGGTGATCGGCAAGAGCTTCGTCGCCTACGCGACCAAGCCGCACCTGCCGCGCGCCGAGGCGGACGCCACGTGACGACCTCCCGGTCGGCCGGCGACCCCCGCACGCCCAGCTCCGAACACCTCGTCCTCACGGGCGTGCTGACGCCCGAGGAGGCGGCGCAGACCGTCGCCGGCATCCTCGCGGTGCAGCGGGAGGACGGCGCGATCCCGTGGTTCCGCGGTCACCACCTCGACCCGTGGGACCACGTCGAGGCCGCGATGGCGCTGGACACGGCGGGCGAGCACGAGGCGGCCGAGCGGGCCTACCTGTGGCTGGCCCGGCACCAGCTGGACGACGGCTCCTGGTACGCGGCCTACGCCGACGGCGACCCGGACGACGTCACCGACCGGGGCCGGGAGACCAACTTCGTCGCCTACATCGCCGTCGGCGTGTGGCACCACTACCTCGCCACCGGTGACGACACCTTCCTGGACCGCATGTGGCCCACCGTGTGCGCGGCCGTGGAGTTCGTGCTGCGGCTCCAGCAGCCCGGCGGGCAGATCGGCTGGCGGCGCGACGACGACGGCACGCCCGCCTCGGACGCGCTGCTCACCGGCTCCTCCTCCGTGCACCACGCCCTGCGCTGCGCCCTGGCGATCGCCGAGCAGCGCGAGGAGCCCCAGCCCGACTGGGAGCTGGCCGTGGGCGCGCTGCGGCACGCCATCCGGCGCCACCCGGAGCGGTTCCTGGACAAGGACCGCTACTCGATGGACTGGTACTACCCGGTGCTGGGCGGCGCGCTGACCGGCGCCGAGGCGCGGGAGCGCATCGACGAGGGCTGGGAGCGGTTCGTCGTGCCCGGCCTCGGGGTGCGCTGCGTGGTGCCCAACCCGTGGGTGACGGGCGGGGAGTCGGCCGAACTCGCCCTGGCGCTCTGGGCGACGGGCGAGTCCGACCGCGCGCTGGAGGTGCTCCAGTCGATCCAGCACCTGCGCGATCCGGAGAGCGGCCTGTACTGGACGGGTTACGTCTTCGACGACGACGCCATATGGCCGCGCGAGCTGACCACCTGGACGGCGGGGTCGCTGCTGCTGGCCGTCGCCGCCCTCGGCGGTCACGAGCCGACCTGCGCGGTCTTCGGCGGGGAGCAGCTGCCGAAGGGCATGGACCCGGACTGCTGCCCGGACGCCTGAGCCGCAGGGCTCGTACGGGTCAGTGGCGGCGAAGCCGCCCGGCGATGGCGTGGCCGACGAACAGGTAGACCACGGCGGCGAGTCCGTAGCCGAAGACGACCCGCGCCCACTCCTCGTCGAAGGTGAACAGGTCACGCGACCAGGCGGCCAGCCAGTTCGCCGCGTCATGGACGAACCGCACCAGGTCGTTGGCCCGGTTGGCGTCCAGCAGGTACATCAAGATCCACAGTCCGAGGATGACGGCCATGACGTCCGCGATCACCGCGATGACCGTCCCCGCGGAGGTGGAACCAGAGCGATATCGAGGGGACATGAACTCCGTCTGGCCCCGAACGCCCGCTTGAAACCACGCCCGTTCGCGGGCGGCACGCGAACGGCCCCCCGCCCGGCAGGGCGAGGGGCCGTCGACGACGGGTCCGGGGCTCAGCCGCGCTGGATGCCCGACGTGTCCTGAAGGACGCCGCGGCGGCCGTCCTGCGTCTGCGCGACGAGCGCCTGACCGCGCTGCTCCACCGCCAGGTACCAGGTGCCCGGGGCGAGTTCGGCGATCGGGGTGGGCGAGCCGTCCTCGGGGAACAGCGGACGCGGCACCGGCACGGCGAACCAGAACGGCGAGAAGTCCGCGGCGGGCGGCGCGGCCGGCTGGCCCTGCTGCGGCTGACCGCCGTACGGCTGGCCCGGCTGACCGCCGCCGAAGGACGTCGGCTGGGCGCCCGGGTAGCCGTAACCGCCGGGCGGCTGCGCGCCGTACGGCTGCTGCGGGGCGGCGGGACGGGCGGCCGGGAGCAGCGCGCCCTTGAGCGCTGGCACCAGCGGCGTGGCCACGGCGGCGGCCGCCATGATCAGCGTGGCGACGAGCGCGAGGATCAGGCCGAGGCCCGCGTCGGGGCCGTCGCCGCCGCCCTCGAAGTTGTCGGCGCCGCCGGCCGGGTCGAAGACGTTGCCCAGCGCGCTCCAGGCGGCGAACACCGCGAAGGCCACACCGAACGGCGCCAGGTCCAGACCCGCGACCTTCGGCGCCTGCGGCAGACCCCGGGCGACGACGATCAGGGCCGCGGCGATGAGGCCCGCCAGCACCACGCTCAGCAGCACCGGACCGCTCGCCCACAGGCTGGGGAAGTCCACGCTGTCCGGGGCGCCTTCGACCGAGTACAGATCGAGGAACGACGCGATGAACAGCAGTACGGCTGCTCCGATCACCACGCCGTCGCCTCGAGTGAGGGAGCGGATATTCACTTCAGGTCCTTCGTAGGTCGTCTCGTCGTCGGAAGAGGCGTCGCTGTCACCGGATCGCCCCGTAGGGTCCGGTGCGAAGCGCGGGGGCGGCCCCTGATCGTACGGACGACACTATCGTCCGCCGGATCGGGCTGTCCGCCCGGATCAGTGGGCTGATCCCTACCCGCGCAGGAAACTCACGATTCCCTCGGAAATCCCTTGCGCCGCTTTCTGCCGCCAGGCGCCGCTGGTCAGCAGCGCCGCGTCCTTGCTATCGCGCATGTTCCCGCACTCGATGAACACCTTCGGAACCGTTGACAGATTGAGACCGCCCAGGTCCTTCCGCGTGACGAGTCCGGTGCCGCCGCCGATGTAGTTGGACGGCGCGGTGCCGGTGACGCGCACGAAGTTGCCCGCGATGCGCTCCCCGAGTTCCCGCGAAGGCTCCACGACGGCGCGGGTGTCCGCCTCCCCGGCGTTCACCGGACCGGGCAGGATCACATGGAAGCCGCGGTTGCCGGCGCCGGAGCCGTCGGCGTGGATCGAGACGACCGCGTCGGCCTTCGCCGCGTTGCCGATCCGGGCCCGCTCGTCCACGCACGGCCCGAACGGGCGGTCGCGGTCCTGCGTCAGCTTCACCGTCGCGCCCTGCTTCTCCAGGAGGGCGCGCATCCGGTGGGCGACGTCCAGGGTGAACTCCGCCTCCGGGTAACCGTCGTTGGTGGAGGTGCCGGTGGTGTCGCACTCCTTGCGGTGCGTGCCGACGTCCACCTGACGGTTGATCTCCGCCGTGTGCTTGACGTTCGTCGGGTTGTGCCCGGGGTCGATGACGACGACCTTGCCCTTGAGCGGTCCTGCCGCGGCGGGCGCGGACGCGGAGGGCGTCCGCGGGGCCGGGGAGGACTCCTCGTCCTCCGCGGACGGGGAGACGCTGCCGACGGGGGAGGAGGCGGCGGGCGACGGCGTGCGGGGCGCGGCCGACGGGGAGCCCCCGGCCTCCGCGCCCGTGCCCTTGTCGTCCGTGGAGCCCGTGGCCGCGTACACGCCCCAGCCGAGCAGCCCGCCGCAGACGAGCGCGGCGAGCGCCACGGTCAGCGGACCACGGCGGGAGCGCCGCTGCGGGGGCGGATCGAAGTCGGGACCTGTGTACACCACGCAGCCACCCTAACGGTGCGCGGCGACCGCACCCGTACGGCGCAGGACGCGCAGCGACCCCGTGGCGGAGACCTCCGTGAACTCCCCGGACGCCAGCGCCCGCTGGTGCACGCGGTACGGGGCCTGCCCGGTGAACTCGTCCACCGGGTCGGGGAAGACGTCGTGGATGACGAGCAGCCCGCCCTCGGCGACGTGCGGGGCCCAGCCCTCGTAGTCGGCGCCCGCGTGCTCGTCGGTGTGGCCGCCGTCGACGAACACCAGGCCCAGCGGGCGCCCCCACAGGGCGGCGATCTGCGGGGAGCGCCCCACCAGCGCCACCACGTGCTCCTCCAGACCGGCCCGGCGCAGGGTCCGCCGGAAGGTCGGCAGGGTGTCCATCACGCCCAGCTCCGGGTCGACCGTCTCCGGGTCGTGGTACTCCCACCCCGGCTGCTGTTCCTCGCTGCCCCGGTGGTGGTCCACGGTGAGCGCGGTCACCCCGGCCGCGCGGGCCGCGTCCGCGAGCAGGATCGTGGAGCGGCCGCAGTACGTCCCGATCTCCAGCAACGGCAGCCCCAGCCGCCCGGCCTCGACGGCGGCGGCGTACAGGGCGAGCCCCTCGTCCAGCGGCATGAACCCCTTCGCCGCCTCGAACGCGTCCAGGATCGCGGGCTCCGGCGCCTTCACCATGGGGTCCGCCTCTCCGGAGGTCACAGATGTTTCCACGGGGCCATGCTGCCGTAGCCCCGGCGGGGGCGGTGAAGGGGGGTACCGGCAGGTAACCGGACGGGCGGCGCCTGTGCGGAGGCGGGCTCCGGCTCGACGGCGGCCCGTGCGCTGCGGCACGGGCCGTGCGCCGGAACGGGGGGGTGCCGCCGCGGACCCCGGCTCGGCTTCGACGGTGCGCCCGGAGCGCCGGACGGTGGGGCGGCCCGCCTCCTGCGCCCGGGCGCTGCCGGTCGGGGCGGGCGGCGGGGGACGGCCGCCGTGCCGTCCGCCGGGGGCCCGGCGCGCGGTTTCCCGCGGCGCGGGGCGGTTGCGGTGCCGCCCGGCGTCAGGCCGGCCGTCTCCGGACGTAGACCAGGTCGGGAGCCCGGTGGCCCGGCGGCCGTGCGCGGGGAGGCGCCGACGGGCGGCCGGGGCGCCGGCCCTCCCGGGCAGCGGGGCCCCTGCGGTCCGGCCTCCGGACCCGCGTGTCGGGCGGCCGCCGCCGGGCCGGCGGCCGTCACGCCGTGACCGTCTCCGGCGGCAGTGACAGGTCGACGGCGACGCAGTCGCCCGCCCCCGTGTGGGTCGCCGGGGAGGCGAGGGGACCGTGGCCCGGGGCGCGGGCGGCGAGGACGTACGGGCCCTGGGCCGGGACCGCGAGGGAGTAGGTGCCGTCGGGCTCGGAGACCGTGGCGCCCGCGCGTCGGCCGTGCCGGTCGATCAAGGTGACCCGGGCGCGGGCGACCGGCGCGCCGGACGCGTCCAGCACCCGGCCGCGGAAGCCGCGCAGCGCCTCCCGCGCCCGCTCCAGGTTCGCCTCCTCCTCGCTGCTCGCCCGCAGCTGCGGGTGCTCGGAGGGGCGCCGGCCGGGCAGGAACAGCGCCAGCACCAGGCCGACGGCGACCGCCGCCGCGGCGATCCCGAACGAGACGCGGAAGCCGTGCAGCGTCGGCACCGTGACCCCGCCCACCACGTCCGAGGTGTTCGCCAGCACCATGCCGATCACGGCGCTGGACACCGACGTGCCGATGGAGCGCATCAGCGTGTTGAGGCCGTTCGCCGCGCCGGTCTCGGAGGCCGGGACCGCGCCGACGATCAGCGCGGGCAGCGAGGAGTACGCGAGTCCGATGCCCGCGCCGAGCACCACCGAGGTGACCACGGTCTGCCAGGCGGCGCTCATCAGCCCGAGCCCGCCGCCGTACCCGGCCGCGATCACCAGCAGGCCGATGATCAGGGTGACCTTGGGGCCGTACCGGGAGGACAGCCGCGCGTACACCGGCGCCGTGAACATCATCGTCAGGCCCAGCGGCGCCACGCACAGGCCCGCGACCACCATCGACTGCCCGAGCCCGTCCGACGCGGTGGGCAGCTGGAGCAGCTGGGGCAGCACCAGGGAGACCACGAAGAAGGAGACGCCGACCATGATCGAGGCGAGGTTGGTGAGCAGCACCTCACGGCGGGCCGTGGTGCGCAGGTCCACCAGCGGCGCGGCGACACGCAGCTCCATCAGCCCCCACAGCAGCAGCACCACGGCCGCCGCGCCGAACAGGCCCAGCGTGGTGCCGGACGTCCAGCCCCAGTCGCTGCCCTTGGAGACGGGCAGCAGGAACAGCACCAGACCGGCGGTCAGACCCAGCGCGCCCGGCAGGTCGAACGAGCCCTTGGCGCGCAGCGGCGACTCGGGCACGACGGCCAGGGTGAGGGCGATGGCGATCACGCCCAGGCCGGCCGCGCCGAGGTAGAGGGCGTGCCAGTCGGTGTGCTGGGCGACCAGCGCGGCGGCGGGCAGCGCCAGACCGCCGCCGACGCCGATGGAGGAGCTCATCAGCGCCATCGCGGAGCTGAGGCGTTCGCGCGGCAGCATGTCCCGCATCAGGCCGATGCCGAGCGGTATCGCGCCCATCGCGAAGCCCTGGAGCGTACGGCCGGCGATCATCACCAGCAGATCGCTGGTGAACGCGCTGACCAGCGCGCCCACCACCATCACCGAGAGGCTGGCGACCAGCATCCGCCGCTTGCCGAAGAGGTCGCCGAGCCGTCCCATGATCGGGGTGGCCACGGCGCCCGACAGCAGGGTCGAGGTCAGGACCCAGGTGGCGTCGGCGGGCGCGGTGTCGAGCAGCCGCGGCAGGTCCTTGATCACCGGGACCAGCAGGGTCTGCATCACCGCGACGACGATGCCCGCGAAGGCGAGGACGGGGACCACCGCCGCGCCCGCTCTGCCGGAGGGACGGACGGGCGTCGTCTGTGTCATACGGGGTGCCTCCAGGCGGCCGAACGGCAGGTACGTGGACCGTGAACCCCGTGCGCCGAGGCAACTATTCCGTTGTTTCGACCCCCTAACGATTTCTTGACCGTTCCTTGGAGGTCCGCGGACCGGCCGCCCGGCCGCGCAGCCGGTGTCTCCACCGGTCCGGGGATCGGTCCGAGGGAGGAGAAGAAGGTCGGGCGAGATGCCGATGCGGGCCGCGCGCGGCGGTTGAGAGCATGACCCTCATGCTCGAAGCCCCCGACACCACCCGCGTCCCCGCCCGCACCGCACCGCCCGTATGGCTGGTGGTGGCGCTCGCCTGCGCCGGCCAGTTCCTCGTCGTCCTCGACATCTCCGTGGTCAACGTGGCGCTGCCGTCCGTACGCGGCGGCCTCGGGCTGGACGAGCAGGGCCTGCAGTGGGTGGTCAACGCGTACTCCATCGCGTTCGCGGGCTTCATGCTGCTCGGCGGCCGGGCCGGCGACCTCTACGGGCGCAAGCGGATGTTCCTCGTCGGACTCGGGCTGTTCACCCTGGCCTCGCTGGCCGGCGGGCTCGCCCAGGAGGGCTGGCAGCTGCTGGTGGCGCGGGCCGTGCAGGGGCTCGGTGCGGCCGTCCTCGCGCCCTCCACGCTCACCCTCGTCACCTCGGCGGTCCCGGAGGGCGCGGCCCGTGCCCGCGCCATCGCCACCTGGACCGCCGTCGGCGCGGGCGGCGGCGCGGCGGGCGGCTTCGTCGGCGGGGTGCTCGTCGAGACGCTGTCCTGGCGCTGGGTGCTGCTGATCAACGTGCCGGTCGGCGCGGTCGTGCTGGCCGCGGCCGCCCGCTGGATCACGGAGAGCCGCGCCGGGGACGGCCGCCGCCTCGACCTGCCCGGCGCGGTCCTCGTCACGGCGGGCCTCGCCACCCTGGCGTACGGGGTCTCCCAGACCGAGCAGGCCGGCTGGACGGCGATGTCCACCGTGGTGCCGCTGTGCGCCGGGCTCGCCCTCGTCGCGCTGTTCCTGCTCGCCGAGGCCCGCGCCAGGTCCCCGCTGATGCCGCTCGGGCTGCTGAAGCTGCGGTCGGTGGCCTCCGCGAACGTCGCCATGTTCCTCAGCGGCTCCGCGATGTTCTGCATGTGGTTCTTCATGACCCTGTACGCGCAGAACGTCCTCGGCTACACCCCGCTGGAGGCCGGACTCGCCCTGGTGCCCAGCTCGATCGCCGTGATCGTCGGCTCCAAGGTCGCCCCCTGGCTGATGCGGGCCACGGGACCGCGCGCGGTGGCCGTGCTCGGCACGCTCGTCGCGACGGCCGGCTTCGCCTGGCAGACCACGATGACGGCGGACGGCGCGTACCTCACCGCGATCATGATCCCGGGCGTCCTGATGATGCTCGGCGCGGGCCTCGCCGGCACCCCGCTGGCGTCCCTCGCCACGTCGGGAGCGGCCCCCGAGGAGGCCGGTCTCGTCTCCGGCCTCGTCAACACCTCCCGCACGATGGGCGGCTCCCTCGGCCTCGCGGTCATGGCCACGATCGCGGCGGCCCGCACGAACGGGGCGGACACCCCGGAGGCGCTGACCGAGGGCTACGCCCTGGTCTTCACCACGGGGGCCGTCGTCCTGGCGGCCGGGTCGCTGCTGATGTTCGCGTGGCTGCCGCGGACGCGGACGGGGCGGACGGGGTGAACCCGCGGTTCGCGCGACTGTCGGCGCCCCAGGCGTGACCTGCCCCGCGTCGGGCGGGCGTCGGGCGTCAGCCGGGTGTGCGCCGGGCCTGGCCCGGGGTGTGATCCGCGCCCGGGTCACAGCCACCCCGCTGCCGCGCCTCCGTGGGGTGTGCGTGGCGCCCCGCTCGGTCGCCGGCGCCTGCGCGGGCGTCGTGTGCCGGAGCCGGCCGGGGCGGGGCGCCGGGCATGTGGGCGGGGCGCCCGGTACGCCGCCGAGCGGGCGCCGCCGCCATCGCCCGGTGGGCGTCGCCGGGCCGACCGGGCCGTGCGCCGGGTGTCCGTCCCGCGTCGGGCGTCAGCCGGGTGTGCGCCGGGCCCGGCCGGGTGCGGTTCCCGTCGACGGCAGGCCGGGCCCGGCGCCCGCCGACAGAGCCGTCCGTACGGTCCGCACCGGTGTGGATGTCCCGGGTCCTGCGGCTGACCCGGAGCCGTACGCCGGGCTATACAGGGTCCGGACCACCCCCGCGATCAGGAGCGACATGCCCCTCGACACCGCCCGCGCCCTCGCCGCCGCGCCCCGCACCACCGAGATCTCCTGGACCCCCGAGGACGTCCAGCTCTACCACCTCGGCATCGGCGCCGGCGTCCCCGCCACCGACCCCCGCGAACTGCGCTACACCCTGGAGTCCCGCCTCCACGTCCTGCCGAGCTTCGCCACCGTCGCGGGCGGCGGACCGCCCGGGGTGATCGCCGCCCTGTCCATGCCCGGCGTCGACGTGGACCTCGCTCACGTGCTGCACGGCGGCCAGTCGCTCCGCGTGCACCGCCCCCTGCCCGTACGGGCCACCGCCACCCGCACCGACCGCATCACCGCCGTGCACGACAAGGGCAAGGCGGCCTTGCTGGTCCTGCGCAGCGACGCCGCCGACGCGGACGGCCCGCTGTGGACGGCCGAGGCGCAGGTGTACGTACGCGGCGAGGGCGGCTGGGGCGGCGACCGCGGGCCCTCGGCGGGCGCGCCGGAGGAGCGGGGCGCCCCCGACCTCACGGCCGAGCGCCCCGTACGGGAGGACCAGGCGCTGCTCTACCGCCTCACCGGCGACCTCAACCCCCTGCACGCCGACCCCGAGTTCGCGCGCCGCGCCGGTTTCGACCGCCCCGTGCTGCACGGCCTGTGCACCTACGGCATGACCCTCAAGGCGGTCGTCGACTCGCTCCTCGACGGCGACGTCACCCGCGTCCGCTCCTGGACCGCCCGGTTCGCCGGGGTGACGTACCCGGGCGAGACACTGCGGATCCGGATGTGGCGCGGGGACGGCACCGTACGGGTGGCCGTGGGCGCGGTGGAACGCGGGGAGGCGCCCGTACTGGCGGGCGCGACGGTGGAGCTCAGCGAGAAGTGAGCATGAAGACGACCCCGACCGTCGACGACGGTCGGGGTCCGTGCTTTCCGTTCCACCCGCGGAGGGCGGGACCGGCCGACCTGGGTCGGCGGCGGTCACTCCCCGCGGTCGTTCTCCTGGGTCGGCTTGCGGTGCCGGCCGCGCGGGGACGTCTCCGCCTCCTGCGTGGAGACCGGTCCCCGGTGCCTGCCGTGACCCGCGGCGACCTGCTCGTGCTCGACGGGCCGCGGCTCGTGCGTGATGACGTCGCTCATCGGAAGGATTTCACCCCGTAAACATGATCTTTCCTACAGCCGGGCGAGTCTAACCGGCCCACCGCACCCCGGATCCAGGCGGCCACGCCAACCGCCACTAGTTCGTTACAAGCCGTCCGAGGGGTGCTTGCTGAAGGGGCACGGGACGCGGCGCGTCGGCCAGGGAGTTGAGGTGATGAACGGTCATCTCCGTTTTACCCGTGGGTAGTTGACCGCTGTACTGATCACCGGTCGGGGGTGATGATTCCGCGCCCTCCGCGTCCGGCGCGGCGCCGTCCCGGGAGCCGTCCTCCGGCCGCCGTTCCTCACCCGGCATCGTCAGCGTCGCCACCCCGCACGGCACCGCGCCGGAGGAGTACGGCAGCCGCAGCGCCCCGTCCGCCGTCCACAGTCCCGTGCCGGTGAGCCAGCCCGCCGGGGCCGGGACATGGTGGACGCGCCGCTCGGCGGGACGCCACAGCCCGATCCAGCCGGCGCCGTCCGCCCCTTCGACGTGCAGCGCCACCGCGCACCCCTCCGGGGTCAGCATCTGCCCCGGCTGCACCGCGAACGGCGTCACCGTGCGGTCCGGCAGCCGCAGGCACTCGGGGAACCGCACGGGCAGCGTGCTGCCCAGCACGCCCCAGCCCAGCCGCGGCCGGCCCGGGGAGGGCGCGTCCGAGCGGATCAGCAGCAGACCGCTGTCCGGGTCGGCGAGCAGCACCCGGTCGTCGCTGCCGGGCGCGATCTGCAGCAGCGGCGACACCTCGCCGCCGCGTCCGAGGTCGACCACCACCGACTTGGTGCGTCCGCCCGACTCCCGGTCCAGGGCGAGCATCCGCCCCTCGCGGTCGAGCCACGCCCCGCCCGAGCAGCCGCCGGGGATCTCCGCGACCCGCTCGGGCCCGGACGCGCCGCCCGCCACCAGCCACACCGCCGCGCTGTGCCGTCCCGCGGCGAGGGCGTACGCACGGCGGCCGTCCGGGGCCGGGGGCAGCAGCCGCAGCCGGGTGCCGTCGCCGGCGTGGTCGACCGTGCCGAGCGGCAGCTCGCCGGTGCCGGGGCCGGTCGGGTACAGCAGGGAGAAGGCGTGCCGCCCGTCCACCAGCCGGTGGATGAGGACCCGGCCGTCGGCGAGGGGCTGCACCTCGGTGCCGGGCTCCTCGGGCTGGTTGCCGGGCAGCGGCACCGCGTACGGCTCGGGGCCGTCCAGGGTCCAGCGCTCCGGGAACAGGGAGTTGCCGGCGAGGGCCAGGCGGGCGGCGTAACAGCCGTCCGCGGTGATGGTGCAGCCCGCCCGTCCCGCTCCGTTCTCGTGTGCCGCCGCAGGTTCGATGGCGCAGACCGTCATCTTTCGGTCACCTCCGGTGACGAACGGTAGTTTTCGCGGACGGAGGCGGCGGAGCGGAGGAGCGCGCTTCACACGTAAGGGTGCTCCAGGAACGATTCTGCTGAGGATGCGCGGGGAGTGTGCTCCGTGGGTGCGGCGCTCCGCCCGGCGGGCGTCCCGGCGGTACCCGGATCCGGTACTGCCGTGCGAAAGGGGCAGGTAGCCTTGGCGGCGTGCCCCGTCTGTCAGAAGTCATCGCCGCGCTGGACAACCTGTGGCCCGCCGAGCGGGCCGAGTCCTGGGACGCGGTCGGCACCGTCGTGGGCGACCCGGACCAGGAGGTCACGCGCGTCCTGTTCGCCGTCGACACGGTCCAGGAGATCGTCGACGAGGCTGTGAAGCTCGGCGCCGACCTGCTGGTCACGCACCATCCGCTCTATCTGCGCGGCACGACCACCGTCGCGGCCTCCACCTTCAAGGGCCGCGTGGTGCACACGCTCATCAAGAACGACATCGCGCTGCACGTCGCCCACACCAACGCCGACATCGCCGACCCGGGAGTCTCCGACGCCCTCGCCGGCGCGCTCGACCTCAGGGTCGTACGGCCGCTGGTGCCGGACCCCTCCGACCCCGAGGGGCGGCGGGGACTGGGCCGCGTGTGCGAGTTGGACACGCCGCTCACCGTGCGTGAGTTCGCGGCCCGCGCCGCCCAGCGGCTTCCGGCCACCGCGCAGGGCATCCGCGTCGCCGGCGACCCCGACGCACCGGTGCGGACGGTCGCCGTCAGCGGCGGCTCCGGCGACAGCCTCTTCGACCACGTCCGGGCCGCCGGCGTGGACGCCTTCCTCACCGCGGACCTGCGCCACCACCCGGCGTCGGAAGCCCGCGCCCACAGTCCTCTCGCGCTGCTCGACGCGGCGCACTGGGCCACCGAGTGGCCCTGGTGCGAGCTGGCCGCCGCCCAGCTCGACGAGATCTCCGACCGTCACGGCTGGGACCTCAGGGTCCACGTCTCGCGCACGGTCACCGACCCCTGGACCGCCCACGCGGCGTCGTCCGGTGCCACCACCGATTCATCTGGAGCCCCCAACTGAACGCCGAGCCCGCCGACCAGATCCGACTTCTCGACGTCCAGGACCTCGACGTCCGCCTCCAGCAGCTCGCGCACAAGCGGAAGTCGCTCCCGGAGCACGCCGAGATCGAGTCCCTGAACCGGGACCTCGCCCAGCTGCGCGACCTGCTCGTCGCCGCGCAGACCGAGGAGAGCGACTGCGCGCGCGAGCAGACCAAGGCCGAGCAGGACGTCGACCAGGTGCGCCAGCGCGCCGCCCGCGACCAGAAGCGCCTCGACTCCGGCGCCGTCTCCTCGCCCAAGGACCTGGAGAACCTCCAGCGCGAACTCGCCTCCCTCGCCAAGCGCCAGGGCGACCTGGAGGACGTCGTCCTCGAGGTCATGGAGCGCCGCGAGTCCGCCCAGGAGCGGGTCGCCGAACTGACCGAGCGCGTCGGCTCCGTCCAGGGCAAGATCGACGACGCTACCGCCCGCCGGGACGCGGCACTGGAGCAGATCGACGGCGAGACCGCGTCCGTGACGAAGGAGCGCGAGGTCGTCGCCGCCTCGGTGCCGGCCGCGCTGCTGAGCCTCTACGACAAGCTGCGCGAGCAGCAGGGCGGCATCGGCGCGGCCAAGCTGTACGCGCGCACCTGCCAGGGGTGCCGTCAGGAGCTGGCCATCACCGAGCTGAACGAGATCCGCGCCGCCGCCCCGGACACCGTGGTGCGCTGCGAGAACTGCCGCCGCATCCTGGTCCGCACGGCGGAGTCGGGACTGTAGGACCTACGGCAGGGGATCGAGTCCGATGCGGGAGTTCGTCGTCGAGGCGGACGGCGGGTCACGGGGCAACCCGGGACCCGCCGGCTACGGGGCCGTGGTGAGCGACGCGGCGACGGGGGAGACCCTGGCGGAGGCCGCCGAGTACATCGGCGTCGCCACCAACAACGTCGCCGAGTACCGGGGCCTGCTGGCCGGCCTGCGCGCCGCCCGCGACCTCGACCCGGAGGCCCGGGTCCACGTCCGCATGGACTCCAAGCTCGTCATCGAGCAGATGACGGGACGCTGGAAGATCAAGCATCCGTCGATGAAGCCGCTCGCGGCGGAGGCCGCGACGGTCTTCCCGCCGGACCGGGTCACCTACGAGTGGATCCCCCGCGAACGCAACGCCCACGCGGACCGCTTGGCGAACGAGGCGATGGACGCGGGCGCGCGGGGGGAGGCGTGGTCGCCTGCGGACAGCCGCGCCGACTTGGACACCCCGCCGGCGGCCCCCGCCGTACCGGTGCCTGAGGGTCCGCCCGGGGACGCTGCGGCGGGGGCCGCGCGGGTGCGGGAGGCGCCGGCGCCGGCGGGCAGCGCTGCCGCGTCCGGTGAGCCGGAGTCGGAACGGCGTCCCGCGGCCGAGGGCGCCGCCGCGACCGGCGGTGCGGGGACGGCCCGGGGCCGCGGCATCGAAGACGCCTCCGGTGAAGGGACGGTCGTCGAGCAGGGCGCCGGTGCGCAGAGCTCGGCCGTGTCCGGTGAGCCGGAGTCGGAACGGCGTCCCGCGGCCGAGGGCGCCGCCGCGACCGGCGGTGCGGGGACGGCCCGGGGCCGCGGCATCGAAGACGCCTCCGGTGAAGGGACGGTCGTCGAGCAGGGCGCCGGTGCGCAGGGCTCGGCCGTGGACCGTCCGGTGACGGACACCTCCGCGCGGGACGCCGCTGCCGGACTCGGCGGAGCAGCGCCTGCCGACGCCGACCGGCGGGCCGCGCAGGCCGTCGCCACCCCCTCCTCCGGGTGGGCGCCCGCCGACATGGGCGCGCCCGCCACCTTCGTGCTGCTGCGGCACGGCGAGACGCCGCTCACCCCCCAGAAGCGGTTCTCCGGCAGCGGGGGCAGCGACCCCTCCCTCTCCGACATCGGGCGCGAGCAGGCCGAAAAGGTCGCCGCCGCGCTCGCCCGGCGCGGCACCGTGCAGGCGGTCGTCGCGTCACCTCTCGCCCGTACCCGCGAGACCGCCCGCATCGTCGCCGCCCGGCTCGGGCTCGACGTGGCCGTCGAGGACGGGCTGCGGGAGACCGACTTCGGCGCCTGGGAGGGCCTCACCTTCGGCGAGGTGCGTGAGCGGTACCCCGATGACCTGGACGCCTGGCTGGCGTCCCCGGACGCCCAGCCCACCGGCGGCGGCGAGAGTTTCGCGGCGACGGCCGCCCGGGTCGCGGAGGCACGCGACAAACTGGTCGCGGAGTACCGGGGCCGCACGGTCCTGCTGGTCACGCACGTGACCCCGATCAAGACCCTGATCCGACTCGCCCTGGGCGCCCCGCCCGAGGCGCTGTTCCGCATGGAACTGTCCGCCGCCTCGCTGTCCGCCGTGGCGTACTACGCCGACGGCAACGCGAGCGTCCGGCTGTTCAACGACACCTCCCACCTGCGGTAGGAACTGTCGTCCGTAACCCGCCGGCTGCGGGACGCGGTGCGTCTCCGGCCGACCCGAGCGGGTTCGTCGCTGGGCACGGCCGACAGCGACGGCGACGCCGCTCGTGCGCTGCCCACACCGTGCGGGGCAGTGGGCGAGTGCGCGCCGGGCGCGCGATGCCGGGGTGATCCGACGCAAGGCCCCGGAGGGGGCTACAGCGCCGCCGCCTCCCGCGCCAGCCGCTCCACGCGGTCCCAGTCACGGGCGGCCACCGCGTCCTCCGGCAGCATCCAGCTCCCGCCGACGCAGCCCACGTTGGGCAGTGCCAGGTACTCCGGGGCGGTCTCCGGGCCGATCCCCCCGGTGGGGCAGAAGCGGGCCTGCGGCAGCGGTCCCGCCAGGGACTTCAGATACGCCGTGCCGCCGGCCGCGCGCGCCGGGAAGAACTTCATGTCCCGCACCCCTCGCTCCAGCAGCGCCATCACCTCCGACGCCGTGGACACCCCCGGCAGGAACGGCACCCCGGCCGCCCGCATCGCCGTCAGCAGCGCGTCCGTGCACCCCGGGCTGACCAGGAACCGCGCCCCGGCCGCCACCGCGTCCGTCACCTGTTCCGGCGTGAGCACCGTCCCGGCGCCGACCACGGCGCCCGGCACCTCGGCGGCGATCGCCCGGATCGCGTCGGGCGCGGCCGGGGTCCGCAGGGTCACCTCGATCGCGGGCAGCCCGCCCGCCACCAGCGCCCGCGCCAGCGGCACGGCGTCGGCGGCGTCCTCGACCACGACCACGGGCACCACGGGGGCGAGCCCGAGCACAGAGAAGGGGACACCGGGCACGCCGGACGACGGCAGGGGAGCGTTCATGGCGCTCATCCTGCCGTCGGCGCGCATCCTGCGCAAAGGTCGTTGCGGATGTTGCAACGAGAGCGCGGTCAGTGGATCTCGTCCACCAGGACGTCCAGCGCCCACGCCGCCCCCGCCCGGACCGGCGGTGCCGCCTCCACCACGTACCCGAGGTCCCGCAGCGCCTCGACCAGCTCCGCCGGCCCCTCCGGCACGGCCCCGGCCGTCAGCAGACTCCGCACGATCCGCCCCTTGGTCGCCTTGTTGAAGTGGCTGACCACCTTCCGGGTCGGCGCGTGCAGCACACGGACCGTGGCCGTCCGCCCGGCCACCTCGCCCTTCGGCTTCCACGCGGTCGCGTACGCCGCCGAGCGCAGGTCGAGCACCAGCCCCGAGCCCGCCGCCTCCGGCAGCACGTCCGCCATCGGCGCCCGCCAGTACGCGCCCAGCGCGCCCAGACCGGGCAGCTTGACGCCCATCGAGCAGCGGTACGAGGGAATCCGGTCGGTCACCCGGACCGCGCCCCACAGCCCGGAGAACACCAGCAGCGACGCTGCCGCCCGCCGCTTCGCCGCCGCGTCGAGGGAGGCCAGGTCGAGGGCGTCGTACAGCACGCCGGTGTAGATCTCCCCGGCCGGACGGGCCCCGGCGGTGCGCAGCTCACGGTTCTTCGCGACCTCGCCCCGCAGACCCTCGCTCAGCCCGAGCACCTCGCGCGCCTTGTCCTCGTCGCCGGAGCAGAGGTCGACCAGCTCGGTGAGAACCTCCTCCCGCGCGGCGGTCAGTCCCGGCAGCGACAGGGACTCCGTCCGCAGCGGGGCACCGCGGCCGGAAGCGGCCTTGCCTTCGGACGGCGGCAGCAGGACAAGCACAGGTACTCCTTCGATCGAGCTCGCCTGTCAGGGTACGGCGTGGCCCGCGGGCCCCTGCGGGGCGGCGGTGAGCGCCCGTACCAGGCCGTCCGCGTCGTCGGCGTGGAGGCGGACCACGCGCACGTCCCGGACGCGCCCGAAGAACGACCGGTGCGGGACCGCTTCCACGAGCTCCACCGTCACGGTCGTCTGCGAGCCGACGGCGAGGTTCAGCTCGCCCTCCGCCGTGGCGTGCGTCATCCGCAGCTCACGCCGGACGGACGCGATCCGCCCCCGTGGTATCCGCAGATCCACGTGGACGGCCCGGCGCACGCGCAGCCCGTCGGGGGTGACGACGTGCGGGCGTACGGCGGAGGCGGCGTACAGGGCGACGACGAAGACGACCGTGTACACGTCCAGGAACAGCACCACCGCGTGCAGCGTCGGCCAGTCGCCCAGCAGCGCCGACATCGCGACGGTCTCCACGACGCACACGAACGCGAACCCGAACATCATGGCCGCCTCGCCGCGCGCGTACCCGAACGCCGTGCCTCCCGCACCCGTCCCGTGCGTACGCCGCGCCAGCCACAGCACGAGGCTCGCCATCAGCCGCGCCTCGTGCCGCACCAGCGCCCACCCCACGCGCACCGCCGCCCCCACCGCGCCCTCTCCCTCCGTCCGCCGGCTCATGCCCGCCCCTCCGCGACGATCCGCAGCGCCCGCCGGAAGGCCTCCCCCTGGGCGGGGGCGAAGTCCGCGTACAGGGCGGCCAGGAAACTGTTGCTCTCGTCGAGGACGGCGTCCTCGGGCAGCAACGCGGCCGGTACGCACTCCGCGAGCGCACGGGCGGCCTCGTCGACCCGTGGGTCGTCCGTGCCGACCCCTTCGAGCTCGTCGAGCAGCCGGTACACGGTCATGGCCCGTTCCGTCCCGCCCGGCGCGTCGACCACCCCGCTCATCAGGCCCATCAGCCGTTTCCGCTCCTCCGGCGGCGCGGACGTCTCGATCAGCGCGAGGATCTCGCGGTCCTTCGCGGCCATGGGGGAGTCGGTCAGGTGGGCGGTGCCACGGAACAGCGCGGCCAGCTCCGGCGACACCGGGCCCTCCGCCGGCGTCCCGCCCTCCGGCTCCAGCAGCGTCCGCAGCCGCGCCCGCCGCTCCCGGACCGCCTCCTCCTGCCGGGTCAGGTCCTCGTCCAGCTCCGCCAGCACCTCGGCGAGATCCTTGCCCGCGTCGTCCGCGAGCACGTCCCGCACCTCGGCGAGGCCGAGCCCCAGCTCGGTCAGCCGCCGGATCCGCGCCAGCACGACGGCGTGCCGCAGGGTGTAGTCCCGGTACCCGTTCCCGAGCCGCTCCGGCTCCGGCAACAGCCCGAGATGGTGATAGTGCCGCACGGCCCGCGTGGTCACCCCAACCACCGCGGCCAGCTCTCCGATCCGCATGCCCCCAGTAGAAACGTTGACGTCGCGGCAGGGTCAAGCGGCGACGCACGCGCCGCCCTGGACACCGCCGACTTCCTCTGATCCCCTGAGGGGCGGGGGTGTGGCGGCATGGGGGACGGGCGGGAACAGGCCAGGTGGACCAGGGCTCGGCTGGGGCGGTGCGGGCCCGCGCTGGATCTGCTCACCGCGCGGTTCGCCCGGCACGAGTACGCGCCGCACGCGCACGACGAGTACACGGTCGGGGTCACCGTCGGCGGCCTCGAGACGATCGCGTACCGCGGGGGACGCATCGTGTCCGGGCCCGGCTCGATCGTCGTCCTGGAACCCGGCGAGATGCACACCGGCGGCCCAGCCGCCCCCGAGGGCTACGCCTACCGCGCCCTCTACGCCGCCCCCGCCCTGCTCGGCGACGGCACCCTCGGCACCGCACTGCCGTACTTCCCCGACCCCGTCCTGCACGACCCGGAGCTGGCCGCCGCCCTGTGCCGTACGCACACCGACCTCAGCGCCCACCCCGACCCGCTGGAGGCCGAGTCGCGCCTGCCCTGGCTGCTCGCCGCGCTGGCCCGCCGCCACTCCACGTCCCGCGCCGACGACGGCGCCCTCCCCGGCGCCCGCTCCGTCGCCCTCACCGTCCGCGACCGCCTCGCCGACGAACTCCTCGCCCCGCCGTCCCTGGCCGACCTCGCCGCCGACCTCGGCCTCTCCCGCTACCAGCTGCTCCGCGCGTTCCGTACGACGATGGGCGTGCCGCCGTACGCGTGGCTCGCCCAGTACCGGGTGGCGCGGGCGCGCGCCCTGCTGGACGCCGGGGTGCGGCCGGCCGAGGCGGCCGTCCTCGTGGGCTTCGCCGACCAGGCGCACCTCACCCGGTGGTTCCGCCGCGTGCTCGGCGTGACCCCGGCGGCGTACCGCAACAGCGTTCAAGACGCGGGGTGCTGAGCGGGCGGACACTCCTCCCATGACTGCACGCGGCTGGTTCCTGTTCTCCCTGATGGGAGTGGTCTGGGGCATCCCCTATCTGATGATCAAAGTGGCGGTGGACGAGGTGTCCCCGTCGGGCGTCGTCTTCGCCCGCTGCGCCGTCGGCGCGCTCCTCCTGCTCCCCTTCGCCCTGCGCCAGGCGGGCCTCGCCCGGAACCTGCGGGCGCACTGGAAGCCGATGCTGGCGTTCGCGGTCATCGAGATCGTCGGCCCCTGGTACACGCTGACCGACGCCGAACGCCACCTCTCCAGCTCCACGGCCGGCCTGCTGATCGCGGGCGTCCCGATCGTCGGCGTGCTGCTGTCCCGCGCCTTCGGCCGGGCGGAGTCGCTCGGCCCCCGCAGGATCGCGGGCCTGGCGCTCGGGCTCGGCGGAGTGGCCGTCCTCACCCTTCCCCACCTGACCGGCGGCGACGCCCTCTCCCTGGCGGAGGTCCTGGTCACGGTCGTCGGCTACGCGACGGCCCCGCTGATCGCCGACCGCCACCTCAAGGACGTCCCCACGCTGCACCTGATCACGCCGTGCCTGGCCCTGGCCGCCCTGGTCTACGCCCCCGCCGCGATCGCCTCGCGTCCCGCGTCCCTCCCCACCCCGGAGACCCTGGCCGCGCTGGCCGCCCTCGGCGTCGTCTGCACGGCGGTGGCGTTCGTCGCCTTCCTGGAACTGATCAAGGAGGCGGGCCCGATCCGGGCCTCGGTGATCACGTACGTCAATCCGGCGATCGCGGTGGCGGCCGGCGCGTTCTTCCTGGACGAGGCCCTGACCGCGACGGTGGCGGCCGCCTTCCTCCTCATCCTCACCGGATCGGTGCTGGCCAACGCGCGGGAACGGAAACCGGCCGGCCGGCGGGTACCATGGTCGGTACGGCAGACGAGCCGGGCGGACGGCCGCGTGGAGTCCCCTTGAGGGGCTCCCCGAGGAACGTCCGGGCTCCACAGGGCAGGGTGGTGGCTAACGGCCACCCGGGGTGACCCGCGGGACAGTGCCACAGAAAACAGACCGCCCGGCGCTTCGGCGCCGGGTAAGGGTGAAACGGTGGTGTAAGAGACCACCAGCGCCTGGGGTGACTCAGGCGGCTAGGTAAACCCCACCCGGAGCAAGGTCAAAAGGAGCGCCGTGAAAAGCGCTCTGCGCGGACGTTCGAGGGCTGCCCGCCCGAGTCCGCGGGTAGACCGCACGAGGCCGGTGGCAACACCGGTCCTAGATGGATGGCCGTCGCCGGCGGGACCGCGAGGACCCGCCGGAACAGAACCCGGCGTACAGCCCGGCTCGTCCTGTCGCACCCCTCCGGCCCAGGTCAGAGGGGGTGTCCACTCTGCCGTTCGGCTCCGGGGTCGAATCGGGGTCGAATTGGGTGGGCAGACCGTTCCACGGGTCAACTCACCCTCGCGCCACGATGGTTCGCCTCGTTGCGTCGAAGAGTCTTGCACTTGCGGTGCGGTCGGTGTCAAGTCCCGCATCGACGTCATGCGGCCGCGCGGCCGACGCCGTCGGCCCGCTGCTGGGTGCCGAGCTGCGCTTGCGCGATGCCGGGTCCGCCGGCGCCGAAGAGACCGCTGAAGGTGTCCACCTTCACGCCTTGCACAGCCACGGGCGGATGTGCGTAGGTGTCCCACGTCTCGGAGAACTCGGCGTGCCGGGAGAGCGCCTGGACCGTCTTCGGGTCGTACTTGCCATCTGCCCCCAAGCGGCTCGTGTAGAAGTGCTTGAGGTCGTGGAACCGAGTGCCTTCCGGTAACCCGGCCAGCTCGACGGCCGCGCGCCACTTGTCGTTGAAGTGGCTGCGCGACAGCGGCCGGCCGGTCCGGGTTGTGACGATCAGCCCTTCGTCAGGCGGCGGTACATAGCCGCGCTGTTTCCGCTTCTGCAGCGCCGCCTTGGAGACCGGAGCCGGACCTCTGAAGTGAGACAGATGCTCCGAAAGGCGCTCGATAAGGAAGTGGTCGACGGGCAGCGTGGCGTAGCTCGCCTTGGTCTTCAGCTTTGCCTTCTTGCCCCGCTGCCGCTGCTCCTCGACGTACAGCATGTCGTGCTCCCACACGACTGAGGTCTCCTTGAAACCGAAAGCCTCCCCCTCGCGGAGTCCAGCGCAAGCTGCGATCCACACGAGGATTTCGTAACGAGGCTCGACCTGCCGCATGGCGAGAGCCAGTCCCGCGACCTGCTCAGGGGACAGCGCGACCTTTTCCCGCTCTTCTATCTCCGGAAGCTCGATACGGGAAACGATATTCGCCGGCAGGGGCACATCCTCATCGATCATGTAGTTCACGAGGATGCGCCACGTCTTATAAATCTGGTGGACGTAGTACGCGGACTCGATGCCGGGCTTGCCGATGAGGTGATCGACGAGTGCCATGGTGTCCCGGCGCTTCAGCGTCTTGGCGGCGCGCGAGCCAAGGAATGGAACGATGTGGACCCGGAGATGTGTCTCGTAGGTGCCGGTCGTGTTCTCGTTCTTGTTCTTCTTTTTCTTGCGCTCGATGAACTCCTCTGCGAACGCTTTGACCTTCTGGCTTCCGATATCCGGGTCCACCCACGTGCCGCCGCGGATGCTTACCCGCACCTCGTCCAGGTGGTCACGGGCTTCCTGCCACGTGTCGAACATGGGCCGTCGAGGCTTGCCGTTCGGGTCGGTGTAACGAGCCTGCCACTGCTGTCCCCGACCGTGATCGGCCGATGGATACAGTGGATTCTTCTTCGTGCCGCACTTGCACGGCTTGTCTCCTGGTTTCGGGTACTTCTTGTGCCATCGGTCGAATGGCGCGTCCGACTCGGCCATGTGCCCCTTCCTGTGGTGAGTACAGCTTTCCTCGGCCCGCGGTCCTACAGTTCAGCCGGCTTCGGGGAGCGTGCAAGCTCTCCTCTCTTGATGCGCTCGAAAAGGTCGTTCACCTGCCTCTCGCTGTAGCGCACCCTGCTGCCGTTCCTGTTTCCTCTCCGGTTGTCACCTGGTCCGGGTTGGTAATACGGGCCAAGAGGGTAGGCGCGCAGCAGACCCCGATTAGTCCACCTGCGCCGAGTTGAAGGTGAAATACCCAGGCGATGTTCCACCTCGCGGGGCATCATATAGCGGTCATCGAGCACAAAAGAACCGGTTTCCAGCGCCTTTTCTTTTCTGGTCATCGAGGCACCGAAACCTGTATGTCGCGCCGAATCGGAGTCGAATATTCCGCATGCGCGTGCCCTGTCTCCAGCAAGGCCGAGCCTCCCCCAATGTGCGTGCAGCCGACCCGTGGATGACGGCGGGCGGAGCTTCGCGCGCGTGCGAAGAGCGCACCAGAGCCAGTCATCTACAGGTGTTTATGACCTGTCGCCAGATTAGCCCACACATCCCCTGGATTGCAGCACGGTAAGGGTGTTATAGGCGCATTTGAGACGCTCTGTCGTAAACACTTGTTGGTAGGAGTTCCGTAGGCTGGCCCTGTTTGGGGGAACGTCAGCGGTCGCACGGAGACGCTCTGTGTGCCTCGCCGCTGGGTGCGCTCTGTTGCGGATCTCGGTCGTGACCCGTTCGCGAGTCGAGGTTTTGGAAGTGGCTGCGCGGCAGGTCGTCGGTGCACAACGTGCGGTCAAGGCGGCGGAGCCGTAAACAGGACTTATGATGCTCCGACCGCCGGTGGAACCGATGCTGGCGCAGGCTCGCGACCAGCTTCCCCCGCCCGGAGCGTTGCCTGGAGGGCTGATCTTCCAACCGAAGCTGGACGGCTATCGTGCCCTCCTATTCACCCCGAACCCTCGACCGGGTCCAGTCCTGCTCCAGTCGCGTAGGGGCGCCCTGGTGCAGAGCCGGTTCCCCGACCTGGCCCTTGCGGCTACGTGCCTCCCTGACGGCCTGGTTCTCGATGGGGAGCTTCTGGTGTGGGAGGGGGGACAGCTCTCATTTGAGGCATTGCAACGTCGCGCGGCGTCCGGCGGACGGACGGCTGCGCGGTTGGCTGAGGTGCTGCCCGCCCACTTCGTCGCTTTCGACATTCTTCAGGTCGAGGGACAAGAGTTGCTCCAGGAACCGTACGAACGTCGACGCGCGAAGCTGGAGGGGTTGTTCACCGAGTACGCGCCCGCGCCGCCTTGGACGCTGTGCCCTGAAACCGACGACGTCCGGGCGGCGCAGGACTGGCTGACCTCCTGGACGGACGTTCCTGGCGTCGAAGGGCTGGTGATCCGCGGGCGGGAGCAGCGGTACATCCCGGGTGCCCGAGGCTGTACAAGATCCGCCGACGGGACACGACGGAGGGCATCGTGGGGGCGATCACCGGCAAGCTCCGCCGCCCGCAGAGTCTTCTGCTGGGCCGCTACGACCGCGATGGGGTGCTGAGGCCGGTCGCGCGTAGTACCCAGCTGCATCCTGACCATGCCCGGCGCTTCGCCGACCTGCTCACTCAAGCGGGGACGAGTCATCCCTGGGTAGGCGTACGGTTCACCACATCGTGGGGATCCCGGACCCCGCTGGAGGTCGTCCTCGTGGCGCCAGAGCTGGTCGCCGAGATCGATGTGGATCGTGCACAGGACCGAGGGGTATGGCGTCACCCGGCCCGGTTCGTCCGCCTTCGGGAAGACATGGCGCCCGAAGACGTCGCGGCGTTCGGTGAGGGCGCGGTGCCGGCTGCTGGTTGATCGGCCAGTCAGCTTTATGCGTCTTTCGTTGTTTCCGCCGCCCGGCATGCCCGGCAGATGACCTGAGCGTTGCGGCCATATCTGCGCGTCAGCCCTTGGCACCCGGGGCAGTATCCGACTTCGTCCGGCGAGTAGCCCATCATGACTGCAGCGGTTGCCCGGTCTGTGCTGGGATCGATGCGTCTTGGCATCCCATTCACATGTCCGGATCCTCGGCTGCTCACGCCAGGCGTCCCCAGCTCGGGTACCCGAGGGCCTGGTCGCTGGGCCG
The DNA here is from genome assembly GCA_014655195.1 of Streptomyces cellulosae. Lineage (GTDB taxonomy): Bacteria > Actinomycetota > Actinomycetes > Streptomycetales > Streptomycetaceae > Streptomyces > Streptomyces cellulosae. Next base: position 53,323 of record BNBH01000027.1, on the reverse strand, counting down.
TCGCTGTTGGCCGCTGCTGAGTGTGGCCATCGGAGCGGCCGGAGAGGCTGACGTACTTGGGCAAGGGAGTCCAGGCAACGCGAGTGCCGGCGACAGCTCGGCGCTCTCACAGTGCGCGCTTCTCCCGGCTGTCGGTCGTGCGGTAGGCAAAGAACGCCGTCGCTGCCGCGCGTACCCATGTGGCCAGCATGCGCGCGATACGTGGACTTTTTCGCCCAAAGCGGGTCTTGCTGTCTGAAGGGTGTCAGCCCTGTCAGTGGCACCATCTACATTTTCGTGAGTGGACCAGCGCCGTCACTGGTCAGCATCTCAGCGGGTGCCCGCTCATCCGTGCTAGGAAGGACAACACGAGTGGTAGACCTAAAGAAGGACGTCTGGGCCATCGCCGACACCCTGCGTGGCGTCTACGCCCGCAACAAGGCGGGTGACGTCATCCTGCCCATGACGATCCTGCGTCGCCTGGAGTGCGTCATGGCGCCCCACCGCGACCAGGTTGCCGCGATCATCGCCCAGCAGCCGAACGAGACGCTGCGCGTAAGGATGATCAAGTCCTTCACCGGCGGTGTGAAGTTCTACAACACGACGAAGCACACCCTGGCCTCGGTGTATGACTCCGGCGACGACATGGCCGACAACCTGCTGGAGTACGTACGCGGCTTTAGCAAGGACATCGACGTCTTCACATACTTCCACCTGCCCGAGCACATTGAGCGGATGAGGAAGGGCGGCATCCTCGCCACGATCGTCCGCCAGTTCCGCGACATCGACCTGTCCCCCGAGGCCGTGCCGAACTCCAAGATGGGCGAGCTGTTCGAGCACCTCATCTACATGGACTTCGAGTCGTCCAACGCTGAGTCCGGTGACCACTACACCCCCCGCGACGCGATCAACCTGCTCGTCGACTTGCTGTTCGCCGAGGACGACAAGGCCCTGTCTGGTGAGGCCATTCGCAGCATCTACGACCCCACCGTCGGCACCGGCGGCATGCTCAGCGTGGCAGAGGAGCACCTGCACCGCATGAATCCGGATGCCGAACTCCTCCTGTATGGGCAGGAGCTGCGTCCGGAGTCCTATGCCATGTGCCGCTCCGACATGCTCGCCAAGGGCCAGAACCCGCAGAACATTGTGCTGGGCAATACCCTGACCAACGACCTGTTCCAGGACGACAGGTTCGACTACATCCTCTCCAACCCGCCCTACGGCGTGGACTGGAAGAACATTGCTGAGCACGTGGAGAGGGAGCACAAGAAGGGCTTCAGCGGTCGCTTCGGGGCTGGTCTGCCGCCGACCTCCGACGGTGCCCTGCTGTTCGTCCAGCACGCGATCGCCAAGATGAGCCCCGCTGACAGTCAAGACGGCGGCGCCCGCGCCGGCATCGTCCTGAACGGCTCCCCGCTATTTTCTGGCGGTGCCGGGAGCGGCTCCAGCAACATCCGGGGATGGCTGCTGGAGAACGACTTGATCGAAGCCATCGTCGCGCTCCCGAACGACATGTTCTATAACACCGGCATCCCCACGTACCTGTGGATCTTCGACAATAACAAGCGTCCCGAGCGTCAGGGCAAAGTGCAGCTCATTGACGCCACCAGCCTGGGCGCCAAGATGCGCAAGTCCCTGGGGTCCAAGCGTGTCGAGATCGACGACGCCGCCCGTAAGCGCGTGCTGCAGCAGTACGCGGACATGGAGTCCTCGGACACCTCCAAGATCTTCGACAACCTCGATTTCGCCTTCTGGCAGATCACGGTCGAGCGGCCTCTGCGCTTGAACTTCGAGGCCAGTCCCGAGCGTGTCGCGCTCGTCGCCGAGCACAAGACACTAGGCAACATTGACGGTCTCGTTGGGGCTCTGAAGTCCTTCAACGGAGGCCAGTACTTTAACCGTGAGGACTTCCTTAAGGATCTGGGCAAGCACCTCAGTTCACGCGGCGTCAGTTTGACTCCCGCGCAGCGCAAGGCGCTGTGGCAGACTCTCGGCGAGCGCGACGAAAACGCCGACATCTGCCGCTTCCAGTCCGGTAAGAACAAGGGTGAGTCAGAGCCCGATATTTCCCTTCGTGATGCCGAGAAAATCCCTTTCGGCTGGGGTGGGCACCCCAAGAGTCACGATGCAAAGGACGCAACCATCGAGGCGTACTTCAGCGCGGAGGTCAAGCCGCACTTCGAGGATGCTTGGATGGACCACACCAAGACTAAAGTGGGCTACGAGATTCCCTTCACTCTCCACTTCTATAAGTATGTGCCGCCACGCACCCTTGCTGAGATCGACGCCGACCTCGACGAATCTCTCCAAGAGATCCTCGGCCTGCTTCACAAGGTGGAGGCAGGCAAGTGAGCACCCCTCCTCCCTGGGGTGACACCCAGCTGCCGTGGACGATCGGCCAGGTCAAGCATCTGGGCAGCGTCACTCTCGGCAAGATGCTTCAGACGAAAGACGCCGGCCAAGACGTCTTGGCTCCGTATATGAGAGCGGCCAATGTCCAGCCCGAGGGTGTCCTTGCGCTGGACGATGTCAAAAAGATGTGGTTCTCGCCCTGGGAGCTGGACGACCTCACCCTTCGGCAAGGTGACGTCGTTGTGGTCGAGGGCGGACAGGGCGGCTTCGGACGTGCCGCCTACATCGGTGAAGATCTCGATGGCTGGGGCTTCCAGAACTCGATCAACCGTGTCCGGTCCAAGGCTGGTAATGATGGGCGGTTTCTTGCGTACTACCTGATCGCCCTGCGTGCCACAGGCTTCATCAGGAGATATTGCAACGTCGTCTCCATGCCACATCTGACGGCCGAGAAGCTCGCTGCTATCCCACTCCCGCTTCCCTCGGTTCACGAGCAACGCGCGATCGCTGACCACCTGGATCGAGAGACGGCAGAGATCGACAGCCTAATTGCCGCCCTGGAGCGGTTCATTGGGCTGTTGCAGGAACGACGTCAAGCGGTGATCGGTCACGCGTTCCAGGGTCTGCCCAGGTCTCGAACCCAACTCAGGCGATACATCCAGTTCCTTACCAGCGGTTCGCGAGGGTGGGGTGACTATTACGCGGACGAAGGTGATGTCTTCGTTCGAATCGGCAACCTGCCACGCCAGTCGCTTGACCTGGGTGGTGAAATCCAGCGCGTCGATCTCCCTCCTCATGTGCGAGAGGGGCAGCGGACCAGGCTTCGAGAGAATGACCTGCTGTTTTCCATCACTGCCTACATTGGCTCTGTGGCTTTGGTCGGGCCAGGTTGGGTTGATGCCTACGTCAGCCAGCACGTAGCGCTGTGTCGACTGGATCTCTCGCGGATGAATCCGCGGTTCGTCGGGTACTTCATGCTAGGGACTGAGGGGCAAGACCAGCTGCTACAGGGAGCTGTTGGCGGTACTAAGGTCCAGCTCGCGCTTGACGACATCCGGGGGCTCCGCATTCCTGCTCCCGCGCTCCCGGAACAGCGACGCATCGTGGCACATCTGGAGTGTGAGACAGCGAAGATCGACAAGCTCATTGCGAAGACGCGGCGACACATCGAGCTTGCAAGGGAGCGCAAGTCAGCGCTCATCACTGCGGCCGTGACTGGCCAGATTGACATCACGAAGGGGGCCTGAGCCGTGGTGGACCTGACGTACGAGGAGCAGTTCGAGCGGCAGATCTGCGAGTTCCTGGCGGATCATGGGTGGCTGTACTCCCCGAACGGGGACGGGTATGACGCCGAGCGAGCCTTGTTCCCGGAAGACGTGTTCGGGTGGTTCAGGGAGTTGGATCCGCAAGCGTGGAGCCGTGGAATCGGTTCCGGCCCGCGAGCGGAAACGGCGAAGGAAGCTCTGCTGGACCTTATCGTGCAGCTACGTTCAACCCCGCTGGACAACAAGGGTGGCGGCCCTGGGGGGACCTTGCAGTTGCTGCGCTCGGACGTCCCCATCGGACTGCGTGACGAGCTGAAGATGGTCCAGTGGCGGCCGGCAGACCCGACCAACGCCACGCGCATGACCGCTTACGGCAAGGTGCGCCTTCGCATCATGCGGCAGGTCCACTACTCGCGGCAGAAGCCACACGACAGCATCGATCTGGTCGCCTTCATCAACGGCATCCCGGTTGCCACGTTTGAGCTGAAGACCAACTTCAAGCAGTCCATCGACGCCGCCGCCAAGCAGTACGCCCAGGACCGCAACCCCAAGGGAGAGCCGCTACTGGTCTTCGGCACCGGGGCGCTGGTGCACTTCGTGGTCACCGAGTCCGAGGTCCGCATGACCACCCACCTGGACGGCGAGGACACCTACTTCCTGCCGTTCAACAAGGGCAACAACGGTGGCGCGGGCAACCCGGTCAACGAGCACGGACCGGCCACCGCGTACCTGTGGGAGCAGGTCATGGCCCGCGATACGTGGCTGGACATCTTCGGGTCCATGCTGTTCGTGGACGTCAAGACAAGCACGAACGCGATCACGCGTGAGCGCAAGACCTCCACCAATGTCATATTCCCGCGTTTCCACCAGTGGCAGGCCGTCTCGCGGATGGTCGAGCAGGTCAAGGCGGAGAGCGTGGGGGGACGGTTCCTGATCCAGCATTCAGCAGGGTCGGGTAAGACGAACACGATCGGATGGACCGCACACCGCCTGTCGAACCTGCACGACCCCACCGGTCGCAAGGTCTTCGACACGGTCGTGGTGATCACTGACCGCACGGTGCTGGACGATCAGATGCAGCGCGCGGTTCTCCAGATCGAGGGCAAGCCGGACTATGTCTACAACGTCGACAAGAGGGCCCGCACCGACCAGGGCTCGAAGTCACGTGCGCTGCTCAAGGCCCTGCAGGACCGTCGCCGCATCGTGGTGGTGACCATCCAGACCTTCCCGGCCGTGCTGAAGCTCCTGTCGCAGGACGACTCGCTGGCCGGGCACCGGTTCGCGGTCATCGCGGATGAGGCGCACTCCTCGCAGGCCGGCGCCACGGCGAAGAAGGTGCGTCAGGTACTGCGCGCCGGCGGTCAGGAAGTCGACGAGGGCACGGAGGTCGACGCCGAGGACACGATCAACGCGTTTGCCGACGCCCCGACCCCGAACGTGTCGTTCTTTGCGTTCACCGCCACCCCGAAGCCCAAGACGATCGAACTGTTCGGGCGCCGCGAGACGCCCGACGCGAAGCCTTCCGCGTTCGACGTGTACTCGATGAAGCAGGCCATCCAGGAGGGGTTCATCCTGGACGTCCTGCCGCGCTACCAGAACTACGGGACCATTTATCAGATCGCTGAGGCGATCAAGAAGAACGGTGTCAACGTCTCCGCTGACGACGAAGACAACCTGGTCGAGAAGGCCGCGGCAGCAAAGGCCCTTAAGAGGTTCGTACGCCTGCACCCGACGAACATCGCCCAGAAGGTTGAGATCATCGTCGAGCACTTCCGTGCCAACGTGGCCAACCTGCTCGGCGGCCACGCCAAGGCCATGATCGTGACCTCGGAACGCAAGCACGCGCTCCGGTACAAGCTGGCGATCGACAAGTACATCAAGTCCAAGGGATACGACATCGGTACCTTGGTGGCGTTCTCCGGTACCCTGGACGACCCGGAGTCCGGCATCCACGACGAGGTCTCCGAAGCCAAGATGAACCCGGGAGCCGGCCCAGACCTGGCCGAGGCGTTCGCCGAGCCGAACTACCGCGTCATGATAGCCGCGGACAAATTCCAGACCGGGTTCGATCAGCCTCTGCTGTGCGCGATGTACGTCGACAAGCGCCTGGACAACATCCAGGCGGTGCAGACCCTCTCGCGCCTCAACCGCACCTTCCGATCAGGCAACCTGGTCAAGGACCGCGTCTTCATCCTGGACTTCGTCAATGATCCCAAGGACATCCAGGCGGAGTTCGCGAAGTATTACGAAGAAGCCGAGATCGAGACCGAGACCAACCCGAACCAGCTGCACGTGCTGGCGATGGGGCTGCGAACCTTCGGCATCTTCGACACCCAGGACGTGGCCCAGTTTGTCCAAGGTGCCCAGGACGGTGACCGCAATGCGATCACCGCAGCGATGAGCCGGGCCCAGGACCGGTTCGCCCAGGCGTGGGACCAGGCCCAGGACAACGAGGACACTCAGGCCGTGGAGCGGCTGGAGCAGTTCCGGAAGAACGTCTCCTCGTTCGTGCGACTGTACGACTTCCTGTCCCAGGTATACGACTACTCCGGCTCCCCGTTGGAAGACCTGTGCGCGTTCTGCCGTGAACTTGCTCAGTGGATCAAGGCTGAGCACACGCATGACGAGGTCGACATCTCCAGTGCTCGGTTGGTCGCGATCGAGCAGAAGGACAAGGGCATCACGAATGCCTCGGTTACCGAGAAGGGCGACAAGCTGAGCGGGCCGAGCGCGGTGGGCACGGCCAAGGTGAAGGATCCCAAGCTGGTCCCGCTCCTGGAGGTCATCGACACCCTCAACAGCCTGTTCGACGACCTCTCGGAGTCCGCCGTCGCCGGGCTGATGGCGCTTGTCATCGAAGCGGCCAAGTCGGATGAGGTGCTGAGGTCGCGGGCACTGGAAAACAGCCTGGAGAACTTCCTCAAGTCGGAGAAGGTCCGTGACCGCATCCTCGACACTCTGCTCGCTGCCCCCGGGGAGCTGGGGAAGGTAGTGGCCGAGGTCGTCGGCGACGGCAAGGGTCTGGACAGCATCATTGCTGGCGCCTTCCACGGAGTGCGTCTGGACGCCGAGCAGGAAGCCAGGTGATGGAAGGTGGGGGTGGTGCACTCCTGGACCGAAGCGATCAGCGGGACATGTTCTTGGAGTTCAACGTGCTGACGTAAGCGCCTCAACGGTCCCCAGCCGCAGCCAGGTTGGAAAAGGCTCACTGTCCAAGTAAGGCTTCTCGGGATGCGCGTGCCCATATGGCCTGCTGCCGGACGCTGAATCCCATCCTGTTCCAGTGGAATGTGACGTGCTTGGCCAGGATGCCGCGTAGGCCCAGCCCGAGGCGGTTGGCATGCGCCGCCTGCTGGAGAGCTTGGCCTTCGCGTCTCATGCCCGTGAGCCACGTGCGCAGAGACGCCAGAGCGCTCTCGGCGAAGACTGCGCCCGCGTCCACCGTAAGGAGGCTGCGCATCGGGTCCACCATGGCGCTGATCTTGGCTGGCGGGACGTCGGCCGGCAGTGCTCGCTTGGCTTCTACCTGACCCCATACGTCCCCTTGCTCGCCCCACTCCAGCCCGGCGGATCGCAGGAGCGAGGCGAGGAGAAGCAGGGAGACGACCTTGGCGTCGGGCAGGCGATCGACGCCCTTTTCGGCGAGCTGGTCGTATGCGAGAACACCGAGGCTGTCGGCGTGGAACAGGCGGTGCGCGATCTCCAGACCTTGAAGCCCGCCGAAGGCGATGGCCTCTGGTTCGTAGAGGGAGGGCTTCCATTCCTCCACCACTCCCCAGGACGCCGCCGAGTGGAGGGCCTGTGTCACGTGCGAGATCACGGGCTCGGCGGGGGCACCGGGCGCTGGGTGGACCCGCAGCCGCCAGTAGGGGTGTTTGCGGAGGAACCACCAGGGCCCGACGGTCTCCTCTCCCAGCGCGGGGAGGAGGTAGGCCCGGAAGGCGCGGGCAGCCGTGGAGTAATCGGCGAACTTCACGTACACCTGGTACCAGCCCGCGGATTGCTGGTGGAGTGCCGCCTGGCCGGCAGTCCGGTAGCGCTCGACGGCCTCCGCCAAGCGGGCCGGGGAGGTTTCGGCGCGCCTGGCTGCGGCCTCGATCGGCACGCCGCCGAGGACGGACAGCACGGCGTCCTCGGGCACGGTTCTGTTGTGCATAGCCTGACCGCTCCCTCAGCTCAGCAGCAGGCAGGCGTCCCAGTCCGTCACACTCCGGGCGCCGGGTTCGACGGTGCGGAACGCCAGGCTGGCGCCGGCTGCTCCCTCCAGGAAGCCGGGCTGCTCCGGGGCGTCTGCCGCGAGGAAGCGTTCGGAGCCGGTTACGGCGAGCCACTCCTGGAACGGCAGGGGAGTCTCTGCCTCCTCTGCGACACGCTGCACCGTGCGGACGAGGCCGCCGACGCCGTGGCACAGGCCGCGGCCGTGGAGCCGGGCGAGCTGGCGATCGTCAGCGAGGCAGTACAGCAGGGCGCGCTCGGCTGCGCGTTTGCGGTCGTCGTCGCCGAGGGCGATGGCGGCGAGCTGCTGGGCTCGGGCGATGCCGGGCGTGCCGTAGCACCAAGAGGGGGCGGCGACGTGGGTGGGTGCGGGGCCGGTGTCACTGACCCAGCGCGGCCAGTGGGTTCCGTGGTGATCGCTCTGCCGTATGGCGTCCAGCCAGCGCAGGATGCGGCTCATCGCGGCCTCTTGGCCCGCTACGGTGATGCCGCGGCGATGGGCGAGTGCCAGCAGGGCGAGGGGGCCGGTGATGCCGTGCGCGAGGCCGGCGTTCGCGTGCCCGCCGGGTGTGGCCGCCGCGTTCGAGGCCGGGGCATGGCCGACCCACCAGCCGGGCCGATGCTTCCCGTCCGGCCCGGTCACCGGTTCGGTGAGCCGCACCAGGTACTCCAGCACCCGCCGCAGTTCCTGCCCGTCGGGCTGTCGGCGCAGAAGCAGCGCGCCAAACCCGGTCAGCCCGCGGAACAGGTCGTACTCGGCGAAGGTGGTCAGGCGCCCTTGGTCGATGCGCGCGTGCACTGCGGTGAGGCGGCGCCGTGTGCAGCCGGCCACGACGTCGTCCAGGGTGTGCAGCGCTCCGGCGTAGCGGTTGCTGTTGTCGGCCGCCATGTGCAGGACGTAGGCCATCGCGGGGGCACCGAGGAACAGGCTGGCGTCGTCTCCGTCGATGAGGGGTGCGGCGATGGCGAGCTTGCGGTGCGCGGCCTGCCAGGTGTCGATCCCGAGGTGGGCGCGCTCCACGTCGAGGAGAGCGGCGCCCAGCGGGCCGTGTGCCAGGGACTGGCGGTTGGCGAGGGAGGTGTTGGCCTTAGGCGGGGTGGTGGTCACCGCGTTGCTCCTTCGGTGCGCTTGATCCAGGACAGGCTGGCGTTGCGGGCGAGGCGGCGGCAGGCGGCTTCGGCGGCCGGGTCGATGCCCGCTGCGCGGTTGTGGTGCATGTGGAGCAGGGACAGCAGCACGCTGGCGGGGTCGATGCCCGCGGTGTCGAGTGCTCGCCCGTACTCGTGCAGGGCCCGGCGGCGCAGCGCCCACATCCCGGCGACGTGCCCTCCGGTGGGGTACTCGCGCAGTACAGCAGCGGATGCGTCGGGGTCCGCGAGGCGTACCGCCAGGGCCTGCACGTCACGCGGCGACGCCGCGCCCTCGTCCTTGGAGATGTGCCGTGTCAGCCAGCGCCATCCGGACTCTTGTGGGCCGAGGAGCGCGACGGCGATGTCCACCATGCTGGCGGCGGTGACGGCTGGCCGCAGGCTGGAGGGCAGGGAGAGGCGGAACTGTGCGATGGCGGCGGCGGAGTCCGCCTCGAAGTACCGCTCCGCGGCTTCCAGCAAAGCACCGGTGCCGTAGCGGCCGGTCTCGGGCTCGTCGGTGTCCCACTGCACGCGGTGGATCAGCCCCTCGCTGCGCAGCTCGCTCGCCCATGCCGCCACCCGCTGCGCGGCTTCACCGAAGGCGTCGGGATCCTCCAGGCGCAGCCGGATACGCAGGTGGCTTTCGGGGTCGGCGTAGCGGATGAACCACATGGTGGGCGGCTCGGCCCCAAAGTCGAGCAGCAGCCGGGGCAGGTGGAAGGTCAGCACTTCTTCGGCGCGGCCGGTGCTGCCGTACACCTTCAGGTACACGTGCTCGTCTCGGCCCGGCAGGCGGCCGGAGTCCCGGCGGTGGGCGGCCAGCGGCCGGCACCGGGGCTGAGGTGACGCCTGGTCGGAGGCGAACGCCGCGGTGACCTCGTGGGCGCGGCCGATCCAGCCGAGCTGGCTCCCGGCAGGCGCCTCGTGCAGGACGACCGTGTGGTGGCGCTCCAGCTCGGTGCGCAGCAGGTACTGGTGGGCGGGGATGTCGAGGTCCAGGCGGAGTCGGCGGTCGTCCTCCCCGACGTACACGGCCCGAGGCACGCCGCAGCGGACCCGCCAGTCCATCAGGGCCTTCATCCAGCTGTGTGTGGCGTCGAGGTCGGCGGCTCGCAGCCGCCAGCGGGCCGGGGACAGGATGGTCCGGCCGACGCGGATCTCGGGCAAGAACGGCAGCCGGGAGGCTGCTCCCCAGGCGAAGGGGATGAGGACGGCGCTGTGGGAGCGGTGCAGTTCGCTCACGAACCGGATCAACGGGTGCGTGTGGTTGCTCACTTCGACGGCGTTCATCACCGACGGTTCGAGGAGCTGCCCGGTCGAGAGCGCCACCAGGTAGAGGCGTTCGGCGTCGGCTACGACGCCTAGGTCGTCGACGTTCAGGGTGGCCGCGGGGTTGTACTCGCCGACGGACAGCAGGTGGGGGACGACGGCCGGAGCACGGCTGACGTTGTATGTGGACACCTTCAGGGGCGGCCCGGAGACCTGCACGCGCTCGGCGCCCTCGGTGAGTGTCGGGAGCTCGGCGTAGGCGGCGGCCATCCGGTCGCGGTCGGCGCGGTCCAGTGTGCTGAGGAAACGGCCCGTGATCGTGCCGGCCGCGAGGGACAGGCCCACCACGGACAGTTCGAACCGGCCTTCGTCGAGGTCGCGGGGTGTTTGCGCGAGCACGGTGAAGCACAGTTCGACGTGGGCGGGGACCTGCCGGGGCTCGTCCACGGTCAGGGCCTCGATGTCCCGGGCGGTCAGCTCGACCTCCGTCCGGTGGTCGAGCGCCGCGTTCTGCGCGAGGGCCAGCAGGTGTTCGTCGCGCTCAGTGGTCGCCAGGACCGGGCGCTTGAGGACGGTGCCGCGGTAGCCGACCGGGAATCCGAGGCCGGTGTCCGGGTCGGTGAGGTCGCGCAGCGGGATGATCTTGCCCATGCTGTAGCGCTCCAGGAAGCGCACGCGGTAGTCGCCCCAGGCCGCCGTGCCGTGCGGGAAGGGCGTGATGCGGGCGATGGTCTCCAGCGCGCCGGCGGCCTCCTGCGTGACGGCCTCGGGCAGTACGACGTCGCAGTCGGGACGGAGGTTCACCGCGAGGCTGCCGCCGGCCATCCCGGTCACCTCGGCCATGGCCGCGGTTGCCCGGGTGCGCAGGGCGCGCTGCTCAGCCGGTGCCGCGCCATCGTGCAGTACGAGGATGTCGTGGACGCGGCGGAGAGCGGAGACCGTAGGAGCCAGCGGCGCGGCATCGGCGGCGTCGAGCTGCTCCAGGAGGTGGCCCAGGGCGTCCTCGCTCGTCATCGGGGCATGCAGGCTGGTCAGGAGTACGCGGTGCGCGATGAGGTCGCTCACCATGGCCGTGATCGTCTCCAGCGATGCGTTCGGGTACTCGGCGTGCAGCTTGTCCACGATGTCGCCGACGGTGGCGGGGGACTGCGTCGCGGCGAGCACCTTCTCGGCCGCCCGCGTGCGGCGCAGGGTGGTCGCGGCAGCGCCGTCCGGCCCCGGGTGGTAGGGGACGTCGATGCGGGTCCCGCGGACCGCAGGTGGGATCGGCGATCACTCCCAGGTGTCGCAGCAGGTGGGGGTCGCGTTCCAGAGTGGTGATGACGTCGTGCAGCCAGTCCGCGTCCGCGCTGGCGAAGGCCCGGTGGTCCGTCCCCATGCGTACGCGCGTCGCGGGGCTGAGGCGCAGAGGTGCGGGTCCGGCGAACAGGCCGAACGGTGTGGCGCGGTACTGCATGCGCAGGACGTAGCGCATTAGCGCGGCGGCGGTGCGGATGGTCCTGGACGGGCGTGCCCCGCTGGTGAGGACCCTCCGCACGCTGTCGGCGAGGACCGGCGAGGCGAGTTCGATGGCAGCGGCTCGGGCGTCGTCCGTCCAGACGCTTTCGATCCACGCTCGGCACGCCGCGGCGTCGGGGCTGCCGTCCGCGCCGACAGCGGGCCAGGACGACGACGGGGGCGTCAGCTGGAACGCCGACACCCTGATCATGCTCGCGTCAACTGCGTGGTACATCGCTCTGCCTCCTTCGTGGTCGTGCCCGGGGTGGGCCGGGCCGGCTGCTCGGCCCACCCCGGGTGAAGAAGCGGCCGGTCAGCCGCCGCTGATGCAGGTGCTGTTGGAGCAGGCGGACTGGCAGGTCGAACCGCAGCCGTCACCGGTGTCGTTCAGCAGCGCGCCGGGGATGGCGGCGGAGGTGACGGTCTCGATGTTCAGGTCGAACTCCGACCCGTCGGTGCCCGGGAAGTCGGTCGCGGCCTTCAGAGTGGTGCTGGTGCTCTTCGGTGCCATCTCGTACGCCTCCTACAGGGAGAAGTGGGATGTGCTCTGCCCACCTGGTCGCGACGCCGGCGGCGTCACGGCCAGGAGATCGTGACCCGCGATTGCGGCCGGTTGATGACCCGGCCCGCGGGAAGTTGGTCGTCCGGCGTCCCGGCCGGGTAGACCTCGATGTGCGCGCGGTCGCCGCGGTGCTCGCCGTTCCACGTCTGGATCTCCGCAACCAGCCGCTCGGCGACCTCCCGGCCCCGCGGCCCGTGGCCGATCGCGCCCAGCTCGAACCGGTCGGGGTCCTCGGTGCGCCGCACGGTGCGGTAGCCGAAGCTGTCGGCGTCCACGAGGGTGGGGATGCCGAGCGGCGATGCGGAGGCGACGAGACCGCGCTCGCGGGCGGCCGGCGTCGCAGCGATCAGCGACAGGTCGTCCAGCGCGGTCGCCAGCCACAGGTCCAGGTGCTCGTTGGACTCGTCCCCCGCGAGCGTCACGCCGGACCATGCCTCACAGCGGGGCATGCTCAGCGCTGCGGCCAGGGCCTTGGTGTCGGGCTCGGGCTGGTCGTCCAGGCGCAGCCCGATCTCCTCGCCCTCGACATCGTGGATGAGGGCCACCCGCATGCGGTTCTCGCCGGCGCCCTGCATCGGGACGAAGCCGCACAGCTCGACGCCGTCACTCACCAGCCGGTGGTCGTCGCGGACGAAGGCGATGCTGCGGGTCATGCCGCGCATCCGCAGCGGGACCACGAGCCGGCCTCGGTCGTTCAGCTGGTGCAGCCAGGCAGACGGGATGTCCGCGGCCTGCACGGTGACGATGATGCGGTCGTAGGGCTGGAAGTCGACGGCCCCGCCGGAAGCGTCGGCAGTGATCACCGTGACGTTCCGGTACCCGGTCGTTTTCAGGAAGTCCCTGGCGCGCTGGGTGACCTCGGGGTCGATGTCCATGGTGACGACGCGCCCGCTCTCGCCCACCAGCTCGGCAAGGTAGGCGGCGTTCACGCCGCCGGAGCCGATCTCCAGGACGTTCATCCCCGGCTGGATGTCGGCCTGCTCGATCTGCATGGCCTGGATGCGCGGTGCCGACACCGAGCTGACGTGCTGACCGGTTGCGTCCGTCTTGGTGATCAGCGGGTTCTCGGGGTCGTAGCTCGCGGCCATCTCCGCGCCGGGCACTGCCAGGTGCCGGGGCACCTTGCGGAAGGCGGCCACGACGCGCGGGCTGCGGGCGTCTCCCGTCTCGATGAGGCGCTGCACCATACGGTCGCGCCACTGCTGCTCGGTGACGGGAGCGCTGTGCGCGTCGTCGGTCGTCATGTCGGGGGCGGTATCCACGTACGTTCTCCTTCTCGGCGCCCGCGCGCAGAGGGTTGGGGGCTGGTGGGGCGGTGGCCGGTGCGGGGCGCCTCGGATGGAACGGGGCGGCACCCCGCACCGGGGTGGTGAACCGCTCGTCGGCCCGATCCGTCACATCAGGACCGCCGAGCGGTCGTTCTAGGCGGCGGGCCGACGGGGCTCGACGGCGCGGCCGTCCGGCAGAAGTTCGCCGGTGTCCTCGAAGAGGAGCACTCCGTTGCACAGCCTCGCCCAGCCCTGGGTGCCGGTGGCGCTGGTGACCGCTCTGGCGGCGTCGCGGTCCGGCGCTTCGGCGGCGGGGCAGGGAGGGGTGTGCCGGCACATGCTGCTCGTCCTCTCGGGGGGATGGGGAGTGGTTCCTCTCCGGCTGCTACGGGACCGTGGGGGAACGGGACAAGAGCGCCGGAGAGGAAGTCGTGGAGGTCTTCGCGGCCAGGAAGTCGGCTATGGACTCGGGGCTGTAGCCGTAGAAGCGGCCTCGGGAGACGTCGTCGGCAGGCGGTTGTGCGCCCCACTCGACGACGTGGCAGGTGTCGCGGTACGGAGACCAGCGCACTCGTAGGTCGGGGAAGCCGGGCCGCCCGCCGAGTAGATCCCTGGCGGCCATGGCCAACGTCACCAAGTCGAAGGACATGTAGCCGCCTCTGCGGGTACCGCCAACGGGGACGGCCAGGAGCGGGGCGCGGAAGACGCAGATGGCGACGGCGTCGACGAGGATGGCGGGGTCGGCGAGACGCGAGCGGTAATACTCGTAGTCGTACGCGGTCGTGGCGTGGAGGGCCGTCACGACCAGCGGCCCGCCGGAGGCGGTCAGCACTCGCTCACTCCCTCAACGACACCAAGCCGCTCAAGGCTCTCGACCAGATCGCTCGTGACTGATCCCAAGCGCCGCAGGAGTCCAAGGGCCTTGCCCGGATGGTCCGGCAGTTCCTCGACGCGCACCTTGCGGGCCATGCTGAGCAGCCGGGCGGTCTCCGGGTCTGCCTCCGTCCGTTGTGCGTCTCGCAGGGCCCGGTTCACCAACTGCGTGAGGGCGCTCCGGAAGTCCTGAGCCAGCTCGTCAGCCGTGGCGGGGTCGGGCAGGAAGGCCGCCGGATGGTCGTCGTCCCCGAGGACGGTGTCCAGTCCCTCGTTGACGCGCTTCCAGTCCACGGGCTCCCAGTCTTGGACCGCCTGGAAGAGCCGCTTCAGGTCGTCAACGTCGCCGGGCGGTTCCCACGTCGACAGAGGAATGTCCGGGTCGGCCTCACGTACGGGCAGAATCTGCGGCTGTAAAGCTGTTGTGCCGTTCACTGGACCCCCTCGGTGCTGGCTCTCCCGCCGGCGTGCGGATGTCTTCCTTCCGATGACGGGCCCTCTCCAGTGGTCACGGGGAGGCGCCTGCCAAACAGGTAACCGCGCAACTACGGCGGGTGGACAGGCAATTCCGATGGCGTTCTGCTGTCGTAGGACCGGAAATTTTTACCGGCCAAGGTGCTCAAGCCGACGGAGGCCACTACCTTGAGCCCATGACGGGGAACCCGCACCTTGCAGCTCGGTTAGAGAGCGCAGGGATGAAGCAAGCGGAACTGGCGGACCGGCTGAACAAGCGGCTCGGCGCCCTGACAGGCACCCCCGGCAAGCTCACCGACCGCCACGTCCGTAACTGGCTGACCGGAAAAACCCGCTGGCCGCACGCAAGACAACGCCTTGTTCTCGAAGAAGAATTCGGCGTGACAGCGGAGGAGCTGGGCTTCATCCCTCCTGCTGCCCGAGAGCGAGCACCTTCGGAGGACCCAGTGCGGCGACGGACCTTCACTACGGCTACGGCATCCTTCACCGCCGCCGCCATCCTTCCCGAGGTCCCGTCCAGCGGGTCGACGCGGGTAGGTATGAGCGACGCCGACCGGCTGGAGCGCAACTTCGCGGAACTGGTGGCGGCCGACAACAAGAACGGGGCGGGTATCCGCCTGGAGACGCGCGCGCTCGCTCACGCGCAGCACGCTCTCGACCTACAGGCAGTCGGACAAGCCAGCGATCGGGTTCGTCGCCGCCTGTACTACCTGGCTGCGGCCTTCACGGGGACGGCGTTGTGGGCCGCCGTGGATGCTCAGCAGCCGAAGCGGGCGAAGGGGCACCTGAACACGGCCCTGAGACTCGCCGGTATGGCAGGCAGCAGTGAGATGGAGATGCGCCTGTGGGGGCACGCTGCGCTCCTCTCCTACCAGCAGCTTCACCTGCATGACGCTCTGGCCGCAGCCGAAGCCGGCCGACGCGCCTACGTGTGTCGGCAGGACGCCCTCTTCCGCTCTCTGGCCAGCGCACGCCTGGCCGGCATCCTCGCCGCCGTCGGCGAAGACTCCGCAGCACAGCGGACCCTGCTTCACGCCGAGAAGGCCTACGAGCGCGCTGAGACAGCCCAGGACCGGCCTGCGTGGATGGGCTTTTTCGACCGCGCCGAGCTGGACGGCCTGGCGGCCCTGGTGATGGCTCGACTCGGCCGTCACGATGAGTCAGAGGCCCGCCTCCACCGGACCCTGTCACTGCTCCGGCCCGATCTACGTCGCAACCGCACCTACTACACCATCCACCTGGCTCTGGCCCAACTCGCACAGGGAGAGGCCGACCAGGCAGTGGCGACCGCTCTGCCTCTGCTCTCCGAGGGCGGCGAGCCGCCTATGTCAGGGCGGAGCAGGAAGCTCTTGCAGCAGTTCGACCGAGGGCTCACACAGGTGGCCCCCGGAACCAGATTCGTGATCGAGTGGCAGGACCGCTTCAGCGAAGGAGAAAAGGCAACGTGAGCACGGTCGATGTGAGGCACTACGTCGCTGCGGACCTCCCGGAGATCCGGCAGTACATCCTCGACATTCACGTCGAGGTCCGGCAATGCGACTTCGGACTCACCGGCCCCTTCTACGACGTTGAGCGCTTCGATGAGCGGTTGACGATGTACGCCTCCCGCCCCGGTTGGACTGCCGTACTCGGGTGGGAGGACGGTGAGCCCGTCGGCTTCTGCTTCGGCACGACCCTCGCGCCGGACACGAAGTGGTGGAACAACATGCTCACGCCACTTCCCGACGAGATCACAGCCGAGACGGGAAGGCGTACGGTCGCGCTGAACGAGATCGTCGTCCGAAAGCCATGGCGGGGCCGCAGCATCGCCTGGCAGCTCCACGAAGCATGGCTCACCCACCGTCATGAGGGGCGCGTGACACTCCTCGTCAACCCGGCGAACGGCGACGGAGCCGTGCAGGCCGTCTACGAGGCGTGGGGCTACCGCCAGATCGGCCAGCAGCAGCCCTTCCCCGACTCGCCGGTCTTCTCCGTCATGCTGCGGCCGGTCAAGCTGACCTAGCCGATCTGCCCTTGCCGCCTCGCTGCACTGTGAGCCGGGTCCCAGAGAGCCGCGCTCGCGGACCCTATTCGCGCCAGTCGCGCAGCCGGTCCGCGATGTGATACGTGGTCACTCGCAGGGCCTTGAATTCCTCGATCAACATGATCCACTGCTGCTCAGTGCCGGCGACCGAGGCGGGCTGCGACGACCTGACCGTGTGCGCGTTCAGCGCCTGCTCTCCCATCCCCTTCACCGAGTTCGCCGAGGAGAACTGCCATGCCGGACCTTGCTGCTGCCCACCGCCCCCCACCGCGCCCCGAAGGCGCTCGGGGGCCTGGCCGCCTTCGTGTGTGTGGCGCCATGACTTCAGCGGTCCACAGATCTTGACTATTGTTCCGACCGTCCACACAGCGCACAGGCCACGGCAGTCTCCACGCAGGTCTTCCCGGCGCGGAAGTCACTGCCAACGAACATCTCCGGAGAGCCCGGCACGCAGTCATAGAACTTGCTCATGAACGCGTGCGCCTGCTGCTCGGCGCTCTTGGCCGTGGCCTTGTCGGGCAGAGCGTCGGAGAAATGGGCTTGGATCAGCGTGTGTTGCCAGCGATTGGCTTCCCCGATGTGCCGGGTGAGGCGTTCCCATGGAGCGCTGCTGTACCCGATCTTGATGCGGGGTGTGTGTCTTGCGATCTCCAGGACGTAGAGCCGGTGTTCACGGTACCCGTGCTCGCGAAGGAAGTCATTGGCGGTGGCGCGGGCGCGGTCCTGGATGCGCAGGGCAAGAACGGGCAGCGGCCCGCTGCCGGCCTCCTGCATGAGCCGTCGGGCCAGGCTGCGGGGCTTCTTGATGATGACGCTCCGCTGCGACGGCGGAGGAGGGGGGATCGGTGCCAGCATGCAGAGATTGTCGCCCAACGGCCCTGCGCGGTAGACGGGTTCGCCGGAACTGCATGCAAAAGAACCTACTCGTCACCTGTAGACGCCCGCCTAGTCGTCGTTCGGCAGGTACCACCCGTGCTGGCGATGCCTGGGCTCTGGTGGGTTCGGGTTCTCGCGGGCATAGGCCTCGTTTGCGCGGCGAATCATCTCTGCGTCGTAGCGGTGCAGCTCGTCGTACAGTTTATCCGCTTCGTTGACATCCCCAGCGGATACGTAACGCTCTCGCAGCGCCTCGCGTTCGTCTGCGAGTTCCGCGTCGGACAGCGGGCGGAGGCTACCGAGGCCACGCGCGATGGAGTTGAAGATGCCCATGCGTTGATGTTGTCACGCTGGGGGCTACCGCCGCGCTGTTGTCCGCCAATACCGCCTCGAAGGTGCGCGAAAACGCCCGGCTCGCGGCTACTGAGATCACCCCGTCGAAAGGTCCAATCCACAGCTCTTGACTGTTGCTCCGCGAGCACCAGGGCTGGATCTGGATCGGCGCTGGCGTCATCGCGCTGGGCTTGTATGGGGTGGCGGCCACTTTCCAGTTCGACGACAACTCTGGGCGTATCCTCGCCGTGTACGGCGGGATCTTCGTGGCCGGGTCGATCGCCTGGGGCATGGTCGCCGATGGCTACCGGCCCGACCGCTGGGACGTGATCGGCGCCCTGGTGTGCATCGCGGGGATGGCCGTGATCATGCACGCGACCCGTAGCCACTGACCGACTTCGCCCACCGTTTGTCAGCACCCAGCAGGGATGACCTGATCTCCGCTCTGGTGTTCCTCAGTGTCGGGCTCTCCATGCTCGTTGCCACTCCCCACTCTGTTGAACCCCTGACCGAGCGGGGCGAACGAGCAGCCCTGGCCGTTTTCAAGAATTCCAACCAGAGGATGGTGCGACTGGTGCGCATCGGGTTCACTGCTTCCTCTCCCGTCAGCGCGTAGCGGCCAGGTGCCGGAGACGCTGACGGACTGCTGTGAGGTTCGTTTCGGCCTGGGGGATGGGAATCTCTTGCAGTAGAGAGGCGATCTCCTCCACATCAGCCAGGGCTTGGGATCGGGGAAGGCGCCGCCAGCAGCCAACTGCGTTGCTGACGGCACGCACGGTGGTCTTGTGTGTCGGGCCGAGGAGGTTGTTCCACGCCCTGGCGATGAAGATCCAAATTTGCAGAGCGTAACGGTCATCGCGCATGAGCCAAGCGATGTCGCCGCGAACGCTTCCGGCTGCCAGCGTGTAGAGGTGAGTTGGGCCGTATTTCGTGGTCAGTTCACTTATCAGTGCATCTGCGCTTGTGGCGGCCTCTGGGAAGCGCCCCTCTCTGGCGGTGACGCAGATTTCTTCAAGCCGTGCCCGGTACGGCTCGGGTAGCGGCTCGTACGGACGGTCCGGAGCAAGAGGTTCGTCCCACGGCAATGCGACGGGGGGTTGGGTGCTGGACGGGCCCGGTGGTGGGGTCACCTGGGTGTCCACCTGTGCAGCCCCCTGTGCCTTGGTCGAGTCGTCCAAGAGCGGTTCGCTGGTGCCGTCCCTGTTGACCTGGATGGCCAGGGTGTAATGAGCCTGCTCATCATGGATGACGGCGCGGACGGGGACATCGAGAGCTGCGGCCTCCAGCTGAAGGTGGGAGAGGACGGCTTCGTTGAGCGAGGCGCCCGGAGGTGGGGCGAAGAACTCGTCATCGATGAAGCACGTTCCGTCGGTGGTGATGCGAACCTGGACCATCGCGTCGATGGCGTTCATGGCGTCTACTCCTTCCTGTTCGAGAGAGGGGTCAGATCGTGCTGGTGCCGCCGGCGCCGGGGAAGGCGGGTTCGGCCCAGCCTCGATAGCGCAGGCGCCAGGTGCCGTCGGTGATGTCCTTGCGGTGAACGATGCCGATGCTCCCGGCGCTCAAGACGTCGTTGCTGGCGACCATGTCGTCGCCCAGGTACAGCGCGACGTGGCCAGCCGACTCGCCGGTGTCGTAGAACAGCAACGCGCCGGCCGGCGGGTTGTTGTCGCCGGGGTGGGCGAGCCCCATGTCGACCAGGCGGTCCCAATGCGCGTTGGCGGTCACTGATCCGCTGTTTCGCCAACCGTAGGCCTGGGCTACGAAGTTGTCGCATCGCCGATACCAGCCGGTGCTTCCGGCGGCCCGGCGAGCGGCGCTGATCGCCTGGGCTGGGGTGCGGGGGTTCTTCGCCGTGAAGTGGGCGGCCGGGTCATCGCTGCCGTCGCTGTCGCATCCGGTGGACACCGAGGTCACAGCATGGGTGCCCCACGTTTTTGCGACGAGAGCGCCAGCGTCCTGCTCCCACTTGGCGTATGCGTCAGGGGTTCCGCTTCTCTGGACGGCCTGGGCGACTTTGGTCAGGGGCCTGGTCTGCCAGTCAGCGACCTTGACCAAAGCGTCGTAGAACTTGCCGGATGCGTAGACCGGGTCAGTCAGCTGGGCGACCGTTCCCCATCCCTGACTCGGGCGTTGCTGGAAAAGGCCGACGCTGTCCCGGTCGCCATTGTCGAGGTTGTCGAGACTTGATTCCTGCATTGCCGTGGCCACTGCTATGACGGCGGCGCGCGGGGCGAGACCCCGGGTCCGAGCGACGTTGGTGATCGTGGCGGCGTTGCGTATCCGGGCAGCGCTCCACGTTGCATGGGTCTGCGGGCCCTGTGGGTCGAGCGGGACGATGACCTGGGAGTCGGTGGGTTGGGTCGATCCGTCGAATTTCACCGGGTCGCCAGCCGAACCAGGGCCGCTCTGTCCGTTGCCGACGGGCTGCAGACCGCCGTTGCAGGTCTGGGCGTTGGCCTCGCCGGTCGCCCCGGCCACGACCAAGGTGCTCAGCGCCATCACCGATGTGAACGCCGCGAATACCGCGATGGCGACGTTGCGAACGGCCTTCACCCGACCCCCCGTCATAAACACATGTAAATCGCCACATCAAGTAGAGCATCACCTCCCTCCCGTCGGCTATCAAGATGTGCCACCCTCCGGCACCACCCCACGAAAGAGGGCGAGGACAGCGGCGGTGCTGATGCGCCACTCGCCGCCGACTTTGCGGCCGGGGAGCTCGCCGCGTTGGAGGCCGGCCATCACCGCACCCTTCGTCGTCCGCAGCCATCCAGCAGCTTCCTCAACTGTCAGGAAGTCGGGCATCAGACGAGCGCTGAACTGGGCATTTGGCCATCCGTTAAGTCTCGCTCGGGGGTCTTCGGTGGTGGGCTTCTCTGGCATGCACCTACCTCGCACAGAGCTCGGCCAAGGCGTCGCCGGCGGGGCCTCGGCTACCGAACGGGTGATCGTAGGCGTACCCTAGCTCGTCGTCAGGGTCATAAACAGTTGTTGTCAAGCTTGGGTCTCTGTACGTTGAGGCCGATTCGGCCCGTACTGGACCCAGTTCCGCGACGCGAGGACGTGGAAGGAGTGACGATGTCTGTCGCGCACCACGTGGTGACGCTGGCCGCCAACGGCAGCATCGGGAATCTGGTCAATGGGATAGCCCCGGACTGGGGGCCGTTTGCCGCTCTGGGCAATACGGCGCGCACTGTGATTCAGGCGATCATGGCCGGGGTGGTACTCGCGCTGCTGGGCCGGGCGGCTCTCGGCGCTTTCCACATCAAGGTGGGCGAGGGCCAGCACGACGTGGCGCAGGTCTCCAAGGGCAAGAAGGAGGTCGGCGGTTCCCTGATCGGCGCGTTCATCGTCGGGTCACTCGGCACGATCTTCACGATCGTCTACGGCATGGGGATCTGAGATGACACACAACCCCCCACCCCCGCGCCGTGGTACCAAAACGCTCGGCGGAGACAGCAGCGAGTCGGTACAGGGCAGGAAGCCGTGGTGGCGTGGCGCGGCGGTCGCTGGCGGGCTGTTCGTGGTCCTGCTCGTCCTGGCCGTCGTGGTCAACCTCGGTCGGGGGAGCGGTAGTACCGCTGACCCGAGCGGCACTTCCCCCCTCGGCCCGACGCACGGTGCGGCGCCGGGGAAAAACCCTGGCGGTGCAGGCGGGAATCCGCAAACCTCCGCCTTGAAGATGGTCGACGGCGTTCCGGTTGGCTATCCCCACTCCCAGGCCGGCGCGGTGGAGGCCGCGGTCAACTATCAGATCGCCCGGTCTTCGGCGAAGTACTTCACCGACACGACTACGCGACACAAGATCATCGCCGCGATGGCGACATCGGAGGCGCGCGACAGGCTGACCGACAACGACGACACCGGCATGAAGCAGGTGCTCTCCTCGCTCGGCATCAGCGACGTCAACGCTGACAGCCTCGTGGCACGGGCTGCGGCCATGGGCACCAAGACCGTCAGCTACACCGACCAGGTCGCCACTGTCGAGGTCTGGATGGCCGGGCTGATCGGTACGACCAGCGAGAAGGCGCCGCTTCCCGTCTCGGCGTCCTGGACCACCTACACACTCACCCTCCAGTGGCAGAAGGGGGATTGGAAGCTCTCGTCAGTCACATCGGTGAACGGTCCGACGCCGGTGTCCACCGGCAGCGAACCGAGCTCGGTCAACGACTTCCGCACGGCTGATGAGGGGTTCGATGAGCCTCCATACATCGGCTGAGACGAGGCAGCGCCTGTGTACGCGACTGTTTGTACTGATGGGGCTGACGACCAGCTTCCAGGTGCTCTTCGCAGCAAGGCAGGCGCACGCCAACGAGTTCAGCGACTGGTCGTGTAAGAACGTCCCGTTCGCGGACAAGATCTGCCACACGGTCGAGGCCACCAACAAGGCCGTCGACTTCATGAGTGACCCGCTGGGGTACATCGCGCAGTTCTTCAACAACGCGGTGACCTCGCTGTTCACGCAGATGATCAAAGCCCTGCTGTCGACCACACGGATCGACTGGGGCAACCCGGGGTTCCTGCGCACGTACAGCATGGCGTTCGCTGCTTCCGCCGTGCTTACCGTGATCCTCTGGCTGATCGCCGCGACCAAGCGTGCTTTGCAAGGAGTCCCGCCGTTGCAGGCGCTGGGTGAGTCGATCGGCTTTCTTCTGATCTCGGTGGTGGTCTCGGCTCTGGCCCCAGCCGTCGTTGCTTACGTCACGGAGCTGTTCGACGAGGCCGCCGAGGCGATGTTCGCGCCGGTCGCTGGGGACGCGGCGAGCATGGTGGTCACCGTCACCTCGGGTATGGCCGCGCTGATGGCGATTCCAGGCGGCGCGGTCATCGTCATCTTCCTGGCGATGTGCATGCTCACCGCTGTCGCCGGGGTGTGGCTGGAGTTGATCGTTCGCAACGCGCTGATTCTGGCCGGATTGGTGTTCGGTACTTCGGTGTTCAGCGGGCTGGTGGACAAGAGCCTGTGGAACCACACCAAGCGGTGGATCGGTGTCATGGGCGCCATCATCGCCAGCAAGTACGTCACCTTGACCACGATCGCCCTGGCCACCGGCATGCTGTCCGCCAGCGGCGACGGGGACGTGTCGGTCGTCCAGGCATTCGCAACGGTCTTCACCGCGCTCGCCTTGCTCTTCTTGGCGCTGTTCCTGCCGTTCTCCTTGGCTAAGTTCCTGCCGCTGGTCGGGGACGAGTTGCAGCACATGTACCAGGCCCGCGACGACCTCAAAGGCCGGGCGCAGAACCTCGGCAGCCAGGTTGGTGACACCTTCGGTGAGCTCAGAAGCCGGTTTGGTGGCGCATCGGACGGCGGAGGCGACGGCTCTGCCGAAGTCGGTGGTGGGGGTGCCGCTGGCGGCGGTGACGGCGGTGGCGCTGAGGGAGAGGCCGGCGCCGGGGAGGAAGCTGCGGGAGCGGAGGCCGCAGCGGCGTCCACCGGAGTCGGCGCGGCTGCCGTGGCAGGCGAGAAGGGCGTCGACATGGCCAAAGAACAGGCCGAAAAGACGGTCGACCGGGCCGTGGACGGCGCCACCGCAGGCACCGGAGACGACGCCCCCGCTGCCCCGGACACGCCATCGCCCGGTTCGGACACTGGTGTCGGCGAAGCCGTTGGGAGTGGATCAGGAACGGTTGTGTCCGGCCCTGGTGGCCCGGCGGGCATCTCCTCGGAGCACATGCCGCCTCCGGCCGCGCCCGCACAGGACCACACCGCTGTAGCCGGCGACGGGGTCGGCGCTCCGGAGGCTGCTCCGCCGTCATGGTCGCGCTCCGAGCCGACGGCCGATGAGCCAGCCCAGGAACCTGACGATGATCAGCCGCGATGATCGACTCCATGATCGGAATTTTGTTCGATGCGTACATTCACGTTCCCGAGGCCGCGGCCACGCGGCTTGCTCGGTCGGAAGCTGGAGGCCGACGAACAACTCGTCCTAGGCGTCGGGTTCGTCGGCGGCCTGATCCTGGTCTGGCTGCTGAGCGGCGTCGTTCTCAAGCTCATCGCGTTCTCGGTGATCGCAGGAAGCTGTGCCTGGGCGACGCTTGCCCCGTACAAGGGGCGGACCTATCTCAAGTGGTTCGAGATCAACCGGACCTACAACCGGCTGTTGCGTGACGGTTCGCTGCTGTACCGCTCCAAGGCCGCGCACGCGGGCCAGATGGCCGACGGGCGCCGGGTGCCCATCGACGTGCCCGCTGGCGTGCCGCAGGACATGGAGTGGATCTCGGCGCGCACCGCGTTCGGGCAGATCGCTATCCTCCTCCAGCCACACGAGCTGATGTTCACCGCGGCGGTCGAGGTCGAGGCGATGCGGGATTTCGGCAGCCTGGACACCGACGACAAAGAGGCCCTGATCCGGGCGTACGAGTTCCTGCTGAAGTCGACGGCGGACGGCGGCGGCCGGATCCGCCGCCTGCAGTGGATCGCCCGGATCATCCCCACCGACCCCAATGCGCACGTCCGGGATGCCGCCGCGCGCCGCGACCCGTACGCCCCGGCCTGGCTCGATCACTCCTACGGCGAGCTGATACGCCAGGTCGCCGTCACCGCCGAAGACCGCCGGCTCATCCTCGCGCTCGGCATCCCCTACACCTCCGAACTCGTCGCCGAAGCCCGCCGCTACAACACCCTTCACGAGGGCTACGCGGTCACCTTGGGCAAGGAGGTCGAGTCGTTCATCCGCTCGCTGGCACGCGGTCAGCTGCGACACGTGCGCAACCTGGACGAGGCCGGGCTCGCCTCCTACCTGCACCACGCCTACGACCCCAGCCACTGGATCGACGACACCACCGGTATGGACCGGGTCACCGCCTGGCCCGCCGAGCTCGATGCACGCCCATCGGACCACATGGTCTCCCGCAGCTGGGAGGCCTCCCCGGACTCCTGGTTCTCGCGCACCGCATGGATCAAGGAGTGGCCCGTCCTGCCTGTCGGGATCAACTTCCTCGCGCCGCTGCTGCTGTACGTACAGGACGTCATCGTGTCGATGTCCGTGACCATGGACCTCGTTTCCACCGACCAGGCCATTACTGAGGCGATGGCTGACGCCACCAATGAGCTGGGGCAGGCCGACAAGCGGGCCGGAAAAATCGAGGACCCCCGCGAGCAGAAGGCACAGAAGGCGTCCCTGTCCACCATGCAGGAGATCGCCAACGGCGCGGCAGGTATCCGCCTGGCCGGGTGGCTGACCGTCACCTCTCCCAGCAGCGAGGCATTGCGCCGCGACGCCGACACCATCCGTAACGCCGCCACCCGCAGTGGGCTGCGCCTGGAGTGGTGCGACAAGGAGCACCACCGGGCCTTCGCCAACACGTTGCCGTTCACCGGTGGCCTGATCAAGGAGGGACGCTGATCAGACGTGCTGGAGATGTTGCGCACCCAGACGCAGACCAGGCGGCGGGCAATCCGCTCGACCTCCGCCAATGCCTGCGGCCTGTACCCGGCCGTAGGCGCTGCCAGCATGGATCCGCGCGGGGTGATCATTGGGCGGGAGGCCTACAGCGGCAAGGCGTACATTTTCGACCCGTTCATCCTCTATGACCCGAAGGCGCGCGTGCGCCTGCCGAGTCCGCACGTGTTGGTTCTGGGTAAGTCCGGCCACGGCAAGTCGGCTCTGGAGAAGACGTACGTGTTGCGTCAGCTTCGGTTCCGCGACCGAAACTTCTGCGTCCTGGACGCTCAGGGTGAGGATGGTACGGGAGAATGGGACGGCATCGCCCGTGAGCTGGGCATCAAGCCGATCCGTCTGATCTATGGGGATGCCGAGGCCGGCGAGGGCATCCGCATCAATCCGCTCGACCCACGCATCCCCAGCGAGCACCAGTTCAAGGTGCTGGTCTCCATGATGGAGATCCTCGTCGGCGGGCCGCTGTCCTCGCAGACCAAGTTTGCCCTCGCCGAAGCACACAAGGCCGCCTCGGCGAGCGCTCGCGCGCACGGCCGCGTTGCTGTGTTGTCGGACGTCCTGAACGCACTCACCGCCCCGCGCGAGGCCCTGCTGGGTCAGCAAGCGGTCGGCCCAGAGGAGCTGAGCGAGTGGGGTCAGCCCGCCGCGCTGGCGCTCGACGAGCTGTGCAACCCCGACCGGGACCTGGCGGGTCTGTTCGATGGACCGACCAGCGAGGGTATCGACTTGGACGCCCGGCTGATCATCTTCGACCTGACGCGGCTGCCACGCGAGGGCGAGGCCATGCCGCTGCTGATGGCGGTCATCGGCCCCTGGATCCGGTTCGGGTGGATCAAGCCCGGCGACGACATCAAAAGAACCTTGATCGTCGAAGAGGCCTGGCACATCCTGAGCCACCGCCCCGTAGCCCGCCTGTTCGAAGAGCTGGTCCGCTACGGCCGCCGGCTCGGCCTGTCCTTCTGGGCGATCCTGCACCATCTGGCGGACTTGGTCCTCGAAGAGGCCCCCGAAGCCGCCGCGATCCTCAAGCTCACGGCGACGCGGGTGGTGTACCACCTGGATCGGGAGGAAGCCGAGAAGACCGCTGACTACCTGGGGCTGACCTCCTGGGCTCGCAAGTCGCTGCCGGATGGGGCGAACATCTGCGCCCCCGGGCGGGCGATCTGGCAGGTCGGCTCTCGGATCAACCTCGTTGAGCACATCCGAACGGCGACCGAGGTCCGGCTGACCGACACCAACAGGCGCATGACCGAGCGTTCCGGAACCGAGGTGACGCCGCCGACGGCGCCGATGATCCGTCTGCGCAAGGGGGTCGCTGCATGATGCCCAAGGCCGCCGTCCCGAAGACCGCCGTACGGCTGCGGATGGGCCGCGACGCCATCTGGGTCATCCCTCTTATCGTCGCGTTCACCCTGACCGCGCTGCTGTGGGCCTCGGCGGTGCTCTCCGGGCTGCTGCAGCACGGCCGGCCCGCGGCGGTCGGCTGGAACGCCGCCGGGAACGGTGTTCTGGCGATCCTTTCGCACCCCGGCGAACCGGCCACCGTCTGGCCGCACGCCGGCGTCGGCGGGCCGATCGCCTTCTGGAGCTCCTTCACCGTTCTGCTGGTCGCCTCCGGCTGCGGGGCGTGGAAGGGCTACTCGTGGTGGAAGCGGCGCGGTGTCGACGGTGCCGACGGCATGGCCACTGTTGCGCAGCTGGAAAAGGCCATGGGGGAGAAGCAGGCCTTGGCCCGGGCTTCCTCCCTGCGACCCACCATGTACGAGAAGGACCCGAGCTCGATCACCATCCGGCACGTCGCCGTGCATATCGGCAACGCCGACCCCTCACACATCCCGTTGTGGATCACGATCGAGGAGAGCGTGGTCCTGGTTGCGCCTCCTCGGGAGGGCAAGACGAGCCAGATCATCCTCCCGGGCATCCTCGACTTCCAGGGCACGGTTTTGGCCACCAGCTCCAAGACCGACGTGCTGTACAACACGGCGGTGCTGCGCAAGGAACACGGCCCGGTGTGGGTTCTCGACCCGACGGGGCTGTCCGGTTGGCCGAACCAGTTGCGGTGGCCGCTGACCGCCGGGTGTGAGCGCTATCAGGTCGCCCGCAAGCGGGCCGAGACGCTCGTCGCCACGACCAAGAGCGAGGAGGGCACCTCCAATGGGGGCTACTTCTCTCTCAACGCCAAGACGTTGATCACCTGCTGGTTGCACGCCGCCGCGCTCAACAAGCGACCGGTGTCCGATGTGCTGAGCTGGGCGGCCGATCCGGACAACCGGGAGGCCGTCGACCTGCTCGCGCTCCAGGGCAAGCATGCCTTGGCTGAGGCCCTGGCCGGCCAGCACGCCGCCGCGGAAGAGGAGCGCAGCGCGACCTGGCGAACAGCCCAGCAGTCCTTCATCGCCCTGTATGACGACAACGTCGCCGCCATCTTCGCTCCCGAGGGCAACGCGGAGGTCTTCGACATCGAGAAGTACCTCACCGAGGGCGGCACACTGTTTGTGATCGGCGAGGATGAAGAAGGCTCGGCGCTCGCGCCACTGAACGCCGCATTCGCCAAGGCGTTGTTCGACACGGCCAAGGCGATCGCAGGGCGCGCCCCCAACGGGCGGTTGCCCATCCCCCTGGGGTGCTTCCTGGACGAACTGGCCAACGTCGCCCCGCTGCCGGAAATCCCGAGCCTGATGAGCGTCTCCGGCTCCCAGAACATCTTCGTCATGGCCGTCCTGCAGTCCTACGCCCAGGCGGAGGAGCGGTGGGGACAGCTCGGCGTACGCAAGATGATGGCGGCTGGCACCGTGAAAATCTTCCTCGGTGGTATCTCGGACCCCGAAGAGCTCAAGGCGTACTCCGCGCTGGCGGGAGAGTTCGACGAGGACGTCGCCTCGATCTCTGACGACGGAGACCGCGTGTCGGTCTCCACTTCGCTGCGACGCCGCGCGGTGCTGGAACCGGCCGACATTCGCATGATCCCCGAACGAGGCGGCCTGGTTTTCCACCGTCGCACCCCGGCGACTCTGGTCAGCTTCACCCGTGCCCACGAAGGACCGCGGGCCGAGGAAATCAAGGCCGCCACTCGCGAGGCACGCGAGATCGTCGCGGGCCGACGTCTGACGTTGGACAAGGCGGGCCGCGCCGATGGCTAACGGATTTGACGACCTGTTCAAGGCGATGGCCTCGGTGAACGAGGAGGTCGTCTCCATGAACGCGGAGCTGGTACTGCTCGGCGAACGCGTAGCGGTGCTGGAGGAACACCGCGCCGCCGGCAGTGGGGGCCACCCCGGCGGCGAGGGCGCCGAGGAGGAACGTGGCGTCGGTGCCCCGGTGCGCTGGGCTGAGCTCAAACCGGCCGAGCGAGCAGCGCTGTGGCCGGAGTTCGTGGCCTGGGTCATCTGGGTGGCCGACCGCTACGAGGTGACCAACGACCAGCTCCCCCGGCAGTGCTGGTGGCGGCACGGTGCCGTGGTCGAGGAGCTGACCGCTCTGTGGACCTCCCACCAGTCCGCCTATGCCCCCGGCGAGGACGCCGGCTCTGCCCCGTACCTGTGGCAGGACGCCCTCGCCCGGGCGATCGAGCGGATCGGCCGCCTGTGGGTCGGTGCCTGCCGCAACGGCCACCACCGCGACCGGCACCGTGAGAAGTGGGGCGGTGATGAGGAGTACCTCGCCGGGATTCTCGCAGCCGCACCCACACCCGCCGACGGCGGCACCCGGGCAGAGGCCGGTGGGAAGCGGGAAAGCTCCGCTGTCTCACCGGGCGCAAACGCTGAAGACCATGACACACCCCCTGACGGCGAGTGACAGCAAGGAGAGATCGCGATGGCAATGAACCGGTACGGCGTGGAGGCTCGGGCGTACTGGCGGCGGTGGCTGCCCAAGCGCTACGCCGCCATTCCCGACCCCGTGGCCTTCTTCACCAACCTGGGCGAGCAGGTCGAGCAGCAGGTTGGCGACCTGTGGGACCAGCTGGTGGCCAACGACTGGCCGCCGGCGGACGAGACGCACGAGCAGCGCGTCGGACGGCTGGGCATGCTCAAGGCGCGAGCCGAGTACGAGGTGATGAGCGAGTTCGTGCGGCTGCCGCCCGAGGCCGATGCAGCCGCTGAAGCAGAGGCGGACGACGGGCTGCTGGAGAGCGACGAGCAGTTCGCCGAGCGAATGCGGCGAACCCAGGAGCACACCGAATGGGTGAGTTCCACTGCCGATGCCCTGATCGACGGCACGACCACCTTGGATGACCTCACCGACGAGCAGTTGCGGCAGGTACTCGACTACATGACGCCGTCCTTCCTGCGCCTGTTCGGTACTTCGGTGGAGGACCTGCGATCCCGGGGGCGCAACGTGTAGCGCCCCTAATCCACCCCCCGGAACAGATCGACCGTGCCGCGACGTGGTGGAGGATCGCGATGTACCAGACTCCTCGACAGCTCTCTGACCTGGACGCTCAGGCTGCGTCTGAGGCCATCGTCTTCCGCGCCTCGACCAGCCCGGAGAACAAGCCGTGGCAGTACCGGCTCTACGCCATCGGCTCGGATGGCCCCGAGGCCGCCTATACCGAGCGTGGCAACTACCTGTTGGTCCGCGTGGCAGAGGACGGCTCGGTGCACGAGGTGGCCTCCCCACAGATACTGGTGCACCGGCAGTGGGCCGAAGACCTTTTCGACCGGCTTTGGCAGGCGCTGGAGGAAGGGAGCCTGTCCGAGGGCACGGACGACGAAGCCGCGCTGCAGTCGGCAGAGCAGGCCATCGTCACCGAGATCATCAGCGGGCCGCCGCCCACCGAGGAAGGGGCCAGGACGTCCCCGCGCGGCGCGGGGGAGCCTACGGAGGAAATGGCGACCTGGGAGGAAGCGCCCCAACACGTCGAGCAGTTCCAGGCGGGAGACGTCATCGCCCACCGAGACTGGGAGGCCACCTCGGCCGCGTTCACCCTCCCCGACTACCAGCCGGCAGTCACCAGCGGGCCTCCACAGGACGGCGACGTCGACACCGATCCGGAACGCCTGACCGAGGCGGTGGTCGTCAGCAGTACCGATGGGCGCCTGCTGGTGCAGGACGCTGACGGCGACGACGAGCCGTATGCCGTCGATGTCACGAAGGTCGCTCTGCGCCGCGCCGTCGCTTCTCCGCCGACGGACGTACAGCGGCTGCGGTTCAGGCCGCGAAGCCAGGACGACCTCGCGCCGTCCGGCCCGCTGGCACGGATCCGGGCAAACATCGCCGCTATCCGGATTCTGCACACCCTGCGGGAGGAAAAGCGGCCCGCGACCGAGGCCGAGCAGGCCATGTTGGCTCGCTGGAGCTCATGGGGAGCGGCCTGGCAGGTCTTCGACCCGCGCAAGCCGGAGTTCGGCGGGGTGCGCACGGAGCTGCGGTCGCTGTTGACGGAGGAAGAATGGCACGCGGCCGAGGCGACCGTCCGCAACGCGCACTTCACCGACGCCGCCCTGGTACAGCCGATCTGGCAAGCGCTCAAGAACCTGGGCTTTTCCGAGGGCCGGGTGCTGGAACCGGGCTGCGGCAGCGGCAACTTCCTCGCCTTCGCCCCGCCCCAGGCGGCGATGACCGGAGTCGAGCTGGACCCGATCACCGCCGAGATAGCCGCGGCCCTGTACCCGGACGCGGAGATCCGCGCGCAGGACTTCAAGGACACCCGCCTGCCCGAGGGCTACTTCGACGCCGTCATCGGCAACGTCCCCTTCGACGAGATCGCTCCGACCGATCCCGTCCACAACCCGCTGCGGCTGGCCCTGCACAACTACGCCATCGTCAAATCGCTCGAATTGACGCGGCCCGGCGGCCTGGTCGCCGTGATCACCAGCCGTTACACGCTGGACTCCATGGGCAAGACCGCCCGGCTGGAGATCGCCGACCGGGCGGACCTGGTCGGTGCGGTGCGGCTCCCGGCCGGCGCGCACCAAAGGGCCGCGGGCACGGACGTCGTCACCGACGTGCTCATCCTGCGCCGTCGTGACGGCAAGGTTCCGGAGACTCCGCCGGAGTGGGTGGGCCTGTCGCCGGTGCAGGTCGACGCGGAGCGCAGCGTCCTGGTCAACACCTACTTCGCCAAGCACCCCGAAATGGTGCTGGGCACGATCGGGCTGACCAGCACCCAGTACGGCCGCGAAGACCTGACCGTCCGCCCGAAGGAGGGCACCGACCTCACGGAGGCGCTGACCGAGGCACTTGCCGCGGTCACCCGTCAGGCCCAGGCGTCGGGCCTGACGATGAGCGCCTCCCCGGATGCCGCTCAGCGGATGGCGGTCGAGCAACGCGCCGAGCGGATGCGCCAGGCGCAGAAGATGTTCGGCGATGAGCTCCAGCGGTTCGAGGGCACCCTCATCGACCAGGGCGACGGAACGTTCCTTCAAGTCGTCGGCGGCGAGCTGGCCGACCGCCCGTTGTTCAAGAACGCGGTGGAGGAGCTGCGTGCGCTGCTGCGCCTGCGCGACACCTACGTCGACCTGCTCAGCGCGGAGTCCACCGGACAGGACGATCAGGCCACCTCCCTGCGCGAACAGCTCAACGCCCACTACGACGCCTACGTCGCCTAGTACGGCTTCCTCAACGACCGGGAGGCGCGCCGCGACCGCCGCAGTGCGCACGGCGCGTTCCGCACCGACCCGTACGCCGCCGGCGTGTACGCGCTGGAGGTCTACGACAAGGAGTCGCGCACCGCCAAGAAGTCGGCGATCTTCACCCGGGCGGTGACCAAGCCGCAGGCCGAGCAGACGAGCGCCGAGACTCCGCAGGATGCGCTGGCCATCAGCCTGAACACCTACGGCGAGGTGAGGCTCGGTGAGATCGCCCGCCTGCTCGGCATCGAGTCCCTGGACGAGGCCCGGGACGCCCTCGGCGAGCTGGTGTTCAACGAGCCGGGCACCCAGCGGTTGGTGCCCGCCGCCGAGTACTTGAGCGGGAACGTCCGCGACAAGATCGAACAGGCCGAGAAGATCCTGCGGATGGTCCCGGAGGAATCCCGGGCCCAGCACCCGCTGCAGGGCAACGTCGCCGCGCTGCGCCGCGTCCTCCCGCCCGACGCGCAGCCCGGGGACATCGAGAACGTCGAGATCGGCACGACTTGGGTCGCACCCAAGTACTACGAGCAGTTCATCCAGCAGCTGCTGCAGACCAAGGCCGTCACCGTGACGCGCACCTCCGGGGCTGACTGGGAGGTCGACGCTCCGACGGCAGTGCGCACATCCCGAGCGGCCACCAAGGTCTACGGCACCGCGCGCCGGGACGCCGTCGAGCTGTTCTCCCGCATGCTGCGCCGGGCCACCCTCGTGGTCAAACCACCCAAGCCGGACGAGAACGCCACTGCGGAGGACATCCGGGACGCCAAGCGGTGGGCCGCGGATCAGACCGAGCAGGCGATCGCGAAGGCCGATGAACTGAACCGGCTGTTCGCCGACTGGCTGTGGCAGGACCCCGAGCGCACCAAGGACGTCCTGGACACTTACAACCGGCTCTACAACTCCTACGTCCCTTACCAGGGTGACGGCTCGCACCTGACGTTCCCTGGCCTGTCCGAGACGATCACCCCGCTGCCGCACCAGCGCGCTGGCGTCGCCCGCGCGCTGTCCGAGCCGTACGGCACCTTCTTCGACTACGAGGTCGGCGCGGGCAAGACCTACACCATCGCCATGACGCTCATGGAGATGAAGCGCCTGGGCATGGTGAACAAGCCGTGCATCGTGGTGAAGAACTCCACGGTCAACGACTTCCGCAACGACTTCCTGAAGGCATATCCGCAGGCACGCGTGCTGGCGATCGACAGCAGCGAGTTCACCAAGGAAACGGCTGCGGCGTACGTCGCGCAGATCGCCAACGGCGACTGGGACGCTGTCATCCTGCCCCAGTCCCTCTTCAAGCGGATTCCGATGTCCGGGCGCGGACAGGCCCAGTTCGTCGCCGACCAGACGGCTGAGTACCGAGCCCGCATCCACAAGGCGCTCACCGGCAGCGACACGGCCCTGGACCCGGCCCTCAACCCCGGTGGCGACCCGCTGATCGCCGATGCACTGGACGCGGCGACCGCCGTGAACGAGGGCCGGCCCGTCTCCAAGGACACCATCAAGAAGCTGCAGGGCGACCTGAAGCGCCACACGCAGCGTGCCGAGAAGAACCTGGTCAAGCAGACCACGACGGGCATCTCGTGGGAGCAGACAGGCATTGACTTCATCGCCGTGGACGAAGTCCAGGACTTCGCCAACGGTGAGGTCGGGGCGAACAACTCCGAGCTGTCTCTGCCCGTCTCTGCACAGGCCAAGGACCTGAAGGTCAAGCTGCGCTCGATGTTCAAGGCGTATGGCCGCAAGGTCGGCCTCGGCGCCACCGGGACCCCGTTCCCCAACGCCATGCCCCAGGCGTACGTCATGCTCGACTACTTCCGCCCGGACCTTCTGCAAGCCGCCGAGATATCCGCGTTCTCCTCCTTCCAAGCGCAGTACCTCGCGGAGACCATGGCCCCGGAGATCTCCCCGGAGGGGATCCCGCGGATCAAGGAGCGGATCGGCGGCTTCCGCAACGCCAAGTCGTTCAGCCAGCTGTGGAAGTCCATGGCGGACGTCAAGACCAAGCATGATCTGAACCTGCCGGTCCCGGACTACACCAGCGAGACCATCGTTGTCCCCGCCACCGACGCCGACCGCGAGTACATGGCGGAGATCGCCGACCGCGCGGAGGCCGTGCGCGCCCGCGAGGTCGACGCCTCCGTGGACAACCTGCTGAAGATCAGCAACGACGGTCGGCTGGCCTCCATGGACCTGCGGATGGTCGGCGTGACCCCCGACGGTCCCGGCAAGCTGGATGCCGCCGCCGACAAGATCGCCCAGATCTGGCAGCAGTACAAGGACCACCGCTACACCGACCGTGAGGGCAACCCCAGCGAGCTGACCGGCGCCCTCCAGCTGGTGTTCGCCGACCGTGGTACCGCCTCGGAGGAGGCCAAGAAGCAGGGCCGGTTCATCGCCTACGACTACCTGCGCGACGAGCTGGTCAAGCGCGGCATCCCCGAGGACAAGATCCGCTACGCCCAGGACGCACAGACCGCCGAGGAGAAGGAGAAGCTGTTCGCCGACGCCCGCGCCGGCAAGGTCGCCGTGCTGATCGGCTCCACCGACACCATGGGCGTCGGCGTCAACGTCCAGGACCGGGCGATCGCGCTGCACCACCTGGACTGCCCCTGGCGGCCCTCTGACGTCACCCAGCGCGAGGGTCGCATCATCCGGCAGTTCAACCAGCACTTCACCCAGGGCGTCCCCGTCCAGATCTACCGGTGGACCAAGGCCGGCTCCTTCGACGCGTTCATGTGGCAGACGGTCGAGCGCAAGGCACGCTTCATCGACCAGGTCCGCACGGGCCGTGAACTGGACGAGCAGGACCAGGCGCTCGACGGCGACCTGGGCAAGGACTACCTCGAATACGGCGAGATCAAGGCCATCGCGACCGGCAACCCGCTGCTGCTGAAGAAACTGCAGGCCGACGAGGAGGTCCGCCAGCTGGAGGCGGCCTACAAGAGCTGGCAGCGCACGCACAAGCACCTGCGCAACGTGGTCGACACCGCCGACGAAACCCTGGCCAAGGCCCAGGAGCGGGCCGACCTGGTGGCGCGAGCCCTGTCGGTGCGGACCGACACCAAGGGCGATGCCTTCCGCATGGAGCTGCCCAACGGCACGGTCGTCACCAAGCGCGGTGAGGCGGCAACCGCCCTGCGGACCCAGATGGCGCTGATCCAGCGCATGATGCACGGGCCGGTCAGCCGCTGGGAGAGCGTGGCCACCGTGGGCGGCCAGCAGTTCGAGGCCCGCATCAACTCCGTCCACGACTACATCGAGTTCCGCATCCGGGGTCTGCAGGACATCCCTCAGGCCACCTACACCATCGACGACGTCGGCGGGCTCGTCAGCGACACCAAGCCACCGCTCGGCCTGGTGGCCCGCTTGGAGAACCTGTGCGAGCGGCTCGGTGACATCCACACCCGGTTGCTGGGCGCCGTGGAGGAGCTGAAGCAGGAGATCGACCGCGCTCAGAAGCTGGTCGACCAGCCGTTCGCCAAGCTCGACAAGCTCCACCGCGCCCGCGCCGAACAGGCCCGCCTCGATGCCGAGATCGATAACCAGGCCACTGGCCGGGACCTCTACGAGGACGACACCTCGTCGGCGGAGCGCCCTGCTGTCAGCGCCCCGGCGGCGGAGGCCTCGGGCGAGCGGGCGGGGCGGCAGGCCGCGGGGAAGCCCTACGCTGACCGCGGCGAGTACTGGGCCACCGAGCATGCCACGTTGGAGGGCTACCGGGCGTGGGAGCAGGAGCTCGGTGCCCGCCTGGCCGAGGGCACCGACGCCGAGGCCAGCCTGGCGGCGTCTGCGCAGCAGATGCTCGCACAGTCGCAGGACGCCCGTCGTGGCCGGTTGCTGGGGCTGGAGCAGGTGGCCGACTGGCAGGTGCTCCAAGCCGCGGCCGACCTGGCCCACAAGGTCGCCGAGCAGCGGGACCGGGAGCAGCACGGCCCGGACGTCGTCAGGCGCACCTGGGAGATGGCCTACGCGCTGCGCGACCACGCCGCCCGCTACCGCGCGACCGTGGAGGACCGCGAGAGCACGGCCTTCCAGCAGTGGTGGGACACCGACGAGCCGATCACCGTCGCGGATGACGAGGCGATGGAGTTCATCCCCGGCCTGTCCATCTTCGACGAGTACATCGTCACTGGTCCCGAGGGCGCCCGCACCGCGGCGGTCAGCGGTGTCGACCTCGCGGCTGGTATCGCGCAGCTCGTCGCCGACGGGCTGAGACTGGAGGAGAACCCCGACGGCATGGCGCTGTCAGGGCCGGACGGCGTCCGCTTCGAGATCACGAGAAGGACGTCCCCCGCTGGCACGCCTGCCGGCCCCGGGCCTGACACCATGGCGCCGGACGTGCAGAGCGCTGCCGAGGACACCGAGACGGCCGCGGCAGCCGACCAGGCCGCGGCGGGTGAAGCGGACCAGGCGAGTGAACCCGTGCCCGAGCCGGGATCGGCTTCGGCGGCGGAGGAAGTGCCCGGCTCGGCGCTGGCACAGGCGCACCGGCTGGCCGTGCTGCTCGACCGCTACGCCGACGGCGGAGAGCTGGTCGGTGGCCGGGAACGGGTCGGCGAGTCGATCAGGCAACTGTGTGACGCGCTGGACGCTGCCGGGCCCGGCGACGCTGCCGCCCCGGTGCTCGGCGAGTTCACCGAGGCCAGCGCGGAGGTCGAGCACGGCGAACAGCTCTCGCCGACGGACGTCTTCGCCCGTTACGACCGGCTGGCCGCCGCCGCATCCCGGCTCGCCGACGAGACCGGCGGTCAGGTCGCCGAGCACGCCGCACGGCTCGTCCAGCGCACGGAGCGGCACCTGGGTCGCATGCATGCCGCAGGCGGCGACCTGTTCGACATGCTCTTGGACGCCTCCGGGCTGGACACCGACGCCTGGGCGGTGCTGGCGCGCAATGACCCGCTGAAGGAGCGGCCCACCCCGTACGCCGACAGCGACCATCTCACCTTCGCCCGGCAGCTGTTGTTCGAGACCTACGACCGCTGGCCCGAGGTCTACACCAGCAAGGGCGGGGAGGCCAGCGCCCGGCTGCGCGGCGCGATGTGGAACATCCGCCAGGCCCCCGACACCGCGATCGGCACCGCGCTGACCGACTGGATGCAGGTCGTCTCCTACGCGCTGGGCGCGGCCGAGGAGGCGGACAACTCCGTCAGCCGTACCGTGCTCCGCGACCTGGCCCAGCGCGCCTACCGGCACCACCAGGCTCTCGCCGCCCACCAGTTGGCTGCGGCCGACTCCCTCGCATACGGCCCGGACCGCTCATTCGCCGACGGAGTGGAGCGGATCACCACGGCGTGGGAGGCGTGGCTGGAGACGGCTACCGCCCGCGACCTGGCCGAGCGGACCGGACGGGCAGCGGACGCCGCGCTGGGCAGTGCGCGTACGGCCCTGGAGGAGATCCGGCAGGCGCTGTACGCCGCCGAGTGGGCCACGACCGACGACGGCACCCTTGAGGAGGTCACCCGCCGCACGACGAAGCTCGCGCACGCTACCTACGCACTGGTGCTCAGCCTGCAGGAAGGCGCCTACCGCAGTCCGGACGACGGCAAGGTGCTGACCCGGCTGGTGCGGGCCAGCTACGAGCATGCCGCCGCCTGCCGCGCCAGTGCCGACGCCCCGCAGGCAGCGGTCGAGGTGCGCACCGCCCTGGCACGACGGCAGGAGCAGTTGCGGGCCGAGTCAGGCCCGCGGGCCACGCCGGAGCCGGCCACCGGCATCAAGACCGGAGTCGAGGCCAGTGCGCTGGAGATCGAGCACCACTACCGCGGCACGGTGGTGCGCGGCACCACGAACGAGGAGCGTGATGCTCCGGTGCGCGCCGCCCTCGACCGGCACGGCTTCCGTCTCTCCCGTAACCAGGGTTTCTGGTACCTGCCGAGGCGTATGGTGCAGACCACGCGGGACGTCCATGTCCGCAAGCTGGTCGACGAGCTCGTCCGCCTGGGCCGGACGTACCGAATGGCTGAGGAGCCGCCCGAGCAGGCCGGCCCGCCGACCGTCATTCCGGCGGGGCAGCCTTACACCAGTAAGGACGAGGCCACGGCGGACTTCGAGGAGATGTTCGCTGGCTACTGGCGGATGCAGGACACCCCGGCGGGCAAGCGGCTGATCACGCGCGGGGTCGGCGCCCGCCCGGACGGCGAAGCGGTGCACCGGGCGCTGGAGGACCTGCGGCAGGGCCCGGTCGGCAGCAGCCGCGACCCCTTCGCCCACCCCGCCGACGACGTCGTCCGCCGCTGCACGGAGCTGGCCCGCGCGGCGCAGACGCTCGCCCATAACCTCCAAGAAGAGCGGTACCGGGCTCCGGTGGCGTTGCGTCACTTCCGCACGATGACGCAATACGCCACCCTGCTTGCCTCCCGCATCACCGCGACGGCCCAGCAAGAAGGGCTTTGGGAGCGTCTGTTCGCCACCCCCGGCCCGGGCGTCGAAAATGATGCGGCACCGGCCTTGCAGGGCGAGGCGCTGCAGACAGTCCCCGAGCAGCAGACCCAGTCGGAGGAACCCTCGGCCGAGCAGCCGGAGCCGGAAGAGAAGACGGATGCTGCACCGAGCACGCCGGAAGCCGACGGTGCCGTCCCCGGGATTCGGCTGACGCAACAGCATCTGGAGGCGCTGCCCCACCATGCCAACCCGCTCCCGACCGAGGACGCGCGGTTGGCCGTCGTCACCACTCTGAACCTCCCGGACGGGCAGGTCCGCGACGTGCTGTTGCTGCTGCAGTCACTGGAGGTGGACGCGGCTGACGGCAGCGACCCGATCGTGCGCGGTGCCCAGATCGTCCCCCACAACGACCTGCTCTCCACCAGCTTGAACGGGCGCTTCCTGCCCGCCGATCTGCTGGCCGTGACCGACGCCCGCGTGCTGCCGCTGACCGCGCCGATCCCCTGGGCGCAGGTGGAGCAGTTGGCGACGCTGCCCGCGCACCAGGCCCGCCTCGCGCTGCCGCTGCTACTCGACCACGCGACGCCCGAGGAGACCGCGGCCGATGTCGCTCGGGCGTTCGGCCTGGCCCCGCCCGCGCCGGAACTCGCCGCCGAGCAGCAGAGCGCTGATCAGGCCCCGCAGGCCCAGGAACCCGCGGCGCCCCAGGAGCATCAGCAGGAGCTGGCCGAGGGGGCTCCAGTCACTGAGGAGCCGAAGCAGGAGGAGAGCGTGACGGTCACGGAGCCGGAAGCGACAACAGGACCGTGGTCCAGCCGCATAAAGATCGTCACTGACGGCGGAGGGACCTTCGTCACCGGCACCGGCGCCGCCGGGTACTGGGAGCAGGAAGCAGAGCTGCGCGATCTTCTGAAGAAGGGCCGCCGCTTCGCCTTCCGGGAGGGGCGCTGGCGCTACCAGGGCCGGGCGGCCGACCGCGACCGTGTCGTGGAGGAACTTCGCGCCTACCTGCGGACCATGGACGAGCGGGCGGTATCCGCGCCGGCGACCCCGGTGACGGAGTACCCGCCCACCGAGCAGCAGCAGAAGATCATCGATGCAGCCCTCGCCGGGCGGGACATCGCTGTCCAGGCGCTCGCCGGAACCGGCAAGACCTCCACGCTGCAGATGGTCACCCGGCGGATGCCCGACAAGCGCATCGTCTACGTCGCGTTCAACCGCAGCATTGCTGACGAGGCGAAGCGGAAGTTCCCGCGCAACGTCACAGCGGACACCTCCCACGCGTTCGCACGAGCCGCGTTGAGGAACACCCCGCTGCGCGACAAGATCGCCAAGGCCGGACGCAACGGCGGCGCGCGCCGCCCGAAGGACGTCGCCCAAGCCCTGGGATTGAGCGAGCCGCTGAAGTACAAGGGCGGCGGCATCGAGCCGGAGGACGTGGCACGAATCGTGATGTCGGCCATCCGCCGGTTCCGCGAGAGCGCCGACGCCGAGCTGGGGACGCAGCACCTCGGGCAGAGCTGGGCGGCCAGCCCGGCCGCGTCCGGACTGCTGGAGGTCGCCCGCCGCGCGTGGGCGGACATCGCCGACCCGAACAGCAACAGGCTGTACTTCAGCCACGACGACTACCTCAAGCTGTGGGCGCTGACCAACCCGCGGCTGAACTACGACGTGATCCTGTTCGACGAGGCGCAGGACATCAACCCGGTCCTGAAGAAGGCCATCCAGGACCAGGACACCCAGACGATCGTGGTCGGGGACAGCAACCAGAGCATCTACGAGTTCCGCGGCGCGATCGACGCGCTCAAGGACTGGCCGGCCGACGAGGTCCTGCCGCTCACCCAGAGCTGGCGGTTCGGCCCGCAGGTCGCGGCCGTCGGCAACGCCTACCTGCAGTTGCTGGGCTCGGACTTGGTCTTGGAGGGCAACCCCGCGCTGGACACCACCCTTGGTCCGGTCGAGGAGCCCGACGCCGTGCTCACGCGCACCAACGTCGGCGCGATCGCCGCGGTGTTCGCCGGCTTCGAGGCGGGCAAGCGAGTGGCGCTGGTCGGCGGCGGCCGAGACATCGAAGAGATCGCGAAGGCGGCGCGTGACCTTCAGCGTGGGCGCCGCACCAAGCACCCCGAACTCCAGGCGTTCGACAGCTGGAATGAAGTCCGCGAGTACGCCGAGAGCGAGGACGACAAGTCCCTGCAGATGTTCGTCCGGCTCGTCGATCGCTACAGCCCAGAAGGCCTGCTGGGCATGATCGGGGACCTGGTGCCGGAAGACACCAAAGACGAGGAGACTCGCCCGGAGTTGGTGGTCTCCACCGCCCACAAGGCCAAGGGTAGGGAATGGGACCGGGTGCGCATCGGCCCGGACTTCCCGCAGCCGTCGGAGAACGAGAACGGGGAGTTGGTCCTGCCCGCGGCCGAAGAGCTGCGGTTGGCCTACGTGACGGTGACCCGGGCTAAGGAGCGCCTGGAGATTGGCTCGCTAGGCTGGGTGCATACCCTCGGTGAGCAACTGCCCCAGCCCGCCGCCGCACAGCAGACAATCACGGCCGCACCGGAGCAGAACACGTCCGAACAACCCGCCACCGAGGCGGAGCCTGCCGTGGTAGCAGTCACGCAGGCGGCGGAACGGCAGGAGCAGGCGCTGGCCGGCGTGGGCGCGGCGCCGGAACCGGTGCGAGGTCCGCTGGTCCCGGTCAGCCTGTCGACCGACGGGAAGGGCCAGCTGGCGGTTGCCGTCGAGGTTGACGGCTCGCGCCACGAACGGCCCGTGCCTGATCTGGGCGTAGCGGATCTGCCGGGGGTGTCCCTGCCCGTGACGGCGCAGGTGCCCGCGCTGGTCCGCCCATCCTCCGCCAGGGAGTCGCTGGTTTCCAAAGAGGAGGTCGCCACCTGGCTGTCGGCCCACCTGCCCGGCAGCGCGCTCGCGCCCTGCTGGGACGCGCAGCAGGCGCGCGGGGGGCTGACCGTGGCGGTGCGCGACGCGCTGCGCGACTCTATGGCCCCGGCCGCGGAGGACATCGCGGCGTGGCTGGTGGAGACCGCCGCCGAGCAGGAGCGGCTGGTGCGCGCCGCGCACGTCAACGACCAGGACAACTTCGCCCTGGCCTTCGCGCGGGCCGCCGACGACCTGGTCACCGACGGCGGCTCCGAGCACCTGATCTGGTCCTACTTGGGTTCCACCGCCCGCCGTGAAGAGGTGCTGCGCCTGGCGACCCCAGCCGCCTACGAGCAGCTGGGCCGCCTGAAGCTGTCCGAGGACACTCAGCGCGAGGAGCCGGCACAGGTCGCCGCGCAGGAATCGGTCCCGGACGCCTCCCCGGAGCAGCAGGGCCCGGACGCCGAGGATCGGCAGCGCCTGCGCGACGGACTCGGCGACCGCATCGTCTTCGGTCACATCGGGCCGCAGCCCCAGTCAGTGGAAACCGAGATACCTGAGACCGCATCGGCGGCACCCGAGGCGGCTCCGCAGACCGCAGACGAGCAGCCGTCGCTGTTCGCGGACGGCAGCGCCCCGGCCTCT
Source organism: Streptomyces cellulosae (assembly GCA_014655195.1). Classification (GTDB taxonomy): domain Bacteria; phylum Actinomycetota; class Actinomycetes; order Streptomycetales; family Streptomycetaceae; genus Streptomyces; species Streptomyces cellulosae. Next base: position 11,328 of record BNBH01000027.1, on the reverse strand, counting down.
GCGGCCGAGACGGCCGACGCCGAGCCGACCGAGGGCGCACCGGCGGAGGTGGCGGGCGAGGTTGCCGTTGCCGGGCGGCCGGCTCCCCTGCCGTGGGACTACGACAAGATCCGCCGCCGCGCCCAGGCCGGTACACGCCGCGGGCAGACCAGCACCATCCCCAACCTCGCCCGCGAGATCAGCGAGGCCCTGGGTTCCAGCCGCGCAAGGATCGTGTGGGAGCAGGATCACCCCTTCGACCAGTTCCTGCTCAACCTCCAGCACACCCTCGACGGCTTCGGCGAGGACGACGCCCCTAGCCGCGCCCTGGTTGAAGAGGTTGCGAATGATCTGCGGCAGCGGATCGGGCAAATCGCCGACCACGCGGCCGAGCACTACAAGGCGCTGATCACCCCGAACGCGGGCGACCCGCAACTGCTGGCCACGCTGGAGGAGCAGCTCACCGCCGACAACCGGCTGCCCGAGCTGACCAATCCGTTCGTCCGCGAGGCGCTGGTGCTGGTCTTGCACAGGATTGACGAGGCCGAGCGCATGGCGCGCAGTCGCAAGCTCAAGCCGGCCGCTGTGCGCGATGCGCTGGACCAGATTGTGGGCCTGGCGGGGTTCAGCGCGGTCGAAGACGAGCTGTTCCCGCACTTGGACGCGGCGCTGACGCCAGTCAAGGTGCAGCTGGACGTGGCCCGTGAGGTCATGGCGGAATTGGGCTGGGACGCGCAGGTGGTGGAGGAGTATGCCGAGCTGCGCCGAGCGATCGCCGAGCGCCAGCAGCCGTCCGCGGCGGCGCAGTCTGCTGAGCCGGAGCAGGACGCGCCGCCCGCTGAGAGGGAGACCGCTGAGGGCGGCGAGGAGGCCGCGCCCGAGCCGCTGACCAACCGTGACATCGCAGCCGCGCTCAGCCGGATCTCCGATCACGACTTCGGCCAGCTCATCTTCGATCTCGACAGCGGTCAGAAGCGGTACCCGCAGCTGTACGACGGGTTCTTCCGGATGCCCGTCGGGCCGGGGAACGAGCAGGGCCAGGAGACGGCGAGTGCCTACTCCTCCCGGTCGGGGCTGGAGATCGCGGTCTCCGTGGACGGCACGGTCGTCCGCGCGGGCAAGATCCCGTGGTCCCGCGCGGTCACCTGGCTGCAGCCGGCCCTGACCTCGGTGCGCCGGGAGCTGATCGTCGAGACCTGGCGTACGGGCAACGCGCTGCAGCGCACGGAGGACGGTTTCACCGTCATCGGTGAGCACGACCGCTTCCAGGCCGCACGCCAGGAAGTGCGGGACCTGCTCGGGTCGTTGAAGGACAGGCTGATCAGCGAGTCGCTGCGGGCCCAAGAGGAGGGCACGGCCGAGGACCTGATCGCGCGGAACCGGCTGTCGGCGCAGGAGCCGGACGACGGGCTGATCAGCCTGGATGACTTGGTGGACCCAGGCAGCGCGAGCGAGCGGGCAGCCGAGGAGGCGTCTTTGAAGCGAATCCGGCGCCTGTCGGCCGTGCTGCCGGAGCGCCACACCAGCGCCAAGCCGCTTGGCGAGGTACGGCCGGGAGATGCCTTCTGGCAGGTCTCGCCGCAGAGGCTGCTGTTCGTGGCGGACGGCCCCGCCACCGTCGAGGAGGGGCGGATCTCCATCGCCGGCGAGCTGCTGCTGGGAGGCGGCGAGCGGCGCCCGTACGTATGGTCACTGCCGCAGTGGACCAGCCTCGACGTCCAGGTGCAGCCACTGATGCTGCCGCAGTCACTGGGCGACCTCATCGACGTGCCGCTCGACGCCGGCGCCGAGGGCCGTCCGTACGGTGCCGTGGGCGCTCTCGCCGAGGGGGCTTCCGCGGCGTCGCAAGAGCCGGTCGCTGCGGCCGAGGCAGAGCCCACGGCTGTACAGGAGAGTGTGGAGGAAGTCACGGCCGCCGAGTCGCAGACGGACGCGGGCGCTGGAGCGGCAGACGAGCGCGGTGCGGAGCAGGCGGAGACCAGGCAGCCGTCCGGGCCGCCCACGGACAGCACGGACACTGCCGCCCCGGCGAGTCCGGAAGACAGCACGGCAGCGCAGCTGTACTCGGACCGGGACGCCTTCCTGCGGGAGTTCACCCAGCTGCGGCAGGCCTACGAGGCATGGGCGGCCTGCGACACCGGTCGGTCGATGCTGGCGGAGGCCCGGGAGCTGCGCGAAGAGACTGGCGTCGCCACCGCGAATGAGGCCGCGCAGATCGAGGAGGCGTGGCGCGCTGTCGCCCGGGCCGGACTGGGCGACACCGATCCGCAAGCCCTCGCCCGCAGCTACCGGGAGCTGATCTCAGCCGCGACGCTGGCCGGGCGCTCGATGGACGCGCGCCGGGCGTTCACCTCGGTCGCCGACCGGCGGCTGCTGCAGGCCATGATCGCGCGGGCCAGGGAGCAAGCGGAGCGTCTGGAGGCGACTGCCGCCCAGCAGCATGCCCCGTCGGCGCTGGCGGAAGCAGCCACGGCTCCGCAGGTTCCGCCCGCCCCGGTGGCCGAGCAGGAGGCTGCGCCGGCCGACGGTGCCGACCTCGCCGCGGAAGCCGATGTCGATGCCGTCGCGGACGACTTCGACTTCTGGCGCGGCGTTATCGGCGACGACGTGGTGGTCGACGGGGTCGTCGACGGCGGCGACGAGTGGGAGATGGACGGCGAAGGCGGCGTGCGGCGCCGGGAGACCGACACGGACCCGGCCGACATTGACACGGCGGTCGATGGCACCGAGGAAGCGGATACGGACCCCTCCGTCCGGCCCGCCGATGCGTACGAGCCCGCCGCAGGCGCTCAGCCCGCCAGCGACACGATGGAGGAGGAGCCGGTGGCGCAGCCGGAGGCAGCGACGGAGGAGGCACGCTCCTCGGTCACGGACGCGTTGGACCAGCACTTCGAGAGCGTCATGGCGGTGCTCCGCGGCGGCGGCGCCGGTGAGCAGCAGAGCGTCCAGCCGAACGCGTCGGCGCCCGCAGCCCCCACACGCCGTTTGAGTGACGAGGAGGAACGGAGGCTCAACGCCCGGTACGAGGTACTGCGCGAGGAGTTGGACCGGACCCTGCGGAGCATCGACGCCGATCCGATTCTGCCGCGCACGCAGAACCCGGCGGTCGACGCGGCCGACGCGGCGGAGCTCGACGCCGCCATGGGAGCGGTCCAGGACCAGGCAGGCTATTACTGGGGCACCCCCGAGTGGGAGACGATCCGGCAGGTTCGCGACGCGGCGCAGGGCCTGCGGGTGGCGATCCGTGAGGCGCTGGGCACCTACGCCGAGGGGCTGGTGCGCGATGTGCGCACCCACGGTCTGGACCGTACGATCCAGGCCAGGACGGCACGGGTGATCTCGCACGCTGCCTTCGCGCTGGCCCGGCGGCTGGACCGTGGCGGGCAGCGGAACACCGCCGCCTGGCGGGCGGTGTGGCGGTTGCACCGTGCCGCGGCCACTCGGGCCGACCGGCTCACCGGCCTGCTGCCGCCCGACCAGCGCATCGACCTGGCCGACCAGCTGCGCGGGGCCTGGCAGTGGCTCGCCTCGCGGATCACCATCCGGCCCGCCGGTGAGGAAGGCGCCGACCGCGAGACCGGTGGGCGGGTGCGCGCCTTGATGGAACGCGGATTCGAGACGATCAAGCAGGCCTACCACACGGTCGCCGACCGGATCGGCGACCTCGCGCAGCACCCGCTGTGGCGGCGCGTCACTGCCGCCTTCGAGTCCGCGCGAGAGGTGATGGACCGGGCCTGGCTCGGCGTCCACCGGCTCTCGGCCGACAACGCCACGCTGGGCACCGGGCGGATGCTATGGGTGCGCACCGTCGAGATGATCTCTCACGGCATCCGGACGCTGCTGGACCGACTGGAGCGCGGCGGAAACCGCGACGGTCTGCGCTGGAACGCGCTGCGCGTGCTGCACCACGCGGCCGAGGAGCACATCTCCCACCTGCGCGGCTACCTCCCCGAGGGGCAGACCACGCCGCTCGGCACCTACTACGACCCCGAACCGGCCGCCCAGCAGGCTGCCCAGAGCACCGTAGTGGACGGCGAACAGGTCACCGACAGCCCGGCCCCACAGGCCACGGCTGAGGCTCCCGGGCAGGAAACTGGGCTGCGCTGGAACCCCGACCACGAGCCGTTCCACAGCAGGTGGTTCGACGAGGTGCGCGCGGCGCTGCCCCGCGAGCCGGTACCGGACGGAGAGCTGTCCCGCGGTGACATGATCAGCCTGCTGTTCCGGGAGAACCAGCGTGTAGTGCGGGGGCAGACCGACCGGGCCGAGGCAGGCCAGCGGGCCAACCAGGCGGTCGAGCTGTACCTGAGCGGTCGGGGCGGTGAGGTGCCCGCCATGCTGGCCGGCCAGGGCTACGCCTACGTGCGAGGCGACGATGGCGACCGGTGGCAGCTGCGTGCGAGCACCGACGGCCCAGCCGCGACGGCGCGGCCGGCCGCTACCGCTTCCGAGGCCTCGAACCAGTCGGAACAGCCGGCGGCCCCCGCAGCGGGGCGGGAGTCCACGGAGGCCCCGGCGCCGCCGCTGCCGCAGCGCCGCCCTGTCCCCGACGCTCCGGCTACAGCGCCCACGGCCGCGGCCCCGCAACAGCGGCAGCGCCAGGCGCCGGACCAGCGGTCCCTGACCCAGCAGGCCCTTGCCACGCAGGCGGAGCGGCTGCGCGACCGGGGTCGGCTCGCCGCCGCGGCGGCGACCACACCTGCCGAACGGCGCAAGGCCGAGATGCTGCTGGAGCTGGCCGACAAGTCCCGGGCGGCGGCGCAGAAGCTGGCCGACAAGCCCCAGACGCAGGTGGCGCCGCCGCAGGAAGGGGCGCTCATGGCCGAGCCGTTCCTCGCGGCGCTGCGTGTCCATGCGGCAGCCAAGGGCGCGGCGCTGCCGGAGGACGTGATCCAGGGCGCATGGCAGGCAGCGATGAAGGCGACCGCCGCAGCCCAGCGGCCGTCGGCGCAGCCGCAAAGCCCAGCGCCGAAGGGTCCGACGGCGAAGGGCCCGAGGAAGGAGAAGGAGCAGCGCCCGCAGCGGCACGCGCAGCAGGAGATCCACCGCCAGCAGCGCAATGCCCCGAGCACTCCGGGGCGTAGGTAGGAAGTGCTCGGGGCCGGTGGCGGGCGCCGTTCAGCGGCGGGCGTAGACCGCCAGGACCTCGCCGGTGCGGAAAACGCCGTGGGAGGCGGCCAGGTAGATGGGGACCTCGGCCGCCTCGGACAGCGCCTTGGCGCTACCCGCGGCGAGGTCGACGCGAGCACCCTGTTCGGTGCTGTCCGTGCCGTCCGGGGCGATCGGCAGTCGCCCGTACAGGCTGGAGGCGTCACTGCCGTCGCCGGTGTGGATCAGGCCGTAGGCGGTGCCGTCGTCGCCGACCGCGGTGAAGTCGATGCCCTTGCTGCTCGCCGAGCTGGTGTAGCAGCGGCCGGTACGGGAGTTGAGGTCGAAGGCGGTCTGCCCGGAGACCAGGTAGCGGCCGTTCGCGGAGGTGCGGGTGGAGCTCTGCGCAGAGCCGGGCTGCAAGGCCAGTCGATCGGCGGAGGTGCAGCTGACCGAGGCGATCGTCTTCCCGGTAGCCAGATCCTGGACAGTGAAGGTGGTCTTCGAGTCGGCGCTGAGGGCGGGCTGGTCGGTCTGGGAGTCGCTGGAGTGCCAGGCGGCGATGAGGTACTTGCCCGTGACGGCCAGGGGGATGCCGGTGTGCATGCCGCGTGGGGCGGTGGTGGTGCTCGTCCACGCATCGCCGACCTGGAAGCCGGTAGTGCACGGCTGGCCGCTGCCGTTGCCCCACCGGTCACAGCCGGTGGTCTGCTGGTACGTGGAGACCACGCCGGCGGAGGTCGCGAACGCCGGGGTGGCACTAAGCGTGCAGGTGGCCCCGCCGCAGCCCGGTACCGTCACGTCCTTGGCCGTGACGGAACGCTTGGCACCGGTGGCCGGGTCGATGACGGTGGCCTGGCTGTAGGTGCCGTGGTCCGCGGGGCCGACCAGGAAGCCGCTGCCGCTGGCGGCGAAGGACAGGGCCCGGTCGGACGGGACGGGCAGGTCGAGATGGTGGGCGGTGGTCGCCTTGGCCGGGGAGCGGGCGGGGATGATGTCCACCGTGACGGTGGGGGCGGACTGCTTCAGCCCGTCGCCGCTGGTCTTGCCCTGACGGGCGAGCAGGACCTGCTCGCGGCCCCCGACGGTCACGACGAAGACGCCGGTGCGGGCGTCGCTCAGCGCGGGCGTGGTGAAGGTCCAGGCGACCTTGCCGGTGGCCAGGTCGTACGCCTGCACGCGGGAGGCGTCTTCGGCGGCCTGCACCACCAGTTTGCTGCGGGGCGCAACGGCCACCAGGGGGAAGCCACTGGACCCGGCCTGAACGTCCGGGGTTTCGGGACTGGCCTTCGTGCTCCAGCCTCGGGTGGCATCGAACCCGTCCGGAACCGGCAGCCGCACCGGCGTCGTGCCTGTGCCTTGGGTGCGGGTCGGCGAGGGGTATGGCTGCTGCGCGTCGCTGTCGGAGCCACCACAAGCGCTGACGAGGGTGAGCGCAACGGCTAGCAGGACCGGGGCGGCTATCCGCCTCGCCGCGCGATCGCACATCGTCGATCGTCTGGCGGTGCCGTGACGGGCGACGAAATCAGGTGTTGGTTGGGTGGTGACTCATCAAGTCCTCCGAGAACAAAGAGCGTTGCTGTCGGAAAGGAGTTGCGAGATCCACACTAACCTGAAGGACCTTAAGGTCGAACCGGGCACGCCGGGCGAGTTCTCCGGCGCCACCCCCTACGGCTTCGGCCCGCGGGTCCCGATGCTGCTGGTCTCGCCCTGGACACGCGGCGGCCATGTCGCCTCGGAGGTGTTCGACCACACCTCGGTCGTCAGGTTCCTCGAGACCTGGGCCGCGTCCATGGGCAAGCCGTTCACCTGCCCGAACATCACCGAGTGGCGCCGCTCGATCGCCGGGGACCTGACCAGCGCGCTCGACTTCGCCCATCCCCGGCCGGGCCCCGTGGAGATCGCCGACCCGGTCGACGGGACGCCGCCGTCGTTCCCGGAGGGCGGGATGAGACCTCGCGGCCTGTCCTTCCACCCGCACGCCACGCTCACCGAGGACCGCGCCGCCGGCACGGTGACCGCGTCCGATGACGCTGACCGGCGGCCCGGACGGCAAGGCCGTGAGCCTTCAGGTCTTCCCGGACAAGTACCGCGACTTCTCCAACACGCCGTTCACCGTCTCCGCCGCCGACCCCCGCCGGTACACCTGGGACGCGAACGAGACCGACGGCAAGTACGCCTTCTCCGTCTACGGGCCCGACGGTTTCCTGCGCTCCTTCGCCGGACAGATCGTCCCCGCCGACCGGACCGACGTCGCGATCCCGCGCGTCGAGGCCGAACTCCTGCCCGGACGGCACGCCAAGGTCCGCCTCACCCTGCGCAACGACGGCGGGCGGGCCGTCCACTACACCCTGACGGCGAACGACTACACCGGCGGCACCCGCCGCTACCACGTGGCCGGCGGCAGGTCGGTGGTCGTCCACTGGCCGACCGAGCACGGCTACTACGACGTGGTGATCACCGACGGCTCCGGAACCGGCTGGACGCAGCGGTACGCCGGTCGAGTGGCGACGGTCTGAGGAACCGCCCGCGAACCACTTCAGGACTCGCCCGGCTTGTGGCCGAGATCGCCTATCCGGCCCGTCGTTCCGCGTCCGACAGGGCCGCCAGGGCCCGCGCCGTGACGTCCTCGACCGGGCCGACGGCGTCGACCGTCAGAAGGATGGCCGAGTAGTGGGCGAGCAGGGGCGCGGTCTGGTGCCGGTACACCCGCTGCCTGTGCCGGACGACGTCTTCGGTGTCGTCCGGCCGGCCGCGGCCCAGCAGTCGCGCCACGACGACGTCTTCCGGAGCGGTGAACTCCAGCACCGCGTCCAGTGCGGAGCCCGCGGCGCCCAGGATGGCGGCGAGTTCCCGGGCCTGCGGCAGGGTACGCGGGAACCCGTCGAGGAGGAAGCCGTGCCGGGCGTCCGGGTGCGCGAGCCGGTCCCGGACCATTCCCCCGGTGACGTGGTCGGGGACGAGTTCGCCGGTGTCGAGGTAACGCTGCGCATCCCGTCCGAGCGGGGTGCGGCGCGCCACGTGTTCCCGGAACAGGTCTCCGGTGGAGATGTGGGGGACGCCGAGCCGCTCGCTGAGCACGGCCGCCTGGGTGCCCTTGCCCACTCCAGGAGGGCCGATCAGGACGAGTCGCATCAGTGCTGCACACCTTTCGAGTCGGTTCGGAAGCAGATTCGGAAATCGGTTCACGTCGATGCCCGGCCGGTCGTTCCCCGTGCACGCGTACGCCGCGCTCAACAAGCCCGGGAAGGACAGACGGGATCCTCACTGAGCACGAGCACGGGCCCGTGCGTGGAGTCCGTCCGGCGGGTCAGGAGTTCGCACACCGCCTCGGCCGCAGCTGCCTGGTACGCACCGGTGTCCAGTGACGGGCCGGGCACGAGGGCGTGGACGTCGACCCTGGGCGCCAGTTCGGCGGCCAGCCACTCGGTCAGCTCGGTCAGGCCGGAAAGGGCGGTGTCCTGCGGCCCGCCCCGTGCCCTGGCCGCGACCACGTTGACCACCGATCCGCCGTGCGCGGCCATCCACCGCCAGTAGCCACGCTGGACGCAGGTCAGCGGGGTCACGAAGGCACCCTGCAGGATGTCGCGCAGGGCCAGCGGGTCCATGTCCATCAGCGGGCCGGGAGGGGACGGGGTCGCGACCAGGTTCACCAGGTGGTCGAGCCGGCCGAGACGGTCGACGACCGTGTCGACGGCGCGGCCGAGCGCCGCCGGATCATCGGGTGCGCAGGGCAGCATCAGGAGGGACGCTCCCGGCGGCGCCGCCCGGTGGGCTTCCTCGGCCCGGGAGCCCGCGAGCACCACGTGCGCGCCGCGCTCCGCGAGGCTTCCCACCACGGCGGCGGCGAGGTCGCCCGCACCGGTGACGAGCACGACCCGACCGGTCGAGGTGCTTGCGCGTCCCATGTCCGTCTCCCTTCGCACAGCGCCGGTCACCCGGCCTGCGGGGACCCGTCGGCCAGTCCGGCGTTGATGAGGTCCATGACCGAGGCGTCGGCGAGTGTGGTGACATCGCCGACTTCGCGGTTCTCCGCGACGTCCCGCAGCAGTCGGCGCATGATCTTCCCGGAGCGGGTCTTGGGCAGCTCGGGGACGACCATGATCTGCCGGGGCTTGGCGATGGGGCCGATCTCCTGGGCCACGTGCTCGCGCAGCGCACCGGTGACGTCCCCCTCGGACCAGACCGTGCCGCCGCGCAGGATGACGAAGGCGACGATGGCCTGGCCCGTCGTCGCGTCCGAGGCGCCGACCACGGCGGCCTCGGCCACCGCGGGGTGCGACACGAGTGCCGACTCGACCTCGGCGGTGGAGATCCGGTGCCCGGAGACGTTCATGACGTCGTCGACCCGGCCGAGCAGCCAGATGTCGCCGTCCTCGTCGTAGCGGGCGCCGTCCCCGGCGAAGTAGTAACCCTGCGCGGCGAAGCGGGACCAGTACGTCTCCCGGTAGCGGTCGTCGTCGCCCCAGACGCCGCGCAGCATGGACGGCCAGGGCTGGTCGAGCACCAGGTAGCCGCTCTTGCCCTTGCCGACCTGCCTGCCCTGGTCGTCGACGACCTTGGCGGAGATCCCCGGCAGCGGAGTCTGCGCCGAGCCCGGCTTTGCGGCCGGCCCTCCGGGCAGCGGCGCGATCATGATGGTGCCGGTCTCGGTCTGCCACCAGGTGTCGACGACGGGCGCCCGGTCGCCGCCGATGTGCTTGCGGTACCAGCGCCACGCCTCGGGGTTGATGGGCTCGCCGACACTGCCGAGCACGCCGATCGACGACAGGTCGTAGCGGGCCGGGACGTCCTCGCCCCATTTCATGAACGTGCGGATGAGGGTGGGGGCGGTGTAGTAGACGGTGACGCCGTACTTCTCGATGATCTCGAAGTGGCGTCCCTCGTGCGGAGTGTTGGGCGTTCCCTCGTACATCACCGAGGTCGTGCGGTTGGCGAGGGGCCCGTAGACGATGTACGAGTGCCCGGTGATCCAGCCGATGTCGGCCGTGCACCAGTAGACGTCGGCGTCGGGATCGAGGCCGAAGACCGTGCCGTGGGTGTAGGCGGCCTGTGTGAGGTAGCCGCCCGAGGTGTGCAGGATGCCCTTCGGCCTGCCGGTCGTGCCAGAGGTGTAGAGGATGAACAACGGGTGCTCGGCGTCGAAGTCCTCGGGGGTGTGCCGGTCGGGCTGGGCGTCCACCAGCTCGTGCCACCACAGGTCCCGGCCCTCGGTCCAGGGCACGTCGATGCCGGTACGGCGGACCACCAGGACGTGCTCGACGCAGGGCGTGTTCCGGGTGGCCTCGTCGGTGTTGGCCTTCATCGGCTCGGCCCTGCCCCGGCGGTACTGGCCGTCCGAGGTGATCAGCAGCCGCGCCTCGGCGTCCTCGATACGGGACTGGAGCGCGGCCGGGGAGAACCCGCCGAACACGACGCTGTGCGGCAGCCCGAGTCGCGCGCAGGCCAGCATGGCGAAGACGGCCTCGGGGATCATCGGCAACTGGATGGCGACCCGGTCCCCGGCCCGAAGGCCGAGGGAGAGCAGAGCATTGGCCGTCTTGCACACCTCGCGCCTGAGGTCGGCGTAGGTGATCGTGCGCGTGTCGCCCGGCTCGCCCTCCCAGTGGAAGGCGACCTGGTCGCCGTGGCCGGCCTCGACGTGCCGGTCCACGCAGTTGTACGCCACGTTCAGCCGGCCCCCGACGAACCAGCGGGCGAACGGAGCGTCCGACCAGTCGAGCACCGTGGTCCACGCGGTGCCCCAGTGCAACCGCTCCGCCTGCCGCGCCCAGAAGGCCAGACGGTCGTCACCGGCCTGCCCGGGCTGTCCGGGCACCGCTTCGCCCGCTGCGGCGGGCGGGATGTCGGGGCGGACGCGGTGGTCGGAGCGCGGAGACATGTGGGTCCTCCAAGGTGCCGGGACGATTCCAGGGGGCGAGTGCGGCCACGGTGGCCGGACAGGGTTGGCGTGAGGTTGGCGTGAGGTCGGCGCCGGCTGGTGCGGCGGCGTACGGCTAGGGTCTTTCGTTTGGATCAGGCCGGATCAGGGAGCGGGGTCCGGTGCCGTGGATCGCAAGGCGGAGGAGAGCGTCATGGCGGAGCCATGGCAACCGACGACAACGCGGCGAGGCACGGTGCCAGGGCCCGCGAGCCCGGCATGATCCAGACGAGAGGCCCTAGGTGTGCTGACCGGGCAGGTTGGTGACGCGGCTGGCTGGTGGGTGGCCGCCGATGCCGGTGTGGGGGCGGTGGTAGTTGTACCAGTGCAGCCAGTCGGTG
>BNBH01000026.1 GCA_014655195.1 Streptomyces cellulosae | reverse complement strand
CAAGAACCGCCTCCAGGCCATCGAACGGGACACCGACGTAGCCTGAGCAGTGGTGCACACAACTTCGTACTCGGTGGTGCACTCAGATGAGTACGCGGACAGCAGCCAGCACCCGGACCGCGACGCGCAGTTCCGGTATCTCAACGGGCAGATCAAGCAGCACCAGGCGGCCGGCGAGCCGGTGATCAGTGTGGATACCAAGAAGCGCGAGCAGATCGGCCGCCTGCCGATGGCCGGACGTGAGTGGCGCCCCAAGGGCGACCCGGTCCAGGTCGAGGACCACCACTTCTTCTTCAGCGGACCGGACGTCGAGCAGGCCATCCCGTACGGCATCTACGACATCGCCCGCAACACAGGCTGGGTCAACGTCGGCGTCGACCACGACACCGCCACCTTCGCGGTCGAGTCGATCCGCCGTTGGTGGAAGACGCGCGGGCAGACCGACTACCCGGCCGCGACCCGGCTGCTGATCACCGCGGACGCCGGCGGCTCCAACGGCTACCGCTACCGCGTCTGGAAGAGCGAGCTGGCCGCGCTGGCCGCCGAAACCGGTCTCGCGATCACGGTCTGCCACTTCCCGCCAAGCACGTCGAAGTGGAACAAGATCGAGCACCGGCTCTTCTCCCACATCACCCACAACTGGCGCGGAAGGCCGCTCACGAGCCACGACGTCGTGCTGCAGACGATCGCCTCCACCCGCACCCGCACCGGACTGACGGTGGAGGCTCACCTCGACACCGGCGACTACCCCACCGGCATCGCGATCAGCAGGGACCGCTTTGCCGCCCTGCCCCTGGTCAAGCACGAGACCCATGGGCAGTGGAACTACACCCTGCTGCCCGAACCCACCGAGCCGACTGCCCCGCCTGTCAGCAGCGAGGCGCACGGCGTCGCCGAGCGACGCCGATCCCTGCTGGCTCGCCTGGCCGACCCGCGACTGACCGGACTGAGCAGCACAGAACTCGCCCAGCTCTCCGCCGAGTTGGCTCCGCTCCAGGCAGCACGAGCTCAGGAACGCTACAGCGAGCAACGCGGCGGACGCGCCCGACGCGCCACCGGCAACCAGCGGTCCAAGCCGCTGTTCGACGATCCGACTCGGGTCATGCTCACCCTCCTCTACCAGCGGCAGGTCTGCTCGATGAAGCTGCTAGCGGACATGCTCGAGGTGACTCCCGAATGCATCGGCCAGCTCGTGGGCGAGACCCGACGGGTGCTGGAGGACCACCGCCACCAGCCTGGATACGCGTCGACCCGATTCACCACGGCGACCGAACTGCTGGCCTTCCTCGACACGGCGGAGACGCCGCGACGCACCATGATCATGGAGAAGCTGTCCCATCCGCATCTGACCGGCATGTCCCGCGAAGACCTGGGCGCACTCGCTCGCCGGCTCGCCCCACGCCAGCTCGCCCAGACAGAACGAGCCTCCTACCAGCGCCGAGGCGCCGATCGTCAGCCGGGCAGCCGCGGCGGCGTCTTCCCCAAGAAGATCGGAGACGAAGAGCGCGTCGTCCTCGCCCTGCTCTACCTGCGGAAGCTCTGCACCATGGACGTCCTCGCCGAGGCATTGGGCGACGTGAGCAGGTCCTCGATCGGCAACACCATCCGCGAAATCCGCCCCCTGCTCGCCGAAGCCGGACTCCTCCCGGCCCCGGCCGACACCCGCTACCGCTCAGCCGCCGATCTCCTCGCCGCAGCACGAAGCGAAGACGACACACCGACAGGTTGATTCCTTACAGCTTCGACTTCGTCCGCAACGTCTTCGCCGTCATCCCGAAAGGGTCGGCGGAGATGGTCGCAGCCACGATCCGCACGGTCTTCGCCCAGCCCACCGCGGACGCTGTCCGCACCCAGCTCGACACCGTCGCCGACATGCTCGGTCGGCAGTTTCCGAAGGTCAGAGAGATGTTGCTGGAAGCCAAGGAGGACCTGACCGCCTTCGCGGACTTTCCTCACCAGCACTGGAAGAAGATCCAGTCCACGAACCCGCTGGAACGGCTGAACCGGGAGATCAAACGCCGCACCGACGTCGTCCAAGTCTTCCCGAACCCACCCGCAGTCCTCCGCCTCGCCACCGCGGTCCTCGCCGAACTCCACGACGAATGGATCGCCTTCCCCCGCCGCTACCTCTCCAACGAGAGCATGGACGCCCTCTATCCCGATGACGCGATCGTCCTACCCACCACATCAAACGACTGATCGCCTACACCACTACAAGGGACATGACCCCGTTCGACGGGGCCGCTATTGGGATGTGGGGCACCATAGCTCCGAATCGCCGGTTAGCCAAACCGGCGATGGCGCGGAGTATTGATGGTCTCCCCCCGACCACCTGCGGCGTTGGCCCTCCGTACGACCGACACGGATGGTATCCGCCGCCAAGACTGAAGAAGCTGGAATGCCCACAGAGATCGACGGGACACTGAGTCCTCGCTACAGCCCTACGTACATCCGTGCCACCTGGGACGGAACGGGAAGCGTGGAGGATGCTTCAAGGGCTCTTGGATTCTCCCGAGCAAAGGGCTACGACCTGGTCCGCAGCGGACGCTTTCCGTGCCGCGTGCTACACATCGGCCGTAAGACGCGCGTCGTCACGGCGTCCCTGCTACGGGTGCTCGAGAGCGGAGATCCGGAGTACAACGATGCCCGCAGCGGGTGCCATCCGATGCACTAACCCAGTTACGACGAGGCCCCGCCGGACTCCCGGTGGGGCCTCGTCGTCTCACGGGCGCTGTCACGCGTCTGTCACCAACTGCACCGACTCCCCCGGACCTCGATGCCCTGACCTGCTGTTACGCGCCCTCCGTGGACTGACGTGGACGCCCGCGGACGGTCTCTACAACCATGTGGTACCCAGTGAGGGACCGAGGATCAGGACCGGGGTCTCTTCTGGCCCGTCAAAGCGGTATTGCAGGGTGTTCGACGGTGTCTCACTCACGCCCCAGACCCTCTCACGTCTCACAAAGTCTCACACAACCGGGGGAAGTTGGCGGGCTCGATGCATCCGCGGCTCGACTTGTCGAGCACTGCCGACAGCCTCACCGATCGAGTCTGAGCCTCCAGAGGTGGAGGCGGTCGCTGCCTGTACCGCGTCGGGGCGCCAGTGTGATGCACTGCCGGTAGGTGAGGGAGCCGTCGCGGCACGCGACCTCGACACCTGGGTGCTCGCGGAGCCACTGGCTGAGCTGTTCCGCGTCCGTCCCTCCCCAGAGGGTGAGCGGGAGCTGGGTGGTTGGGTCGGCCAGAAGGGGGCCGTAGGTGTCGCCGTAGAGCGCGAAGTCATCCACTCTCAGCACCCGGGGTGTCTCCAGTGGCGAAAGCGGCACCCGCATCAGCTGAGACAGAGCGGTGCACCGCGAGAGCCGCGACGTTCGGGATCCGCGGCATCCGGGCTCCGTCCCCGCCGGCCAGCACCACAGCGACGGCCTCTACCAGGCACTACAACGTGGTGTGCGCCGCTGGTAACGCATGGTCAGCCCCGGCACTTGCTCGGCGAAGGTCACTTTCGGGCACGTCGGGTTCGTACAGACGGCGTACGGACAAGTCGATGCGCAGAGGCAGACCTCCCAGAATGTCGTCCCGACGCGCAGGCTGATCGCCCGTAGAGATCGAAGGTTGGACGGGGCGTCGGCGGCGAGGGGGTCATTCATGGTCGATGGTGCGTGTCCACCAGTGGTGCTCGCAGAGCCAGTGGCCGACCATCGCGCCGCCGAAGACGACGAACCCGACCCCGATCAGCCAGGACTCCACCACCAGCACGATGCCAACTGTGCCGTAACTGATCGCGTTGTCGAGGATGAGCGGCGTGAAGACGAGGTACGAGAAGCCGCGCAGGCCGATCAGGCCCACCACGGTCGCGATCGCCCCCGGCAGCAGGTCGCGCCAGCGGACCTGGCTACCCAGGAGGAAGTGCTGCCCCCACCAGAAGAACAGCAGGCCGGCGGTAGTGGACAGCGCGATCCGCGCCGGTCCGTGAAAGCCGACCCGCGTATGGGACTCCTGGTAGAGATACGCAGTCAGCATGACCACCCAGGTCAGCTGGCGCCAGACACGGTGCCACGGGCCGGAGGGCAATTCCCAGATGCGTTCGTAGCCGTTCTGCACGCTCGCCGCGAAGGTCACGCCGAACACGGCGAGCGCGATACCGCCCCACACACTCGTCGGACCGACGATCTTGGGCGGCGGACTGATGATGTCGGTCAGCACCCGGGCGGACCTGTCGGCCAGCCCCATACCGTCGGCCAGCCACGATGCGAACCCGCCGCGCCCCAGGGGGTCGAAGGCGGCCACCACGATCAGCAGCGGCGCCAGCGTTACCAGGGCGAGCGTGGCGAACCCCATGGCCCGGTGCATCAGCTCCAGGTCCCGGCCACGCTGGACGAGGGCGGACGCAGCCAGCCCGTCCCACACACGGCGGAACGGATGTCGGAAGCGGTGCACGGGGTGCTCCTCGGGCGCCCTTTCGATGGCTCGCGGATGGGGAAATGTGTGACCCGTCGGCGGGCCGGACAAACGTGAAGCCACCCGGACGCCTCCCGCAGACCGTACGGGGCCCCGCATGGGCCGTGCGGGGATGCGGCTCCGGGAAGGTGAGCCAAGAGGGTTGCCCACCATGCGCACACTGACCGCCCACCCTGGCAGAGACGGCTCGCTCGGGGCGGGGGAAGCGGTTCCGTCCGCTGCCGCCCGCCGACGAAGCCGCCGCCGTACGTAGGAGGTCGTAGTCCGAAATCCGGCTGAGTCGGGCACCCCGCCACCCACGACGTCGAAGCGCAGCCACCGATGGTCACGGATCACCCGTGGGTCCGTCAGATGCTGCCCAATGGGACCGTGCGGTCGCTCCTGCTCCAGCCGGTTCCCCAGGAGAACATCTGGTCACCGGCCTGGCAGTGGGAGAAGTCGATGAAAACGTCCACGCGTCGGGTACATCCCAGGTACACGCTGGCCTCCTCGGCCAGCTCGGGCTGCAGATTGCCGTCGCCGCTGATGACGACGAAGCGTACGAAGTCGTCCGCGCCGCCGCCGGGCTCCGCGGCGCGGTTGAGGAAGAGCTCCGTCTTGTGTGGGTGGGCACGGCTGGCGAGGGGGCTGGCCCCGCCTCGGTGCCCGGCCTGGTCAGCCGGTGGTGGTGCTATACAGCCAGTGGCCCCGGGTGCGGGGCATCTTCGCGTTGCCGCCGGTGGTGGTGCGTACGGCGAGGATCTGGTTGACGCCGATGTTGTTCTGCTCGAAGGCGAGGACGGAGGCGGCCATGTAGAGGCGCCAGACTCTGGCGCGGCCGGCCGTGGTGAGCCGCGTGGCCTGGGACCAGTGCTTCTCCAGGTTGGTTACCCAGGCGCGCAGGGTGAGCGCGTAGTGCTCGCGCAGGGCTTCCACGTCGCGCACTTCGAATCCGGCTTCTTCGAGCAGGGCCGCGGTGGTGGCGACGGGTGCGAGTTCGCCGTCGGGGAAGACATAGCGGTCGATGAACTCGTCGATCCGGTAGGCGTCGTCGTCCTTGAGCGGGCGACGCGCGATCTGGTGGTTCAGGAGCCTGCCACCGGGCTTGAGGAGGGAGTGGAGGGTCCCGGCATAGGCGCGGTACTGCGTGGATCCGACGTGTTCGGCCATGCCGATGGAGGAGATGGCGTCGTAGGGGCCGTCGTCGATCTCGCGGTAGTCCTGGACGCGGATTTCGGCCCGGTCGGTCAGACCGGCGTCGGCCAGACGCTTGCGAGCGAGTTCCGCCTGTTCCGTGGAGATGGTGACGCCGACCGCTTCGACGCCGTAGTGCTCGACGGCGTGGAGCACCATCGAGCCCCAGCCGCAGCCGACATCGAGGAGGCGATGGCCGGGGTGGAGGCCGAGTTTGCGGCAGATCAGGTCGAGCTTGGCCTGCTGGGCGTCTTCGAGGGTGGCGTCCGGACCCTCCCAGTAGGCGCACGAGTAGACCATGGAGGGGCCCAGGACCAGTGAGTAGAAGTCGTTGCCGACGTCGTAGTGGTGGCTGATGGCGTCTCGGTCCCGGCGCAGGCTGTGCAGTGGACCGCGATGGGAGGCGGCCTCCTCGCGCGGTGGCATCGGGGGCAGGGCGGGCCCGGCCAAGGCGAGGAGATCGGCGGCGAGGCGCAGGTTGCGGGGGTCGCGCAGTGCGGTGAGCGTACGCCGGAGAGCCGGGCGCCGGGTTTCGGGCTCACCGCGGTCCCAGATAAGGCCGGAGAGCTTGGCCAGGCCCTCGTACAGGTCGCCCTCCAGGTCGATCTCCCCGGCCACCCAGGCCCGGGCAAGGCCGAGTTCTCCCGGTTTCCATGCCAGTCGGTGCAGTGCACGGTGGTCACGGATGACGAGGACGGGTCCGGTGGTAGGGCCTGCTTCACTACCGTCCCAGGCACGCAGCCGCAGCGGCAGCGGCCTTCCCAGCGCCTGCTTCGCCATCTCTGACAGCCGTCCGGCTGCGTCAGTCATGGTCTCCGTACCTCCTGGATGGTCGTTGCTCTCGGCGTGCGGGAGAGGGAGCTGCGGCGGGCAGTCCGGCGCCGCCCCGCCCTGGGGCTGAGCGGCGGGAACGCGGGCCGGGCCGGGAAGTGGTCAGGGCTTGGCCCCGACCCGGCCCGCGTGCCGAAGGCCACCCCTGCCCGCGGTCCGTGGTCGGCGGGAAGGGGCGGCCGGTCTCAGTGGCTGCCGGCGAGCTGGCCGGCCAGCTTCTCGTGCATTTCGGCGCTGGCTTTGTTGAGGCCGATGATGGTGACCTTCTTGCCACGCTCGTTGTACTTGGTCTCTATGGCGTCCAGAGCGGCGACGGAGGAAGCGTCCCAGATGTGGGCGTCGGACAGGTCGATGACCACGTCGTCGGGGTCGTCTTTGTAGTTGAACTGGTAGACGAGGTCGTTAGAGGAGGCGAAGAACAGTTCGCCGGTGACCGCGTAGACGACCTGGTTGCCGTCCGGGTCGACGACGCCGGAGACCTCGGCGAGATGCGCGACGCGCTTGGCGAAGATGACCATGGCGGTGACGCAGCCGACGATCACGCCGATGGCGAGGTTGTGGGTGGCCACGACGCAGGCGACGGTGACGGCCATGACCACGGTCTCGCCGACCGGCATACGCTTGAGGGTCTTGGGCTGGACGGAGTGCCAGTCGAACGTGCCGAACGCGACGAGGATCATCACGGCGACCAGGGCGGCCATCGGAATGGTGGAGACGACCGGGCCGAAGACCACCACGAGGACGAGGAGGAAGACACCGGAGAGGAAGGTCGACAGGCGGGTGCGAGCGCCGGACGTCTTCACGTTGATCATCGTCTGGCCGATCATGGCGCAACCGCCCATGCCGCCGAAGAATCCGGTGATGACGTTGGCGATGCCCTGGCCGAGGGATTCACGGGTCTTGTTGGAGTGGGTGTCGGTGATGTCGTCGACGAGCTTGGCCGTCATCAGTGACTCCATCAGACCGACCAGCGCGAAGGCGAAGGCGTACGGCGCGATGGTGACCAGGGTGTCCATCGTGAAGGGCACGTCCGGCAGGCCGGGTACCGGCAGGGACGAGGGAAGATCGCCCTTGTCACCGACGTTCGGCACCGCGATGCCGGCCGCGACCGTGATCACGGTGAGGATGACGATGGAGACCAGAGGGGCCGGGATGACCGTGGTGATCTTCGGGAAGAACACCATCAGGGCCAGGCCGCCGATGATCAGCGGGTAGACGGCCCACGGCACGTCCCGCATCTCCGGCACCTGGGCCATGAAGATCAGGATGGCCAGGGCGTTGACGAAGCCGACCATCACCGAGCGGGGCACGAAGCGCATCAGCTTCGCCACGCCCAGCGCGCCGAGAAGGATCTGGATGAGGCCGCCGAGGATGACGGCGGCGATCAGGTATCCGAGGCCGTACTCGTGGTTCAGTGGTGCGATGACCAGGGCCATCGCACCGGTGGCGGCAGAGATCATGGCCTTGCGGCCGCCCACGACCGAGATCACGACAGCCATGGTGAAAGACGCGAAGAGGCCGACGGCCGGGTCGACTCCGGCGATGATCGAGAAAGAGATCGCTTCCGGAATCAGAGCCAGCGCCACGACCAGGCCGGCCAGCACCTCGGTGCGGAAGACCTTCGGGGAGGCGAGCCAGTCGGGCTTGGACATGCGCAGCTTGGGGGCTTGGGACAGCGGTGAGGACATGCAACCGTTTCTGTTCGGGCGCACGCATCCACGCCGGACGCACGCGCGCTTCGTACTCGACTCCGCGCCAGGGGGGCGGAATCCCCGGCGGCCCGGCCTCGATGGGGGCCCTGCCGGATGGGGTGGCCACCAAGGTGGCGGCCGGTCGGGCGTCATTGCCCAAGAGTCCTGGGGTGCCGGAGGTGCCCGGTCGGGGCCCGCATTCCGGCGGGACCGCCCGTGCCATACCTTTACAGCGCGGGCGCCCTCGTCAACGACTCTACCCTAACGTGAGGGCAAGGTGCGCGTCGCGGCTTATGAAATGGAGGTAAACAACCTCTGGGATCATGGGATGCGCCCCGCGTACGCTGGAGCACTTCACATATCCGGAGCTCGGCGGGAGAGCTGAGAATGAGGGTGCGTCGATGACTGACCGGCAGATGCAGATCGGCGAGGTGGCCGAACGGACCGGCCTGTCCCTGCGCACGATCCGTCACTACGAGGAAGTGGGTCTCGCCGTACCCTCCGCCCGCAGCAGGGGCGGGTTCCGCCTCTACACAGAAACCGACGTCGAACGCCTCATGGTGATCCGCCGGATGAAGCCTCTGGACTTCTCCTTGGAGGAGACCCGGGAGCTGCTCGATCTCATCGACAGCCTCAAGGCGGCCGGTGAGGCCGGTGGAGACACCGAGCGTTTGCGGGAGCGGCTGGATTCCTACCGCCAGGTCGTCGACGCTCGGTGCGAGACGCTGCGTGCACGTCTGGAAATGGCCGAGGACTTCGCCGCCGCACTGCACCGCAGGCTTCCCACGAGCGACTGACCCCCGTCCTTTCCACTGCGCAGCGTCCCCACTTCTGCACCCGTGCCTCGCGTCACCCGTGCAGCTCGAGGCTGTCCGGACCGGACGGCCGGGGTCAACCGAGAGCGGCTGCCGTGGCGGTACCACAGGTACTGCCTCGCCCGCGTTCACGGGTGGAGCAGGTGGAGACGGCCAGGCATGGGCTCCACACGCAACGGGGCGCGGACGTCGAGCGCTGAGGTGCCGTCGATGTCGAGCCGGTAGGCGCCCCATGGACGTGCGTAGCGCAGACGCCGGACGCGTCGGGTAGCGAAGGCGTCGCTGTGCACCTCGAGACTGCCCTGGACCGTCAGGTCGATACGGAGGGGCTGCTCGGCGGGGGCGGTGATTTTCTCGTTGTCCAGGAGCAGGGAGGCGCTGCCGGCGTGGGGCTGAAGACAGGTGATGGTTGCCTGGCGGACGGCGATATCGAGGTCGCCGCCGGGAAGATGGATGCCGATGACGTGTCGCCGGTGGGCGCTGAAGCCGATCAGTTCGGAAGGACTCTGGTCCGGTGGGCGTTCGACGAGCAGGGGCAGGTCCCACAAGGCCGCGGCGCGTAGGGCCTGATCCCGCAAGGAGCCGCCCGCGTACAGCAGGAAGTGGACGCGGGGTCGTTGTCGGCTCCGGGGCGCACGAGGGCTCCGCTCGGTCGAGGGCACCGGGCTGAGCTCGACGCTCCGGACGCCCTGGTTCGTCAGGCGCCGGCACAGAGTCACGGCCCGTTCGTGGTCCGCACTGCCCCCGCGCAGCACACCGACCACCGCCCGTGCCGCTGGCAGTTCGCCGGCGAGCCGCACGGCAGCGGACAGCAGGCGCTCCTGGTCGAGTTCACTGCCTGCCGGGTCTGCCCCGGGAGTGCGGCTGGTGCGGGACGGCATACATGCTCCTGACGTGCTCATGGGATGCGGGTGCCAGAGCCGGGAGGGGCTGCGCTCGGACGGAAGGCGGATTCGCGAGACCAGGTCTGAGGTCAGGGCAGGACGCCCGGCCTCGCGAGCGGCAGTGCATGACTGCCCCGGGCGTACCCGCCTCGCCCCGACCACACCTTCCGGGGGCGGGACTTTAGCGGGCACCCGACCGCACATCTCTAACCTAACGCGAGAGTTACGCGTGTGGGAAATCGCTCGCGCAGTGGGGTCGAACGTCCCTTCAACTCTGCTTACACGATAGATTTGATCATGTCGGTGGGATTCCTGGACATGTCCCGCCAACGCGGCGGCCCCGGTAGGTCCTCCACTCGACGGTGGTACCGGGGCCGCCACCTCGCACGCCGGTCCGGGCCGACAGCTCCGCGTTCTTGCCGTCAGCCCCAGTTCCACGTCTCGCACCGTGGAACGAGGGTCCGCTCCCCCTTCCCAGGCCCGGCCGGCTGGCCGCCGCTGGGGCGCGCGGCCGAGTCCTCCGGGAGCACGACCATCATGCTCACCGACGCTTCTGGAAGGTGAGGTTCGGCTGCTCCCGAGACAGGACTTGCCAGGCGTGGCCCGGGCTGCGGTTTCTGCGAGAAGAGCCGGGTCCGGCGAGCATCACTCGTGCGCGGCGAGAAGGGTGTCGAGTCGGGCGGCAGGAAATTCGCGCTGGAAGGAGTTCGCCTGCCAGCGGTCCGGGAACAGCGCGAGCTGGGCCTTGTCGCGAATCCTGGTCAGTGCCTCGCCCTTGACCAGCCGGGAGCGGTTGAGGGCGTCGGCGCCGGCCGCGTCGGTGGCCCGCGCCAGGTGATAGGGCAGCATCTCCAATTTCACAGCGGCGGAGAATTCTCCCGCCATCCGTGCGCTGACGACGTCGAACTGCATCGGTCCCACCGCCGCGAGGACGGGCGCCTGATCGCCTCGCAGGTCGGAGACGAGGACCTGGACGACTCCTTCCTCGTCCAGCTGCGCGATGCCGCGCCGGAACTGCTTGGATCGGCTCAGGTCGACCGGGCGGACCACGGCGAAGTGTTCGGGCGCGAAGGTCGGCATGGCCGGGAACACGGCCGGCTGGCCGGCGTAGAGGGTGTCCCCCACGCGCAGGGCTGCGGCGTTGACGAGGCCGACCACGTCACCGGGGTAGGCGATGTCGACCATGGAGCGGTCCTGGCCGAAGACGCTGTGCGCGTACTTGGTGGCGAACGGCTTGCCGGAGGCTGCGCGAGTGACCGTCATACCGCGCTCGAAGATGCCCGAGCAGATCCGCATGAAGGCGATCCGGTCGCGGTGGGCGGGGTCCATGTTGGCCTGCACCTTGAACACCAGTCCGGAGAACGGGGCACCCACGGGCCGGGCTCCCCCGGCCTCCAGCTCGCGCGGCCCGGGTGGCGGGGCGAGGTCGACGACCGCGTCGAGCAGCAGCCGTACGCCGATGTTGGAGACGGCCGCGCCGAAGAACACCGGCGTGGAACGGCCGGCCAGGAACGTCTCCTGGTCGTGTACGGCGCCGTCGATCTGCAGGAGGTCCAGTTCCTCGAGCGCCTTGCCCCAGTCCGCTCCCTCTTCCAGGGCGGCCTGGTGGGCGGAGACGGTTTCCTCGATCGCTTCGCGCGCGCCGCCGGGGGTGCGGGTGTAGCGCAGCATCCGTCCGGGCTGCCGTACGTCGACCAGTCCGCGCAGGTATCCGGCGTCGCCGACCGGCCAGGTGACGGGGGTGGGCTTGAGGCGGAACTCCCGCTCGATCTCGTCGAGGAGTTCCAGGGCCTCACGGCCGGGCCGGTCCCATTTGTTGACGAACGTGATCACCGGGATGCCCCGGTGACGGCAGACGTCGAAGAGCTTGCGGGTCTGCTCCTCCAGACCCTTGGCCGCGTCGATCAGCATCACGGCGCAGTCCACCGCGGCCAGCACCCGGTAGGTGTCCTCCGAGAAGTCCGCGTGACCGGGGGTGTCCAGCAGGTTCAGCACGCATTCCCGATGAGCGAACTGCAACACGGCGGAGGTGACCGAGATACCCCGGGCCTTCTCCATCTCCATCCAGTCCGAGGCGACCCCGCGCCTTCCGGCCTTGCCGTGCACCGCGCCCGCCTCGGTAATGGCGTGCGCGTGCAGGGCGAGGGCCTCGGTCAGCGTCGACTTGCCCGCGTCCGGGTGGCTGATCACCGCGAACGTCCGCCGACGGGCCGCCTCGGACGCCGCCCAGTCACTGCTCGCGCTCATCGGACGGCCTCCGTACCGCCGTCGGCCGCCGTGGCGGCGTCCATCACCCGGGCCAAGTGGTCGTGCAGGGAGCGGGCGAACTCCTCCGCCCGCCCCAGTTCCCGGCGCAGGTCGTCGCACCGCGCATCGGCATCGACCCAGTACTTGCGCAACTGTGTCACCAGTTTCTCGTGTGCTTCGCTGTCATTTTCCGGCAGCGGTGATCCGTCGGCGGGCAGCTGCTCCAGCAGGTCCAGCACGCCTCGTACGTCCTCCAGGCACAGCCCCAGGGGCCGCATGCGCCGCGCCAGCGCCAGCCGGCGCACCTCGGCCTCGGTGTAGAGCCGGAAGCCGCCTTCGCTGCGCTCGCTGGGGGTGACCACACCGACGTTCTCGTAATGGCGGATCGTCCGCAGGGACAAACCCGTGCGCTCGGACACCTCGCCGATCTGCATCAGCCTTCCAGCCACGGCCTCACCGCCTCGCGTCGCCTGTCGGCTCATCTTGCAACTACAAATCTACCGTGACGTTAGGGTAGATTGACAATCGCTGCTACGAGGGCGGTTCCGACAGGCCGCCGTCGTCGTCAAGCGGCGCCGTCCCCTTTCCCCCGAGGGACGGCGCCGCCCCCGATCTCCCACGGGCGGGGACCAACCCTGGCCGTCGGCCGCCCACCCCGCTTCCCAGGAGTCCGAACGCCATGCGCATGGGTGTCCTCACGTCCGGCGGCGACTGCCCCGGCCTGAACGCCGTCATCCGGTCCGTAGTCCACCGTGCCGTCGTCGACCACGGCAACGAGGTCATCGGTTTCCGGGACGGCTGGAAGGGCCTGTTGGAGTGTGACTACCGCAAGCTCGACCTCGACGCGGTCGGCGGCATCCTGGCCCGCGGCGGCACCATCCTCGGCTCCTCCCGGGTACGTCCCGAGCACCTGCGGGACGGCGTGGAGCGCGCCCGGCGTCACGTCGAGGAACTCGGCCTCGACGCGATCATCCCGATCGGCGGCGAGGGCACGCTCAAGGCCGCCCGGCTGCTGTCCGACCACGGCCTGCCGATCGTCGGCGTGCCGAAGACCATCGACAACGACATCTCGGCCACGGACGTCACCTTCGGCTTCGACACGGCCGTCACCGTGGCCACCGAGGCCCTGGACCGGCTGAAGACCACTGCCGAGTCCCACCAGCGGGTTCTGGTCGTCGAGGTCATGGGCCGTCACACCGGCTGGATCGCCCTGCACTCCGGCATGGCCGCCGGCGCACACGCCATCGTCGTACCCGAGCGGCCTTTCGACATCGACGAGTTGACCTCCAGAGTCGGCGAACGCTTCGCAGCGGGCAAGCGGTTCGCGATCGTCGTTGCCGCGGAGGGGGCCAAGCCGAAGGCCGGGACCATGGACTTCGACGAGGGCGGCAGGGACATGTACGGCCACGAACGCTTCGCCGGCATCGCCCGCCAGCTCTCGACCGAGCTGGAGGAACGGCTCGGCAAGGAAGCGCGCCCCGTCATCCTCGGCCACGTGCAGCGCGGCGGCACACCGACCGCCTACGACCGGGTCCTGGCCACACGGTTCGGCTGGCACGCCGTGGAAGCCGTGCACCGCGGAGAGTTCGGCCGGATGACCGCCCTGCGCGGCACCGGCATGGTGATGGTCCCGCTGGCAGAGGCAGTGGAGACGCTGAAGACGGTGCCACCGGAGAGGTACGCCGAAACCGGAAGCGTGGTGTGACATGGCCCTCCAGCCACGTGCCAGGCGCTTGCCCTGGGGCTCGGTAAAACAGCTGTCCGCCCCGCCCTCTCCCCTCATCGTCGGGGCCCCTCAGTCCGCCTTCCAGGGAGACCGTGTTGACCAGTGCCCCCTTCCCCGACGTCACCCGCACCGGCACCGTTGTGATCGCCAGCCGGTACGTCGGCAGCCCCGACCGGCAGCAGCTCGTCTCCGACGCCGAAGCGGACGCACTGGACTGCACCCGCCCGCCCCAGGGCCTCACCGCCGTGAGCTGGTTCGCGAGCATGGACGGCGAAACCGTGCTGACACTCGCGCAGTGGAATGACGCCCTGTCTCACGACACCTATCTGCGCGGCGGAGGCTATACCGCGCCACTCGTCGGCCCGCCGCACTACCGCCTCCACCGCAGCCTGACCGACGGGCAGCAGACCGGCGCCCCGGGCTGCCTGGTCACGGCCGCCTTCGACACCGACGGCCCCGAGCGGCAGCGCCGCCTCGTCGACAGCCTCATCGCCGTCCAGCCCCAGGACGGCGGGCCGCCCGGAGCCATCTCCGCACACTTCCTGCTGAGTGCCGACGGCAGTCGGGTCCTTCTCTACACCGAGTGGACCAGCGCCGAGGCGCACGAGAGGGCCGGCGAGGCCGGTGCCCACGACGAGACCCACGCGGTCATGTCCGGCACTCCCGGCGTACGGTTCACCTGCGGCGGGCGCTACCGCCTGGGCCGTTCGCTGTCCCTGCCCTCGTCGTGACCCGTGCTCCGGGCCCCGCACGGGGCAGCCCGCCCGGCACTCAGGGGTGGACGCGCTGGAGCCAGCCGTACGGGTGGCAGGTGACGCCGTACAGCTCGAGGTCGCGGCGTACGTGGAAGCGGCGCCCCTGCTCCGTGGTGAGCCAGTCGCGTACGGCCGGCACCACGCCCCCGGGCATTCCGGGGGGAGACAGCTGCGCAATGTCGACGATGCCGTCTTCGACGACGAAGTAGCCGTCGGCGGCGACGAACGGGGAGAAGTGCCGCAGGGCGGCATACGTCGTCTCGTACGTATGGGCCGTGTCCTCGACGACCAGACACCGGGCAGCAGCGGGGATGTGCTGGGCGACGGCTTCGGTGATGCCGGGATCGGTGATGTCTCCCTCGACAAGGGTGATGTCCTTGGAGAAGTACGGGTCCGCGTCCTGCAGGAGCGTCCGGACCCGGTCCTGGGTCGTGTCGACGGTGACGACGCGGATGTCCTCGGGCACACGGCCGTACGCGGCCACCGTGCGCAGGCGGTCGCGGAACCACAATGCCGAACCGCCCAGGTGTGTCCCCAGCTCGATGACCACCTGGCTGCGGGAGATCCACAGTAGATGTTCGAGTACGCGCAGGTCCTCGGGGAACTTCTTTATGCGCAGCCCGGCGTAGACGTCACGCAGGTGCTGGCGTTCGCGCTCCTTCCAGTACTGCAGAAGCCGCCCCTCGGGCAGGGCCCGTACTGGCGGGGGGAGGTGTTTGTCGGGCCTACCGTCCAGGCTGCTTCGTCGTCGCTCGTTCACAGGGCCTGTTTCGCCTCCGGGTAGGGGGAACGCAAGGGGAACGGGGCATGCGGACGGGCGGTGGGTGCCGGCCATGGCACGCAAGATGCGGGCAGCCGATAGCCCGCTGCTTCCGGCGGGGGCACAAGGTGGTCATCCCGCCGCGTGCACGACGTCTTGGCAGCAGCTGATCAGTACGCCCACCAGCGGCCCGCGGACACCTGGGGCACCCAGCGCGCGATGCCGTCCTCACCGATGCGCCGCGCGTAGGCCGCTTTCACTTGAGTCCCGGGGACGGAGCGGGACGGCGACCAGTTTCCACAGGCGTCGACGTCCTCGAAGGCCACGTCGCCGGTCTCCGTACGGGTGGCGCGCGCCGCGGTGAGGATCATCTCGCTGCCATCGGTCAACTCCAGCAGAAAAATCCCCATCAGGTTCCTCCCGTCGCCGTGCAGGACGTCAGTAGCACCACCAGGTGCCTGTCGCCGGCTGGGGAATCCACCCGTAGCCGCCACCGTCGAGCGGGGCCTGCCGGAACACCGCGGCCACCGCATCGACCGGATACGTCTTCAGCCGGACCGCGGGCCCGAACTGTTCGGTGCGTTCGAGGACGATCTCTCCGGCGGCCGTACGTCCGGCGGCGTCCGCCTCGATCACCGCGTCCTCGCCACTGGCGAACTGGAGCATGAACAGGGCCATGTGTGGAATCCTCCCTGCCGTCTCAGGCGCCGACAGGAACGCGCGGCAGGTCTTCCCAGACCTGGCGGAGTTCGGTGTAGCGGCGGTCCGGCAGCGCCGCCAGGACTTCGAGGACCTCCGGACGGGCGTCGGCCGCGGCGATGAGCATGTCGTGTTTGCTCACGGCGCCGTTCGCGAACATGCCCTCCAGTTGGTCGGCGATCTCTACGCGGGTGACCTCTGCGGTCATGGCTCTCCCCAAGGTATGGAATACGGCTCGGCTGTGCCCTGCGGCAGTGCCGCACTGGTCCGGGCAGCCCGGGCGGGCGGCTCCGGCTCCGTCCCCGGGTGGTGCCCTAGACAACGGGGCGGACACCGCCCGGAGACAGCTTGGGAAGCAGACCGAACGGCGTCGACCAGCAACACTACTCTAACGCAAGGGAAGAGTTGATTGGCAAGAGTCGAAGAGCGATCGGCCGAGACGAGACGTCGGCGCGTGCGACTGCGGAACTGTCCGCCACTGACGCCACGTGAGGGTATGCCGATGCACAGTCGGCACCGCGGAGAGTGACGACCCGTGACTACACGGACCATGGAGCCCTCCCGTGGTGCGTCGGCGTCCCGCGTCATGGGTGGAACAAGTGCAGGCGGCCTGGCAGCGCCTCCATGCACAGCGGGGCGTGGACATCGCAGGCGGGAGTGCCGTCGATGTCCAGCCGGCAGGCAACCCGGGCCCGCTCGAAACACACACGCCGCACCAGCACCGACCGGCGGTGTCCGCCGAGGCGCTCCGAGTCCCCGCCCCGCCATCCTTCTCGCCCCTCGATGAGCAGCGGCGGACGCCAGGCTGCGGCCTTCGTGGCATCCTCGGGCTGAGGACCGCCCACGTACAGCAGGACATCCGCGCTGGGTCGCGGCAGCGCCACCCCGCTCCCCCTCGGGGTGGTGCCGTGCCCGAGAAACCAATGTGCGCGCTGTCCGCACGGGTCCTGCTCCTGGTCCGCCCGGGGCACCCGGTCTCGCACCGCACCGGCGTTCGCCGTGCAGGCAGTGCATGAGGACCGCACACCCTCCGGTAACGTCAAGGTATGAGTCATCCACATCCCGACCTCAAAGCCGCCCCACCCCTTCCCGAGGGAGGGCTGCGCGTCATCGCCCTGGGCGGCCTGGGTGAGATCGGCCGCAACATGACCGTCTTCGAGCACGCCGGCAAACTGCTCATCGTCGACTGCGGCGTGCTGTTCCCCGAGGAGACCCAGCCCGGTGTGGACGTGATCCTGCCGGACTTCACCTCGATCCGGGACCGGCTGGACGACATCGCGGCCATCGTCCTCACCCACGGCCACGAGGACCACATCGGCGGCGTCCCGTACCTGCTGCGCGAGCGGCGCGACATCCCCGTCGTCGGATCCAAGCTGACGCTGGCGTTCCTGGAGGCCAAGCTCAAGGAACACGGCATCCGGCCCCGGACGGTCCGGGTGCGTGAAGGCGACCGGCGCCGCTTCGGGCCTTTCGACTGCGAGTTCGTGGCGGTCAACCACTCGATCCCGGATGGTCTCGCGGTCGCGATCCGCACCGGCGCCGGGATGGTGCTGCACACCGGTGACTTCAAGATGGACCAGTTCCCTCTCGACGACCGGATCACCGATCTGCGCGCCTTCGCCCGCCTCGGCGAGGAGGGCGTGGACCTGTTCCTCACCGATTCCACCAACGCCGAGGTCCCCGGCTTCACCACCTCCGAGCGTGAGCTGAACCCGGCGATCGAGCAGGTGATGCGCACCGCTCCGCGCCGGGTCATCGTCTCCAGCTTCGCCAGCCATGTGCACCGCATCCAGCAGGTCCTGGACGCCGCCCACCAGCACGGCCGCAAGGTCGCCTTCGTCGGCCGCTCCATGGTCCGCAACATGGGCATCGCCCGTGACCTGGGCTATCTGAAGGTCCCGTCGGGTCTGGTGGTGAGCACGAAGGAGCTGGAGAAGCTCCCCGACCACAAGATCACTCTGGTGTGCACCGGCTCCCAGGGCGAACCGATGGCCGCGCTGTCGCGGATGGCCAACCGCGACCACCAGATCCGCATCGGCAAGGGCGACACCGTCCTGCTCGCCAGCTCCCTCATCCCCGGCAACGAGAACGCCATCTACCGGGTGATCAACGGACTCACCCGGTGGGGCGCGAACGTGGTCCACAAGGGCAACGCCAAGGTGCACGTCTCCGGGCACGCCAGCGCCGGCGAACTCGTCTACTGCTACAACATCGTCAAGCCCCGCAACGTCATGCCCGTACACGGTGAATGGCGCCATCTGCGGGCCAACGGCGACCTCGCCATCCGCACCGGCGTCGACCCCGAGCGGGTCGTCATCGCCGAGGACGGCGTCGTCGTCGACCTCGTCGACGGGCGCGCGTCCATCACCGGCAAGGTCCCCGCCGGCAACGTCTACGTCGACGGCATGGAAGTCGGCGGCGCCACCGAAGCGTCCCTCAAGGACCGCCTCACCCTCGCGGAGGAAGGCGTCGTCACGGTGGTGGCGATCGTCGACGCGGACACCGGCGCCCTCGCCGAGGCCCCCGACTTCCTGGCCCGCGGCTTCGTCCACGACGACACCACCTTCGAGCCGGTCATCCCCGTCATCGAGAAGACCCTGGCCACCGCAGCCGAGGAAGGCGTCGGGGACGCGCGCCAGCTCGAACAGCTCGTCGCCCGCGCCGTGGCGAACTGGGCGTTCCGCACGTACCGCCGCAAGCCCCTCATCATCCCCGTCATCATCGACGCCTGACTGAGAGTCACGCCCCCCCCATTACCTTCTTGGTGGCCCCGCAATGGGGTGCCCGGCCTTCGGAGTTGGCATGACTTTCTCCCCCTGTCGAACGCATGGCCTGGGGGGTGGTGTCACCGGCTCCGGAGGCATCGACAGACCGCTGATTAGGGGCATGACCACCGGCCTTTTCGCAGGTCGGGAGGCTCTTCGTAATGTGGATGTGGCGATCGGTGCCGTGGGACGGCCGGGCGGGGACAACCGGAGGAAGCACGTGATCGACGTCAGCGACATCGGCGTCTTCCTCGGCCTGGACGTCGGCAAGGGCGAACACCACGCCACCGCCGTCACCCCGGCCGGGAAGAAGGCCTTCGACAAACGGCTGCCCAACAGCGAACCGAAGCTCCGCGAGGTCTTCGGAAAACTGCAGGCCAAGCACGGGAACGTGCTCGTCGTGGTCGACCAGCCTGCCTCGATCGGCGCCCTGCCGCTGGCAGTCGCGAGGGACATGGGCTGCCCGGTCGCCTATCTGCCCGGACTCGCGATGCGGCGGATCGCCGATCTCTATCCCGGCGAGGCCAAGACCGACGCCCGCGACGCGTTCGTCATCGCCGACGCGGCCCGCGTCATGCCTCACACCCTCCGCTCGGTCGAGCTCGAAGACGAGACCACCGCCGAGCTGGAGATGATCGTCGGCTTCGACGACGACCTGGCCGGGGAGGCCACCCGCATCAGCAACCGCCTGCGGGGCCTGCTCACGCAGATCCATCCATCGCTCGAGCGGGTCCTGGGTCCGCGAGTGCAGCATCCGGCAGTGCTCAAGCTCCTCGACCAGTTCGGCTCGCCCGCGCAGATCCGCAAAGCCGGACGGCGCCGGCTCGTGACGCTGATGCGTCCGAAGGCACCGCGGATGGCCGAACGGCTGGTCGAGGACATCTTCACCGCACTGGACGAGCAGACCGTCGTCGTCCCGGGCACGGACGCGGCCGCACTGATCGTTCCCAGCCTCGCCGGATCGCTCCAAGCAGTGCTTGACCAGCGGAAGCTCCTCGCCACGAGGATCGAGGAACTGCTGGAGTCCCACCCTCTTTCCAAGGTCCTGACGTCCATGCCGGGGATCGGCGTCAGGACCGGAGCACGCATCCTCATCGACGTCGGCGACGGATCCAGCTTCCCGTCCGCCGCCCACCTTGCTGCCTATGCCGGTCTCGCCCCGGCGACCCGCAGTTCGGGCACCTCGATCCGCGGCGAGCAACCCTCCAGACGCGGAAACAAGCAGCTCAAACGGGCCTTCTTCCTCTCCGCGTTCGCGGCCCTGGCCGACCCGGTCTCCCGTGCCTACTACGACAAGAAGATCAGCCAGGGCAAACACCACACCCAAGCCCTCCTCTGCCTCGCAAGACGACGAGCCGACGTGCTCTTCGCGATGCTCCGCGACGGAACCTTCTACGAACCCCAACCCACACCAACAGGTTGACGAAACCAATAGGGGCACCCCCCCCCCGCGACCGCTCACCGCGCCCGGCAAACCCGTCTGCGGTCCCGCGGCGGTGGGACGCCGGCACCTCGGAAAGGGAGTGATGGTCGCAGCCGAGGCGCGCACCGGGGGGCGACGGGTCAGCTCACTCGCGCAACAGGGATCGCCTGGTCGGCCGCCTCCTCGGCCTCGGGGCGGGCAACGCCGATAGGACTTCCGGGTTCCACGGCGAAGGCGAGGAAGCGCGAGAGGGGCCCGACGTGGGTCAGGTGGAGTTCGTGCATCGCTCGGGTGCAGGCGATGTACAGCATGCCCTTGTCCATCGCGTTGGCGTAGTTGGTGTCGTCCACGTCGGGGACGATCACGGTGTCGAACTCCAGCCCCTTGGCGATGTGCGCCGAGGTGATGACGGTGCCGGCGCTGAACTCCGTGCTGTCGTAGTCGAGGAAGGTAAGGTCGACACCCGCTGCCGACAGGATTCCGTACAGCTCCTCCGCCTGGGCGACGGTCTTGCACACGATGCCGAGAGAGCGGTATTCACCCTGCCGGTGCCGCTCCACCAGCGCCAGGATGTCCGCCTCCTGCGCCTTGCGGTCGACTGCGGCGACGACCTGCGGCGGCAGTCCGTGCCGCTCGATCGGGACGAGCTTGTCGTTGCGCGAGACACGCTGGGCGAAGTCCGTGATCTCGTACGTGGACCGGTAGCTCTTGCACAGCTCCAGGCAGTCCGCCTCCGGGAAGATGTCGCGGATCACCGGCAGGGATGAGGAGCTGAGCGGATTCACGGACTGATTGGCGTCGCCGAGGATGGTCATCTTGCAGGAGAACAGCTCGCGCAGCACCGCGTACTGGACCGGCGTGTAGTCCTGCATCTCGTCCACCAGGAGGTGCCGGATGCGGCCGTAGCCCTCCTGCCGGGACGTCCTGATCATGGTGTAGACGAGCGGGAAGACGTCGGCGTACTCAATCTTCTTACGGCTCAGCGGCTTGAAGAGCCCCTTGCGCTCGGGAACCTGGTAGAACGCCTTGTACAGGGCGAAGGGGTCCTTGTGCGGGAACATGGCGCGCACCTGCTTGCGGATGCCGTTGGTGTCCGCCGCAGACCACTTGCCGCCCTTGTCCAGAACCTCCTGCCGCAGCCGGCTTGCGGCGCTCTCGGCGAGCAGGTCCAGCCGGGCGAAGACCGGCAGGCCCCGCGAAGCCGCGAAGGCGTCGGCGACCCAGTCCTCCGGCAGCCGCTTGTTCCTCTGTTCGATCTGCCGCGGAGTGAAGTCCTCGTCCCCGCGCGCGGCAAGCCACTCGTCAAGTGCGTTGACGAACTCGCGTGTCGCCTTGAAGCGCATCCGCTCGGCCGCCGCGTCGTCCGGCCGGTCGAGCAGTTTGACCACCTGCTCGCTGAAGGTCTCGAACTCCGTCACCTTGGCCAGGAACCGGTCGGCGATCCGCTCGAAGTCGATCTCCGCGATCTGCTCCTCTCCCAGCTCGGGAAGGACGTTGGCGATGTAGTCGCCGAAGACCTTGTTGGGAGACAGGATCATGACGTCGTCGGACGACAGGGAGTCCTTGAAGCGGTAGAGCAGGAACGCCACCCGGTGCAGGGCGATCGACGTCTTCCCCGAGCCGGCCACGCCCTGCAGAATCAGCACCTTCGCCGTCTCGTTGCGGATCACCTCGTTCTGCTCGCGCTGGATCGTCGCGACGATGTTCTTCATCCGGTCGTCGGCGGACTGGCTCAGCTCCCGCTGCAGCACCTCGTCGCCGATGGTCAGGGTGCTGTCGAACATGTACTCAAGGCGGTCACCCACGACCTTGTACTGGCGCTTGCCCGTGATCGTCCCGTGGACGGTCCCGGTCGGGGACTCGAAGTACGCGGCACCCGACTCGAAGTCGTAGTAGAGGCTGGAGACCGGCGCCCGCCAGTCGTGGATCAGGATCTCCTGGGTCTCCGGGTCCGAGAAGTCGTGGACGCCGATGTAGTGACTCTTCCTCTCTCCGTCGTCAGCCCTGCGGAAGTCGACGCGTCCGAAGTAGGGGGACTCCAGCAGCCGCTCCACATGCCGACGCACCGTCACGACGCCATCTCCCACGCCGACGGACGTGTTGACCTCGGTGCGCATGGCGGCCTTCTCCGCGAAGTCCATGTCGCGCCAGTTCTCCCACATGAACTCCTTGTGCTCCCGGATCGTCCTGGCGGTCCGGTCGATGGAGGCGCTGAGCCGCTCCAGCTCCCGCTTCAGCAGACGCACCGTCTCGGTCAGGTACTGCCGCTCTTGCTCTTCGTCTCGCGTCTGCAGGTCCGTCAAGGCCATCTCCGGTTCACACGTCCGCACCGAATCTACTGTCACGTTAGAGTAGGGTATATCCGCAAGGCCAGGCGGACAGTGGGGGGACATCGCCAGGACAGGCAGTCCCTCGCGGCGCCCATCGGGTAGCAGGCCACCGCCGTCCGGCACCGGCGAAGGAGGGCCCCTTGACCGGGCACAATTTCGAGGCGGACGGGCTCGCCATCCGCCGGGGTTGGTGGCGCACCCGCACCCGGGCCGGCAGACTGCGGATCCGCGGAGCCCGGCTTACCCTGCTGACCAGCCATGGCGTGGAGATCGACAGCGAGGTACTGCCGCGCGTCCGTGCGACGGAGCCCTGGTACGCCCCCGCCGGCTTCGTTCGGCTGGCGCTGGCAGGCCGGACGTACTGGGTCCGGCTCAGCACCCAGCAAGCCCGGTGGGCCGTCGAGGCCGTGACGTCGTGGCACCACCAGGGATAGGACGCAGCGGCCGACCGGTCATCTCGCGACGAAATCCTGCGTTCAGCCCAGCGCGGTGCCCATGTCCGTGCGTGGTGTCCTTGCCAGCAGAACGGCGATCGCGGCGGCGACCGGCAAGGCAGCAAGCACGACGAGTGCGGGACCGTAGTGCCCGGTGATGTCGTGGCCGAGGGAGACCGCGAGCGGGCCGAAGGCGCTGGCGCCGACGGTGACGGTGTGGGCGCTGCCGCGGATGGCGCCGAGGTGAGCCGTGCCGAAATAGCGGGGCAGGGTCGCGGACTCGACAGCGCGCAGCAGGCCGTTCGAGGCGCCCAGCAGGAAGCCGTAGCCGACCGCTGTCCAGCCGGGGGCGACGAAGCGGGCGGCGAGTACGCCGCAGGCCAGGATCGCCATCGCGGCGACGAGCATCACCTTGGGCGGCAGCCGGTCGATGAGAGCGCCGGCGGCGAGGGTGGCTACCAGTGCGGCGGCGGTCTGCGGGAGGAAGTTGGCGGCGGCCTCGGTGGCGGTGAGCCCGCGCTCTCCGAGCAGCGCGACCTGATGGAAGTTCAGGCCGGTGGTGAGCATGCTGCTGGCGGCAAGGCAGGCGACCACGGCCCAGAAGATGCCGGTGCGCAACGCTGCGCGCAGCGGCCAGCCCGTCAGGGGCACGGCGGGGGTGTCGGCGGTGGGTGTGACACCGTCGACGTGCTGTCCGAGGTCGGCGGGCCGGTTGCGGATACCGAGCAGGGCGAGCGGCAGGACGACCGCCCAGACGGCAACGCCTTCAATGGCCCACGCCTGGCGCCAGCCTTCCGCGGCGACCAGGCGTTCGATCCCCAGGGGCGCGAGGGATATTCCGGCGGTGCCGATCGCGCTGGTGATGCCCAGGGCCAGCCCGCGGCGCCGGTCGAACCAGTAGGCGACCGTGGTCGTGGCCACCAGGGACAGTGCGCCCTGTCCGGCCATGCGGATACCGATGAAGCCGGCGGTGAGGCCGACCAGCCCCGTGACGAAGGACAGGCCGAGCAGGATCGCGCCGAAGGCGGCGCCGACGACCGCTATCACGCGACGGGGGCCGTAGCGGTCGATCGCCCGGCCGACCAGCGGCATCGCGCAGGCGCCGACGAGGGTTCCGGTCAGGTAGGCGGTGGAGACCTGGGTACGGCTGACTCCGAGGTCGCCGATGAGCGGGTCGATGAAGACAGAGACACCGGTGGTCTGTCCGGGCGCGGTCATCGCCATGGCCAGGGCGCAGTAGGCGACCATGCGCCAGCCGTGGAAACCCGCCGCGGGCGAACCGGAAACGGCGGTCGTGGGTTTGGCAGGTGTCTGGGCGGGTTTGGCGCTGCGGCTCAGGGTTTCTCCTTTCGCCCGCTTCGTCGTCGGCGAAGAAGCGGTGTCGCGCGGCGCGGGCTGGATCCGAGTCAGGGTGATTCTCCCTGCCCGCCCCGGCGGCAGGAAGGGTGCCCTTCCCCGGGTGGGGCACGGTGGGCGACGAGATCGCCGGAGAACCGCGCCGGACGGGTCGCAACCTCTGGCTGCTGCCGGGTGGACCTCGTCTTCGCGGAAGGCTTGGGCCCGCCCCGGCCGCGGTCGGGGTCCGGGCTACGCCCGGATCTCGTCTGCCGCGCGCCGGGCAGGGTGAGCAGCTTCGGCGCCGTCCCCGAGCAGCGGCCGGCGCAACTTCCGCCACGGCCCGGGAACGGCTTCGAAAGCAGGCCGACAGCGTCGGCAAGCGTCACTACTCTAACGGAAGGTGAGAGTTGAAGCTCAAGTCCTCCGCTCCGATGTCCTGCGCGCCTCCACGTGGGGAAAGAGTGCGCGCCCGGGCCGGCGGTGTTCGAAGGTGGACATCGACGGGCTGGGCACAACGGCCGGCTGGGAGCTGAGCCGTGAGCACGACGCAACCACTCGCGCAGGCATGCCAGAGCCGCGCCGGGCCGCGAAACCTGCAAATGGCAGGACTGCGCAGCGGTCTCGCGGTCCGCGGCCGGTGGCGGCCCCGGGATTGACGCACCGACGCCCCCGCCCCTGTGGCCCGAGGCGGGACCAACGATCACCACCCTGGCCGCCATTTCTAACCTAACGTAAGAGTCAAGAGGCGCATAGACGCCGTCAGCGCGGGAGCGCCGAAGTCCACCCCTGCCGTACGGAAAGAGTGCGGACCCCAGTCGAGCCACTGCAGAGATCCCCCTCGGCACGGCACTTCCGGGCCGCCGCTCCCCACAGGCGTGATGCCGGCAGCCTTGGTCGGCGCCGGCAAGCGACTCGTCCATGACGGGCGACGACGTGCTGTCTGCCCACGTGGACAAACCGCTTCTGCCGACGGTATTCCTCCGCACCTTGCCCGAGTGCTACGACATGCACCTCGAGGAAGGCCGCGACGTACCTCGCCCGCGAGAAGCAGCAGCGGTCATTCCGCAGGGTGCGTGACAAGCAGCTCATGCCGCTGATCGAGCAGGCCCACGCGGAGTCGAGCGGCACCTGCACCACCGGATCACCCGGGCCTGCGCCGCAGGGGTTCCGACGTGTCATCCGGCGAAGCGGTCACCACCGCCACCCGTTGTCCGGCACGGGGTCATATCGGACCCAGCACCTCTCCGGGTGCGGCTGCCAGCTCCAAGGTGTCGAGCACAGTGAGCAGTTGCCGCTCCTCGTACCGGAAATGGTTCTCCATGATCGCGGCGATGCCCTCGAGGTGACGGTCGAGCTCCTCGGGCGGCGCGGCCCGGTCGACCGCGGCACGGAGACTGCCGAGCAGGTGCGCGATCATCGCGTGATCCTGCTCGAGCGAGCGCAGCACCGGGCGGAGCTCCGGATGCGCAGCCGCGACGGCCGGGAACAGGGTGCGGTCTTCGCCCTGGTGATGGCCGTCGAGGGCTGTGCAGAAACCATGGCAGTACAGCAGCAGTTCACGGGTGGCGGCCTCACCGGGGGTGCCGCCGGCAAGGGAAGCGCGGGTCACGGACAGCGCTTCTCGTAGTCGGCTGTGCACCTGGCGGAGTTCCTGGCTCCAGGCGACGAGCCTGGTCGTCTCGCGCTCAGACACGCGCGAGCGAAGGGTGCGACGAGTGCATCGTCGACCTCCTTCGGTCCGGCGCCTCCATGCCTGACACGGTCTGCCACCGGCACGCGACGCTTGACACACACTACCGGGCCTCATGCCCGTCGACACCGCTGTCGTCCCATCCGCTGAGCCTCCCTGGCCGCCCAGGAGCGAAGCAGGCGCTTGCCGTTCGGGAGAGCGGACGGACACGGACCGGACCTGCGGTGGGGACGGTCTCCCGAAACGCCCCTGCCATGGACAGGCCGCCTGCCCCGCGTGGGTGGTGCGGGGCAGGCGGCCTCACGGGTCAGTGACCGCCGGTGAGTTGTCCGGCCAGGCGCTGGTGCATGTCGGCGCTGAGCTCGTTGAGGCCGACGATGGTGACCTTCTTGCCGCGCTGGGCGTACTTGGTCTCGATGGCGTCGAGCGCGGCGACGGAGGAGGCGTCCCAGATGTGGGTGCCGGACAGGTCGATGACGACGTCGTCCGGGTCGTCCTTGTAGTTGAACTGGTAGACGAGGTCGTTGGAGGAAGCGAAGAACAGTTCGCCGGTGACCGCGTAGACGACCTGCTTGCCGTCGGGGTCGACGACGCCGGAGACGTTGGCGAGGTGAGCGACCCGCTTGGCAAAGATGATCATCGCGGCGATAGTGCCGACGACCACACCGATGGCCAGGTTGTGGGTGGCGACCACACAGATGACGGTGACCGCCATGACGATCGTCTCGCCAACCGGCATGCGCTTGAGCGTCTTGGGCTGGATCGAGTGCCAGTCGAGCGTGCCCACCGAGACCATGATCATGACGGCGACCAGGGCGGCCATGGGGATGTCGGAGACGATGGGGCCGAAGACGACGACCAGGATGATCAGGAAGGTGCCGGCCAGGAAGGTGGACAGACGGGTACGGGCACCCGAGACCTTCACGTTGATCATGGTCTGGCCGATCATGGCACAGCCGCCCATGCCGCCGAAGAAGCCGGTGACGATGTTGGCGATGCCCTGGCCGATCGACTCACGGGTCTTGCCCGAGTGGGTGTCGGTGATGTCGTCGACCAGCTTGGCCGTCATCAGCGACTCCATCAGGCCCACCAGCGCCATGGCGAGCGCGTACGGCGCGATGGTGGTCAGCGTGTCCAGGGTGAAGGGCACGTCGGGCAGCCCGGGCACCGGCAGGGACGAGGGCAGTTCACCCTTGTCGCCGACGTTGGGGACGGCGATGCCCGCGGCCACGGTGATCACCGTCAGCACGACGATGGAGACCAGCGGCGCCGGGATCACCTTGGTGACCTTCGGGAAGAACACCATGAGGGCCAGACCGCCGGCGAGGAGCGGGTAAACGGCCCACGGGACGTCGTGCATCTCCGGCACCTGGGCCATGAAGATCAGGATGGCCAGGGCGTTGACGAAGCCGACCATCACCGAGCGCGGCACGAACCGCATCAGCTTCGCCACCCCGAGCGCGCCCAGGATCACCTGGAAGACACCGGCCAGAATGACGGCGGCGATCATGTAGCCGAGGCCGTACTCCTGGTTGAGCGGCGCGATGACCAGGGCGATGGCGCCGGTGGCGGCGGAGATCATCGCCTTGCGGCCACCCACCACGGAGATGACGACGGCCATGGTGAAGGAGGCGAACAGGCCGACGCTGGGGTCGACGCCGGCGATGATCGAGAAGGAGATCGCCTCGGGGATGAGCGCGAGGGCGACGACCAGGCCGGCCAGCACCTCGGTGCGCAGGACCTTCGGGGAGGCAAGCCAGTCGGGCTTGGACATGCGGAACCTGGGAGCCGCGGACAGCGGTGAGGACATGCAACCGTTCCTGTTCAGGCGCACGCGTCCGTTGCCGCTGGACACACGCGCAGGGCGTACGTGATTCCACGAGAGAGCGGAATCTCCCGGCAGCCCGGCCGCCTCGGCGGGGGCCTTGCCGGACAGGGCGGCAACCTTCTGGTCGCCGGTCAGGCATCATTGCCTGGAAGTCTTCGGTGCCGTTACAGGCTCCGTCGGGGCCTGCGCTGCGGCGGTTGCGCCCCTACCGTGCGTGGAACCGCGGAGGCGAGCACATCCGGAAGTCTACCCTGACGTGAGCACAGGGTGCGCGATGCGGCTTGCGAATCGCAGGTGAACAGCACACGAGTTCCTGTGATTGTTCTCACGTAGACTGGCGCACTTGACTGTTTCGAAATCAGGCGGATCACAGAGGGAGATGGCTCAGCGATGACGGAACCCCGGCAGATGCAGATCGGCGAGGTAGCCGAGCGGACCGGTTTGTCGTTGCGCACCATCCGTCATTACGAGGAAGTCGGCCTGGTTATTCCCTCGGCCCGCAGCAAGGGCGGCTTCCGGCTGTACACGGCGGCGGACGTGGACCGGCTGATGGTGATCCGCCGCATGAAGCCGCTCGACTTCTCCCTGGAGGAGATGCGCGACCTGCTGGACATCACCGACCGGCTCTCCGCGTCCGACGATGCCCCCACCGGAGAGGAGAGGGACCGGCTGCGGGAGCGGCTCGACTCCTACCGGAAGGTGGCCGACGCGCGCTGCGAGACACTCCGCGCCCGGCTGGCGATGGCCGAGGACTTCGCCGCCACGCTCCGGCAGCGGCTCACACACTGACCCGGCGGCAGAGCGCACGGCCGACGACCGATCACCACGAACGTCCGCCGCCTCGGACGCCGCACAGTCGCTGCTCACGCTCACCGTGCCGCCTCCCGGCCGGCCTCGTCGGCTTCCATCAGGCGGGCCAGGTAACCATGCAGAGATTGGGCGAAGTCCTCGGCGGACGCCAGCTGACGCCGGAGGTGCTCACACCTCGCGTCGGCCTCCACCCAGTACGAACGCAGTCGCGTCACCAGTTCGTCATGTACTTGCTCGTCGGTCTCCGGCAATGGCCTGCCGCCGTCCGGAAGTTGTTCCAGTACGTCCAGCACGGCGCGGACGTCTTCGAGGCAGAAGCCCAGGGGCCGCATGCGCCGCGCCAGCGCCAGCCGCCGTACTTCGGCCTCGGTGTAGAGGCGGAACCCGCCGGCGCTGCGCTCGCTCGGCGCCACCACGCCGACCTCCTCGTAGTGGCGGATCGTCCGCAGGGAGAGTCCCGTGCGCTCGGACACTTCACCGATCTGCATCAGCCTTCCGCCCATGGCCTACCGCCTCACTCCGGATGTCGGCGCCCTCGCCGGCTACAAAGTTACCCTCGCGTCAGGGTAAGTTCGCAAGAGTGAAACGAGGCCGACTCTCGCGCTCGAGCCAACGGCTGGCTCCCCGGCCGCCATCGGTACCTGCCGTAGCGTCTGCCACGCAGCCCGCGTTGGCTGCCGCGTCGTCAACCACTGCACCATCCCGGCACTTACGACTCACCGGCATCGAGGCGATGACCGGGAAGGGATTCCATGAGTGTACGTTTCGAGGAGATCGACTGGCGTCCGACACGGCTGGGGGACATCAGCCTGCGGCGACGTCGGCACCCGGCCTCGGGTGATGACGTGTACGAGGTCAAGCTCGGCGACGAGTTCCTCATGTCCAGCCTCTTCACCGAGGGCGAGAAAGCCCTCGCCCGAATGGGTCTGGCGGGGACTCCCGGCGGCGACCTGGACGTCGCCGTAGGCGGACTCGGCCTCGGATACACCGCCCGGGCAGCATTGGACGACGCGCGCGTGCGCTCGCTGATCGTCGTGGAGGCGCTGGGGGAAGTGATCGGCTGGCACCAGCGCGGGCTTGTGCCTCTGGGTGACGCCCTGACGTCGGATCCCCGGTGCCGCATGGTGAACGGCGACTTCTTCGCCATGGCCGGCGACTCTCAAGGACTCGATCCGCAGGAACCCGGTCGCCGCTTCCACGCCATTCTGCTGGACATCGATCACTCACCGCAGCATGTCCTCCATCCGGGTCACACCGCGCTCTACCAGCCTGCGGGTCTGCGTGCCCTCACGGACCGCCTTTATCCCGGCGGTGTCTTCGCTCTGTGGTCGAACGACCCGCCCGACGAACAGTTCGGCTCCGCACTCGCGCAGGTCTTCGCCGCACACGAGGCGCACGTGGTGACCTTCGACAACCCTCTGCAGGGCGGCACCGCAACCAACACGGTCTACCTCGCGAAGACGGACCCGGCATCCTCTCCCGTGCAGGAGTGACCCCGGACGGTAAGGCGCGCTCGAACCAGTGAGGCGGGCCGCGCACCATAAGGAACCGGCCAGCCGGTCTCCCCCTCCCTCGGTGAGCAGGTCGAAGGCTCGTCGTATGCCTGCTCAGCGCAGGCCGGCGGCCGGGTCGGTGACGAGCCAGCCACGGGCGCCCCAGAAGTCGACCGCCCGGCAGATGGTGCCCACCGCCCGCCGCGAGCGGTCACTCCCGTCGGCCCAGTGGCCGTTGCACCAGTCGGCCAGTTGCCGGGCGGCGCCGTCCGTGTCCAGCACGCTCAGCCGGTTGTGGGAACCCAGGTGGGTGCCGAGCAGCAGCATGGCGGTCGCGTCGGCCTGGCCCGACGCCTCGGTCATGAAGGCGCTGATCGCCTGCCGCACGGTGGGCACCATGGGAGGCGGTGCCGTAGGCGTGGTCTTCCGGTGACCCGACCGCGACCTGGGCCTGGGCGTGCCCTCCGCCGCCCGCTTCGGCTCGGGCGAGGCCACTGCTTCCCGCGCGGGCGCCGCCGGTGGCGGCGTCTTCCCCTCCGTCGGC
The DNA here is from genome assembly GCA_014655195.1 of Streptomyces cellulosae. GTDB lineage: Bacteria > Actinomycetota > Actinomycetes > Streptomycetales > Streptomycetaceae > Streptomyces > Streptomyces cellulosae. The sequence goes on along the minus strand of BNBH01000026.1, from coordinate 84,954 downwards.
GGCGTTGCCCGCGTCACCGGCTCATGCCCCCCGCCGTTGAGGCAGAGTGCGACGTAGTCGCTGGGGACGGGTACGTTCTCGGCGATGGAGGTCTGGAGTGCTTCGGCGTCGCAGACCCGGCACAGCGGCAGCTCGCGCCAACCGATGATCGACAGCTGGGTACCGCGCGAATAGCGGGTCATGGCCTGCGGGCGGTGCACGATGTCCGTACCGCCACAGCCCGCGCAGCGGGGACCGCCACGCATCCACTGGGCCCCGCACCTCAGACAGGTGACCTTGATGTCGCCCTCGACCGGCTCGCCGCGCAGTTCCTCGCTCTCTCCGCACGACGGGCAGTCCGCTACCCCGGCCATGGCTCGTCCTCCCTCGCATGCGTACTGCGGAACTCCCGGAGAGTCTACGGTGACGTAAGGGTTGCCTCGGTGGGTGCGGCTCGGCTCAGCTGGACCCGACGACACCGTCCTGCGAGCAGTACGCCTGCCGCTGCGGGTCAATGCGCCCCGGAGGACGTGAACAGTCGGTCGAGGTGATACCCCAGCAGTTGCGTGGCGGCCTGCGGGGTGCGCTGACCGACCATGACACACGTTCCGAGTCCGTGGCTCAGGGCAAGCAGCCGTGCCGCCTCGGCGTACGGATCGGCCCCTGCGTCGAGCACGCCGTCGTTCTGTGCCTGCCGCAACAGCTCGGCGAGCTGTGCCTCCAGTCGGTTCGGCCCTTCGACGAAGGGCTGGGTAGCCAGCTCCGGGTCGGTCATCGCCAACATCGCGCAGGACGTCCACAGCAGGTGGAAGGTGCGGCTCGCCTCGTCCGTGGGCAGGGCCTCGGCGAGCAGGGCCTCAACGCGCTCACGCGGGGACGGCGGATCCTGCCCGGTGGCCAGGCGGGCCGCCCAGCGGTCGTGACTGCGTTCTTCCAGATGCCCGAGCGAGGCCAGCAGCAGCTGGGCCTTGGTCTCGAAGTAGTACTGCACGAGCCGGACCGATACGCCCGCCTCCGCGGCGACCGCGCGCATCGTCACGGCATGGAGGCCGGTGCGGGTGGCCAGGCGGATGAGGCCGTTGATGATCTGGGCTTTGCGCTGCGCATGGTCAGCGGTCCTCGTCATGCTCGCTTCACCTTCCCGCGCGGTTTTGGTACGCCGTATCATAACGTCTGCCAGGTCCATTGAAGGTGACCGCACATGACCGGTGAGGGACTCGGGAGGGGCTGGGTGACGTGACGCAGGAGTACGCGGCGTCCGAGGGAAGCACGGTGCGGGCCGCCCCCGCCGTAGGGCGCCGTCGCGCAACATGGATCCTTGGTCTGGCCTGTGCTGCGCAGTTCATGGTGGTGCTGGACGTTTCCGTGGTGAACGTCGCCCTGCCGTCGATCCGCACCGCCCTCGGCTTCACGACGGCGGACCTGTCGTGGGTGGTCAACGCCTACGGGCTCGCGTTCGCCGGACTCCTGCTGCTGGGCGGTCGCCTCGCGGACGTCCTGGGGCACCGGCGGGCCTTCGTGCTGGGGCTGGCACTGTTCTCCGGTGCAAGCCTGGTGGGAGGACTTGCCTCGTCACCCGCAGCGCTGATCGCCGCTCGCGCGGTGCAGGGAGCCGGGGCTGCGCTGCTCGCCCCGGCCACCCTGACCGTACTGACCGGGACGTTCACCGAGGGGCCGTCGCGGACGCGCGCGCTGGGCGCCTGGACGGCGGTCGGGGTGGCCGGTGGCGCCGCGGGCAACCTGATCGGCGGCGCACTGACCGAGTACCTGTCGTGGCGGTGGATCCTGCTGGTCAACGTGCCGATCGGCGCCGCGGGCGTCCTGCTGGGCGGGCGTCTGGTGCCGGGCGGGCGGGACGGTGGGCCCAGGCCGCGCCTCGACGTCGCGGGGGCCTCACTGGCGACGGCCGGAATCGCCGGCCTCACCTTCGGACTGGCGCAGACGAACTCACGCGGCGGGAGCGATGCTCTCACCGCCGGGGCGACAGCGGCAGGGGTGCTGGCTCTGGCGGTCTTCGTCCGGGTGGAGGCCCGTGTGGTGCACACTCCCCTGGTGCCCCCGCGCCTCCTGCGGATCCGGTCGGTGGGCGTGGGCAACCTGGTCCTGCTGCTGACGGGGGCCTGCCTCATCCCGATGTGGTACTTCCTCTCCCTCTGCATGCAGCAGGTAATGCACTACGGCCCTTTGCGGACGGCCGTGGGCTTCCTGCCGCACACCCTGGTGACCATGGCCGTCGGCGCCCGCCTCGCGCCACGCCTGATGGAGCGCACCGGCCCACGGACCCTGATCGTCACCAGCGCCGTCGTCTCGGCGGCCGGCTTCTGGTGGCAGAGCCGGATCAGCCCCGACAGCGGCTACGTCGACGGGATCCTGGGCCCGGCACTGGTCATCTCGATCGGCAGCGGGCTCCTGCTCACACCGATCACCACCGCGGTCACCAGCGACGTAGCTCCTGCCGACGCCGGGGCGGCTTCCGGGCTGATGAACACCACGAAGCAGGTCGGCGGCGCACTCGGTCTCGCCGTCCTGTCCACGCTCGCCGCCACCGACGGCGTCGGCGTACCGGCACTCACCGCCGGGTACGCGCGGGCCTTCCTGGCCATCGCGGTGGTCCTGACGGTCACGGCCGTCGTCGCGCTCGCCCTGCCGCGCCGCCCCGAGCGGCGGACCGGTTAAGCGAGTTGCGTGGCCACCCGGGCGAACTGGGCCGCGTACAGGCGTGCGTACGCGCCGTCGGCCGCCAGCAGTTCCTCGTGCCGGCCGTGTTCGACGATGCGTCCCTGCTCCATGACCAGGATGGTGTCCGCGTCGCGGATCGTGGAGAGGCGGTGGGCGATGACGAAGCTGGTCCGGTCGGTGCGCAGATCGGCCATGGCGTGCTGGATCAGCACCTCGGTGCGGGTGTCGACTGACGAGGTGGCCTCGTCCAGGACCAGGATCGGCGGTTTGGTGAGGAAGGCGCGGGCGATGGTGAGGAGTTGGCGTTCGCCGTCGCTCAGGTTGGCGCCGTTCTCGTCGAGGAGGGTCTGGTAGCCGTCGGGCAGTGTGCGGATGAAGTGGTCGGCACGGGCTGCCGTCGCCGCCGCCACGATCTCCTCGTGAGTGGCGCTGTCCTTGCCGTAGGCGATGTTGGCGGCGATGGTGCCTTCGAAGAGCCAGGTGTCCTGGAGCACCATGCCGATGTGGCGGCGCAGTGCGGCGCGGGGAAGGGCGGCGATGTCGATGCCGTCGAGGGTGATGCGGCCGCTGGTGGGTTCGTAGAACCGCAGCAGCAGGTTGACCAGGGTGGTCTTGCCCGCGCCGGTGGGGCCGACGATGGCCACGGTTTCGTGCGGTGCGACCGTGAGGTCGAGTTTCTCGATCAGCGGCTCGTCCGGTTCGTAGCGGAAGGACACCTGCTCGAACTCGACCTTGCCCGAGATCCCGGGGAGCTGCCGCGGCTCCTGCGGGTCGGGAGTCTGCTCGTCGGCGTCGACGAGTTCGAAGACGCGCTCCGCGGAGGCGACGCCGGACTGCACGATGCTGACAAGGGCGGCGGCCTGGGTGAGGGGGTTGTTGAACTGCAGGGTGTAGGTGATGAATGCCTGGATCTCACCGACGGTCATCGCGCCGGACGCCACTCGCAGCCCACCGCACACGGCGACCGCGACGAAGGTGAGGTGCCCGAGGAGGGCTGTGGCCGGCTGAATGATGCCGGAGAGGAACTGGGCGCGGTGTGCGGCCTCGAAGACACCGTGGTTGCGCTCGTCGAAGACCCGCTGTGCGTCCTCGCCACGGCCGAAGAGCAGTACTTGGTCGTGCCCGGTGAACATCTCCTCGACGTGGGCGCCGAGTTCGCCGGTGGTCCGCCACTGCTTGGTGAATTCCGGCTGCGAGCGGCGTCCCAGCCACCGGGTGATGACCGCGACCACCGGCAGGGACGCCACCGCGATCAGGGTGAGGAGCGGTGACAGCCACAGCATCATCCCGAGGACGCCGATGACACTGAGCAGCGAGACCGCGATCTTGGTGAGGAGCTGCTGGAGGGTGAGGGCGATGTTGTCCGCGTCGTTGGTGAGCCGGGAGACCAGGTCGCCGCGGGGGCGGCGGTCAAGGTAGCTCAGGGGCAGGACGGTGAGTTTGGCGGACGCCTGCTCGCGCAGCCGGTAGGCGGTGCGCTGGCTGATGTCCTGGGCCAGCCGCCCGCGGGCGAAGGCACAGGAGGCGGAGACGACGACCAGGACGGCCGCCACCGTGAGCACCAGTCCGACCCTCCCGAAGTCCACGCCGCCACTGGCCGCGCCGCGCACGATCAGGTCGGTCGCGTGCCCGAGGGTCATCGGCACCGATACGGTGAGCGCCACACTCACCACGCTCAGGGCCAGGCACAGGACCAGCAGGTGCCGGTCGGGGCCCATGGCGCGCAGCAGCCGCGCGGCGGATCGGCGGAAGTCCTGGGGCTTGCCGGTGCTTGGGGCGTCGGCCGTCATGCGGCCGCCTCCTCTGCTGTCATCTGGGAGAGGGTGATCTCCCGGTAGGTCGGGCTGGTGTCCATCAGTTCCTCGTGGGTACCGCTCGCTGCGACACGGCCCTCGTCCAGGACGACGATGCGGTCGGCGTGGCGGACGGTGGACACCCGCTGGGCGACGATCACGACGGTCGCTCCTGCGGTCCCGGTGGTCAGCGCGGTGCGCAGTCGGGCGTCGGTGGCCGCGTCCAGCGCGGCGAAGGAGTCGTCGAAGAGGTACACGTCCGGCCGGGCCAGCAGCACTCGCGCGATGGCCAGGCGCTGACGCTGGCCGCCCGACAGGTTGCTGCCGCCTTGCGCGACAGGGGCGTCGAGTCCCTCGGGCAGAGCCTCGACGAAGTCGCGTGCCTGTGCCGTCTCCAGCGCCTGCCACAGCTCCTCGTCGCTCGCCTCGGGGAGTCCGTAACGCAGGGTGGAGGCGATGGTGCCGGAGAAGAGGTACGGCCTCTGCGACACCAGCCCGACCGTCGACGCCAGCAAGCTCCGGTCCATCGCGCGTACGTCCGTGCCGCCGACGAGAACCTGCCCGTCGGTCGCGTCGAACAGCCGGGGCACCAAGTGCAGCAGCGTCGTCTTGCCACTGCCGGTGGATCCGACGACCGGGGCGGGCGATGAGCGAGATCCGGCGCAGCACCGGCGCCTCCGCCCCCGGGTAGCGGAAGCCGACGTCGCGCAGTTCCAGGTGGCCTGGTTCGCGCAGGGCGGTGACCGGCGAGGAGGCCAGGGTCAGGCTGCTGCGGGTGTCGAGGACCTCGCGGATGCGCTCCGCGCAGACGCTCGCCCGGGGCGAGAGCAGGAACGCCATCATCGCCATCATCACGGCCTGCAGGATCTGCGTGAGGTACTGGAGGAACGCGATCAGCGTCCCGACCTGCATGCCGCCGCCGGCCACCCGGTGGCCACCGAACCAGAGCACCGCGATCCCCGATAACTCCAGGACCAGCATGCCGGTCGGCATCCCGAACGCCTGGATCCGCCCCAGCCGCAGCCCCACGTCGAGCAGGTCCCGGTTGACCTCCGCGAACCGCTCCTGCTCGTGCCGGTCGCGTACGAAGGCCCGAACGATCCGGATGCCGGTGATCTGCTCCCGCACCACCTTGGTGACCCGGTCGACCCGCTGCTGCAGGGAGGCCGACAGCGGCATCTGCCGACCGAAAATCACACCCATCGCGCAGGCCAGCACGGGCAGCACCACCACGAGCAACAGCGACAACGGCGCGTCCAGCCCCACCGCCATCACCAGTGCGCCCACACCCATCACCGGAGCCGACACCACCAGCGTGAACACCAGCAGGACCAGGGTCTGGATCTGCTGCACGTCGTTGGTGGCCCTGGTGATCAGCGAGGCCGCGCCGAAGCGTCCCACCTCCCGTACCGAGAAGGTCTGGACCCCGGCGAAGAGCTGTGCCCGCAGGTCCCTTCCCAGCGCCATCGCCGTCCGCGTACTGAGGTACACGGCCACGGCGGCACACGTCATCTGGACGAGCGTCACGCCGAGCATCACCCCGCCGATCCGCAGGACGTGCCCGGTGTCACCGGTCAGGACCCCGTGGTTGATGGCGTCCGCGTTCAGCGTCGGCAAGTACAAGGTCGCCGGGCGGACCGCCTCATCGCCGGCCCGGCGGGGATCCGGCGAGGCGTTGACCTCATAGGTACGCTGCCCCAACTTCATCGACACAAAGGTGGACTCGGAGGACAACACTTCCTGCATCTGTAGGTCGTGATCTTGCTGGTCGGTGCCTCACCGTCCTTCGCGTTGCCTGGAGCACGTTCGCCAGCCTGATCCGGCCAATGGCCGACTCCGCGCTCTACTCGGGCCGGCCTTCGTTGGTCAGACTGCGGAATCGAGGTGGCCGAGGGCGGGAGGCAGGTATGGCAGCTCGGCGTGGACGAGGTGCGGCTGCGCGAAAGCGGAGGGCGCTCTGGCTGAAGCGGGCGTCGGCGTGTGGGGCCATCGCCATAGCTCTCCTGAGCATGTTCTGGTCGGTAGTCTGGCCCTACGTCACGGGGGTACTACTGCTGGGCTGCGTGGGAGCGGTCGCTTGGTGGCTGTGGCGTACTGACCGGCTGGTGCGCAAGCGGGACCACGCCTGGCGACAGGCCGACATGATCGATGCCGGTCGGCGGACGCTGACCGAGGTGGACGCGATGACCGGTACACAGTTCGAGGAACTGGTCGCGAACCTCTGCCGACGAGACGGGTGCGTCGAGGTACGCCGGGTGGGCGGCGCGAACGACAACGGAGCTGACGTCGTCGGCCGATTGCCAGACGGCCGGAGCATGGTGATCCAGTGCAAGCGGTACGCACCGACCAGCACGATCGCGAGCCGTGAACTGCGGGACCTGCTCGGGGCTCGGGTGCATTTCGGTGCCGACCTGGCCGTGTTCGTGACGACCACGCGGTTCAGTCGGCCGTCCCAGAAGTTCGCGTTGCAGCATGGGATTCTCGCCGTACACCGTGACCACCTGGGGGTGTGGAACGGAGGGGCCTCCTTGATGTCACTCGCCGAGATCAACGGTGCCGGTCAGGGGAACGCCCGGCACCGGACACGCTGGAAGCAGGCGTACAGCGAGTAACCCCCTGTATAGGGGCAGGAGGCAGGGCTGCTGCCTGATCAGCTCCCTTTCGTGTCGTACAGCCGCCACGCCGGCCAGCGGATGGCTTCTTCTTTTTCGCCGCTGCCGCTCAGCAGGTTCCGCCGGTGCAGCGTCAGCCGCAGGTGACGTGCCGCGTCGGCACCTTCATCTGGCCCCCGATCGAGCAGCACGGCCCGGGTCGCTGTGCCATCGGTGCCGCGCACCAGCGCATCGGCCGGATGCCCGTGGAGGCTCTCACCCAAGGTGACGGTGGCCCCGGGTAGCCGGGAGAGGGCCTGATAGAGGCGCTTGGACAGGGGGTCGCCGGCCTGGTCCTGTGCCCTGGAGCCGTCGTATTCCGCTGCGTCGAGCAGCGCGCCGGCCACACCGCCCCGCTTCCGCCAGCGGTCTTTGTCCCCCACCACGATGAGGTGACTGCGTGCTCTGGTGATGGCGACGTTCCAGAGATTCAGCTGGCCGGCAACCCATTCGACGGCGCCGGGGCGCATGCCCTCCCCGGCGACAAGTGAGAACACCATGACGTCGCGTTCGCCGCCTTGGAAAGTGTGCACCGTACCGACGCGCAGACGCTCCTCGTCATATCGGCTCAACCGACGGCGCAGTGCTTCGGCCTGCGCTGTGAAGGGGGTCACGACGCCGATGGTGGCTCCTGGGGGCAGTTGCTCCAAGAGATACCGGACGCTCGCTTCCACTTTGTCCATCTCGACCTCGTTGACCCACGAGCCGCCGTACGGCGACCGGGCGGCCCGTCCGGGCACGTGGGTCCAGATGACTGCCGGACGCGGCAGGGCAGGCCGTCCGCGAGTGTCCGTGAGAACGGTCAGGTCACCGTCGTAGAAGAAGTCGTTGGAGATCGCGGCGATGCGCGGGTGGCAACGGAAGTGTTCGTCGAGCAGCCGGGTGCCGCCGGCGGACTTCTCGGCGGCGTGGAAGGCGGAGTGGCGCCGGTAGGCAAGGCGGTGCTTCTCCAGCCACGCCGATCGCAGTCCGAGTTTCCATCGGACGAGCGCCTCGCGTTCCGGGCTGACCTCCGTGATGTGCGCCAATTGCATGGCGTCGCCGATCACCAGAGCCCGCCGCGCGCGGAACAGCAGCGGCAGGACGTGCGGGATGGCGCACTGGCTGGCCTCGTCGATGACGACGAGGTCGAACAGAGCCGGGCCGGGTGGGAAACGCCGGGCGGAAAGGCTGGTCACCGCCCAGCCGGCCACTGCGGGCTGGGCCTTCTGCCCGTGGGCCCGGCCGAGGACTTCCCGTATGTCGGGCCAGTCGCTGCGGTCGCTGTCCCGTGCGCGGAGCAGGTCGAGGATGCGGCGACGCCCAGCCCGTGCGTGTGCCTGCACAGTGCTGGCGAGAAGGGTGCGCGACGCGGCATGCACAGCCGCCTCGGCGCCGTGCAGAGCTTTGGACAGATGTGTGTCATCGACGGAAGCCACATGACTGTGCAGGTCACGCCAGTCGGCCTCGGCGGCGGCGAAGCCGGCGAGCGCGAGGCACCCTGCGACGTGATCACCGTCGTACGCGCCGAGGCCGTGCGTACGCAGAAAACGGGTGCGCCGCCAGCGCCCGAGGAACCACGCGCGGGCGAGGCGGCCCGCCTTCTCCTCCACCTCTTTCGGTTGCGTCGGCCCATTGAGTACCTGGTGCAGTTCGGTTACGGCAACACCGAGCTGCCTGGCGTGCTCCTCGCGGGCCTCACCGGCCTGGCGCAGCTGCCGTTCCGTGGTCGCGATATGCGCGAGAGCGTGCCGGTCACGGGCGAGCTGGTCGGCCGACACGTCGACCTCCACGGCGGCGGTGGCCACGTTGGGCGAGGGATCCGCCATGGTCCGCAACTCCTGCAGGGCGGCGATCTCGTGCTCCGCGTTGCTCGTCGCGTTCTTTCGGGCCGAGCCGGTGCGTACGACGCTGCCGGGGACCAGCCTGTCGCACCGACGCCAGACCTCGTCCACGGCCTCGTTGTTCGTGGACGCCACCAGGACAGTCTGTCCGTCGACGATGGCGGTGGCGACGAGATTGGCCACCAGCTGGCTCTTGCCGGTGCCGGGAGGACCCGTGGCCACGGTCAGGCGGCGGGTCATGGCAGAACGGATGACCTCGGCCTGGGCTTCGTTACAGGGCAGAGGCGTCACCAGGCGCTCCGGTTCCGTATCTGCCAGAGCCAGCGCACGTGCGCGCTGGGCGGCGTCGGGCGCGAGGGCGCCGAGGGCGGTCATCTGGATCTGGTCCGTCTGCTTTCCGATGTCCGTGAAGTCGTCGAGGAGCCGCTTCGTGAAGCCGGTTTTGGGAAGGGCCGTGAAGAGGACTGCGGCATTACGGGCACCGTGGCCGGGAGTGTGGACGTCGATACGGTCCGCAAGCTGGTCGGGCCGGAGTTCCTGCACGCACGGCAACTCGAAGTCCTCGGCCAGGAGATTGCGGGCCTCCACTGCCATACGATCGTGCTGACCCCGGTGCCAGGAGGGCTGGAAGGTGTCCGCGAGCTGGGACGCTTCTTCCTCGCCGAGCCAGTCGACAGCGAGTCGTGGATGTGGCTGAACCGGGCCGTAGGGTTTCAGCCGCACCCCGCCCTCCCCTTGGACGATCTCGACGCGCCGTATCAGCAAGGGGGCGAACTTCGGATGCCGCCAGGAGCGACCGGTGCGCGGCCCCGTCAGGACCACGGCGGGATAGCCCGCCCAGAGCTCGGCGTCCTGCTCGGTCGCCGATTCGATGAGGGCGGCTGCCTCCTGGGGGAGGGCGACGCAGCCGTCGGCATCGACATCGCCCGAGAGGAAGCGTTCCGCCCCGGTCAGGCAGGCGTACGACGCGTTGTGATGCCCCACCTCCATCAGCGGCGTCTCGGTGTCACCGGCCAGGACGCACTCGCGGTAGTAGTCCAGGAGGTCGGACCAGGTCGGCTGAGTTACCGCAGACTTCGCGGGGCCGGCTTGCGGCTGATCCGCGGCCTGACGTGGTCGGTGACTCAGCGGTTCGAGAATCGGGGCACGGCCGAGCGGAGAGGCGGCGATCACGATGCGGTCGTCGACACCGTGCGCCGAATGCACCGGTACCTGTCGGCCTCCTCGGGCCCGCATACGCCGGTTGACGTAGACGAACAGGTCGTCCACCGACACTTCACTGCTGCCATCCTTGCTGACCTTGCCCGTTCGGAGGGCTTCGATCACCTCGGCGGTGAACGCAGAAGGCTTCACGTCGGCGCCTTGACCGGCATCGGCGTACGAGTCCTCGCCGGCGCGCGAGGACGACAGGACGTAGACGCCCCGACTGGTCAGCAGGGCCGATTCGCCGGACTTGGCCACGGTGCCGTCCGGCTGCTGGTCGGAGGTGCGCAGGCCGACGGCGAAGCCACCGCTGCGACAGCAGTCGATCATCACCACCTTCTGCGGCGCGACGCACTGTTCCAGCAGCTCATTGACGAACCCGGCGCTAACACCGGTCTCGGCCACCCGGTCGAAGTCGGTGTCCCGGGCGACGACGTGGAACTCGCCGCCGTCCCTGACCCGTCTCACACCGTGCCCCGAGATGTACAGCAGTGCCAGTTCGTCCTCGTCGCACGCCGTGAGGAACTCTCCGATGGCCAGTCGCATGTCGTCGGCCGTGAGGTCGGTCTTCGTCTGGATGGAGACGAAGTTGCCGATATTTCGATGCCGCAGAACCTGACCGAGCCCCCAGACATCCGCCTGTGTGGACGGCAGTGGCGCGAAGCGACCGTCGTCATAGTGCTCGGTGCCGATCAGCAGGGCGCGGCGTTTGTGCAGACGGGTCACGCTGCGCCGTCCTCCGGGCCCGGGCCCTCGCCAGTGGTGGCCCGGGCCAGGAACTCGTGGACCATCCGTTCCTGCGCCGCGTCCGGACGACCTGTGATCTTGACCGAGTTCTCCCCGTAAGACACCTCGACCTTGCGGTGCCGTTCCTTGGCACACCACTCTTTGATCAGGGTGATCAGCACTTGAGAGGCCGGACGGGCGACAGCGGTTGCCGTGGCCGCCCACAGCGCAACCTCGCCCACGCCCGCACCCTTGTGTCCAGGCTCGGCAGACGCTTCTTCGTCGGCGAAGCCGACGGCCAGGCCGTCTGCCGCCCGTAACGTGTCGTACAGGTCCCGGGTGAGGCGCTCTTGCCGAAGCGTGTCGCCGCCCGTGGGCACAACGAGTCGCCACTGGAATCCCCCGCCCTGCATGGGCTCTCCTTGCTGCCGTTCATCGCTTTTCTGCTCTGTGCACGTGACTTTGGCATGAGGTGCGCCTGCGGAGACAGTCGTGGAAGAGCGAGGGTGACGGCATTCGGCCAGACTCGCTCTTCCCCTCCGGTCGTCGTCCGCCGGTCAGCTCCGCTTCTTGGCCCGGCGCTTTCTGGGCGTCTCCGGCAGAAGGCTCATCGCCATGATTGAGCCGTCTTCGCGTAGGGACACAGGTCCGTTCCAGTCGTCCTCGAACCGCGCGGAACGCCAGGACGCGCGCAGGGCGTGCGCCTCTCGCCGGTATTGCTCCACCCGGCCGTCCCGCAGGTGGTGGAAGAGGTTTTCGGCGAGTCCAGAGAACGCCTCGACTCGGGTGCCGTTCAGCCGGAACACATGGTCGGTGCCGACGAAGTTCACCCCGCCGATCTCGATTTCCACGTCCTGGACGATGCCGGTACCGGCATGGGTGAAGCCTTCGAAGTGCCGGCGGCCCTGCCGTTTCGTCAGGTACTGCGCGGTGAGTTCTCCGCCGCCGGTGAAGCCCGTCAACCCGGCAGCTCCCGCACGCGCGAGAGCGCGCCGGAACCAGGCGTACTGGTCGGGCTGCACCTGGAATCCACTGACCCTCTGCTCTTCCCCGCCGTCAGGGTCCGGGACGCGGACGTCCGGGTAGATGTTCAGGTCGTCGAGTGCCCGATCGGCGTCCGCAGCCGGATCGTCGGGCGCGAAGGCCAACGCCCCGTCGCCGTTGGCCTGCAAGATGTGAACGGTGATGCCGCCCTGCCCGAGCAACTCGGTCGACGTCACCAGCACCGGCGTCTCGTTCCACGGGCCCACGTGCACCGCTTCCACCTGCGCCGAGGCGGCGGCCAGTTGGGTGTACACGTAGGGAGTCTTCCCATGCATCCCTTTACAGGCGAGGGGAACGACCTTCGACGGCTCGCCCGGCTTCCACGCCTCCAGGAAGAAGTTGGGCCGCTGCCGTACCCAGTCCCTGCGCCGCACGTCCTTGCCCACCAGCGCCCAGCCGGCCTGTAGCGCGATGTCGGCGTCCACGAGGGAAACGCTGTGCCCTGGATACCGTTTCCGGACGATGCGCTCGGCGACGGCGAGCGCGAATCCAATGCCCAGCTCACCGGACTGAACGGTCTTGTAGTGCCGACGCGGGTTCAGCCCCTCCTCGGACAGCTTCATGTACCTCCCGGAGCTGCCCTCCAACGCCTGGCAGTACTTCAGACACCCCCAGTGCTCCGCCAACCCGCGTCCCGCACCCTGCCGGGAGAGGACGGTGGCACGCCCGAGGGCATGCAGAACCTCCCACGGCGTCACGGTGACCGACTGCCCTACCTCCACCGCGGGCACTCTCCGCAACTCCGGTTTGCGCCGAACCGGTTCCCGTCCGTCCTCCAGCCGCTCCTTGTCGTCCTTGGCCGCAGCGTCCGCCACGGCGCCGGCCAGAGCGGTGGTCGAGGCGACCTGCACGTGCCAGGGCTTCACCAGGTTTTCGAGTACGACTGACGTGTCCGTCACTGTGTGCTCCCCCTACGACATGCCGGATCTACACGGCAAAGGCGTGACGGTAGAACGGGTACAAGGGGCGCATACAAGGGGGCATACCTGGCGTTGGCTCATATGGCACTAGAGGGCCAACGTGCGCTGGTCGGACGTGATGCCGGTGCACCTGCGGCTTTCTCTTACGAGGAGGAGTACCCGAAGCGCAGGCCGAAGAATAAAAGGGGCTTGATCGCTTCCGGCTGTCGGAGTCAGAGCTGCCGCTGTTACTCATGGCGGACAGGGCCGGCTCACGAGGAAGCGGTTCTGAACGACTACGCCGACCAACGATGCGGGATCATTCAGGATGAAGCTTCTACCGGTGGGCGCACCATGTCACCGGGGTAACTGTAGTCCCCTGACATTTCGTCGGGTTCAGGGACGTATGAAAATCCGAGCTTAAGCCACACTCCGTACAGCTCCCGGTCCCACGCAGACAAGATGATCTCTTGATCGGACACCCGAGCAAACAACTCATCGACCAAAGCTCGTGCCACTCCCCTTTGTCGGAACGCGGGAGAAACGTGGAGCTCATAGAGTCTGACGTAGCCGGGCTCGCCGCCTGTCGCGCGCTGCAGACTGGAGTGAAGCCATCCCATACGCACGCCTTGGTCGGAATCCTCTGCGATCAGAGCGTGCAGCGCCTCCGCCAGGGAGGCGGCGCCCTCCTGCTTCTCGACGGTGACCGTCCAGCCCTCGGTATTGTTGCTCATCCATTCGACGTCGGCTGGATGAGCGTCACGGACCCTGATCTTCATGCTTCATAGCCTATGACTGCGCCTCTAGCGGCCATCATGGCCGTGTGAGTCTGACCAAGTGGCCGACCTCTCGAGCAAAGTAGCGATCGAGAGGCATGAGACTATCTCGCGCGGGTTCCCGATGCGGCGTTCATAGTAGTTGCGGGGAGTACGGATCGACGCCCACAGGACGTCACACGCGACAGCGATGCAGTCGTGGCCTGGCCACAGGCCGAGATGGTCAGTTCAGCTGCCTGTAGCCCAGCCAGCCGATCCGGCCGTAACCGCTCCCGCACTCAGACGTCCCGGTCACGCTGGGAGGAAAGCGACCCCGGCACGGACGGATGAGCGGGTGCGATCGCGAATCAGGCACCCGAGAGAGTCACAGGCACACGGACTCTTTCGAGGCACCGACCACGTAGTGCGCGCCAACGAGTTCGACCTCACGTCGAAGCCGCACCGGAGCGCTCCGGTGCGGCTTCGACGTATCACGGATCCGGGCGGAGACCCCGCTAGGACGGACCTCGGCGGGGCCTCGCCCTAACACCCGCGTGTCACACAGCAATCACCAACTGGGCAGACCCTCTCGGACCAAAAGGCTCCGACCTGCGATTTCATGCCCGCGCTGGACTGGCATAGACGCCCCTGGACGACTTCTACAACCTGTGCCAGGTGGTGCCGAGGGACGGTCCGAGGATGAGAACCGGAGCGTCTTCCGGTCCGTCGAAACGGTATTGCAGGGTGTTCGGTGGTGTCTCGCTCACCCGTCAGACCCTCTCACGTCGTACGAAATCTCCCGTGGCCGGGGGAAGAGCCGGTGGCCCCCACCTGCACGCAACACCACGTCCGGCACTGCGGAACCCTAATGGATGCGAGCGGTACGCATCGGGCGCACGCTTCATCCCACGGCTACCGATACGACCGATACACGTGTGTTCGATATGCCTTTCGGCGCGGGGGACAGGGCGCGCGCCCATCACACATTCACGGAGCCTGCACGATCCGTTCCCCCAGGGGTGGGGCTTCACGGCGTCGGCGCGTCGCAGGAGGGGGAGTCGTACCGGGCCGTCACGGCTCTCGCACGGTCGCGCAGGGTGTCGCGCAGCCAACTCGGCTCGAGAACTTCCGCGTCGGGTGCGTACTGCCAGAGGGCCCATCTGGCGTGGCGCGGGTCCTGGAAGGCGAGGGTGAGCCGGAGGCTGCCGTCGGCGTCGGTCTGCTCCCCGTACAGGGCGAGGGCGATGGAGACGAGGTGGTCCCTGCGGCCCTCGTCGACGCGGACCAGTACCGAGGTGACGTCGCCGCCCGTACGGAATCGCACCTCGCGCTCCCGCCAGGCGCGGTCCAGGTCGACGGAGTCCGAGCGTTGCGCCGGTTCGTCGAGCTGCTCGGCCGCCAACACCCGCGAGAGCCGGTACGTCCGGTCCTCCATGCCCCGCTTGGCCAGCAGATAGCCCTGGTCCCTGACGGTGACCAGGCCGATCGGGTCCACCGTGCGCCACTTCGGCGGCTGGTTCACCGCCGCGTAGTAGATACGCAGCCGGTGCCCGCCGAACACCGCCCGCCGCACCTCCGTCGCCACCGCGTCGGGCACCTCCTCCGGAGCCACCGGCCGGGCCAGCAGATCCGTCTCCGGATCCACCAGCAGCCGCTGCGCCGCGCCCGCGGCCGTCTCCCGCAGCCCCTCGGGCAGCGCGTCGACCACCTTCAACACCGCCGAGGCGAGCGCCGACCCGAGTCCGAACAACTGCGCCCCGCGCCGCGATCCGGCGACGAGGAGGGCGAGCGCCTCGTCGTGGGTCAGTCCGGTGAGCGCGGTCCGGAAGTCCGGCAGCAGGGCGAACCCGCCGTGCCGGCCGCGCTCCGCGTAGACCGGGACGCCCGCCGCGGACAGGGCCTCCATGTCCCGCAGCACGGTCCGGGTGGACACCTCCAGCTCGCGGGCGAGTGCCTCCGCGGTCATCCGGCCTCGTTGACGCAGCAGGAGGACGAGGGACACCAGACGGTCGGCGCGCATGAAAAAACACTAACGAA
This sequence comes from Streptomyces cellulosae, assembly GCA_014655195.1. Classification (GTDB taxonomy): domain Bacteria; phylum Actinomycetota; class Actinomycetes; order Streptomycetales; family Streptomycetaceae; genus Streptomyces; species Streptomyces cellulosae. Next base: position 69,365 of record BNBH01000026.1, on the reverse strand, counting down.
ATACATGACCAAGGGTGTCACGTTTTCTTGGCAAGGTTCATCGCACGGCGCCGGAGCACGGTGAACACCGAGCCACCGGTGCGGGACTTCCACAGAACCGAATGGAGCAGGTGCGTTCATGGAACGTAACGCGGTCAACCCCGTGTCGTGGTCGGTCGAGATGGGCTTCAACCAGGGAGAGGTCGTCTCCGGCCACTCCCGCACCCTCTACATCTCCGGCCAGACCGCGATGAGCAAGGAGGGCAAGCCCGAGCACGACGGCGACATGGCGGCCCAACTGGCGCTCAGCGTCGACAACATCGAGGCGGTGCTCGCCGAGGCGGGCATGTCGCTGGCGAACCTCGTCCGCCTGAACGTCTACACGACCGACGTCGACCTGCTGTTCCAGCACTACGGCGTCCTGGCGGGCCGTCTCGGCGCCGCCGGCGTCGCGCCGACCACCACCATGCTCGGCGTGACCCGACTGGCCATCCCCGGCCAGATGGTGGAACTCGAAGGCACCGCGGTCGCATGAGGTGAGGGCGGCCCCGAGATCGCCCGGGCCGCACCGGGGCGCCGGTTCCGCATCCGCGGACCGGCGTTCCGGCGTACCTGACGTCACTCCTCCACGCCCCGAACGACGCGACGCAGTCTGCTGAGACGGTCACGCAGGTCGCGTTCCCCACCGCGTTGCGTAGGGCGGTAGTAGTCCTTGCCCCTCAGGTCGGCGGGCGGGTACTGCTGCGTCACCACTCCCTCGGGCACCCTGTGGGGATAGCGGTAACCGACGCCGTTTCCCCGTTCCTTGGCGCCGGTGTGGCGGCTGTGCCGCAGGTGGGCGGGGACCTCGCCCAGGGCGCCCGCCCGGACGTCGGACATGGCCGCGTCGATGCCGGCGAGCACGCTGTTCGACTTGGGCGCCGTGGCCAGGTGAACCGTTGCCTGCGCCAGAGCCAGCCTTGCCTCGGGCATGCCGATGAACTGCACCGTCTGGGCGGCGGCGACCGCGGCCTGCAGTGCCGTGGGGTCGGCCAGCCCGATGTCCTCGCTCGCGTGCACCAGCAGACGACGCGCGACGAAGCGCGGGTCCTCACCGGCGACGAGCATGCGGGCCAGGTAGTGCAGTGCGGCGTCGGGGTCCGACCCCCGGATCGACTTGATGAACGCGCTGACGACATCGTGGTGTTGATCGCCCTGCCGGTCGTAGCGCACGGTGGCTTCGCTGACGGCGCGATCCACCGCTTCGACGTCGACCACGGTGCCGCCGGCGCAGGCCACTCCGGAGGCACAGGCTTCCAGCGCCGTCAGCGCGCTCCGGGCGTCACCCGCCGCGAGACGCACCAAGGCGTCCTCCGCCTCGGGTGCCAGCGCGACCGCGCCGTCGAGGCCTCTCCCGTCCTGCACCGCTCTGCGGAGCAGCTCCCTGAGTTCCGTGTCGGTCAGCGGGTGGAGCTGGAGCACCAACAGGCGGGAGAGGAGCGGAGACACCACCGAGAACGACGGGTTCTCCGTCGTGGCGGCGACGAGCAGGACGTGCCCGTCCTCCACGGCGCCGAGCAGGGCGTCCTGCTGCGTCCTGGAGAACCGGTGCACCTCGTCGATGAAGAGAACGGTCCTCCGGCCGTGCCGCCCCCACCGAAGACGGGCCTCGTCCATCACGGACCGCAGTTCCTTCACACCGGTGTTCAGCGCCGAGAGGGCGACGAAGTGACGGTCTGCGACGTCGGCCGTCAAACGCGCCAGGGTGGTCTTCCCCGTTCCCGAAGGGCCGTACAACAGCACAGACGTCGCGTGCCCTCCCTCGGCCAGCCGCCGCAGGGGCGCACCGGGACGCAACAGGTGCGCCTGACCGACGACCTCCTGGAGCGAACGAGGGCGCATGCGGACGGCGAGCGGAGCATCGGAGCGGGGGGAACCGGATTCCGTGCCCCGTGGGTCCGGCGGACGGGTGGTCGGCGGTAACGCGAACAGCCCTCCGTCCTCGGCCGTCGTCACCGCACCCACCCCTTCCGCCTCCTGCAGTTCCTGCGGCTCACGTGAACAGTGTGGCTCGGGCGACGACGACAGCGGATCCCGCCACCTGCACCGCATCGATCCGGTGCGGCGTGCCCGTCACCCGGGCGCGCATCGTCGACGGGCGTCCTATCTCGATGCCCTGGCGGATGTCGATCCACTCCCCGAACGGCGCCAGTCCGTGCCGCGCCAAATGTACCGCGACGGCCCCTGCGGCCGAGCCCGTCGCGGCATCCTCGACGACTCCGTACGCCGGCGAGAACATCCGCAGTCTCCAGCCGTTCCCCTCTCCCGCGAAGCAGTTGGCGGCCATGTCGGGCAACCGCGCGAGGATGCGCTGGTCCGGCTCGAGCGAAGAGAGCGCGGGCACGTCGTCCATGCCCACGAAGACGTGTCGTGGCCCGTTGTCGTACACCTCCACGGGCAACGTGCTTCCCGTGTCCGTCAGGTCGAGAGCGGCGAGGAGTTCGTCCGCCCGGTCATAGGTCCGCCATACCGGCAGTGGCTGCCACATGGCGGCCGCGACGGTGCGACCTGCCTCGTCGCGCTGCAGCTCGAACGTGACGGTGCCCTTGGCGGTCTCCATCCGGAGCTCCTTGGCCTCGTGCGACTCACCCAGCACCACGGCCGCGCCGAGCGTCGGATGCCCGGCGAAGGGAAGCTCGTTGACGGGAGTGAAGATACGGACCCGTACGTCGCCGTCGTTCTCCGGGGGCAGGACGAAAACGGTCTCCGACAGATGCATCTCCTGTGCGATCTGCTGCATGCGGGCGGGCGAGAGGCCCCCGGCATCCAGGAAGACGGCGGTCGGATTGCCCTGCAACGGGACGTCGGTGAAGACGTCGGCCACCACGTACGCGTACCTGGCCATGCGTTGTCCCTCGTCTCAGTGCGTGTCGAAGAGCTCCTGGAACTCGGCGACGGCCTTCTCGGTGGCCGCCCGCTCGTCGGAGGTCGGCGCGAACGGATCGGCCGCCGGCGGCAGAGCGCCGAACTTGAGCAGCGCGGCCATGAGAAGCAGGCGGGCCTTGGTGGCCGTCAGGTTGTTGCCCGAGACGAACGTCGGGTCGGTGCGGTATGCCATGCCTCCCGTCGTGCCGCGCCCCGTGCGGACCACGGGCATGCCGGCGAAGACGGCGACGCTCAGAGCCGCGTTCTTCACCGGGTCCGCCATGCCGAAGGGCGACATGCCCTCACACACGAAGCCCGAGAGCGGGAAGCGCGCGAGATTGGCTTCGATCCGGGCGAAGATCTCCACCTCCTCGTCGGCGACCGGAAGGTCGTCGGCACCCGTGCCTTTCGCGGCGTAGCGGCTGTACTTGGTGAGCGAGACGTGGGGCATGGCGGTGGGCACCAGGCCGTGCTCGTCCTTGGTCAGGACCTCGGTCCGGGTCACGTCGCCCAGGCGCCCCACGACACCGGCCACGGACTCGGGAAGCACCGTAAGGCGTGTTTCGGAACGGTGGGTGTGTCTGCGGGTGGGCAGATAGGTGAGCTGTGGCGGACCGTACCCTCCGAGGTCGGCGACGACTCCCCCGTGGCCTCCGGTGACCTCGTAACCGCCCGGCCGCGCGTCGGCCTTGGTGACGTCACGGGCCGAGTAGACGAGCTCGTCGACCACGACACAGGCGCCGACGCGGTCCTCGCCGCGTTCGTCCAGGGTGACCCCCGACGCGATGAACTTGACGCCGTCCACCACGTTGCGGTCGCCGTCCGCGCTCAGCGACTGGTGACGACGCTGGGCGGCATGCCCGACCAGCGGCACCTTCGTGTCGATGAGAAGGCCCAGCCAGTACAGCGTCTCGTCGACGGTCGGGCTGCCCTCCAGCCACTGCAGACCGGTGAACCCGCCGTCGTCGAGGACGGCCTGGACGTGATTCGTGGCCCGGGCCAGGTGGGCGAGGCTCGGCTCGGTCTGGAGGTGGTACGGGTAGTAGACGAAGAAGTCCTGTCCCAGGAGTTCGGGCTCGGAGCCCGAGGTGTAGCCGCCGGAGGGAGCGGCCCTGTAGAACTCGAAATCCGCCAGGGAACCCAGGTCGACGGGCCCCCCGTGGTCGGCCAGGCCGAACCGCTCGATCTCCTCGTAGAGACGCCGGGCGTCCGGGTAGAAGGTCTGACGTGCGTCGACCGGGTCGGCGTACGGCACTGCCGATGTCTCCTCCCAGGCCGAGCCGTCGGCCTGCCTCCCCATGTAGGGAAGCGGGTAGAGGCCGTCGGCGGGGTCGAGCTCGACGACGTACACCGGTGTGGCCTCGCCGGGCGGCCGCTCGGTGTGGAAGGCACCGTCCGCGTCGACCCAGCCGTCGGGGGGCGCGTAGAGGCCGGCGGCGTCGCTTTCGAGCGGGTGCGCGCTGAACGCCTCGACGTACAACGTCGCGGGCGCCGCCAGGCGTTGAGGACGCAGACCGTCGAACCGGCTGGGCCGGAGCGGCAGGCCGTGGCGTACCCGGGCCTTGTTGGAGGTGACGAGGTCCGGGGTGTTCAGAATCGTGGCGGTCGGTCCGGCGAAGACCGCGATCCGCGGTCGCGGCGCACCGGCGGGAAGCATGTCGTCCATCACAACGGCCTCAGGTGTTCGACGGTGATGTCATGCGACTCGGCGAGCCGGCGGGCGACCAGGGACCGGTGGCATGCCTCCGGGTCCCGTTCGACGCAGAAGAGCGCCGTCGTCCCGCGGCTCGGCAGAGCCGCCGCGATCGGGGCGAGATCGACCGGATCGAGGATTTCCGCGGTGTAGCGACGGATGTAGTCGGCGGCGAGCTCGCGGCGGGAGCGTTTGCCCACGCCCTGGCGGGCGTCCTCCGCGTACTGAAGTTGCCGTAGTTCCGTCGTCGGGGCGAGTTCCCGCCGGTGCTGGTAGGCGATTCCGGCTTCCGCGAGCGCCGCTTGCAGCCGTCTCGAGTTCGCCCAGACGTAGTCCGGTCCTCGCACTCCACGGCGCTGACGTAGGTCGAGCAGCAGGCCCACATCGGCCTGTCGCAGTCGTTCGAGGTAGCTGTCGGCGTCGAAGCCGTAAACGCCGATCGTCGCCAACCTGGGCATGCGTGTCCTCCAGTCCGCCCTGTCCGCTCGTATCGCTCGGGGAAGCGGGGCCCCGCCCCCCATCAGGCCCGCTGTGGAGTGCGCGGTGCGGCGACCAGAGCGGTCGTCTCCATGGGCAGGTCCGCGGTGCGCTCCACGAACAGACCCGCTCGTTCCAGCAGGCGGGTGACGCGGTCCGCGGTGCGGTGCTCACCTCCGGTGGTCATCAGCAGGTGCAGGTCCCACAAGGCGGGGAGCACAGTGGGGTTCTCGTCCTCGACGAAGCGGTCGAGGATCAGGAGCCGTGAGGAGGCGTCCGCCATGGCGCGTCGGCAGTGCTCGAAGACGCGGACGACGTCTTCGTCCCCGTGACCTGCCAGGACCCTGCAGAGGATGTAGACGTCGCCACCCTTCGGTACCCCGGTGAACATGTCGCCGTCGACGACCTCGACGCGCTTCGCTCCCACCTCGGCGTGCAGGTACTCGCGGGCCTTCGCAGTCATGTGCTCGCGGTCGAGCAGTGTGCCTGTGGCGTCGGGCGCGGCCCTCAGGACGGTCGCGAGCAGTTGTCCGCCTCCGCCTCCGACGTCGACGACCTTCTTGCCCTCGAAGTCGAACACCGCGGGTACGCGGTGGAAGAACATGCTGGCGGCGTTCATGGTGCGCCGGAACCGCCGGGCGGTGGCCGGGGCTTCAGCCAGGTATGCGTAGAACGGCTGGTCGTAGGCGACCTCGAAGCCGGAGCTCTCGGTGCTGATGGCGTGAGGGGCGTGGTTCCAGGCGGAGTGGAACTCCTCTCCGTAGAGCAGGCACATGTCGCGCAGCGACTGCGGCCCGTCGACGAGGGCGGCGCTCACCCGGGTGCCGCGGTAGCCGGTGGCGGCGCTGCCCGTGAACACACCCATCGCCACCAGCAGGCGCATGAGGCGGTGCACACCGCCCTCGCTCGCCCCCGTCGCCTTGGCGAGTTCCACGTCGTTGTCGCAGCCGGCCGCGACGTGGTCCGGCAGTCCGAGCCTGACCGCGGTGTAGAGCGCCTGCGCACGCCACCCACCGGTGATGATGTCGACCACGTCACGAGTGGCCTGCACGTCGACTGTCACTGAGACCTCACCATCCCGACCCGAGGGTCGGCCCACCTTGCCGCGGCTCTTCCACGGCCGGACGTCGAGCTGAGCGATCTGTGCACGAGAGCGCGGGCCGGGCCCCGGTGGGCACCGGGGCCGCCGCCGTCACGCGTTCTGCTTGATGTTGAACATCCAGGTGATCCCGAACCGGTCCACCAGCGTGCCGGCTTCGTCTCCCCACATCTGCTTTTCGAGTGGCAGGGTCTCGGTGCCGCCGACGGACAGCTTCTCGAAGTACTCACGGAGGCGCGGATCTTCGCCACCGAGATAAAGGGCGACATTGGTGCCCGGGGCGAAGGGAACTCGCTCCGGGACGTCCCACGCCATCAGAGTGAAACCGTCGGCGGTGGTGAGCGTCGCGTGCATGATCTTGTCGGCATCGGGCATCTCCGCCGACCCGAAGTCGCCGTAGGTGCCCAGGTCCAGCGCGCCGCCGAGTACTTCGTGGTAGAACTCCATGGCTTCGCGTGCATCGCCGTCGAAGGCGAGGTACGGGTTGAGCCGGGATGCCATTCACTGCTCCTTGCTGTGCGTGCGGAAGTCCTCGGGAATCACGGATCTAGGTGGGTATGCCACCCCGGTTGATCTTCGGCACCTCGATGCCCAACGCACGCAGTTGCTCGAAGGGGTTCATGAACTCGCGCTGGCGCTTGATCCTGCCGCCCTCGAGTTCGAACGAGTGGATGAAGTGATTCCGGTAAAGGCCGGGAGGGTAGTCCGGGTAGAGGATGCGGCCCTCGCCGTCGCATTCCACCCAGAACCGGTTCGGGTCCTGCGTCTCGAAGATCTCGACGTTCTTCCACTCCCAGTCGGGGAACATACGCAGCGACCACTCGCCGTGCGCCTTGAGCTTCTCGTGTCCCACGGAGACGACCGGCTCGCCGGTGTCACTCGTGTACAGGCCGGCACTGCCGTCCTCGGTGAAGAGCAGGTAACGCGTGAGCCGGTTCTCGCCCTTGCGGGTCATGTAGTCGGCGACGACGGCCCGGTTCCTGGCACACAGGTCGAGTCCGGCGTCGGGCCCGTCCGTCCGAGCGTGGTCCGTTTCCATCTGGTCTCCCTCGATCCGTTCGGGTGCCCGTCAGAGCCGCAGTTCGGGCCGGTAGACGTCCAGCCAGGTACTGAGGTCCAGCACACGCTCCATGCCGTTGCGGACGTCGATCGGCATGGTGGCCGGGTCCTGCCGGGCGATGCCCTCCAGCCACGCCCGGTCGACCAGGTCGAAGACCGGGTCGTCGGTCGTCAGAAGCTCCTTGGACTGCTGGAGCAGGGCGCTGGTGTAGTGCGGGTCGACCGTGGCCGGATAGGGCGCCTTCACGCGCTCCAGCACCGACTTCGGCAGCAGATCGGCCGTCGCGGCACGGAGCAGACTCTTCTCCCTGCCGTCGAACGTCTTCATCGACCACGGGGTGTTGTAGACGTACTCGACGAGGCGGTGGTCGCAGAACGGGACCCGCACCTCCAGTCCGACAGCCATGCTGATGCGGTCCTTGCGCTCCAGCAGCATGCGGACGAAGCGCGTCAGGTGCAGATGGCACATCACTCGCATGCGCATCTCGTGGTCGGTCTCTCCGTCCGCACGCTCCACTTCTCCGACCGCCTCCGCGTACCGGTCCTTGATGTACGCGGGCAGGTCGAGCGCGGCGGTGATGTCGGCGTTGAACCGGTCCGACACCTGGGCACGGGCGCCGCTGACGAACACGGCCATCCAGGGGAAGGTCTCCGCCGCCTGCACTTCAGGCTGGTGGAACCACCGGTACCCGCCGAACACCTCGTCGGCGGACTCCCCGGACAGGGCGACCGTCGACTGTTCCTTGATGGCTTGGAACAGCAGGTACAACGAGGTGTCCATGTCGCCGAGGGTGAGAGGACTGTCCCGGGCGGTGACGACGGCTCGCCGGACATCCGGATCGGCTATCGCCGCATGGTCGAGCACGATGGCCTCGTGGAGCGAGCCGACGTGGGCTGCCACCTCCCGGGCGTAGGGAGCGTCCGTGGTGCCCCGCAGCTCGTCGGCGACGAAGTCGTCCTCACGGCCGACGAAGTCCACAGCGAAGCTCCGCACCTTCTCACCGGCCTCGCCGTGTTCGCCGGGCCGGCCCAGTTTCGCGGCGGCCAGGGCGGTGATCACGCTGGAGTCGAGACCGCCCGACAGGAGAGTGCAGCGGGGAACGTCGGAGACCATCTGGCGGCTGACGATGTCCTCGAGGAGTTCACGCACGGTCGCGACGGTGGTCTTGCGGTCGTCCTCGTGCGGGCGCGTGGGCAGCGTCCAGTAGCGGTGCTCGCGAAGGCCCGAGCGGTCGACGGTCAGCAGCCCGCCGGGGACCACCTCGTTCATCCCGCACCACACGGCACTGCCGGGTGTCTGTGTGAAACTGACCAGCTCCCGCAACCCGGCGAGGTCGACGGCCCGGTCGGCGAGCGGGTTGGCGAGGATCGCCTTCGGCTCGGACCCGAACAGCACGCCGTCCGCGGTCGCGAAGTAGTACAGCGGCTTGACGCCCAGCCTGTCGCGGATCAGAACCAGCTTCTCGACCCGCGCGTCCCAGATCGCGAAGGCGAACATGCCGTTGAGGCGTTCCGCCACCGCCTCGCCCCACTCGGCATAGCCGTGCAGCACGACCTCGGTGTCACTGCGCGTCTCGAAACGGTGGCCCCTGCGCAGCAGCTCCGCGCGCAGTTCGGTGTAGTTGTAGACCTCGCCGCTGTACGTGATCACCACCGGACCGTCGTCGGTGGGCAGCACCATGGGCTGGGCGCCGCCCTCGATGTCGATGACCGCCAGGCGTCGATGGCCGAGTGCCCCGTGCCGGTCCGCCCACGTGCCGTCCGCGTCCGGACCCCGGCAGGCCATGGTCCCGGTCATCGCGTTCAGTTGCTCGCGCTGTCGAGTCAGGTCCCGGTCGAACGAGACCCAGCCCGTGATTCCACACATCGACTTGTCCTCTTCCTCTCGCGTTCAGCATCCGGAGGCGGCTCAGGGCTGGAGTCGGCACGTGTGCCAACCGGGACCCTCACGCTCGTACCGCAGTCGCCGGTGCAAGCGGTCCTCCGGTTCGGACTGCCAGAACTCCACCGACGCCGGCTCGAGCAGATAGCCGACCCATCGCTCCGGCCGGGGCAACGCCACGCCGTCTCGGCCCAGTTCGCGGGCCCGCTCACGCAACGCCTCCTCGTCGAGGAGCGGCGCGCTCTGGTGCGCCGCGACCGACATCGGGTGGGTGTCGACAGGCCTGGCGTTCCACAGGGCGTCCGACTCCTGCGCCGGGAGCGGGCGGGCAGGACCACTCACGCACACCTGCCGGGCGACCTCGCGCCAGTAGAGGACACCGGAGGCCCAGGGCGTCTCGGCCAGGTCCCGTCCCTTGCGGCTGTCGGTGTGGCTGGCGAAGACCAGGCCTGCCGGACGCACCTGGAGGACCTGGACGATCCGGCTGGACACCCTGCGGCCGGCGTCGACCGTGGCCAGTGCCAGCGCGCCGGGCTGCTGGACCGATGCCGCGACCGCACTGTCGAACCAGCTTTTCAGCAGCGGCAGAGGGTCGTCGGGGGGAGCCGCGAAGACATCGGCGGTCGTGGAGGGATGCGATGTACTCATGACGGCGTCCCGAAAGCGTGGAAGACCAGGCCGCCCGCGCCCGTCTCCCGCGCATTCTCGACGCAGGCCTCGACGTCGGACAGCATGCGGACGGTGGGCGGGTAACCGATGAGCTCGGTGGCACGGTTCGGCGGCATGGGCGCCGTCAGGTCGGCGTCCGTGTCCCACAGCATCACGGCGCCCCAGCGGTTGGTCGCCCGGTCGGAGATCCAGAACTTCAGCCGCATCCCCCGGACTTCCGTCCACGGTTCCACGCCCTCGTCGCGCAGGTAGTCGCGCAGGGAGTCGATCGTCTGGTCCGACCGGGTGAGATCCCACCAGGAGATGGTGGCTTTCATGCGTTCAGTACCTCCGTGGTGTCCGTCAGCGGGACGAGCAGCTCGGCCAGGATCCGTTCGCTGTCCTGGGTGAGCACGGATTCGAGGTGGAACTGCACCGAGCTGAAGTGCGGGCCTCTGAGGGCGTGCACCTCGCCCGTGTCCGGGTCCCGGCAGACGCGCACCTCGCCCACACCCCGGCGTCGCAGCAGGTCGGCGTCGGCGCGGGCCGAGAAGGAGTTGTAGAAGCCGACGCGCGCACGCGAGCCGAACAGGTCGATCTCACGTTGGGCGCCCTGGTTCGGCACGTCCCGACGCCGCACTTCCAGCCCGAGGCAGCGGCTGAGCAGCTGGTGGCTCAGGCACACGGCCAGGAACGGGATGCGGCGGTCCAGCAGCTCCTCGACGGCCGAGGTCAGCCGGGCCATCCTGGGATGGCCGGCCTCCCGTGGGTCGCCCGGCCCCGGCCCCATGACGACGAGGTCGTGGTCGTCGAAGCGGAACGACTCGTCGAAGCGGGCGAGTGTCACGCGCAGCCCGATGGCCCGCAACTGATGGGCGAGCATCGCGCTGAAGGTGTCCTCCGCATCGACAATCAAAGCCCGACGGCCGTCCAGTACCGGGTGCGGACGTGCACGCTGCTCCGCCTCGTCGAGCCAGAACTTCGCGATCGTGGTGTTCCGCCGCTCCAGGGCCTGCCGGACGAGCGGGTGGTCGTCGAGCCGTTCGGCGGTGCCCAGCGCGGCGAGAACGCCCGCCGCCTTGGTGCGCGTCTCGAGAACCTCGGCCTTGGGGTCCGAGTGCCGGACCAGCGTGGCGCCCACCCCCACCCGGACGTGGGCGGAGCCGTCGGCCGGCGCACTTCGGATGTCGGCGGTACGGATGAGGATGGCCGAGTCCATCGTGTGCCCGCCGGCAGCGTCCCGGCCGATCAGGGCCACGACGCCTCCGTAGTACCCGCGGCCGGCGGGCTCGTGCCGGGCGATCACCCGGCAGGCGTTCTCCAGCGGGCTGCCGGTCACGGTGGGGGCGAACATCGTTTCCCTGAGGACGTCCCGGGGGTCGAGGTCGCTGTCTCCCTCGATGGTGTACTCGGTGTGCGCGAGCCAGGTCATCTCGCGCAGATACGGCCCCTTCACGCGGCCGCCTCCGGCACAGACCCTGGCCATCATCTTGAGTTCCTCGTCGAGGACCATGTACAGCTCGTCGGTCTCCTTGCCGTCGGTGAGGAAGTCCAACACCTCCGGCAGCGCGGGGCCGGTGGCGGGATAGCGGTGGGTGCCGCTGATCGGTGTCATCGCGGCGACGCCGTCGCGGAGGCTGACGTGCCGTTCCGGGGTGGCACCGACGAAGGTGCGGGTACCGGTGTGCACGACGAAGGTCCAGTAGGCGCCGTTCTCCCGGGTGAGCAGGCGACGGAAGAGCGTGAGGGCACTGCGCGTCGAGTAGTCGCTGACACTGGCGACGAACGAACGCTTGATGACGAAGTTGGACCCCTCGCCCGTGCCGATCTCGTTGTCCAGGACCTCACGGACGATGTCCGCGTAGGAGTCGTCGTCGATGTCGAAGTGTCCGTCGGCCAGGGCGATCGGTTCGTCGGGGAGTACGTCCAGCACCTCGGACATGGTGACCAGCCCCTGGTGCGTCACCTCCATCGCGACCAGTGGGGAATCGTCCTCGGCCACGGCGAAACCCCGTTCCCCGATCTGCCGGTGCGGCACCAGGACCAGCGTCTCGTGACGGGCCCCGCCGGCCTGTCCGTCCTCCCCGGGCGAGGGGATGTCGGAGAGTCGTGCCGGGGTGTCGACGCGTCCCAGAAGGATGTCCACGTGGTCCGGGCCCAGGGTCTCGGGGCGGTGCAGCAGGGCGAAGGGACCCGGGTCGCGTCCCAGCACACGCTCCAGCAGGTCCGACGCGCTCATCGGAGAACCTCCTCGGTGGTGGTCACCACCGCGCAGCGCTCGGCCGCGTACGTGAGGGCCAGTCGGTGGTAGTCGGCGGAGAAGTCGCCGAGGGCGTCGGCGATCAGGAACGGCTGGATGTCGTTGGCGAACGCCTCGAGTGCCGTCGCCAGTACGCCGACATGGGCGTACACCCCGCAGACGATCAGCTGGTCACGCCCCTGGGTGCGCAACCGGTCGAGCAGGTCCGACCGGGCGAAGGCGCTGTAACGCCACTTGGTCAGCACCTGGTCCGTCGGGCCGGGTGTGAGTTCCTCGACGATCGTGCGGTCCTCAGGGGCGAGGCGCATTCCCGGCCCCCAGAAGTCCTTCAGCAGCCCTCGCTCCTCGTCCGTCATCCCGCCGGGTTGCGCGGTGTAGAGGACAGGGATCCCCAGGGCGGTGCACCGCTCGCGCAGGCCGGCGCAGTGGCGCACGAGCGGGTCTCGCACGGCCGGGGGGAACGGCTTCAGGAAGTACTGCTGCATGTCGTGCACGAGCAGGGCCGCGCGGCTCCGGTCGAGTCGCCACCGTGCCGTCGCGGGAGGCAGCTCGGTGGCCGTGGGCAAGGGGTAGGCGGATATCGGAGCTATGCCCGGCACGGCTCTCCCTCGGTTCGGTTCGTCGGCGAGTGCGGCTGCCAGGCCGACACCACCGATATCGCCTGGCGCGGGTTCAGCCGCGGGTCGCACAAGGACGTGTACTTGTCTCCGGCGTGGTCGACGGCCTCCGGGACGTCGGCGCATTCGGTGACGGCGTCAGGAGTGGCCTCCAGGTGGATCCCGCCCGGACACCCGCCGACCGAGCGGACGGCCCGCTGGAACGCGGCGACCTCACGCACGAGGGTGGCCACGACGCGGGTCTTGCGTCCCTCCGCGTTGGTCACCGTGTTGCCGTGCATGGGGTCGACCAGCCAGATCACCGGATGGCCTGCCGCCCGAACGGCCCGGACCAGCGGCGGCAGCAGGTCTGCCGCGGCATCGGCGCCCATCCGCGTGATCAGTGTGAGCCGGCCCGGAGTCCTTCGCGGGTCGAGCCGGGCGCACAGTTCGAGCAGTTCGCCGGTCGTCACACTCGGACCGACCTTGCAGGCGACCGGATTCATCACAGCGGCCAGCAGAGCGACATGCGCTCCGTCGGGCTGCCGCGTCCGCTCCCCGATCCAGGGCCAATGGGTCGAGGTGAGCGCGAGCCGGCCGTCCCCTGCGGCTCGGACCATCGGGACCTCGTAGTCGAGCAGCAGAGCCTCGTGGCTGGTCCACACGCCGGGGTCGAGCCGGTGCTGCGGCGTCGGGCAGAGGTGGGACAGGACCTGCCGCGCGGCGCGATAGCCCGCCAGCAGGCGGCGAGGGTCGGGACGCCTGGCTTCGGGATCCGGCTCGGCGCCGTTCACCATGTGCCCCCGGTAGACCGGGAGTTCGACGCCCCCCACCGTCTCGGTGGTGGCCGACCGGGGTTTGGCGTACTGCCCTGCGATCCGGCCGACCTTGAGGACCGGCCGGTGCGTGAGCGCGCTCATGACGTGGGCGAGCTGATCGAGGAGATCCGTTCTGCGCTTCACGTCGACCGCGGTGCATTCCGCGAAGTCTTCGGCGCAGTCGCCCACCTGGACCACTTGTGAACGCCCGGCGGCGACGATGGCCAATCGCCGCCTGAGTCGACCGAGCGCTGCCGGATTCACGAGTGGGGGAAGTCCCGCCAGCACGTCCCGTACGCGCTCGACCTCCGACGTGTCCTCCCACGGAGGCTGCTGCCGCGCCGACGACGGTGAAATGCTGAACGATGCGGCATTCAAAGTGCTCCCCACTCCCCGACATACGACACACCGACACACCGCCACGAATGACGAATGACGAATCGTTTCTCATTCCTCGGCTGCTTCAATTCCGAAGAACCAGGCGACCGGATTCAGTGATGTGCGGTCCTGGACGTGGCCGGGTCCCCGTGGGGCGGGTACGGATTGTCCTGCACGTACAGCCAGGTTCCGTCCAGCTGCTCCTGGACCGTGTCGCAGAAATTGCCGGTGAAGCTCTCCCGGGTACCGTCCGCCGCGTCCTGCTCCAGGCTGTAGTCGCCCATGATGGCCGCCGTGCGCTCGCGCACCTTGGTGTCCCATGAGCGCCATCCGCCGGCTATGACGGTCTGACGGGGATTGACGGTGAGCACCGGGTTGGACTTGAACCACTCGATGTAAAACGCACGGATCGCCGCTCGCCCTCGGACGATGGATCCGTCCCAGTCGACGATCGCAGCCTCCGGTTCGTGGAGCGCGATGATCCCGTCGACGTCCTTGGCCACGATCCGCTCTCCGAGCAGCTTCAGCAGCTGCTCCGGCGACGTGGCCGCGGCCCTGACCCCTGCCTTCGTCCGTGATGCGGAGTCCGCGACGGCCGGCTTTGCCTCAGCCGCGCTCGACGCCTCGCCGGCCGTCGGCTCGGCCAGGATCATCCGAGGTCCGGCAATACTGCCGGCCGTCAGCACAATGGCCGCGGCGGCTATCGGAAGCGTGTGCTTGATCTTGCTCATCCAGTCTCCCCCTACCGGAGTCGGAAAACGCGCCATGACGACGCCCCCGTGGCGTCTGCCGCACCGGTCGGCCACCGCTTTCCGTCTCTCCCCCTTGGTGACAGTCATACAACAGTCCGGAACTCGCCCCTGTCAATGTTTTTGAATAAGCGGAATACGCGGTGGGGCCCATTCCGCATTCCGTCGACGCAAGTGGAACAACAGCGAAACGCCCGTCGCCTGCAGGTAGCACCAGCAGCGGAACCCTCGCCCCTCGTGCCACCCCACCCCGACACCCAGACCGTTAATTACCGAGCGTCAGGAGAAAACTCATCACAGGTCACCACAGAGTAAAGAAAGAGGAAAGCAAGGTTCCATGCCGCCCACCGATGGTTCAATACAAAATAAAAGCATCTCTCAATTCATTTCCAGCCACGGAATGGCTGGAAATGAATTCCTGTAGGCGTCGACGGTGGCCTCAGCGGGCTGCCAGGCCCTCCAGGGCCGTCACTGCGTCCGCCAGCCCGTGGGGGCGGGCCGTGCCCGGGGTGGGGCGGCCCGACCAGCCGGGGCCCAGGGTGAGGACCGAAGGACTGCGGCGGGCGCCTCGTACGCCCCATTCCATCGACGCCACATGCGCGGCCAGCGGGCGGCTCGCCGTCGTGCGGGACTGGGCCCACAGGCCCACCGCAGCCGGGCCCGTGCGGCGGACCGCCGCGATCAGGGACTCCACCGGGAGCGCGCCGCCGAACATCCGTACAGGGATGCCCCGTTCGGCCAGTGCCGCGGACAGGACCTCCAGGGCCAGGGTGTGGTTCTCGCCCGGCGCGCACGCCAGGACCACCGTCGCGCCCGGGCGGCCGGGGACCGTGTCCGGGGCGGCACGGCGGAGGGCGCCGGAGACGTGCCAGGAGAGGAAGTGCTCCACCTCCACGTACCGCTCCCCCGACGACTCCCACTTGCGCCCCACCGCCTGCAGCGTCGGCACGATCACCTCCGTCCAGGCGGCGACCAGGCCGTGCTCACGTATCGCGTCGAGCAGCAGTCGGTCCAGCGTCGCCGCGTCGAGGCGGAGGGCGGCGCGGGCGATGCCCTTGCACTCCTGGCGTGCGTCGCCCAGACGGAGGCCGCTCCCAGCGCGGGACGCGGGTGCGGGGCTCGATCGCGCGGAGGGCGCCGGACCGGTTTCCGGCGCCGGCGTCTCGCGGGCCAGCCGTGCCGCCTCCGCGGGCGGGATGCCCGTCGCCGTCAGCGCGCACATCCGCTCCAGGCGCGCCACGTCCTCCGGCGTCCAGCGGCGGTGCCGGCCGCCGGTGTGACGGTCGGGGCCGAGTCCGTAGCGGTGGTCCCAGGTGCGGACCGTGGTGGGCGCCACGCCCAGGCGGCGCGCCACCTCGCCGGTCGTCAGACCGACACCGGGTGCGTCGTCCTCGATGCGCTCGCTCATACCTCCACCGTACCCCTTACGACGCACAAACGACGCATGTTGTCTGCGTCGATTCGTCGGTTCGACACTGGGGTCCAGTCCCGCAGTGAGCGGTACTCCTTCGAAAGGGATGGTCCCCATGCGCCCCCGTTTCCCCGTCGCCATCGCCGCCTCCACCGGCGCCTGCGCCCTCGCGCTCGGTGTCGCCGCGCCCGCCATGGCCGCCCCCTCCGCCGAGCAGGAGACGGCGATGGTCTCCGTCGTCCACGGCATCCCCGGCATGACGGTCGACGTGTACGCCAACGGCGACGAACTGCTCGCCGGCTTCGAGCCCGGCACGGTGACCGAGCCGCAGTCGCTCACGGCCGGCTCGTACGACATCCAGATCTTCGAGGCGGGCCAGGGCCCCGACGGCAAGCCCGCCCTGGAGAAGACCGTCGAGGTCGGTGAAGGCGACGCCGCTACGATCGCCGCCCATCTCAGCGCCGACGGCAAGCCGCAGCTGACCGCGTTCGCCGACGACGTCTCCAAGGTCGACGCGGGCAAGGGCCGGCTCACCGTACGCCACATCGCGGCCGCGCCCGCCGTGGACGTACGCGCCGGCGGTCAGCCCGTCTTCACCGGCCTGACCAACCCGAACGGGGACTCCGCCGTGGTCGACGCGGGCACCGTCGACGCCGACGTGGTCCTCGCCGGCACCGACACCGTGGCCATCGGCCCCGCCGAGGTGAACGTGGCGGAGGGCGCCGGCACCGTCGTCTACGCCTGGGGCAGCGCCGAGGACAAGAACCTCGCCCTGGCCACGCAGAAGTTCAGCGGCATGGACTCCATGCCGAAGGGCGTCCACGCGGGCGGCGGCGGCGCCGCCGTCTCCGCCAACTCCACGACGTGGACGCCGGGTTGGGCCGCCGCCGGCGGTGCGGTCGCCGTGGCCGGCGTGCTGGCCGCCCGTCGCTTCGCCGGCAAGCGTGGCTGACACCTCGCGGCGGCGCGGGGGACCCGCCGTGACGGTCGCCGTTCTGGTGGCCGTCACGGCGGTGGTCCTCGGTGTGCTGGGGTGGGCGCGGGGGCCGCAGCGGGCCGGCTCCCCCTCCGACTTCGGTGCCGCACCGTCGGCGACGGCTGCCGGTGACGCCGGTCGGCCGTCCGGCACCGCGCCGCCGCCCTCCGCGGCCGAGCCGGCGGCCGTACGGCAGGCCGTGCCCGCGCGTGTCCTCGTGCCCGGTGTCGGGCTCGACGCCCGGGTCGAGGGTGTCGGCGTGACGCCGCGCGGGGACATGACCGTGCCGGACGATCCGGCCGTGGCCGGCTGGTACCGGTACGGGCCCGCCCCCGGCAGCCCCGAGGGGTCGGCCGTGCTGGTGGGGCACCTCGACGGCGAGACCGGTGACCTGGGTGAGTTCGCCGCGCTCAGGGACGTGCGGGCCGGGGACACCGTGGAGGTACGGCGGGACGGCGCAGAACCCGTCCTCCACCGCGTCACCGCGCGCTCCACCGTCCCGAAGGACGAGCTGCCGGCGTCCGCCTTCCGCCGTACCGGGCCGCCGGTGCTCACGCTCATCACCTGCGCGCCGCCGTTCCAGCCGGAGCGAGGCGGTTACACCGCCAACCTCGTCGTGACGGCGGAGCCGGTGGATGACCCACAGGCCCCCTGAGCTTCCCGACTCACCTGATCGTGTGTGTCGTTGTCCGTTCGTTCGGCGCCATTTCGAACAGGGCGCGGGCAAACGGGTGTTCCCTGGCGCAAGTATTCGATCATCACGAGTCATCCACGAAAACCCCCGTACTCCGACACACCCTGCCCGCCTAACGTTCCAGCGCGGCCAGGGCGGAAGGGCTGTCCGAGGGCGAGCTTCCCCCCGAGGCCGCCGCAACGACATATCGACTGAGAGGGAGACGCCCGTGGCAAGTGTGGAAGTGTCGCTGAAGGACATCATGACCAGCGTCGAGGGGGCCCTTGGTGCGGCCGTCGTCGACTACTCGAGCGGCATGGCGCTGGGCACGCTGGGCGGAGGGAAGGACCTGGACCTGACCGTCGCGGCGGCCGGCAACACCGACGTGATCCGCGCCAAGGTGCGCACGATGGAACTGCTGGGTCTCACCGGGCAGATCGAGGACATCCTCATCACCCTGGAGTCCCAGTACCACCTGATCCGGCTGGTCACCGGCCGCAGCGGCAACGGCCTGTTCCTGTACCTCGTGCTGGACAAGTCCCGTTCGAACCTGGCGATGGCCCGCCACCAGCTCAAGCGGGTCGAGGAACAGCTCGAAGTGTGAGCCGCCCCGGGGTTCGGCCGACGCGCGCCCACGATGTGAAGACTTCTTCAAGTCGCCACATGAACATGGTCCCAAGCCGTGGGCGGGTGCCGGGCCGAGCCAGAAGGATCGGCGGCGAAGAACGGCACGCTGTGCGGCGGCGCCCGTCGAGGGGCGCCGCCGCACAGCGGAGAACATCCCCGACGCGGCAGGGAGCGCGCACCCATGCAAGTCCCCCTCTACCAGGCCAAGGCCGAGTTCTTCCGGATGCTGGGGCACCCGGTGCGCATCCGGGTGCTGGAGCTGTTGCAGCACGGGCCGGTGCCGGTGCGGGACCTGCTCGCCGACATCGACATCGAACCGTCCAGCCTCTCCCAGCAGCTGGCGGTACTACGCCGGTCCGGCATCGTCGTCTCCATACGTGAGGGCTCCACGGTGACGTACGCCCTCGCCGGCGGCGACGTCGCCGAACTGCTCCGCGCGGCCAGGCGGATCCTCACGGAACTGCTGGCCGGGCAGAGCGAACTCCTCGCGGAGCTGCGGCAGGTGGACGTGCCGGTGCCGTCGGCGCCCGGGGGCGGGGAGGAGTAGGGCGTCCTCCTCGCGGAGCTGCGGCAGGTGGACGTGCCGGTGCCGTCGGCACCCGGGGGCGGGGAGGAGTAGGGCGTCCCGCCGATGGAGCGGCTCAGTCGTGTGCCGTGGGGAAGCGGACGCGCCCGGCCCTGGCGGGGAGGCGCAGGACCTGGTGGTGCCGCTGCGGCTGGCGACCGAGTGCGGGGAGCTCTCGCTGCTGTACACGACGACCGCCTTCGGGGCGCACCGGGACGTCACGCTCGACGAGATCGCCATCGAGACGTTCTTCCCGGCGGACCGGCGCACGGCCGAGCTGATGCGGGGGCCGGCCGGCTGAGCGCGGTCCTCACCATTCCCGGATGCGCCACCACCACCAGCGGCCCGCCGTCCACTCGCTCGCCCAACCCGGGTCCGGAAGCGTACGCCGCTCGAACTCGGCGTCGATCCGTTCCACCAGGCGGCCCAGGTCGGTTCTGGCCCCTTCCGGGAGGTGCCGCAGGGCCACTTCCAGGTCGTCCCTGCCGTCCTCGACCTCGATGCCGGGGCTCTCGTACGGGCCCGTCAGACAGCGTCCCGGCTGTTTGAAGCCCACTCGAACCGGCTGAGCGCGTTGGCGACGGCATCCGGCCACAGGTGCTCGGCCTCGACACGTCGCACCGCTGCCCGGGTCCTGGCGGAGACGCCCGGAATCCGGCGAACAGGCATGTGCTCGGGTGGCCGCCACCGCTCGGCGCGGACGGCCCCAGGACGCCTACGCGGCATCGCCCTTTCGGATCAGGATCATCTCGGCATACTGCCACGGTTCCTGGGCCGCCGACGAACGTGTTTGAGGCCAGGCGCCCGCCGTCAGGCGTCGCCGAGGGTGTCCAGGCCGGTCAGCGCGCCGACCGGGTCGGGGTCGGGGGTGCCGCGTGGCCACCAGTCGTCCTGGTCCGGCTCCGACTCGTACGCGTACCAGAGGTTGTCGCGGCCCAGGCGGAGCTGGACGTGGCCCCTGGGGTGGGTGAGGCGGTTGCGCCACGGGCGGAACGCGGGGAGGTCCGCCGCGAGCAGCAGCGGGCGGGCGCGGTCGAAGCGGCCGGCCGGCGGGTCCCACGGCTCCTCCAGCACGGCCAGTCCGGTCGGGCCGCCCTGCCGCCACGCGGCGACCGCGCGCGCCAGGTCGCCGGGCGTACGGCCGGCCGCCCGCGCGAGCGACGCGTACAGCTCGCGGCTGCCCGCGGTCAGGCCCGAGCCGGGGCGGGCGGCGGCCAGGCGCACCGCGTCGTGCCAGAGGGAGAGCGGGCCGACCGGGTCGCGGCCCGTGGTGAGCAGGGCGTGCGCGCGGGCCGCCGCGTCGGTGGCGAGCTGGTCCAGTGCGAGGGGGTCCGGGCCGCCGGGGGACGCCGGGTAGACGGGCGGCTGTTCCGGGTGTTGCGGAGGGGGCAACGGGGCGGGCAGCGGCGGGAGTTCGGGGCCTCGGCGGGACACGGCGTCGGTGGCGCGTACGCCCGGCAGCGGCTCCGGTTCCCGTCCCTGGGCCGCCCGTGCGGCGCGGGCCGCGCTGAGGCGGGACAGCGCGTCGATCACCTCGCGCTCGCCGCGCCCGCGCAGGAGAAGCAGCACGAACGGGTCGGCGTCCAGCAGGCGGGCCGTCTGGTAGCAGAGCGCCGCCGCGTGCTTGCACGGGTGACCCGAGTCGGGACAACTGCAGCGGGGGGCGAGGTCACCGGGGCCGGGGAGGAGGGGGACGCCGCAGTCGGCGAGGGACTGCGGCATCTCCTTGTCCAGCAGGGCAGCGATGTGACCCGGTCGGTCGGCCGCGGCGTCCAGGAAACGGTCCCAGTCGGCGTCGTCGAACGTCCGCAGGCGTACCTGTACGCGGTAGGGGCGGGGGCGGCTGCCCTGCACGTACGCCAGGACCAGTCCCGGCGTGACGGTGATGGCGTCCACGTGCCCCTGCTCTGCGTAGCCGCGTCCGCGGGCGAGGCGGGCGGGGTCCAGCGCGCCGTCCTCCAACGCGGTGACCCACGCCCTCCCCCACCAGGTCTCGGCGAAGCGTTCGCCGTCACCGGAGGGGCGGGGAGGGAACGGGGGGAAGGTACGGCGGTGGTCGCTGTCCCGGGCGGGGGCGGCCATGGAACGGGGGTGCGCCGCCGGGGTGGCGGGGGCCTCCCGGCGGGGGGCAGGGGCCGGCTCCCGTCCCACGCGGGCGGAGGCGAAGGTCGGTCCGCGACCGTGTGCGGCGGCCGGTGCCTTATCCGTGGCACCAGCCTGCTCGGCATCGGTGTCGGTGGGGGAAACCCCCGTCGCACCGGGAGTGGTGGTCGGCTCGTCCGAGGCGAGGGCGCCCAGCGGCTCGGCGTCGGGGCCGCGCCTCGTGGCGTCCGTGGTGGTGGGATACGCCTCGACGTCGGGCCTCGGGTCGTCCGCCATGTCGGGCATGCGGAACGCGTCGGCGAGGGTTTCCCGGATCTCGCGCGCGCGGCGGTCTGCGGCGCGGTCACCCCGCGTGGTGCGGGGAATGCGCGGGGCCGGATCACGACGGGGACGCTTCGCTGCTTCCACCTGTTCGCGGGCGAGGGCCCGCGCCCGTTCCTCACGGGCGGCGCGCAACGCCTCCCGGGCGATGTCGCCGGGGCGGGAGGACGGGGGCGAGTCGGTGGTGTCGGTCGAGCCGGACGCCTCGGGCCCGTCGAGAGCCTGGTCGTCGGAGCCGGGCGCGGCCGGAGCGGGGGTGGGCGGATCCTCGTCGGCAGGATGCGCCGCGCTCGGTGCGCCGCTCACGGCGGCCGGGGGAGTTGCCTCACCCTCCGCGTCCCGGGAAGGCGCCCCCTCGCCGCTCGCCGACGGCGCATGCTCCACGTGCGGCCCGGCGACCGCCTCCGAGGGCGCCCGCACCTCACCGGTTTCCCAGCCGGCCGCCACTCCGCGCCGCGCCCGCCGCGCACGGTCCAATGCCTCCCGCGCCGCGTCGGACGGACGGGGAGCCCGACCAGCCGGAGTCGACGCACCGACCCGAGCGGACCCCTCCCCCGCAGCCGCCGCACGACGCAGCGCCGGGCGCGCCGCGTCCGCCCGACGGGACTCCCGGCCGGCCGCAACTGCCGAAGCGTCCTCCTCAGCCCCCGCCCCCACAACCGCCGCACCGCCCAACGCGTCCCGCACCGCGTCCGCCGGACGAGACTCCCGGCCGGCCTCAGCCACCACACGGCGCACCGCCTCGCGCGCCGCATCAGCCGGAGACGCCGGCGACGCCGAGCCAAGCTCCGCGGCCTCCGCGACCGAAGGAGTCCCCTCCTCCTGAGCCCCCGTGTCCCCGGACACCGCACCCGCCTCACGCGCCGCCCGCAGCGCCTCCCTCGCCTCCTCCGACGGTCGTGGCCTCATGTCGTCGTCCTCCGCAGGGACACCAGGTCGGACAGGTCGCGGTCGGACAGTTCCGTCAGGGCCGCCTCGCCCGAGCCGAGGATCGCGTCGGCGAGGGCCCGCTTGGACTGGAGCATCTCCGCGATGCGGTCCTCCACCGTGCCCTCGGTGACCAGGCGGTGGACCTGGACGGGCTGGGTCTGGCCGATGCGGTACGCGCGGTCGGTGGCCTGTTCCTCCACCGCCGGGTTCCACCAGCGGTCGAAGTGGACGACGTGTCCGGCGCGGGTGAGGTTGAGGCCCGTGCCCGCCGCCTTGAGGGACAGGACGAGCACCGGGACCGCGCCGGCCTGGAAGCGGTCCACCATCCGCTCCCGCTCGGGCACCGGCGTCCCGCCGTGCAGCAGGGCGACCGGCACCGCGCGCTCGGCGAGGTGGCGGGTGATCAGGCGGGCCATGCCGACGTACTGGGTGAAGACGAGGGCGGAGCCGTCCTCCGCGAGCACCGTGTCCAGCAGTTCGTCGAGGAGGGCGAGTTTCCCGGAGCGGGCGGCGAGGCTGTCGCCGGCCGGGGCGTGTTCCTCCTTGAGGTACAGCGCGGGATGGTCGCAGACCTGCTTGAGCGAGGTCAGCAGCTTCAGGACCAGGCCGCGGCGCCCCATCCCCTGCGCGGTCTCGATGGCGGTCATCGACTCCCGCACCACCGCCTCGTACAGCGCGCCCTGTTCGCGGGTGAGCGGCACCGGGTGGTCCGTCTCCGTCTTGGGCGGCAGCTCGGGGACGATGCCCGGGTCGGACTTCTTGCGGCGGAGCAGGAAGGGGCGGACCAGGCGGGCCAGCCGCTCGACCGCCTGGTCGTCCTCGCCGGTCTCGACCGCGCGCGCGTGCCGGGCGCGGAAGGACTTGAGCGGGCCGAGGAGGCCGGGGGTGGTCCAGTCGAGGAGGGCCCACAGCTCGGAGAGGTTGTTCTCCACGGGCGTGCCGGTGAGGGCAACGCGCGCGGGGGCGGGGATGGTGCGCAGCGCCTTGGCCGTCGCCGAGTGCGGGTTCTTGACGTGCTGCGCCTCGTCGGCGACGACCATGCCCCACCGCTGTTCCGCCAGGGTGGGCGCGGCGGAGCGCATGGTGCCGTAGGTGGTGAGGACGAAGCCGCCGTCCAGGCCGTCGAGGGTGCGGTCGGGGCCGTGGAAGCGGCGTACGGGCACGCCGGGGGCGAACCGGGTGATCTCCCGCTGCCAGTTCCCGAGCAGGGAGGCGGGGCAGACCACCAGGGTGGGCTCGCGGCGGGCGCGCTTGAGGTGCAGCGCGACGAGCGTGATCGTCTTGCCGAGGCCCATGTCGTCGGCGAGGCAGCCGCCCAGGCCGAGGGAGGTCATGAGGTCCAGCCAGGCCAGGCCGCGCAGCTGGTAGTCGCGGAGGGTGGCGTCGAGGCCGGGCGGGGGGTCGGCGGGCCGCACGCCCGCGGTCAGGCGGTCGCGGAGGGCGGCCAGCGTGCCGACGGGCACCGCCTCCACCGTCTCGCCGTCGACCTCAGCCTCCCCGGTGAGGGCGACGGACAGCGCGTCGACGGGGTCGAGCAGGCCCAGGTCCCGCTTACGTGCCTTGCGGACGAGGGCGGGGTCGACCAGCACCCACTGGTCGCGGAGCCGGACGATCGGACGGTGCGCCTCGGCCAGGGCGTCCATCTCGGCCTCGCTCAGCGGGTCGCCGCCGAGGGCGATCTGCCAGCCGAACCGCAGCAGGTCCTCGCTCTCGAAGAAGCCGGTGCCGTCGGTCGCCGAGCCGGGCGCGGAGCGGACCACGGCCGTGGCGGTGAGGTCCTGGGCGAGGTCGCGCGGCCAGTGCACGGCGACCCCGGCCGCCGCGAGCCGGGTGGCCGCCACGCCGAGGAGGTCGCTCAGCTCGTCCTCGGACAGGGCGAGCACGTCCGGCACGTCCTGGTCGGCGAGCCGGTCCAGCGGGGGCCAGACGCGGGCGGCGCGGCGCACCGCGAGGGCGGCGTCCACGCGCGCGCGGGGCCCGAAACCGTGGTCGGCCTCGCCGGACCAGAGGGCCGCCGCGTCGGCCACCAGGGTGGGGTCGGACAGGCTGTGGACCTGCACGATCGCCGCGCCCGCCCCCCGCGCGCCACTGCCGCCCGCGGTCCCGTCGGCGTCGAAGAGGTCGTGCGCGGAGAGGTCCAGGCGCAGCGAGATCCGTACGCCCGCGTCCATGCCTGCTGCGACCTCCGCGGCCCAGTCCCGGGCGTCGGGCAGCCGCTGGGGCCGCCGGGCGGCGAACGGCGGTCCGGAGGCGTAGGGCGCGGCGGGTGTGCGGGGCAGGGTGTCGGCGACGGCGTCGAGGAAGGCGCGGACCAGCGCCTCCGGCTGGGGCAGGCGCAGCGGGCCCGGCCCGGGCAGGGGCACCGCGTGGCCCTCGTACGGGAGGGATGCGGCCACCGCGCGCAGGTGGGTCACGTCGTCCGGTTCGAGCGGGCCGGCGCGCCAGGCGTCGTAGCCCTCGGTGGTGAGGCCGGGCAGCAGGCGGCCCCGGGCGGTGAGCCGCAGGGCGTGCAGGGCGGCGGCGCCCCAGCAGGCGGCGGCCGGGTGGGCCGCCGGGTCGTGCCGGGCGCTGACCAGCAGGGGCAGGGCCTCGTCCACGGGAAGGGACAGCGCGGGGACGGTACGGCGGCGCACACTCGCGCCGTGGGGGCGTACGACGGTGAGCTCCGTGCGCCGGGCGCGCCCGTCCCTCGCGGGCACGTCCTCGTCCTCCTCCGGGGGCAGGTCCGCGCCGTCGGGGTCGTAGAAGGCGATCCGTCCGTCGCGCGGGAGGGGTGCGGGCAGGAACACGGCAGGCAGCGACGAGACCGCGAACCCGTCGGCCGTCGAGACACTCATACGCCTTGTCACCTCCCCTCCCGTCCGTCGGACCAGTCGTCTTCGACTCTACGGGCGGGGTCCGACAATCGGCTCCGGCGGCCCAAGCAGGCGGGCAGGCTAGGGCACGGTGCGGGCCACGACGTACACGCGCGGGTAGCCGGGCTTGTCGTGGTTGACGACGACCTCGTGCGTGGGCGCCGGGTCCTCCTGCTTGTGCACCAGGCCGGACCAGGTGCCGGGGCCGTCGAAGGTCCAGCCGGTGACGTCGCGGTCGCGCTCACCGATCGTCAGGCGGTCCTTCTTCAGGTCCTTCTCCGACATGCCCATGCTGGTCAGGAACGCGGTCAGGCCCGCGTCGCTGGTCTCGAACTCGACGTAGAGGCGGCTGGTCTTCCAGTTGTTCGTCTCGTACGAGGCGACCCACCAGGCCGGGTGCGGCACGGGCACCTGGTAGATGCGGCGCTGGAGCTTGGAGGGCCAGCCCTCGGTGAGGCCGGTCGCCGAGTACTTCGCCTCCTTGTCCTTGCCGCTGGCCCGGCTCTGGTTGGCGGAGATCACCAGGTAGCCGGCGGGGACGCCGATGAGCAGGACGATGATCAGCAGGGTGAGGGCGCGGCGGCGGATCATGTGGCGCCGGTCCTCACCGGTGTGCGCCCCGCCCTGCCCCCCGGGGCGGCCGGGTTCGTTCGTCAGCGGAGGAAGCTCGCCCGTCACAGCGACTCCGAGGTGGCCTTGCGGGCGGCCTGCGTGAACCGCTCGAACCGCTCGTACCGCTCGACGCGGCGGCGCTTGGCGCGGCGGAAGCGGCGGGCGACCAGGCGGGCCAGGTCGGCGGCGCCGACCATGCCGGCCTCGGGGCCGAGCTGGGCGCGCACGACGCGGGCCTCCGGGCGGTAGCCGCGCCCGGTGAGGTGCCGTTTGAAGGCGTCCCGGGCGGGGCCGATGAGCAGGTCGTCGGCCGCGGAGACGCCGCCGACGACGACGAAGCAGGAGGGGTCGAGGGCGGCGGCCAGGTTGGCGATGCCGACGCCGAGCCACTGGCCGATGTCCTGGAGCAGTTCGATGCACATGGCGTCGCCCTCGCGCGCCAGCTCGGTGATCATCGGGCCGGTGATGTCGGCGATGTTGCCCTTGACGTGCTCGATGATCCCGTAGGCGACGGGGGAGTCGGCGGCGGCCAGCTCGCGGGCCTCGCGCACCAGGGCGTTGCCCGAGCTGTACTGCTCCCAGCAGCCGCGGTTGCCGCAGGGGCAGCGGTGTCCGCCGGGCACGACCTGCATATGCCCGAACTCGCCGGCGACGCCGTACTTGCCGCGCTTGACCTGGCCGTCCTCGAGGATGGCGCCGCCGATGCCGGTGCCGAGGGTGATCATGACGAGGTTGTCCTCGCCGCGTCCGGCGCCGAAGCGCCACTCGGCCCAGGCGGCGGAGTTCGCGTCGTTGTCCACGAGCACCGGGACGGCGAGACGGCCGGCGAGGCGGTCGCGCAGGGGTTCGTTGCGCCAGGACAGGTGGGGGGCGAAGAGCACCCGGTTGCGGTCGGCGTCGACCCAGCCGGCCGCGCCGATGCCGACGGCGTGCACGTCGTGCCGGTCGGACAGGTCCAGGACGAGTTCGCAGATGGTGTCCTCGACGACTTTCGGGCTCTTCGACTTGTCCGGGGTCTCCGTGCGGAGCTTCTCCAGGATGTTCCCGTCGGCGTCCACGACGCCCGCCATCACTTTGGTGCCGCCGATGTCGATGCCCACGGTCGGCACCCGGGGCGCCGACAGGTGGGAGCGGCGCTCCCGCGTACCGACCGTTCTCAGGACGGTCGCGCGCCGGGAGCCGATGGGGGCGGTGAAGTCGCGGTAGGTGCTCATCGGGCCCGATTCTGCCGCACGGGTGCCCCGATCGCGGTACCGGGCAGGTGACGGGGTTCGTCGAATCCGGCACCGGAAGCGGGTGGACAAGGGGCGCGGGCGGGGCGGAGGCGGGCCCTCCGCCGTTCGCGTCCGCACCGGCCTGCGGGCTCCCACCGTACGCCTGTGGATCGCGTCACATTGTCCGGACAATGCGACGACCGAGCGGCCCGGAGGCGTCCCGGATCAGTTCCGTACGAGCAGCTGGAACTCGAAGGAGTACCGCGAGGGCCGGTAGGTGTGCGTGCCGTACTCGACCGCGCGGCCGGTGTCGTCGAAGGTGACCCGCTGCATGGTGAGCAGCGGGGCGCCGGGCTGTTCGCACAGCCGCTCGGCCTCGCCGGCGGTGGCGGCCCGCGCGCCGATGGTCTGGCGGGCGCTGTGCAGGGTGATCCCGGCGGCCCGCATCAGCCGGTACAGGCCGGTGGCCTCGAGCTGGCCGGTGTCCAGGTCGAGCAGGCCGGGCGGGATGTAGTTGCAGAGGTACGCGATGGGCTCGCCGTGCGCGGAGCGCAGCCGCTCGATGCGGTGCACCTCGCTTCCCTCGCTCACCCCGAGCGCGGCGGCGACCTCGGCGGACGCGGCGACCATGGTGTTGACCAGCACGGTGGTGGTGGGGCGCTGGCCCGCGGACTCCAGGTCGTCGTAGAGGCTGCTCAGCTCCAGCGGGCGTTTGACCTTGCTGTGGACGACCTGGGTGCCGACGCCGCGGCGGCGCACCAGCAGGCCCTTGTCGACCAGCGACTGGATGGCCTGGCGGACGGTCGGCCGGGACAGGCCGAGGCGCGCGGCCAGCTCGATCTCGTTGCCCAGCAGGGTGCCGGGGGTGAGGGTGCCGTGCTCGATGGCGGACTCCAGCTGCTGGGCCAGCTGGAAGTACAACGGCACGGGGGAGCCGCGGTCCACGCTCAGCTCCAGCTGCACGGTCGGGTCCACTTCAGGTTTCGGCACGGAGCGAGCGTATCCGCGTGGGCTGTTGACGGGAAGTCGTGTAGTTCGGTTGTCCGGACATACGCATTGACAGGGAGCGGCGCGAGCCCCACTTTGTTTCCATGCGCATCGGGGTCATCGGTACGGGCCGTATCGGCACCATTCACGCCCACACACTCAGCAGGCATCGCGAGGTGGGGTCCCTCATTCTCACAGACGTCGATCCGGCGCGGGCCCACGCCCTCGCCCACCGGCTCGGCGAGACGGCGGCGCCCGGGGTGGACGAGATCTACACCTGGGGGGTCGACGCTGTGGTGATCACCACGGCCACCTCCGCCCACGCGGACCTGATCGCGCGGGCGGCGCGCGCGGGTCTGCCGGTCTTCTGCGAGAAGCCCATCGCCCTGGACATCGAGGGCACGTTACAGGCGATCACGGAGGTGGAGACCGCCGGGACGGTGCTGCAGATGGGCTTCCAGCGGCGGTTCGACCGGGGCTACACCGGCGCCCGCGAGGCGGTACGGACGGGCAGGCTGGGGCGGCTGCACACGGTACGGGCGATGACCAGCGAGGCGGAGCCGCCGGACCCCTCCCATCTGGAGCAGTCGGGCGGGCTGTACCGGGACACGCTCATCCACGACTTCGACATCCTGCGCTGGGTGACCGGCCGGGAGGTCGTCGACGTGTACGCCACCGGGTCGGACGCGGGGCCGCTGATGTTCCGCGAGGCGGGCGACGTCGACACGGGCGCGGTGCTGCTCACCCTCGACGACGGCACCCTCGCCACGGTCACCGGGACCCGGATGAACGGCGCGGGCTACGACGTGCGCATGGAACTGGCCGGGGAGCGCGACCAGATCGTCGTCGGCCTCGACGACCGTACGCCCATCGCGTCCACCGAGCCGACGGGGCCACCCGCGGCGGACAAGCCGTGGACCGGCTTCCTGGAGCGGTTCGGGCCCGCCTACGAGGCCGAACTGGTCGCGTTCGTCGAGGTGGTCCGGGGTGAGCGGGCCAACCCGTGCGACGGCCGAGAGGCGCTGCGGGCGCTGCTGATCGCGGAGGCGTGCGAGAGATCCCGGCGGGAGCGCAGACCTGTGCGGCCCGCGGAGCTGTTGAGCAGTGCGCAGGAGGCGCTGACGTGAGACGTGGGGGTGTCCGTGACACCCCCTTCTTCATGGCTTCATGACGTGCGGGGTGTCACCGGGAGGACCGTTCCCTGCGCCACCGCGCACAGGGTTTCCCCGGCGTCGTCCGCGACCGTGAGCAGGTCGCAGCGGGTGACCGCCTGGCGTCGGCCCGCGTGGACGACGGTCGCGCGGGCGCGGAGGGTGCGGCCGGTGGCCGGACGCAGGTACTGGATGGAGAAGCCGCCGGTCAGCACTGACGGGCCGAGGACCGCGCCGGCCGCGAAGGTGAGGGCGTTGTCGGCGGCGTAGGCGAGGACGCCGCCGTGCAGGAAGCCGTTCTGCTGGTGCAGGTCCTCGCGGACGTCGAGTTCCACGGTCGCCCCGCCGTCGCCGAACGCGGTGATGCGGGCGCCGAGGAGTCTGCTGAAGGGCTGGGCGTCCAGCAGGTGTTGTGCGGCGGCGAGGTCGAGTGCGGGCGTGGGCTCGGGCTGCTCGGTGGACGTCACGGTGTGTCGGTCTCCTCCAGCAGGCCCGCGTCATGGGCGAGCAGCGCGATCTGGACACGGTTGTTGAGGTCGAGCTTGGCCAGGATGCGGGAGACGTGCGTCTTGACGGTGGCCACGCTCATGTACAGCTCGGCGGCGATCTCCGCGTTGGCGAGACCCCTGCCGACGGCCACGGCGACCTCGCGTTCGCGGTCGTTGAGGGCGGCGACGCGGTCGCGGGCGCGGGCGCGGCGGGTGTCGCCCGGGCCCGGGTCGCCGGCGGCGTGGGCCATCAACTGCCGGGTGACGGCGGGCGACAGCACCGGGTCGCCGGCCGCGACGCGCCGGACCGCGGCGACGATCTCGGCGGGCGGGGTGTCCTTCAGCACGAAGCCGGCGGCGCCGGCGCGGAGGGCGCGCAGGACCTGGTCGTCGGCGTGGAAGGTGGTGAGCACGACGACCTGCGGGGCGTCGGCGCGGGCGCGGAGCGCCTCGGTGGCGGCGAGGCCGTCGACGGTGGGCATGCGGATGTCCATGAGGACGACGTCGGGGTGGGTGCGGTCGACGAGTGCGGTGACTTCGGCTCCGTCGGCGGCCTCTCCGACGATCTCGATGTCGTCGGCGCCGCCGAGCATGAAGGAGAGGCCGGCGCGGACGAGGGGGTCGTCGTCCACGAGGAGCACGCGGATTCTTGTCATGGGGGGTACGTAATCATGCACCGGGGGTGGTGTGTGCGGGTCGGGGGTGTCTGCGCAACTCGGCGCCTGCGAGCGCCCCAAGGGGGCGCGGGGAACTGCGCGGCCGGCCCCCGACGGCCCGCACCCGGCATACGACGACGCGAGGCACCCCGTGAGCCGCAGGCACGGAAGTGCAGCCGAGGTCCGCGCAAAGGTGCTGTCCGCGATCGCCGCGAGGCTCATCGCCACGGCAGCCGTGCGCTCACCTCGAAGCCGCCCTCCGGGGTCCGGCCGTGTTCCAGGGAACCCCCCGCCAGCGTCGCTCGCTCTCTCAGGCCGATCAGGCCCTGGCCCGCGCCCGGAACCGGGGGGACGTCCCCCTCAGGGGGCGGGTTGCGCACCCGCACGGTGAGGTCCTCGCCCGGGCCGCCGGCCACCGAGACCGTGACCTCCGCGCCGGGAGCGTGTTTGCGCGCGTTCGTCAGGGCCTCCTGCACGATGCGGTAGGCGGTGCGGCCGACGGAGGCCGGGACGGAGGCGGCGTCGGTGACCCGCTGGTCCAGGGTGACCTTCATCCCCGCCTGGCGGGACTCGGCGACCAGGGTGTCGAGCGCCGCCAGCGTCGGCTGCGGACGCCCCGCGTCCTCGCTGTCGCCGGCCCGCAGCACCCCGATGATCTCCCGCAGGTCCTGGAGGGCCTCATGCGCGCTCTCCCGGATCACGCCCGCCGCCCGCGCGATCTCGTCACGCGGGGCGTCGGGACGGAACTCCAGCGCGCCCGCGTGCACGCTGAGCAGCGTCAGCCGGTGCGCGAGCACGTCGTGCATCTCCCGCGCGATGGCCTCGCGGGCGAGCCGCTGCGCCTGTTCGGCCCGCAGCCGCGCCTCCGTCTCGGCGCGCCGGGCCCGGTCCCGCAGGCTGAGCATGAGCTGCCGCTTGGACCGTACGAACATGCCCCAGCCGACCGTGGCGACGGTCAGCACGAGGAGGAGAGCGACGGCGGCGGCGTACGGCAGGTCGGGGTCGGGACGCCACCAGAAGTACAGCGGCACGAGTGCGAGCTGCGCGCCGGCCACCCAGGCCACGTACCGCAACGGCCGGTGCACGGCGAGCGTGAACAGGGCGATGATCGCGACCCCGCCGGAGGTCTCGGAGAGGAAGCCGACCGGCACCATCGCCGCGGCCAGGCCGAACGGCCGGCGGCGGCGCAGCCAGACCGCCGCGCAGGACAGCGCGCCGAGCACCTGGTCGAGGACGGCGACGGCGTGCGGGAGCTCGGTGTTGTCCCGTAGTGCCTCGGCGCCGACCAGCCCGATCAGGACGGCGAGCAGGAAGCAGGAGAAGTCGACGACCCAGTCGCGGGCGGTACGCCGGGGGCGGCGGCCGGAGCGGCTCGCGTCGGGGTCGAGCTCGTGGATGAGGGCGGACGGGAAGAACCACCTGGGCCCCGTGTACACCGGGGCGGTCCGCGCCGCCTTGTCATCAGTCACAGTCGACAAATCTATGCAGTGGGCGCCCGGTGCGGCCCCTCGCGGGCGGAATCGTCGACCGAAGTCGCGGGGCCTCAGACTTTCGGCGTCCCGGCGGAGAAGAGCGGTGCACTTCGGTCGGGAAGGCCTCGCCCCGCGGCCGATGTGGGTGGGGGGTCCGCGGGGCGAGAGTCGGTGGCATGAGACGACTGCTGGAAGTGCTGGGGTTCGTGGCCGTGCTGCAGGGCGTGGCCGGTCTGGTGACGCAGTTCACCGACTGGCACTGGGGCCTCGTGCGGCGGGCCGGGTTCCTCGACGGCTACGAGATCTACGCGAGCGTCGCCCTGGTGGTGCTGGGCGTCGCCCTGTTCGCCGTCGCGGAGACGCGCAAGCCCGGCTGACCCGCCGCCCCTGCCACGAACCGGCCCGTCAGCAGGAGTGGTCGACGAGGTCGAACGAGGCGTAGTGGTCGGCGGTGTAGTAGTCCTCCTGGTACTCCTCACCGGTCACGATCCGGCGCGCGCCACGGGTGGGGGAACCGGGCGTGATCACCGTGTACTCGTGGTAGTAGCCGGTCTCCTGGCCGGGGAGGATGCCCTCCCGGTTCTGGAAGACCGTGCCGTCCTGCTCGAACGGGAACGGGCCGCCCTGTTCGATCAGGTCGAGGGTGTCGTGCGCCTCGGACGGCAGGTCGCTGTAGCAGATGTCGCCGACCGCCTGAATCGACCGCGCGGCGACGGGGAGGGCGGGTGCGGCGTGCGCCGCCGGGGCGGAGAGAGCACCGCCGCCGCCCAGCAGAAGGACGGACAGAAGGGCTGCTGCGGCCCCGGACCGGGCCGCTCGTGGGGGGAATCGCATACCCCATGATGACGCGCGTAGACCCTGGCATGTCAATGTCAAGTACATGGATTTTTCGGTACGGTCCGATGAGTTTCCCGTGATGTAACACAAGGGCACGCCCGGGCGGTTGACGGCGCGGCAGGTCGACGTCCGATCGCCGCCAGCACCCCGCCGTCCCGGCGACTGGGATGGGCCCATGACCACTGACACCACGGAGAAGACCCTGCTCGGCCGGACGGCGCTGGTGACCGGCGGCAGCCGCGGCATCGGCGCCGCGACGGCGCTGCGGCTCGCCCGGGAGGGCGCGGACGTCGCGGTGACGTACGTGGAGGGCACGCGGCCTGACCGGGCCGTGGCCCTGGGTGCCCGCCCCTCCGCGAGCAGGCACCCGTACGGGCCTCAGCCCCCGAGTTCCTGCCTCCGCGCCTCCAGCGTCGCCGCCCCCTGGTCCGTCAGGGAGCCGAAGAGCCGGAGGCGGGAGATGCCGCCGTCGGGGTGGATGTCCACGCGCGCGTGGGTGCCGACCGCCGGGTCCGGGAGGAGGAAGCGGTGGTTGGTGTCGGGCTGGAGGCGGGTGCGGGGCAGGATCTCCCGCCAGTCGCCGTCCTCGTCGTCCCGTACGGACACCGATGCCCAGCCGGCCGCGTTGCCCTTGAGGCAGGCGGTGTCGATCTCCAGGGCGCGGATCTGGGCCTGGGCGACCAGGCGGTACGTGATCCAGTCGTGGCCGTGGTCGCGGCGGCGCCGGGTCTCCCAGCCGTCGTCCATCTTCTGGGAGCGTCCGGGCCGGATGGTGTTGGCCGCGGGCGAGTAGAAGCGGTCGGAGGCGTCCTCGACGCGGCCGCCGTTCTCCAGGGCGACGACGTCGAAGGTGCCGAGCGCGGTGAGCCACGCCAGGTCCGGGACGACCTCGCCGTACACGCGCAGGCGGGCGATGCCGCCGTCGGGGTGCTGGTTGAGGCGCAGGTGGGTGATGCGCTGTTCGGCGGTGACGGCGAAGCCGTTGGCCGCGTGGCCGCCGATGCGGGTGCGGGGCACCAGCGTCGTCCACTTCACGTCGTCGGAGAGCAGTTCCCCGGGCGAGGGGGAGCCGTCGACGGCGGTGCCCTCGACCGAGACCGCCTGCGGGTAGTTGCCGCGGAAGTGGGCGGTGTCGACGACGATGCCGCGGACGACGCCGGGCGTGCCGAGGCGGATCAGCGCCCAGTCGTGGTCGTCGTCGGCCGGCCAGGGGTGGCCGGCGGAGACGCCGCGCCGCCGCCGGGTCTCCCAGCCGTCCATGATCTTGCCCTTGTGGCCGAAGCGTTCGGGGTCGAAGACGGGGCGGCCGGGCAGCAGGAGGTTCTCGCGCTCGGCGAAGAACTCGTCGTTGGCGGCGATGACACCGGCGCCGAGCCGGCGGTCGGCGAGGTCGGCGAGGTGGGTGAAGGGGAAGTCGGCGGTGCGGTAGTCCGCGTACGGGTCGCCGCCGCCGTAGGGGCTTGCGTCGCCGGTGAAGGTCTCGATCGCCGTCACGGTGATGTGGTCCTGCCTTTCGGGTGTCGTGTCGGGGGCCGGCTTTCGGGTGTCGAGTCAGGGGCCGGCTTTCGGGTGTCGAGTCAGGGGCCGGGTGAGCAGGCGGCCCTTCGGTGCGGTGAACTCCCCGTCGGCCAGGACGCGTTCGCCGCGCAGCCAGGTGGACCTGACGACGCCGTGCAGGGTGCGTCCGGCGTAGGCGGTCACGCGGTTGCGGTGCTGGAGGGCGGCCGGGTCGACGGTGAAGGTCTCGTCGGGGGCGAGGACGGCGAAGTCGGCGTCACGGCCGGGCGCGATGGCGCCCTTGCGTGCGTCGAGGCCGGCCAGCCGGGCCGTGCGCGTGGACGTCCAGCGGACCACGTCCTCCAGGGTGTGGCCGCGCCCGCGGGCCTCGGTCCAGACGGCGGGGAGGCTGAGCTGGAGTCCGGAGATGCCGCCCCAGGCGGTCGCGAAGTCGTCCGTCTTGAGGTCGGCGGTGGACGGGGAGTGGTCGGTGACGACGCAGTCGATGGTGCCGTCGGCCAGGGCCTGCCAGAGCAGGTCCTGGTTGGCGGCCTCGCGGATGGGCGGGCAGCACTTGAACTCGCTGGCGCCGTCGGGGACTTCCTCCGCGGCGAGGGTGAGGTAGTGGGGGCAGGTCTCGACGGTGACGCGGACGCCGTCCGCCTTGGCCTCCGCGATGAGGGGCAGCGCGTCGGCGGAGGAGAGGTGGAGGACGTGCACACGGGCGTCGAACCGCCGGGCCTGTTCGAGGAGTCGCGCGATGGCCGTGTCCTCGGCGCGGCGGGGGCGGGAGGCGAGGAAGTCGGCGTAGCGGGGGCCGCCGCGCCGGGGGGCGCCGTCGAGCTGCCCCGGGTCCTCGGCGTGCACGATCAGCAGACCGTCGAAGGACGCGATCTCGCGCAGGGCGCCGGCGAGTTGGCCGTCGTCGAGGTGGGGGAACTCGTCGACGCCGGACGGTGACAGGAACGCCTTGAAGCCGAAGACCCCCGCCTCGTGCAGCGGGCGCAGGTCGGCCGTGTTGTCGGGGAGGGCGCCGCCCCAGAAGCCGACGTCGACGTGCGCCTTGTCGGCGGCGGTCTTCCGCTTGACGCGCAGATGGTCGACCGTCGTGGTCGGCGGGAGGGAGTTCAGCGGCATGTCGATCAGCGTG
Source organism: Streptomyces cellulosae (assembly GCA_014655195.1). Classification (GTDB taxonomy): domain Bacteria; phylum Actinomycetota; class Actinomycetes; order Streptomycetales; family Streptomycetaceae; genus Streptomyces; species Streptomyces cellulosae. Next base: position 34,298 of record BNBH01000026.1, on the reverse strand, counting down.
GTGATGCCGCCGGCGGCGGCCGCGCGGGTGGCGGTCCAGAAGCCCTCCCACTCGGTGCGGCCGGGGTCGTTGACGTGCACGTGGGTGTCGACCAGGCCGGGCAGCAGGACGTCGTCACCCAGGTCCTCCAGGCGGGCGCCGGCGGGGACGGGCACGTCGTGCGGCAGGACGGCCGTGACGGTGCCGCCGGCCACGGCGACGGACGCGGCGCGCGTCCCCTCGGGGGTGATGACGCGGGTCGAGCGCAGCACCAGTTCGACGTCGGGCACCCGGAGCCTCCTGCAGGTCCGCCGGAAAATTCAACGTTCTGTTGAAGGAGTGTTGCCGTCGGGACTCCACCGCGTCAAGGGTGCTCCTGCCGCCGCGGCGGCGCGACCGTCACCCCTGGACGTTTCCGCAAAGCGGAATTAGACTTCCGTCACACAGAACGTAGCTCCGTACGAGCGGGCCGCCGACCGGCCGCCGGGTAGGCTTCTGACCTCCTGCCAGCCCCGAAAGGAACGCGCCGTGCCGACGTCCAGCGCCAGCACCACCGACTCCGCCCGGCCCGCCGCCAGTGGCGGCGTGCAGTCCCTCGAGCGCGCCTTCGACCTGCTGGAGCGGATGGCGGACGCGGGCGGCGAGGTCGGCCTGAGCGAGCTGTCCGCCAGCAGCGGCCTGCCCCTGCCGACGATCCACCGCCTGATGCGCACGCTGGTGGCCTGCGGTTACGTACGCCAGCAGCCCAACCGGCGGTACGCGCTCGGCCCGCGCCTGATCCGCCTCGGCGAGTCGGCGTCCCGGCTGCTGGGCACCTGGGCGCGGCCGTATCTGGCGCGGCTGGTGGAGGAGACCGGCGAGACGGCGAACATGGCCCTGCTGGACGGGGACGAGATCGTGTACGTGGCGCAGGTGCCGTCGAAGCACTCGATGCGGATGTTCACCGAGGTGGGGCGCCGCGTGCTGCCGCACTCCACGGGTGTGGGCAAGGCGCTGCTGGCCGGGTTCCCGCCGGAGGAGGTGCGCGCGCTGCTGGGCCGCACGGGCATGCCGGCGGCCACGGAGAAGACCATCACCACGCCCGAGGGCTTCCTCGCCGCGCTGGAGGAGGTGCGCCGGCAGGGGTACGCCATCGACGACAACGAGCAGGAGATCGGCGTGCGCTGCCTCGCGGTGCCGGTGCCGGACGCGCCGACGGCGGCCGCCATCTCCATCTCGGGCCCGGCGGGCCGGGTCACGGAGTCGGCGACGGAGAGGATCGTGCCGGTGCTGCAGGAGATCGCGCGCGAGCTGTCGGAGGCGCTGGCGAACCCGGGAGGTCCGGCGGCCTGAGGGGGCGTTCGGGTCCCGCGTACGGGGCGCCCACGCTCACCACGCCGGGCGCACGCCGCGCTCGCCCCGCCCTCGGGCGCGCACCGCACTCACCTTGCGTCACACGCGCGTCCCACGCATCGCCCCGCACGACCGACGCCCCGAACACCCGTACGTCACACCTTCGGTGACGGTCCCAAGAGGTCGACCGCCTCGCGGAGCTGCCGCAGCCCCTCGCCCAGCGCGCTCACCGAGCCGATGGCTCCGGCGACGAGCAGCAGGGAGCGGCGCAGCATCGGGATGTCGGGACGGTCGGCCGCGGCCAGCCCCGCCAGCGTGGCGAGCGCCTCCTCCGCGATGCCCCGGTCCCGGAAGTCCGCACGGTGTGCGGCCAGTTGGCGGCGTAAGCGGGCCACCGCGGAGCGCAGCTCCGCCACACGCGGGTCCACCTGACTGCCGGGCACACACCTCTGGTCCACGCCTCGCAACACGGTCCTCCCCCTGGCAGGTCGTCGTGCGCCTCCCCTGACCGGTCCTACGCGCCCCCGCGGACCGGTGCGCGCCAGTAAACGCCACCCCGGGGCCTTTGCGCCAGTCCGCTGCGTCATCGACTTGTTCCGCAGCGTGACACCGTGGCCCGGGGCATCCGTCCGCCGGACGCCCGGACGGGCGGCTCCGGGTGGGGTATGCAGGACGCATGACGGACGACGAGAACCGGGTGGCCGGCCTGCTGCTGGCCGCGGGCGGCGGACGACGGCTCGGCGGGCGCCCCAAGGGGCTGCTCCCCCACCGGGGGCGGCTCCTCGTGGAGCACGCGGCGGAGGTGCTGCGCGCGGGCGGCTGCGCGAGCGTGCACGTGGTGCTGGGGGCGCGCGCCGAGGAGGTGCGCGCCCGCGCGGCGCTGCCGGACTGCGCGCTCATCGACAACCCGGACTGGGAGCAGGGCATGGGCACGTCCTTGCGGGCCGGGCTGACCGCGCTCGCCGGCACGGGCACGCGGGCCGCGCTCGTACTGCTGGTGGACCAGCCGGGGATCGGCGCGGAGGCGGTGGCCCGGGTGCGGCGCGCGTACCGGTCGCCGCGCTCGCTGGTCTCGGCGGCGTACGACGGCGTCCGCGGGCATCCGGTGCTGTTCGGCGCCGAGCACTGGGCGGGGATCGCCGCGACCGCCACGGGCGACCAGGGCGCACGCGCCTACCTCAAGGAGCACGCGGACGCCGTGGAACTGGTCGAGTGCGGTGATGTCGCGGAGGCGTACGACATCGACACGGAGGCCGATCTGACGCACCTTGAATGAGGACTCTCGACATCAACAGAACATTGAACTTCCACTATGAGGAAACTACTATCCACTGATCAGAAGCTCTGTGAGCCCTCTGCCCGGCGCAGGGGCCTCTCCCGCCGTACCCGGGTCGCCCGGCACCCGGCGCCCCCCGCACGCCGAAGGAAGTGACAGCTGATGTCCGCACCAGCGCCGTCCCCGCTGGCCATCGTCGACGCCGAGCCCCTGCCGCGGCAGGAGGAGGTCCTCTCCGAGACGGCCCTCGCCTTCCTGGCGGAGCTGCACCGCCGGTTCACGCCCCGGCGCGACGACTTGCTCGCCCGGCGCGCGGAGCGCCGCGCCGAGATCGCCCGCACCTCCACCCTCGACTTCCTCCCGGAGACGGCCGCGATCCGCGCCGACGACTCCTGGAAGGTCGCCCCGGCCCCGCCGGCCCTGGAGGACCGCCGCGTCGAGATCACCGGCCCGACCGACCGCAAGATGACCATCAACGCGCTGAACTCCGGCGCCAAGGTGTGGCTCGCGGACTTCGAGGACGCGTCCGCGCCCACCTGGGAGAACGTGGTCACCGGCCAGCTCAACCTGATCGACGCCTACACCCGCCGCATCGACTTCACCGACGAGCGCACGGGCAGGACGTACGCCCTGCGGCCGGACGAGGAGCTGGCGACGGTCGTCATGCGCCCGCGCGGCTGGCACCTGGACGAGCGCCACCTCACCGGCCCCGACGGCACCCCGGTGCCCGGCGCTTTGGTCGACTTCGGCCTGTACTTCTTCCACAACGCCCAGCGGCTGCTCGACCTCGGCAAGGGCCCGTACTTCTACCTGCCGAAGACGGAGTCGCACCTCGAGGCGCGGCTGTGGAACGACGTGTTCGTGTTCGCGCAGGACTACCTGGGCATCCCCCAGGGCACCGTCCGCGCCACGGTCCTCATCGAGACGATCACCGCCGCGTACGAGATGGAGGAGATCCTCCACGAGCTGCGCGACCACGCGTCCGGGCTGAACGCGGGCCGCTGGGACTACCTGTTCTCCATCGTCAAGAACTTCCGCGACGGCGGGCCGAAGTTCGTGCTGCCGGACCGCAACGCGGTGACGATGACCGCCCCGTTCATGCGGGCGTACACCGAACTCCTCGTCCGCACCTGCCACAAGCGCGGCGCGCACGCGATCGGCGGCATGGCGGCGTTCATCCCGTCCCGGCGGGACGAGGAGGTCAACAAGGTCGCCTTCGAGAAGGTGAAGGCGGACAAGGACCGCGAGGCGAACGACGGCTTCGACGGCTCGTGGGTCGCCCACCCGGACCTGGTGCCGATCGCGATGGAGTCCTTCGACCGGGTGCTCGGCGACCGGCCGAACCAGAAGGACCGGCTGCGCGAGGACGTCGACGTCAAGGCCGAGGACCTGATCGCGGTCGACTCGCTCGACGCCAGGCCCACGTACGCGGGCCTGGTCAACGCCGTGCAGGTCGGCATCCGTTACATCGAGGCGTGGCTGCGCGGCCTGGGCGCGGTGGCCATCTTCAATCTGATGGAGGACGCGGCCACCGCGGAGATCTCCCGCTCGCAGATCTGGCAGTGGATCAACGCGGGCGTCGTCCTCGACAACGGCGAGAAGGTCACCGCCGAGCTGGCCCGCAAGGTCGCCGCCGAGGAACTGGCGGACATCCGCGCGGAGATCGGCGAGGAGGCGTTCGCTGCGGGCAACTGGCAGCAGGCCCACGACCTGCTGCTGAAGGTCGCCCTCGACGAGGACTACGCGGACTTCCTCACGCTTCCGGCGTACGAGCAGCTCAAGGGCTGAGGCGGTCGTTCGGGCGGTTCACCTCTCCGAGTGGCCCAGGGGTTTCCCCGGGGCCACTCGGTCGCGTACGGCCTGCTTCACCGCCGTCGGCTCCGGGAAGCCCTGCTCCCGCCGGTCCCAGACGACCTCGTCCCCGACCCGGACCACGAACACCCCGCCGGTCCCGGGCTTGAGCGCCAGCTCGGTCAGTTCCTGCTCGAAGGTGGTCAGCAGCTCCTGCGCCAGCCAGGCCGCCCGGGGCAGCCAACGGCACCGGGTGCAGTACTCGATCTCCACGCGCCGTGCGTCGGCCGTCACCGCAGGTGCACCGTCCCGTCCTGTTCCACCGCCGGCCGGCCGTGCAGGTCCGGCACCTGCTTGAGCCAGGCCGGCCGGCCCTGTTGCGTCCGTGCCGCGCGGAGGGCGTTCTCCGCGGCGATCTGGTCGGCCGTGGGGAAGTCGAGGGGCAGCCATGCGCCGGACGCCCGTGCCCGCGCGTGCAAGTGGTCCACGTACGCCGCGCGGACCGCCTCGGGCGAGCCGAACCCCGGCTCACCGTCCAGCCAGGCGTCGGGCACCTCGTCCACGATCGACCGCAGCAGCTCCTCCGTCACCCGGGGCGCCAGCTCCGCGTCGGCGGCGCGCACGTCGGGTCCGTACCGGCCGAGGGCGTGGTGGCGGAAGTCGTACGCCTTCGTCGGGTCGCCGGCGTCCCAGCGGTGGTGGAAGACGAGCGCGGCGCCGTGGTCGATCAGCCACAGCCGGGGCGGGACGACGCCGAGGGTGGGCCACAGCAGCAGGTTGGAGCTGTGCACGGTGCGGTCGACGTTCGCGGTGAGCGCGTCGAGCCAGACGATCCGCCCGGCCTCCAGCGGATCGACGGTGAACGTCTCGGCCGCCTCGGGGGTGAGGTCGCGGGCGCCCGGCAGATGGTCCATGCCGAGGTTGACCCCTGCGCTGGAGGCGTGCAGGTCGCGCACCTCCTGGTGGGGTTCGGCGTCGGCGATCGCCGGGTCGAAGTGCACCAGCACCAGTTCGGGGAACCGCAGCCCGAGTGCCCGCGCAAGCTCGCCGACGATCACCTCGGCGACCAGCGCCTTGCGGCCCTGCGCGGAGCCGGTGAACTTGACGACGTAGGTGCCCAGGTCGTCGGCTTCGAAGACGCCGGGGACGGACCCTCCGGAGTGCAGGGGCATGACGTAACGCGTGGTGGTCACGTGTCTCAGTCCGTCGGTCATCGTGCGCCCCTTACCGGCCGGTTCCGGCACGAAAGAAGCATAGTAACCGAGCGTGACAGCCGCTCCCCGGGCGGCGCCCGCGCCCCGGACAGGTGACACGGGCGCCGCGTGCGGCGTCAGTGGAGGGTGCCGATCCGGCTCACGTGGAAGGGCGTGAGTTCGCCGGTGCGGCCGGAAAGGATCTTGGCCAGCCACTCGGGGTCGCCGAGGAGTGCGCGGCCCACCGCGATCAGGTCGAACTCGTCGCGCTCCATGCGGTCGAGCAGGTTCCCGATGTCCGTGACGGCCGCCTGCTCGCCCTGGAACACGTCGAGGAACTCGTTGCTCATGCCCACCGAGCCCACGCTGACGGCGGGCTTGCCGGAGAGCTTCTTCGCCCAGCCCGCGAGGTTGAGGTCCGAGCCTTCGAACTCCGGGACGTGGAAGCGCCGGGTGGAGCAGTGGAAGATGTCGGCGCCTGCCTCGGCCAGCAGCCCCAGCACCGTCTCCAGCTCCTGGGGGGTCTCGGCGATCCGCGCCCCGTAGTGGTCGACCTTCCACTGGGACAGCCTGAACGAGATCGGGAAGTCGTCGGACACGGCCGCACGGCAGGCCGCCACGATCTCGGCGGCGAACCGGGTGCGCCGGGCGACGTCACCGCCGTACCGGTCGGTGCGCCGGTTGGTGCGGGACCACAGGAACTGGTCGACCAGGTAGCCGTGGCCGCCGTGGATCTCCACGCCGTCGAATCCGAGGGCCTCGGCCGACGCGGCGGCGGACGCGTAGGCCGCCACGACGTTGTCGATGTCGGCCTGGGTCATCTCGCGGCCCGAGTGCGAACCGTCGGGGGCGATGCCGGAGGGGCCGATCCTCGGGGCGTCCGGCACGGGCGGGTTGCCCGCGGTGCGGTCCATGCCGACGTGCCACAGCTGCGGCATGATCCTGCCGCCTTCCCGGTGGACCGCCTCGGCGACCGCGGACCAGCCGGCCAGCGCCTCGTCGCCGTAGAAGTGCGGCACCCGGGCGCTGTTGCCGGCCGAGGCGTGGTCGATGTAGGTGCCCTCGGTGACGAGCAGGCCGACGCCGCCCGCGGCCCGCCGGGCGTAGTAGCGCGCCACGTCGTCGCCGGGGACTCCGCCGGGGGAGAACTCCCGGGTCATGGGCGCCATCACGACGCGGTTGGGCAGATTGAGGCCGCCGACGGAGAACGGACGGACCAGTATGTCCCGGACGCGGTCCAGGGGGTGTGTGGACATGGGTGATCGCCTCAGTTCTGGGGCCGGCCGCACGGCGGCGGGGGTTCCACCGTGCGGCCGGCGGCTCGGATGGTGAGAGGTGCTCCGGTGCATGGGCGGCCGGCTCGCGTGGTCGGGCGGGCCGGCTCGTGCCTCCGCCGTCCACCGCTCGCCGGTTGTGGCGGCGCTCAGTCCGCCGGTGAGGAGCGGACCGCGCCCTTCTCGGCGGCCGCCGGGGTTTCAGACGGCCGGGCGGCCGGCGCCGCGCGGATGAACCACGCCGTGGCGAACGCGCACACCGCCAGGAGGGCCGCGCCGGTCACCACGCCGTGCAGTCCGCTGCTCACCGCCTGCCCGACGGCGTCGCGCACCTCCCGGGGCATATCTGCCAACGCGGCGGGGGTCAATTCGCCGCCGATGGTCAGCCGTTGTTCCGTGTCGCCGCCGAGCCGGCCGGCGAGGACGCCGGACGTACGGCTGCTGTGCACGGCGCCGAGGACGGCGACGCCGAGAGAGCCGCCGATGGTGCGCACCAGGGTGACGGTGCCGGTGGCGGCCCCCATGTCGCGGGGATCGGCGTTGTTCATGGTGGTGAGCAGGGTGCTCTGCATCAGCATCCCGATGCCGACGCCGGCCACGAGGGTGAGGGCCGAGGCCACGGCGAGGGGGGTGTCCGTGCCGAGCAGGAGCAGCAGCAGCGCGCCGGCGACGGTGGCGAGGGAGCCGGTGAGCGGCACGACGCGGTCCAGCCCGCCGCGGTCCATGAGCCGCCCGGTGGTCAGCTGTGCCGACAGCATGCCGAGCATCAGCGGCAGGATCAGCATGCCACTGGCGGTGGGCGACGCGCCCTGTACGAACTGCATGTACTGAGGGAGGTAGTTGACGACGGAGATGAGGATCGCGCCCACGAGGAGACTGAGCACCTGGGCGAGGGTGAACTCCCGCCGGGCGAACAGCCGGGGCGGGGTGATCGGTTCGACGGCGCGCCGTTCCACCCGGACGAACCAGGCGAGGCTCACCACGACCAGGGCCGCGAGCGCGGAGATCTGCCAGGACAGCCAGGGGTACGTGGTGCCGGCCCACCCGGCGAGCAGGGTGAGGGCCAGGACACCGCTGGTGAGAAGAGCGGCGCCGACGTAGTCGACGTGCCCGGGGACGCGCTGTGCGGGCAGCCGCACTCCCTTGGCGACGGCCAGCAGAGCGACGAGACCGACGGGGACGTTGACGTAGAACGTCCAGCGCCAGTCCAGGTGCTCGGTGACGAGTCCGCCGAGGAGCGGGCCGCCGACGAAGGCGACGGGCATCATGACGCCCACCATCGACTGGATGCGGCCACGTCCCTCCGGGGGCACCAGAACGCCGATCACCGAGAGCGCGCCCACCATGAGTCCGCCGGCTCCGAGACCCTGCACGGCCCGGAAGGCGATGAGCTGACCCATGTTCTGGGCCAGACCGCACAGAACTGTGCCGATCAGAAAGAGCACCACGGCATTGCTGTAGGCGCCCTTGCGGCCGTGGAGGTCTCCGAGTTTGCCCCACAACGGGGTGGCGGCGGCCATGGTGAGCAGGTAGGCCGTCACCGACCAGGAGAAGTGCTCGAGTCCCCCCAGGTCGCCCACGATGGTGGGCAGCGCCGTGCTGACGATCTGGCCGTCGAGCGTCGCCAGAAAGATGCCCAGCATCAGGCCGAAGACGCCGAGCCGGGGCAGGCCGGCGCGGTCGGGCGGGGTGGGCGCTGCGGTCGGACGGGCCGTCATCACAACCTCGGGCTTCCGTGGCAGGGGGCGTCAGACGGCGTACGGGCGGACGGCCTTGGCGTCCCGGAGCGCGTGGCCCCACCAGGTGAGCTGGTCGAGCATCGCCTTGGCGGCGACATCACAGCCGGGGTCCGCCGGCTTCCCGTCGCCCCCGAAGACCTCGCCGTAGTTGTGGAAGCTGACCGTGTTGCGGATGGTCACGGCGTGCAGTTCGGCGAGGACGACGCGGAGCTGCTCGACGGCGCGCAGGCCTCCGGACAGGCCGCCGTAGGAGACGAATCCCACCGGCTTGGCGTGCCACTGCTCGTTGTGCCAGTCGATGGCGTTCTTCAGTGCCGCCGGGAAGCTGTGGTTGTACTCCGGAGTGACGATCACGAAGGCGTCGGCCGCGGCCAGCCTCGGCGACACCTCGCCCAGCTGCACCACCACCTCGGCGGAGGGCGGCTGCCCGAAGGCCGGGAAAACGGTGGGGAGCGGCGTGGCCACAAGGTCGATCACGTCGGCCGTCATGTCCTCACGCTCGGCGATGTGGCCCGTGATCCAGTCCGTCACGACGGGGCCGAAGCGGCCGTCCCGGGTACTGCCGATGATCACTGCGGTCCGCAGGGGGCCGTCACTGGTGCCAGCCATGGAAGGAACCTCCGAAGGTGCACGATCCGAATGTGTACGACGTATCCTCGACGTACAACGTACACGGGGAAGTGTACGTTGTCCACGGCTGATACGCTGTACACAGACCGTCCGGCGGAAGGAAGCCACGCGATGCCCTCCCAGGAGCGACAGGCACAGGCCCACGACAAGGACCACGTCTCCGTGTGGGAGCGCCTCGAACGGCCCGCACCCGCGCCCCGCACCACGCTCACGCCCCGGCGTATCGCCAAGGCCGCGGTGGCCGTCGCCGACGCGGAGGGACTGGACGCGGTCACGATGCGGCGCCTGGCCACCGAGCTGGGCGTCGCCCCCATGGCCGCGTACCGCTACGTGACCGGCAAGGACGAGCTCATCGAGCTCATGGTCGACTTCGTCTACGCGGAGATGGATCTGCCGGGCGAGACCGGCAACTGGCGCACGACCATGCACACGCTCGCCCTGCGCATCAGGGAGGTCCTCCTCCGCCACTCCTGGGTCACCCGGGCCACCTGGTGCGCCCCGACGCCGAACCAACTGGCCGTTCCGGAGGCCGCCCTGGCCGCGCTCGACGGCCTCGGGCTGGACGCCGACACGGCGATGGTGGTCTACAGCACGGTCACGTCGTACGTGCACGGCGCGGTCAACGCCGAGGTCGGCGTGACCCAGTTGCTGCGCGTGCGAGGGTGGTCCAGCCGGGAGGAGGCCAGGTCGGGACTCGCCTCTCAGATGGCCTGGCTTCTGAGCACGGGCCGTTTCCCGATGTACGAGCGTTACATCGGCGAGGCCGGACGTAAGGACGACCTGCAGTGGCAGTTCGAAACCGGTCTCGAGTGCGTTCTGGACGGTATCTCCGAACACCTCAAGATCTGAGGCGGCATCGGCACAGGACATCGCGCGAACAGATCCCTCAAGGAAATCGTAGGGCCGGTACAGATCGACGACATATGACCGGCCTTCGCTTGCCCGTTCATCATGCCCGAAATACGTTCGCCCCACTGCTGAGCGGTGGGGGATATGACATACCGATCCACGGACATCATCAAGAACGAACGGGCCACGACACAGCCGGCGGAGTGCGAGGGGGCGGCCTGCCGGCACGGCGCGGCGGACCGCGCCCGCGATCTCGCCGCACAGGGCGGCCGGCTCTGCCCGCCCTGTGCGCTACGGCTCACCCACGACCTGCGACGGCTGCCCCGTCTCCATGAGGAGTGCGGCGGTCTGCTCACCGGAACCGACCGGCCCCGCGACCGCACGTCCGGTGGCCCGCTGCCCGGACTGCCCTTCAACACGGCCGCGGCCGAGGCCCGTTCCGTCATCGTCGCCACCCTGAGGTCCTGGGCCGCGCTGGTGATCGACGAACGGCGGGTGAGCGCTCCGCCGGACACCGTCGCGCACATGGCCGGCTTCCTGCTCCGGCACATCGACTGGCTCGTCGCGCACCCGGCCGTGGCCGACCTGTCGTCCGAGGTCACAGGGTGCGTCCGGCGGGCGCGACGGGTGATCGACCCCGCCCCGAGACGCCGGCTGCCGGTCGGCGCCTGCGTGGTTCCGGGCTGCGGAGGAACGCTGAGGGCGGAGGTGCGGTCCGGCTCCGGCGACACGGTCGAGGTGGGCTGCGACAGCGAGCCGGCGCACCGCTGGTCCGGGCAGGAATGGCTCCGCCGCGGCAGCCGCCCCGCGCGGCGGGAGCAGCCGGTGCGCTGGATGACGGCACGTGACATCGCCCGTCTGTGGGGCCTCGCCCCGGGCAGCGTCTACCGCCGTGCGAGCGAGGACCGGTGGCGCCGGCAGAGTGTGCGCGGGCGCGCGTACTACCACGGGGAGGATGTCCTCACCTCGCTCGGAACACACTCGTAACCCCGCGGAAAAGAAATCAGAGCAACCAGCAGAAGAACGAGGCTCTGCCGGAATGGGAACGATCCGGCAGAGCCTCTTTCTTGTTTCTCTGCACGCGCCTGCCCAGTGCATGAAGTTGCCTGCGGAAATCTATTTGACGATTCTCTGACNAGTTGCCTGCGGAAATCTATTTGACGATTCTCTGACGCAAGCTTGTTGCAGGGTTCGAAAATTTGCATTGACATCGGCGGTGATTCCGAAGAAGCTCTTCGTTAGCTTCCCCAGCACTGTGTCGATCGACCCTTCCGAGGCGGCGCACCGAGACTTCATCCGGTGCGCCGCCTCGTCGTTTCCGCCATTCCGAGGCCCCGGAGGACATATCCATGGACGCTTCCGTCATCGTCGCCGGCGCGGGTCCCACCGGACTCATGCTCGCCNTTCCGAGGCCCCGGAGGACATATCCATGGACGCTTCCGTCATCGTCGCCGGCGCGGGTCCCACCGGACTCATGCTCGCCGGGGAGCTACGGCTCGCGGGGGTTGACGTCATCGTGCTGGACCGGCTCACCGAGCGCACCGGCGAGTCCCGTGGACTGGGCTTCACCACTCGCACCATGGAGGTCTTCGACCAGCGCGGACTGCTCCACCGCTTCGGCGACATGGGCACCAGCAACGCCGGGCACTTCGGCGGCCTGCCGGTCGACTTCGGTGTCCTCGACAGCATTCACGAGGCCGCCAAGACCGTGCCTCAGTCGGACACCGAGACGATGCTGGAGAGCTGGGTCCGCGAGCTCGGCGCCGACGTCCGGCGCGGCCACGAGCTGGTCTCCCTGCGGGACCACGGGGACCACGTCGAGGTCGAAGTGCGCGGTCCCGACGGTGAGGAGACCCGGCTGACCGCGCCCTTCCTCGTCGGGTGCGACGGCGGACGCAGCACCGTCCGCAAGGCCGCCGGATTCGACTTCCCGGGCACCGCGGCGACGCTGGAGATGTACCTCGCGGACATCAAGGGCGTGGATCTGAGGCCGAGGCTGATCGGCGAGACCTTCCCCGGCGGCATGGTGATGTGCGGCCCGCTCGGCAACCGGGGCGTCACCCGCATCATCGTCTGCGAACGCGGCACCCGGCCCCGCCGACGCACCGAACCGCCCTCCTACCCGGAGGTCGCGGCCGCCTGGCAGCGGATCACCGGCATCGACATCTCGCACGCCGAACACGAGTGGGTGAGCGCCTTCGGCGACGCCACCCGCCTCGTCACCGAGTACCGCCGAGGTCGCGTGCTGCTCGCCGGGGACGCGGCGCACATCCATCTGCCGGCGGGCGGCCAGGGGATGAACACCGGTATCCAGGACGCCGTGAACCTGGGCTGGAAACTGGCCGCCGTCGTCCGCGGCACCGCCCCGGAGGCGCTGGTGGACACCTACCACGCCGAGCGGTACCCGGTCGGCGAACGGCTGATGACGAACACGAAGGCCCAGGGACTGCTCTTCCTCACCGGCGAGGAGATGCAGCCGCTGCGTGACGTCCTGGCGGAGCTCATCCGCTACGAGGAGGTCAGCCGCCACCTCGCCGGCATGGTGAGCGGCCTGGAGATCCGCTACGACGTCGGTCCCGGCCCGCACCCTCTGCTGGGGCTGCGCATGCCGCATCTGGAACTCGTGGGCGAGCGGCGCAAGACCAGCAGCACCGAACTGCTCAAGCCGGCCCGGGGCGTGCTGCTCGACCTGGAGGACAACGCCGTCCTCCGCGAACGCGCGGCCGGCTGGTCGGACCGCGTGGACATCGTCACGGCGGAGCCCCACGGCGTCCGGCCCGGCACTCCCCTCGCGGACACGGCGGCGGTCCTGGTGCGGCCCGACGGACACGTGGCCTGGGCGGCACCGGGCAGCCATCACGACCTGCCCATGGCACTGGAGCGCTGGTTCGGTCCGTCCCGGATCCAGCAGTCCTGACAAGGAGAGACTCATGCACAGCACGTTGATCGTGGCCAGGATGGAACCCCGTTCGGCCGAAGACGTGGCCCGCCTCTTCGGCGAGTTCGACGACACGGAGATGCCCCGTCGGATGGGCACCCGGCGCCGGCAGCTCTTCTCGTACCGCGGCCTCTACTTCCACCTGCAGGACTTCGACTCCGACGACGGCGGCGAGCGGATAGAGACCGCGAAGACGGACCCGCGGTTCGTCGGGATCAGCGAGGACCTGAAGCCGTTCATCACCGCCTACGACCCGGCCACCTGGCGCTCGCCCGCCGACGCCATGGCGCAGCGGTTCTACCACTGGACCGCCCGGTGAGCGGCGCGTACCCCCGGCGGGTGGTGATCACCGGCATCGGGGTCACCGCCCCGGGCGGCGTGGGCGTCAAGAGCTTCTGGAACACCCTGTCCGGCGGGCACACGGCGACCCGTCGCATCACCTTCTTCGATCCCTCCCCCTTCCGCTCCCAGGTCGCCGCGGAGGTCGACTTCGACGCGGAGCTGCTGGGGCTGAGCGCCCAGGAGATCCGGCGGATGGACCGCGCCGCCCAGTTCGCGGTGGTCACGGCCCGGGACGCGGTTGCCGACAGCGGCCTGGAGTTCACCGCCCTGGACCCGCACCGCACCGGCGTCACCATCGGCAGCGCGGTCGGCGCCACCATGGGACTGGACCAGGAGTACCGCACGGTCAGCGACAGCGGCCGGCTCGATCTGGTCGACCACACCTATGCGGTCCCGCACCTGTACAACCACCTCGTGCCCAGTTCCTTCGCCGCGGAGGTCGCCTGGGCGGTGGGCGCCGAGGGACCGGCCACCGTGGTGTCCACCGGCTGCACGTCCGGGCTGGACGCCGTGGGCTACGCCGCCGACCTGATCCGGGAGGGATCGGCCGACGTCATGGTGGCCGGTGCCACCGACGCGCCCATCTCCCCCATCACGGTGGCCTGTTTCGACGCGATCAAGGCGACGACCCCGCGCAACGACGACCCCGAGCACGCCTCGCGCCCGTTCGACGGCACCCGCAACGGCTTCGTGCTGGGTGAGGGTGCCGCCGTCTTCGTCCTGGAGGAACTCGGCAGCGCCCGGCGGCGCGGTGCCCATGTCTACGCGGAGATCGCCGGTTACGCGACGCGCAGCAACGCCTTCCACATGACGGGCCTGCGTCCGGACGGCCGGGAGATGGCCGAGGCCATCCGGGTCGCCCTGGACGAGGCGCGCCTGGATCCCGAGGCCGTCGACTACGTCAACGCACACGGCTCGGGCACCAAGCAGAACGACCGTCACGAGACCGCCGCGTTCAAGCGCAGCCTCGGCGAGCACGCCTACGCCGTGCCGGTCAGCTCCATCAAGTCGATGGTGGGCCACTCGCTGGGAGCGATCGGGGCCATCGAGATCGCGGCGAGCACGCTGGCCATGGAGCACGGCGTCGTGCCGCCCACCGCCAACCTGCACACCCCGGACCCCGAGTGCGACCTCGACTACGTCCCGGTCACCGCACGGGAGTGGCCCACCGACGCCGTGCTGTCGGTGGGCAGCGGTTTCGGCGGTTTCCAGAGCGCCATGGTGCTCGCCCGCCCCGATCGGAGGAACGCATGAGCGCGACCGGCGTGCGAGCCGCCGTCACCGGACTGGGTGTCGTCGCACCCAACGGACTGGGCACGGAGACCTACTGGACCGCGACCCGCAAGGGGATCAGCGGCATCGGACGCATCACGCGTTTCGTGCCCGACCAATACCCCGCCCAACTGGCGGGTGAGATAGACGGGTTCGACGCGGCCGAGCACCTGCCGGGACGGCTGCTGCCGCAGACGGACCGGATGACCCAGCTCGCGCTGGTGGCCGCGGACTGGGCTTTCCAGGACGCCGCGGTGCGGCCGGAGGACCTTCCCGGATTCGAGATGGGGGTCATCACCGCCAGTTCCTCCGGAGGCTTCGCGTTCGGCCAGCGGGAGCTCCAGGCGTTGTGGAGCAAGGGCAGCAGGTACGTCAGCGCGTACCAGTCCTTCGCCTGGTTCTACGCCGTCAACAGCGGTCAGATATCCATCCGCAACGGCATGCGAGGGCCCAGCGGTGTGGTCGTCAGCGACCAGGCCGGCGGGCTCGACGCGATCGCCCAGGCACGGCGGCAGCTGCGCAAGGGCACACGGCTGGTGATGGCGGGCGCCGTCGACGCGTCGATCTGCCCCTGGGGCTGGGTCGCCCAGATGGCGAGCAACCGGCTGAGCGTCGGCCGTGACCCCGAACGTGCCTACCTTCCTTTCGACGACGCGGCAGCGGGGCACGTGCCCGGTGAGGGCGGGGCCCTGCTCGTCATGGAGGATCTGGAGCAGGCCCGGGCCCGGGGCGCTCGGATCTACGGTGAGGTCGCCGGATACGGCGCCACGCTGGACCCTCGGCCGGGCAGCGGGCGGCCCCCCGGCCTGCGCAAGGCCGTCGAACTCGCCCTGGCCGACGCCGGAGCGTCGCCCGGTGACATCGACGTGGTGTTCGCCGACGCGGCCGCCCTGCCCGACCTGGACCGCATCGAGACCGAGACGATCACGGCGGTGTTCGGCGCGCGGGCCGTGCCCGTGACGGCGCCCAAGACGATGACCGGGCGGCTGTATTCCGGGGCGGCGCCGCTGGATCTGGCCGCGGCGTTCCTCGCCATGCGGGACGAGGTGATACCACCGTCCGTCGGCGTCACCCCCTCTCCCGGTCACGACCTGGACCTGGTCGTCGACCGGGAACGGCCGGCCCCGGTGCGCTCCGCCCTGGTGCTCGCCCGGGGGCACGGCGGCTTCAACTCCGCGGCCGTGGTGCGCGCGGTCTGACCGCCGGCGGTCACGGGGCGCGCGGAGTGCCTGCCGTGACGACCACCCCACAACAGAGACGAAAGGACAGTCACCCATGCCCGCCCATGAGTTCACCCTTGAGGACCTCAAGCGCATCCTGCGCGAGGGGGCCGGCGCGGACGAAGGCGTCGATCTCGACGGCGACATCCTCGACACCGATTTCGGTTCGCTGGGCTACGAGTCCCTGGCGCTGCTGGAGACCGGCGGCAGGATCGAGCGTGAGTTCGGCATCACCCTGGACGACGAGACGCTGACCGACGCGGCGACGCCGCGATCGCTGCTCGAGGCCGTCAACGCCCTGCTGGTACCGGCCGAGGTCGGCTGACCAGACCCGGACCGCGCCGCCGGTTCCCGCCCGGACACCGTCGATGCCTCGGACCGGGACCGGCGGCGCGCACTCTCCGCCCCACCCCGCCCCCGCTCGGCGCACACCGACCCAACCAGGAGACAGACATGACACAGCAGAAGCCGAAGGTGGCCCTCGTCACGGGCGCGACCAGCGGCATCGGCCTGGCGGTGACCAGGCTGCTGGCCCGCGACGGCCACCGGGTGTTCCTCTGTGCCCGCACCGAGACCGGCGTGACCCGCACGGTCAAGGAACTGCTCGACGAGGGGCTGGACGTGGACGGCGCCCCGTGCGACGTACGCTCCGGGACCGACGTCAAGCGCCTCGTGACGCGGGCAGTTGACCGCTTCGGCACCATCGACGTACTCGTCAACAACGCCGGCAGGTCCGGTGGCGGGGTCACCGCCGAACTCCCTGACGACCTCTGGTCCGACGTGATCGAGACCAACCTCAACAGCGTCTTCCGGGTGACGCGCGAGGTGCTCACCACCGGCGGTATGCGCGACAAGGACCGTGGCCGGATCATCAACGTCGCCTCCACCGCGGGCAAGCAGGGCGTGGTGCTCGGCGCCCCCTACTCGGCCTCCAAGCACGGTGTCGTCGGCTTCACCAAGGCGCTCGGCAACGAGCTCGCGCCCACCGGCATCACCGTGAACGCCGTCTGCCCCGGCTACGTCGAGACGCCGATGGCACAACGGGTGCGCCAGGGCTACGCGGCCGCCTACAACACCTCCGAGGACGCGATCCTCGAGAAGTTCCACGCGAAGATCCCGCTGGGCCGCTACTCGACCCCCGAGGAAGTCGCGGGCCTGGTCGGCTATCTGGCCTCCGACACCGCCGCCTCCATCACCTCGCAGGCGCTGAACGTCTGCGGCGGTCTGGGCAACTTCTGAGACGCTGAGGAGCAACCGTCATGACGACCCGTCAGGTCGAGCACGAGATCACGGTCGGAGCCCCGGCAGCCGCCGTCTACCGGCTGATCGCCGACGTGGAGAACTGGCCGCGGATCTTCCCTCCCACCATCTACGTCGACCATGTCGAGCGCTCGGCGGGCGAGGAGCGCATACGGATCTGGGCGACCGCCAACGGCGAGGCGAAGAACTGGACCTCGCGCCGCACGCTGGACCCGGACGGTCTGCGGATCACCTTCCGGCAGGAGGTCTCGGCCCCGCCGGTGGCCGCCATGGGCGGCGCCTGGGTCATCGAGCCGCTGTCCGACGACTCGGCCCGGATCCGGCTGCTGCACGACTACCGCGCCGTGGACGACGACCCCGCCGGCCTGCGCTGGATCGACGAGGCCGTCGACCGCAACTCCCGTGCCGAGCTGGCCGCGCTGAAGACCAACGTGGAACTGGCCCACGCCGCGGAGGACGTCACGTTCTCCTTCGAGGACACCGTGCAGATCGCCGGCTCGTCCAAGGACGCCTTCGACTTCGTCGACGAGGCGGGTCTGTGGGCGGAGCGGCTGCCCCACGTGGCCTCGGTCCGCTTCACGGAGCACTCCCCCGGGCTGCAGACCCTGGAGATGGACACCCTGGCCAAGGACGGCTCCACGCACACCACGAAGTCGTACCGGGTGACGTTCCCGCACCACAGGATCGCGTACAAGCAGGTCACTCTGCCCGCGTTGATGACCCTGCACACCGGCCTGTGGACGTTCACGGAGAACGGGAGCGGGGTCGCCGCGACCTCGCAGCACACCGTCACCCTCAACACGGAGAACATCGCGCGGGTCCTCGGACCCGACGCGACCGTGGCCGACGCCCGCGCGTACGTCCAGGGCGCGCTGAGCACCAACAGCCGGGCGACCCTCGGCCATGCCAAGGACCACGCCGAGAAGCGGCGCTGACATGACCGCGCCGGACACGGATGTGGTCGTCGTGGGGGCCGGGCCGACCGGGCTGATGCTCGCCGGTGACCTGCGGGCCGGCGGGGCGCGGGTGACCGTTCTGGAACGGCTGGAGCGGCCCACGACCGAGTCCCGGGCGTCCGTCCTGCACGCGCGCACCATGGAACTGCTGGCCGAACGGGGCCTGCTGGAACGGTTCGGGCCGCTGCCCGAGGCGGGCCCCGGTCACTTCGGCGGCATCCCTCTCGACCTGAGCGAGGCCGGGAACAGTCCGTACGCCGGACAGTGGAAGGCGCCTCAGACACATGTCGAAGCCGTCCTCGCCGCATGGGCGAGGGAACTCGGCGTCGAGGTGCGGCGGGGACTCACGGTGACCGGTCTGGCCCAGCGCGCCGACCGGGTGCGTGTCGTCGCCGTGGCACCGGACGGGCGGCGGCTGCGGCTGGACGCCGCCTATGTCATCGGCTGCGACGGCGAGGACAGCACCGTTCGGCGGCTGGGGAACTTCGCGTTCCCGGGGGCCGACTCCGGCAAGGAGCTCTTGCGCGCCGATCTGGCCGGCATCGAACTGCGGGAGCGGCGTTTCGAACGTCATCCCCGGGGCGTGGCCAACGCCCGCCGCGGCCCGGACGGCGTCACCCGCATCATGGTGCACGCCTTCGACCGGACCCCCGGGCCGTCCGGTACCCCCGCCTTCGCCGACGTCTGCGCGGTGTGGGCGCACGTCACCGGCGAGGACATCAGCGCCGCCCGGCCTGTCTGGCTCAACGCCTTCGGCAACGCGCGCCGGCAGGCGGACCGGTACCGCGACGGCCGGGTGTTCCTCGCGGGGGACGCGGCACACGTCCAGCTGCCCGTGGGGGGCCAGGCGCTCAATCTCGGCCTGCAGGACGCCATGGATCTCGGCCCGAAGCTCGCCGCCCGGCTGGCCGGCCGGGCCGGCGACGAGGTGCTGGACAGCTACGGCCTGGTCCGGCGAGCGGTGGGCGCTCGGGTCCTCACCAACATCGAGGCGCAGGCCCAGCTGTTGTTCGGCGGGCCCGAGGTGGACCCGCTGCGGGAGGTGTTCCGCGAGCTGCTGGAGCTCCCCGCGGCCCGCCGCCATCTGGGCGCCATGGTCGGCGGGCTCGACGGCGGCCGCCCCGCGCGGGCCGGCGCCGGCGGGCCGGCCGTGTCCGTGGCCCCCGCTCCGCTCCGTCAGGACATCACGCACAGGAGGATCACGATGGGCAAGCTTTCCGGCAAGACCGCGCTCGTCTCCGGCTCCAGCCGGGGTATCGGACGGGCCACGGCCCTCAGGCTCGCCCGCGACGGAGCGCTGGTCGCGGTGCACTGCTCCGGCAACCGGGCGGCCGCCGAGGAGACGGTCGCCGCCGTGGAGAAGGACGGCGGTCGCGCGTTCTCCGTGGTGGCCGAACTCGGGGTGCCCGGCGATGTGCACGAGCTGTTCCTCGCTCTCGAAAGGGAGCTGAAGGAGCGCACGGGGACGACCACGCTCGACATCCTGGTGAACAACGCCGGGGTGATGGGCGGGGTGGACCCCGAGGAACTGACCCCCGAGCAGTTCGACCGCCTGTGGGCCGTCAACGCGAAGGCACCGTACTTCCTGGTGCAGCGGGCCCTGGCCCACCTCCCCGACGGGGGGCGGATCATCAACATCTCCTCGGGGCTGACCCGGGTCGCCAACCCTCAGGAGATTGCGTACGCGATGACCAAGGGCGCCGTCGACCAGCTCACCCTGCACTTCGCCAAGCACCTCGGACCGCGCGGCATCACGGTGAACAGCGTGGGCCCAGGCATCACCGACAACGGTTCCGCCGTCTTCAGCGACCCGGAGGCGGTGGCCGCGATGGCGGGCTACTCGGTGTTCAACCGGGTCGGTGAGGCCCGCGACATCGCCGATGTGGTGGCCTTCCTCGCGAGTGACGACTCGCGCTGGATCACCGGCTCCTACCTGGACGCCAGCGGCGGCACCCTCCTCGGCGGCTGAGCGGGCGGACGAATGCCGACCCTCTTCACCTCCCCGCGCCCCGGCCCCGCCCTGGCCGGTCGGCGGGCCCTGCTGTTCGTGCTCGCCGGCAACATGCTCGTCGACGCCCTGGAGGTCTCCGTCGTCCTGGTCGCCCTGCCGCCCATGGGGCGGGACCTGGGACTGTCCATGTTCGGCGGGCAGTGGATGATGAGCGGCTTCGCCGCGGGGTTCGCCGCCCTGCTGCTGCTCGGCCCGCGTCTTGCCGCCCTGTGGGGACGACGGCCCGTGTACCTCGCCGCGCTGACGGTGTTCATCGCCGCCTCGCTGGCCGGCGGCCTGACGGACGAGGGCGCCGTGCTGGCCGCGACCAGGGTGGTGAAGGGCATGTGCGCGGCGCTGACCGCGCCCACCGGGCTGGCCATCATCGGCACCGTCTTCCGGCCAGGGCGGGAACAGAGCCGGGCGGTGTCCGTGTACTCCCTCTTCGGAGCGGCGGGGTTCACGGTCGGCCTGCTCTCCTCCGGTGCGCTCACCGAGCTGAGCTGGCGCTGGACTCCGGTGTTCCCCGGGTCGTTCGCCCTCCTCCTGCTGCTGGCCGGTCTCCGGCTCGTCCCCCGGGACGCCGGGCCCCCATCCGCCGAGCCGCTGCTGCCGGCCCTGATCCGGCTGGTGCGCAACGGTCCGTTCGTGCGGTCGGCGCTGTGCGCGGCGACACTCAACGGCACCTACCTCGGGCTGCTGCTGCTCCTCACCCACTGGCTGCACGACACCTGGGGGTGGGGCTCCTGGGAGACGGCGCTGGCGTTCCTGCCGGCGTGTGTGCCGCTGGCCCTCACCCTGCCGTTCGCCGACCGGATGGTGGCGCGCTTCGGCACCGCACGGCTGATCGCGGCCGGAGGGTGCGCCACGGCGCTGGGCTGTGTGACGGCGCTGCTGACCGGAGCGCCGGACACCTACGTCACCGGGGTGCTGCCGGTGCTGCTCTGCGTCGAGGCGGGTTTCGTGCTGTCCTTCGCAGCCCTCAATCTCCAGGCCGTGTCGGGCATTCCGGCCGCAGAACGGGGCACCGCGGTGCCGGTCTACCAGACGGCGGTTCAGCTGGGCCCCCTGCTGTCGCTGCCGGCGGTGGCCGTGGCGGCGGGTGCGGGCTACCGCCCGGCGCTGCTGTTCCTGACGGCGCTGGCGACGACGGGGGCCGTGACTGCCTGCGCCCCGCGCCGCCGCGCCCGTCCCGCCATCGCGGCCTGACCCGCCCCAGAACCGCGTCCCACGCGAACGGAGATCAACAATGCGTGTCCTGTTCACCATCTTTCCGGCGACGGCGCACCTGTATCCGGTGGTGCCGCTGGCCTGGGCGCTGCAGAGCGCCGGGCACGAGGTCGTCGTGGCGAGTCACGCGGGCGTCGTGGACCCCGGGGTGATCGACAACATCGCCGCGGCGGGGCTCACGGCCGTACCGCTGGGCACGCCGGACGAACTGCCGGAAGCCCTCGGCCCGCACACGGGCGACGCCGAGCCGGACCGGCCCTCCCTGGGGTTCGACGCCTTCGAACCGGAGGAGACGGGGTCCTGGCGCACCACTCGCGCCATTCTGACCGGCATGTTCCGGCTGCACTACCCGGAGCCTTCCGAGCCGGGCGCCCGCCGGCCGGTGCTGGACAACCTGGTCGACTTCGCCCGTGCCTGGCGTCCCGACCTGGTGCTGTGGGATCCGCTGATGTTCCCCGCCCCCGTCGCCGCGCGGGTCAGCGGCGCGGCGCACGCCCGGCTGCTGTGGGGGATGGACAACATCGGCGTGATCCATGAGCGCACGAAGCGTGAACTGGCGGATCCGGCGTCGGAGCTGACGGAGCATCCGTGGCTGAGCTGGTTCGGCCCGGTTCTGGAGCGCCACGGGCTGGAGTTCGGCGACGAGATGCTGCTCGGCCAGTGGACGCTGGACCTCACCCAGTCCCGGATGCAGGCTCCGCTCGACCAGACGCGCATACCGGTGCGGAGGGTCCCGTACACCGGCGCCGGCCGCCTCCCGGGCTGGCTGCACACCCGTCCCGGGCGTCCCCGGGCGGTGCTGTCCCTGGGCGTGAGCCGGCGCAAGATCTTCGGCAAGTACAGCGGGTTCCCCCTGCGTGAGTTCTTCGCGTCGGTGTCGGAGCTGGACATCGAGGTCGTCGCCACGCTGAACAGCCAGCAGCTCGACGCGGCGGGCACGCTGCCCGGCAATGTGCGCGCCCTGGAGTACGTCCCGCTCAACCAGGTTCTGCCGACCGCTTCGGCGATCGTCCACCACGGTGGAGGCGGCACGTTCTCCTCCGCCGTCGCCCACCGCGTGCCCCAGCTGGTGATGCCGCTGGTCATGTGGGACGAGATGGTCACCGCCCGCTACGTGCGGGACATGGGAGCGGGCCTGGTCGCCGACCCGGACGCCCTGGACGTCGCGGAGATGCACAAGCAGCTCGTACGGCTGCTGGAGGATCCGTCGTTCCAGCTGGGCGCCCGCCGCCTGCACGACGAGATGCTCGCCGCGCCCGCGCCCAAGGAGATCGTGCCGCTGCTGGAGCGGCTGACCGCCGAACGCCGCTGACCACGCGCCCCGAGAGGACGGTCCGTCAGATGCGCGTACTGGTGATCTCCACCCCCGTTCCCACCCATTTCCTTCCGTTGGTGCCGCTGTTGTGGGCGCTGCGCTCGGCCGGTCACGAGGTGACCGTGCTGGCCCAGCCCGATGTGGTCGGAGCCGTACGGGCCTGCGGTCTCACGGCGATCTCGGCGGGCGAGCCGTTCGAGGTGAACGGGATGCTGCTGGAGGGGCTGGAGCCGGAGCGGCGTCCGCTGCAGGCACGGCCCCGGCCGGCCCCCGAACTGCTCGGCGGGTACGGCAGGTTGTGGTGGGCCCACGCCGCCTCGATGCTCGACGGCTACAGCGACGTGGCCGAGAGGTACCGGCCGGATCTCGTCCTGGCCGACCCGCTGGAGTACTGCTCGCTGATCATCGGGGCACGGCTGGGTGTGCCGGTCGTGCACCACCGGTGGACGGTGGACGCCATCTCCGGACCTGCCCGGGCCTTCGTCCGCCCCGGCGCCCGTGAGCTGTGCGAGCGGCTCGGCCTTCCCGGCCTGCCCGACCCGGACGTGCTGCTCGACCCGTGTCCGCCTTCGCTGCGGCTGCCGGGCGGCGAGCCGGGCACGCCCATCCGGTACGTGCCGTACAGCGGGGGCGCAGAGGTTCCCGCCTGGGTACGGGCCGACCGCGGTCCGGGAGCGGGGCGGCGGCGGGTGGCCGTGTCGCTGGGCAACACCCTGGCCCTGCACGGTGTGGGTTTCACCCGCGGTCTGCTGCGGGCCCTCGCCGCGCGGCCCGGGACCGAGATCCTGGTGACGCTGCCCGAGCCGTACCGCACGCGGATCGGTCCGCTGCCGAGCGGGGTCACGGCGGTCGACCCGCTCCCCCTGCACCTGTTCCTCGGCACCTGTGACGCGATGGTTCACCACGGGGGCGCCGGCACGGCCATGACGGCGACCTCCTTCGGACTGCCCCAGTTGGTGCTTCCGCAGCTGGCGGACCACTTCCCGCTGGGCGACCGGCTCACCGCGGCCGGCGCCGGGCTGTCCTTCGACACGGCGGAACGGCAGGACGACCCGCGGACCGTCGGCGCGGCCCTGGACGAGCTGCTGTCCGACCCCCGATACGCCGACGCGGCCCGTGGTCTGGCCGCGGAGATGGCCCGTATGCCGTCCCCCGTCGCCGCGGCCGCCGATCTTGAGCGGCGGGCCCGGGCGGGCACCCGACCGAGAAAGGCGAGCCTCCAGTGCACATCGAGGAACTGACCCTCCCGGGCACGTACGTGATCACGCCCGCGCTGATCCCCGACGCGCGGGGTTCGTTCTACGAGGCGATGCGCGGCGACCTGCTGGAAAAGGCCACCGGCGTGCCCTTCCGGCCTCGGCAGATCAACTACTCGGTCTCCCGGCGCCACACACTGCGCGGCATCCACAGCGTGCGCATCCCGCCCGGGCAGGCCAAGTACGTCACCTGTGTGCGGGGCGCGCTGCGTGACATCGTCGTGGATCTGCGGATCGGCTCCCCCACCTTCGGGGAGCACCGGGTGAACGTGCTGGACGCGGACTCCGGGCGTTCGGTGTACGTGCCTGAGGGTGTGGGGCACGGGTTCCTCGCGCTGACCGACGACGCGTGCATCTGCTACGTCGTGTCCTCCACCCATGTGCCGGGCACGCAGATCGACATCAATCCGCTCGACCCGGATCTCGGGCTGCCCTGGGACTGCCCGGAGCCCCCTCTCATCTCCGACAAGGACGCCAAGGCCCCCACCGTGGCCGAGGCCGTACGGGCAGGTCTGCTGCCCCGATTCGACAAGGCAGGGACACCGTGAGGATGCTCTTCGTCGCCGCGGGAAGCCCGGCGACCGTGTTCGCCCTGGCCCCGCTGGCCACCGCCGCGCGCAACGCGGGACACCAGGTGGTGATGGCCGCGAACGACGACATGGTCCCGTACATCACGTCGTCGGGCCTGCCGGGCGTGGCGACCACCGATCTGCCGATCCGGCACTTCATCACCACCGACCGGGCCGGCCGTCCCGAGGCGATCCCCTCCGGCCCGGTGGAGCAGGCGCTGTTCACCGGCCGCTGGTTCGCGCGCATGGCCGCGTCGAGCCTGCCCCGGATGCTGGACTTCTGCCGGTCCTGGCGGCCCGATCTGATCGTCGGCGGCACCATGAGCTACGTCGCTCCGCTGCTCGCCCTGCACCTGGGCGTGCCGCACGTGCGACAGACCTGGGACGCCATCGAGGCGGACGGCATTCACCCGGGCGCGGACGCCGAACTGCGGCCGGAGCTGGAACGGTTCGGGCTGGACCGGCTGCCAGGACCGGACCTGCTCGTGGACATCTGCCCACCGAGCCTGCGTCCGGGGAACGCCGCCCCCGCACAGCCCATGCGCTACGTCCCGGCGAACGCCCAGCGGCGGCTGGAGACCTGGATGTTCACCCGCGGCGAGCGCCGCAGGATCCTCGTCACCTCGGGCAGCCGCGTCGCGAAGGAGAGCTACGACAAGAACTTCGACTTCCTGCGCGGCCTTGCCTCGGAGGTCGCCTCGTGGGACGTCGAACTGATCGTCGCCGCGCCCGACGGGGCCGCCGACGCGCTGCGCGACGGCCTGCCGGGGGTCCGCGTCGGCTGGGCGCCTCTGGACCTGGTGGCGCCCACCTGTGACCTGCTGGTGCACCACGCGGGCGGGGTGAGCACCCTGACCGGTCTGAACGCCGGTGTACCGCAACTCCTCATTCCCAAGGGCGCCGTGCTGGAGAAGCCCGCCCTGCGCGTCGCGGACCGCGGTGCGGCGATCACGCTGCTGCCGGGCGAGGACTCGGTCGACGCGGTCGCGGACTCCTGCCAGGAGCTGCTGGCCAAGGACACCTACCGGGAGGCGGCGGGTGCCCTCTCCCGCGAGATCGCCGCCATGCCCTCCCCCGCGAGCGTGGTCGCCGCGCTCGGAGATCTGGCGTGAAGACGACACGAACCGAGAGGACCTCTCGATGAAGGCTCTGGTGCTAGCAGGCGGGTCCGGTACCCGCCTGCGGCCTTTCAGCTACTCGATGCCCAAACAACTCATACCCATCGCCAACACACCGGTCCTGGTGCACGTGCTCGGCTCCGTCCGAGAGCTGGGCGTGACCGAGGTGGGCGTCATCGTCGGCAACCGCGGGCCGGAGATCGAGGCGGTCCTCGGCGACGGCTCCCGGTTCGGCGTGCACATCACCTACATCGCCCAGGACGAGCCGCGAGGACTGGCCCACACCGTGGTGATCGCCCGGGACTTCCTCGGCCCGGACGACTTCGTGATGTACCTGGGAGACAACATGCTGCCCGACGGCATCGTCCCCATCGCCGAGGAGTTCGCCCGGCACCGCCCGGCCGCGCACGTCGTCGTGCACAAGGTCGCCGACCCTCGCTCGTTCGGCGTCGCCGAGCTGGGGCCGGACGGCGAGGTGCGGCGTCTGGTCGAGAAGCCCCGGGAGCCGCGCAGCGACCTGGCGCTGATCGGTGTCTACTTCTTCACCGCCGCCATCCACGAGGCGGTGGCGTCCATCGGGCCGAGCGTCCGCGGCGAACTGGAGATCACCGACGCCGTTCAGTGGCTCGTGTCCTCCGGTGCGGAGGTGCGGGCCAGCCGCTACGACGGCTACTGGAAGGACACCGGAAAGGTCGAGGACGTCCTGGAGTGCAACAGCCACCTCCTCGACGGACTGACCCGGCGCGTCGACGGACGGGTCGACGACGACAGCGTGCTCGTCGGCCGAGTCGTGGTCGAGGCCGGCGCTCGCGTCGTCAGGTCCCGGGTGGAGGGCCCGGCCATCATCGGCGCGGGCACGGTGCTGGAGGACAGCCACATCGGCCCGCACACCTCCATCGGGCGGGACTGCCTGGTGACGGACAGCAGGCTCGAGGGCTCGATCGCCCTGGACGAGGCGTCCGTCACCGGTGTACACGGCCTGCGCAACTCGCTCATCGGGCGCGCCGCGTCCGTGGGCACCACGGGACGGGGCACCGACCATCACTGCCTCGTCGTGGGAGATCACACACGAGTGGAGGTCGCGGCATGAGGATCCTCGTCACCGGAGCGGCGGGCTTCATCGGCTCACACTTCGTCCGCAGTCTGCTGGCGGACGAGTACCGCGGCTGGGAAGGCGCCCACGTCACCGCCCTGGACAAGCTGACCTACGCCGGCAACCGGGAGAACCTGCCCGCCTCGCACGAACGTCTGGTGTTCGTACGGGGCGACGTGTGCGACCGGTCCCTGCTCCGCGAACTGCTGCCCGGTCACGACGCCGTGGTGCACTTCGCGGCCGAGTCCCATGTGGACCGGTCGCTCGAAGGAGCCGGGGAGTTCTTCCGGACGAACGTGCTGGGCACCCAGACCCTGCTGGACGCGGTGCTGGAGAGCGGGGTCGAGCGGGTTGTCCACGTCTCCACCGACGAGGTCTACGGCTCGATCGCGGAGGGCTCCTGGACGGAGGAGTGGCCGCTGGCGCCCAACTCGCCCTACGCGGCCTCGAAGGCCGGCTCGGACCTGGTCGCCCGCGCGTACTGGCGGACCCACGGTGTGGACCTGTCGGTCACCCGCTGCTCCAACAACTACGGCCCCTACCAGCACCCCGAGAAGGTCATCCCGCTCTTCGTGACCAATCTGCTGGAGGGCGGCCAGGTCCCCCTGTACGGGGACGGACGCAACGTCCGCGAGTGGCTGCACGTGGCCGACCACTGCCGTGGCATCCACCTGGTGCTCAACGAGGGCCGGGCCGGGGAGATCTACAACATCGGCGGCGGCAACGAGTACACCAACCTCGACCTCACCCGGAAGCTGCTGGAACTGACCGGCGCCGGCGAGGAGAAGATCCGCCGGGTGGCCGACCGCAAGGCACACGACCTGCGCTACTCGATCGACGAGTCGAAGATCCGTCAGGAGCTGGGCTACACACCCCGGATCGGGTTCGAGGAGGGTCTTGCGGAGACCGTCGCCTGGTACCGCGACAACCCGGACTGGTGGAAGGCCGTGAAGCACGGGACGAGCCGTGCGGCCTGACCGTGCACCCGTGCCGGGGCTGCAGGTCGTGATCCTGGGGAGCAGCGGTTTCCTGGGCCGTGGGCTCGGCGCGGCGTTCGCCGCGCGGGGCGCGCGGGTGCACGGCGTCTCCCGAGGCGGTCCGCCGCCGGGCGCCGGTCCGCCATCGGGCCGGACCACGACAGCCACGTACCTGGACCTGCTGACGGCGGCCTCGGGTGAGCTGCGGGCGGCCTTCTCCGCGGCCCGCCCGGACGTCGTGGTGAACGCGGCGGGCCGGGCCTGGCGGGCGGACGAGGCGGAGATGAACGCGGGCAACGCCGTACTCGTCGAGCGGGTCGTGACAGCACTCGCCGAACTGCCCGGTCCTCCGGTGCGGCTGGTGCAGCTGGGCAGCGTCCACGAGTACGGCGCCGGCGACCCGGCCGGCGGCACGGGCGAGAGGCACGACCCCGACCCGGTCACGCCCTACGGCCGTACCAAACTCCTCGGGACGCGGGCCGTGCTGCGCGGCGCGCGGGAGGGAAGCGTCGAAGGAGTGGTGCTCCGGCTCGCCAACGTGATCGGCGCCGGGGTGCCCGAGGGCAGTCTCTTCGGCAGGGTGGCGGCCCATCTCGGTGCGTCGGCGGCGGCGCGGGCACGTGGGGAGCAGGTCACCGCCCTGCGGCTTCCGCCGCTGCGCGCGGCCCGTGACCTGGTGGACGCCCGTGACGTCGCCGACGCGGTGGTGGCCGCGGCCTCGGCTCCGTCCGCGGCCGTGACCGGCCAGGTGATCAACGTGGGCCGCGGCGAGGCGGTCGTCATGCGTGCGCTGATCGACCGGATGATCGCGCTCAGCGGTGTGGACGTCCCGGTGACCGAGGCGGCCGAGGCGCCGGCACGCACCGACGTGGCCCGCCAGTGTCTGGACATCTCCCGTGCCCGGCGGCTGCTCGGCTGGAGCCCCTCTCGCGGACTCGACGACTCCCTGCGCGACCTCCTCGCCTCCGTGCTGCCGCCGGAGCGTCCGTCGCACAGCACACCACTCGGCATCACGGCCGCATCCCCGGCCGGAGAAGGGAATTGATCATGAGCGAGCGCAAGAACCGGATCCTCGAAGAGGTCCGCGCATACCACCAGGAGACCGCCCCGGCACGGGAGTTCGTCCCGGGGACGACGGAGATCTGGCCGTCCGGGGCGGTACTGGAGGACGAGGACCGGGTGGCTCTGGTGGAGGCCGCGCTGGAGATGCGGATCGCCGCCGGGACCAGCTCCCGCAAGTTCGAGTCGCAGTTCGCACGACGCCTCAAGCGCCGCAAGGCTCATCTGACCAACTCCGGTTCGTCGGCGAACCTGCTGGCCGTGTCGGCTCTGATGTCGCACGCCCTGGAGGAGCGGCGGCTGCGGCCGGGCGACGAGGTCGTCACGGTCGCGGCCGGCTTCCCGACCACGGTCAACCCGATCCTGCAGAACGGCCTGATCCCGGTCTTCGTGGACGTGGACCTGGCCACCTGCAACGCGACGGCCGACCGGGTGGCCGCGGCGATCGGGCCGAAGACCCGCGCCGTCGTCATCGCGCACGCGCTGGGCAATCCCTTCGAGGTCGCGGAGATCGCCCAGCTCTGCGAACAGCACGACCTGTTCCTGATCGAGGACAACTGCGACGCGGTCGGCTCCCTCTACGACGGGCAGCTCACCGGCACCTTCGGCGACATGACGACGGTCAGCTTCTACCCTGCGCACCACCTGACCATGGGCGAGGGCGGCTGCGTGCTGACCTCCAACCTGGCCCTGGCCCGCATCGTCGAGTCCCTGCGCGACTGGGGCCGGGACTGCTGGTGCGAACCCGGTGAGAACGACCGCTGCCTGAAGCGGTTCACGTACCAGATGGGCACGCTGCCGGCCGGGTACGACCACAAGTACATCTTCTCCCACGTGGGGTACAACCTGAAGGCCACGGACATCCAGGCCGCACTGGGGCTGACCCAGCTGGCCAAGCTGGACTCGTTCATAGAGGCGCGCCGGCGCAACTGGCGGCGGCTGCGTGAGGGACTCGACGGCGTCCCCGGCCTGCTGCTGCCCGAGGCCACCCCCCGCTCCGAGCCCAGTTGGTTCGGCTTCGTCATCACCGTGGACCCCGAAGCGCCGTTCAGCCGGGCCGAGCTGGTCGATTTCCTGGAGGGCCGCAAGATCGGCACGCGTCGACTCTTCGCCGGGAATCTGACCCGTCACCCGGCCTACATCGACCAGCCGCACCGGATCGTGGGCGACCTGGCCAACAGCGACGTCATCACCGAGCACACCTTCTGGATCGGGGTCTACCCGGCGCTCACGGACGAGATGCTGGACTACGTCACCGCCTCGATCAAGGAGTTCGTGGCCGCGCGCGGCTGAACCGGAGAGGCCGCCTCGCGGCCTCCTCACTCCTCAGAGATCGGGACGACGTATGGACATTGTGGGAAACGGTTTCCTGGCGCGGAACCTGCGCCCGCTGGCCGGCCGGCACCCGGACACGGTGGCCCTGGCGGCCGGGGTGTCGTGGGCCGGCGGCACCTCCGACGCGGACTTCGCCCGCGAGGAGGCTCTGCTGCACGAGGTCGCCGGCAGGTGCCGCGACACAGGCCGGCGGCTGCTCTTCTTCTCCACCGCGGCGACCGGCATGTACGGACTCGCCGACGGACCCGGCCGGGAGGATGTCCCGGTGACCCCCTGCACTCCCTACGGCGCGCACAAGCTCGCCCTGGAGGGAGTGCTGCGCGACTCCGGCGCCGACCATCTGATCCTCCGGCTGGGGCATCTGGTCGGCCCGCACCAGCCCGAACACCAGCTGCTGCCCACCTTGGTACGGCAGTTGCGCGAGGGTGTGGTCCGGGTGCACCGCGGCGCGGCCCGGGACCTGATCGGCGTCGAGGACGTCGTCACCGTGGTCGACCATCTCCTCGCCACCGGCCTGCGGGCCGAGACGGTCAACGTCGCTTCGGGTTTCGCCGTACCGGTGGAGGACATCGTCGATCACCTCGAAGAGGCTCTCGGGCTGCGGGCACGCCGGGAGTTCGTCCGGACGGGCGGCCGTCAGCACGTCATCTCGACGGAGAAGCTGCGCGCCCTCGTGCCGCAGACCGCGCGCATGGGGTTCGGCCCCGCCTACTACCGGCGGATCCTCGGGGACTTCACGGCCTCCGTGGCATCCGACGCCTCCGCACCTGCCTGACACCCATCGACCATCGAGGGGGACGCACATGACGCACCGCGGGAACCGCGCGACGAATCCCCGGCGGCGCACACTGCGCGGAGCCGGCGCGCTGGCCGGTGCCGCTCTTCTGCTGGCCGGTCTTCACGGGCCCTCCGGCGCGGCACCCGCGGCCACGGTGACCGGGCCGGACGTACCGCACACCACCGAGGCACCCACCACGGTGGATCTGGTCTCGACCGCAACGGGGTTCACCGCGCCGGCCACCGCCCGCCCGGGACCGACCACGTTCCGCGCCTCGACCACCCAGTCGGGCAAGGGCTGGATCGGCCTGGCCCGGCTGAAGGACGGCAAGGACTGGGACGACTTCCTCGACGCCCTCTCCCGCGCGCTGTCCGACACTCCCGCCGACGTTCCGCAGGGTGCGAAGGACCTGGACGACACCGCAGTTCTGCTCGGAGGGCTGGTGATCCACCCCGGACAGCCCGGGACGTTCACCCAGGATCTGCGTCCGGGACAGTACCTGCTGTTCGACTACCTCACGGCGGGCGACGCCGAGCCGCGGCACCGCCGGCTGACGGTCACCGGTGCGTCCGCCGGCCGCTCCCCGGAGCCGACCGCCACCGTCGTGGCGAGACACGTACCCGGCGTCGGCCCTCGCTTCGAGGTGTTCGGCAGCCTGCGCGCCGGCCGCCCCCTGCGCTACGTCAACCGGATCCCCGGGCAGGTCAACGAGTTGCTCTTCGTGAAGGTCGCGGAGGGGACCACCGAGGCCGGTCTCAAGGCGTGGTTCGACGCCCTGCCCGACGACGGCACCTTCCCGCCGGACTCCCCGTTCCGCTCCTTCAGCCTCGGCAGCCTGCACCTGTCCACAGGGCGGTCGTCGGTCGTGCAGGTTCCCCTGGAGCCCGACCGGTACGCGGCGATCACCTATTCGAAGGACGCGACCGACGGCATCAAGCTCGTCAAGAAAGGCCTGTTCGCCCTCGTCGACGTGCACTGAACGTGCCGTTCTGCCCCTCGTCCTCCCCGTTTCCCCTGTTCCTCAGGAGTTCTCCGTGACGCCACCTCCCCTCCCGCAAGCCCGCGACAACACCCGGCGGATGACGGAACGTCTCGGGCTTTCCTCCGCCACCTTCCACGGCTCCCATCTGCCGACCGACCGCTTCTCCGCATGGCTCGCCGAGCGTGGCAGCGTCAACGCGTTCCGTGTGGACCGGATCCCGTTCGCCGAGCTGGACGGATGGTCGTTCGAGGACACCACCGGCAATCTCGTGCACCGCAGCGGCAGGTTCTTCACCGTCGAGGGCATGCGGGTGACCGAGCGCGACGAACCCTACGGCGACGGCCCGTACGCCGAGTGGCACCAACCCGTCATCAAGCAGCCCGAGGTAGGCATCCTGGGCATCCTGGCCAAGGAGTTCGACGGGGTCCTGCACTTCCTGATGCAGGCCAAGATGGAACCCGGCAACCCCAACCTTCTCCAGCTGTCCCCCACGGTGCAGGCCACCCGCAGCAACTACACCAAGGCCCACCAAGGCGCCGACGTGAAGTACATGGAACACTTCGTCGGCCCTCGACGGGGCCGGGTCGTCGCGGACTCCCTGCAGTCCGAGCACGGTTCGTGGTTCTTCCGTAAGTCCAACCGCAACATGATCGTGGAGGCCACCGGTGACGTGCCGCTCCTGGACGACTTCTGCTGGCTGACCCTGGGACAGATCGCCGAACTGCTCCACCGGGACAATGTCGTCAACATGGACTCGCGAACGGTCCTGTCCTGCCTGCCGGTCCCGGAGACGGCGGCCGGCGCCCTGCACTCCGACACCGAACTGCTGTCCTGGATCACCGGCGAGCGCGCCCGGCACGATGTGCACGCCGAGCGTGTCCCGCTGGCCGGCCTGCCCGGGTGGCGCCGGCACGAGACGGCCGTCGAGCACGAGGAGGGCCGGTACTTCAAGGTGGTGGCGGTGTCGGTGCAGGCCGGCAACCGCGAGGTCACCAGCTGGACCCAGCCGCTGTTCGAACCGGTCGGCCTCGGTGTGACCGCCTTCCTCACCCGCACCTTCGACGGCGTACCGCACGTGCTGGTGCACGCCCGGGTCGAGGGAGGCTTCCTCGACACCGTCGAACTGGGCCCCACGGTCCAGTACACCCCCGACAACTACGCCCATCTGCCGGAGAAGGAACGCCCGCCGTTCCTCGACACCGTGCTGGAGGCACCGGCGGAGCGGATCCGCTACGAGGCCGTGCACGCGGAGGAAGGCGGCCGGTTCCTCAACGCGGAGAGCCGGTACCTGCTCGTCGACGCCGACGAACGGGACGCCCCGCTCGAACCGCCGCCCGGGTACGCCTGGGTCAGTCCCGACCAGCTGACCTGGCTGGTCCGTCACGGCCACTATCTGAACGTCCAGGCGCGGACACTGCTCGCCTGCCTCAACGCCGCCAAGGCGGTGGTCCGATGAGCGCGCCGGTGTCCATCGGGGTGCTCGGCTGCGCCGACATCGCGGTACGACGGATGCTGCCCGCGTTCACCGCCTCCCCGGACGTGGAGGTCGCGGCCGTCGCCAGTCGTGACCGGGGCCGGGCCGAGAAGACGGCCGGGCGCTTCGGCTGCCGGCCCGTCCACGGGTACGAGGCGCTGCTGGAGGCCGATGACGTGCAGGCGGTGTACGTGCCGCTGCCGGCCGCTCTGCACGCGCCCTGGGTCGAGGCGGCGCTCGCGGCCGGCAAGCACGTGCTCGCCGAGAAGCCCCTGACGACGGACCCGGACACCACCGCACACCTGCTGAATGTGGCCACCGAGCGGGGCGTGGCACTGATGGAGAACGTGATGTTCGTCCACCACCCCCGGCACGAGGCGGTACGGCGCCTCGTCACCGACGGGCGGATCGGCGAACTCCGCGCGTTCCACGCGGCGTTCACCATTCCTCCGCTCGCTGACAGCGACATCCGGTACGACGCCGGCCTCGGCGGCGGCGCCCTGGCGGACGTCGGCCTCTATCCGCTGCGCGCCGCATTGCACTTCCTGGGCCCGGAGCTCGAGGTGATCGGTGCCCGGACGGTTCGGGGACGCGGACGGCAGGTCGAGACGTCCGGTGCGGCGCTGCTCGGGACTCCCGGCGGAGTCACCGCGCACATCACGTTCGGCATGGAGCACGCCTATCTGTCGCGGTACGAACTGTGGGGCAGCGAAGGGCGGATCACCGTGGACCGGGCGTTCACCCCGCCGGCCGACTTCGTCCCGCCGGTCTCCCTGCACACGTCCGCGGGCACGGAGGAGATCCGGCTGACGCCCGCCGACCAGGTGGCGGCGACGGTCGCCGCCTTCGTCACCGCGGTCCGGGCCGGATACGCGCCGGGCGAGGACACACTGCGGCAGGCCGTTCTGCTGGACGCCGTACGCCGTCGGTCCGGGTGATCCTGCCAGAGGAGGCGCACATGACGGTCGAACTGCACGAGATCCGTGCGCAGGCATTGGCCGGCCCGAGCGAGAAGGCGACCCAGGCGCAGCACGCCAAGGGCAAGCTGACCGCGCGGGAGCGCATCGAACT
>BNBH01000025.1 GCA_014655195.1 Streptomyces cellulosae | reverse complement strand
CGGTGACACCACCCCCCAGGTCATCCGTTCGACAGGGGGCAACAGTCATGCCGGGCCCGGAGGCCAGCGGCCCTCTTGCAGGACCGCGAAAAAGATAACGGGGGCTGGGATGACACCGGCGCCGGGGCTCGTAGCCTTCTGATCACGGCCGACATCTACGAACTCCAGCTCACCCTCGACCTTCCGGGCGCGCTCCCGCCGCAGGACCTCGCTCTGCTTCGATGGCATCTGGGGGAGGAGGGCGGCCGGCAGGACGACGGTTACGCGTACCCGCTGTGGGGCGGCCGCGGGCCGGCGATGCGGATCGGGGGCGCGCTGGTCGGGGAGTTGTGCTCCGACGGGCCGCAGTGGGCGCTGACCGTGCGGCAGGAGGCGCATCCCGACGAGTTCGACGACCTGCGCAGGATGGTGATGTGGCTCGGCGCGCGTACGACGACCGTGGGTACCGTCGGGTACCTCCGCTTCCACGAGTCCCATGTGCCCGATGTGCTCGTCGCGGAGGCGGGGACCGTCCGCAGCACGGTCCTGCGAGTGGAGAAGGTCCTTGAGTCGGCGACCGAGGTGATTCCCGACCCCTACGCGTGAATCGGGAGACCGTCGGTCGCCGGCCGCGTCGGTCTATTCCGGGGGCGTGGGGGTCTCCGAGGTGCGGTACATCGCCTGGACGTCCAGCTCCAGTTGTACGGTCGGACCGACGACGGCGATGCCGCGGGCCAGCATCGAGCGCCAGTTGAGGGTGAAGTCCTCGCGGTGCAGCTCCGTCTTCGCCAGGGCCGCGCAGCGCAGCTCCTGTTCGTAACCGCCGTTCACCATGCCGAGGTACGTCGTGTCCAGTCC
This sequence comes from Streptomyces cellulosae, assembly GCA_014655195.1. Classification (GTDB taxonomy): domain Bacteria; phylum Actinomycetota; class Actinomycetes; order Streptomycetales; family Streptomycetaceae; genus Streptomyces; species Streptomyces cellulosae. The sequence continues at coordinate 119,041 of BNBH01000025.1, read as the reverse complement.
CACGGAGCGGCTGGTGCCGTGCATGGTGAGCGTGCCGTTCAGCGTCCACTTCGATCCGCCCCGGTAGACGAACCGGGTGCTGACGAAATCGATGTACGGGTAGCGCTCGACATCGAGGAAGTCGGCGGAACGCAGGTGGTTGTCACGGGTCCTGTTGCCCGTGGTGATGCTGGCGGCGTCGATGCGCACCGACACCTGCGAGTCACGCATGTCCGGGGCCACGCGGATACCGCCGGTGAAGCGGGTGAAGCGTCCGTGCACGTGGGCCATGCCGACGTGCTTGGCGATGAAGCGGATCGCGGTGTGCGGCGGGTCGAACAGCCAGGTGCCGGGTGACGGCAGTTCCAGCTGGCGTGCGGGCAGCAGCGCGACATGTGCCGGGGGGAGGGCGGTGTCCGCGGCTATGTCGACGTCGCTGCGGGCCGGCGTGAGACCCTCGCCCGTGACCATCACGCTGTAGGAGCCGGGCGGGAGCACCGCCATGAACAGGCCGTACGGATCGGTGGTGCCGCGGGCGGCGACCCGGTGGCTGTCCGAGGCGGTCACCGTGACCTCGGCACCGCCCAAGGGCTGTCCCATGGGATCGACGACCTCGCAACTGTACGCGCCGGCGCCGGCCGGCAGGGGCAGTGCCGCACCCGGTGCGGTCTTGCGGCCGCTCCCCGAACGTCGACGCCGGAGCAGTCCGAGGGCCATACGATTCACCTTTCCTCCTGCGTGGCACCGCGACGGGACGTGCACCGACGGATGCGTTCACGGTCGCCGGACAGCGGCAGGTCACAGTTGCAAGCGCGATGAAGTCAACTATTGAACGATCATAGACAGGTCGGACTGGGCGGTCTGTCATCGAGGTGGCGCGTGACGCGGCTCGTCCACGTGCCGCCGTCGGACTGAATCCCCGTCATTCCGGCCGTCGACGGGGTGTGGCGCTTCCGCGAACGTCTTGCTTTGCTGCGGTGCTGTGGTGAACGCCACGTGGCCGCGTGAAGTCTTCACACGTGGCCCGCGGTCCCGTCACGCGACCCACACGGCGCGCTGGCCGCCCCTTCACACCGGCCCGTGCACCGGCCTCCTCCGCCCTCAGGGACGGCCCGTCCCGGCCCGGCGCTAGCCCGGCCGAGTCACCCTGACCACCCGGACGCGGCGGTGGCCGTGCGAGCCGTGGCCGTCGACCGCACGATGGGCCGTGCTGCCGGCCGGCGGCCCGAGCCGGCACCGGTCGGATGCTAAGGAGGCGCCCGCCATGGGTGAGCTGTACATCGACGGGAACTGGACGACCGCCGCCGGCGGAGGGCGGCGTGAGGTGATCAATCCGTTCGACGCCTCCGTCATCACCACCGTCGACGAGGCCGACGCCTCCGACGTGGACAAGGCCGTGCGGGCCGCCCGTCGTGCCTTCGCCGAGGAGGAGTGGGCCAACGCGCCCACCCGGCGCCGTGCCGACCTGCTGATGCGGGTGCACGACCTGCTGCTGCGGGACATCGACCAGATCGCCCGCACCGAGACCCTCGACACCGGAAAGACGCTTGCCGAGGGCCGTTTCGACGTCGAGGACGTCGCCAACGCCTTCCGCTACTACGCCGAACTGGCCGGCAAGGACGGCGGACGCGTCGTCGACGTAGGGCCCGACGTGCTCAGCCGCGTCGTCTACCAGCCGGTCGGAGTCTGTGCGCTCATCGCGCCGTGGAACTACCCGCTGCTGCAGGCCTCGTGGAAGGTCGCGCCCGCGCTGGCGGCCGGCAACACCATCGTCCTCAAGCCCAGCGAGATCACCCCGCTCACCACCATCGCCCTGTTCCGGCTGATCGGGGAGGCCGGCGCCCCGCGGGGCGTCGCCAACCTCGTCCTCGGCTCCGGCGCGACCGTCGGCGCCGCCATGACCTCCCACCCCGAGGTCGACCTGGTGTCCTTCACCGGCGGCCTGGCCACCGGGCGCGCCATCATGGCCGCCGCGGCCGAGGGGCCGAAGAACATCGCCCTGGAACTCGGCGGCAAGAACCCCAACATCGTCTTCGCGGACGCCGACTTCGACGCCGCCGTCGACTACGCGCTCGACGCGGCCTTCCTGCACGCCGGCCAGGTCTGCTCCGCCGGGTCACGCCTGCTCGTGGAGGAGTCCCTCCACGACCGGTTCGTCGAGGCCTTCGCCGAGCGCGCCCGGCAGATCCGCCTCGGCAACGGTCTTGAGGAGGGCACCGAGAGCGGTCCGCTCAGCTCCGCCCAGCACCGGGAGAAGGTCGAGAGCTACATCGCCCTCGGCAAGGAGGAGGGAGCCCGGCTCGTCACCGGCGGCACCCGCCCCGACGACCCCGCCCTGAGCCGCGGCTACTTCCTGCTGCCGACGATCTTCGCCGACTGCGACCGTTCCATGCGCATCGTGCAGGAGGAGGTGTTCGGGCCGGTCGTCACCGTCGAACGGTTCCGCACCGAGGACGAGGCCGTGGAACTCGCCAACGACACCCGTTACGGACTGGCCGGCGGCGTCTGGACCACCGAGGCCAGCCGCGCCCAGCGCGTCGCGCAGCGGCTGCGGCACGGCACCGTCTGGATCAACGACTTCCACCCCTATGTGCCGCAGGCCGAATGGGGCGGCTTCGGACGCTCCGGCGTCGGGCGCGAGCTCGGGCCCACGGGCCTGCGCGAGTACCAGGAGGCCAAGCACATCTACCAGAACCTCGACCCGGGACCCTCCGGCTGGTTCAAGGGCGACCGCGGCGGCAACTGAGCCGCCCCCCTCACGCCGGACGCCGGCCCCACCACGGTTCCGAAGAAAGGCAGCCCATGGCCTCCACCACCCCTCACGGCGCGGAGTCGGACTACGACTACGTCATCGTCGGCGGCGGCACCGCCGGCTGTGTGCTCGCCGCCCGCCTCAGTGAGGACCCCGACAGCCGCGTCTGCGTCATCGAGGGCGGACCCAGCGACGTCGGTGACGACCGCATCCTGCGCCTGCGCAACTGGATCAACCTGCTCGGCTCCGAGTTCGACTACGGCTACACCACCGTCGAACAGCCGCGCGGCAACTCCCACATCCTGCACTCGCGGGCCCGCGTCCTCGGCGGCTGCTCCTCCCACAACACCCTCATCAGCTTCCTGCCGCTGCCGCAGGACCTCGACGACTGGGTGGCCGCCGGCTGCGCCGGCTGGGACCCGGGCACGATCCTGCCGTACCGCGACCGCCTCCAGACCAACATCGTGCCGGTGGCGGAGGCCGACCGTAACCCGATCGCCAAGGACTTCGTCACCGCCGCCGCCCGCGCCACCGGCGTCCCCGTCGTCGACGACTTCAACGCCGAGCCCTTCGCCGACGGCACCGGCTTCTTCTCCCTCGCCTACGAGCCGGAGGGCAACAAGCGCTCCTCCGCCTCCGTGGCGTACCTGCACCCGGTCCTCGACCGCCCCAACCTCACGCTCAAGCTGGAGACCTGGGCGCACCGGCTGCTCACCGACGAGACGGGCCGGCTCACCCGGGTCGCGGTGCGCGGCGCCGACGGCGAGCCCGCCACCGTACGAGCGAGTCGTGAACTGCTGCTGTGCGCCGGGGCGATCGACACCCCGCGGCTGCTGATGCTGTCCGGCATCGGACCGGCCGACGACCTGCGGCGCCTCGGCATCGACGTGCACATCGACCTGCCCGGCGTGGGTGAGAACCTGCTGGACCACCCCGAGTCGGTGATCGTCTGGGAGACCCGCGGCCCGCTGCCGCCCAACTCCGCGATGGACTCCGACGCCGGTCTGTTCCTGCGCATGGACAAGAACCAGCCGCGGCCCGACCTGATGTTCCACTTCTACCAGGTGCCGTTCACCGTCAACACCGAACGGCTGGGCTACCCGGTCCCCGAGCACGGGGTGTGCATGACGCCGAACGTGCCCCGCGCCCGCTCCGTCGGCCGTATGTGGCTGCGCAGTTCCGACCCGTCCGAGAAACCCGCCCTGGACTTCCGCTACTTCACCGACCCCGAGGGCCACGACGAACGCACCGTCGTCGAGGGGCTCAAGGTGGCCCGCGAGGTCGCCGCGACCGATCCGCTGAAGGACTGGCTGGTCCGCGAGGTGGCGCCCGGCCCGAACGTCACGTCGGACGCCGACCTGTCGGAGTACGGCCGCCGCGTCGCCCACACCGTCTACCACCCGGCGGGCACCTGCCGGATGGGCGCCGCCGACGACCCGATGGCCGTGTGCGACCCGGAGATGCGGCTGCGCGGCGCCGAGGGCGTACGTGTCGTCGACGCGTCGGTGTTCCCGACGATGCCCACCATCAACCCCATGGTGACGGTGCTGCTCGCCGCCGAGCGCGCGGCCGACCTCATCCTCGGGCGTCCCGGTCCGGCCGGGCGGTGACGCGGTGACCGTTCCGCGGTCCGCCGTGACGAGGGACCACGCCCGCGGCACGTGTGCCGTGGTGACGTCGGGCCCGCGGGGTATACGCGCCTCGGTGGCCGGATGCCGTCCGGGCGCCCGCGCCGCGGACCGGACATCCGGTACGACGGCCGGCAGCCGAGGCCGAGAAGGAGTACGACGTGTCGAACGTTGGTGAGATGGGCCCCAGACCGCCGGAAGAACTGCCGTCCGGCGACGAGACGGCCGGCCAGGTGCGCCTCAAGCCCGTCGTCTTCTTCGGGGCGGCCATCTTCGTCCTCGCGATCTCCCTCTGGGCGATCATCACCCCGTCCGGTGCCGAGGACACCATCGGTGTCGTCGTCAGCAAGATCTCCCACTGGTTCGGCTGGTACTACTTCCTCGCGGCGACCCTGTACCTGCTGTTCGTCGTCTTCATCGCCGCGTCCAAGTACGGCACCATCAAGCTCGGCCCCAAGCACTCCAAGCCCGACTACGGCCTCTTCACCTGGGGGTCGATGCTGTTCGCGGCGGGCATCGGCATCGACCTGATGTTCTTCTCCGTGTCGGGCCCGGTCAGCCACTACCTCGCGCCGCCCGAGGGCGACCCGCAGACCCTGGAGGCCGCCCGGGAAGCGGTCGTCTGGACGCTGTTCCACTACGGCATCACGGGCTGGGGCATGTACGCCCTGATGGGCATGGCGCTCGGCTACTTCTCCTTCCGCTACAAGCTGCCGCTCGCCATCCGCTCCGCGCTGTACCCGATCATCGGGCGCCGCATCCACGGCCGGATCGGCGACACCGTCGACCTCGCCGCCATCATCGGCACCGTCTTCGGCATCGGCGTCACCCTCGGCATCGGCGTGGTGCAGCTCAACTACGGCCTCAAGGCGCTCTTCGACATCCCCGAGGGACTGACCGCGCAGATCGCGCTCATCGTCATCGCGGTGGGCATGGCCACCGTCTCCGCGGTGTCCGGCGTCGACAAGGGCATCCGCCGGCTGTCGCAGCTCAACATCCTGCTGGCCGCCCTGCTGATGTTCTACATCCTCGTCGTCGGCGAGCCGTTCCGGCTGCTCAACGCCATCGTCCAGAACGTCGGCGACTACGTCAGCGGCTTCCCGTCGAAGACGCTGAACACCTTCGCCTACGACCAGCCCACCGAGTGGCTCGACGCGTGGACGCTGTTCTTCTGGGCCTGGTGGGTCGCCTGGGCGCCGTTCGTCGGGCTGTTCCTGGCGCGCATCTCCCGCGGCCGAACGCTGCGCGAGTTCGTCGCGGCGACGCTGGTCATCCCGTTCCTCTTCACCGGGCTCTTCCTGGCGATCTTCGGCAACAGCGCCCTGTTCCTGGTGCGCGATGGCAACACCGAGTTCGGCGAGACCGCCATGAACGTCCCCGAGCAGGGCTTCTACACCCTGCTCGAGCAGTTCCCCGGCTTCATGTTCAGCGCCGGCCTCGCCACCTTCGTCGGCCTGCTGCTGTACGTCACCTCCGCCGACTCCGGCGCCCTGGTGATGGGCAACCTCAGCGCCGACCTGCCCACCCCGATGACCGACGCGCCGACCTATCTGCGCATCTTCTGGGCGGTGGCGACCGGTTTGCTCACCCTCGCGATGCTCATCGTCGGTGGTGTGCAGGCACTCACCAACGCCACCATCATCATGGGCCTGCCCTTCTCCTTCGTGATGTTCCTGATCATGGCGGGGCTCTATCTCGCCCTGAGAACCGAGCGGATGAAGGTCGAGGCACGGGTCACCACGCTGCCCGGCTCCCTCTCCGGACGTACGGTGCACCAGGGTCTGCACGGCGCGCCGAACTGGCGGCACCGGCTGGCCCGCGCCATGTCGTTCCCCGGCCGGAGGGCCGCGGAACGGTTCGTGGACCAGGTCGCCCGGCCCGCCTTCGAGGAAGTGGTGCACGAACTGCAGCAGCAGGGCGCCGAGGCGGAGAAGATCGAGGGGACGGTAGAGGAGAACGGCCTCACCCACGTCGGCCTGCGCGTCCCGGTCGGTGAGGGTGACGTGTTCCTCTACGAGGTGTGGCCCGTCGAGCGCCCCACCCCCGCCTTCGCCACCCGGTCGGTCGAAGGGCGCGACACCTACGTGCGGTTCGAGGTCCGTCTCGCCGAGGGCAACCAGGACTACGACGTGATGGGCTACACCAAGGAGCAGCTCATCGCCGACGCCCTCGACCAGTACGAGCGGTATCTGGAGTTCCTGCGCGTGCGCCACGACGCGTCCACCCGCTCCAGCCTCCCCGACCACCGGCCGGACGCACCGGACGCGCATCTGCCGGAGGAGTGAGCGGGTCGACTCCCTGGTACGGCGCGACGTTCCGCACTGCCGCCCGTCCTGCTCAGCCGGTGACGGGCGGCAGTTCCGCCTGCGGGGCGAGACGGGTGAGGTCCGGGTCGCCGAACTCCTCGCGCAGGGCCTCGAAAGCGGTCACCTTCTCCTCGCCGAAACGGCGGACGTGCGCGGCGTAGGCGTCGGGGGTGAGGAACCGGTGGGGGTGCGACTTGGAGTGGAACTTGTCCGCGTACATCACCAGCCGCTCCTCCGGCGTCTCCGCGAGATAGTCGGCGGGCGGGACGGGGAGGTTCTGGCGTACGACGTCCTCCCGGGTCAGGCCGACGCCGGTGTGATGGGAGCAGAAGCGGCAGAGGGCGGCGGGGTAGCCCTCGCTCTCCAGGAGCTCCTGGCCCAGCAGGCCGTGGCGAATGTAGTTCTTGTGGTCGAGCCGTCCGTCCTCGTCGTAGAGGCGGTAGACGCCGATGTCGTGCAGGAGGCAGCCGGCCCGGACCAGTTCGGCGTCGAGGTGGGCGAGGCGCGGTGACGCCAGCAACTGCTCGGCGACCCTCCAGACGAGCTCGCAGTGCCGGTGGACGGAGGCGAACGCCTCGGCCGTCGGCGCGTGCTTCTCGTGCAGCGCCCGGATCTCTTCTGGTCCCGGAATTCTCACCTGGGGAGCGTAACAACCGCGGGTGGGAGGGGGGAGTTCCCCAGCGCGGCGGGGGGGCTCGTGCAGGCGGGGGGAGTTCCCGGCTCCGGCGTTTTCACGCGATCCGGTGATTACGGGCGAAGCGGGCACGCGGTGGTCGTGCGGGCCGTTCGACGGGGTGACGGGGGCGATGGTCGCCTCCGCGGGCCAGTGAGACAGCAAGACGGGGGAGACACCATGAGCCTGCAGTTCCTGCGCAACGCCGACGGCACGGTCACCGGACGCAACGACACCAACGGCTTCACCGTGACCCACGCCGACGAGGAGGAGGTGAAGCGGCAGCTCTACGAGGACGCGGGATGGGAGTACACGCCCCCGCCGCCCCCGGTCCCGCCGGGACACCACCGCTTCCTGCTGGTGCACGAGGAGGACGACGAGGACTGCGGCTTCGGGGACGAGCGCTACGCGGGGCTGCGGGCGAGGCCGCCCGAGGGATGCGTGCCGGTCGACCGCGGCTGCTTCGCCTTGGAGTGCGAGCGTCCGGGAAGGACGCTGCTGGACGCCGTCGCCGGCACGGTCGCGGTGGTACGGCGCGAGCACGGGGTGGTGATGAACGGCGTGGGGGTGGCCGGCAGACCGGGGGAGTGGCCCGAGGCCGGCGTCGACACCGACTCCGGGGACGGTGACGCGGCTGCGGCTCTGGCGCACCTGGTGCTCACGGCCGCCCACCGGTCGAGACGGCTCGGGTACGGGCGGAAGGAGCTGGTGCGTCTGCTGGACGCCTCGGGGATCGAGTGACCGGGCGGCTCGCGTGCCGGCCGGCGGAGGTCAGCTCGCCACCAGTTCCCGCCGCGCCCGTCGCTCGACGGTCACCGGGACCGCCCGCGTCGCCCGGTGCGCGCGGAACAGCCACAGCACGTCCCGGCCGAACGACCACACCAGCAGGCCGAGGGCCAGCGCCACGACGCCGACGTTCACCACGTGGGGGAGGTACGCGGAGGCCGCCACCAGCAGCAGCACGCCCTGGAGCGCCGCGACCGTCTTGCGGGCCGTGCTCGGCGGGAGCGGCGCGGTCAGCCACGGCCATACCCGGGCGGCGGCGACGAACGCGTAGCGCATGGCGCCGATGAGCAGCACCCAGGGGCCCATCGCCGTCGACACGTACACGCTGAGCACCAGGATCAGGAACGCGTCGACCTCCATGTCGAAGCGGGCGCCCAGCGCTGTGGAGGTGCCGGTCCTGCGGGCGACCTTGCCGTCGACGCCGTCGAGGATCAGGGCCACGGCCGTCAGGCCGACGAACAGGGAGACGGGAGGTGAGTCCTGGAACGAGTCGGCGACCAGTGCGGTCACCCCGCCGACGAGGGTGGCCCGGCCGAGGGTGACCCGGTTCGCCGGACCGAAGGTGCGCGACCCCGCCCGGTGCAGGGCCCGGGACAGCACCGCCCAGGTGGCGATCGCGAACGCGAGGCCCGTGGCCCAGCCCGCGGGGCCCATGCCGATCGCGGTACCGATCAGGGCCAGCAGCAGGATCTGCACGCCCGCTCCCACAGCGGTCTCCTGCTGGACGAGCCTCGCGTCGTACGTGTTGTTCAGGGCCACCGAACACCCTCCGGCCGTGTGACAGAGTCGATCAACGCCGCTACCTTGTGCGCGGCCTGTGCACCACTCCGTACGCGCGCAGGTTCCCGATCGTTCAGGAGGACTTCGATGAACCGCGCCGCACGTGCGTTCTGGCTCGACTCACCTGGCCGGGGGGAGATCCGTGAGGTGGACCTGCCGGACCCGGGCCCGGACGAGGTCGTGGTGCGCGCCCTGTACTCGGGGGTCAGCCGGGGCACGGAGACGCTCGTGTTCCGAGGCGGGGTGCCGGAGAGTCAGCACACCGCGATGCGGGCGCCGTTCCAGGAGGGCGACTTCCCAGGGCCGGTGAAGTACGGCTACCTGAGTGTCGGCGTGGTCGAGGAGGGGCCTGACTCCCTCACCGGACGGACGGTGTTCTGCCTGTACCCGCACCAGACGCGGTACGTGGTGCCGGCGGCGGCCGTGACGCCGGTGCCCGAGTCGGTGCCGGCGGGGCGGGCGGTGCTCGCCGGGACGGTGGAGACCGCCGTCAACGCCCTCTGGGACGCGGCGCCCCTGGTCGGCGACCGGATCGCCGTGGTCGGCGGCGGGATGGTCGGCTGCTCGGTGGCCGCGCTGCTCGCCCGCTTCCCCGGAGTGCGCGTCCAGCTCGTCGACGCCGACCCGGCGCGGGCGAAGACCGCCGAGGCCCTGGGCGTGGGCTTCGCCCTGCCGGCGGACGCCGACGGGGAGTGCGACCTGGTGGTGCACGCCAGCGCCAGCGAACAGGGGCTCGCCCGCGCGCTGGAGCTGCTGCGGCCCGAGGGCACGGTGGTCGAGCTCAGCTGGTACGGCGACCGGAGGGTGGGCGTGCCGCTGGGCGAGGCGTTCCACGCGCGGCGGCTCACCATCCGCGGCAGCCAGGTCGGCACGGTCTCCCCGGCCCGCGCGCACCGTAGTTACGGGGATCGTCTCGCGCTCGCCCTCGACCTGCTCGCCGACCCCGCCCTCGACGCCCTCGTCACCGGTGAGTCGCCCTTCGAGGAACTGCCCGACGTGATGCCCCGGCTCGCCTCCGGGGACATCCCCGCGCTGTGCCACCGGGTGCGGTACGACGGCCCCGGAGCGGGCACACACGCCTGACCTGAGAAAAGACACGACAGACGCTGAACGCGGGAAGGAAGTCAGCCGTACTACTCGACATCCCCGCCTCTCAGACCGGCGGGGAACAGACGCGCCGCACCTGGAGGGTCGTCCGTTGTTCAGCATCACCGTCCGCGATCACATCATGATCGCCCACAGCTTCCGCGGCGAGGTCTTCGGACCGGCCCAGCGCCTGCACGGGGCCACGTTCCTCGTGGACGCCACCTTCCGGCGCGAACAGCTGGACGAGGACAACATCGTCGTCGACATCGGCCTGGCCACGCAGGAACTCGGGGCCGTCGTGGGAGAGCTGAACTACCGCAACCTCGACAACGAGCCCGACTTCGCCGGGGTGAACACGTCCACCGAGTACCTGGCCAAGGTCATCGCCGACCGGCTCGCCGAGCGCGTCCACAAGGGCGCGCTCGGGGAGGGAGCCAAGGGCATCGCGAAGATCGCCGTCACCCTGCACGAGTCGCACATCGCCTGGGCGAGTCACGAGCGTGCGCTGTGACCGACACGACCCTCGGCATGACCGGGACGACGACCGACAGGACGCTCGGCACGACGACCAGGACGGCAGGCCGCAACGGCGCCGGGCGCCTGGACTACGTGCCGGTGCAGGCGTCCTTCCGGAAGAACGGCGGGATCATCCCCATGTCCCTGCGCTCCGTGCACTTCGTGATGCCGGGCGGGGTCGACGACCGGTCCGCCCCGAGCGGCGGCAACGCCTACGACCGGCGCGTGTGCCTGGACCTGCCCGGCTTCGGCTGGCAGGCGCACCGGCACCCGGTCGCCGGCGACTGGCCCCGCCCCGACGCGGCCGCCCGCGACGAACTCGCCCGCACCCTGCGGGAACTGCCCGACGGCGCGGTCGTCCTGCTCGACGGACTGGTCGCCTGCGGGGTGCCGGAGGTCATCGTGCCGGAGGCGGAGGAGGGGCGCCTGCACATGGCGGTGCTCGTCCATCTGCCGCTCGGCGACGAGACCGGCCTCGACGCGGACGTCGCCGCCGGACTGGACGCCCGCGAGCGCGAGGTGCTGCGCGCCGTGCCGGCGGTCGTCGCCACCAGCGAGTGGGCGGTCCGCCGGCTCGTCTCCCACCACGGGCTCGCCCCCGAGCGGGTCCATGTCGCCGCCCCCGGCGCCGACATCGCGCCCCTCGCCCCGGGCACCGACGGCGTCTCGCACCTGGTGTGCGTCGCCGCGGTCACCCCGCGCAAGGGCCAGCACCGGCTGGTGGAGGCACTGGCGACGGTGACCGACCTGCCGTGGACCTGCTCCCTGGTCGGCGGCCTCGGACACGACCCCGAGTACGTCGCCCACCTCCGCGGCCTCGTCCGCGAACACGGCCTGGAGGACCGGCTGGAGCTGACCGGCCCCAAGTCCGGCGCCGAACTCGACGCCGCGTACGCCGCCGCCGACCTGATGGTCCTCACCTCCTACGCCGAGACCTACGGCATGGCCGTCACCGAAGCCCTCGCGCGCGGTGTCCCCGTGCTGGCGACCGACGTCGGCGGACTGCCCGAGGCCGTCGGCCGCGCGCCCGACGGCGGGGTGCCCGGCATCCTCGTGCCGCCGGAGAACCCGGCGGCGATCGCCGCCGAACTGCGCGGCTGGTTCGGCGAGGCCGACGTACGGCGGCGGCTGAAGGCGGCCGCCCGCGGTCGGCGCGCCGCGCTCGGCGGCTGGGCCAGCACCGCACAGAGCCTCGCGGGAGTCCTGCGCCGGCTCCCCACCGCGTCCGGGAGGGCGGCATGACACGACCGACCACCACTCAGCCCGCCGCCGCGATCCCGGCCCAGCCCGGACCCCGGGACGTCACCGGCGCGGCGACCGCGACCCCTGGGGGCGACATGGCAGCCACCGGTTCCACGGACGGCGCGACGGTCATCCCCGGCGCCGGACCCGCCGGACCCGCCGGACCCCGCCCTGGCGAGCGGGCCACCGTACGGCTGCGGGACACCGGCGAGGAGGAGCCGCCCCGCTACGCTCCCGAGTGGCTCCAGCTGCGCGAGCCGGCCGACGCCGCCGCCCGCTCCTACGACCTGCTGGACCCGCTGCGGATCCGGCTCGCCAACCGGCCCGGGCGGGCCGGAGCCGGGCTCGTCGTGCACGACATCGGCTGCGGCACCGGCTCCATGGGCCGCTGGCTGGCGCCCCGTCTGGACGGCACCCAGCACTGGGTGCTGCACGACCGCGACCCCTATCTGCTGCACTTCGCCGCCGTCGCGTCCCCGCGTTCCGCCGCCGACGGCAGCCATGTCACCGTCGAGACCCGGCGCGGCGACGTCGCCCGGCTCACCCCGGACGCGCTGGCCGGCGCCTCCCTCGTGACGGCGTCCGCCCTGCTCGACGTCCTCACCCGCGAGGAGGTCGGCACGCTCGCCGCCGCCTGCGCCGGAGCCGGCTGCCCCGCGCTGCTCACCCTGTCGGTGGCCGGACGCGTGGAACTGACGGAGCCGCATCCGCTGGACGCGGAGATCACCGAGGCGTTCAACGCGCACCAGCGCCGCGGCGGACTCCTCGGCCCGGACGCGGTCACGGCCGCCGCCGAGGCGTTCACCGAGCATGGCGCGACCGTACGGCTCAACCCCAGCCCGTGGCGGCTCGGCCCGGAGGAGGCCGCGCTCACCGAGCAGTGGCTGCGCGGCTGGGTCGGCGCGGCGGTCGAGGAGCGGCCGGAACTGGCCGAGCGCGCCGGCGCCTACCTGACCGAGCGGCTGGAAGCCTGCGCCGCGGGGAAGCTGCGGGTGGTCGTGCACCATACCGACCTGCTCGCCCTGTGCCGCCCGGTGGACGGCGGCGCATGAGCACGCACACGGGGGAGGCGGCCGAGGCGGAAGCGCCCGCGGAACGACGACCGTCGGACGGGGGTGGCGTGCGCCGTGTGCTCGGCCGGCTGGGCAGTTCCGCCGTGCGCACCCGCCTCGGCACGCTCGCCGGTGTCGTCATCCTCGCCGTGCTGTTCTGGCGGCTCGGCACCGGCGCCTTCGTGGACGGGGTGCGGCGCATCGACGCGGCCACGCTGGCCGCCGCACTCGGCATCGGCCTGGTGACCACCGTGTTCAGCGCCTGGCGCTGGGCGCTGGTGGCGCGCGGCATCGGCATCCGGCTGCCGTTCGGCGCGGCCGTTGCGGACTACTACCGCGCGCTGTTCCTCAACGCGGCACTTCCCGGTGGTGTGTTGGGCGACGTGCACCGGGCCGTGCGGCACGGGCAGGACGCCGGTGACCTCGGGCGGGGCGTCCGGGCGGTGGTGATGGAGCGGACCGCCGGGCAGCTCGCGCTGTTCGCCGCCGGGGGAGTCGTCCTCGTAGCCATGCCGTCCCCGGTCCGCGACGAGATGCGGGCAGCCGCCCCCTTGGCCGGGCTCGCACTGGTGGGCGCCTGCGCGGTGGTGCTGGCTTTGCGGATGAACCGGCCGTCCGGGCGGAAGCCCCGTGCGGTGCGCGGGATGCTCGGCGAGGCGCGACGGGCGCTGTTCTCGCGGACCGCCGCACCGGGCGTCCTCGTGTCGTCCGTCGTCGTGCTCGCCGGATACGTGGCCATGTTCGTCCTCGCCGCGGACGTCGCCGGTGCCGGGGCGTCGGTGGCGGAGCTGCTGCCGCTCGCCCTGCTGGCCCTGCTCGCGATGAGCCTGCCGCTGAACGTGGGCGGCTGGGGGCCGCGGGAGGGCGTCGCCGCCTGGGCGTTCGGCGCGGCGGGGCTCGGCGCGGGACGAGGGCTGACGGTCGCCGTGGTGTACGGGGTGCTCAGCCTCGCGGCCAGCCTGCCGGGAGCGGTCGTGCTGGTGGCCCGGTGGTACGCCGCCACCCGGGACCGCAGAGCCACCGGCCCCGGGCAACTCGCGGAGAAGGCGCGCCCCGTGGAAGAAGCCCGCCCCCGCCCGTTCGACCGGAGCGCAGCGGCCCCGGTCGTCCGGATTCCCGCTCAGCTGTCGGAGGTGAGGAGCGAGAAATACGCGCCGAAGGAATCCGCGAGGCTCGCGAGAAGTTCCTTGCCCTTTTCCGCGGTGCCCAGCGAAGGCCGGCCGATGACGCCGGAATCCGTATAGGCGGACATTCCGGTGGTGAGCAGATGACGCCGGTCGTCCGAAACGTGGTCGGACGTCTCGTAACCGGGACGGAGAACCTCGGGAGAAGTGTGCAGAAGAATGGACGTCTCGATTTCGCCCGCGTGCATGTCCGTCAGCAGCGACGTGACGACCCCGGCGTGTTCCCGTGCCGCCTCCCAGTCCTCCGGGGCGGGGAAGAGCGCCATCCGCTCACCGCGCGCGGAGGCCTCCTGGACGACGTTGCCCAGCACGTAGTTGCCGCCGTGCCCGTTGACCAGCACCAGCGTGTCGACGCCCGAGCGGCGCAGCGAGTCGGCGATGTCCCGCACCACGGCGTGCAGGGTCACGGCGGAGATGGACACCGTGCCCGGCCAGGCCGCGTGCTCGTGCGAGCAGGAGACGGTCACCGGAGGAAGGAGGTGCACGGGGTAGGAGCCGGCGACCGCCCGTGCGATCGCGCAGGCGACCAGGGTGTCCGTCGCCAGCGGCAGGAAGGGACCGTGCTGTTCATGACTTCCGACCGGAAGTACCGCGATCTGACGTGAGACGCCGGCTCCCCGCGTCCGTACATCCTCTGTAGTATCCGCCGGCAACAGACCGTGCACCGGGCCGTATGCCGCCGACCGCTCGTGTGAACCACCCATATCCGTCACGGCCTTTCGTCTCTGCTTAGGAACTCGAGAATCATGACAGAAAAAATAGGCGTACTCGGCAAGCAGCCTCAGCGGCGGACCGGTGTGGAACGCGTCGTGAATGCGCCGCTGCCCACCGTGTACGGAAAGTTCGAGGCGATCGGTTACCTGGACCACGACCGCGGTGACGAACAAGTGGCCCTGGTCCATGGCGACCTGGGCGCGGACCGGGTGCTGACCCGACTGCACTCGGAGTGCCTCACCGGCGACGCCTTCGGCTCGCAGCACTGCGAGTGCGGCGACCAGCTGGCCGCGGCGCTGCGCGCGGTCGTCGCCGAAGGGGCGGGCGTCGTCGTCTACTTGAGGGGCCACGAGGGCCGCGGCATCGGTCTGCTCGCCAAGCTGCGCGCGATGGCGCTCCAGGCGGAGGGCCTGGACACCGTGGAGGCGAACCTGGCGCTCGGACTGCCGGTCGACGCCCGCGACTACGCCGTGGCCGCCGGGATGCTGAAGGACCTGGGTGTGCGGTCGGTGCGGCTGATGTCCAACAACCCGCGCAAACGCGAGGCGTTGGTCCGGCACGGCGTGGAGGTCGACGAGCAGGTGCCGCTGCTGATCGAGCCGTGCGAGAGCAACATCACCTACCTGCGCACCAAGCGGGAGCGGCTCGACCACCACCTTCCGCACCTGGACGCGGTGGGGCACCTGTCCTGACGCCCCGTCGGCCGGAGCAGCCGTCGCCGTGCGGAGGTCAGTCGGCGAGTGCCTCGTGCACCAGCCCTTTGAGGTCGCGGTAGACGGCGTGGGAGGACCTGGGCCGCACCTGTGTGTAGAACTGCACGGTCAGGTCGCGGCCGGGGTCGACCCAGAAGGTGGTGGTGGCCACCCCGCTCCAGCCGTAGGCGCCGAGGCCGGACGGCTCGCGGGTGCGTGACGGGTCGACGACCACGGAGACGCCGAGGCCGAACCCGACGCCCTCGTTGCCGCGGTCGTCGTGCGGGGGCGCGCCGACGGTGCGCAGATCGGCGCCGCCGGGCAGGTGGTTGCGGGTCATCAGGGCGACCGTCTCCGGGCGGAGCAGCCGGGTGCCGTCGAGTTCGCCCTGTCGGCGCAGCAGTTCCATGAAGCGGTGCATGTCGTGCGCGGAGGCGACCATGCCGCCGCTGCCGGACAGGAAGCGGGGGCGGCCCCGCAGCGGCAGCCCGTCGATCGGCTCGATGCCCCCGTCGTCCGTCTCGCCGTACAGCTCCGCCAGCCGTTCCGCCTGCGCGTCGGTCACCTCGAACCCGGCGTCCTCCATGCCGAGCGGCCGGAACACACGCTCGGCGAGGTAGGTGTCGAGGGGGAGCCCGGAGACGACCTCGATGATCCGGCCGAGCACGTTCGTGGCGACCGAGTAGTTCCACCGCGTGCCCGGGTCGAACTGCAGCGGCAGGCTCGCGTACACGTCCGTCGTCCCGGCGAGGTCGGTGCCGGGCGCCACCGACGAGTCCAGCCCGGCCGCGCGGTACAGGGCGTCGACCGGATGGGCGTGGTAGAAGGCGAACGTCAGCCCGGCGGTGTGCGTCATCAGATGCCGCACCAGCAGCGGGCCGTCCGCCGGGCGGGTGCGCACCTGGTCGCCCGAGCCGTCCACGTAGACGCGCGGCTCGGCGAACGCCGGCAGGTGGCGGCCCACCTCGTCGTCCAGGGACAGCAGCCCGTCCTCCACCAGCATCAGCGCGCCCACGGTGGTCACCGGCTTGGTCATGGAGTAGATGCGCCACAGCGTGTCGCTCTCCACCGGCAGCCCGGCCGCGAGATCCCGCGCCCCGTACGCCGTCAGATGCGCGACGCGCCCCGCGCGGGCGAGCGCGACCAGGAACCCGGGCATCTCCCCGCCGTCGACCCGGCGGGCCAGCTCCCGGTCGAGCCGCCCCAGAGCGTCCGGGTCCAGCCCCGCCTCGCCGGGATCGGCCTCCTGCCGCAGCACCGCCATCGCACACCTCCGGGGAACGCCGGCCCGGTGCGGGCCGTTGATCGAAGCATGACCCAGGACGCAGAACAGAACGCACTGCTCGCCCTGCTCACCGAGGGGCACGGCGGAGTGCTCGTCACGATCAAACGCGACGGACGGCCCCAGCTGTCCAACGTCATGCACGCCTACTACCCCGACGAGCGGGTCATCCGCGTTTCCCTCACCGACGACCGGGCGAAGACCCGCAACCTGCGGCGCGACCCCCGCGCGTCGTACCACGTGACCACCCCGGACCGCTGGGCGTACACCGTCGCCGAGGGCACCGCCGAGCTGACGCCGGTCGCGGGGCAGCCGTACGACGAGACGGTGGAGGAGCTGATCCGGCTCTACCGGGACATCAACGGGGAGCACGAGGACTGGGAGGAGTACCGGGCGGCGATGGTCCGCGACCGGCGGCTGGTGCTGCGGCTGCACGTCGACCGGGCCTACGGCATCCCGCGCCGGGGCGCCGGGGCCTGAACAGCGAGCCCCGGCGCACCCGGTCCGCGGTCAGGCGCCCACGTACTTCGCGAGGTGCTCGCCGGTGAGGGTGGAGCGGGCCGCGACCAGCTCGGCCGGGGTGCCCTCGAAGACGACCCGGCCGCCGTCGTGGCCCGCGCCGGGGCCCAGGTCGACGATCCAGTCGGCGTGCGCCATGACGGCCTGGTGGTGCTCGATCACGATCACCGACTTGCCGGAGTCGACCAGCCGGTCCAGCAGCCCGAGCAGCTGCTCGACGTCGGCGAGGTGGAGGCCGGTGGTCGGCTCGTCCAGCACGTACACACCGCCCTTGTCGGCCATGTGCGTGGCGAGCTTCAGGCGCTGGCGCTCGCCGCCGGACAGGGTGGTCAGCGGCTGGCCGAGGGTGAGGTAGCCGAGGCCGACGTCCGCGAGACGCTCGAGGATCTTGTGCGCGGCCGGCGTGCGGGCCTCGCCCTGCGCGAAGAACTCCAGCGCCTCGGCGACAGGCATCGCCAGCACCTCGGAGATGTCCCGGCCGCCGAGCCGGTACTCCAGCACCGCCGCGTCGAACCTGCGGCCGCCGCAGTCCTCGCAGGTGCTCGAGACGCCGGCCATCATGCCCAGGTCGGTGTAGATGACGCCCGCGCCGTTGCAGGTCGGGCAGGCGCCCTCGGAGTTCGCGCTGAACAGCGCCGGCTTGACGCCGTTGGCCTTGGCGAACGCCTTGCGGATCGGTTCGAGGAGACCCGTGTACGTCGCCGGGTTGCTGCGCCGCGAGCCGCGGATCGGGCTCTGGTCCACCGAGACCACGCCCATCTCCTCCGGGATCGACCCGTGCACCAGCGAGCTCTTCCCGGACCCGGCGACACCGGTGATCACGGTGAGCACGCCGAGCGGGACGTCCACGTCCACGTTCCGCAGGTTGTTCGCCGTCGCGCCGCGGATCTCCAGCGCCCCGGTCGGCTTGCGCACCGAGTCCTTCAGCGAGGCCCGGTCGTCCAGGTGCCGCCCGGTGACGGTGCCGCTGGCGCGCAGCCCCTCGACGGTGCCCTCGTAGCAGACGGTGCCGCCCGCCGTGCCGGCGCCGGGACCGAGGTCGACCACGTGGTCGGCGATCTCGACGACCTCCGGCTTGTGCTCCACGACCAGCACCGTGTTGCCCTTGTCGCGCAGCCGCAGCAGCAGTTCGTTCATCCGCTGGATGTCGTGCGGGTGCAGGCCCGCGGTCGGTTCGTCGAAGACGTATGTGACGTCCGTGAGCGACGAGCCGAGGTGCCGGATCATCTTCACGCGCTGCGCCTCGCCGCCCGACAGCGTGCCCGCGGGCCGGTCCAGCGAGAGGTAGCCGAGCCCGATCTCCACGAAGGAGTCGAGCGTCTGCCGCAGCGAGTCGAGCAGCGGAGCCACCGACGGCTCGTCCAGGCCGCGTACCCAGTCGGCGAGGTCCCGGATCTCCATGCGGCAGGCGTCCGCGATGGAGATGCCCTTGATCTTCGAGGAACGGGCGTGTTCGGCGAGGCGGGTGCCCTCGCACTCGGGGCAGGGGGTGAAGGTGACCGCACGCTCCACGAACGCCCGTACGTGCGGCTGCATCGCCTCCTTGTCCTTGGCCAGCATCGACTTCTGGATGCGCGGGATCAGACCCTCGTAGGTCATGTTGATGCCCGCGATCTTCATCCGGGTCGGCTCGCGGTGCAGCAGGTCGTGCAGCTCCTGCTCGGTGAAGTCGCGGATCGGCTTGTCGGGATCGAAGAAGCCGGACTCCGCGTACAGCCGGGTGTTCCAGCCGCCGCCGGTGAAGCCGGGGATGGTGAACGCGCCCTCGTTCACGGACTTGCTGTCGTCGTAGAGCTGGCGCAGGTCCAGGTCGGAGACGGTGCCGCGGCCCTCGCAGCGCGGGCACATGCCGCCCACCTTGTTGAAGGTGACCTTCTGCTTCTTGCCGCCGCCGACCTGGATCGCGCCCGCGGCCGAGACGGACGGCACGTTGAAGGCGAAGGCGCCGGGCGGGCCGACGTAGGGCTTGCCGAGGCGGCTGAAGAGGATGCGCAGCATGGCGTTGGCGTCGGTGGCGGTGCCGACCGTGGAGCGCGGGTCCGCGCCCATGCGCTGCTGGTCCACGCTGATCACCGTGGTCAGGCCCTCGAGGACGTCCACCTCGGGCCGGGACACGTTCGGCATGAACCCCTGCAGGAAGGCGCTGTACGTCTCGTTGATGAGGCGCTGCGACTCGGCGGCGACCGTGTCGAAGACCAGTGAGCTCTTGCCCGAGCCGGACACGCCGGTGAACACGGTCAGGCGGCGCTTGGGCAGCTCGACGCTGATGTCCTTGAGGTTGTTCTCGCGCGCCCCGTGCACGCGGATCAGGTCGTGGTTGTCGGCGATGTGTCCGCCCGGCCGCTGCGGGTCCGTGCTCGTGACCATGGTCGTGGTTCTCCATCCGTCGGGCGGGTCCGCCGTCGCGGCCCCCGCCGGCGTTCCCCGGCTCGGTCCGGCCGGCGGCAGGGTACGTCCGGCCGGCCCGTGGCGGCGCGCCCACGGCCGCGTCCCGGCCGGCCCGTACGGCGTCCCCCGCCCCGGGCGTCGCGCGCCGTCGCCAGCCTAGGCGGAGGGCTGCCGCCGGGGCTTCTCCATTACTGATCTGCCGCGGATGTGCGGCTGAGGCGCCGCCGGTAGGGCGAGGGGTGTGCCGCGCGGGGCCGGGGTGGCTGCTGGCGTGCCACCGTCACGTCTACGGTGCGGCGAGGGGCGCGTCCTGTCGGGGCAGGGCGGGGTCACCGTCGCGCCTGCGGTGCGGCCTGGGGCCGGGTCTCGCGGGGCCGGGGGAGCCGTCGTCACGTCTGCTGAACGGCGAGGGGCGCGTCCTGTCGGGGCAGGGCGGGGTCACCGTCGCGCCTGCGGTGCGGCCTGGGGCCGGGTCTCGCGGGGCCGGGGAAGCCGTCGTCACGTCTGCCGAAGGGCGCAGGCGCGTCCCGTCGGCCGACGGAGGGCGTGTGGGTCGCACCGGGACCCTGTCAGGAAAAGGGCGGTCAGCCCGTCGGCCGCGTGTTCCATTCCGCGATCACCGGCCGTCCGTGCTCCAGGGACAGCCGGCTCAGCGTGCCTGTTTCCAGGCGGAAGAGGCGGCCGTGGGACGGGGGGAGGCCCAGGCGTCGCGCCGTGAGGACCCGCAGCAGATGACCGTGCGCGACCAGCATCACGTCCCCCTGGTCCAGCGCCCCGGCGACCCGCTCCAGCACCCGGTCCGCGCGGGCGCCCACTTGCTCCGGGGACTCACCGGGGAACTCCTCGCCCGGCGGCACCCCGTCGGTCCACAGGTCCCATGTCGGCAGGGTGGTGTGGATGTCGGCGGTGGTCACGCCCTCGTACGCCCCGTAGTCCCACTCCCGCAGGTCCGGCTCCGGCTCGGCGCCGGTGAGGCCCGCCAGTTCGGCGGTGCGGCGGGCGCGGGTCAGCGGGCTGGTGAGGACCAGCGCGAAGGCACGGCCCGCCAGCAGCGGCGCCAGCGACCGGGCCTGGGTCTCGCCGGCCGGCGTCAGCGGCAGGTCGGTGCCGCCGGTGTGGCGGCCCGCCCTGCTCCACTCCGTCTCCCCGTGCCGCGCGAGCAGCAGATCCCCCACGGGCCCTACGCCTTCTTCTCGACGGCGTGCCCGCCGAACTGGTTCCGCAGTGCCGCCACCATCTTCATCTGCGGCGAGTCCTCCTGGCGGGAGGTGAACCGGGCGAACAGGGACGCGGTGATCGCGGGCAGCGGCACCGCGTTGTCGATGGCCGCCTCCACCGTCCAGCGGCCCTCGCCCGAGTCCTCGGCGTAACCGCGCAGCCGCCGCAGGTGCTCGTCGTCGTCGAGGGCGTTGACCGCGAGGTCCAGCAGCCAGGAGCGGATGACGGTGCCGTCCTGCCAGGAGCGGAACACCTCACGCACGTTGTCCACCGAGTCGACCTTCTCCAGCAGCTCCCAGCCCTCGGCGTAGGCCTGCATCATGGCGTACTCGATGCCGTTGTGGACCATCTTCGCGAAGTGCCCGGCGCCCACCTTGCCCGCGTGGACGTACCCGTACGGGCCGTCCGGCTTGAGGGCCTCGAAGATCGGCTCGAGCCGCTCCACGTACTCCTTCTCGCCGCCGACCATCAGGGCGTAGCCGTGCTCCAGGCCCCACACGCCGCCGGAGACGCCGGCGTCGACGAACCCGATACCGCGGGCGGCCAGCTCCTTGGCGTGCTTCTCGTCGTCGGTCCAGCGGGAGTTGCCGCCGTCCACCACGACGTCGTCGTGCTTGAGGAGGCTCGCGAGGCGGTCGATGACCTCCTGGGTGGGGCCGCCCGCGGGCACCATCACCCACACCGCGCGCGGCCCCTCGAGCTGGTCGACCAGGTCGGACAGGTGCGGCACGTCGGACACCGCGGGATTGGTGTCGAAGCCGATGACGGTGTGGCCCGCGCGGCGCAGCCGCTCGCGCATGTTGCCGCCCATCTTGCCGAGACCAACAAGACCGATCTGCATGTCAGTTCACTTCCTGCGTTCGCGGTAGGCGGCCACCAGCGCGGCCGTGGACGGGTCGAGGCCGGGGACGTCGGCGCCCTCGGTGAGGGCGGGCTCCACACGCTTGGCGAGGACCTTGCCGAGTTCGACGCCCCACTGGTCGAAGGAGTCGATGTTCCAGATCGCGCCCTGCGTGAACACCTTGTGCTCGTAGAGGGCGACCAGCTGGCCCAGCACCGACGGGGTCAGCTCGGTGGCCAGGATCGTCGTGGTGGGGTGGTTGCCCTGGAAGGTCTTGTGCGGGACCAGCTCCTCGGGCACGCCCTCGGCGCGCACCTCGTCCGGGGTCTTGCCGAAGGCCAGCGCCTGCCCCTGGGCGAGCAGGTTGGCCATCAGCAGGTCGTGCTGCGCCTTCAGCCGGTCGCTCAGCTCGGCGATCGGGCGGACGAAGCCGATCAGGTCGGCGGGGATGAGCTTGGTGCCCTGGTGGATCAACTGGTAGTAGGCGTGCTGCCCGTTGGTGCCCGGGGTGCCCCAGACGACCGGCCCCGTCTGCCAGCTCACAGGCCTGCCCTGGCGGTCCACCGACTTGCCGTTGGACTCCATGTCGAGCTGCTGGAGGTAGGCGGTGAACTTCGACAGGTAGTGCGAGTACGGCAGCACCGCGTGCGACTGCGCGTCGTGGAAGTTGTTGTACCAGACCCCCAACAGGCCCATGATCAAGGGCGCGTTGGCCTCCGGCGGGGCCGTGCGGAAATGGTCGTCGACGATACGGAAACCGTCCAGCATCTCCCGGAACCGGTCCGGACCGATCGCGATCATCAGCGACAGCCCGATCGCCGAGTCGTAGGAGTACCGCCCGCCGACCCAGTCCCAGAACTCGAACATGTTCGCCGTGTCGATCCCGAACGCCGACACCTTCTCCGCGTTCGTCGACAGCGCCACGAAGTGCCGCGCCACCGCCTTCTCGTCCCCGAGTTCGTCCAGCAGCCAGGCGCGGGCGGACGTGGCGTTGGTGACCGTCTCGATCGTGGTGAACGTCTTCGACGCCACGATGAACAGCGTCTCCGCCGGATCCAGGTCCCGGATCGCCTCGTGCAGATCCGCGCCGTCCACGTTGGACACGAACCGGAACGTCAAGTCCCGCGCGGTGTAGGCGCGCAGCGCCTCGTACGCCATCGCCGGGCCCAGGTCGGAGCCGCCGATGCCGATGTTGACGACGTTGCGGATCCGCCGGCCCGTGTGACCGGTCCACTCGCCGGAGCGGACCCGGTTGGCGAAGTCGGCCATCCGGTCCAGGACCGCGTGCACGGCCGGGACGACGTTCTCCCCGTCGACCTCGACCACCGCGTCCCTCGGCGCGCGCAGCGCGGTGTGCAGCACCGCGCGGTCCTCGGTGGTGTTGATCCGCTCCCCGCGGAACATCGCGTCCCGCAGCCCGAACACGTCCGTGGCCGCGGCCAGTTCCCGCAGCAGCCGCAGCGTCTCGTCGGTCACCAGATGCTTGGAGTAGTCGATCCGCAGGTCGCCGACGTGCACGACGTACCGCTCGGCGCGGGACGGGTCGTCGGTGAACAGGTCGCGCAGGCCCGGGACCCCCTGGTCGCGGTGCTGTTCCAGGGCGGCCCACTCGGGGCGGCGGTTCGGTTCGGGGACGTCAGACATGGGCGGGGGTCTCCTCGGTGGCCTCGCCGCGCAGGGCGACGGCGTACATCTCGTCCGCGTCGAGGCGCCTGAGCTCCTCGGCGATGAGTTCGGCGGTGGAGCGGACCTTCAGGGCGAGCCGGCGCGGCGGCTGGCCGGGCAGGGTGAGGGTGGCCAGGGGCCCCTCGGGGCGGTCGATGACGATCTCGCCGTTCTCGGTGCCCAGCCGGACCGCCGTGACGGCGGGGCCCGCGGTCACCACCCGGTCTACGGGGACCCGCAGCCGGGCCTCCAGCCAGCGCGCCAGCAGCTCCGCGGCCGGGTTCTCCGCCTCGGCCTCGACGGTCGCCGACGTGACGGTGGTGCGGGCCTGGTCGAGGGCGGCGGCCAGCATCGAGCGCCACAGGGTCAGCCGGGTCCAGGCCAGGTCGGTGTCGCCGGGCGCGTAGGCGCGCTCCCGGGCGCGCAGGACCGCCATCGGGTCCTCCGCCGCGTACAGGTCGGTGATCCTGCGCTGGCCGAGCGCTCCGAGGGGGTCCTTGGAGGGGTTCTCGGGCGCGTCGGCGGGCCACCACACCACCACCGGGGCGTCCGGCAGCAGCAGCGGCAGCACCACCGAGTCGGCGTGCTCGGACACCTCGCCGTAGGTGCGCAGCACCACCGTCTCGCCGGTGCCGGCCTCGGACCCCACCCGCACCTCGGCGTCGAGCCGGGAGTGGGTGCGCTCGCGCGGGTTGCGGGCGTGCCGCTTGATGACGACCAGGGTGCGCGAGGGGTGCTCGTGCGAGGCCTCCTCGGCCGCCTTGATGGCGTCGTAGGCGTTCTCCTCGTCCGTGACGATCACCATCGTCAGGACCATGCCCACGGCGGGGGTGCCTATGGCGCGGCGGCCCCGCACCAGTGCCTTGTTGATTTCGCTTGCCGTGGTGTCGGTCAGGTCGATCTTCATGGCCTGCGCCAGCTCCGTCCGTCTCGTGCGAGCATCTCGTCGGCTTCCGCGGGTCCCCAGCTGCCCGATGCGTACCGCGCAGGCCGGCCGTGCGACGCCCAGTACTCCTCGATCGGGTCGAGGATCTTCCAGGACTCTTCCACTTCCTGGTGACGGGGGAACAGGTTGGCGTCCCCCAGGAGGACGTCCAGGATGAGCCGTTCGTAGGCCTCGGGGCTGGACTCGGTGAACGACTCGCCGTAGGCGAAGTCCATCGTCACGTCCCGCAGCTCCATGGACGTCCCGGGCACCTTGGAGCCGAAGCGGACCGTCATGCCCTCGTCCGGCTGGACGCGGATCACGATGGCGTTCTGGCCGAGCTCCTCGGTGGCGGAGGTGTCGAAGGGGGAGTGCGGCGCCCGCTGGAAGACCACCGCGATCTCGGTGACCCGGCGGCCGAGCCGCTTGCCGGTGCGCAGGTAGAAGGGGACGCCCGCCCAGCGCCGGTTGTCCACCCCGAGCTTGATCGCCGCGTAGGTGTCGGTGGTCGAGGACGGGTCGATGCCGTCCTCCTCGAGGTAACCGCGCACCTTCGCGCCGCCCTGCCACGCGGCCGCGTACTGGCCGCGCACGGTGTGCAGCCCCAGGTCCTCGGGGAGCCGCACGGCACGGAACACCTTCAGCTTCTCGGTGAGCAGCGACGTCGCGTCGAAGGAGGCGGGTTCCTCCATCGCGGTGAGCGCCATGAGCTGGAGGAGGTGGTTCTGGATGACGTCGCGGGCGGCGCCGATGCCGTCGTAGTAGCCGGCCCGGCCGCCGATGCCGATGTCCTCGGCCATGGTGATCTGCACATGGTCGACGAACGAGCGGTTCCAGATGGGCTCGAACATCTGGTTGGCGAAGCGCAGCGCCAGGATGTTCTGGACGGTCTCCTTGCCCAGGTAGTGGTCGATCCGGAAGACCTGCTCCGGGTCGAACACCTCGTGCACGATCGCGTTCAGCTCCTGCGCGGACCGCAGGTCGTGCCCGAACGGCTTCTCGATCACGGCGCGCCGCCAGGACCCCTCGGGCGCGTCCGCCAGGCCGTGCTTCTTGAGCTGCTGCACCACCTTCGGGAAGAACTTCGGCGGCACGGACAGGTAGAAGGCGTAGTTGCCGCTGGTGCCGCGGGAGGCGTCCAGCTCGTCGACGGCCTTGCGTAGCTGGTCGAAGGCGTGGTCGTCGTCGAAGTCGCCGGGCACGAACCGCATGCCCTCCGACAGCTGCTGCCAGACCTCCTCACGGAAGGGCGTGCGCGCGTGCTCCTTGACCGCGTCGTGCACCACCTCGGCGAAGTCCTGGTCCTCCCAGTCGCGGCGGGCGAAGCCCACCAGGGAGAAGCCCGGCGGCAGCAGCCCCCGGTTGGCGAGGTCGTACACGGCCGGCATCAGCTTCCTGCGGGACAGGTCGCCGGTCACCCCGAAGATGACCAGACCGGACGGGCCCGCGATCCGGGGCAGCCGGCGGTCCCGGGGGTCGCGCAGCGGGTTGGCCCAGCCGGGCGGGGGCGCGGTGAGGGCGGTGACGGCGTCCGTCCGCTCCTCACGCACCGCCTCGGGGGCGTCTGCCGCCGGTTCGGTGGTCTCGTCGGTCATTCCGCGTCAACTCCCTCGCTGTCGGACGCCGTCGCCGCCGCCTGGCGCGGCCACGGCCCGGCGTCCTCGGACCTCGCCCTGCCCGGGTTCCCCGGCTGCCGCGCCGCCTCGCCGTACGCGCTGCCGGCCGCCGCGGAGGGGTCCTCCCCATACAGGGTGTCCTCGTCCGCGGGGTCCTTCACCCCGGTGCACCCCCGCGGGGGCGGCTGGGCCCCGGCTCCGGACCCGCCGGATATATCGAACACTTCTTCGCGCTTCGTGCGGATCACGCTGATCGTCTTCTTTCTCGCGCTCGCGTCAACCGCGCCCGGTGTCCGCCGATTCCCGCCGGCCGGCCGTGCCGGTCCCCGTGCGGGTGCTCGCCTCCACGTGGTCCTCGATCCGGGCGTAAGGAACTCTGCAGCGCGTTCAAGAGTAAAAGTCTGACTTATTCACAACGAGGTTCCGGTGTGCCGGCCTGTGGTGAAAGTGGGACACGGGCGCCCCCGGACGGGGTGCCCGACGGGCTCGTGACGGACATGGGAGAGATGGCAGGCGGATTCCCCCAGGGGGGTGACGGCGGCGCCCGGACGGCGGACGGGGGCGACGGCGGCGGAATCAGAACCTTTCCCTTCCCGGTCGAGCGGAGCGTCTGCGGGGTCGGCATGCGGATCGCCCCCATGCGCCCCGACCGCACCTGGCGCGGCCGACGCACCCCTGGACCGGGTGCACCGCATCGACTCCCCATCGTGATGCTGCTCGACGGCGGACCGCTCCGGCACATGATCGACTTCACCGAGTACGAGGCCACGGCGGGCGACGTGCTGTGGATCCGCCCGGGCAGGCCCACCGCTTCTCCCGGGACGCCGAGTACCGCGGAACCGTCCTCGCCATGCAGCCCGGCTTCCTGCCCCGCGCCACCGTCGAGGCCACCGGCCTCTACCGCTACGACCGGCCCCCGCTGATGCGCCCCGGCCCGGCCCGGCTCGCCGCGCTCCGCGCCGCCTCCGACCAGCTGCGCCGCGAGTACGAGGACACCGACACCCTGCCGCTGAGCCTCCACACGGCCGTGCTGCGGCACGCGTTGACCGCGTTCCTGCTGCGCCTCGTCCATCTCGCCGCCGGCTCCGAGGGCGCGGCCCGGCCGGCCGAGGACAGCGCCTTCACCCTCTTCCGCGAGGCGGTGGAACGGGACTTCGCCACCGTCCACAGCGTCACCGCGTACGCCGACGCCCTCGGCTGCTCGCGGCGGACCCTGGCCCGTGTGGTGCGCGCCGCCACCGGGGAGACGCCCAAGGCGTTCATCGACAAGCGGGTGGTGCTGGAGGCCAAGCGGCTCCTCGCGCACACCGATCTGCCGACGGCACGCGTCGGCGCCGCCGTCGGCTTCCCGGACGCGGCGAACTTCTCCAAGTTCTTCCAGCAGCACACCGGCACCGCCCCGGCCGCGTTCCGCGCCGAACACCGCTGAGCGGCGGCGCCCGGGACGCGACGAGGGCCCCGCGCGGGATGCGCGGGGCCCTCGCCACCGGCCGGGAGGGCCGGGTGTGTGGGGGGTGGGGACGGAGGGTCAGGGGGAGGTGAGCACCTGCACGTAGTCCACGAGCATCGAGTGGCCGGGCTGGGTGCCCGCGTCGGGGCCGCCGCCGAACGCGTCGGGGAAGCCGCCGCCCATCGCCACGTTGAGGATGACGAAGAAGCCGTGGTCCGTGGCGTTCGTCCAGGTCGTCGCGTCGACCTGGTTCTCCCGGACGGTATGGAAGTTGTTGTCGTCGAGGTAGAAGCGGATCTCCTCCACGTCCGACGAGCGGTCCCACTCCACCCGGTAGGTGTGGAAGCCGGCCTGACAGGACGTGCCCTGGCAGGTGGTCTGGCCGCCGATGCCGCTGGTCTCGTTGCACGGGCCGCCCGGCGAGGTGCCGCAGTGCATCGTGGCGAACACCGTGTTCATGCCCTGGGTGTTCTCCATGATGTCCAGCTCGCCGACGGCGGGCCAGTTCCAGTAGTCGCCCCGGTACGGGGCGCCAAGCATCCAGAACGCGGGCCAGTAGCCCTTGGCGGCGTCGCCGGTGACGTTCGGGACCTGGATACGGGCCTCGACGCGGAGTTTGCCGCCGGCCGGGGGCTGGAAGTCGTCGCGGTTGGTCTCGACGCGCCCCGACGTCCAGTTGCCGGCGCCGTCGCGCCGGGGCGTGATGCGCAGGTTGCCGTTGCCGTCGAGGGAGACGTTCTCCGGGTTCGACGTCATCGTCTCGATCTCGCCGGTGCCCCAGTTGGAGGGGCCGCCGGGGTAGCCGGTGCCGGTGGCGTAGCGCCAGTTGCCGGTGTCGACTCCGCTGCCCTCGGCGCCGTCGAAGTCGTCGGCGAAGACCTGGGTCCAGCCCGACGGCGGGGGCGGCGCGGAGGCGCTGGCGGTGGGGCCGTTGAGGGCGAGCACGCCCGCCCCGAGCGCCAGTGCGCCCGTGAGGGCGACGAGCGTGCGCCTCAGCCGCCGCCGTTTGTGGGGGGTTCGGGGTGTGCCGGAGGTGTCGTTCATGTGGGGGATGACCTCTCGGTGCTGATGGTTGTGCGGGTAGGTCCTCGAGAGCCCGGAACTGAGAGCTCGGATTCAGCGTGAGAGCGCTCTCACGGTCCCGCCAATGTGCTCCGGGGCCCCTCCGGCGTCAAGAGGTGTAACCGTAAAACTCCGTTGCCTGTACGGGAGTTCACCTCTCGAATGGGAGCGAACCGGGGAAACCGGGGCGGGGTGTTGGGCGCGTAGGGTGCCTGGGACCGGAGCCCCGGACGCCGCGCCGTCTTTCAGACTCCCGACGGCGCCTTCTGCCGGGGGAATTCGCGTGCCTCCTCGCCTCACCCCGAACCGGTCGTGGGCCGGCGCAGCGGGGCCGGGGCCCACCCAGGCGTGGCGGCCGAGCAGCGCCGTCGTGGCCGGCACCAGCAGGTTGATCGCGCAGTTCCCCGCGCCCCCTTGAGGCGTTTGCGGTGCGCGTGTGTTTGACGGGGGCGCCCTGTGGCGGCTGGCCCCGCGGGTGCCGCGTTGTGAGGGCTGGGCGCGCAGTTCCCCGCGGCCCTTTTGGGGTGATGGGGGTGCGGGTGTGTTGGAGGAGGCCGCCCCTTGTCGGCTCGCCCCCGCGGGTGCCGCGTTGTGGGGGTTGGGCGCGCAGTTCCCCGCGCCCCTTTCGGGGCGCTTGTAGGGTCGGCGTTGAGGCTGCTGCGGGAGGTGTGGGTGTGAGGCTGGCGATTCTTGGTGGTGGTGGGTTTCGGGTGCCGCTCGTTTATGGGGCGCTGCTCGGGGACCGGGGGCCCGGGCGGGTGACCCGGGTCGTGCTGCACGACGTGGACGCCGGGCGGTTGCGGGCCATCTCGCGGGTGCTGGGGGAGCAGGCCGCCGGGGTGGCCGACGCGCCCGAGGTGGTCGCGACCACCGATCTGGACGAGGCGCTGCGCGGCGCGGACTTCGTGTTCTCCGCCATCCGTGTCGGCGGGCTGGAGGGAAGGGCGAACGACGAGCGGGTCGCCCTCGCCGAGGGGGTGCTCGGGCAGGAGACCGTGGGCGCCGGAGGCATCGCCTACGGGCTGCGCACCGTGCCCGTCGCCGTCGACATCGCCCGCCGGGTGGCCCGCCTCGCCCCCGACGCCTGGGTCATCAACTTCACCAACCCCGCCGGCCTGGTCACCGAGGCCATGTCCCGCCACCTCGGCGACCGCGTCATCGGCATCTGCGACTCGCCCGTCGGGCTCGGCCGCCGTATCGCCCGGGTGCTCGGCGCCAAACCCGACGAGGCGTGGATCGACTACGTCGGCCTCAACCACCTCGGCTGGGTACGCGGCCTGCGCGTGGCCGGCCGGGACCAGCTGCCGCGTCTGCTCGCCGACCCCGCGCTGCTCGGCTCGTTCGAGGAGGGCCGGCTGTTCGGCGCGGACTGGCTGCGCTCGCTGGGCGCGATCCCCAACGAGTACCTGCACTACTACTACTTCAACCGCGAGGCCGTGCAGGCCTACCGGGAGGCGGAGAAGACCCGCGGCGCCTTCCTGCGCGACCAGCAGGAGAGCTTCTACGCCGGGACCGCCGACCCGGCCGTGTCCGCGCTGGAGTTGTGGGACCGAACCCGCGCCGAGCGGGAGGCGACCTACATGAGCGAGAACCGGGAGGCGGCCGGCGCGGGGGAGCGCGAGGCCGACGACCTGTCGGGCGGTTACGAGAAGGTGGCGCTCGCGCTGATGCGGGCCATCGCCCGGGACGAGCGCGCCACCCTGATCCTCGACGTCCGCAACCGCGGAACTCTTTCAGCGCTGGACGACGACGCCGTGATCGAGGTGCCCTGCCTGGTGGACGCGAACGGGGCGCACCCCGTATCGGCCGATCCGCTTCCCGGGCACGCCGTCGGTCTGGTCTGCGCCGTGAAGGCCGTGGAGCGTGAGGTGATGGAGGCGGTCCGGTCGGGGTCCCGCGCCACGGCGGTCAAGGCCTTCGCCCTGCACCCGCTGGTGGACTCGGTGAGCGTGGCCCGCCGGCTCGTGGACGCCTACACGGCCGTCCACCCCGGACTCGCCTACCTGGGGCGGTAGACGGGGAGTTGGCATCGGGCCGGCCGGTCGCCCCCCGTGACAGCGGCCGACCGACCCGAGCTCCCCCCGGTCCCCCGTGCTCCCCCCGGCGGCTTCCCCAGTCGCCGTTCACCATCAAGAGCACGGAGCCCGGGGCCTGATACACCCTGGCGCGGATTTCTTTGAGAAAATTCCAGGAAGCCCGTCGCCGGCCCGCCGTCACCCGATGCGGCGGCCCTACTGCAGCGCCCCCGACGCCGCCCGCGGCTCGACGGGCGTCGCCTGCGCGGGCAGCGCGTCCAGCGTGCCCGTGACCGCCGGCGACTCGGTCCGCCGCCGTGGCACCGTCACCGGCAGCAGCGGGCGCGGACCGGACACCACCGTGTAGTCCTGGCCCAGGAAGGGCGGTTCGATCCGGCCCGGGTCGTCGCCGAGCGCCAGCCGCACCGCCGCCCAGGGCACGTTCACCCCGCACTGCGCGAGTTGGTGCAGCCCGCCCGCGGGGCGCGTGTTGACGTCCATCAGCACCGGCCGGTCGCCGAGCATCCGGAACTGGATGTTGGACAGGTGGTGCAGGCCGAAGCCCTCCGCGATCCGCCGGGCCGGCTCCAGCCACTGCTCGTGCAGGGTGAAGCCCCGCCGGCGGCCGTGCTTGGTGCGGCCGATCGCCAGCCGGACCCGGTTGTCCGGCCCGGTGAGGCAGTCCACGGACACCTCCGGCTGTTCCAGCCGCGGCATCACCAGCCAGTCGACGGGCTCCTCGGCCCGGCGCAGGGACTCCAGCACCAGGTCGAGCGGGACCTGCGGGCCGGGGAAGCCCCTCAGCTGGGAGAGCCCGAAAGGCTCGCGGGTGATCATGCGGAAGCCGACCCCGCCCGCGCCGGACGCGGGCTTGAAACAGGCCCGGTGACCCATCCGCTCCAACTCCTCGACAGCGATGAGGAGTTCGTCGGCGCCACGGACCCGCCACCACGGCGGCACGGGGACGCCTATCGACTCGACCGCCTGGTAGGCGACCACCTTGTCCTCGAACACGGCCACCGCCTCCGGGGGCGGGGCCAGCAGTGCGGTCCCGGCCGCCTCGAACTCGGCGCGGTGCGCCACGATCGCCGACTGGTGCAGCCGGGGCACGAACACGTCGATGCCGCGCCGCTCGCACTGGGTGAGCGCGTACTCGACGTACGCGGCGGGGGAGAGGCCCTCCGGCTCCAGCTCGGCCGTGTCGGCCGCGGCGAGGACGGGGGAGTCGGGGTCGCCGTGGGTGGCATGGATCTCGACGGCCCGGTCGCTGGGATTTCGCCGCAGCTGATCCATGAAGAACACGTTCTCCGCGTACGTGCGGTTGAGCCAGACGCGTACGCGAGAGACCATGCAGGCCGCCTTTCAACGGTGTGCGGGCAGGGCGGAGCAGCCCGTGCCCGGGCATGACGTAGGGAGGTGCACCGAACCGCCGTGCGGGAAAAGACGTGTCCATGGCGGTGGTGTAGGGCAGATCATACGACCAAGAAGGGCCCTCCTGATACCACGGTCGGGTGACGGTCCGCGGTTGTTCCGGCGGGGCGTTTGTGATCTCGTGGTGAGGTCCGGCGGCTGCTGAAGGGACGACGGTGATGGCGACGGGTGGAGGCGGCCCCCAGCTGTGGGCCATCAGTGATCTGCACATCGGCTACGCCGAGAACCGCGACCTGGTCGAGGACATGCGGCCCGAGTCCGACGGAGACTGGCTGCTGGTCGCCGGCGACGTCGCGGAGACGGTGGAGGACATCCGCTGGGCCCTCAAGACCCTCGCCGGACGCTTCGCCCGCGTGATCTGGACACCGGGGAACCACGAACTGTGGACCCACCCGAGTGATGCCCTCACCCTGCGGGGCGTCGCCCGCTACGACCACCTGGTCGAGCAGTGCCGCGAACTGGGCGTGCTCACCCCCGAGGACCCGTACCCGGTCTGGGACGGCCCCGGCGGCCCGGTCGCCGTCGTGCCCCTCTTCCTCCTGTACGACTACTCGTTCCTCCCGCCCGGCTGCACCAC
The DNA here is from genome assembly GCA_014655195.1 of Streptomyces cellulosae. GTDB lineage: Bacteria > Actinomycetota > Actinomycetes > Streptomycetales > Streptomycetaceae > Streptomyces > Streptomyces cellulosae. The sequence continues at coordinate 86,662 of BNBH01000025.1, read as the reverse complement.
CAAGGAGGAGGGCCTGGAGTACGCGCACGGCACCGGGGTGGTCTGCACGGACGAGCGCCTGCTGCACCCGGACCCGTATCCGACCCGTGAGGACTGGTGCAGGGCGCGCGTCGACGAGACCCGACGCCGCCTCGCTGAGCTCCCCGGGGACCTCCCCCTGATCCCCGTCACGCACTGGCCGCTGCACCGCCATCCCACCGAGGTGCTGTGGTACCCGGAGTTCGCCATGTGGTGCGGCACCACGCTGACCGAGGACTGGCACCAGCGATATCCCGTGCAGATTTCGGTCTACGGCCACCTGCACATCCCCCGCACGACCTACCAGGACGGCATCCGCTTCGAGGAGGTCTCGGTGGGCTACCCGCGCGAGTGGCGCGAACGGCCGACCCCACCGGGCCGGCTCCGCCGGATCCTGCCCGTGGAGGAGCCGGCCCGGTGATCGAGGCTCTGGTCCCGTCGACGGTGGCCGCCGTCGAGGCCTACGGCGACGAGGGCGTGGACGCCCCCCTGTTCCCCGAGGAGGAGGCCCTCCTCACCCGCGCGGTCGCCAAGCGCCGCCGCGAGTTCACGGCCGTACGGTCCTGTGCCCGGCGCGCCATGGAGAAGCTCGGCGTGCCCGCGGTGCCCGTCGTCTCCGGCGAGCGGGGCGCGCCCGTCTGGCCCGAGGGGGTGACCGGCAGCATGACGCACTGCGAGGGCTACTGCGCCGCTGCGCTGGTCCACGTCGGTGACGTGGCGTCCCTCGGCATCGACGCGGAGCCGCACGCGCCGCTTCCCGAGGGCGTGCTGTCCACCATCGCCCTGCCTCAGGAGGCGGCTCGCATCGCCCGCCTCCTCGCGGAGCGACCGGACGTGCACTGGGATCGGCTGCTGTTCAGCGCCAAGGAGTCCGTCTACAAGGCGTGGTATCCGCTCACGCGGAAGTGGCTGGACTTCTCGGAGGCGGACATCGCCGTCCAGGGAGACGGCACTTTTCACGCGGAGTTGTTGGTTCCGGGCCCGGTGGTTTCAGGCCGCCACCTGGATCACTTCACCGGTGCGTGGACCGCCCAGGGCTCCCTGCTCGCCACGGCGGTGACCGTCCCACACGGGTGAGCGCGGGATCGGCGGCGCGCCGTGGGGCGGTCGGCAGGTCGCCGTCGTGCCGGCCGGTGCGGGCTGGGCGCGCAGTTCCCCGCGCTCCCAAGGGGCGCGGGAAACTGCGCGGGCAACCCCACGGCGCCGCAGCCGCCCGACCTCCGGTCAGACCCCGGCGCGACGCGCCAAAACCTCAGCGCCCCGGCTGCCACTCCCGCACCATCCTGAAGAACTCCTCCTCGTTCCCCGCCAGCCCCGCCCCCTCCAACGCGGCCTCCGCCTCCGCGAGGACGGACGGCGGGACCACCGGCAGCACAGCCGGCCCCGCCGGGCCGGAACCGTCGCCGCCGAAGGCGGCGCGAACCGTGTGCAGCAGTCTGAGATAGGCCTGGACGGCGGTGCGCTCGCGGTCGGTCAGTACGGCGGTGGGCATCGCTCGGCTCTCCCCGTGTCGTCGGCGTGGGTCCCCGCGCCCCCGGCACGAACGGGGGCGCACCACCAGCTTGCCGCCCACCACTGACAATCGCCCCGAGCCGCCGCCGGCAGGGCGTCAGCTCTGCGGACCCAGGTACCCCAGCGACGCACCGATCCGCCCCGCCAGATGGTCCCGCTGGACGGGACCCCGCAGCGACGAACCGGCCAGGAACGTCCGGCACTTGCTGGCCAGCAGCAGCCCGAACGCCTCGGCCTCCTTCTCCTCCGCGAGGTCGAACCGCGTGCGCGCGGCGACCCGCAGCACCGTCGCCCGCAGCGTGTCGTCGTCGAGGGACGCGCCCCATAACCGGGTCGCGACCTCCGCGCCCGCGACATGGTGGCCGCAGTGGCCGGCCTTCATGTGCCACAGTTCGTGACCCAGGATCACCAACTGGTGGTCGGGCGCGGTGCGTTCCTCGACCACGACGAGGTCCTGGTCCGCCATGTCGAGCCACAGCCCGCTCGCGGTGCCCGGCGGGAAGGCCGCCGTGCGGAACAGCACCGGCCGCCCCCGGCGCCGGCTCATCGCCTCGCACAGGGCGGCGTAGAGATCGGCGGGCCGCGCCGGGACGGGAAGCGTCAGCTCCGTGACCAACTCGCCGCACAAGCGGCGCATTTCCCTACCGATGCCCACAGTTCTCCCCGGGTCACGACTTGGGCCGCTGGACGCTCTCCAGGAGCATGTCCAGCCATTCCGCGACCTTGTCGCGGTGCTGGTCGGTGGGCAGCTGCGCGGCCCGCCAGGCGATGCCCCGCACCCCGTGGTCCTGCAGCAGCCGCTCCAGCGGATCGTCGGCCGCCGGGGCCGACTCCCGCTCCGCGAGCTTCTGGAGCAGCTCCTGCTCGGTGTGCTGGAGGGCGCTCGCCAGCGCCTCCGGGTCCTCGGCGGTGAGGAAACCGGCGTGCACCCGGAAGAACCGCTGGAGGGCGTCGCAGTGCTCCATGGTGGGCCGCCGGTCGCCGTTGATGAGCGCGCCGGCCTGTTGCCGGGACATGCCCGCCCCGTCGGCGATCTCCTGCTGCGTGTACTTGCGCCCGTTCGGCTTCAGCCGCGTACGGCGCAGCAGGTCCAGCCGCTGCAGGAAACGCGCCTGCACATCGGGCTCGCCCGCGGGCTGCCCGCTCAGCAGCGCCTTCACCACGGGCTCCGGGACGCCGGACGCCACGGACAGCCGGCCCACGTCGAAGACCTCGCCGTGCGCCACGCCGAGCCGGTCGGCGAGTGCGGTGACGCGGGCGACGACGGCGGACAGCGCGGTCGTCGGCGCGGTGCCCGGACCCTCGAAGCCACCCGTCACCGAAAGATCTCCTACGTCTCTCACAGGCTTCTCACAAGCGATTGCCGTGAACCTCACGGAGACTAGCCGGTGTATCGAACTCGCATCCAGGTCTCGCCACAACTGTGGCCAATTTCAGCCGTCAACCGTCGCGGAATGCCACGATAGTTGACATGCCGACGCTCCGGGCACCAGGATCGGGGCGCCGCGTCAGGGCCGCACAGGCAAGAGGGGTGACCTCCCGATGGCATTTCAGGCAGGAGGGCAGCGGCCGGCACCGCGGCCCGGCCCCGGGACTTCCGAGGCCCACGACTATCTGCGGGACTACGCCGTCCTGCTGGACTCCGTACCCTTCCCGTCGCTGGTGGTGGACCACCGGTGGGACGTCCTGCTCACCAACGGCGCCTTCCGGACACTTTTCCAGGGCGTGGAGCCGCACCCGACGGCCCACCCCGGTGCCAACTTCCTGCGCTTCGTGCTGTTCCACCCGGACGCCGCCATGGTGCTGGGCGACCACGAGGCGAGCTGGTGCCTGCCCATGCTCGCGGACTTCTCCGCGACCGCCGAGCGGCACCCCCACGACCCCGTGCTGCACGCCGTACGCAGGGACATCGCCCAGGACCCGATCATGGACGCCGCCTTCCGGCACGGCCTGCCCCACTGGCTGCGCGCCGTGGGCGAGCGGGCCGCCGGGCACGACGGCTCCGTACGTCCGTTGCTGCACCCGGACCCTCGCTGGGGCACCACGGAGTGCCGTCTGCTGGTGGAGTCCACCTCCGTGCTCGAGGAGATGGGCTGCCGCCGGGTGACGTTCGTCCTGCGCCAGACGCCCCGCCCCGCAGGACGGGACCGCAGGAACCGCCGCGCCGCCTCCCACCTGCGCGTGGTTCCCACCGCCGGCTGAACCCGCCGATCGCCCGTTCCCGCCCTGTTCCACGGCAGTGTGATGTGTGACATAGTACTGGCGTGAGCGAGTCGCTGACCTGCGATGTCGTGGTGGTGGGCGCCGGGATGACGGGCGCCGCCTGCGCCCTGTACGCGGCTCGCGCCGGTCTCGACGTCACCGTCGTGGACCGCGGCCCGGTGGCCGGCGGGACGACCGGCGCGGGGGAGGGGAACCTCCTCGTCTCCGACAAGGCGCCAGGACCCGAACTCGACCTGGCCCTGCTGTCCCTCCGGCTGTGGGCGGACCTGGCCGCGCGGCACGGCCCGGACGTCGAGTACGACGCCAAGGGCGGCCTCGTCGTCGCGGAGACCCCGGAGGCGTACGACGGACTGCGGGCGTTCGCGGACGCGCAGCGCGCGGCCGGGGTGACCGCCGAACCCGTGACCGCCGACCGCCTCCATGACCTCGAACCGCGCCTTGTACCCGGTCTTCCCGGCGGAGTGCGCTATCCGCAGGACGCCCAGGTGATGCCCGCCCTCGCGGCGGCACACCTGCTGAAGGCCTCCGGCGCCCGCCTCCTCACCGGCCATGAGGTGACCCGTGTGCTGCGCGCCCGTGACGGCGCCGTGCGCGGCGTACGCACCCCGCGCGGCGACGTCCTCGCCCCCGCGGTCGTCAACGCGGCCGGCACCTGGGGCGGCGAACTCGCCTCCCGCGCGGACGTGTTCCTTCCCGTCATGCCCCGGCGCGGCTTCGTCCTCGTCACCGAACCGCTGCCGCTCCGCATCCGGCACAAGGTGTACGCCGCCGACTACGTCGCCGACGTCGCGGGCGACACGGCGGACCTGCTGACCTCCCCGGTGGTGGAGGGGACGGCCGCCGGGCCGGTGCTCGTCGGCGCCAGCCGGGAACGCGTCGGCTTCGACCGCTCCCTGTCGCTGCGAGCCGTACGGGCGCTGGCGGCGGGGGCGACCCGGCTGTTCCCCTTCCTGTCCGAGGTACGGGCGCTGCGGACGTACGCCGGTTTCCGGCCGTATCTGCCCGACCACCTTCCGGCGATCGGCCCCGACCCGCGGGCGCCGGGGCTGTTCCACGCCTGCGGGCACGAGGGCGCCGGCATCGGACTGGCGCCGGGCACGGGGCTGTTGATCGCGCAGGCGCTCACCGGGAAGACGCCCGAGCTGGATCTCGCGTCCTTCCGGCCCGACCGCTTCCCCCGCCCGACGAAGGAGGCCGCGCGGTGAAGACTCCCGAAGGGGACGGCACAGGGCGTGCGTTCGAGGTGACCTTCGACGGGCGGTCGGTCGAGGCGCTGCCGGGACGGACGGTCGCCGCCGTGCTGTGGGCGGCCGGCGTCACCTCCTGGCGCACGACCCGGGACGGCGGACGCCCGCGCGGGGTGTTCTGCGGCATCGGCGTCTGCTTCGACTGCCTCGTCACCGTCAACGGCCGCCCCAACCAACGGGCCTGCCTCGTCCCGGTGCGCCCGGGCGACGTCATCCGCACCCAGGAGGGCACGGGCCATGAGGACTGACCTCGCGGTGATCGGTGCCGGCCCGGCGGGGATCGCCGCGGCCCTGGCGGCGGCGCGGCGCGGGATCCGGGTCGCCCTGGTCGACGCGGCGACGGGACCCGGCGGGCAGTACTTCCGCCGGCCCGCGCCCGGCCTCGACGCCGAAGGCGCCGTCCCCCAGCACGGGCGGCGCACCTGGACGCGGCTGCGGGACGCCCTCGCGGCGAGCACCGTCGACGTACGGCCGGAGCACCATGTCTGGTGCGTGGAGCGGGACTCCGGCGGGCTGACCGTGCACGCGCTGCTCGGGCCGGAGCAGCGGGAGTCCGTCGAACTTCGCGCCGACGCCGTGCTGTTGGCCACCGGCGGGTACGAGACGGTCCTGCCGTTCCCCGGATGGACGCTGCCGGGTGTCGTCACGGCGGGCGGCGGGCAGGCCATGCTCAAGGGCGGTCTCGTCACCCCCGGCGGCACGGTCGTGGTCGCCGGGACCGGGCCGCTGCTCCTGCCCGTGGCCACCGGACTCGCGTCGGCGGGCGTCCGTGTCGCCGCGCTCGTCGAGTCCACCGACCCCGCACGGCTGCCGCGTCAAACCCGCGCCCTGGCCGGCAAGCTGCCCGAGGCGGCCGGGTACGCGGCCCGGCTGCTGCGCCACCGGGTGCCGGTGCTGACCCGGCACACCGTGGTCCGCGCCCACGGCGTGGACCGGCTGACCGGCGTCACCGTCGCCGCACTCGACGCACGGGACCGCGTCCGGCCCGGCACCGAGCGGCTGCTGCCGTGCGACGCCCTCGCGGTGGGCCACGGCATGCTGCCGCACACCGACCTCGCCGAGACCCTGGGCTGCCGGCTCGACGGGCACGCGGTCGCCGTCGACGCCGAACAGCGCACCGACGTACCGGGAGTGTGGGCGGCCGGGGAGGCCACGGGCATCGGCGGCGCGGCGCTCGCGCTGGCCGAGGGACACATCGCGGGACGCTCGATCGCGGCACGGCTCCGGGGTACGGCTCCTGATCCGGCTGCCTGGGCGCCGGCCGCCAAGGTCCGAGCCCGGGGACGTACGGTCGCGGCGGCCCTGCACGCCCTGCACACCCCGCCCGCCCACTGGGGCGAGGGCGTCCCCGACGACACGGTGATCTGCCGCTGCGAGGAGGTCACCGCGGGCGCCGTCCGGGAGGCCGTCACCCTCGGCGCCGGCGACACCCGCACGGTGAAGCTGCTCACCCGCGCGGGGATGGGCTGGTGCCAGGGCCGCATGTGCGCACCGGGGATGGCAGCGGTCACCGGGTGCCCGCCCACACCGACCCGCCGCCCTTTCGCCCGCCCGGTCCCGCTGGGCGTCCTGGCGGCCGGACACGAGGGTCGCTCCCGCTCGGGTGCGCCTGACGGTGCGGGCCCGTCGGTGGGGGCCGCCGCGCCCCCGGAGGACGAGGGGCCGCAAGCCGGGCCCGCCGGGCCGCAGGGTGTGTCCGAGTCGCCCGGACCGCACGGACCGGCCGAGGAGCGCCGCCCGCACCGGGAGCCCCGGCCCGGTACTCCGACGCCATCCGACCCCACGGCGCAGCAACTCCCGCCACAGGAACTCCGGCCACAGGAACTCCCGCCTCAGGAACTCCCGCCTCAGGAACTCCCGCCTCAGGAACTTCCGCCACAGGAACTCCCGCCTCAGGAACCGCCGCTTCAGGAAGGCGCCCCCGCCTCCCCCCGGCCCTCGGAATCCGCCCCGCGCCCCACCCGTCCCCACCCGCCCACGCCGGAAGGATCCCCATGACCGATCACCGCCCCTGGCGGGGAGTCCTCGTCGCCACCGCGCTGCCGCTGCGCGGCGATCTGACCGTCGACCTCGACCGGTACGCCGAGCACTGTTCCTGGCTCGTGGCGAACGGGTGTGACGGGGTCGTGCCGAACGGGTCGCTGGGGGAGTACCAGGTGCTCACCCCCGGGGAGCGCGCCCGGGTCGTCGAGACGGCCGTCGCCGCCGTCGGCGGGGAGCGGGTGATGCCCGGGGTCGCCGCCTACGGGTCCGCCGAGGCGCGCCGCTGGGCGGAGCAGGCCGCCGAGGCCGGGTGCCGGGCGGTGATGCTGCTGCCACCCAACGCCTACCGCGCCGGCGAGCGGTCCGTCGTCGCCCACTACGCCGAGGTCGCCCGCACCGGACTGCCCGTCGTCGCCTACAACAACCCGGTCGACACCAAGGTCGACCTGGTGCCGGAGCTGCTCGCCCGGCTGCACGGCGAGGGGTACGTCCGCGCCGTCAAGGAGTTCTCCGGGGACGTCCGCCGCGCCTACCGGATCGCCGAACTCGCGCCTGATCTTGACCTGTTGGCCGGCGCCGACGACGTACTCCTGGAGCTCGCCGTCGCCGGGGCGAAGGGATGGATCGCCGGGTACCCCAACGCCCTGCCCCGCTCCTGCGTGGAGCTGTACCGCGCCGCCGTAAGCCATGACTTGACCACCGCGCTGCCGCTGTACCGGCAGCTGCACCCCCTGCTGCGCTGGGACTCGCGCGTGGAGTTCGTACAGGCGATCAAGCTGTCCATGGACCTCGTCGGACGCCATGGCGGGCCCTGCCGTCCGCCGCGCGTCCCGCTGGGCCCCGAGCAGGAGGCGGCCGTGCGCGCCGCCACCGAGAAGGCCGTCGCGGCCGGACTGGCGTAGAGGAGGCAGGGACATGCGCAGCTCACTCGTCCTGCACGCCGTCGACTCGCACACCGAGGGCATGCCCACCCGGGTGATCACCGGCGGCATCGGCGTCATCCCGGGTGCCACGATGAACGAACGGCGCCTGTGGTTCCGTGAACACCGGGACCACGTCAAGCAGTTGCTGATGAACGAGCCGCGCGGCCACGCGGCGATGAGCGGCGCGATCCTCCAGCCGCCCACCCGGCCCGACTGCGACTGGGGCGTCGTCTACATCGAGGTGTCCGGCTACCTCCCGATGTGCGGACACGGCACCATCGGCGTGGCGACCGTGCTGGTGGAGACGGGCATGGTCGAGGTCGTCGAGCCCGTCACCACCGTCCGCCTGGACACCCCCGCCGGGCTGGTCGTCGCCGAGGTGGCGGTCGCGGACGGCCGTGCCACCGCCGTGACCCTGCGCAACGTGCCGTCCTTCTCCGTCGCCCTGGACCGCGAGGCGACCCTGCCCGACGGACGCACGGTCACGTACGACCTGGCGTACGGCGGGAACTTCTACGCCATCCTGCCGCTGGAGCAGTTCGGGCTGCCCTTCGCCCGCTCCCGCAAGGACGACATCCTCGCCGCCGGACTGTCCTTGATGGTGGCGATCAACGCCGAGGGGGAGCCCGTGCATCCGGAGGACCCGTCCATCCACGGCTGCCACCACGTCCAGCTCACCGCGCCCGGCTCCACCGCCCGCCACTCGCGGCACGCCATGGTGATCCACCCCGGCTGGTTCGACCGTTCCCCGTGCGGCACCGGCACCAGCGCCCGCATGGCCCAGCTGCACGCCCGCGGTGAACTCCCGCTCGGCACCGAGTTCGTGAACGAGTCCTTCATCGGCACCAGCTTCACCGGACGCCTGCTCGGCACCACCGAGGTGGCCGGGCACCCCGCTGTCCTGCCCAGCTTCACCGGACGGGCCTGGATCACCGGCACCGCCCAGTACCTCCTCGACCCGACCGACCCGTTCCCCGCGGGGTTCGCCCTGTGAGCGCCGCCGGCGGCCCCGCCCTGCCCGCCCTCGGCGGACGCGGCCCCAGTTACCGCGAACGGGTCGCGGACGCCCTGCGGGCCGCGCTGATCGCCGGTGAACTGCGGCCCGGCGAGGTGTACTCGGCGCCCGCGCTCGCGGCCCGCTTCGGTGTCTCCGCCACCCCCGTCCGCGAGGCGCTGCTCGACCTCGCCAAGGAGGGGCTGGTCGACGCCGTGCCCAACAAGGGGTACCGGGTGACCGCCGTGTCCGAGCGCCGGCTCGACGAGTTCACGCACGTACGCGCCCTCATCGAGATCCCCACCACGGCGGCGCTGGCGGCCACAGCAGACCCCACCGCACTCGCCGCGCTGCGGCCCGTCGCTGACGAGATCGTCGCCGCCGCCGCGGCCGGTGACCTCATCGCGTACATCGACGCCGACCAGCGCTTCCACCTCGGACTGCTGGCCCTCGCCGGGAACGCTCATCTCGTCGAGGTGGTCCGCGACCTGCGCAGCCGCTCCCGGCTGTACGGGCTGACCGCGCTGGCCGAACAGGGGCGGCTGCGCGCGTCCGCCGAGGAGCACCTGGAACTGCTCGACGCGCTGCTCGCCCGCGACACCGAGGCCGTAGGGGAGGTGATGAGCCGTCATCTCGGGCATGTGAGGGGACTCTGGGCAGCGCCATGACCCGGCATCTTGCGCGATTATGCAAATCTCTTGCGTATCTTGCGCTACGCTTGCGGCCATGACGCGACGACTTGCTGTGGTGGCGAAGAAGGTCGGGGTCAGCGAGGCCACGGTCAGCCGGGTGCTCAACGGCAAGCCGGGAGTCTCCGAGGCGACCCGGCAGGCGGTGCTCTCCGCCCTGGACGTGCTCGGCTACGAGCGGCCCACCCAACTGCGCGGCGAGCGCGCCCGGCTGGTCGGCCTGGTCCTGCCCGAGCTGCAGAATCCGATCTTCCCCGCCTTCGCCGAGGTCATCGGCGGCGCCCTCGCCCAGCTCGGGCTCACCCCCGTGCTGTGCACCCAGACCCGCGGCGGGGTCTCCGAGGCGGACTACGTCACCCTGCTGCTGCAACAGCAGGTGTCCGGCGTGGTGTTCGCGGGAGGTCTCTACGCCCAGGCCGACGCGCCGCACGACCACTACCGGCAGCTCGCCGAGCGCAACATCCCCGTCGTCCTCGTCAACGCGGCCATCGAGCACCTGGGTTTCCCCGCCGTGTCGTGCGACGACGCCGTGGCCGTCGAGCAGGCCTGGCGCCACCTCGCCTCCCTCGGGCACGAGCGCATCGGCCTGGTGCTCGGCCCCGGCGACCACGTGCCGTCGGCGCGCAAGCTGGCGGCCGCGCGGGCCGTGGCCGGCGAGGTGCCCGAGGAGCACGTCGCCCGCGCCATGTTCTCCATCGAGGGCGGCCACGCCGCCGCCACCCGGCTCATCGAGCGGGGCGTCACCGGCTTCATCTGCGCCAGCGACCCCCTCGCCCTCGGCGTCGTACGCGCCGCCCGCCGCAAAGGACTCGACGTCCCCGGCCAGATCTCCGTCGTCGGCTACGACGACTCCGCGCTGATGAACTGCACCGAACCCCCGCTCACCACGGTGCGCCAGCCCATCGAGGCCATGGGCAAAGCCGTGGTGGAACTGCTCAACGCGCAGATCAGCGGCAGCACGGTGGCCCCCGAAGAGCTGCTGTTCGAGCCGGAGTTGGTGGTGCGCGGCTCCACCGGGCAGGTGCCGCGCGGCTGACCGCCCGTCAACTGTCGAATAATTTCAAATTCTGCGCGACATCTTGCGGACCGTTGTCGTCGGTGCTTGAGTGTGCCCCGCCCACCGCTCCTGTTCCGAGGGGTTCACTCGCTCCTGTCCCGTAAGGGGTCCACCGATGAGAAGCACCGGGATCCGCCGTACCCTCGTCGCGCTCGGCGTCGGCGCCCTCGCGCTGACGGCCTGCGGCTCGGACGGCGACGACGCCGCCGACGGCAAGACGCGCATCACCGTCAACTGCATGCCGCCCAAGAGCGCCAAGGTCGACCGCCAGTTCTTCGAGGAGGAGATCGCCGCCTTCGAGAAGAAGAACCCGGACATCGACGTCGTCCCGCACGACGCGTTCCCCTGCCAGGACCCCAAGACGTTCGACGCCAAGCTCGCCGGCGGCCAGATGGAGGACGTCTTCTACACGTACTTCACCGACGCCAAGCACGTCGTCGACATCAACCAGGCCGCCGACCTGACTCCCTACGTGAAGGAACTCAAGAGCTACAGCACCATCCAGCAGCAGCTCCGCGACATCTACACCGTCGACGGCAAGACCTACGGCATCCCCCGCACCGGCTACTCCATGGGCCTGATCTACAACCGGGAGCTGTTCGAGAAGGCCGGACTCGACCCCGACACCCCGCCCGCCACCTGGGACGAGGTCCGCACCGCCGCGAAGAAGATCGCCGCGCTCGGCGACGGCGTCGTCGGGTACGCCGACTACAGCGCGCAGAACCAGGGCGGCTGGCACTTCACCGCCGAGCTGTACTCCCAGGGCGGCGACGTGGTGAGCGCCGACGGCGAGAAGGCCACGATCGACACCCCCGAAGGCCGCGCCGTCCTCCAGACCCTCCACGACATGCGGTGGAAGGACGAGTCGATGGGCAGCAAACAGCTGCTCGTCATCAACGACGCCCAGCAGATGATGGGCTCCGGCAAGCTCGGCATGTACCTCGCCGCCCCCGACAACATCCCGATCCTGGTGAAGGAGAAGGGCGCCGAGTACAAGAACATCGCCATCGCCCCCATGCCGGGCGGCAAGGCCACCCTCGTCGGCGGCGACGGCTACATGTTCAGCAAGAAGGCCACCCCCGAGCAGATCCGCGCCGGCCTCAAGTGGCTCGACCACATGTTCCTCACCCCCGGTGACGGCTTCCTCGGCGACTACGCCCGCGCCAAGCAGAACGACGCCCCCGTCGGCCTGCCCGAACTGCGCCTGTTCACCGGCGCCGCCGACGCCAAGGACCAGCAGGTCAAGCAGGCCAACGCCAACGTGCCGGTGGAGAACTACCAGGCCTTCCTCGACGGCAACCAGAAGCTCGAGATGAAGATCGAGCCGCCGCACGCCCAACAGCTCTACTCCGTCCTCGACGGCGTCGTCTCCGCCGTCCTCACCAAGGAGGACGCCGACATCGACCAGCTGCTGAAGGACGCCTCCGGCAAGATCGACGGCATCCTGGCCCGGAGCTGACGGTGACGAAGACGGTCGAACGGCCGCCCGCCGTGCGGGTCCGTCCGGTGAAGGCGCCGTCCCCGGCGGGGGACCGGAGGCGGCGCCGCCTCACCGACCACCTGCGCGCGTACGGCTTCCTCCTGGGCGGGCTGATCTGCTTCGCGCTGTTCTCCTGGTACCCAGCGATCCGCGCCGTCGTGATCGCCTTCCAGAAGTACACGCCCGGCTCGGACCCCGAATGGGTCGGCACCGCCAACTTCACCCGCGTCTGGCAGGACCCCGAGTTCGCCGCAGCCTGGCGCAACACGCTCACCTTCACCCTGCTCGCCCTGCTGATCGGCTTCGCGATCCCCTTCGTGCTGGCCCTCGTCCTCAACGAACTCCGCCACGCCAAGGCGTTCTTCCGGGTCGTCGTCTACCTGCCGGTGATGATCCCGCCCGTGGTGAGCGCCCTGCTGTGGAAGTGGTTCTACGACCCGGGCGCCGGCCTCGCCAACGAGGCGCTGCGCCTCCTCCACCTGCCGACCTCCAACTGGTCCAACGGCGCCGACACGGCCCTGGTGTCCCTGGTGATCGTCGCCACCTGGGCCAACATGGGCGGCACCGTGCTCATCTACCTCGCCGCGCTCCAGTCCATCCCCGGAGAGCTGTACGAGGCCGCCGAACTCGACGGCGCCAACCTGCTCCAGCGCGTCCGGCACGTCACCGTCCCGCAGACCCGGTTCGTGATCCTCATGCTGATGCTGCTGCAGATCATCGCCACCATGCAGGTCTTCACCGAACCGTTCGTGATCACCGGGGGCGGTCCGGAGAACGCCACCGTCACCGTCCTCTACCTCATCTACAAGTACGCCTTCCTCTACAACGACTTCGGCGGCGCCTGCGCGCTGAGCGTCATGCTGCTCGCCCTGCTGGGCGCGTTCTCCGCCGTCTACCTCCGCCTCACCCGCTCCGAGGAGGCCGTATGAGCGCCGGCGTCCGCACCCTCGTCTCCCCGGCCGTCCTGGCCCGCCCCCGTGGCAAGGCCGTCTACTGGACCGTCTTCACCGGCGTCGTCGCGCTGTTCACGCTGGCGTTCCTGTTCCCGGTGTACTGGATGGCCACCGGCGCGATGAAGTCGCCCGACGAGGTGGCGCGCACCCCGCCCACCCTCGTCCCCGAGAGCTGGAGCACCGCCGGGTACGCGGACGCCTGGGAGCTGATGCGGCTGCCCACGCACCTGTGGAACACGGTGGTGCAGGCGGCCGGCGCCTGGATCTTCCAGCTCGTGTTCTGCACGGCCGCCGCCTACGCCCTGTCCAAGCTGCGTCCGGCCTTCGGCGCCCTGGTCCTCGGCGGCATCCTCGCCACGCTGATGGTGCCCGCCCAGGCCCTCGTCGTCCCGAAGTACCTCACCGTCGCGGACCTCGGGCTGCTCAACGACCCGCTCGCCATCTGGCTGCCGGCCGTCGCCAACGCCTTCAACCTGTACCTGCTCAAGCGGTTCTTCGACCAGCTGCCCAGGGACGTCCTGGAGGCCGCCGAGATCGACGGCGCGGGAAAGCTGCGCACCCTGTGGTCCATCGTGCTGCCCATGTCCCGCCCGGTGCTCGGTGTGGTGTCGATCTTCGCGCTGGTCGCCGTCTGGCAGGACTTCCTGTGGCCGCTGATGGTCTTCTCCGACACCGACAAGCAGCCCGTCAGCGTGGCCCTCGTGCAGCTGTCGCAGAACATCCAGCTGACCGTGCTGATCGCCGCGATGGTGATCGCCAGCATCCCCATGGTCGCGCTGTTCCTCGTCTTCCAGCGGCACATCATCGCCGGGATCAGCGCGGGCAGCACCAAGGGCTGACACCGCACCCCCGTCCACAGAAGAGAAAGGCACCCACGTGGGACAGCCCACCCCTGCCACCGACGACGGATGGTGGCGCTCCGCCGTCATCTACCAGGTGTACGTCCGCAGCTTCGCCGACGGCGACGGCGACGGCACCGGCGACCTGGCCGGCGTCCGCACCCGCCTGCCGTACCTCGCCGAACTGGGCGTCGACGCACTGTGGTTCAACCCCTGGTACCGGTCCCCGATGAAGGACGGCGGCTACGACGTCGCCGACTACCGCGCCGTCGACCCCGCCTTCGGCACCCTCGCCGAGGCGGAGAAACTCATCGCCGAGGCACGGGAACTGGGCATCCGCACCATCGTCGACATCGTGCCCAACCACGTCTCCGACCAGCACCCCTGGTTCCGCGCGGCCCTCGCGGGCGGCCCCGAACGGGAGCTGTTCCACATCCGCCCGGGACGCGGCGAGCACGGCGAACTCCCGCCCAACGACTGGCAGTCCGAATTCGGCGGCCCCGCCTGGACCCGGCTGCCCGACGGCGACTGGTACCTGCACCTGTTCGCCCCCGAGCAGCCCGACCTCAACTGGGCCCACCCCGCCGTCCGCCAGGAGCACGAGGACATCCTGCGCTTCTGGTTCGAGCGGGGCGTCGCAGGCGTCCGCATCGACTCCGCCGCCCTGCTCGCCAAGGACCCCGCACTGCCCGACTTCACCGAGGGACACGACCCCCACCCCTACGTCGACCGCGACGAACTCCACGACGTGTACCGCGCCTGGCGGGCCGTCGCCGACGAGTACGGGGCCGTCTTCGTCGGCGAGGTCTGGCTCCCCGACACCGAACGCTTCGCCCGCTACCTGCGCCCCGACGAACTGCACACCGCGTTCAACTTCTCCTTCATGACCTGCCCCTGGGACGCGCGGCGGCTGCGGACGTCGATCGACGACACCCTCGCCGAGCACGCCCCCGTCGGAGCCCCCGCCACCTGGGTGCTGTGCAACCACGACGTCACCCGCACCGTCACCCGCTACGGCCGCGCCGACACCGGCTTCGACTTCGCCACCAAGGCCTTCGGCACCCCCACCGACCTGGAACTCGGCACCCGCAGAGCCCGCGCCGCCGCACTCCTCTCCTTCGCGCTGCCCGGCGCGGTCTACGTGTACCAGGGCGAGGAACTCGGCCTGCCAGAGGCGGACATCCCGCTGGACCGCATCGAGGACCCCATGCACGCCCGCTCCGGCGGCACCGACCCCGGCCGCGACGGATGCAGGGTGCCGCTGCCCTGGGCGGCCGGCGAGCCGCATGCCGGCTTCGGCGGCGAGCCCTGGCTGCCGCAGCCCGACGGCTGGGCCGCCTACGCCGCCGACCGGCAGGCCGAGGACCCCGGCTCCATGCTCCGCCTCTACCGCGAGGCGATCCGGCTGCGCCCGGAGTTCGGCGACGGCCCGCTGACCTGGCTGCCCGCACCCGACGGCGTCCTCGCCTTCGCCCGCGCCGACGCCCTGTGCGTGGTCAACCTCTCGGACACCCCCGTCGGCCTCCCCGCCCACTCCGCGCCGCTCCTGGCCAGCGGCCCCCTCGACCCCGCCGGGCGGCTGCCCGGCGACACCGCGGTCTGGCTGCGCGCCTGAGCCGCGCCTCCGTCTGTTCCCGTACCCCCACCACGAAGGGACCAGCACCATGACCACCCCCCGCACAACCACAAGAAGCGTGCCGGCGGCGGCCACAGCCGTCGCCCTCGCCGCCGGCCTGCTCGTCGCCGTCGCCCCGGCGCCCGCCCACGCCGCGGCCGGCGCCACCCTCCCGTTCACCTCCGTCGAGGCCGAGTCCGCGCCCCACACCGGCACCCTCATCGGCCCCGATCACACCCAGGGCACGCTCGCCTCCGAGGCGTCCGGCCGCCAGGCGGTGCGGATCAACGCGGGACAGCGCGTGGAGTTCACCGTGCCGCGCGCGGCCAACGCCGTGACCGTGGCGTACAGCGTCCCCGACGGCCGGTCCGGCTCGCTGGACGTGTACGTCAACGGGCAGCGGCTCGACCGGACCCTGCCCGTCACCTCCAAGTACAGCTACGTCGACACCCCGTGGATCCCGGGCGCCCGCACCCACCACCTCTACGCCAACGCGCGCATGCTGCTGGGCCGGGACGTCCGGGCGGGCGACACCGTCGCCTTCCAGGCCACGAACGTCCAGGTCACCGTCGACGTGGCCGACTTCGAGCAGGCGCCCGCGGCCGCCGCCCGCCCCTCCGGTTCCGTGTCCGTCACCGACAAGGGCGCCGATCCCACCGGACAGGGCGACTCCACCCAGGCGTTCCGCGAAGCCGTCGCCGCCGCCCAGGGCGGGACCGTGTGGATACCGCCGGGGGAGTACCGGCTGACCTCGTCCCTGAACGGCGTCCAGAACGTCACCCTCCAGGGCGCGGGCCACTGGCACTCCGTCGTGCGCACCTCCCGCTTCATCGACCAGACCGCCTCCTCCGGCAACGTCCACATCAAGGACTTCGCCGTCATCGGCGAGGTCACCGAACGCGTCGACTCCAGCCCGGACAACTTCGTCAACGGCTCCCTCGGCCCGGACTCGACCGTCTCGGGGATGTGGCTCCAGCACCTCAAGGTGGGGCTCTGGCTGACCGGCAACAACGACAACCTGGTCGTCGAGAACAGCCGCTTCCTGGACATGACCGCCGACGGCCTCAACCTCAACGGCAACGCCCGCGGGGTGAAGGTCCGCAACAACTTCCTGCGCAACCAGGGCGACGACGCCCTCGCCATGTGGTCGCTGAACGCGCCCGACGTGAACAGCGTCTTCGAGAACAACACGATCACCCAGCCGAACCTCGCCAACGGCATCGCGATCTACGGCGGCACCGACATCACCGTCCGGAACAACCTGATCGCCGACACCAACGCCCTCGGCAGCGGCATCGCGATCTCCAACCAGAAGTTCCTCGACCCGTTCCACCCGCTGTCCGGCACCATCACGGTCGACGGCAACACCCTGGTCCGCACGGGCGCGATGAACCCCAACTGGAACCACCCGATGGGCGCCCTGCGCGTCGACTCCTACGACAGCGCCATCGACGCCCAGGTACGGATCAGCAACACCACGATCACCGACAGCCCGTACAGCGCCTTCGAGTTCGTCTCCGGCGGCGGACGCGGCCTCGCCGCCCGGAACATCACCGTCGACCGCGCCACCGTGAACCGGGTCGGGACGGTCGTCGTCCAGGCGGAGACGCAAGGAGCGGCGACCTTCCGGAACGTCACCGCGACCGGGGTCGGCTCGGCCGGCATCTACAACTGCCCCTACCCGGCAGGGTCCGGTGCCTTCACCGTCACCGACGGCGGGGGCAACTCCGGCTGGGACAGCACCTGGTCGGACTGCTCCACCTGGCCCGAGCCCGGCCAGGGCGAACCGCAGCCCGACCCGGACCGCAACCTCGCCCTGAACCGCCCGGCCACCGCCACCGGTTCGCAGGACGTGTACACCCCCGGCAAGGCGGTCGACGGTGACGCGCACACCTACTGGGAGTCCGCCAACCACGCCTTCCCGCAGACCCTGACGATCGACCTGGGCGCCACCCACGCCGTACGCCGGGTGGTGCTGAAACTGCCGCCGCAGGCCGCGTGGCAGGCCCGCACCCAGACCCTGTCCGTGCGGGGCAGCACCGACGGCTCCGCGTGGACCACGCTGGCCGCCGCCCGGGAGCACCGCTTCGACCCGGCGACCGGCAACACGGTGACCGTCCCGGTCGACGGCAGCCTGCGTCATCTGCGGCTGCACGTCACCGGCAACACCGGCTGGCCGGCCGCCCAGTTCGGCGAGGCCGAGGTGTACGGCTCCTGACGGGCGGGGTGCGCGCGGGCGGGGTCAGCGGCTGACGAGCAGGCCCCGCCCGCGCAGCACGCGCCGCTCCAGCGGGCTGAAGATCAGCAGGTCGATGGCGATGCCGACGCACAGGATCAGCAGGATCGCCAGGAACACCTGCGGCATGCTGCTGTTGTTGCGGCCGTTCTCCAGCAACTGGCCCAGTCCGACGCCGAGATCGGGCGAGGAGGCGATGATCTCGGCGGCCATCAGCGAGCGCCAGGAGAACGCCCAGCCCTGCTTGAGACCGGCCACGTAACCGGGCAGCGCGGCCGGCATCACGATGTAGCGGGCGCCGCGCAGTCCGGTCGCGCCCAGGGTGCGTCCGGCGCGCAGGAACAGCGGCGGGATCTGGTCGATGCCCGCCACCAGGCCGTTGGCGATGGACGGCACCGCGCCGAGCAGGATCACCGCGAACATCATCGAGTCGTTGAGGCCCAGCCAGATCACGGCGGGCGGCACCCAGGCGACCGACGGCAGCGACTGCAGACCCGACAGGATCGGGCCGATGGCCGCCCGGACGAAGGACACCCGCGCCACCAGCAGCCCGAGCGGGGTGCCGATGGCAAGGGCGAACAGGAAGCCGAGCAGGCCGCGTGAGACGGACGTCCAGATGTACTCGAGCAGCGTGCCCTGGAGCCACGCGGCGCGCACTTCGCCCCACACGTCGGACGGGGAGGCGAGCTTGTACGGGGGCGCGACCTCCGCCCAGACCAGGATCTGCCACACCACCAGCACCAGGGCGACGGCGGTGACCGGCGGCAGCACCTTGCGCAGCAGCGTCTGACCTAGCGGGGTGCGGACCGTCTGCGTCGCGTCCAGCGCGTCGAGGCCTGCCTCCAGCCCGGCGAGGTCGTCCGGGTCCTGGGGTGCGGCGGTCTTCCCGGTGACGCCGGCGGCTTTCTCAGTGCTGGCCATGTCGGCGGATCTCCCCACGCAGTTCTTCGGTGATCTCGGCGGACAGCTCCGCCACGGCGGCGTCCTCCAGACGGCGCGGCTGCGGCAGGTCCACCGTCCACTGCCGGGCGATACGGCCCGGCCGGGACGACAGCAGGACGACGCGCAGGGCGAGCCGCACCGCCTCGCGCACGTTGTGCGTCACGAACAGCACCGACAGGCCCGTCTCCCGCCAGATCCGGGTCAGTTCGTCGTGCAGCACGTCCCGGGTGATGGCGTCGAGCGCGGCGAACGGCTCGTCCATCAGCAGCAGCCGGCTGTCCTGGGCGAGCGCACGGGCGAGCGCCACACGCTGACGCATGCCGCCGGACAGTTCGTGCACCCGCTTGCCGTGCGCGTCCTTCAGCCGCACCAGCTCCAGCAGCCGCTCCGCCTCCTGGCGGCGTTCCGGCTTGCCCACCCCGCGCAGCTTCAGGGCGAGTTCGATGTTCTTGCCCGCGGTCAGCCACGGGAACAGGGCGTGCTCCTGGAACATCAGGGCGGGCCGGCCGTCGGTGCCGATGGTGCCGACGGACGGCCGGTCGAGCCCGGCGACCAGGTTGAGCAGGGTGGACTTTCCGCACCCCGAGGCGCCCAGGAGGGTGACGAACTCGCCGGGTGCGACATCGAGGGTGATGTCGTCCAGCACGAGCTGCCGTCCGCCCGGGGCGCCCGGAGCGGGAAAGGACTTCGAGACGTGCTCGACCCGCGCGGCGTACGCCGCCGTCGTGGTGTCCTCGGCCGTCCCGGCCATCGTCGTGGCCATGGTCGTCACCTCCTGGTGGTGTGCGTCGGGGTGCGGGCGTGGTCAGCCGACGCCGAGACCGGCGTCGTCGACCTCGGGCTTGCCCTCGGCCTTGAGGACCTTGTTGAGCGGCTTCAGGTCGTAGATGCCCTTGAGGCTGGGCTTCTCCAGCAGGCCGGCCGACACCGCGTGCGAGGCCTGGGCGTCGAGGGTGGAGGCCAGCGGGTCGTCGAGGAAGGTGATGGACTCCCACGCCGGGTTGAGGACCTCCTCCGGCAGGGCCTTGCCGGACAGCTTCTCCAGCGCCTTGTTCGCGGACGCCTTGGCCTCGTCCGGGTGGGCGTTGATCCACGCGTTGGTCTTCACCGAGCCGCGCAGGACGGCCTCGACGACGTCCGGGTGCTCCTCGAGGAACTTCTGCGACACGATGATGTTGGTGATCACGAACTTCTTGTCCGGCCAGATCTCGGACTCGTCGAGCAGCACCTTCGCGCCGTCCGAGACCAGCTTGGACGCGGTGGGCTCGGGCACCCAGGCGCCGTCGATCGAGCCGGACTTGTAGGCGTCCGGGGTGATCTTGTTCTCGGTGCGGACCACGGACACGTCGCCCTTGCCGCTCTGGGCGTCGACCTTCCAGCCCTTCTCGGCGATCCAGTGCAGGAAGGCCACGTCCTGGGTGTTGCCGAGCTGCGGCGTGGCGATCTTCTTGCCCTTGAGGTCGTCCAGGGTCTTGATCTTGTCCGGGTTGACCACCAGCTTCACGCCGCCGGAGGCCGAACCGCTGATGATGCGCAGGTTCTTACCGGCCGACTTGGTGTAGCCGTTGATGGACGGGGAGGGACCGATCCAGCCGATGTCGATGGACCCGGCGTTCAGCGCCTCGATCTCGGACGGGCCGGCGTTGAACGTCGACGGCTTGATCTTGGTGCCGCCCAGCTCCTTCTGGAGCAGGCCCTCCTGCACGCCGACCAGGGCGGTGGCGTGGGTGAGGTTCGGGAAGTAGCCGATCTTCACCTCGGAGGCGGAGAGCTTCTTCGCGTCCGCCGCGACCTCCGCCTGCGGGGCGTCGTCCTCGGCGTCGGAACCGTAGCCGCAGGCGGTGAGCAGGAGCGGAAGGGCCGCCAGGGCGGCGGCGGTGCGCAGGATGGTGAGCGGTCGTGCGGCAGGCACGGAGGTGTCCTCTCGGGAAAAGGGTGGTTCGGGACGTTGCCGGCGTACGGGCGTGTGCTCAGGGGCGTGCGCCCGCGCGGCCGTCGGGCCTGCCTCGCGGGGACGGTCGGCGGCCGTGGAACGGTGTGCGGTGCGGGCGGGCGGGAGGGGCGCGGCCGGACGCGGGTCCGGCGGGGCCTCAGACCGGCCGACAGATGGCGCTGGAGGTGCGGCCGAAGTCGATGTGGCGGCGCGAGGTCAGCAGGAGGCGTGCGGCGACGTCGTACGGACGCGCGGTCATGGCCACCCCCTGTGGAACCCTAGTTTTCCTACCTGGCTGCTAGGGATCGTGGCAGAAAGCAGCCCCTACCCCAAGGGGCAGCTCATATGATGGACGCCGATCGCTCACATGGTGAGAAACGCCTGGTCGGCGGGTGGAATCAGGGATTCACCCAGGCCTTCGGAGTGTCCGCCAACGCGGCCACCCCGGCGGGAAGTTGGGACGACGCCACATCGGCGAGGGACACGCCCTCCAGGATCTGGCGCACGTTCGACCGCAGCGCGATCCACAGCGGCAGCAGCGACTCGGCGGGACCGGAGTACGACAGCTCGGGCGGGCGGACGCCGCGCACCGAGACCAGCGGACCCTCCACGACCCGGATGACGTCGGCGATGCTGATCGCGTCGGCGGGCTTCGCCAGCCGGTACCCGCCGTTCCCGCCGCGCTGGCTCACCACGAGCCCGCCCCGCCGCATGTCGTTGAGGATGCTCTCCAGGAACTTGTGCGGGATGTCCTGCGCGTCGGCGATCGCCTCGGCCTTGAGCGGCCCGTCGTCCCCGGACGACGCGAGTTGCAGCGCGGCGCGTACCGCGTAGTCCGCCCTGGCTGAGATCCGCATGCGGTCATTATCCCGTACGGCCCCTGCCGCCCTCCACCCGCGGTCGGGGACGCGGAACCGGCGGTCAGCCCAGCGCCTGCACGGCGTAGAGGACGCCCACCGCGGCGGCGAGGGAGCCGAGCAGCAGACGCAGCCCCGTCTCGGGCAGCAGCGGCTGGAGCCGCGCCCCGAGATACCCGCCGATCAGCCCGCCCAGCCCGCAGGCGAGCCCCAGGTACCAGTCAGGGGCCACGTCGCCGGTGCCCGCCAGGGACAGCAGCGCGAAGGCCCCCGCGCCCGCCACGGACGTCACGAACGTCGAGGCCAGGGCCGCCGGCGCCACCCGCGCGACGGACATGCCCCGCCCGACCAGCAGCGGCCCGAGCAGCGAGCCGCCGCCGATGCCGTACACCCCGCCGACGACCCCGACCGCGAGGGCGAGCCCGGTCACCGCGCGCGGCGACGGCTCCGCGTCCCCGGCGGGCGGAGCCGGCTTCAGCGTGCGCCGGATCAGCCACAGCCCGAGCGGCACAAGGAGCACGGCGATCAGAAGCCGGAAGACGGTGGCCCCGGGCACGGCGAACACCCGCACGGCGGCGCCCACGACCACGCCGGGCAGGGTGCCGCTCACCAGTCGGCGGGTCAGCGGGGTGTACAGCAGGCCGGCGCGGTGGTGCCGCAGCAGCGCGCCCGGCCCGGCCACCACGTTGAACAGCAGGTTCGTCGGGGTGACCGCCGGGCTCGGCACCCCGAGGACGCTGAGCTGCACCGGCAGCAGGAACACCGCCCCGGAGACGCCCGCGGGCGTGGTCACCACCGAGATGACCAGGCCCGCGGCCAGTCCGGCGAGTCCGGTGGACCAGGTCACGGCACCTACCTGGGAAAGGGCCCCGGGAATTCAGGCGGGCAGGACGAACGGGGGGTGGGCGCCGTTGAGGAAGTAGTCCCCGACGTCACGCAGCCGGTGTGCGACGGGCTCGTACAGGGTATGCGTCCGGGCGTTGCGCCAGAAGCGGTCGAAGCCGAGCCGCGCGGACGCCGAGCGCGGGCCGACGATGTCGAGCGCGCGGGTCGCGGACTCCTGCGCCGCCCGGGAGGCCGCGGTCTCCGCCATGGACACCAGCGCGGAGACGTCCGCGTATTCGTCGTACGTCAGGTCGTCGCCGCGCTCCAGGCCCCGCCGCACGGCGTCCAGGGCCTGGTCGCACAGCGCGGACGCGGAGCGGGCGAGCACGGTCAGCTCGCCGTACGCGGTGAGCGTCTGCGGGTCGTCGGGCGCGCCGGCGGACGGGACGGGCTGCCACGGGCGGTGCCCGGCCCTGCTGTACTCGCGCACCTCGGCCAGCACCCCCTCGGCCATGCCGAGCAGCAGCTGCACGGAGAACAGCCGGCCCACGGGCGCGGCCAGGGCGGCCCGCGGGACCAGGTGGTCCTCGTCCGCGGACAGCGAGCCCAGCACGTCGTCCGCGCCCACCGCCACGTCGTCGAACTCCACGCTGCCGCCGCCCGCGAGCCGCAGCCCGAAGGTGTCGCCCGCCGCGTCGACCACCACGCCCCTGCGGGCCGGGTCCACCACGACGGCCAGCGGTTCGCCGGTGTCCTCGCGCACCGCCCGCACGGCGAGCCGGTCGGCCACCAGCACCCCGGTCGGATAGCTCTGACGACCGCCGAGCACCAGACCCCGGGACGACCGGGACAGCGTCAGCGGCGGGTCCTGCGGGGCGAAACCGCCGCCCCAGCACCACTGTTCGGCCGCCGAGCGCTGCGCCGTCCGCAGGGCCGTCTCCGGGTCGCCGAAGAACCGGGCGCTCCACGACAGGAAGTAGTGGGAGCCGAGGAGCTGCCCTATCGCGCCGTCGGCCGTGGAGATCTCCCGCACCACCGCGTACGCCGTGTCCCAGTCCACGCCCGCGCCGCCCGGCCCGGCCGGTGTGAGCAGGGTCAGCAGCCCCGCCTCGCGCAGCCGTGACACCTCGTCGACGGGGGCCTTGCCGGCCTGTTCCCTGACCACGGTGTCCGTGGCCAGGTCGTCCGCCGCCTCGCGGGCCACGCGCAGCCAGTGCGCCCGTCCGTGCGCGACGGGTTCGGCCGGGGGTGCGGGGCGGGTCGGCGCGGCGGCAGGGCACATGGCGGTGCTCTCCTCAGGATCGGCCGCAGGATGCGGCGTGGGGGCTGTCCTGCTGGTCGGGGACGTACTTGTAGCCGATGGACCGGACGGTCACGATGCGGTGGCGGTGGGCGGCGCCCAGCTTGCGGCGCAGGCGCGCGACGTGGACGTCGACCGTGCGGCCGTCGCCGACGTGGTGGTAGCCCCAGACGGCCGCCACCAGCGTCTCGCGCGACTGCACCAGGTGCGGCCGCCGCACGAGGTGCGCCAGCAGTTCGAACTCCAGGTATGTCAGGTCGAGTTCACGTCCGTCGACCTCGGCGGTGCGCCGCGCGGTGTCGATCCGGACGGCGTCGTCCGCCGGCTGCCGCGGGGGTGGCGCGGTCGCGTCGGCGGTCACCTCCGCGGTCATGTCGGCGGCCACCAGGCGGAACTCGGGCCGCGGCCGGTCCTTCACGAACAGGTCCAGGGGGTCGGTGCCCTGAGGGACCAGCAGGAGGTAGCCGACGAGCGGCGGGGACGCGGGGTCCTCGGCGTCCTGCCGCACCCCGTCGGCCACCAGGTGGAGGTGGCGCGTGTCGGGCAGCGGACGGAGCGAGGCGGTCGGGTGCGGAAGTGCCGTGGTCATGGCGGTTGTCCCTCGTGACGGTGTCGGGTCCCGGCGGACGCGGGGGTGGTGCGTGGGAGCCGGGAAGGGGCCGGAGTGCGCGGCCGGCGTGCGGGCCGTGCGTTCAGGCGCGACAGCAGGCGGCGCTGACGACGTGACCGAAGTCGACATGCCGACGACGTACGAGTCGCAGCTGCACAGGGGACATGTCCACATGCTGCGCACCGCCCATGAACACCGTCAAGCTTTTCCTAGTAAGTCTGTAGGGAAAGGGGGGAACGTCTCACATGCTGGGCGCTCCGGATCGTTCTCCGGGACCTGAAGGTCCGTCGGAGGCGCGCTCGCGGGGATCTGACGATGCGTTGACACCCCGGACGGCGCGTGCTTGCATCCCGCCATGCCGCCGCTGGAGCCCCTGACGCGCCGCCGCGCCGTGGACCTCGTCCGCGTCGCCGCCGCGCTCTGTCGCCTCCCCGGCTGAACCGGCGAGTCCGCCCGCCCGCCCCTTCCGGTCGCCGCCCCTCCGCACGCCGCCCGCCGCGCTCCCGGTCTGCTTCCTCAGGCCCCGCGGCCTCCCTCAGCTCTGCGACCTCCTCCAGCCCTACGACGACGAGGACCCCCGTCATGCCTTCATCCGCCGCGTCCTCATCCCGCCCCGACGAGACCGCCTACGACCGGCACCGGCTGCGCCAGTGGCTGGCCGGCGAGGCCAGGGCGGACGGCGTGAGCCGCCGCCGTCTGCTCACCCTGCTCGCCGCGGCCGGAGCCGCCGGCGCGCTGCCCCTGTCCGTGCCCGCACCCGCGCGCGCCGCCGACGGCGACACCATCGTCAAGCCGCTGCCGCCCGAGAAGTTCGTCCGCCACGGCACCAACGCCGAGACCCGCTGGGAGGCCCTGCGCGGCCTCGGCCACCACACGCCCAACGACCTGTTCTTCGTCCGCAACCACACCGCGACCCCGCGCATCGACGCGGACGACTGGCGGCTGAAGCTGTGGGGGAGCGGCCTGCGCGGCGGCCCCGGCGAGGACAAGCCGGTCGAGTTCGGCTACGAGGACCTGCGCCGGCTGCCGTCCGTCACCCGCACCGCCTTCGTCGAGTGCGCCGGCGACGGCCGCAGCGGCTACGCCGCCCAGCAGGGCGAGACCGTCTCCGGCACGCCCTGGGGGCTCGGCGCGATCGGCGTGGCGCGCTGGCGCGGCGTCCCCCTGTCCACCGTGCTGCGCCGCGCGGGCCTGTCCCCGCACGCCGTCGACGTGCAGCCGCGCGGCCTGGACGCCGAGTACGTCAGCGGCGGGGAGAGTCTCGGCCGGGTGCGGCGGCCGCTGCCGCTGTCCAAGGCGCTGCACGACGTCGTGCTCGCCTACGAGATGAACGGCGATCCGCTCCCGCCCGACCACGGCCACCCGGTGCGGGTGCTGGTGCCGTCCTGGGTGGGCATCGCCTCCATCAAATGGGTCGGCGACATCGAGGTGTCCGCGCAGCCGCTGTTCTCGCCGTGGAACACCACCTTCTACCGGCTGTTCGGGCCCGGTCACCCCGAGGGCGGCAGCGCGCCGCTCACCCGGCAGACCCTCAAGAGCGCCTTCGAGCTGGCGCGCGGAGCTACCTTCCCGGCAGGACGCGGCCAGGTGCTGACGGGTCGTTCGTGGTCGGGCGCGGGTCCGATCGGCCGGGTCGACGTCAGCACCGACGGAGGGGCGAGCTGGCGGCCCGCCCGCCTGCTGGAGCGTCCGCGTCCCGACACATGGACCCGGTGGTCCGTCACCTGGAAGCCCCGCACCCGCGGCACGACCCAGCTGCTGGCCCGCGCCACCGACACGGCGGGCCGCACCCAGCCCGACGTCTCGGTCCACAACACGCAGGGCTACCTGTTCGACGCCGTGGTGCGGCACGAGGTGACGGTGGTCTGACCTGCACGGACCGCCTCCCGTGGCCGACGGCCCCCGCACCGCCGCTCTCACCTGGTGAGACGCTGCGGTGCGGGGGCCGTCGATCCTCTTGACGCGGGCGGAGTCTGCCTTGAGACTCCTGTAGGGAATCCTAGTGAATCGGTAGGGAACGCGATGGGCCGTGCAGCTCCTGACCTCGGCGGGGACACCGTGCGTGTCGCCCTCGGTCAGCTGCCCCTGCTGACGTCCCGGCTCCACATCGACCTCGCGCGCGTGTGCAGCGCGGCGGGCTCCCCGGACGACGCCGTCCCCACGCGCATCTGACCCCCCCTTTCTCACACCCTCTCCGTCCCCGACACCGCATCCCGGCCGGGCCTGACGGCCCCCGCGTGCGCCACGCCACGCCCGTACGCCCGTCACCGAGCACCCTGGGAGACGTATGTCCGCCACATCCCCGTCCGCCGCCGTGCCGCCGTTCCGGGGCAGGATCGGCGACGACCCGCGCAGCGGCTACTACGCCGCACCCCACCGCTACCGCCTCCACCTGTCGCTCACCTGTCCCCACTGTCTCCAGATCGCGGTCACCCACAGCCTGCTCGGCCTCGCGGACGTCCTCCCCGTGACGCTGCTGCCCGCCGTGCCCGACGCCCCCGACGGCGGACACCGGGCACTGCGCCCCCTGTACGAGGCGAGCGCGCACCTCTACCCGGGCCCGGCCCTCGCACCGGTCCTGCACGACAACTGGACCGGGACCGTCGTCAGCACCAACGCCCCGGACATCGTCCGCGACCTGGCACGGCGGTTCGGCGGACACGGAGACTGTCTGCTTCCGCTCGACTCCGACGAGGCGTTCGCCGCCGTCGAACGGCTCTGCGAGCAGGGTGTCCACGAGACCGCCCAGCGGGCCGGGCTGCACGGCGGCGACCGCGCCGAGCGCGACACCGCGCTCGCCACGCTGCTCCGCGCGCTGGACGTGCTCGAACTGCGGCTCGCCTCCCGGGAGTACGTCCTCGGCGACGACCTCACCCTCGCCGACGTGCGGCTGTGGGTCACGCTGGTGCAGCTGGACACCGTGCACCGGCACCACCTGGACGCCTCGGCGGTGCACCGCATCACCGAACACCCCCGGCTGTGGGCCTACGCCCGGCGGCTCACCGCACACCCCGCCTTCGGCCCGCACCTCGACCTGGACGGCATCGCCCGCCGGCACCACGCCCACTGCCGGGGCACCGAGGCGGCGGGCGCGGCGGTGCCGATCATGGACTGGCCGGCGTACGTCGACCGGAGGGCGCCGGAACCGATCCGCCGATCCGTCTGACGCCGGGCGCGGCGGTGTACGTCAGGCGGCCCGGCGCTCCCCGGCCCTCCGCCCGGGACACCGGCGCCGCCTCCGCCGCGGCCCGGGCCTCCGGGCGGGGTGAACACCTTCTTGGGCACGGGCGGAAGGGAGAACGACCGGCCCCGCGGACGGGCTCGGCGCGTACGGGTCCAGGGCCGGCGGTGGTGTCCACTGCGCGAAGCCGGACGTGCCCGTGGTCGCCGGGACCAGGGCGCGTACCCCTGCCGGAGGCGTACCCGGCTCGACCGGAGCCTCCGCCGGACCGGTGGTGGCTGCCTCGCCGGCCCGCGACAGCAGGACCACGCCCCACGACGCGAGACCGGCGCCGAACAGGCCGAACGCCACGCCGGGCAGGCCTCCCCGGAGGTGTTCGCCGAGGAGCCCCAGGCCGATCACCGCCGCCGCCAGGGGGTTGGCGAGCGTGACCATCGCCAAGGGGGCCCCGAGGCCGCCCCGGTACGCGGTCTGCGCGAGGAGGAGGCCGCCGGCGGAGAAGACGGCGACCAGCAGCGCCACCCCGATCACGCGCAGGTCGAGCAGCGGACCGGTGCGGTCGGTCGCCGCCACCGTCACCGTCTGGGTGAGCGCCGAGGCGACCCCCGACGCGATGCCCGACGCGGTCGCGTGACGCAGACCGGGACGGGAGCCGGGCCAGGACAGCAGGCCGATCAGCGAAGTCGTGCCGCCCGCGACGGCCAGCGCCTCCGGCACGCTCAGCACGTCGTCCGGCGCCGGTCCCGACGCCGTGACGAGGAGCGCCGCAAGACCGGCCAGGGTGAGGGCCGTGCCCCGCCACTCGACCGTGCTCACCCTCCGCCCCGCAATCCGCGCCCCCAGCGGCACCGCGGCCACCAGGGTGAGCGCGCCCAGCGGCTGGACCACCGTCAGCGGGCCGTACTTCAGGGCCACGACGTGCAGCAGCGCGGCCGCCGCGTTCAAGCTGACCGCACCCCACCAGGCGCCGCTTCCGAGCAGCCGGAGCGCCCCGCCGCCGGAGCCGCGCGTGGCCAGCCGGGCCTGCGTCACGGCGGCGAACGCGTAGGCGACCGCTGAGACCAGGGAGAGCAGGACCGCCACCAGCAGGGCGCTCATCGGCCCGCCCCCACGAGGGCGCCCGGACGCCTGGGCCGGGGGACCGGCGCCGGTGCGGGTGTGTGACGCGGCCGGCGCACCACGGCGAGCGCGAGACCCAGCAGGGCCGCCGCAGCGAGCGCGTCCAGCCAGAAGTGGTTCGCCGTTCCGACGATCACCAGCAGCGTCACCAGCGGATGCAGCAGCCACAGCCACCGCCACACCGACCCCGTCACGGCGATGAGGCCGACCGCCACCATCAGCGCCCAGCCGAAGTGCAGCGACGGCATCGCCGCGAACTGGTTCGACAACTGGTCGGCGTCGGGCGGCCCGTAGACCGACGGCCCGTACAGCCGCGCCGTGTCCACCAGTCCCGTCACCGACAGCAGCCGGGGCGGGGCCAGCGGGTACGTGAGATGCAGCACCAGCGCCGCCGCGGTGACCGCCGCGAGGACGCGCCGCGCCCAGACGTAGTGGCCGGGGCGGCGCAGGTACAGCCAGACCAGGAAGGCCGCGGTGGCCGGGAAGTGGACGGCCGCGTAATAGGTGTTGGCGAGCTGGACGAGCGTGTCGCCGTGCAGCAGCGAGGACTGCACCGTGCCCTCCCCGGGGAGGTGCAGCGCCCGCTCCAGGTCCCAGACCTCACGGCCGTTGCGGTAGGCCTCGGCGGTGTGGCCGGCCGCGAGCCGGCGGCCCAGCTTGTAGAGGAGGAACAGGCCCGCCACCAGCAGCAGTTCGCGGACGAGCGGCGGCCGGTCGCGGGTACCGGATCCCGTGGGCTCGGGTTCCTCGAACTCCTCGCGCGCGTGCATGCCCCCGGTCCCTTCGTCGACGGTGGTGCGTGTCGTGATGCAGGCGGAGCTGCTGACTCGGGGACCGGGTCCAGCTCATCGGTGCGGACCAAGATCGATACGCGCACGTACCGATACGGAGCCGTACCGATACGTCAGTGTACCGATACGCTCGCGTACCGGTACACTGACGTATCGATTGCGTACGACACACTCCGTCGAGGGAGAGGGAGCCGAACCGATGACGTCGCAGGACGCGGACCGACCGGGACCGGCCGGTGCCTCGCGCCGCTCCAAGATCACGCCTGAGCGGGAGCGGGAGTTCTTCGACGCCGTGCTGGAGCAGATCCGCACGTGCGGGTACGACGCCGTCACCATGGAGGGCGTCGCCGCCAGCACGCGGTGCAGCAAGTCCACCCTCTACCGGCAGTGGCGGACGAAACCGCAGTTCGTCGCCGCGGCCCTCCGGTCCACCGCGCGGGCGCGGCTCGCGCTCGTCGACACGGGGACCCTCGCCGGGGACCTGCGGGAGGCCGGACGCTGTGTGGGGGAGTGGTCGCCGAAGGACGCGACCCTCTTCCAGGCGCTCGGGCACGCGGTCCAGCAGGACCGGGAGCTGGCGCAGGCGCTGCGGGAGGCGCTGATCGACCCGGAGATCGCCGCGCTGAAGGAGATCCTGCGGCGGGGCGTCGAGCGCGGGGAGGTCGACGCGGACAACCCGGCGCTGGAGTACGTCCCGGCGCAGATCTTCGGGGTGCTGCGGGCCCGGCCCGTGCTCGAAGGGTGCAACGCCGACCCGGACTACGTGCTGCGGTTCGTGGAGGCCGCGGTGCTGCCGGTGCTCGGACTGGAATGAGACCCGGGCCCCGCCGGTCATGGGGACGACCGGACGGGGGCCCGACCGCGCCGCACCGTGGGGACGGGGGCGGCGCACCACCCGGCCGGGTGGGACACCTCTTGAGCGGAGGGGTGCCCCACCCGGCCGTACTACGTGAGGCGTCGGGGGGCCGTCAGACGTCCTGCCCGTTGCCGCGGCCGCCCTTGGCGACCTCGATCCCCTCGGTGATCTCGTCGAGGATCTTCTGCTGCTGGTCGACGTCCACGCCGAAGCGGACGACCACGATCTGGTCGGTGCGGGTGGGGGACGGGAACGCGAGGGACTGCACGAACCCGTCCGACCCCTCCTGCGTCACCGCCTTCCAGCGGACCAGGTACCCCTTCTGCCCGGCCACGGTCACCGCCTTCGACGCCAGCACGTCGTGCGAGGTGATCCGCCCGTACGCCTCCCCGCCGTAACTCTCCTCGGCGTTCGCGGAGATGTCCGCCTTCGCGACCTCCTCGGCGGTGTCACCACGGGTGCCGAGCACGAGGGCCGGCGCGGAGTAGGCGCCGCCCTTCACACAGGTCTTCGAGGTGTCGCCGGGGCAGTCGTACGACTCCTTCGACGTCAGCGCGGCACCGACCTGCGACTCCTCGCCGTACCACCCGTCGGGCACGGGCAGGCTGATCCCGCTGAGGGAGTCGGTGACGGATCCGCTCTCGACACGGCGGGACTCGCCGTCGCCCTCACGATCAGGCGCGCCCTCGTCGGGCGCACCCCGCCCGTCGTCCTGCCCGCCGGGCTGCTGAGAGGTGGCGGTACTCCGCCCACCGTCGTCATCGGCGAGGGCGTACACGCCCACCCCGATACTGGCGAGCACCGCGGCAGCCACGGCAACGGCTATCCCGATCCGCAGCCGCCGCCCACGCGGGGACGGGGCCGGGGCAGGGTAAACGGGATAGGCCGGGTGCCCTCCGCCGAGGGTCTCGACGGGCCCCCAGACACCGCCTTGCCCGGCACCGGGGGTGCCATAACCGGGGGCGGCGGGCCCCACGGCGGCCCAACCACCGGCTGCCGGGGCGGTTCGACCCGCGGCGCCCTGGCTCGCGGCGCCCTGGCTCGTGCCGCTCTGGCTCGTGCCGCCCTGACTCGCGGCGGCCTGTCCCTCGGTCACCGGCGTCGCATCGGCCGGCCCACCGGCCACCTGGCTCGCGCCGCCCTGGCTCGTGCCGCCCTGGCTCGCGACGGCCTGACTCGCGGCGGCCTGTCCCTCGGTCACCGGCGTCGCATCGGCCGGCCCACCGGTCACCTGGCTCGCGCCGCCCTGGCTCGTGCCGCCCTGGCTCGCGGCGGCCTGTCCCTCGGTCACCGGCGCCGCATCGGCCCGCCCTTCGGCCGCCTGGCCCGCGTCGGCCGGCCCCGCAGGGGCGTCGCCTGCCAGGGCCTGCCCTGCGGCGGTGGGCCCCGTACCCGCGGGCGTCGCGGCACCCGCGTGTTCCGCGTCCGCTTCCCCCGCGGCAGTCCGCCCCGCAAGGGCGTCGTCTGCCGGTCCCTGCCCTGGGGCGGCGTGCCCCGTACTCGTCGGCCCCGCGGCAGCGGCGCGCCCCGTGCCCGCTCCCTCCGCGTCAGTGCGCCCCGCAGGGGCGTCCTCCGCACCCGCGTCCGGACCCGCGTCCCCTTCCACCCCTGCCGGACCGGGGGTCGAAGCCGCCCCCCGGATCCGGGCCGTCCAGGCCGTGCCGTCCCACCAACGCTCCGTGGGCGGGCCGTCTTCTTTCTGGCCGGGGTCGGGATACCACCCGGCGGGAGTCACCTGCGTCATGCCCCCACCGTATGAGGCGTCGGTGAAAGGCGGATGAGAGAGGGTGCCGCCGGACCGGAGGCGGCCCTTACCCGCTCCGCGTCACGCCCGTCAACGGGTCGGAAAGGGACAGCCGTTGACCGACGGGGCCCTGGTGAGGACCGGTCCGTGTCGACTCACGGTGCCCGGTGTCACTCGTCACGGCAACACGTGGCGCGACCGGGCTCCGCTCGGCCGGACGGAGGACTACGCTCGGGTCCGGTACGTCATTCGGGCGACTCGGGGAGGTAGCGGGATGACGGAGGTTCGGCCCCCGGCGGCACCCTCGGCCGCCCTGTGGGAGCGCGACGAGGAACTCGCCGCCATCGCGGAGGCCGTCGACGTCCTCTGCGCCGACCGCCACTCGCCCGGCACCCTGCTGGTGCTGCGCGGCGAGGCGGGACTGGGGAAGACCGCCCTGCTCGCCGAGACCCGCCGCATCGCCGAACGGCGCGGCTGCACCGTCTGGTCCGCGCGAGGCGGCGAGACCCTGCGCACGGTTCCCTTCAACGTGGTGCGCCAACTCCTGCAGCCCGCCCTGGTGTCGATGCTGCCGGAGGAGGCCCGCGAGTACCTGGGCGACTGGTACGGCATCGCGGGACCCGCCCTGGGTATAGCCGATCCCGGCGACGGGCAGGCCGACCCGCAGGGTGTGTGCGAGGGCCTGGTCGCCGCCGTCCGCCGGCTGGCCCGCCGTGACTGGCCGCTCGTGCTGCTCATCGACGACGCCCACTGGGCCGACCAGGAGACCCTGTACTGGCTCGCCGCGTTCGCCCAACGCCTCGCCGACCTGTCGGTGCTGGTCGTCGTCGCCCGGCGCCCCGGCGAGATCAGCGGTGTGAGCGCCCGTCACCTGGACGCCGTCGCCGAGGCGGCCGGACGCCCCGTCACCAACCTCAGCGCCCTCACCCCCGAGGCGGCGGCCGGACTGACCCGCGCCACCCTCGGGGAGAACGCGGACGCCGCGTTCTGCCGCGAGGTGTGGGCCGTCACCGGCGGCAACCCGTACGAGGCCGTCGAACTCCTCGCCAAGGTGCGGGACACCGAGCTGGACCCGGTCGAGGCGCACGCCGGCGAACTGCGCGAGCTCAACCGCTCCGCCCGCGGCGCCGCCGCGGCCGCCCGCCACCTCCTCGAAGTGCACCCGGACGACGACGAGGAACTGGTCT
Source organism: Streptomyces cellulosae (assembly GCA_014655195.1). Classification (GTDB taxonomy): domain Bacteria; phylum Actinomycetota; class Actinomycetes; order Streptomycetales; family Streptomycetaceae; genus Streptomyces; species Streptomyces cellulosae. The sequence continues at coordinate 53,548 of BNBH01000025.1, read as the reverse complement.
GGCAGTTGCGCGAGGCCGCCCGCGAACACCTCGCCGTGGGCGCCCCGGACGCCGCCCGCCGCTGCCTGGAACGCGCCCTGGAGGAACCGCCCCGACCCGAGGTCCACGCGCACGTCCTCTACGAACTGGGCAGCGCCGCCTTCCTCACCGCGCCCGCCCGCACCATCGGCCATCTGCGCACCGCCCTCGGCATGCCCGGCCTCGACGGCGACCGGCGGGTGGACGCCGTGATCCGCCTCTCCCAGGCCCTGATGCACAACGACCAGATGGAGGAGGCCGTCCGCACGGTCGAGGCGGAGGCCGCCCGGCTGCCCGCCGGACCCACCCGGATGCGGCTCCAGGCCGTGCAGTTCATGTGGGAGGGCATCCACGCCGGAGAGTCCCTCACCCCCGGCCGCTCCGAGCGCCTCGCCGACCTCGCCGCCACCTGCACCGGCCGCGACAACGCCGAGCGCGCCCTGCTCATCCTGCGCGGCTTCGACGCCATGATGCGCGGCGAGAACGCCGAGGAGATCGCCGAGATCTGCGACCGCGCCCTGGTCAACGGCCGCCTGGCGCCCGGCCTCGGCTGGACCGACAACGAGTGGGGCGTCGAACTGCTGCTGATGCTGGCCAGCTCCTACGCCTACACCGACCGCCTCGACCGCGCCGAGGCCCTCTACACCGAGGCTCTCCAGGCGTACGACACGGCGGGCTGGGGCGGCGGCCACCTCGTCCTCGCCCACGCCTACGTCGGTCTCGCCCACCGCAGGCGCGGCAGGCTCGAAGCGGCGGAGAACTCCCTGCGCGAGTCGCTGCGCCTCGCCGAACGCGTCGGCCGCGGACTGCCGTTGTACTGGACGGCCACCTGCAACCTCGTCGACACGCTGCTCGCCCGCGGCCACGTCGACGAGGCGTGGGCCATGGCCGAACGGCACGGCTTCGCACCGCCCTATCCGTCCACCGTGGTGCTGCCCGACCCGCGCTCCGTGCGCGGCCGGCTGCTGCTCGCCGTGGGCCGCGTCAAGGAAGGCGTCAACGAACTGGAGGCGGCGGAGAAGGCCGCCGCCGCGCGCGGCCACCACAACCCGGTGCATGTCTTCGCCGCCGCCGACCTGGCCCGGGCCCTCGCCACGGAGGACCCCGCCCGCGCGGCCCGGCTCGCCGTCGACGTCCGCCGCCGCGCCGAACGCCTCGGCACCGACACGGCCATAGGAGAGGCCCTGCGGGTGGCGGCCGCCCTGGAGACCGGACAGCGCGCGGTGCGTCTCGCCTCTCAGGCGGTCACCTACCTGGAGTCCTCCCCCTGCCAGTACGAGCACGCCGCCGCCCGTATCGAGTACGGCGTCCTCGCCCGCTCCGTGCCCGACCTGGAACGGGGCGTGGCACTGGCCCGCTCGTGCGGCGCGGACGGTCTCGTGAAGCGGGCCCAGGCCGAACTGGCCACGGGCGTCGGACGCCGGTAACCGCCCGGAGCGCAGCGTTCGCCGACGCCCTCAGCGAGCGGACGTCAGCAGCACCCACACCGGCCCCGCCGCCACGTTCACCGGGTCCCCGTCCGGCGAGGTGAGCGACGTGCCGTCCTCCGCGGACGGGCGGCTCCACGACGCCGGGTAGGCGCGCCCGTCGCGCAGCACCGTCGCCTTCCCCGACCCCACCGTCTCCGTGTACGGCGTGTTGTTGCCGAGGAAGTCGCGGAAGCCGGAGCTGCGTACGGTCACGTCCTGCACGACCACCGTGGCCGCCGTCAGACGGTCGCCGTCGCGGGTGTTCGCGGGGGAGCCGTCCATCGACACCTTCCAGTTCCGGTCGGCGCCCGACCAGGTGAAGGTGAAGCGGGCCGCCGGGAAGCGCACGGTGACCTCCTCCTCGGGCGTCCCGCCGGAGGGCGTGGGGCCCTCGCGGAAGCCGGTGGTCAGCGCATCCTTCCCGGGCGGGTCGTCCAGGACCCGGTCGGGGCGGAGGTACAGGTTGTGCGGGGCCGCGCGCCCGGAGTCGCGGGTGAAGGCGTCGGCCTCCGACCGCGGGTCCACCGGGGTGAGCGGCGCCTCGTCGATCAGCGGCAGAAGCTTGCTCTGGGCGCCCGAGAAGGCGAGCAGGGGCTCGTCGAACTGGCGCAGCAGCTCCAGGTCGGACTCGCGGGCGCTGCGCACCGGCCCCACCGACTCGGGCAGCCGGGTGGCGTACACCGCCATCAGCCGGCTCAGTCCGCCCTCGACCTGCTCGACGTAGACCACGTCGGCCGCGTCGAGCCCGGACGGGGGCCGTGCGGCGGGCGCGTTGTCGATCTTCACGGCCAGGACGGGCGGATGCCCGTCCCCGTCCCGCGTCGCCCCGGGGGACTCCCGCGGCCCGCGACCGTCGTCCGATCCGCCCGACGTGCAGCCGGCCGCCAGCCCTGCCGCCAGCAGGGCGGCCAGCAGCACCCCGGCCCGCCTGCCGCCGCGCCGTCGCCGCGCCCCTCGTTCCGTGCCCACCGTCGCCACCGGCCGTCCTCATTCATCCGTTGTTTCGATTGTGCGCTTTTCCGATCGTCTACGCGCCTGCCGGAAGGGACGGGATTCCGCGCGGTGGAGTCCGCCGATCGGCCCAGCGATCGGCGGTTCGGCGTACCGCGCCTCGGGTACCCGGGAGCGACCGCACGGGCGGCGCACGGAGCCGTACGGCGTGACACACCGGCCGGCACGGAGGGAGCAGGCGGCGATGAAGGCACTGACCTGGCAGGGGAAGCGGGACGTACGGGTCGAGACCGTCCCGGATCCGAAGATCGAGGAGCCGACGGACGCGATCATCCGCATCACCTCCACCGGACTGTGCGGATCCGACCTGCACCTGTACGAGGTGCTCACCCCGTTCATGACGCCCGGCGACATCCTCGGCCACGAACCGATGGGCATCGTGGAGGAGGTCGGCGCGGGCGTCCCGGACCTCCAGGTGGGCGACCGGGTCGTCGTGCCCTTCCAGATCGCCTGCGGCAACTGCTGGATGTGCCTGACCGGGCTGCCCACCCAGTGCGAGACCACGCAGGTCACCGCCGAGGGCATGGGCGCGGCCCTGTTCGGCTACACCCGGCTGTACGGCGCCGTGCCCGGTGCGCAGGCCGAGTACCTGCGGGTGCCTCAGGCCCAGTACGGCCCCATCAAGGTGCCGGAGGGCCCGGCGGACGACCGCTTCGTCTACCTCTCCGACGTGCTCCCCACCGCCTGGCAGGCCGTCGCCTACGCCGAGGTCCCCAAGGGCGGCAGCGTCGCCGTGCTCGGCCTCGGCCCCATCGGCGACATGGCCTGCCGGATCGCCCAGGTCAAGGGCGCCGGACGGGTGTTCGGCGTGGACCTGGTCCCGGAGCGGCTGCGGCGGGCCGAGGCACGCGGGGTGGAGACGTTCGACCTGCGCTCCTTCGACGACGAGAAGGAACTCGTCGAGGCGATCCGCGACCAGACCGACGGCCGCGGCCCCGACGCCGTGATCGACGCCGTCGGCACCGAGGCGCACGGCAGCGCCGCGGCCCGCATGGTGCAGAACGCCTCGGCGCTGCTGCCCCGCAAGATCAGCGGCCCGATGGCCGAACGCTTCAGCGTGGACCGGCTCGCCGCCCTCTACACCGCCATCGAGCTGGTCCGCCGCGGCGGCACCATCTCGCTGTCCGGCGTCTACGGCGGCATGGCCGACCCGATGCCCATGCTCACCCTGTTCGACAAGCAGGTGCAGATGCGCATGGGGCAGGCCAACGTGCGCCGCTGGAGCGACGAGATCATCCCCTACCTCACCGACGAGGACCCCCTCGGCGTCGACGACTTCGCCACTCACCGCGTGCCCCTCGACGAGGCGCCCGAGGCCTACGACATGTTCCAGAAGAAGCGGGACGGCGCGGTCAAGGTGCTGATCAAGCCCTGAGCGACGGCCCCGACGGCCCCGCGCTCACGGCCCGCCGAGGATCTCCGCGAGGTCGTAGCGGACCGGCTCCTCCAGCTGCGCGAACGTGCAGCTCTCCGGGTCGCGGTCGGGGCGCCAGCGGCGGAAACGGGCGGTGTGCCGGAAGCGCTGCCCGTTCTCCATGTGGTCGTACGCGACCTCCGCCACCCGCTCCGGCCGCAGCGGCACCCACGACAGGTCCTTCTTGCCCGTCCAGCGGCTCGGCGCGCCCGGCAGCCGCGCCGACGCGTGCGCGGCCTCGTCCGCCCAGGCGGCCCACGGATGACCCGACACGTCCTCCATCCGCAGCGGCTCCAGCTCCTCCACCAGCTCCGCGCGCCGCTTCATGCTGAACGCGGCCGACACGCCCACGTGCTGGAGGGCGCCTTGTGCGTCGTACAGGCCCAGCAGCAGCGAGCCCACCACCGGACCGCTCTTGTGCAGCCGGTACCCGGCGACCACCACGTCTGCCGTGCGCTCGTGCTTGATCTTGAACATGGCCCGCTCGTCCTGCCGGTACCGAAGGTCCAGCGGCTTGGCCACCACCCCGTCCAGACCCGCCCCTTCGTACTGCTCGAACCAGCCTTGCGCGACGTCGACGTCCGTGGTCGCCGGCGCGACGTGCACCGGCGGGGTCACGTTGTGCAGCGCCCGCACCAGCAGCTTCCGGCGGTCGGTGAGGGGCACGTCCAGCAGGGACTCGTCCGCGAGGGCCAGCAGGTCGAACGCCACGAACGACGCCGGGGTCCGCTCGGCGAGCGTCCGCACCCGGGAGTCCGCCGGGTGGATGCGCTCCGTCAGCGCGTCGAAGTCCAGGTGCCCGTCGCGGGCGATGACGATCTCCCCGTCCACCACGCACCGCTCGGGCAGCCGCTCCCGCAGTGCCTCGACCAGCTCGGGGAAGTACCGGGTGAGCGGCTTGCCCGTACGGCTGCCCAGCTCCACCTCGTCCCCGTCACGGAACACGATCGCCCGGAACCCGTCCCACTTCGCCTCGTACTGCATGCCCGGCGGGATCTTCGCCACCGACTTGGCGAGCATCGGCTTGACGGGCGGCATCACCGGGAGGTCCATGGGTCGACTGTAAGGAGGGAGGCGGTGGTGCGCGTCTCGAGGACGCGGCATCGTGCTGCCTGCGGCGCGTTGTCGTGTGCCGGGTGCGGGCCGGCGGGGGCTGGTCGCGCGGTTCCCCGCGCCCCTGAGGGGCGCGCCGTCTGCGGGCAGTCGTGCCTCCCCCAGTGCCTCAAGGGCCTGGGAGGTACCCCCAGGGCGGCACGGGTGGGCGCAGGCGGCACCCCTCAGCGGGCCTCGCCCCCAGCGCCGTGCCTGCGGCTGACGGCGTGCCCAGTGGTTGCGCGTCGGGTGCGGCCCGGCGGGGGCCGGTCGCGCGGTTCCCCGCGCCCCTTCGGGGGCGCCGGGGCGGGCGCGTCCGGTGTGCGGGCGCCGGCGCCCGCGCCTACCGTGGCCGCATGGGTGATGCGGTGGAGCTGGAGGTGGCGGGCCGGACGGTGCGGCTGTCCAGCCCGGACAAGGTGTTCTTCCCCGAGCGCGGCTACACCAAGCTGGACGTCGCCCGCTACTACGCGGCGGTCGCCCCCGGCATCCTCCGCGCCCTGCGCGACCGCCCCACCACCCTCCAGCGCTACCCCGACGGCATAGAGGGCGAGTGGTTCTACCAGAAGCGCGCCCCCAAGGGCATGCCCGACTGGATCCCCACCGCCCACATCACCTTCCCCAGCGGCCGCAGCGCCGACGAGATGTGCCCCACCGAGGAGGCCGCCGTGGTGTGGGCCGCCCAGTACGGCACCCTCGTCTTCCACCCCTGGCCGGTGCGCCGCACGGACGTCGACCACCCCGACGAACTCCGCATCGACCTCGACCCGCAGCCCGGCACCGACTACGACGACGCCGCCCGCGCCGCCCATGAACTCCGCGCCGTCCTCGACGAGTACGGTCTGCGCGGCTGGCCCAAGACCTCCGGCGGCCGCGGGCTGCACGTCTTCGTGCCGATCGAGCCGCGCTGGACCTTCACCCAGGTCCGCCGCGCCGCGATCGCCGTCGGCCGCGAGATGGAACGCCGGATGCCGGAGAAGGTCACCATCAAGTGGTGGAAGGAGGAGCGCGGCGAGCGCATCTTCATCGACTACAACCAGACCGCCCGCGACCGCACCATCGCCTCCGCCTACTCGGTGCGTCCCCGCGCGCACGCCCCCGTCTCCGCGCCGCTGCGCTGGGACGAGGTGGGCGTCGCCCACCCGGAGGACTTCGACATCACGACGATGCCCGGGCGCTTCGCCGAACTCGGCGACGTGCACGCGGACATGGACGAGCACGCCTTCTCGCTGGAACCCCTGCTGGAACTCGCCCGGCGCGACGAGCAGGACCACGGGCTCGGCGACCTGCCCTACCCGCCCGAGTATCCGAAGATGCCGGGCGAGCCCAGCCGGGTGCAGCCGAGCCGGGCCAGGAAACCGAAACCCTCGGCCTCCTGACCCGGCCCGTTCACCAGGACCCGCGTCCTACAGGTCCTTGATCCGCACGTCCCGGTAGGAGACGACGTCCGTCGTGCCGTGCACCTGCAGTCCGATGTAGCCGGAGGCGTACCGCCGCCCGTCCGTGCCCGGGTCGTCCGAGCGCGGCGGGGAGAAGTCCAGACCGCCGATGTTGTCGAACTCGTTGATCAGCACGCCGTTGCGGTAGACCTCGTAGTGCTGGTCCACCACCCGGATCTCGTAGTCGTTCCAGGTGCCCTTCTGCGTCACGCCCGCGCCGGCCAGGCCCACACGGTCGAAGCCGTACACCGACCCCGTCTTGTACATGTCGCCGGTGGGCGAGTCGAACACCTGCACCTCGTGCCCGAACTTGATGGCCGCCCACTCGGGCCGGGGCTCCTCCGGGTGGTCGTGGATCTGCGGGAACCGCACGAACACACCGGAGTTGGCGTTGCCGGTGCCCGGGGCGTCGTCACGCCACTGGAGCTTCAGCGAGAAGTCGCCGTACTTGCGCTCCGGGAACCACAGCATGCCGAGCCCGCCCTGGGTGGTGCCCGAGGTGATCGACCCGTCCGGGTTCAGGCTGAACGAACCGCCGCCCACCTGCTCCCACTTGGCGAACGACGCCTCGGTACCGTCCAGGATGGTGCGGTACCCCTCGGTCTGGCCGGGCGTGCCGATGCCGGACTGCCGGGCCGCCTTGTTGATCGCCCGGTACTCCCGCCGGTCGACGACCCCTTCCTTCCTCAGCGCGTCCAGCACGGTCCTGACGTGCTTGAGGAACAGCGCCTGCGAGGTCCACTCCTTCTCGTCCTCGATCATCTCGCCGATCCGGCACCGGTTGTTGGTGACCCGGTTCGGCACGCCCGAGTCGACCGTGCCGACGATCACCGTCAGCCGCTCGTCGTACTCGGGGCAGGGAGGCGCGGGGACACTGCCGGACACCACCGTGAAGCTCACTGTGAGCGGCTCGGAGGTGTTGCCGGCCTCGTCGGTCGCCCGGTAGGCCACGGTGTGCCGGCCCACCCGGTCGACCACCACGGGGCCGGTGTACTCCAGGTACGGGCCGGCGTCGAGGGAGTACTCGATCCGTGCCACACCGGAGCCGCCGTGTCCGTCGTCGGCGCTGACCGTCACCGTGGCGCGTCCGAGGTAGGCGCCGTCGGAGTTCTTCGTGCCCTGCAGGGTGACACCCGTGGTGGGCGGGGTGGTGTCCTGCGGGGGAGCGGCGACGACCGTGAACTCCACGCTCTTCACCGCCGCCGCGTTGCCCGCCTTGTCGGTGGCCCGGTAGCGGACGGTGTGCGTGCCCGCCTCGTGCACCATCACCGGGCCCGAGTAGGGCTGCCAGGCGCCGTCCGCGCCGAGCGCGTACTCGATGGTGTTGACTCCGGAGCCGGTGTCGGACGCGGTGACGGTGACCGTCGCCATGTCGATGTAGTGACCGTCGGCGTTCTTCTCGCCGTCCACGGTCGCCGAGGTCTCCGGCGGCGTGGTGTCGTCCGTCGGCGGGGCGACGACGGTGAACTCGACGCTCTTCTCCTCCGACACGTTGCCGGCCTTGTCCAGGGCGCGGTAGCGGACGGTGTGCGTGCCGACCTGGTCGATCACCACCGGGGAGGTGTACGGCTGCCAGACCTCCTCGTCGTCGAGCACGTACTCGACGTGGTCCACGCCCGACCCCTCGTCCGTGGCCTTCAGGGCCACGGTCGCGGCGCCGACGTACGCGCCCGCGTCGTTCCGCGCGCCGGTCACCTCGGCCGTGACCTCGGGCGCGGTGGTGTCCTCGCCGCCGCCCTCGGTGACCGTCAGCACGCCCTGCATCGACCCGTGGCCCGGGATGGTGCAGTGGTAGAAGTACTTGCCCGGAGTGAGCGTCACTTCCGCCGTGTGCCGGCCGCCCTGCGCGTCGGACGGGTTGGCCAGGATGTTCAGCTGGACGTCGCTGTTGTACTCCGGGTCGGACGTGACGAACGTCAGGGTGTGCGGCATGCCGGTGGTGTTGCCGGTGGCCTCACTGTTCTCGAAGACGATCGTCGCGGGACCGGCCACCGCGGTGGCCGGAGCGGACAGGTACTTGTCGATGTCGTTGCCCGCGGTCCAGGTGAGGACCTGGGCCGCCGCGCGGGCGCCCCCGGCCTTCGGCTGCCCTGCGGCGGGCAGCGCCTGCAGTCCGAGCACCATCATCAGGCCGGCCAGCAGCGCGGCCCACACTCTCGGTCGACGTGTCACTGCGTCCCCCTCGCCAGCCGGCCGGCGGCCGGGGTCGGCCCGCCGCCCGTGTAGGTGACGCGCCACAGCGCGGACTTGGCGTCGGAGGTGAAGAACCCGCGCCCGTAGTCCAGCACATACAGCGCACCGTCCGGACCGAACGTCCAGCCCATCAGGTTCTTGATGCCGTCGTTGCCGACCGGCACGATCTTCTTCAGGGACTCCGAGTGCACGGGCAGACCGCCGTCGCCCTGCGTCCTCGGGTCCATCAACACCGCGTTGCGCGGCTGGTCGGCGTCGTAGAAGTCGCCGACGAACCACTTGCCGTCCCAGTACGCGGGCCACTTGACGTCACTGGAGCTCGTGCCGTCGTAGCGGTACACCGGGCCGTTCATCGCGGCCTGACCGCCGCCCTTGAGCCACGGCAGCCGGTAGACGGCCTCCTCCGCCTTGTAGGAGGGGACGCCGTTCGCGTCGCGCGGGAAGTCCGGCCCGCCGCCCTGCGGCGAGTACCAGATGTTGTTGCCGGTCACCGGCGGCAGGTTGACCAGGCCGTCGTTGTTCGGCGACTCGTTCTTCGGGTGGTCGCAGTCGTACCAGCCGAGCGGCTGGGACGGGTCGGGCAGGTTGCGGTCCCGGTAGGGCTGCTTGTTGCCCATGCAGTACGGCCAGCCGCGGTTGGACGCCTTGGTGATCACGGCGAACGTGTCGTACTTGGCCGGGCCCCAGGTCGCCGACGGGGCGCCCGCGTCGGGGCCGACCCAGCCCGCGTAGAGGATGTCGGTCTCCGGGTCCACGGAGATGCGCGCCGGGTTGCGCACGCCCATCACGTAGATCTCACCGCGGGTCTTGCCGCCGCCCTCGTCGGTCTCCCTGCCGGTGAACAGGTTGCCCTCGGGGAGGGTGTACGTGCCGTCCGGCTCGGGGTGGATGCGCAGGATCTTGCCGTTGAGGTTGTTGGTGTTGCCGGCGGTGCGGCGCGCGTCGGCGAAGGACACGCCCTTGTAGTTGGGCTCCGGGTTGTTGCCGGAGTAACCGCCGCTGAAGCCGCTGGAGTTGTTGTCACCGGTGGCGATGTACAGGTTGCCCTTGGAGTCCCAGGCCATCCCGCCGCCCGCGTGGCAGCAGCTGTGGACCTGGACCGGCCACTTCAGCAGCACCTTCTCGCTGCTCAGGTCCAGCTTGTCGGTGGCGTGGTCGAGCGTGAAGCGGGAGACCCGCCGCTCGGCCATGCGCTTGTCCCGGTCGATCCCCGAGTGCGGCGTGTAATGCAGGTACACCCACCCGTTCTGCGTGAACCTCGGGTCGAGTTCGATGCCGAGCAGGCCCTCCTCGACCTTCGTCAGCTCGTCGCCGCCGCCCTTGTTGCCGAAGACGGTGAGCGCCCCGGCGAGGGTGACCTCCTTCGTCGTCGGGTCGTAGACGTGGATCTCGCCCCTGCCCTTGCCGATGTCGGGGTCGTTCCAGTCGGTGACGACCGGCTGCGAGGCGTCGGCGCCGCCGCGGCCGATGTAGAACACACGGCCGTCGGGCGCGGTGACCAGGCCGTGCGGCTCGCCGATCTGGTCGTTCCGGCCGGGCTGGTTGGGCTTGGTGAGCCGCTCCGCCTTGTAGTTGCCGGTGATGGTCGCCTTGCAGTCCGCCCGCACCAGGCGGGTGGTCCACAGCAGCGCGCCGCGCAGATGCTCGCGGAAGTCGGTCTCGTCGTACGACGACACCGTGCCGCCCATGCCGGTGTAGAAGGAGCGGCCGCCGTCGTAGTCGCGGCACCAACTGACCGGGTGGTCCCAGCCGTTGGCGCCGGCGCCCGGCTTGTACGTCGACTCGCGCACCCGCGCCACCGTGTGGACGTCGCCGGACGGGTTCTTCACCCAGTTCAGCCACTTGTCGGGCCGCTTCCACTCCAGCGGCAGACTCCTGGTCGCCGGGTGCGCCCGGTCGCCGACCTCCACGGTCGCCCGCTGCACCGTGGCCTGCCCCGAGGCCGGGCGGGCGCCGATCAGACCGGTGAACCAGTCCGAGTACGGCTCCGCGCGGGCCGCGTCGTGCAGGCCGACGAACCCGCCGCCGGCCTCCATGTACGCCTCGAGGCCCGCCTCCTGCTCCGGGTCGAGGACGTCCCCGCCGCCGGTGAGGAACACGATCGCGTTGAAGCGGCTCAGCTTCGTGTCGTTGGTGAAGACCCGCGGGTCGCCGGTGGCGGTCACCGTGAAGCGCTGGTTCTCCGGACCGGTCTGCCCGATCCGCTCGATCGCCGCGATCCCGGCGTTCACCAGAGGCGACTCGTCGCCGCCGGCCGCCGAGCCGTAGAACAGCAGCACACGTACGTTCGCGCCGCCGGGCGGCGACGTGATGGACATCGTTGTCAGGGACGGATCGGGGGCCGGACGCGCGCTGGCGGCGGGACCCGACAGCAGTCCGGCGGCGACGACCCCGGCGGCCACGGTGGCGGCCCAGGCGCGTCGTCTCGTTCTCGTCCTTCGTGCGTTCGAGGTGCTCGATGTGCTCAACCCGCGTATGTGCGGGGGTTCTTGATGCGATGTGGACCGCACGTGGCCACCCACCCCTCCTCGGTCGCAGCAGCAGCGACAAGGAAGCTAGACCTCTTTGCGTCAGACGCCAATACCTATCGCAGCAATCAACCAAACTTTGTCCTGAGTGTGGATAAACCCTGGGCCGACCGCTACGGTTTCACAGGTTCATGACAGCCACATGGGGAGTTCGGCATGGACAGACGCGGTTTCAACCGACGGGTACTCCTGGGCGGCGCCGCGGTGGCGACGACATCGTTGTCCACCGCATCCGAGGCCGCGAGCGCCGCCACGACCGCGCGAACCGCGCCCGCCGGGGGCGAGGTACGCCGGATCAAGATGTACGCCGAGCGCCTGGACGGCGGACAGATGGGCTACGGCTTCGAGAGGGGCAAGGCGTCCGTCCCCGGCCCGCTGATCGAGCTCAACGAGGGCGACACCCTCCACATCGAGTTCGAGAACACCATGGACGTCCCGGTCAGCCTGCACGTCCACGGCGTCGACTACGAGATCTCCAGCGACGGCACCCAGCAGAACAAGAGCGCCGTCGAGCCCGGCGGCACCCGCGTCTACACCTGGCGCACCCACAAACCGGGACGGCGCGCGGACGGCACCTGGCGGGCGGGCAGCGCCGGTTACTGGCACTACCACGACCACGTCGTCGGCACCGTGCACGGCACCGGCGGCATCCGCAACGGCCTCTACGGGCCGGTCGTCGTGCGCCGCAAGGACGACATCCTGCCCGACGCCACCCACACGATCGTCTTCAACGACATGACGATCAACAACAAGCCGGCGCACACGGGCCCCGACTTCGAGGCCACCGTGGGCGACCGGGTCGAGATCGTCATGATCACGCACGGCGAGTACTACCACACCTTCCACATGCACGGTCACCGCTGGGCGGACAACCGCACCGGCATCCTCACCGGCCCCGACGACCCCACCCGGGTCGTCGACACCAAGATCTGCGGCCCCGCCGACTCCTTCGGCTTCCAGGTCATCGCGGGGGAGGGGGTGGGAGCGGGCGCCTGGATGTACCACTGCCACGTCCAGAGCCACTCCGACATGGGCATGGTCGGCCTGTTCCTGGTCAAGAAACCCGACGGGACGATCCCCGGCTACGACCCGGACGAGCACGACCACACCGCGTCCTCCGGGGAGACGTCCGGACACGCGCACTGACAGGACCGGCCCGCACGCGGCGAGAGCGCTCTCGCCGCCGGGCCGGCCGGGGCTATCCTTTCGGCCAACCGCCAGGTGAGGAGCCCCGAAGTGAGCGAGAGTGCGCCGCGTCCCACGCTGGAGGCCGTGGCCGCGCGGGCCGGGGTCTCCCGGGCCACCGTGTCCCGTGTGGTCAACGGCTCCGACGGAGTGCGCGAACCCCTGGCCGAACGCGTCCGGCGCGCGGTGGACGAACTCGGCTACGTCCCCAACCAGGCCGCCCGCAGCCTCGTCACCCGGCGCCACGACGCGGTCGCCGTCATCGTGGCCGAACCGGAGACCCGCGTCTTCGCCGACCCCTTCTTCGCCCGGCAGCTGCGCGGCATCAGCAAGGAACTCACCGCCCACGACAACCAGCTGGTCCTGCTCCTCACCGAGGACCGCGACGACCACGCGCGCGTCGCCCGCTACCTGGCCGGCGGACACGTCGACGGCGCCCTGGTCTTCTCCCTGCACATCGACGACCCGCTGCCCGGACTGATCCAGCGCGCCGGACTGCCCACCGTGTTCGGCGGCCGGCCGCACTGGAACGGCGGCGAGGACGGCGTCCGCTACGTCGACACCGACAACCGGGGCGGCGCCCGCGACGCCGTACGGCACCTCCTCGGCCTCGGCCGCCGCCGCGTCGCGCACATCACCGGCGCCCTCGACCAGACCTCTGCCGTGGACCGGCTCGACGGCTTCCGGGACGTCATGGCCGACCCCGACCCGGCGCTCGTCGAGGAGGGTGACTTCACCGCCGCGAGCGGCGAGCGGGCGATGCGGGAACTGCTCGGCCGCCGCCCCGACCTGGACGCGGTGTTCGCCGGCAACGACCTGATGGCGGCGGGCGCGCTGCGGGCGCTGCGCGAGCACGGGCGGCGCGTGCCGGAGGACGTCGCCGTGGTCGGCTTCGACGACATGCTGCCGATCGCCGAACAGACCGAGCCGCCGCTCACCACGGTCCGTCAGGACATCGAGGAGATGGGTCGCCTGATGGCCCGTCTCCTCCTGCGCGACCTGGACCGCAGCGCCGAGCCCGACGAGGGCGCGGGGCCGACCGGGGTGGTGCTGCCGGTGACGCTGGTCCGCAGGGACTCGGCCTGACGCCTGTCCGGCGGATCGAGCCGACGCGACGGTGCGGAGCCGTGGAACCCGGGCGAGCGGGGTCAGGTGCGGCCGGCAACGGTGCCCGCCTGTCGGCACAGCAGGCTGCCGCCGAACTCCGCGCCGGCGGTGCGGCCCCGTCAGCCCGCCCCCGCCACGAGCTCCGGCGACCTCGCCCGCCTCACCTCCGCAAGGCGGAGCAGACGGTCGACGTGACGGGGCCCCGCCCGAGCGCAGCCGACAGCAGGGACGTCGGCGACCCAGGATGGCGCTGCCGGGGCTCCACGCCGGTTCGGGGTGGGGGCGGGCGTGCCAGGCCCCACGTCCGCCGCATGATCCGCCGGCCGTGCCCTGCTCGATCGGCCGTGGGCCGTCCGGGTGCCGTCCCGGTGATTGTCGGTGGGGGGTGGAAGACTCGGCGGAGCAGGCGACGGGACTCCCCTCTGGAGGCACCATGCTCACCACCCGCTTCGTCGACGGCGCGCCCTGCTGGATCGACGTCACCGCGCCCGACCCCGAGGGCGCCGCGTCCTTCTACCGAGCCCTTTTCGGCTGGTCGTACCGTCCCGCGGGACCCGAGGGCGGCGGCTACGGCTTCCTCGAGCGGGCGGGCCGGATCGTCGCGGGCTGCGGCCCGATCGGCGGCGACCAGGACCCGGCCGCCTGGACCGTGTACTTCCGCAGCTCCGACGCCGACGCCACCGCCGACGCGGTCCGCACGGCCCGGGGAAGCGTGCAGGCCCCGCCGGTCACCGTGGGGGAGCAGGGCCGGTCGGCGGTCCTCGCCGACCAGATGGGCGCCGCCTTCGGCGTGTGGCAGCCGGGCAGGCGCGAAGGACTGGACTCGGCGGGCGAGGCGGGCAGCCTCTGCTGGGCCGAGCTGTACACGCCGGACATCGCCCGCGCCGCCGCCTTCTACCACGCGGTCCTCGGCTGGGAGACGTCCGCGGTGAGCTTCCCCGGTGGCGTCTACACAACCCTCAGCCCGCAGGGGACAGGGGAGGAGGGCGCGTTCGGCGGGATGGTGCCGCTCGCCGACGACCCCGTGGAGGCGGCGGAGAACCGGCCGCACTGGCTGCCGTACATCGGCGCCGAGGACCCGGACGCCGTGGCCGCGCGCGCCGCCGAGCTGGGCGGACGCGTGCGGATGCCCCCGACCTCGGTCCCCGGGGTGGGCCGGCTGGCCCGCCTGGAGGATCCGTACGGCGCGCGCTTCGCGGTGCTCAGGGGCGACCCGCGCGAGACCTGACGCCCGGCGCGCCGCCGTGCGCGGCCGGGGCGCAAGGCCTCATCATCGTGGCCGCCGCGCGGGTCCCGCCGGGCCGGGGCCGCCGCCGCGGGGCCCGGCGTTGATGCCGCGTTGATCGAACGTTTTTCCCGCTCGGGCACGCTTCCGGCCATGCACACCGACACATTGACGCCGCCCGACCTCGCCTGGCAGGAGGAGGCGCTGTGCGCGCAGACCGGGGGAGACTTCTTCTTCCCCGAGCCCGGCAGCTCGGTCCGTGAGGCCAAGCGCATCTGCGGCCTGTGCCCGATCCGCGCGACCTGCCTGGAGTACGCCCTCACGCACGACATGCGCTTCGGCGTGTGGGGCGGCCTGTCGGAGAAGGAACGCCACGCCCTGCGGCGCACCGACTCCCGCCAGCACCGCCCCGGCGGATAAGCCTCAGCCGGCGGCGCGGGCCGCCATGCGGGCCTTGCGGGCGGCGAGCTTCTCGTCGAACTTGCGCGCCTCGGAGTCCAGCCCGCCGAGGAACAGACCGAGCTCCTCCTGCGCCTTGAGGCCCTCCGGGCCCAGCCCGTCGATCTCCATGATCTTCAGGAAGCGCAGCACCGGCTGCAGCACGTCGTCGTGGTGGATGCGCAGGTTGTAGACCTCGCCGATGGCCATCTGCGCGGCCGCCCGTTCGAAGCCGGGGATGCTGTGGCCGGGCATGCGGAAGTTGACCACCACGTCGCGCACGGCCTGCATCGTCAGGTCGGGGGCGAGCTCGAACGCCGCCTTCAGCAGGTTCCGGTAGAACACCATGTGCAGGTTCTCGTCGGTCGCGATCCGCGCCAGCATGCGGTCGCAGACCGGGTCGCCGGACTGGTGGCCGGTGTTGCGGTGCGAGATGCGGGTGGCCAGCTCCTGGAAGGCCACGTAGGCGACGGAGTGCAGCATCGAGTGCCGGTTGTCCGACTCGAAGCCCTCGCTCATGTGCGCCATGCGGAACTGCTCGAGCTTGTCCGGGTCCACGGCGCGCGAGGCGAGCAGGTAGTCGCGCATCACGATGCCGTGGCGGCCCTCCTCGGCGGTCCAGCGGTGCACCCAGGTGCCCCAGGCGCCGTCGCGGCCGAACAGGGAGGCGATCTCGTGGTGGTAGCTGGGGAGGTTGTCCTCCGTCAGCAGGTTCACCACGAGCGCGATGCGGCCGACCTCGGTGACCTTCGACTGCTCCTTGTCCCAGGCCTCGCCGTCCTCGAAGAAGCCCGGGAAGTTGCGCCCGTCGCTCCACGGCACGTACTCGTGCGGCATCCAGTCCTTGGCGACCTTCAGATGCCGGTTGAGTTCCTTCTCGACCACTTCCTCCAGCGCGTACAGCAGCCGGGCGTCGGTCCAGACGGAGGGGCTGCCGATGTGGGCAGGAGTGAGTGTCACGGGTGGCTCCAGGGGGACGGGGACATGCGGACGTGCCGGCGAGCGGTGCCGGACAACCTACGGCATCGTAGGCTACGTACCCGTAGGTTACGAAGCCGTAGGCTAAGGGCGCCGTAAAGGCCGCTGACCAGCGAAGCTTTCCGCCCCCTGGAGTCCGGTCAGGCGTACAGGTCCCGCAGCCGCACCGACAGGCAGGTCACGCAGCCCTCGAGCTTCTCGAACTCGCCGACGTCCACCGGCACCGGCTCGTAGCCGAGGTCCGCGAACAGCTCCGCCGTCTTCGGGGCGCTCGCCGCCATCAGCAGCTTGTCGCCGCCGAGGCACACCACGTGCGCCCCGGACGGCTCCGGCACCGGCAGGAACCGCGGGAACAGCGACGGCGCGTCCATGTGCGGGATGTGCCCGACGACCGTCCCGTCGGGCAGCGCCGTGACCGCCGACTTCAGATGCAGCACCTTCGCGACCGGCACGGCCACCACCCGCGCGCCCAGCGGCTCGAACGCCGCCCGCACCTGCTGCACCCCGGCCGCGTTGGTGCGCCCGCCGCGGCCCACGTACACCGTGTCGCCGATCTTCAGGACGTCGCCGCCGTCCAGCGTGCCCGGCTCCCACACCCAGTTCACCGAGCAGCCCAGGGACGCCACGGCCTCCTCGACCCCGAGGGTCTCCGCACGCCGCGACTCCGCGCCGGAGCGGGCGATCAGCGCCACGTTGCGGAACATCACCACCGTGTCCTCGACGAACACGGAGTCCGGGCAGTCGTCGGCCGGGTCCACCTCGACGGTCTCCCAGCCGTGCGCCCGCAACGCCTCGGTGTACGCCTCCCACTGCCGCACGGCGCGGTCGACGTCCACCTCCTCCCGCTCGGCATGGGTCACCAGCCCTTCGGCGAGGCAGGGCGCGGGACGGCGGACGAGGGCCTTCTTGCTGGGCACGGGTTCGCCTTTCAGGATCGGGCGTGCTGATGGTCGCGGGCCTCTTGGCCCGCACGGGGCCGGCCGGCCACGGGCCCCGGCCCCGCCATCATGCAGTCCGCCGCCCGACGGGACCACCCCGGGGCCCGATGAGATGTACCACGGGTAACCCGGTTCAGCCCCCGGCCCGCCGCAGACGCTCCCCGGTGTACGACCCCGGAGCCCGCAGCAGCTCGGCCGGCGTCCCCTCGAACACCACCCGGCCGCCGTCCCGCCCGCCGCCGGGCCCCAGGTCGACCTCATGGTCCACGTGCGCCACCACCTGGAGGCTGTGCTCGACCACGACCACCGTGCTTCCCGCGTCCACCAGCCGGTCCAGCAGCCCGTCCACGTCCGCCATGTGCGGCCCGGTCGTCGGCTCGTCCAGCACGAACACCGCGCCGTCCCGGTGCAGCCGCGTGGCCAGCTTCAGCCGCTGCCGCTCCCCGCCGGACAGCGTGGACAGGGACAGCGGCCGGCCGGGCGTGAGGTAGGTGAGACCGACGTCCCGCAGCGCGCGCAGCCGTCGCCGTACGCACTCGCCGACGACGTGGTCGGCCGGCGCGACGACGTCCGGGTCGTGCTCGACGACCAGCACCGGTGTTGCCCTCGTCCCGCAGCCGCGGCAGGAGTTCGCCCAGCCGGTGCACGTCCCCCGGGTGCAGCCCGACGCTCGGCTCGTCGAAGACGTACGTCATCCCGGACACCCTGGAGCCCAGGTGCCGTACCCCCCCGGAGAGCGTGGGCGTCTCCCGGTCGAGGGAGAGACAGCCGAGGCCGATGCGGTCGATCCGCTCCGGCGCGGCGACCGGCCCGGCCACCGGGTCGTCGATCTCCCGCAGCACCGGGATCAGGTCGCACACCCGCATCGCGGAGAGGCCGGCGATGTCGTGCCCGTCGGTCCGGGAGGCCGTCGCCGCCTCGTTCAGCCGTGCGCCGCCGCAGCCGGGTGGACGCCTTCGGCAAGGAACTCCCGACCAGATCAAGGGTCTTCTGACTCATCCTCTCCAAGTCCCCTTCCGGATCGATCCGTTCAAACCGGTCGGTCAGTCCCTCGTGGTCGGTGGTCCGGGTGTGCCCGTGCCCTGCACGGTGACCGTCGCAGCCGGGACACAAGCCGGACGGGTCGTTGAACGAGTACGCGGTCGCCGGGCCCGCGCTCGGGGCGCCGTGCCGGGAGAACAGCACCCGCAGCACCGAGCGCACGTCCGTCATCGTGCCCACCGTCGACCGGGAGTGGCCGCCGGCCGGCCGCTGGTCGACGACGATCACCGGCGTCAGGTGCTCCAGCGCCCGCGTCACACCGCCGACGCTAGGCGGAATCCCCGACAGCTTCCGGCGCGATTTCCTTCACCTCTTCTCCCTCCACCATCAGCCAGCGCGTGATGCCGATCGACTCCAGGAACGGCAGGTCGTGACTGGCCACGACCAGCGCCCCCTCGAACGACTCCAGCGCCGTGGTGAGCTGCCGGACGCTCGCCATGTCCAGGTTGTTCGTCGGCTCGTCCAGCATCAGCAGCTGCGGCGCGGGCTCCGCCAGCATCAGCGCCGCCAGGGTCGCCCGGAAGCGCTCGCCGCCGGACAGGGTGGCCGCCCGCTGATCGGCGCGGGCGCCCCGGAACAGGAAGCGGGCCAGCCGCGCCCGGATCCGGTTGTTGGTGGCGCCCGGTGCGAACCGGGCCACGTTCTCCGCCACCGTCAGCTCCGGGTCGAGGACGTCGAGCCGCTGCGGCAGGAACCGCAACGGGACGTGCGCCGTCGCCTCGCCCGACACCGGGGGCAGCTCCCCGGCGATCGTGCGCAGCAGCGTCGTCTTCCCGGCGCCGTTCCGCCCGATCAGAGCCACCCGCTCCGGACCCCGCAGATCGAGGCCCTTCACCCGGGCGCCGTACGCCGGCTCCAGGTCCATCAGGGTGAGGACCTGGCGCCCCGGCGGCACGGCGGTGTACGGCAGGTCGACGCGGATCTCGTCGTCGTCCCGCACCGCCTCCACCGCGTCGTCGAGCCGCTCCCTGGCCTCGGCGAGCTTCTCCTCGTGCATGATGCGGTGCTTGCCGGCGGAGACCTGCGCCGCGCGCTTGCGCGCACCCATGACGATCTTCGGTTCGCGTTTCTGCTCGAACATCTTCTGGCCGTACCGCTTGCGGCGGGCCAGCTTGACCTGGGCCTCGGTCAGTTCGCGTTTCTGCTTGCGCAGGTCGGCCTCGGCGACGCGCACCATGCGCTCCGCCGCCTCCTGCTCCACGGCGAGGGCCTCCTCGTACGCGGTGTAGTTGCCGCCGTACCAGTGGATGCCGCCCGGGCGCAGGTCGGCGATCTGGTCGACCAGGTCGAGCAGTTCCCGGTCGTGGCTGACCACGACCAGAACGCCCTGCCAGCTCTCGACGGCCGCGTAGAGGCGTCTGCGGGCGTACAGGTCGAGGTTGTTGGTGGGTTCGTCGAGCAGCAGCACGTCGGGACGGCTCAGCAGCAGCGCGGCCAGCCGCAGCATGACCGATTCGCCGCCGGACACCTCGCCGACGGTGCGGTCCAGGCCGATGTGGCCGAGACCCAGTTCGCCGAGGGTGGCGAGGGCGCGCTCCTCGACGTCCCAGTCGTCGCCGACGGTCTCGAAGTGCTCCTCCGCCACGTCGCCCGCCTCGATGGCGTGCAGCGCGGCCCGCTTCTCGGCGATGCCGAGGGCCTCGTCGACCCGCAGCGCGGTGTCCAGCGTGACGGTCTGCGGCAGCCGGCCCACCTCGCCGGACACCTTGACGGAGCCCTCCGTGGGGGTGAGCTCCCCGGCGATCAGCTTGAGCAGGGTCGACTTGCCGGAGCCGTTGAGTCCGACGAGGCCGGTGCGGCCCGGGCCGAAGGCCGCGTCGAGGTCCTCGAAGACGACGGCGCCGTCGGGCCAGGTGAAGGAGAGGGAGTGACAGGTGAGTGAAGCTGACATGCGGGCCTCCGCGGTTGCACGGTTCGATCAGGGGCACACGCGTATCGAGACACCGCGGGACGACGACCGGCAGCCGGGGAGGAGATCCGTGGCATGAGAAAAGCCCCGTTGCGGAGGGACCGCAAGGACGGCTCGAACGCCGAGGTCGCACGCGGCGCACACACCTGAGCGGTGTGAGGCGGTGTCTCAGAACCTCAGACGAGCAACGTCCTTCTCCCATCGACGGCAACAGAACCGCCGACGACGTTACGCGCGGCCCCACCGGCCGTCAACGCGTTTGTTGGCACCGTGGACCCCGTGTCCCCGCACCGAGGAGGCCTCGTGCCCAACGGCCCGCTCTCCCTGCCGGCCCGCCTGTGCCTGCTGGCCTGGGACCTCGACCCCACCCGGGCCGCCCCCGTGGTGCGGGCCGGCGCCCTGGCCGATCTCGCACGCCGTGGCCTGCTGGTCGACGACGACGGCATCGCGACCCCGCGCGACCTGGACTCCCGCACCGGTGACCCGGCCCTGGACGGGCTCCTCGAACTGGTCAGCGAGTCCTTCCCGCACGGCTGGCGCACCTGGGTGACGCTGCACGCCCGCCACACCCTGGACGCGGTCCGCGAACACCTGGTCGCCGAGGGGGTGCTGCGGGCCGAGAAGCACCGGGTGCTCGGCGTGTTCCCGTCGGTGGACCACGTTCTCGCGGACACGGCCCGCGCGGACGCCCTCCGGGCGGAGGCCCGGGAGGTCCTGTCGGGCGCGGTCACCCCTGACGAGACCACGGCGACGGTCCTCACCCTCGCGGCGGCAGCCGACCTCCCGATCGTGTCCTCGGGCACCTTGCCGACGGTGCCGATGGCCCCCGCTCTCGCGGGCCTCCTCCACGAACTGGAAGCGGGCCTGAGGGACGCGGCGCCGGCGCTGCCCAAGGGCCGCTGAAGCCCCGCAACGGCGAACGGCCAGGCACCCCGCGTCACCCGGGGTGCCTGGCCGTTCGCCGCGTGCCTGCGCGGGCCTACGCGTCCCGCATCAGTTCCGCCAGGTCGTGGTCCAGGTCGAGGCGGAGGTGCTCGAGGCCCGTGGGGACGAGTTCGCTCGTGGCCTCCAGGAAGCGGCGCAGTTCGCCGGAGCGGACGTGGATCACCGCCGTGCCCTCCGGGGCGTGGAACTCAAGCACCGTGCGGTCGTAGCCGTACGGGCGGACCCGGACGTCGCCGTCGCCCTCCGGGGACTCCATGCCCGCCGCGAGCAGGTCGCGGGCGAACGTCCAGCACACGTCGACGCCTTCGAGCGTCGCGGGCGCGGGGAAGGTCATGCGGACGGCGAACGGGTCGTCGCCGTCGTAGTGCAGCGTGGCGGGGATGTCGGCCATCCGCGGCGCTGCTGCGACCAGGCGGGCCTCTACGGACTGCTCGATGACGGTGGACAACGCCTTGCTCCCTCGTGACGGCTGGGCTGGCTTCCGGGCGGTTCATGTCTGTCGGCTACTGGAAGAGACGCTGGAATCGGCCATTCCGTGCGCATGGAGTGCTAGTGACCTCTGTCACCGCCTTCATGCACCCGAGTGACACGTCTCTCCTCCCGTTCCGCACGGGCCACTTGGGGCCGCCCCCGCCGGCGGGCGCTCTGGACGGCGCCCCGCCTGTGGGCTAGCTTCGCCCGCCATGAGGCGCTGGGGAAGTACGCGACGGGCGGGAACCGCGGGACGGACGGGGCGGGGACTGCGGCGGGTGACCGCGGCAGCGGCGGGCGTCGCGGCACTCGCCGCGCTCACCGCCGTACCGGCCCAGGCACACGGACCGGACGGCGAAAAGAGCGCCCCGCACTGGTCGTTGAAGGACACCGGCGCCCCCGACGCGCGGTTCCGAGGTCTGGCCGCCGTCAGCCGGGACACCGCGTGGGTGGCCGGATCCCTCGGCACCGTGCTGCGCACCACCGACGGCGGACGGACCTGGCGGGACGTGTCGCCGCCCGGTGCGGAGGAGTTGCAGTTCCGGGACGTCGAGGCGTTCGACGCGCGCAGGGCCGTGGTGCTGGCCATCGGGGAGGGCGAGGACTCCCGCGTCTACCGCACCGACGACGGCGGAACCACCTGGACCGAGACCTTCCGCAACCCCGACCCCCGCGCCTTCTACGACTGCGTCACCTTCTTCGACCACCGCCACGGGCTCGCCATGAGCGACCCCGTGGACGGGAAGTTCCGCATCCTGTCCACCCGCGACGGTGGCCGTTCCTGGACCGTGCTGCCCGACACCGGCATGCCCCCGGCGCTGGAGGGCGAGGCCGGGTTCGCCGCGAGCGGCCAGTGCGTGGTGTCGTCCGGGCCGAAGGACGTCTGGCTGGCCACCGGGGGAGCGCACCGGGCCCGCGTGCTGCACTCCGCCGACCGCGGCCGCACCTGGACGGCCACCGACACCCCGATCCCCGCCGGGGACCCGGCGCGCGGCGTCTTCGCCCTCGCCTTCCGCGACCGCCACCACGGTCTCGCCGTCGGCGGCGACTTCACCCCCGGCCTGCCCTCGCCCGACGCCGCCGCCCGCACCGCCGACGGCGGCCGCACCTGGCGCCCGTCCGCCGGCTCCCCGCCCGCCTACCGCTCCGGCGCCGCCTGGCTCCCGCACAGCCGCACCGCCGCCCTCGCCGTCGGCCCCACCGGCACCGACCTCACCACCGACGGCGGCCGCACCTGGCGCACCGTCGACACCGGCTCGTACACCGTCGACTGCACGCCCGACCAGGGCTGCTGGGCGGCGGGGGAGAAGGGCAGGGTCGCCCGACTGGAGCAGTGACGCGGGCCGGCGGCACTGGATCCCGCGGGCCGGGGTACCCGACCGCTGTACGCGACCGAGCGCTCGCCGAGCGCGAGAGAAAGTGAGCGGACATGCCACGCGGTTCCAGCCCCAAGCGGGAGCGTCAGTACGAGCACATCAAGGAGAGCGCGAAGGACCGGGGCGAGAGCACCGGGCGCGCCAAGGAGATCGCCGCCCGGACGGTGAACAAGGAACGCGCCCGGTCCGGCGAGTCGAAGACGGCCAGCCGGACGTCGACGCAGGACATGTCCTCCGGCAGGCGCGGCGGCCAGCGGTCCGGCAAGGGATCCCAGGGCCCGACCCGCGACCAGCTCTACGAAGAGGCCAAGAAGCGGAACATCGAGGGCCGTTCGAGCATGAACAAGGGGCAGCTGCAGCGGGCGCTCGGCAAGTGAGCCCCGCGCCACCGCGCGGAGCGCCCCGCCCCTAGGCTCTGGGGGACCATGACGACCGTACGCACACCGGCCGGGTGGCCGGCCACAGAGGAAGAGGCCCGCGCCGTCCAGGACGCGCTCCGCGCGAAGGTGGTGCTCGACGAACCGGGGCCGCCGCCCGGCACCGGCCACGTCACCGGCGTCGACGTCGCCTACGACGACGAGCGGGACGTGGTCGTCGCGGCGGCCGTCGTGCTGGACGCGGCGACCTTGGCCGTCGTCGCCGAGTCCACGGCGGTCGGCCGGGTCTCCTTCCCCTACGTGCCCGGACTCCTCGCCTTCCGCGAGATCCCCACGGTGCTGGCCGCCCTGAAGGCGCTGCCCTGCGCGCCCGGCCTGGTGGTCTGCGACGGCTACGGCCGCGCTCACCCGCGCCGCTTCGGCCTCGCCAGCCACCTCGGCGTCCTCACCGGACTCCCGACGATCGGCGTGGCCAAGAACCCCTTCACCTTCACCTACGACGAGCCCGCCGCCCCGCGCGGCAGCACCGCCCCGCTGCTCGCCGGCACCGAGGAGGTGGGCCGCGCGCTGCGCACCCGTGACGCCGTCAAACCGGTGTTCGTCTCGGTGGGCCACCGGGTGAGCCTGGACAACGCCTGCGCCCACACCCTCGCCCTGGCCCCCCGCCTACCGCCTCCCCGAGACCACCCGCAGGGCGGACGCCCTGTGCCGCCGCGCCCTCCGCGAGGCAGCACGGGCACTCACGGCGGACTGAGTACGCGTACGGATGCCCGAACACCGGTGAGTCGGCAGGGTGTTCACATGCCGACACACCGCACGACCCGCCCCCGTCCCACGCCCACGCGCCCCACCGCCCGAGCCGTCACACTGGGCCTGTCCCTGGCGGTGCTGGCGGGAGTGGGCTGGGTGGCGGGCATGATCTACACGCTGATCACCTGGCCACTGTGACCCGGGCGTGGGCGGTGCCCGTCCGGGGGCGCGACGCCCTGCGGGCAGCCCGGACGCACCACTCGCCCGTCAACGCCCAGCGAATCGCCGGCAGTCGCCCATCCCCGACGGCCCCGGCGGCCCGCCGGAGCGGAAGGCGGCCCGCCGGAGCGGAAGGCGGCCCGCCGGAGCGGAAGGCGGCCCGCCGGAGCGGAAGGCGGCCCGGCTGTCGAGCGCACTGCCCCGCAGACGCTGGTCACCGCGCGCCGAGCTGGGCGGGGGACCGCCACGCCCCCGTGCCACCCGCCCCGACCCGCGCCGGACAGCCGCGCGCCGCGCACCCCTCAGCGCACCGCCGCCACCCGGAACCGGATCCCCGCCTCCTGAAGGCGGCCGATCAGTGCGTCGCCCATCGCCACCGCCGTCGTGACCTGGCCCGATGTCAGGGGCAGGTCGTCGAACGCGAGGGACAGCGCGCTCTCCGCGAGCATCTTCGCCGTCTCGTCGTAACCCGGGTCGCCGCCCGAGACCTCCGTGTACACCCGGCGGCCGCCGCCCTCGCCGACGAAGCGGACCGTGAACCAGCTGCGCGCCCGCTTCTCGGGGCTCGGGCCGTCGCCCGGCTCGAGGCGGGCTGACAGGGCACGGCGCAGCGGCGGGACCTGGGCCGCCGCGACCAGCGTGCCCACCGCGGCCACCCCGCCCAGGGCGACCGGCAGGCTGCGCACCGCCGCGTAGTGGCGGTAGCGGAAGTCCGGGCCGTAGCGGGCCAGCGCCTTCGCCGAGCGGCGCACGATCTGGCCGTCGATCGTCGGCAGGGGCAGCGCCCAGGCGTCCACCTCCGGCGCGTAGCGCGGGGCGCCCGCCGGGGCGGAGACGCGGCGGCCCACCAGCCGCGGCTCGTGACGCCGGCGGTCCCGCGCGGCGGCCCGCAGCGCGCCCGGCCGGGCGAACTGGTTCAGCGCCGAGGCGAACGTGCCGCCCGAGAAGGCCGCGTCGGCGGTGACGTACCCGTCGACCGTCAGCGGCACGTCCTCCGGCAGCTGCCGCACCGTGAAGTACGCGCCCAGGTCGTGCGGCACCGAGTCGAAGCCGCAGGCGTGCACCAGCCGCGCCCCCGTCTCCCGCGCGCGGGCGTCGTGGCGGACGTACATCAGGTCCACGAACTCCGGCTCACCCGTCAGGTCGACGTAGTCCGCGCCGGTGTCCGCGCAGGCGGCGACGAGTTCCTCGCCGTACTCCACGTAGGGCCCCACCGTGGTGGCGACCACCCGCGCCTGCTCGGCGAGGGCGCGGACCGTGGCCGGCTCGGACACGTCCGCCCGCAGCACACCCGCCTTCTCGCCGCCGGGCAACCGCTCCCGCAGCTCCTCCAGCTTCCGCTCGCTGCGGCCCGCGACGGCCCAGCGCAGGCCCTCCGGCGCATGGGCGGCCAGATACTCCGCGGTCAGCGTCCCGGCGAAACCGGTAGCTCCGAAGAGCACGATGTCGTACGGACGGTCCGTCCTGCTCAGCCTGCTCATGACACCCCTTGGTCGTGCAGCCGCGCCGCTGTCGGTGGCCGAGGCTAGCGTGAGGGGTGCGGAGCCCGACGACGAGCCCGGAGGAAAGCGATGGCCGTGCCACGGAACGCCCTGCGGAAGTGGGAGAAAGTGCGCGACTGGGCGCTGCGCCTGCCGGGCGCCGTCGAGGAGCACCCCTGGGGCGAGACGGTCGCGAAAATCGACCGGAAGGTGTTCGTCTTCCTCGGCGTGGACGACGGGAGTCACCCGCTCGGGGCCACCGTGAAGCTGACGGACGAGACGGCGCACGCCCACGCGCTCGCCTGCCCGGGCGCCGAGCCCGCCGGGTACGGCCTGGGCAAGGCCGGCTGGGTGCGCGTCCCGCTGGAGCCCGCGGGCTCCCCGTCGGCGGAGCTGCTGTGCGACTGGGTGGAGGAAAGCTACCGCACGGTCGCCACGAAGCGACGGGTGGCCGAGCTGGACGCCCGGACAGTGGAACGGACGGTCCGCTGAGCCGCCCTGCGCCGGGGCGCCGCACGACAGCCGGCCGGCCCGTGAAGGCAGCCCCGGCCCGCCACGGACCGCCCCCGGCCTGCGCACGGCTGCCCCGGCCGGCGGAAGCCGTTGCCCGGACCGCGGTGGCCGCCTCGGTCCGCTGCGGGAGCGGTACCCGGCCCGTGGAGGCCGCCTCTGCCCGCCGTGGGACCCGCCCCCCGGCCGGCGCAGGGCTGCCCCGGCCGGCGGAAGCCGTTGCCCGGACCGCGGTGGCCGCCTCGGTCCGCTGCGGGACCGGTACCCGGCCCGTGGAGGCCGCCTCTGCCCGCCGTGGGACCCGCCCCCCGGCCGGCGGAAGGCCGCCCCGGTCGGCGGAAGGCCGCCCCGGTCGGCGGAAGGCCGCCCCGGTCGGCGGAAGGCCGCCCCGGTCGGCGGAAGGCCGCCCCTGCCCACCGCGGGACCGCTCCAGGGTCGGCGGAAGGCCGCCCCCGGTCCGCGGAAGGCCGCCCCCGGCCGCCGGATGGTCGCCACTCGACCCGCGGAAGGCCGCCCCCGGCCGCCGGATGGTCGCCACTCGACCCGCGGAAGGCCGGGCCGGCCGGGCGGAAGCCGCCCCGGCGCACCAGGAGGCCCGCGGCACGCCGGTGCGGACCCGCATTCCGGGCCCCGTCACCGCCGCCTCGGCGCCCCGCCGCACACGGTCCAAGCCCCGCTCCGGCTACTCTGGCCAAGCGCTTGCTCGCCTCCCCTTGTGCCGGGTCCGCGACCTTCTTAACATCGCAGGTGTTACACCAACAGTGTCACAGCCGATGGGGGCTCGATGACGGAGGCGACGGCGCCGGACCACGGCCCGCTCACCGGCGTGCGCGTGGTCGAGCTGGCCGGGATCGGCCCCGGCCCTTTCGCGGCCATGCTCCTCGCCGACCTGGGCGCCGACGTCGTACGCGTCGACCGTCCCGGCGGCCCCGGACTCGGCATCGACCCCGCCCGGGACGTCACCAACCGCAACAAGCGCTCGGTGATCGTCGACCTCAAGACCGCCGACGGCGTGAAGCACGTCCTCGACCTCGCCGAGCGCGCCGACATCCTGATCGAGGGTTACCGCCCCGGTGTCGCCGAGCGGCTCGGCGTCGGTCCCGAGGACTGCCGGGCCCGCAACCCCCGGCTGGTGTACGGCCGGATGACCGGCTGGGGGCAGGAAGGCCCCCTCGCCGACCGCGCAGGACACGACATCGGCTACATCGCCGTCACCGGAGCCCTCGGCATGACCGGCGAGCCCGGCCGGCCCCCGGTCGCCCCCGCCAACCTCCTCGGCGACTACGCGGGCGGATCCCTCTACCTGGTCGTGGGCGTCCTCGCCGCCCTGCACCACGCCCGCGCCACCGGCGCCGGACAGGTCGTCGACGCCGCCATCGTGGACGGCACCGCCCACCTCACCTCGATGATCCACGGCATGCTCGCCGCCGGCGTCTGGCAGGACCGCCGCGGCGTCAACCTCCTCGACGGCGGCTGCCCCTACTACGGCACCTACGGGACCGCCGACGGCGGACACATGGCCGTCGGCGCGCTGGAGCCCCGGTTCTACGCGGAGTTCCTGCGCCTGCTGGACCTCACCGAACTCGCGGGGGCGCACGCCGACGTCACCCGCTGGCCCGAGCTGCGTGCCAAGGTCGCCGAGCGGTTCGCCTCCCGCACGCGCGACGACTGGACGGCCGTCTTCGAGGGCACCGACGCGTGCGTGGCGCCGGTGCTGTCGCTGCGCGAGGCCCCGCACCACCCGCACCTCGCGGCCCGCTCCACCTTCACCGACCACGCGGGCATCACCCAGCCCGCACCCGCGCCGCGGTTCTCCGCGACGCCCGCCACCGTCCGCACCGGGCCCGCCCGGCCGGGCGCCGACACCGAGGACGTGGCCCGAGACTGGGGAGTACCCGGCCTGGTGTCCCCGCCCTCGAACCCTCAGCGAAAGGCCTCCTCGTGAGCACCGAAGCGTATGTGTACGACGCGATCCGCACCCCGCGCGGACGCGGCAAGGCGAACGGCGCCCTGCACGGCACCAAGCCCATCGACCTGGTCGTCGGACTCATCCACGAGATCCGTGACCGCTTCCCCGGGCTCGACCCGGCCGCCGTCGACGACATCGTCCTCGGCGTCGTCGGCCCGGTCGGCGACCAGGGCTCCGACATCGCCCGCGTCGCCGCCATCGCCGCGGGCCTGCCCGACACGGTGGCCGGCGTCCAGGAGAACCGCTTCTGCGCCTCCGGCCTGGAAGCCGTCAACCTGGCCGCGATGAAGGTCCGTTCGGGCTGGGAGGACCTCGTCCTCGCGGGCGGCGTGGAGTCCATGTCCCGCGTCCCGATGGCCTCCGACGGCGGCGCCTGGTTCAACGACCCGATGACCAACCTCGAGGTCAACTTCGTGCCGCAGGGCATCGGCGCCGACCTCATCGCCACCATCGAGGGCTTCTCCCGCCGCGACGTCGACGAGTACGCCGCCCTCTCCCAGGAGCGCGCCGCGACCGCCTGGAAGGAGAACCGCTTCGGGCGCTCCGTCGTCCCGGTGAAGGACCGCAGCGGCCTCGTCGTCCTCGACCACGACGAGCACCTGCGCCCCGGCACCACCGCCGACTCCCTGGGCAAGCTCAAGCCGTCCTTCGCGGACATCGGCGAACTGGGCGGCTTCGACGCCGTCGCGCTCCAGCAGTACCACTGGGTCGAGAAGATCGACCACGTCCACCACGCGGGCAACTCCTCCGGCATCGTCGACGGCGCCGCCCTCGTCGCGGTCGGCTCCAAGGAGGTCGGCGAGCGCTACGGCCTCACCCCGCGCGCCCGCATCGTCTCCGCCGCCGTCTCCGGCTCCGAGCCGACCATCATGCTCACCGGACCCGCGCCCGCCACCCGCAAGGCGCTCGCCAAGGCCGGGCTGACCATCGACGACATCGACCTCGTGGAGATCAACGAGGCGTTCGCCGCGGTCGTGCTGCGCTTCGTGAAGGACATGGGCCTGTCGCTCGACAAGGTCAACGTCAACGGCGGCGCCATCGCCCTGGGCCACCCGCTCGGCGCGACCGGCGCGATGATCCTCGGCACCCTCGTCGACGAACTGGAGCGCCAGGACAAGCGCTACGGGCTCGCCACGCTCTGCGTCGGCGGCGGCATGGGCATCGCCACCATCGTCGAGCGCATCTGACCCCCTCCCGACGGATCACCTGGAGCACACCCCCATGAGCAGCGAGTCCACCACCATCCGCTGGGAGCAGGACGACACCGGCGTCGTCACCCTCGTCCTCGACGACCCCAACCAGTCCGCGAACACCGTCAACAAGGCGTTCCGCGACTCCTTCGCCGCGATCACCGACCGCCTGGAGGCCGAGAAGGACTCCATCCGCGGCGTCGTCCTCACCTCCGCCAAGAAGACCTTCTTCGCCGGCGGCGACCTGCGCGACCTGATCCGGGTCACGCCCGACACCGCTCAGGACCTGTACGACGGCGGCCTGGCCTTCAAGCGCCAGCTGCGCCGCATGGAGACCCTGGGCAAGCCGGTCGTCGCCGCCCTCAACGGCGCGGCCCTCGGCGGCGGTTACGAGATCGCCCTGGCCTGCCACCACCGCGTCGCCCTCGACGCCCCCGGCTCCAAGATCGGCTGCCCGGAGGTCACCCTGGGCCTGCTCCCCGGAGGCGGCGGCATCGTCCGCACCGTACGCCTGCTCGGCATCACCGACGCGTTGCTGAAGGTGCTCCTCCAGGGCACCCAGTACAGCCCGCGCCGCGCCCTGGAGAACGGCCTGGTCGACGAGGTCGCCGAGACCCCCGAGGAGATGCTCGCCAAGGCCCGCGCCTTCATCGACGCCCACCCCGAGTCCGCGCAGCCCTGGGACCGCCCCGGCTACCGCATCCCGGGCGGCACCCCGTCGCACCCGAAGTTCGCCGCCAACCTGCCCGCCTTCCCGGCCAACCTGCGCAAGCAGACCGGCGGCGCCCCCTACCCGGCCCCGCGCAACATCATGGCCGCCGCCGTCGAGGGCGCCCAGGTCGACTTCGACACCGCGCAGGTCATCGAGGCCCGTTACTTCGTCGAGCTGGCCGCGGGACAGACGTCGAAGAACATGATCCAGGCGTTCTTCTTCGACCTCCAGGCCGTCAACTCCGGCGCAGGGCGCCCCAAGGGCGTGCCCGCCCGCAAGGTCACCAAGGTCGCCGTCCTCGGCGCCGGCATGATGGGCGCCGGAATCGCCTACTCCTGCGCCCGCGCCGGCATCGACGTCGTCCTCAAGGACGTCTCCCTCGAGGCCGCGCTCAAGGGCAAGGGCTACTCCGAGAAGCTGTGCGCCAAGGCCGTCTCCCGGGGCCGCACCACGCGGGAGAAGGCCGACGCGCTCCTCGCCCGGATCACGCCCACCGCCGAGGTCGCCGACCTCGCCGGCTGCGACGCGGTCATCGAGGCCGTCTTCGAGGACACCTCCCTCAAGCACAAGGTGTTCCAGGAGGTGCAGAACGTCGTCGAGCCCGACGCGCTGCTCTGCTCCAACACCTCCACCCTGCCCATCACCGCCCTCGCCGAGGGCGTCGAGCGCCAGGAGGACTTCATCGGGCTGCACTTCTTCTCGCCCGTGGACAAGATGCCGCTCGTCGAGATCATCAAGGGCGGGCGCACCGGCGAGGAGGCACTCGCGCGCGCCTTCGACCTGGTCCGCCAGATCAGGAAGACCCCGATCGTGGTGAACGACTCCCGCGGCTTCTTCACCTCCCGCGTCATCGGCCACTTCATCAACGAGGGCGTGGCGATGGTCGGCGAGGGCATCGAGCCCGCGTCGGTCGAGCAGGCGGCGGCCCAGGCCGGCTACCCGGCGAAGGTGCTCTCCCTGATGGACGAGCTGACCCTGACCCTGCCGCGGAAGATCCGCCGAGAGACGCAGCGGGCCGTCGAGGAGGCGGGCGGCACCTGGACCCCGCACCCGGCCGAGGCGGTCGTGGACCGCATGGTCGACGAGTTCGGCCGCCCCGGACGCTCCGGCGGCGCCGGCTTCTACGACTACGACGAGAACGGCAGGCGCGGCCTGCTGTGGCCGGGGCTGCGCGAGCACTTCACCAAGCCCGGGCACACCATCCCGTTCCGCGACATGCAGGAGCGGATGCTGTTCTCGGAGGCGCTGGACACCGTCCGCCTGCTGGAGGAGGGCGTGCTGACCTCGGTGGCCGACGCCAACATCGGCTCCATCCTCGGCATCGGCTTCCCGGGCTGGACCGGCGGCGTCCTGCAGTACATCAACGGCTACGAGGGCGGTCTGCCCGGTTTCGTCGCGCGCGCCCGCGAGCTGGCCGAGCGCTACGGCGACCGGTTCACCCCGCCCGCCCTGCTGGTGGAGAAGGCGGAGAAGGGCGAGGTCTTCACCGACGCCCGCTGAGCCGGCGCCCGCCGACCCGGCGGCAGTGGATCGACGGGCAGTGGCTCGGCGGGCGGCGGCTCAGCCGTCCTCGTCGAGCCACTCCCGCAGCTCCTCCTTCAGCGACCGCTGGAACGTGGTGAGCAGTGCCTGCACCACCAGCGGATGCATCCGCGCGGACAGGGACCGCCGGTCGTGCGGATCCTTGTCCGCCACCGCGTCACGCAGCAGCCGCGACAGCTCACGGGCCGCCGCGCGGGAGTGCTCGGTGAGCACCGCGCGGGCGGCCAGCACCGACTCGTGCGACAACGGCACGTCCAGCAGCTCCACCCCGAGCCGCAGCAGCCCCGCGTCCACCTTGAACAGGTCCCCGTCCGGCTCGCCGGCCCGCTCCACGACGTCCATCGCCGCGAGCCGCTTCAGCTCCTCCTCGCCCAGCGCGCGCCCCGCCCGGCGCTCCAGCTCCGCCCGGGACACCGTCTCCACCGTGTTGGGTGCCCAGGACGCCACCACCGCCCGCTGCACCGCCAGGTCCCGGACGCTCAGGTCCGGCGGCAGCTGCGCCAGATAACGCTCGATCGCGGCCAGCGTCATGCCCCGGCTCTGCAGCTCCTCGATCAGTTCCAGGCGCGCCAGGTGCTCCCTGCCGTAGCGGCCGACCCGCCGGGGACCGAGCACCGGGGGCGGCAGCAGGCCCTTCGTGCCGTAGAAGCGGACCGTGCGCACGGTGACCCCGGCCCGGGCCGCCAGCTCGTCGATCGTCAGGGCCTCGGTCTCGGTCGTCATGTGCAGCAGTATCGCTGTCCCACCGCCGCTGTGACACCTTCGCTGTCAATCCGGCTTCGAGGTGAGCGGAGTGTGAAGAGACCCACGGTGTGACGCAGACCATCGCATACGCGCCCGCACATCAGGAAAGGTGCCCCGTCGGTCCGTGCCGTGATCACATCGCGCCGGCCGAGAGCAATCCGGACATCCGGGCGCGATCCGCCCGTGCGCACCAGAGAGTGGAACCACGCGTGAGCAAGGACGCCGTCACCACGGCAACGGCCGCACCCCCCACCGCGGCCGCGACGCCCGCCGACGCGGGCGACGCCGGTTACAGCAAGGACCTCAAGGCCCGCCACGTCAACATGATCGCCATCGGCGGCGCGATCGGCACCGGCCTCTTCCTGGGCGCCGGAGGACGCCTGCGCGACGCGGGCCCCGCCCTGGCGCTGGCCTACCTGGTCTGCGGCGTCTTCGCCTTCTTCGTCGTCCGCGCCCTGGGCGAGCTGGTCCTGTACCGCCCGTCGTCCGGCTCCTTCGTGTCGTACGCGCGCGAGTTCCTCGGCGAGAAGGGCGCCTACGTCGCCGGCTGGATGTACTTCCTGAACTGGTCGACCACCGGCATCGCCGACATCACCGCGATCGCGCTCTACACGCACTACTGGAGCGCGTTCACCGACATCCCGCAGTGGGTGCTGGCGCTGATCGCCCTCGCGGTCGTGCTGGCGGTGAACCTGATCTCGGTGAAGATCTTCGGCGAGATGGAGTTCTGGTTCGCGATCGTCAAGGTCGCCACCCTCGTCGCCTTCATGCTGATCGGCGTCTTCCTGCTCGCCACCCGGCACGAGGTGGGCGGCGGCACGCCGGGCCTGAGCATGATCACCGACCACGGGGGCGTCCTCCCGCACGGCGTGCTGCCCGTCGTCCTGGTGATGCAGGGCGTGATCTTCGCGTACGCGGCCCTGGAGCTCGTCGGCGTCGCCGCGGGCGAGACCGCCGAGCCGGAGAAGGTCGTCCCGCGCGCGGTGAACTCCATCATGTGGCGCGTCGGCCTCTTCTACGTCGGCTCCGTCGTCCTGCTGGCGCTGCTGCTGCCCGGTTCGATGTACTCGGCGGGGGAGAGCCCCTTCGTCACCGTGCTGTCGAAGATCGGCGTCCCGGCCGCCGGCGACGTGATGAACCTGGTCGTCCTCACGGCCGCCATGTCGTCCCTGAACTCCGGCCTCTACTCCACGGGCCGCATCCTGCGCTCGATGGCGTCGGCGGGCTCCGCGCCCAAGTTCACCGCCCGCATGAACCGCAGTCAGGTGCCCTACGGCGGCATCCTGCTGACCTGCGCGGTGTGCGTGCTCGGCGTCGGCCTCAACTTCCTCGTGCCGGCCCAGGCCTTCGAGATCGTGCTGAACGTCGCCTCGCTCGGCATCATCAGCACCTGGGTGATCATCATGATCTGCCACCTGGTGTTCGTCCGCCGCGCCCGCTCCGGCCTCGTCACCCGGCCGTCGTTCCGGCTGCCCGGCAGCCCGGTCACCGAGATCGCGACCATCGCCTTCCTGCTGTCCGTCCTCGTCCTGATGTGGAACGACCCCGAGGTGGGCCGCAGGACGCTGCTGCTCGTCCCGGTCATCGCGGTGGCGCTGGTCGCCGGCTGGTACGGCGGCGTCCGCCGCAAGGTCGCGGCCGGGCGGTAAAGCGGCCGGGCGGTAAAGGGGTGGGGGCGCTGTCGGTGCCCGCCGGTAGGGTGCCGCCATGGACGGGATCACGTACGTGCGGGGGGACGCCACCGTTCCGTCGGTGAAGGGCGTCAAGATCATCGCCCATGTCTGCAACGACATCGGCGGGTGGGGCAAGGGCTTCGTCCTCGCCCTGTCCCGCCGTTGGCCCGGGCCGGAGGCGGCGTACCGCGCCTGGCACCGCGACCGCGCCGCCAACGACTTCGGCCTGGGCGCGGTGCAGCTCGTCCAGGCCGAGCGGTACGTGTGGGTGGCCAACATGGTCGGCCAGCGCGGCGTCCGCACCGGCAGCGAGGGCGTCCCCGTCCGCTACGAGGCCATCGACACGGCCCTGGACCGCCTCGCCGGGCCCGCCCTGGAACTCGGCGCGTCGGTCCACATGCCCCGCATCGGCTGCGGCCTCGCCGGAGGCACGTGGTCCCGCGTCGAGCCGCTCGTCGAGAACCGCCTGGTCCGGCGGGGGATACCGGTCACGGTCTACGACCACGACTGACGCCCCCTCCGGTCCCACGGGCCGTCAGACGCCCTCTTCTGCACCGGAGTTCACCGGAGTACCGTCCGGCGCATGCCGATACGCACGCGCCCCACGACCTGGAGAACGCTCGCGACGGCGGCCACCGCCGCCCTGACGGCCACCCTGCTCACCCCCGCAGCGGCCGACGCCGCACCGCGGGAGAGCCGCCCCGTCCACTCCTACGCCGACGCCATTCGCGAGGCCGTCTGGGTGGACACCGGCCTCGACGAGGACCGCGACGGACGCACCGACCGGGTCGCCGTCGACATCGTCCGGCCCCGCGAGGCCGACCGGAAGGGCCGCAAGGTCCCCGTCATCATGGACGCCAGCCCGTACTACTCCTGCTGTGGGCGGGGCAACGAGAGCCAGACCAAGACCTACGACGGACACGGCGACATCGTGCGGATGCCGCTGTTCTACGACAACTGGTTCGTGCCGCGCGGCTACGCCGTCGTCGGCGTCGACCTCGCCGGCACCAGCCGCTCCGACGGCTGCGTCGACGTCGGCGGCCGCTCCGACATCCAGTCCGCCAAGGCCGTCGTCGACTGGCTGAACGGCCGCGCGAAGGCGTACTCGAGCCGCACCGGCGGCGAGCGGGTGCGCGCCGACTGGACCGACGGCAGCACCGGCATGATCGGAAAGAGCTGGGACGGCACCATCGCCAACGGCGTCGCCGCCACCGGCGTCAAGGGACTGAAGACCATCGTCCCCATCGCCGCCATCTCCACCTGGTACGACTACTACTTCTCCCAGGGCGCCCCGCTCTACGACTCAGGACCCGACTGGCTCGCCCGCTACGTCCAGACGCCCGAGGCCCGCGAGAAGTGCGCGGAGGTCGGCCGCGAACTCGTCGACGGCGCCCCGCGCACCGGCGACCGCACCCCGCTGTGGACCGAACGCGACTACGTCCGCGCCGCGAAGAAGGTCCGCGCCAGCGTCTTCCTGGTGCACGGCATGCAGGACCTCAACGTCCGCATGCGGCACGTCGGCCCCTGGTGGGACGCCCTCGGGAAGAACGGCGTACGGCGCAAGATCTGGCTGTCCCAGACCGGGCACGTCGACCCCTTCGACTTCCGTCGCGCCGAGTGGGTGCGCACCCTCCACCGCTGGTTCGACCACGAACTCAAGGGCGTCGACAACGGCATCGACCGTGAACCGGTCGCCGACATCGAACGCGCGCCCGACCAGTGGGTCACCTCCACCGCCTGGCCCCCGCGCGGCACGAGCGCCGCGACCCTGCGCCCCGCACACGGCGCCCAGGACGGCGTCGGCACCCTCGGCCTGCGCAAGGACCGGGGCACCGCGGCCTTCACCGACGACCCCGCGCTGGACGAGACCGACTGGGCGACCCGCATCGACACCCCCACCCCGGAGAAGGCCGGTTTCGTCACCCGCCCGCTCACCCGCGACCTGCGCCTGGCCGGCTCCTCCCGGGTGACCGTGAGCGTCACGCCCAGCGCCCCGACGGCCCATCTGTCCGCCGTCCTGGTCGACCTCGGCCCCGACACGATCCGCGACTACGCCGCCTCCGGGGAAGGCATCGTCACCCTGCCGGAGCGCACCTGCTGGGGTCCGAGCACCGAGGGCGACAGCTCCTGCTACCGGGAGACCCGCGCGAAGACCGCCGACGTCGGCCACACCGTCGTCAGCCGCGGCTGGGCCGACCTCGGCGAGCACGCCGGCACCGGCCGGGGCGAACCGCTCGTCCCCGGCAAGCGCTACACCCTCACCCTCGACCTGGCCGCCACCGACCACGTCGTGCCCCGCGGTCACCGGCTCGCGCTGATCGTCGCCGGCACCGACCGCGGCCTGATCGACCCGCCGGCCGACACCCCGACGCTCACCCTCGACCTGGCCCGCACCTCGGCCCGGGTCCCGTTCGTCGGCGGGACCGCCGCGTTCGCCCGCGCCACCTCCGGACCGCCCGTCACCGCCCCGCACACCGCACCGGACGGCGTCCGCCCGCCCGCCGCCACCGCCCGCCGAGTCCCGGGGGAGACCCGATGAAACGACGCGCCGCGCTCCTCACCGCCACCGCCCTCACGGGCCTCGCCGCCACGCTCGTCACCGCCCCCTCCGCCGGGGCGCACGACACCGCCGCCCCGCCGCGCACCGGCTTCGAACTCACCCACGGCGCCCGCTGGACCACCCAGCCCGAGGAACAGCGCCTCCTGGAGACCGTCGACCGGGCGAGCGGCCGCGTCCACGTCACCCGCATCGGCACCACCGCCCAGGACCGCCCCCTGCGGCTCGTCCGCATCGGCGCCGCACGCACCCCGAACAAGGTCCTCCTGGTGTGCAGCCAGCACGGCAACGAACCCTCCGGCCGGGAGGCGTGCCTCACCACGGTCCGCGACCTGGCCTACGCCAAGGACCGGGAGACGAAGCGCTTCCTGGACCGCACGACCCTGCTCGTCGTCCCCACCGCCAACCCCGACGGGCGGGCCGCCGACACCCGGGGCAACAGCGACGGCGTCGACATCAACCGCGACCACGTCGCCCTGAAGACCGCCGAGGGCCGCGCGCTGGCCGCCGTGATCCGCGACGAGCGGCCCGACGTCATCTACGACCTGCACGAGTACGGCGCCACCCCGCCGTACTACGACAAGGACCTGTTCGACCTGTGGCCGCGCAACCTCAACACCCACCCCGGCGTCCACGACGTCGCGCAGTCCCTGTCCGAGGACCACGTCCGTCCCGCCGCAGGCGCCGCCGGGTACTCCACCGGCACCTACGGCATCTGGACCGACCCCGTCACCGGCGACCCGATCCGGCAGACCGCCGGCGACGGCCAGGAACGCATCCTGCGCAACCTGTCCGGGATCAAGCACGCCGTCGGCCTGCTCATCGAGAGCCGCGTCGACCCGCTCACCGACGCCGAGAAGGCCGACGAGGCGCTCAACAACCGGCGCAGGGTCGACTCCCACCTCGCCGCCCTGAACGGCCTGATCCGTTTCTCCTCGGAGCGGCGCGGGACGGTCGAGGCCGTCACCGCGAAGGCCCGCGCCGCCGGGTACGCGGACCGCGGCGCGGTGTATCTCGGAGGCGCCGACAACGAGACGCCCGAACCCTCCGAGGTGCTCGCCGACCCGCCGTGCGGCTACCGCCTCACCGCAGGTCAGTACGCGGAGGTGGGTGACGAGCTGGCCCTGCACGGCGTACGCGTCCAGAAGACCGGGAACGGCGTGTTCGTACCCCTGCGGCAGTCGCTGCGGGCCCTCGTCCCGCTGCTTCTGGACGGCCGCGCGACATACCACCTGGCCGAAGGAGAGGCGATCACGTCCTGTCGATGAGGTGAATTTTGCGCCATCGGTGGTAAGGGCCTATCGGGAGGAGGGCTCTCCGCCCGAAGGACCGGACGAAAGGTGCCGCCTGTGACGCAGGACCACCCAAGCGACAAGGACTCCACGGCAGGCCCGCTGCCCGGCTCCGAAGCGGGCCTGCCCGGCCGGGACGGGCCGCGCACCGACTGGGTGGTCTTCGGCGTCACCGCCGTGCTCACCCTGGCCTTCGTCCTGTGGGGAGCCGTCTGGACGGACTCGCTGGAGGACGTCTCCACCGACCTGCTCGGCGGACTGATGCACAACGGCGGCTGGGGCTTCGTCCTGGCCGCCTCCGGCTTCGTGGTCTTCGCCCTGTGGCTGGCCGCCAGCCGCTACGGCCGGATCACGCTCGGCGCCGAGGGCGAGGAGCCCGAGTTCCGGACCGTGTCCTGGGTCGCCATGATGTTCAGCGCCGGCATGGGCATCGGCCTGATGTTCTGGGGCGTGAGCGAGCCGCTCGCGCACTTCGACACCCCGCCGCCCGGCACCGCCCCCGAGGACTCCGGCGACCGGATGGCGACGGCCATGGCCACCACGCTGTTCCACTGGACGCTCCACCCGTGGGCCATCTACGCCGTGGTCGGCCTCGCCATCGCCTACAGCACCTTCCGGCGCCGCCGCCGGCAGACCGTCAGCGCCGTGTTCACCCCGCTCATCGGCGAGAAGCACGCCAACGGCGCCGTCGGCCGGGTCATCGACGTCCTCGCCATCATCGCGACCGTCTTCGGGTCGGCGGCCTCCCTCGGCCTCGGCGCGCTGCAGATCGGCTCCGGCATCGAGAAGCTGAACTGGCTGGAGAAGGTCGGCACCGGCCTGCTGGTCTCCATCATCGCCGTGCTGACCGTGGCGTTCGTGGCGTCCGCGGTGTCCGGTGTGGAGAAGGGCATCCAGTGGCTGTCCAACACCAACATGGTGCTGGCGCTGATCCTCGCCGTGTTCGTGTTCGTCGCCGGCCCCACCGTCCTCGTCCTGGACCTGCTGCCGACCTCCGTCTTCTCCTACCTCGGCGACCTGCCCGAGATGGCCGGCCGCACCGACATCAGCGGCGGCGAGGGCGTGGCCGACTGGCTGGGCAGCTGGACCGTCTTCTACTGGGCGTGGTGGATCTCCTGGACGCCGTTCGTCGGCATGTTCATCGCCCGCATCAGCCGCGGCCGGACCATCCGTCAGTTCATCGGCGGCGTCATCCTCGTGCCCAGCGCCGTCAGCCTCGTCTGGTTCGCCGTCTTCGGCGGCTCGGCGATGCGACTCCAGGAGCAGAACCGGCTCGGGGACGAGACCACCCCCGAGGGCCGGCTCTTCGCCGTCCTCCAGGAGTTCCCCGTCGCCACCGCCACCAGCCTGCTGGTGATGGTCCTCGTCGGCATCTTCTTCGTCTCGGGCGCCGACGCGGCCTCCGTCGTGATGGGCACCCTCTCGCAGAAGGGCTCCCTCGAACCCAGCCGCTGGGCCGTGGTGTTCTGGGGCGTGGTCACCGGTGCGGTCGCGGCCATCATGCTGCTGGTCGGCAGCGGCCAGGGCGACGCCCTGACCGGTCTGCAGAACCTCACCATCCTCGCCGCGGCGCCGTTCGTCGTCGTCATGATCTTCATGTGCGTGGCGCTCATGCGCGACCTGCGCCACGACCCGCTCGTCGTCCGCAACAAGATGGGCAACGAGGCCGTCGAACTCGCCGTCATCGAGGGTCACAAGAAGTACGACGGCGAGTTCGAGCTGCGCGTCGGCCCCGGCCGCGGACCGGACGTGGAGGGGGACCCCATCGGCAAGCACTGACCCCGGCGAGGGACATGCCGTGACGCGGGGCGGGCGCCCGACGCTCGCCCCGCGCGTCATGCCACGGCCAGCCCCGCCGCCTGACGCGCACACCCCCAGGCCACGGTGACGCCCGCGCCGCCGTGGCCGTAGTTGTGCACCAGCACCCGTCCGTCGGGCAGCCGGGTG
Organism: Streptomyces cellulosae; assembly: GCA_014655195.1. Classification (GTDB taxonomy): domain Bacteria; phylum Actinomycetota; class Actinomycetes; order Streptomycetales; family Streptomycetaceae; genus Streptomyces; species Streptomyces cellulosae. The sequence goes on along the minus strand of BNBH01000025.1, from coordinate 13,808 downwards.
CGCTCCAGACGCACCGCGTCCCGAGCCGGCCGCAGCCCCACCCGGTGCTCCAGCACACGGGCCTTCCCGATCTCCGGCCGCAGCGCCGCGCACCGCCGCACGATCGCCTCCGCCGTCGCCGGGTCCGGCCGGTCGGACCACACGTCCTCCTCGGCCGTGCCGCCCAGCAGCAGCCGACCCGGCTGCGGGAAGAAGTACGCCATCGAGCCGTCCGCGCCCTCGGTGACCATCCAGGTGCGGATCCCCGGGTTCTCCACGACCACCAGCTGTCCCCGCACCGGCCGCACCGACGGGTCCGGCACCAGCTCCCGCGCCGCCAGCCCCGTGCAGTTCACCACCACCGGCGCGTCGGCCTCCGCGAGATCCGCCACCGCGCGCGTCTCCACCGTGCCGCCCGCCGCCGCCAGCCGGTCCCGCAGATACGGCAGATGCGCCGGCATGTCGATCAGCGGCAGCCGCGCCCACAGCCCCCACCCGCCCGGGTACTCCGCCTCCGTGACCGGACGCAGCCCCGGCAGCCGCGCGGCGGCCCACCCGCCGACCTCGTCCATCGGCGTCTCGCCCAGTACCCCCTCGACCATCCGTACGCCCGTGGCCTCCGGCCGCAGCGCCATCTCCTCGTACACGCCGAGGGATTCCAGCGCCCACGCCTGCGCGGCCTCCGGGGGGTCGACGCGGTACGGCCACCACAGGGCGCCCGCGACCGCCGAGGTGGTCGCGCCGACCGGGTCCCGCGTCCACAGCCGCACCCGTACGCCCCGCTCGGCGAGGACCACCGCCGTGGTCAGCCCGGTCACCCCGCCGCCGACCACCACGACACCGTTGTCCGTTTCGCTTCCCATCCGGCGGACGGTAGCGGATGTCCGTCCGCGTGCTCGGGTCCGCCCCCGGCTGGGAATACTCACGGCATGTCTGCCGAGTACGCGACCTTCGGCCTGGCGCCGGCGACCCGCCCCGGGGGGCTCCTCGCCGGCGGTGACTTCCAAGTGCACCGCGACTTCGTCGACTTCGTCGTCGACGGACGCCCGCTGCTGTACCGCCTGTCCGACCTGGACGCCGTCTCCCCGCTCGCCTCCGACGTGCCGCCGTCCCTCTTCACCGCCCAGGTCCGCAGCCTGCTGCTGGAGACGGGCGCGCCCCTGCCGGGCGGGCGGTACGTCGTCTACGGCTGCCCCGAGTGCGAGGACCTCGCCTGCGGCGCCGTGACCGCCGTCATCGAGCGGGACGGCGAGGACGTCATCTGGCGGGACTTCGCCTGGCAGACCGGCGACCGGGCCGACCTGGAGCGCGACGGCTACCACAGGATGGGCCCGTTCCGTTTCCGTGGCGACGAGTACCGCGCCGCCCTGACCGCCCTCCTGGACGGCGACCTCCCCGGCAGCCGCCGCCGCGTCCTGCTCATCGGCGCCCGCGTGGCCCTGCTCGCCCGGCTGGCCGCCGCCCTGCGCACCATCGGCATCGGCGCCGACATCACCCAGAGCGCCGACGGTGTCCCCGCCGACGAACTCCGGTCCTACGGCGCCGTGCTGTTCGGCCGCTCGGTCCCCGCGCGGGAGCGCGACGCCGTGCGCCTGGCGCTGGCCGGCGCCGGGGCCGACGTGCCCTGCGTCGACGCGCTCGCGCCCGTCGTCCCGCTGCTCCTCGCGCAGACCGAACAGGCCCTGGAGGCGGGCCGGGACGACCACCGGCGGCTGGCTGACCTGACCGTGGCGGACGGCGCCGCCCAGTTCGAGGTGGTCTCCGCCTGCCGCGTCAGGCTCACCGCGCACCGCGTCGACCGCCTCTCCCGCGCCCGCAGCCGCGACCTCTTCGACGCGGTCCTCGAACCCGGCCGGCACCGTGTCCCGCTGGACCCGCCCGCGGTGAAGGGCGAGGCGTACCTGGTGGCCCGCACCGCGGGAACGGTGCTGGTCACCGCCGTCCGCCCCTGAGCCTTCGCGGTACCGCCGAGGCTCTAGGATCGGCGGTCTGATGACTGCCACCCTCGTCGCCAAGAACCTCGCCGCCGGACACGGCGACCGCTCCCTGTTCGCCGGGCTCGACCTCGTCGTCGCGCCCGGCGACGTGATCGGCCTGGTCGGGGCCAACGGCGCCGGCAAGTCCACGCTGCTGCGCCTGCTCGCCGGGCTCGCCGCGCCCGAGGAGGGCGAGCTGCGCCTCTCCCCGCCCACCGCCACCGTCGGCCACCTCCCGCAGGAGCCGGAGCGGCGGCCCGGCGAGACCGTGCGCGCCTTCCTGGCCCGCCGCACCGGCGTCGCCGATGCCCAGCGCGCCATGGACGAGGCGACCCAGGGCCTGGTGGACAGCGCCCCCGGCGCGGACGACGCCTACGCCACCGCCCTCGAGCGCTGGCTCGCCCTGGGCGGCGCCGACCTCGACGAGCGCGCCGAGGAGGTCACCGCCACGCTCGGCCTCGACGTCGGCCTCGACCAGGAGATGACCGCCCTCTCCGGCGGCCAGGCGGCCCGCGCCGGACTCGCCTCCCTCCTGCTGTCCCGCTACGACGTCTTCCTCCTCGACGAGCCGACCAACGACCTCGACCTGGACGGACTGGAGCGCCTGGAGCGGTTCGTGAGCGGCCTGCGCGCCGGCACGGTCGTCGTCAGCCACGACCGCGAGTTCCTCTCCCGCACGGTCACCAAGGTCCTCGAACTCGACCTTGCCCAGCGGCAGATCAACCTCTACGGCGGCGGCTACGACGCCTATCTGGAGGAGCGCGAGGTGGCCCGCCGTCACGCGCGCGACGAGTTCGAGGAGTACGCCGACAAGCGCGCCGCGCTCCAGGACCGGGCGCAGATGCAGCGCTCCTGGATGGACAAGGGCGTGAGGAACGCGCGCCGCAAGGCCGGGAACGACAACGACAAGATCGGCCGGAAGTTCCGCAGCGAGGCCAGCGAGAAGCAGGCCGCGAAGGCGCGCCAGACCCAGCGCATGATCGAGCGCCTGGAGGTGGTCGAGGAGCCGCGCAAGGAGTGGGAGCTGCGCATGGAGATCGCGGCGGCCCCGCGCTCCGGCGCCGTGGTCGCGGGCCTGCGGGACGCCGTCGTACGCCGGGGCGGCTTCACGCTCGGCCCGGTGACGCTGCAGATCGACTGGGCCGACCGGGTCGCGGTGACCGGCGCGAACGGCGCCGGCAAGTCCACCTTGCTCGGCGCCCTGCTGGGCCGCGTGCCGCTCGACGCGGGCCACGCGGCCCTGGGCCCGGGTGTGCTGCTGGGGGAGGTCGACCAGGCCCGCGCGCTGTTCCACGGGCCGGAGACGCTGCTGGACGCGTTCCGTCCCTCGGTGCCGGAGCTGGAGCCGGCGGACATCCGCACGCTGCTCGCCAAGTTCGGCCTGAAGGCGGAGCACGTGCTGCGTCCCGCGGCGACCCTGTCACCGGGGGAGCGCACCCGCGCCGCCCTGGCACTCCTCCAGGGCCGGGGCGTCAACCTCCTGGTCCTGGACGAGCCGACGAACCACCTCGACCTGCCGGCCATCGAGCAGCTGGAGTCCTCCCTCGACGCCTACGAGGGGACGCTGCTGCTGGTCACCCACGACCGCCGCATGCTGGACGCGGTCCATGTGACCCGCCGTCTGCACGTCACCGGCGGCTCGGTCACCGAACTCTGAGCGCGGTCACCGGATCCGAGCGCGGTCACCGGATCCGAGCGCGGTCACCGAACCTGAGCGCGGTCACCGGATCCGAGCGCGGTCCCGGGTGCCCGCACGGAGACCCGGGACCGCGCTCCACCGCTCAGCGGCGGCCGCTCTTCGGGTCCACCAGACCCGCGCGGCGCAGGGCGTCCGCCATCGCGCTGTTGGCCGGGGCCGGCGCCTGACGCGTACGGCTACCGCCGCCGCTGCCACCGCGGGCCTGGCGCTGCTGCGGAGGACGCCCGCCGCGCTGCCGGCGCTCGCCGCCCTCCTGCCCGCCCTGCGGGGCCGTCTCGTCGTCCAGACGCAGCGTCAGCGAGATCCGCTTGCGCGGGATGTCGACGTCGAGCACCTTCACCCTGACGATGTCGCCCGGCTTCACCACGTCCCGCGGGTCCTTGACGAAGGTCTTCGACATCGCGGACACGTGCACCAGGCCGTCCTGGTGGACGCCGACGTCGACGAACGCGCCGAACGCGGCCACGTTCGTCACCACGCCCTCCAGGATCATCCCGGAGGACAGGTCGGAGATCTTCTCCACGCCCTCCTTGAATGCGGCCGTCTTGAACGCCGGACGCGGGTCGCGGCCCGGCTTCTCCAGTTCCTTGAGGATGTCCGACACGGTCGGCAGACCGAAGGTGTCGTCCACGAAGTCCTGCGGCCGCAGCGAGCGCAGCACCGCCGTGTTGCCGATGAGCGAGGCCACCTCCTGCCCGGTGTTCTTCACCATCCGCCGCACCACCGGGTACGCCTCGGGGTGCACGCTGGAGGCGTCCAGCGGGTCGTCGCCGCCGCGGATCCGCAGGAAGCCCGCGCACTGCTCGTACGCCTTCGGGCCCAGGCGGGCCACCTTCTTCAGCTCCGAGCGGGACTTGAAGGGGCCGTTGGAGTCGCGGTGCGCCACGATGTTCTCGGCGAGACCGGAGGAGATGCCGGACACCCGGGCGAGCAGCGGGGCGGACGCGGTGTTGACGTCCACGCCCACGCCGTTCACACAGTCCTCCACCACCGCGTCCAGCGAGCGCGACAGCTTCACCTCGGACAGGTCGTGCTGGTACTGGCCGACGCCGATCGACTTCGGGTCGATCTTCACCAGCTCCGCCAGCGGGTCCTGGAGGCGGCGGGCGATGGACACCGCGCCGCGCAGCGACACGTCCATGTCCGGCAGCTCCTGCGAGGCGAACGCGGACGCCGAGTACACGGAGGCGCCCGCCTCGGACACCATCACCTTCGTCAGCTTCAGCTCGGGGTGCCTGGCGATGAGCTCACCGGCGAGCTTGTCGGTCTCGCGGGACGCCGTGCCGTTGCCGATGGCGATCAGCTCGACCGCGTGCTCCTTCGCGAGCCGGGCCAGCTTGGCGATCGCCTCGTCCCAGCGGTTCGCCGGGACGTGCGGGTGGATCACGTCCGTGGCGACGACCTTGCCGGTCGCGTCGACCACGGCGACCTTCACGCCCGTACGGAAACCGGGGTCCAGGCCGAGCGTCGCGCGCGTCCCGGCCGGGGCGGCGAGCAGCAGGTCGCGCAGGTTGGCGGCGAACACCCGCACGGCCTCGTCCTCGGCGGCGGTGCGCAGCCGCAGGCGCAGATCGATGCCCAGGTGCACCAGGATGCGTGTGCGCCAGGCCCAACGGACCGTGTCCAGCAGCCACTTGTCGCCCGGGCGGCCCCGGTCGGCGATCCCGAACCGGTGGGCGACGACGCCCTCGTACGAGGAGGGGCCGTCGGTGGGCTCCTCCGGCTCCAGGACGAGGTCGAGGACCTCCTCCTTCTCGCCGCGCAGCATCGCCAGCACCCGGTGCGAGGGCAGCTCCGTGAACGGCTCGGAGAAGTCGAAGTAGTCGGCGAACTTGGCGCCCGCCTCCTCCTTGCCCTCCCGCACCTTCGCCGCGAGACGCCCGCGCACCCACATGCGCTCGCGCAGCTCGCCGATCAGGTCGGCGTCCTCGGAGAAGCGCTCGGTGAGGATGGCGCGCGCGCCGTCCAGCGCGGCCTGCGGATCGGCGACGCCCTTCTCGGCGTCCACGAACGCGGCGGCCGCGGCGAGGGGCTCGACACCGGGATCGGCGAGCAGCCCCTCCGCCAGCGGCTCCAGACCCGCCTCGCGGGCGATCTGCGCCTTGGTGCGCCGCTTGGGCTTGAACGGCAGGTAGATGTCCTCCAGGCGCGCCTTGGTCTCCGCGCCCCGGATGCGGGCCTCGAGCTCCTCCGTGAGCTTGCCCTGCTCACGCACCGAGTCGAGGATCGCCGTGCGGCGCTCCTCCAGCTCCCGCAGATAGCGCAGCCGCTCCTCGAGCGTGCGCAGCTGCGCATCGTCGAGCATCTCGGTCGCTTCCTTGCGGTAGCGGGCGATGAAGGGCACCGTCGAACCGCCGTCGAGCAGTTCCACGGCGGCCCTGACCTGCCGCTCCCGTACGCCGAGTTCCTCGGCGATCCTGCCTTCGATGGACCCTGCGAGGGGTGTCGTCACGTTCCCGTACCGCCTTCTCCACTGAGGTTGCGCGGCAATTGTGGCAGGTGACGACGACAATCGGGGATCAGGGCGGCGACGCGCCCCGAGACCCCCCGGGCGGACTCAGGCGCGACGCCCGCGCGCGGTGGAGGACGCGCCGCCGAACAGCCGGGCGAGCGCCCGGAACGGAAGCGTCACGACGGTGGCGACGGCGCCGCCGATCTGGCGCAGGACGTCTGCGATGGCACGGAACACGTGGTTACCCCTTTCGTCGTCCGGCCCGCACGGCCGGACTCCCCGCGGGTACCTCGTGCACGCTTCACCATGCACCCGATGCGGACGCGTCCTCGGGAGTGGACGGATTCCAGGTGAACCGCGGCGCCCTGCGCTCCAGGAACGCCGTCACGCCCTCCTCGGTGTCGTCGCTCGCCACGGCCGTCCTGTGCCAGTGGTCGTCGCGGTCGGTGCGGCCGTCGGCGAACTCCTTCGCCGCCGCCTGCGTCAGCAGGGAGCGGGACGCCAGGGTCCGGGTGAACTCGGCGACCCGCGCGTCCAGCCCGCCCGCCGGCAGCACCTCGTCCACCAAGCCCGTGCGCAGTGCCCGCTCCGTGTCGATCAGCTCGCCGGAGAAGAGGAGGTACTTGGCGGTCGCCGGGCCCACCAGCGACACCAGCCGGCGGGTCGCGGAGGACGGGTAGACGATGCCGAGCTTCGCCGGGGTCACCCCGAACCGCGCGCCCTCCTCGGCGAACCGCAGGTCGCAGGCGGCAGCGAGCTGCGCCCCGCCGCCCACGCAGTGGCCGCGCACGGCGGCCAGGGTCGGCTTGGGGAACGCCGCGAGGGCCTCCTCGGCGGCCACCGCCAGCCGCTGCGCCTCGAGCGGCGAGCCCTGGAGCGTGGAGATGTCCGCCCCGGCGCAGAAGGTGCCGCCGTCACCGGTGAGCACCAGCGCCCGCACGGCGGGGTCGTCCGCCAGCGCGCCGAGCAGCGGGGGCAGGGCCGCCCACATCGCGCCCGTCATCGCGTTGCGCTTCGCGGGATGACGGATGACGACCGTCGCGACCGAGTCGGTGACGCTGTGCAGCAGCTGCGGCTCCTCCATGCGCCGGATGCTATCCGCCCCGGTCACGGCCCCGGACGGCGGCCCTGGACCGGCGTTACGAGCGCCGGGGGAGGGGGACACGGAGGAGCGGGAGCGTCGGGAAGGGGGGCGAGACCCGGGAGGCAGACATGACCAGGTCCACCGGAGCCGCGGGCCGCCCGAGGGCCGACACGGCGAAGCTGGAGCGCGGCTTCGGCCTGCTCGCCGTGCTCGGGGTGATCCTCGTCGTCGCCGGGGTGATCGGCCTGATCTACACGGCCGCCGCCACGCTCACCACCATGCTGCTCTTCGGCTGGCTGCTGCTGGTCGGCGGGCTCGTCGGACTGCTGCACGCGGTCCAGGCGCGGCACACGAACTTCTTCTGGCTCGGTCTGGTCGTCGCCGCCCTGAACATCGCGGCCGGGGTGGTGATCATCAAGACCCCGGAGGCCGCGGCCGAGGCGCTGAGCATGTTCGCGGCGCTGCTGTTCCTGACCGGCGGGGTGTTCCGGCTGGTCGGCAGCCTGGTGGTGCGCGGCCCGCAGTTCGGCTGGACGCTGGTGCAGGGCGCCTTCGGTCTGCTCCTCGGCATCCTCGTCCTCGCCACCTGGCCGAGCAGCAGCCAGTACGTCATCGGCACGTTCTTCTCGCTGTCCCTGCTGTTCGACGGGCTGGGCCTGATCGCCACCGGCTACGGCGGCCGCCGTGTCGTGGGCATGGTGGCCGGGAAGTAGCGGTCGCCGGAAACGGGAACCGGCCCCGGAACGGCACAGACCGGACCTGAACGGTCCCGCGCCCGCCCGAGCCGGGCGGGAACGGTCGGAAACGCTCGATATCCGCTGACTTGTGTTCAGCGTGGAAGGGCGGAGGCGATCGGTCCCAACACTCGACGTGTGGTGACAATCGAGCGTGAGGGTGGCGACCCGCTGCCGTACGAAGGTGTCTGGCGGTTCACCGCCCCTGCCGTGGACGCCTCGGTGCCACAGGCCCGGCACGCCGTGCGGGACCTGCTGCTGCGGCAGGGGGTGCCGGTCGCGGACGAGGTGGCGCAGGGGCTGCTGCTGATCGTCTCCGAGCTGGTCACCAACGCCGTCAAACACGCGGCGCTGCTGTCCCCGATGCTCGCCGTCGAGGTGGCGGTGGGCGCCGAGTGGGTCCGGGTGTCCGTGGAGGACAACCACCCCTACCGCCCCACCGCCCTGGAGAACGACTACGGCCGCACCGGCGGCCGGGGGCTGCTCCTGGTGCGCGAGATCACACGGGAGGCCGGCGGGGCCTGCGAGGTGGAGCACACCTCCACCGGCGGCAAGGTGATCTGGGCCGCCCTGCCGCTCAAGCCCGTGCAGGCCTACTGAACCGCGCCGCCGTCACCACCAGGCGACGGCCCCGTCACCACCCGGCCGACGGCCCCGTCACCACCCGGCCGACGGCCCCGTCACCACCCGGCCGACGGCCCCGTCAGCTCGCGCACGGCGGGCCGCGCCGCGTCCAGCACCGTCATGAACCACGCCGAGAAGGTGTCCCGCGCGTGCCGCTCCGCCAGGTCCTCCGGCGTCACGAACGCCGTGGCGGCGACCTCGTTCGCGTCGGGCCGCACCGGCGACTGCACCATGCCGACGAAGAGGTGGTTGTACTCCTGCTCCACCAGACCCGAGGCCGGGTCCGGGTGGTTGTAGCGGACCGTGCCCGCCTCCGCCATCAGCGACGGCGACACTCCCAGCTCCTCGTACGTCCGCCGGGCCGCCGCCGCGAACGGCGCCTCGCCCGGGTACGGGTGGCCGCAGCAGGTGTTCGACCACACACCGGGGGAGTGGTACTTGCCGAGCGCCCGCTGCTGGAGCAGCAGCCGACCGCGCTCGTCGAACAGGAACACGGAGAACGCCCGGTGGAGCTTCCCCGGCGGCTGATGGGCGGAGAGCTTCTCCGCGGTGCCGACCGTCACGCCGTCCTCGTCGACCAGTTCCAGCAAAATCGGCTCGGCGGTGCCGCTCGACGGGCTGTTCGTCGCGGTGGCAGGTGTGATCGGCATACCCATCCTTCACTCGGTGTTCGCGCCCCAGTCTGCCGCACGAATCCGGCACTCCCGGCACTCCGGTCCTCTCCCGCATGTCCCGCCCCCGGTGCGCGGGGCGGTCCCGGCGGCAGCCGGACGGCACCGGCCCCGCGCAGATCGTGCCCCTGAGGGGCACCAGAAATGCGCATGCCCGGAACCCCTCGCGAAGGGGAGACGCCGTCACCGGGGCGGAAGGCTGCGTTCCGCGGCGCGTCGGCGCACCCGGGGGCGTGCGCGCACCCGCACGCGACACCCGCGTGCCGAGTGACACCGACGAATTCGGCGGCTCAGTGGCACAGCCGCGCCTCGTGCTCCGCGTGCCCGCCCGGCTCCAGCTGGAAGGTGCAGTGCCGCACGTCGAAGTGGTCGCCCAGGCAGTCCTGCAGCTCGTGCAGCATCTTCTCGTGCCCGATCGCGTTCAGCGTGTCCGCGCTGACCACCACGTGCGCGGAGAGCACCGGCATCCCCGAGGTGATCGTCCAGGCGTGCAGGTCGTGCACGTCCTCCACCCCCGGCGTGTCCAGGATGTGCGCCCGCACCTCGGCCATGTCCACGCCCTTGGGCGCCGCCTCCAGCAGCACGTCGAGCGTCTCGCGCAGCAGCCGCAGCGTGCGCGGCACGATCATCAGCGCGATGACCAGGGAGGCGATCGGGTCGGCCGTCGTCCAGCCGGTGGTGACGATCACCAGCGCGGCCAGGATCACCGTGACCGAGCCGAGCGCGTCCGCCGCCACCTCCAGGAACGCGCCGCGCACGTTCAGGCTCTCCTTCTGCCCGCGCATCAGCAGCGACAGCGACACCAGGTTGGCCACCAGGCCGACGGCGCCGAACACCATCGCCAGACCGCCCTCGGTGTCCGCGGGCGTGACGAACCGCTGGACCGCCTCGTACAGCACGTAGCCGCCGACGCCGAGCAGCAGCAGACAGTTGGCCAGCGCCGCGAGGATCTCCGCGCGGGCCAGCCCGAAGGTGCGCCGCTCGCTCGGCGCGCGGCCGGCGAAGTGGATGGCGAGCAGGGCCATGCCGAGCCCCAGGGCGTCGGTGGCCATGTGGGCGGCGTCCGCGACCAGGGCGAGCGAGTCGGCCAGCAGGCCGCCGACGATCTGCACGACCATGACGAAGACCGTGATCGCCAGCGCGGTCCGCAGCCTCCCGCGGTAGGCCGCGCTGACCGTGCCGCCGGACGGCGCCCCGTGCGCGTGCCCGTGATCGTGGCCTGCCCCCATGCCCGCCGCCGCCCTTCCGTCGCTGACCTGACGCTGCCCTTCCGCAGCACAGTCAACTACGGGGCAGGGGTATACGGCAACGCGGCACTGAACACCGTTGTCATGTGCCCTGACCTGCGGAAACCATCCGCAGGTCAGGCGCGAGGGGCGCCCTGCAGGAGCTGCCAGCCCTGCCAGGCCGACTCGACCATCTCGCGCACCGAACGGCGGGCCGTCCAGCCCAGCCGCTCGCTCGCGAGGGCGGCCGAGGCCACCGCGCGGGGCGGGTCGCCGGGGCGCCGCGCCTCGACCACCGGGGTGCGGGTGTCGCCCGTGACCTCCCCGATGAGCGTGATCAGCTCCCGCACCGAGACGCCCTCGCCGCGTCCCACGTTCACCGTCAGATCGCCCTCGACACCGCCCTCGGACAGCGTGCGCACCGCCGCGAGGTGGGCGTCCGCGAGGTCGGCCACATGGATGTAGTCCCGGACGCAGGTGCCGTCCGGTGTGGGGTAGTCGTCGCCGAAGATCCGCGGCGCCTCACCGCGGGTGAGCCGGTCGAAGACCATCGGCACGATGTTGAAGACGCCGGTGTCGGCCAGCTCGGGGGCCGCCGCGCCCGCGACGTTGAAGTAGCGCAGGCACACCGTGTCGATGCCGTGCGCCCGGCCCGCGGCCCGCACCAGCCACTCCCCGGCGAGCTTGGTCTCGCCGTAGGGGTTCACGGGGGCGCAGGGCGTGTCCTCCGTGATGAGGTCCACGTGCGGGTCGCCGTAGACGGCCGCGGACGAGGAGAACACGAAGCGCCGTACGCCCGCCTCCGCGACGGCGTCCAGCAGGGTCGCCAGACCGCCCAGGTTCTCCCGGTAGTAGCGGATGGGCCGGTCCACCGACTCCCCGGGCTGCTTGCGCGCGGCGAGGTGGAGCACCCCGGTCGCGCCGTGCTCGGCGAGCACCTTGGTCAGCAGGTCGCCGTCCAGCGCGGAGCCCCGGACGAGCGGGACGCCCTCGGGCAGCCGTGCCGGGACCCCGGCGGAGAGGTCGTCCAGCACGACCACACGCTCCCCGGCGTCGGTCATGGCCCGCACCACATGGGCCCCGATGTATCCGGCTCCGCCGGTGATCAGCCACGTCATGGTGGTCCACCCTAAGGCGAGCCACCGGCGCGGTTTGTGAGCCGGGGCCGCTGTCCCCGATGATGAGCGCGGCACAGGTGCGGGCGAACCGCGTCGATCCGGCCGTCGAACGGGCGGTGAACGCGGGCTTCCGTGTATCCGATAGCCTCTGCCGACATGCCGCCCGCAGGGCCCCCGGACGGGGGACGGGCGCATCACCGTGTACATGACCGGCGTGGACGCGTCGCCCCCAGGGAGTGAGTTTTCGGTTGCCGACCGCCATCGTCACCGGCCCCCCGGTCCCCGGCTCGTCACTCGAGGGCGACCTGCGCTCCCTCGGCTTCGACGTACGGACCGCCGCCGGCGCCGCGGAGGCCGAGACGCTGCTCGCCTCGGTCCCCGGGGAGGAACGGGTCGCCCTGGTCGACACCCGTTTCGTCGGACATCTGCACGCCCTGCGGCTCGGTCTGACCGACCCCCGCTTCCCGCTCTCCGCGATCCCCGGCGCCGTCACAGCCCAGCGGGCCGGCCGCCAGGCCCTGACCCGCGCGATGGCCCGCGAGAACTCCGCTCCCGGGCAGGGCTCCGGCAACGGCACCCTCGTGGACGGCCTCCCGGACCGGGTCACCGCCGCCCTCGACACCGACGTGCACCGTCCCGAGCTCGGCAGCCTGGTCGCCGCCGTGCCCGACGGCCCCCAGGCCCGCAACGAGGCCCGCCAGGCCGTCGCCGCCGTGGACGAGGAGGCCGTACGCCTCAGGTCCGCCGTCAAGGCCCGCGACGGCTTCTTCACCACCTTCTGCGTCAGCCCCTACTCGCGCCACCTCGCGCGCTGGTGCGCCCGCCGCGGGCTGACCCCGAACCAGGTCACCACCGCGTCCCTGCTCACCGCGCTGATCGCGGCCGGCTGCGCCGCCACCGGCACCCGTGCGGGATACGTCGCCGCCGCCGTGCTGCTCCTCGGCTCGTTCGTGCTGGACTGCGCCGACGGCCAGCTCGCCCGCTACTCGCTGCAGTACTCCACGCTCGGCGCCTGGCTCGACGCCACGTTCGACCGGGCCAAGGAGTACGCCTTCTACGCGGGCCTCGCCCTCGGCGCGGCCCGTACCGGCGACGACGTCTGGGCCCTGGCGCTCGGCGCCATAATCCTCCAGTCCTGCCGGCACGTGGTCGACTTCTCCTTCGCCGAGGCCAGGACCGGCGCCGCGGAAGGCCCCGCCGCCGCCCTGTCCGGCCGCCTGGACCGCGTCGGCTGGACGGTCTGGGTGCGCCGCATGATCGTCCTGCCGATCGGCGAGCGCTGGGCGCTGATCGCCGTCCTCACCGCCGCCACCACGCCCCGCGTCACCTTCTGGGTACTGCTCGCCGGCTGCGCCTTCGCCGCCGCGTACACCACCGCCGGACGCGTCCTGCGCTCCCTGCGCGGCGGCCGGGTGGAGGACGGGGCCGCCCGGGCCCTCGCCGACCTCGCCGACGGCGGACCGCTCACCGAGCTGCTCCACCGCTCCCGGGCCCGCGGCGGGGTCGCCGCCGCCGCGCTCGGCGCGGTGCTGGTGACGGGCTCCGCCCTCCTGTGGGGCGCCGGATGGCAGACCGTCCTGGCCGCCGTCGCCTACGTGATCTGCTCGGCCGCCGCCACGGGCCGCCCCCTCACCGGCCGCCTCGACTGGCTCGTCCCCCCGCTGTTCCGCGCCGCCGAGTACGGAACCGTCCTGGTCCTGGCGGCCGACGCGGAGGTGAACGGGGCCCTTCCGGCGGCCTACGGACTGGTGTCCGCGGTCGCCTACCATCACTACGACACGGTCTACCGCATCCGCGGCGGCGCGGGCGCGCCCCCGCGCCCGCTGGTGCGGGCGACCGGGGGGCACGAAGGTCGCACGCTGGCGGTCGCCGTCCTGGCGGCCGTGCTCACCGCGTCCGGATTCACCGTCGCGCTCACGGCCCTCGCCGTGGCCGTGGCTCTCGTGGTGCTCGCCGAGAGCATCCGCTTCTGGGTGGCCGCCCACCGGGGTGGCGCGCCCGCCGTACACGACGAAGGAGAACCCGCATGATCGGCCTCGTGCTGGCGGCCGGCGCCGGCCGGCGTCTGCGCCCCTACACCGACACGCTGCCCAAGGCGCTGGTGCCGGTGGGGCCCGCGGGCATAGAAGGGGAGCCCACGGTCCTGGACCTGACGCTCGGCAACTTCGCGGAGATCGGGCTGACCGAGGTCGGTGTCGTGGTCGGGTACCGCAAGGAGGCCGTGTACGAGCGGCAGGCGGCGCTG
>BNBH01000024.1 GCA_014655195.1 Streptomyces cellulosae | reverse complement strand
CCATGCGCACCGCACGGCGGCGCAGCTCAAGCGGGTAACGGGAGGGTCGTGCCATGACTCAATCCTTACATGGAATCGAGCCTCCACCTGACCCGGGGCGGTTCAACTACCTCCCTGTATGTCTCCAGAACTCCGGTGAGTCGGTGAGGACAGCTCAGCTTTCGGTCTCTCCCTTGGTGGACCACTCGTTGGCGAAGTGCTCCATCTGGCGGAGGACCAGGTCGATGGCCTCCTTCTGCTGGTCCGGCGGGTAGTTGTTGCGGGCCAGGAGGCGCTTGATGGTGCTGCGCAGGCGGGCGCGGACGGACTCGCGGGCAATCCAGTCGGGCTTGAGCTGTCGGCGGACCTCGGCGACCAGTTCGCGGGCGATGCCGGCCAGGACCTCGTCACCCATGAGCGAGCGGGCCGTACCGTGGTCGGCAACGGCGTCGTAGAAGGCGAGTTCGCGCCAGTTCAGGGGCGGGTCGAACTTCTCGCCCCGCTTGGCGTCGGCCATGACGTCCTTGGCCATCTCGACCAGTTTGGCGATGAGTTCGGCGCTGGTGTACTGCTGGCGCATGTAACGCACCATCAGGTCCTGGAGACGCTCGGAGAACGTCGTCTGCCGGACGATGTTGTGCCGGGTGACCTCGCGCATCTTCCGCTCGACGAGGCGCCGCAGTGCCTCGGCCGCCAGGTGCGGGGTGTCGCTCTGCTGGAGCTGGGCGACGAGCGCGTCGTTGAGGTGGGTCAGGTCGGCGGTCTCCAGTCCGGCCTCTGCGAAGAGGTCCGTCACTCCGCCCGTCTCCACTACTGACGAGGTCAGCTGGGCGAGGTACAGCTCGACATCACGGGCGACGGGAAGGCCCCGCGCCTGGCGGTTCAGTGCATCCAGCTTGGCCATGTAGGCACGGGCCTCGACGAGGAACTGGATGTGGCGCTTCCAGGCCGGCTTATCGGCGAAGCGGTTGCCCGCCTCCTTCGAGCTGCCCGCAAGTGCCCAAAAGCGTTCCAGGCGATAGGCGTGGTCGCGGAAGCGGCGGCCCAAGGTCTGGCGGGGGTCGTCCAGTTGTTCAGGGTTGTTGCCCGGCGTACGGGGATTGAGCAGGTACTCGGCGGTCCGGTAGGCCGCATCGATGAAGGCCCGGGGGCCAGGTCTGTCGAGCAACGGTTCCCAGGTGAAGCCGCGCAAGATACCGGTGAGGATGTCGTACTCGTTGCGCAGTTCGTCCAGCGCGCGTTCGACGTCCTGGCCGAGGGTGCGGTCGCGCTGGTCGGCCTCGGTGTACTCGGCGATGGCCCGCTGGAGGTTCTCCGTCAGCGGGGCGTAGCCGACGAGGAGACCGTCCTCCTTGCCGCGGAAACGGCGGTTGACGCGGGCCAGGGCCTGCATCAGGTTGGCGCCCTTGAGCGGCCGGTCCAGGTACATGGTGTGGATCGGCGGGGCGTCGAAGCCGGTCAGCAGCATGTTGTTGACGATGAGCAGTTCCAGCTCGTCGTCGGGGTCCTTGGCCCGGTTGATGACGGCCTTACGGCGGCTGTCGGTCAGCGCGTGGGTGAGCAGGGCGTCCGAGTCCTTGCGGGAGTTGGACGAGAAGACGATCTTCATCGTGCCCTTCTCGAACTCGTCGCTGTGCCACTCGGGACGCAGCTCGCGCAGCGCGTCGTAGACGCGGACGCAGATCTCGCGCGTCGCGCACACCACCATCGCCTTGCCGGGCGCCCCGCCCGACTCGGAGGCGCCGACGAACGGCTTCATCCGCTCCCGGCGCGCCTCCCAGTGGTCCACCAGGTCGGCCGCGAGGTCGCGTATGCGAGCCGGCGCGCCATACATGGCGTTCATCGTCGCCACGGCCTGTTCGACGCGGCGGCGCTCGGTGTCGTCGAGGCCCTCGGTGATCCGGTCGGCCTCTTCGTCGATGGTGGTCGGATCGACGTCGTGGTCCAGGACGAGCTGGATCACGCGGCTCTCGTGGTAGACCTTCACGGTCGCGCCGTCGTCGGCGGCCCGCTTGAGGTCGTAGACGTCGATGTAGTCGCCGAACACCTCGCGGGTGTTGCGGTCGGCCTCCGAGATCGGGGTGCCGGTGAAGGCGAGCAACGTGGCGTGCGGGAGCGCGTCGCGCAGGTGGCGGGCGAGGCCGTTGAGGTCGTCGTAGTGGCTGCGGTGGGCCTCGTCGACGATCACGACGATGTTCCGGCGATCGGAGAGCATCGGGTGGTCGGTGCCCGACTCCCGCTCCTCCTTGGTCTTGCCGAACTTCTGGAGCGTGGTGAAGAGAATCCCTCCCACCCTCTTCGCCGCGAGCTTCTCCCGGAGTTCGGCGCGGGTGCCGACCTGCTGCGGCGTCTCCGGGAGGATCTCGCTCTCCTGGAACGTCGAGTAGAGCTGGTCGTCGAGGTCCGTGCGGTCGGTGACGACCACGACGGTGGGGTTCAGCAGGGCCGGGTCCCGCATCACCATGGTCGTGGTGAGGACCATCTCCTCCGACTTGCCCGAACCCTGGGTGTGCCAGACCACGCCGGCCTTGCCGTCGCTCGCCGAGGCCGTGCGGACGGCTTCGGCGGCGCGGGTGACCGCGTGGTACTGGTGCGGCTTCGCGATCCGCTTCATCCGCTTCGAGGGGACGAAGTTGATGAAGGACTGGATCAGTTCGAGGAAACGGGACTGGGTGAACAGGCCGTGCAGCGCCAGGTTCTGCCCCGACTCCGAAAAGCCGTCGGCGGTGAGCGGGTCGACGCGGGCGCCGAACTCGTCCGTGTTCCACGGGGCGAAGTGCTCGTACGGCGTGAACGGCGTGCCGTACTTCGCGGTGATGCCGTCGGAGAGCAGAACGACCGCGTTGTAGCGGAAGGCGGTCGGAAACTCCTGGACGTACCGCGCCACCTGGGCGTGAGCCGTCTGGAGCGTCGCGTCCTCGTCGCCGGCGCGCTTCAGCTCGATGGCGGCGAGGGGCAGGCCGTTGACGTACAGGATGACGTCGAAGCGGCGGTTCCTGTCGCCGTCGATCACCGCGACCTGGCTGAGGGCGCGGTAGGTGTTCGCGTCCGGGTCGTCCAGGTCGAGGAGACGGATGGTGGGGTTGTGCTCGGCGCCGTGGGAGTCGGTGTAGGTGACCGAGCGTATGCCGGTGGCGAGGTGGCGGTGGGCGGCCCGGTTCTCCTCGTAGGTGTCCTGGGAGCCGGGGGTGGCGGCGGTCGCCACGGCATCGTGGACGGCGTCCGGGGGCAGCTCCGGGTTCAGCCGCTCGATTGCCTCCTGGAGGTCCGGGTAGAGGATCAGGTCGTCCCAGGACTTCCGGTGGTCGGAACCGGGTGCGAACGCGTTACCGGAGGCCGGCTGCCAGGCCAACTCGGCCAGCTCGTCGAGCGCGAGCAGCTCCCAGTCGGCTTCGGTGGGGCGGCGGTGGGTTCTGTCGTCGGGCTCGTTTCCGTCGTGGGGCGTCGTCATGTGGCGTCCTCGACAATCTTCTCGGCGTCCTTGACGCGGAGGCGGCCGGACATGAGTTGGGGGAGGAGGGTGTCGCGGAGGGCTGCAAGGGACAAGGACTCGACCTCCGCAAGGAGGGCCCTTTCCCAAAGGGGTCCAATTCTACTGTCTAGCGCGGTCAGTTTCTCGGGCTTAGGGACACTAACGGGTTCGTCCAGGTGCCTCCGCTGGATGTGTCCCATGGTCGTCGCCTTGTCTGCAGCGATGGCTCGAAAGTCGTCGATCTTCCGATGCACAAGCTGACTCACGAGCCAGTGGGGGTTGCCGCGCTTGGGGACACATTTGAAAATGTGCTGATTGATGATTGCTTCAGGACGGAACCAGCGAGCCACGGTCAACGATCCGGACCAGGCGAAGAGGACATCACCCGGACGCGCCAAGTGATCATCCGCGACCTCGATTTCGTTGTAAACCGTCGAACTCCCGGGTCCGCCATTGATCTCCGCAATCCGGATCACCATGCGTCCCGCGCCAGTCGCATCCTTGGTGAACGCTCGACCGTTGATAAACTGAGCCGTTTCCGACAGGGGGCGCTCGGTGAATTGATCCGAAGACGTCATAATGGCGTATCGGAAAATTTCGCCAGACAATTTATCAGCCGTGGTCGCGATGAGCTCGTTGACGGCAATCTTGTCATCGAGTGCCCCCAAGACGGCAACCACGCGTTCTTGCTCCGCGCGGTCCGGGATGCACACATGGAATGCCTTGGCTTCCGGGAAGTAGACGGTTTGGTGAGTCGTCCCGTGTGCGAAGCGGCGTACCGACTCCTGCTCCATCAGGAGAATGTAATGCAGGTATCTGGAGGAAATCTCTGGCCCGCATACCCAGTTGATGAAGTCCTGACTCGTGGCCATGGGCACACCCATGGTGACCACGTATCCGACCGATGCGGTGCGGGACAGACAAACGGTACCGGCCGGAAGAAGGCGAGCCGACGAATTGTCCAGGCCGGCGCGGGTGATCGTCTGCAGAGTGTTCTTGATGGTCCGGCCATGGTTTCCGGTGGCATCCTTGATGCCGATCCACGGAACGTCACCACCCCAATACTCCGGATGTCGGCGGCTCGGGGTATGGCCGCTCTCCAGCCGGGCAACGCTGGAGAGCAGAGTCCATCGGAAGCCAGCTGGGGCGGGGGCAGGAGGCCTGCCCACGCTAAGCGCCCACTTACCGGGGATGACTCCGGTCGTGGCAGCGCGCCCACCAGTCACTGTTGTCGTCCTAGCCATCGATCTCCCCCAACCGCTCACGGACCGTCTTGGCAAGTGCCTCAGACCTGTCGAAGAACTCGTACAACTCGTCCGTCAGGCCGGCGATACGCTGGGCCACGACCTCCGGGTCCTCTTCTTCCGCCTCCACGGCCCCCACGTACCGCCCGGGCGTCAGCACATATCCGTGCTCTCGCACCTTTTCCAGGTCCGCCGAGTAGCAGAAACCGGATACGTCCTCGTAAGCAAGCTCAGCTTCACGTGCCGAGGCGGTGCCACGCCACGCGTGGTAAGTGTCGGCAATTCTTCTGAGGTCGGCCTCGGGCAGCACGCGTTCCGTTCGGTCCACCATCTCGCCCATGGCCCGAGCGTCGATGAAGAGGAACTCACCGCGCCTGTCATCAAGCCGCCGAACCCCCTGCGGAGACTTGTCCTTGGTCAAGAACCAGAGACACGCTGGGATCTGCGTGGTGCGGAAGAGCTGCGAGGGAAGGGCAACCATGCATGCCAC
This sequence comes from Streptomyces cellulosae, assembly GCA_014655195.1. Taxonomy (GTDB): domain Bacteria; phylum Actinomycetota; class Actinomycetes; order Streptomycetales; family Streptomycetaceae; genus Streptomyces; species Streptomyces cellulosae. The sequence continues at coordinate 118,275 of BNBH01000024.1, read as the reverse complement.
GAGGTCGGCCTCGATCAGAGCCTGGCGAATTTCACCCTCGCCCCCGGACTGAGCGCTCATGGACCCGTTGGCCAACACGATGCCAGCTGTGCCCTTCTCCCCCAGCTTGTAGATCATGTGCTGGAGCCACGCGTAGTTGGCGTTGTTCTTAGGCGGAACTCCGTACTTCCACCTCGGGTCGCTCTCGTCCCGCGCCCAGTCCTTGATGTTGAAGGGCGGGTTGGCCATCACGAAGTCGGCCTTGAGGTCCGGGTGCTTGTCGTCGGCGAAGGTGTCGCCCCAGCGGGAGGCCAGGTTGCCGTCGATGCCGTGGATGGCCAGGTTCATCTTGGCCAGGCGCCAGGTGCGCTCGTTCAACTCCTGGCCGTACACTGCGATGTCGGCCTTGTGGCCCTTCCCCCGGTGCGCCTCGATGAACTTGCTCGCCTGGACGAACATGCCGCCCGACCCGCACGCCGGGTCGTACACCCGCCCCTCGTAAGGCTCCAGGATCTCCACGATCAGCCGCACAACAGAACTCGGCGTGTAGAACTCCCCGCCCCGCTTCCCCTCCGCCCGCGCGAAGTTGCCGAGGAAGTACTCGTACACCTCCCCCAGCAGGTCCTGCGCCGGCTTGTCCCCGCTCCCTCCGAAGCGCGCGTCGCTGATCAGGTCGACGAGTTCACCCAGCCGCTTCTGGTCCACGCGGTCCTGGTTGAAGATCTTGGGGAGGACACCCGTCAGGGAGGCGTTCTCCCGCATGATTGCGTCCATCGCCTCGTCCAGGAGCTTGCCCACCCCCTGCGCCTTGGCATTGGCCGCGATCCAGGACCAGCGGGCGGTCTCCGGAACCCAGAAGACGTGGGCACCGGTGTACTCGTCGCGGTCCTCCAGGAAGTCGCCGATCTGCTCCTCGGAGATGCCGTCCTCGGCGAGTTCCTTGGCCAGTTCGGTGCGGCGCTCCTCGAAGGCGTCCGAGACGTACTTCAGGAAGATCAGGCCGAGGACGAACTCCTTGTACTGCGCGGCGTCGATCGAGCCGCGAAGCTTGTCGGCCGCCTTCCAGAGGATGTCCTGGATCTCCTTGGCGGTGGAGGCGCTGAACAGCTCCGCCTGGTCGGCGGGCTTCTTCTGACGTGGAGGCATCGGGTGGGCCGTCTCCTTCAGTGGACGTCGGTGTGCGGAAGTGGCTGGATGGTGAGCGTGCCGTCGGCCATGCCGGCCGCCATCACGCGGGTCAGGTCGTCGAGCGCGACCGTCTGCTCGCGCAGTAACGCCGCACGGCCCTCGATCTCGGCGAGGACGCCCTCGTACAGGTCGGCCTCGGCTCGGCTCAGGTCGGGGATGACCAGGTCCTCGATGCGGCGGGAGGCGCGCACGGCGCCGCTGGTCCGGGCGTGCTCCCCCGCCGCCGCGCGCAGCAGCGCGGCCAGCACCCGAGGTCGTACCGGCGGGTCCGCGTCGGGATGCACGCGCAGGATGCGGGCCGGAGCCGCGACCAGCGAGACGCCCTCCACGTCGACGTACACGCCGAACTGCGGGTGGGCGGTGACCACCAGATCCCCGGGTTCGGTGAACTGGGCGTGCTCGTAGGCCGTCAGCAGGATGCCCCGGTCGATGCGGCGGCCGCCGATGCGGGCGGTGCCGAGGACCTCCTCGGGGGTGAGGACCGTGTAGTGGCCCTCGGGGGTGAGGTGTTCGGGGGCGAAGCGGTGGCCGGGGCGGCGGCGCAGGCGGCGGGCGCGCAGGAGGCGGCCGATGGACGTACGGCGTACCGGCTGGTTCTCCGGACGCAGTTCCGCCTGGGCGTGCAGCCGGAGTTGGCCGGCTCGCGACCGTTCGTGGAGCTCACCCAGGCGACGCTCCAGGTCCGCGATGACCGCCGGGCGTTCCACCACCGTCCGCAGGTGCCGGGACGCGGGTGTGCGGTGCTGCGGGGTGAACGGGGCGCCGGGGCTGCCGTCCAGGTCGGTCCCGCGGACAATGGCGGCGTGGCGCGGTTCGTGACGCCGGTCGGAGGTCCATCCCGAGGCACGCCAGATGGCGATGTCCTCGGCGAGGGCGTCGAGGACGGGCTCGGTCAGCGGCCTGGCGGAGTAGTCCGCGAGGAGAACGAGACCCGTGCGCTCTTCCTCAGGGACGCGGGCGAGGACCCACACCGCCGTGCGGTAGCCGGGACGGTAGGCATAGGCGCCGTCGGGGAGGCTGATCGCCGCCTTGAGTAAACCGGGCTCCAGGAACGAGCGGCGCAGGCGGTCGGCGTCGCCGTGCCGGGCGAGGGGGCCGGTGAGGGCGTCGGCGGGGCCGAGGACGACGGCGGTGGCGCCGGTGTCGAGGTAGTCGGTGAGGGCGGCGACCTGCTCCAGGACCGCCTTCGGGTCGCGGGTCTCGGCGGCCTCGTAGGGGAGGGCGCAGACGAGGAGGTGCGGGTAGCCCCACTCGTCGGCGGTCAGCTCCTCGCCCTCGACGACGTCGAGCCGGAACTCGTACACCCCGCGTACCAGCATCCGCCGCCGGACCAGGCGCACGCGGGCCGGGTCGCGGTCGGCGGCGAGGTAGACGTGACCGGCGTCTTCGGCGGCCTGGTCGTGGAGGGCCGCCGGGATGTCGCCGGAGCAGGCGTGCGGGACGGCGATCACCGCTCCCTCGTCGAGGGTGTCGGCCCCGGAGAGCGCGGCGAGGGCGCGGACCACGGCCGGGGTGGGCCCGTCGGCGGCCGGGTCGTGGGAGCCGAGGCGGGGGCGGGCCTGGAGGATCCAGTCGAAGGCCTCGGCGGGGTTGTACGCGGCGTCGATCAGCTCGTCGGCGAGGTGGGCGAGGGCCGGGCCGGTGCGGTCGGGGTCGGGCAGGGCGCGCAGTTCGGAGAGGAGAAAGTGGTCGTCGGGGTCGAGGTCCAGAGCCCGTTCCAGGAGCGTGTGCCAGGGGCGGCCGTCGGCGACGGGAGCGTCGAGCTGCTGGTGCAGGCAGACCAGGGAGGTCAGCGCGCCGAGCAGGACTGACGCGGACAGGGCCGGGGTGCGCCAGGCGGCCAGGGTGTGCAGGGCAAGCTCGGCGCGGAGCCGGCGGGCATCGGTGTTGCCGCGGCCGGTGGAGGCCAGCCAGTCGACGACCGCGCGGGCGTCGAAGAGAGGGCGTCCGTCCTCATGGGCGACGGGTGCGGGAAAGTCGGAGTGGCGGCGGGCCCACGTGGTCGGGACCGGGCGCTTGACCTGGGCGAGGGCGGCAATCTCGGCATATGTGATCCGCCAGGCCGGGGTTTCGGGCAGGATTGCGGCGGACGCCCCTGCGGTCGTGTGTGCCGTCATGGACGTGTCGCCCCCCTCTCCCCGGTCACCGAGGCCGGCTTCCTCGCCTCGCGGTCCTCCCCCTCTTTAGCGGGGCGGACGTCAGCAATCTACAGCGACCCCTGCCCCTTGGAGAAAACTCGACTGATAACACGGGTTATCAGTGATCTCTGCACCGATCCTTCGGTACGGCGGGCACCTTGTGACCAGCAAACGTCACAACGCCGAGCCGGAGGACCACCGCAATGAGCTACCCGCCCTCGACACCGCCCAGCAGCCCGCAGCCCTCCGGGTCGGGGAACGCGCCGAGCTGGGGCGCCGTACCGCCGCTGCCGGTCCCGCCGACGAGCCCCGGGCAGCCTCCGGCGGGGCCGAGAGCACCGCGCCGCAAGACCTGGCTCACGCACGGTGCGACCGCGCTCGTCGCCCTCCTGATCGGTGCCGGCATAGGCGGCGACGGGGAGTCCGGCGGCAAGGACGACTCCGCCACCCCGGCGCCCGCGGTGACCGTCACCGAGACCGCGCCTGCTGCGGACGGTGCGCCTGAGCCGGCCGTCACGGTCACCGAGAAGGTGACGGTCACTCCGAAGCCGGCCAAGAAGCCTGGAGCCGCCACCACCGTCGAAGGCGACGGGCAGTACCTCGTCGGCGAGGACATGCAGGCCGGCACCTACAAGACCGCCGGGCCCGAGAAGGGCGGCATCATCGAGAACTGCTACTGGGCGCGTACCAAGGACGCCTCCGGGGAGTTCGGCGCGATCATCGCCAACGACAACCTCCAGGGACAGGGCCGCGTGACGGTCAACAAGGGCGAGTACTTCGAGACCAACGGCTGTCAGGAGTGGACCAAGGTCGACTGACCGGTCACCGCATACGCCGCCGCGCTCGTGGGGGGACGCGGCGGACACAGGGCGGGCGGTCCGCCGAGAACGGACCGTCCGCTCTCCCTTCCCCTCTCCCGGATTCGCCCGAAGTGAACAGGAGGAGTCCGTCGATGGGCCGCCGCTCTCCGCTCGCTCACGCACCCCGCCCTACGCCCAGAAGCCGTCCACAAGTGCACTTCGACGGGAGGGTCAAGGCCGTCTCCTGTACGCCGGTCGTCCTCGCCACGGACGCCTCGGTCGCCGGTGACAAGGTGGGCACCGGCTACCTCGCCACCACCGGCGAGACCGGGTTGCGTGCTCACGCGTACCCGCAGTACCTCACCTCGCCCCGTGTTCGCGTCGCCGTCACGGAGCTCCGGGCCGTGTACGGGGGACTGAGGGCGGATTTTCACAGCGCACCCGGGGCAGCCCGTCGAGGTGCGCGTCGACAACCTCGAGGCCCTGGAGCTCCTGCACGAGTGGCAGGGTGGCGGCTACCGGATGCCCGACGGCTACGAGACCCGGCTGCGCTCGCAGGGCCGCCGGCCCAGCCTCGTCAAGCTGCAGATGTACGCCGAGTACACGCCCGGCCTGACCTTTGTCCACGAGAAGGCCCACGTCGGCAACCCGCTCAACGAAGCCGCCGATTCCCTGGCCAAGCTCGGCGTGCGCTGCGTGGGCTGCGTGCGCGGCATGGTGCCGACGGCCGAGATACCCCGGCTGGTGCCGCTCTCGGCGAGTGGGGCGCTGGCCGAGTACCGGCGTGGCAAGGGCTGAGCCCCGTATTCACGCACCACGCCCTCCTCCCGCTCCCGTCGCCCCTCCGTTCCTCCGCATCCTCGTCCCGAAGGGAAGTTCCACCATGTCCTCCTCTGAGCAGCAGCCGCACACCCCTCTCCCGGCGACGGCCTTCGACACGGGCCCGGGAGCGGCCGAGGAGCCGGTCCACACGTCTGTCGGACCGCTCCCCGCTCCGCCCGGCCACCCGCCGGCGGCGTCCGTCTCCCGCTGGTCGCGGCTGTCGCGCGGCGCCGTCCTCATGATCGGGGCCGGAATCGGCGCCGGCGTGGTGGGGGCGTGCTGGGCAGGGGTGACGCTGGCCCGTGGCGACGAGACCGACGCGACCGCAACCGGTGCCTCCGCTTCGCCCGCGGTGAGCGCCGAGCGGGCCGAGGACGCGGAGGGGCCGTTCAGCACTGACGGGACGCTCACAGTCGCCGGTATCGGCGCGGGTCTCGATCCTGGGGAGCTGTGCTCCGGGACGGGCGGCTACTCCGACATCGACTTCGGCACTCAGGTCAACGTCACCGATGCCGCCGGAACCCTAGTCGCCGGGGGAAGCCTTGGCTTGGGCGAAAAGACGGAGCTGGGCTGCGAATTCCCGTTCACGGTCGACGACATCACGCCGGGTTCGAAGTTCTACACGGTCGAGGTCTCCCACCGGGGCGGCCTCACCCAGACCGAGGACGAGCTGCGCGCGGGCGGCCTCGCGTTCTCCCTCGGCGACTGAACCGCCTTCCCTGACTCAGGATGACTGTTCCGCATCTTTCCCGCGCATCTCAGCCTTTTCAGAACTTGTCATTGGACGACGCACTTCGCGCCCGTGTCAGCCGACAGACCACCGTGGGCCCTGCGATCACAGCCGAAACGGAGACTCTCAGTGAGCGCTTACACCGATCCCCTCATCGACGGTGCACCCCCGATGAGCGAATACGAGAGGCAGGTGTGGGACGCGCTCAACGAGCACTGGCAGCGTCGCAACGACCGCCGTGGGCTCCCGAATTGGGCCAGCACCGCGCTCAGTCGCACCAGTGAGGTCGCGGGGAATGCCGCGAGGCGGGTCAAGGACGCCGTGCCGGACGCAGTCGCGGAACCGGTCCGACGCGCAGGCGACGCGGTCGCCGACACGGCCCTGCGGCCGGCGCTCGCAAACGCGACGGCGTTGCTCGAGCTGGTCAACGACAAGGCCATGGATCTCAACGCCCCCAAGAGCGTCGAGGAGCTTGCCCGCAAGCAGGGCCTCGACATCGACAGTTTCACCGAACTGCGGCAGCAGGACCTCAAGGTCTGCGACCGGCTGCTGACCCGCAACACCCTCAAGTGGCGGACCACCGGAGCGGTCGAAGGCGGCGCCATGGGCCTGCTGGCCATGGTCCCCGTCGCCGGTACCCTCACCGCGCTGACGGCGGACATCCTGGTCGTCCAGGTCCTGAGCACGTCGATAGCGGCGCGCATCGCGTACTCCTACGGCTATGACGCCAAGGACCCCAAGGAGCAGGAGTTCATCCAGCACCTGGTACAGCAGTCCTTCATGGCACAGGCGGCCAAGGCCAAGCCGTTGCGTGACACCGCACGGGCGGCGAGCGCGGTCAAGGGACGCGTGAAGTGGTCGAAGAAGCTCCGCAACGACCACCGTCTCCTGGCAGCTCTCGAGAAGTTGATGAAGCAACTGGGCCCGGCCGGCTCCCGAGTGCCCGTCAAGAACGTCGCCAAGGTCGTGCCGGTCGTCGGTGTCCTCATTGGTGCCGGCATGAATTCCGCGGTCCTTGGCAGGGTGGCCACCGAGGCTCAGCGTTACTGTCAGACCCGGTTCCTGTGCGACAAGTACGGACTCCCGCTACCTCCCGCTATGGCGACCCATGGAGACGACAGCACCATGACCGAGGCCGACTGACCCGACCTACGGGGGGATACGGCGACGAATTCCGTCCGCCGGGCGGAGGCTCCACACACCGCTATGCGCACCGACGTGTGGGTCAGGGCCCGCCCGGGGCCGTCCCCTCCCGGGAGTCGTACGCGCCCCGGGCCGCGTGGATGCCGTCCAGGTTGCGGGTGGACCACTCCAGCAGGGGCGCCGTGGCCTCGCGCAGGGTCGTGCCCATGGGCGTGAGCGCGTAACTGACGTGCGGCGGCATGACGTTGTGGACGGTGCGGGTGAGGATGCCGTCGCGTTCCAGGCTGCGCAGGGTGACGGTGAGCATGCGTTGGCTGATGCCGGTGGTGGCGCGCTTGAGTTCGGTGAAGCGGCGTGGTCCCTGGCTGAGGTTGCGGACGACGAGCAGGGACCACTTGTCGCCGACGATGCCGAGGACGTCGCTGGTGCGGCACGGGTCCTGCCGATGCGGCATCGGTGACGGGTCGTCGGCTGCGGTCATGGTTACCTCCAGGGAACCGGGTCACCGGAATGTGCCTTATTGCCCCAGGTCGGGCGGGTGCACCACGATGAACGGGCGGTTCCCGAAGCGTACCGAGGCACGAAAGGGAACTGCCTCCCTCTGCCATGCTCCCCTTCCCGGAAGGCTCCCCTGTGTCGACTTATCTGCTTGTCCATGGCGCCTGGCACGACGGCCGGTGCTGGGACCGGACGGCCCCGCTGCTGGAGGCCGCCGGCCACCGCGTCCTCCGCCCGTCCCTGACCGGCTACGGCGACAAGGCGCACCTGCTGGGCCCCGAGGTGGGCCTGGACACCCATGTCGAGGACGTCGTCCGGCTGATCAAGGACGAGGACCTGACCGACGTGATCCTGGTCGGCCACAGCTACGCGGGGCTGGTGATCTCGGCGGCGGCGAACGAGGTCCCGGAGCGGGTCGCGCACCTGGTGTATCTGGACGCGATGGTGCCGAAGCACGGCGAGACCGCGGTCGACGCGCAGCCCGTCACCCAGCACCTCATTGAAGCCGCCGCGTCCACGGACACTCCGTGGCGCATCCCGCCGCTGCCGGAACTGCCTCCACCCTTCGGCCTGTTCGGCGTGACCGACCCTGCGGACCAGGAGTGGCTGCGCGGCATGCTGTCCGACCACCCGGTGCTGTGCCTCCAGCAGCCGGCGCGCCTGGACAACCCTGCGCTGCGCCAGGTCCCCCGCACCCACGTCCACTGCGTGGGCGCGACCCCCGAGGGCATCGTGCGGCGGCCGGTGCCGGCGCTCCAGCCCGACGGGACGCCCTCGCGGGTGCGGGAGCTGCCCACCGGCCACGACTGCATGATCACGATGCCGGTCGAGCTGAGCGAGCTGCTGCTCGACGTGGCCGGTTAGTCCGGCGCCGCCGGGACGCGCACCGCTTCCACCCAGTGCGGCGGCTCGGGGGCGCCGTCTCCGATCAGGGCCGCGATCAGACGGCAGGACGGGGTTTCGGCGGGCCAGGGGGTCAACCCGTCGGTCAGCACGATCACGATCGACGGGCGGTCGGGGGAGGCGAGCGCGGCGGCGATGCCGACACGCATGTCCGTGCCGCCCCCGCCGCCGAGCGTGACCTGCTCGGCCGACGTCACCCGCGACACGGCGTGCACGTCGGCGTCGCAGGCGAGGACGGTGACGCGGTTGCCGCGGATGCCGACCTCGCGCAGGACGCCCGTGATCTCGGCCAGCGCGGCGGCGAGTTCCGCGTCGCCCATCGAGCCCGAGGTGTCGACGACGACGGCCACCCGGGGCAGCGGACGGCGCAGGCTCGGCAGGACCACACCGCGCAGCGCCGGGGTACGGCGCGAGGGACGGCGGTAGGTGTAGTCGACGGCGCCGCCCGCCCAGGCGGCGGCCTCCCGCACCGCGCCGGTCAGGGCCTGCCGCCAGTCGACCGTGGGTTCCAGGACCTGCTCGGCCCAGCGCTGCCAGCCGCCGGGCAGGGAGCCGCGCGAGCGCACGTGGGCGCGCATCGCCTCGGCGGTGTGCCGGCGCAGCGCCTGCGCCTCGGCCTCGCCGACCCCGTCGGGGCCGCCGCCCTGCGGGAACTCCCACGGCGCGGGGGTGGCGTGGGCGCCCGAGCCGCAGTCGTGTTCCCGGACGTGCGGGGGCAGCGCCGGCAGGTACTGCTCGAACAGCTGCCCGTCGGGCAGGCCGTAGAGGCGGGGTTCCACGCGTCCGGCGGGCAGGCGCAGACGGTCGGCGAGGAGGTCGTCGTTGATCTCGCAGTCCTGGGCGACGTTGACGCGGTAATGGTCGCGCTGGTCGGACGCGGGGAGGCGTCCGGCGCGGCCGTGGTGGTCGCGCAGCAGGTGGGCCACCTCGTGGATCCACACGCCCGCGAGTTCCTCGACGGGCGTCGCGTCGACGAACGCGGGCGACACGTAGCACCGCCAGTGCCGGTCCACGCCCATCGTCGGCACCGCGCTGCTCGCCACGATGCCGAGGGTGTACAGCGCCGACGCCAGATAAGGGCGGTCGTGCGCCGCGCGGTAGCGGGCGGCGAGGAGTTTGGTGCGGTCCAGGCCGTCGCGGGGGTCCGTCATGCCCGCTCGCCTCAGCGGCCGCCGGGCAGGGCCCCGGACAGCTGCAGCAGATCGAGGAACGCGTCGATGCCGGGCGGTACGGGCCAGTCCAGCCGGCGCATCGCCGCGAGGTCGGCGGCGGCACGGGCGGCCACGTCCGGCACGCCCGCGTCGACCGCCTTGGCCAGCACGGCCCAGGCGGCCTCCCAGCGGGGCCGGGTGAGGTCGCTCTGCACGGCGGCCACGATCGCGATGAGGAAGGCCAGTTGCCGGTCCCCTCGGTCCGGGAGCGCGAACGCGCCGGGGTCGGCGAGGACCCGCTCGGGGTCGGGCAGGTCCAGGTGCTCCAGGTACGACAGCAGCTCGATGCCCGCGCCGTCCCCGACGGCCCCGGTGAGCGCGGCGGCCGTCGCCTCCCGGCCCGCGCCCGTCGCGTACGCCGTCGCCAGCAGCCACAGCGCCATCTCCCAGGTGCGCGGGGACGGCCAGGAGCGGCCGCGGGCCTCCGCGTCGCCGGGGAGCTGGTGGACCAGGCCGGGACGGGCGGTGAGGAAACCGGAGACGGCGCCGCGCGCCCGCGCCACCGCACCGGGGACCCTGGCGGGGTCGACGACCGGGGCCGTCGCCTCGGGCCAGGTTCCGGCCATGCCGCGCGCGACCGTGGCCGGGTCGTGAGTCCAGTGGAGGTGGACGAAGCGGTTGGCGAGCGGCGGGCTGAGGTGCCAGCCGTCCGCGGCGCTCGACGGCGGGTTGGCGGCGGCGACGATCCGCACCGCGTCGGGCAGGACCAGGCTGCCGACCCGGCGTTCCAGCACCACCCGCAGCAGCGCGGCCTGCACGGCCGGGGGCGCGGAGGACAGTTCGTCGAAGAACAGCAGGCCGTGCCCGGCGTCCCGGAGCCGCACCGCCCAGTCAGGCGGGGCCATGGGCACGCCCGTCGCCGCCGGGTCGTCCCCGACGACGGGCAGCCCGGCGAAGTCCGAGGGCTCGTGGACGCTCGCGATGACCGTCTCCAGCGGGAGGCCGAGTCCCGCGGCGAGCTGCTCCAGCCCGGCCGACTTGCCGATGCCGGGCTCACCCCACAGCAGGACGGGCTGGTTGGCCGTCACCGCCAGGGCCAGTGCCTCCAGTTGGGAGCTGGTGGCGGGTTCGGTGCGGCGTGCGCGCAGCCGGGCGACGAGGGCGTCGGCGGAGGCCAGCGGGTCGGGGGCGGGAGCGGGAGCGGTGGTCAAGGCGGGTGTCCTCGGTGTGCTGGGCGGGCTTGTGCCCGCGCGGGGAGGGGTGCGGGTCGGTGGCCGCCGTCCCGATGCGCTAGTCGTCATCCTCGTCGTCGCGGGACAGGTGGTCGTCCCACCAGTCGGCGCCGACGTCCGGGTACTCGTCCCGCACGCGCTTCTCCAGAAGGGCCAGGTCGGAGCGGCGGTAGCGGCGGATGACGTGCGCCAGCGACTGCTCCATATGGTCCTCGACGTCGATCCGGGCGCCCGCGTCCAGCAGCGCCTCCACGAGGGCCGGGGACCCGCCCTCGGCGACCGCCACGAACAGCGGGGTCTTGTCCTGCGAGTCCCTTGCCTCCAGGTCGAGCCCCGCCGCGAGCAGCCGGGGCAGCAGCGGCTCGTGGTCGACGAGGTTCAGCACGTGCAAGAGGGAACGGCCGCCGGCGTCACGGACACGGCAGTCCACGCCCATGTCGAGGAGCTGGAGGACGCCGTCGGTGTCGCCGTGCTGGGCGCGGAGGAACAGGTCGCCCCGCTGGGCCTGGAGCGCCTTCGGCAGCCGGCCCTCCCCCGACGCCCAGGTCTGCTCCACGGCGAAGCATCCGGCGACGGCGCCGCCGAACGCGCGCAGGGCACGCTCGCGCTGCTGTTCCTCGTCGCTGTGCGGCATGCGGAGCAGGACGCCCGGCCGGAAGCCGACCTCGTGCCACTCGCCCCGGCAGCGCACCCGGACGGACGGCGGAGCCTCGGGACCCGGCGGGCCGCCGACACCGCCCTCGGGACGGACGCCGGGGAACAAGGGCTCGCCGACCAGCGGATGCAGGTGTTCCCGCTCGATCCCGCCCACCCGGAGCAGGTCGAGGTCGGGGAGCCTGCGCCAGAGCGTCTCGGGCAGGAAGGGGAGGTCCTGGGCCTCGTCGTGGTCCACGACCCTCAGCGCGAGACCGGTGGCCGTCGGTTCCAGCAGCAGCCGGGTGCGCCAGTCGTCGGGGATCAGGAAGCGGTCGCCGACGCCCTCGCCCCGGAGCCGGCGGACCTCCTGCTCGAGCCGGGTGTGGTCGAGCGCGAACCTGCCGACGAGCATCGTCGGATCGCTCCGGTACCAGCTGGGGCCGCCCTGCGGCGCCGACAGGTCGGCGTCGATGCCGGCCGCGGCGAAGGCCTCCGCGACCTGCCCTTTCTCGTGCAGCAGCGTCGCCCACTCGGCCCGGGCAGCCGGGTCGCCGTCGCCGGGATCGGAGGAGGGCAGCGCGTCCGGGCCGAGCAGCTCGCCCTCCGCGTCGAAGAAGGGCAGCCGTCCGGGACCGCCGGCGTGCTCGCGCAGGTCGGCGGTGTGCCGCGCGTCCCACAGGTGCCGGGCGTACCGCCAGTCCTCGGTCGTGCTGCCGAAGACACCGACCGGCCCCTCGTCGAGGAGCGTGCCGAAGCTCAGGGTGACCCGCTGCGGTCCCTGCCGCATCGCGGGTGTGGTGACGTGCAGGTACGGCGTGGCGCGGGGGCGTTCCTTCGCGCCGACCGGCCGGTAGCGGGCGAGGACGACGGTGCGGTCGTTGCCCAGGGTGGTCCAGCCGTGGAGGTTCCGGGGCAGGTGCCAGCGCACCAGGTCGGGGACCAGGTGCCGCAGGTCGTCCTCCAGCGCGTCGGCGACGTCCTGGCCGCAGTGCTCGGCGACCTCCGCCAGGTCGATGTCGACGTCGAGAAGGGCCGCCGAGCAGGCGCCCCGCCAGTCGCCCGCAAGACGGCGTTCGGTCGCGCGCTCGATCATGGTGCGCGGGACGGCGTACCGGCGGATCCGGCGCCAACTCGACGCCTCCGCCGGTGAGAAGCACGCGGGTGCGGTGCGGCGGCTCACCGGTAGACGCTCCCTATCGCGCGCAGGTCGGGGTGGGCGGCGGTCATGGGCCGCAGACGCCGGGTGAAGGAGCGCTTCACCTTGCGGGGCAGGCCGGGGCCCAGGCCGACGTACTCCAGCGGGGAGTCGTCCGGGACGGCCGCCAGGAGGGACTTCGCGCCGCGTCCGGTGAGGCCGGTGTGGCGCAGCTCCAGCCGGCGCAGGGGGCTGCCGGGGAGCGCGGAGGCCAGGGCGTGGGCGCCGTCGTCGCCGGTGGCGTTGGCGGGGGCGCCGAGGCTCCGTTCCGACATGGGCCGTCCGAGGTCGAGCGCCTCGATGCCGCCCAGGGCGTCGGCGAGGGCGCGTGCTCCGGCGGGACCGATGCCGTTGCCGCCCAGGCCGAGCCGTACAGGGTGTGCGGAGCCGGCGGCGGCCGCCGCGAGCACGGCGGCGCCCCGGTCTCCGAGGTGGTTGGCGGGCAGGTACAGCTCGCGCACGCCGGCGTCCCGGACGAACGCCGCGAGCAGCTCCGCGGAGTCGGCGGTCAGGCCGTTCCCGCCGAGGAAGAGGCGTTCCACGGGGTGCGGGCGGCCGGTGAGGGCGTCCAGCAGGAGGCGCAGACTCGCCGTCGTGGCACCGGTGTTGACGAGGTCGAGGGTGCGCAGGGTGGTGTTGCGGCGGAGCATCGCGGCGAGGGCCGTGACGCCGTCGTCGCCGACCGGGTTGCGCTTGAGCCAGAGGGCACGGACGGTGCCGTCGGCGGAGAGCGCGTCGGCGAGGGCGGTGACGCCGTCGGGGCCGATGCGGTTGCAGCCGAGGTAGAGGGTGCGCAGGCCGTGGCCCTCGGCGAGGGCACGGGCTACCGTCAACGCGCCTTCGTCGCCTATGGCGTTGGTGCCGAGCAGCACGTGCCGGGCGTGTGGGGAGGCGGCCGTGGCGGGCATCATCCGGGCGGCGCCCGCCGCTCCGAGTCCCTGCTTGCACAGGTCGACCCGGCCGTCCGCGCGGAGGGTGCCGAGCGGGAAGGTCTCGTCGTCCTCCACCGTCCGGTCCGAACCGAGCCTGGCCAGCAGCGGGTCCAGCCCCGCGGGATCGGCGGCCGGGACGTCCGGGTGCTCGATCGCCGGGCAGCGCACGGGGGTCGGCTGCGTCATCACCACTCCACCGGTCCGTCGCCGGTGTCCGGTCCGCCGGGGGCGGAATGGCCCCCGCCCGCCCAGGACGGACCGACGTCTGTCGACGTTTCTCCACGACTAGGGCGGCAAGACCGGTCGGATTCGAACCGACGTCCTCCAGCTTGATGCGTGGGCGCGACGACCTCTGCGCTACGGCCTTGCCAGTCGACGATCATAGCGGGACCGGCCGCAGAATTCGATCACTTGTTTGGAAAAGTACCCGGTCCTTCAGTCCCGTTTAGCCCGACGACACCGGCAGCACATCCGGCGCCAGCGCCGCCGCCCTCGCCGTCGCCGCCGTCATCCGGCGGCGGTGATGGCGCCGGCACAGCACCTCGTAGCCGATCTCGTCCGCGGAGCCGGTGACATCCCCGACGACGACCTGGGCGCCCTCGACGACCATCACGCCGCCGACGGTACGGGCGTTGTGCGTGGCGCGGGCGCCGCACCAGCACAGGGCCTCGACCTGGAGCACCTCGACGCGGTCGGCGAGTTCGACCAGACGCTGGGAGCCGGGGAACAGCTTGGAGCGGAAGTCGGTGGTGATGCCGAAGGCGTACACGTCGAGGTCCAGGTCGTCCACCACGCGCGCGAGCTGGTCGATCTGCTCGGGGTCCAGGAACTGCGCCTCGTCGGCGATCACGTAGTCCGCGCGGCGGCCCTGCGAGAGGTGGTCGACGAGGTGGGCGTACAGGTCGGCGCCGTCCTCCACCTCCACCGCGTCCGTGACCAGGCCCAGGCGGGAGGAGAGTTTGCCCTCCCCGGCCCGGTCGTTACGGGTGAAGATCATGCCGACCAGGCCGCGTGCCGACCGGTTGTGCTCGATCTGCAGAGCGAGGGTCGACTTCCCGCAGTCCATCGTTCCGCAGAAGAACACCAGCTCGGACATCAGGGGTCGGCAACCTTTCGGCAGGGGTCAGGGACGGCGGAGCGCGTCAGGAGCGTACTTCGAGCAGGGGGACGAGCTGCTCGGCAGGGGTCATCGAACCGTGGTTGCCGACCATCGCCGACTCCCTGGGCTCCCGCTCGGAGGCGATGAGCAGGACGTCGTCCCGCGCGGCGGCGATCACGTCGCCGAGCCGGTGGTACACCCGGTCGTCGATCTCCGGTCCGAACCAGCCGGCGGCGATCGCCTCGTCGCGGGAGGCGACCCAGAACTGCTCGCCGAGCACCTCACGCCAGCACGCCAGCACGTCACCGGCGGCGCCGGGCACCGCGTACACATGGCGCGCGCGGCCCTCGCCGCCGAGCAGGGCGACGCCCGCCTTCAGCTCCCAGTCCTCGTCGAAGTCGATGCGGTGCGTCTCGTCGAACGGGATGTCGACCATGCCGTGGTCGGCGGTGACGTACAGGGCGCTGCGCGGCGGGAGTTGCTCGGCGAGGCGCTGCACCAGGCGGTCCACGTACATCAGTTGGCCGCGCCAGGTGTCGGAGTCCACGCCGAAGCGGTGGCCGGCGCCGTCGACCTCGGCGTAGTACGTGTAGACCAGGGCGCGGTCGGCGGAGGCCAGTTGCTCGGCGGCGGCGTCCATGCGGTCCTCGCCGGACAGCCGCCCCTGGAAGGTGCCGCCGCTCAGCGCGACCTTGGTCAGCGGGGTGTTGGCGAAGGTCGGGGAGGACACCTGCGCGGCGTGCACGCCCGCGCGGTGCGCCAGCTCGAACACGGTCGGGTACGGCTGCCAGGCGCCCGGCGCCGTCCACGGCTGCCAGCGCAGCTGGTTCATCAGCGCGCCGGTGTCCGGGTCGCGCACGGTGTAGCCGGGCAGGCCGTGCGCGCCCGGGGGCAGGCCGGTGCCGACGGAGGCGAGGGAGGTCGCGGTGGTCGCCGGGTAGCCCGCGGTGATCGGACGTCCTGTGCCGCCGCGCGAGGCGGACAGCAGGGACGTCATGAACGGCGCCTCCTTCGGGTGGGCCTTGAGCTGCTCCCAGCCCAGGCCGTCGATGAGGAAGACGCAGTTGCGGTCGGCGGGGGTCAGCTCGCCGATGCCCGCGGTCATGCCGGGGACGCCGAGGCCGGCGGCGAGGGTGGGCAGCAGGTCGGCCAGGGAGCCGGTGCCGTAGTCCGGGACGGGCGCGGAGCCGACCGCGAGGGGCTCCGGGTGGGTGTCCCAGCCGGGCGCCAGGTGTCCTCGGCCGTACGCGGGCGGGGGGTGAGCCATCAGCGCAGGTCCGCGGTCGCCTCGGAGAGGGCCTGGGCGAAGGCGAGCGCCTGGCGCACGGTCTCCGGGCCGTCGCCGGCCTCGCTGACGCGCAGGCTCAGGTCGTCGGCCGTCGAGCTGCCCGTGTAGCCGTGGTCGGCCTCGCAGTCCGGGTCGCCGCACGCGGCCGGCTCCAGGTCGAGACGGGAGACCGCGCCCCAGCCGATGGTGAGGACGATCTCGCGCGGCAGCGTCCCGGGCGTGTACGACTCGGGGTTGGCGACCACGCGGCTGACCACGATCGACGAGATCCGGCCGAGCTTGACCGACTCGGTGGACGTGGTGGCGTAGGGGGTCGGGGAGGTGCTGTCCGCGGCCTGCTCGTCGGTGTGGCTGACGATGAAGCGGTTGGCGGTGAGGACGAGCACGGTCACGTGCCGCCGCACCTCGTTCTGGTCGAACGTCGTCTCCTGGTGGACCAGGTACGACCGCACGGGCTCGCCGCCCACGGCGGCCTCCACCGCCTCGGCCACGAGGGCCGGGTAGTAGCCGCTGCGCTCGATCGCCGCCCGCAGCCCCTGGGACGTCGTACTGGTCTTGGCCATGTGGCCCATCCTACGGGTGGCCACCGACTGCGAGGCACCGCTCGCCCGGGGTCAGTACGCGGGGAGGGTCCGGGGGCCGTGGTCGTCGCGGGCGGGCGGCGGCGCCAGGCGTACGGAGGCGCCGAGGACGCTGACGCCGTGCGGGGCGACGACGACCGGCTCCAGGGTGACCGCGACCACCTCGGGATGGTCGTGGACCAGGCGCGACACGCGCAGCATCAGCTCCTCGAGCGCGGGGGTGTCGACGGGCGCCGAGCCGCGCCAGCCGAACAGCAGCGGGGCCGTGCGGATCGAGCGGACCAGCGAGGTGGCGTCCCGGTCGGTCACCGGGATCAGGCGGTGCGCCATGTCGCCGAGCAGCTGGGAGGCGGCCCCGGCGAGCCCGAAGGACAGCACGGCGCCGGCCGCCGGGTCGATGACGGCGCGGACCACGGTGTCCACCCCGCGCGGGGCCATCCGCTGCACCACCGGGCGCAGCTCCGCCGGGCTGCCGAACAGCTCGGTGAGCTCGGCGTACGCCCGGCGCAGCTGGTCCTCGTCGGCGAGGTCGAGGCGGACGCCGCCGAGGTCGGCGCGGTGCCTGAGGTGCGGGGCGGTCGCCTTGAGGGCGACCGGGTAGCCGAGGGTGCGGGCGGCCTCGGCGGCGGCGTCGGGGGTGGGCGCCGGCAGGGCGCGGTGGACGTGGACGCCGTAGGCGGCGAGCAGTTCGCAGGTGGCCTCGGTGGTGAGGGTGAGGCCCTGGCCGCGGGCGAGCAGCCCGTCGATGAGGGCGGCGGCGCCCCGCTCGTCGATGTCCTCGTACTCGGGCACCTTGCCGGGGTCGGCCGCGTCCCGCCGCCACTGCCCGTACGCCACGGCCTGCGCGAGCGCCCGTACGGCACGCTCGGCGGCGGGGTAGGCGGGGATGGGGTGGGCGCCCTCGGGGGGTGGTGCGGGTGCGCCCTTGGCGTCCGCCCCCGTAGGGGGTTCCGCGCGCTCCCCCGGCCGTGTGCCGCCCGCCGTGGGGACCAGGCCGGAGGCGGCGCCCGGCTGGGGCGCCGTGCTCGTCGCGGCGGACAGGGCCTCGGCGAGGCCGCCCAGCTCGACGTGGACCACCAGGACCGGCTTGGTCGGCTGCTCGGCGGCGGCCGAGCGCAGCGCCTCCGCCAGCGCCGCGTCGCCGACCGAGCCCTCCCCCACCGAGGGGATGGCGGTGACGACGACGGCGTCGGAGGAGTCGTCGGCCAGGGCGCGGGAGAGCGCCGCGTGGAAGTCCGCCGCGGAGGCGGCGGTGGTGAGGTCCTGCGGCGGGTGCGGGCGCAGCCCTTCGGCGAGGCAGGCGTCGTAGGTGAGCAGGCCCAGGGACTCGGAGTTGCCGAGGATCGCCACCCGGGGTCCGGCGGGGAGGGGCTGGCGGGCGAGCAGCAGGCCGGCGTCGACCAGTTCGGTGATGGTGTCCACGCGGATCACCCCGGCCTGGCGCAGCAGCGCGGAGACCGTGGCGTGCGGCAGCTGGGTCGCGCGGACGGCGTGCCCGCGCGGTCCCGCGCCGTGGCGCGCGCCCTGCACCACGACCAGCGGCTTGGCGGCGGCGGTGCGGCGGGCGAGCCGGGTGAACTTGCGGGGGTTGCCGATGGACTCCAGGTACATCAGGGCCACGTCGGTGTCGGCGTCCTCGTACCAGTACTGCAGGACGTCGTTGCCGGAGACGTCGGCGCGGTTGCCGGAGGAGACGAACGTGGACAGGCCGGTGACGCCGGTGACGCCGCCGCCGCGGCGGTGCAGCCGGGACAGCAGCGCGACGCCGATGGCGCCGGACTGGGCGAACAGGCCGATGCGGCCGGCGCGGGGCATGTCGGGCGCGAGCGAGGCGTTCAGCCGGACCTCGGGCGAGGTGTTGATGACGCCGAAGGAGTTCGGTCCGATGATCCGCATGCCGTAGCTGCGGGCCTGCCGGACCAGGGCGCGCTGGCGCTCCCTGCCCTCGGGGCCGGACTCGGCGTAGCCGGCGGAGACCACGACGAGTCCCTGGACGTCGTGCTCGCCGCACTCGGCGACCACCTCGGGGACCCGTTCGGCGGGCACCGCGACGACCGCGAGGTCCACGGGCCCGTCGATGTCGCGCACGGAGCGGAAGGCGGGGACGCCGTCAAGCTCCTTCTCCCCCTCCGGCAGCGCACCGTTGACGGCGTAGAGGCGGCCGGTGAAGCCGGCGTCGCGGATGTTGCCGAGGATGCTGCGTCCGACGCCGCCGGGGGTGCGGCCGGTGCCGATGACGGCGACCGCGCCGGGGGCGAGGAGCCGCTGCACCGAGCGGGCCTCCGCGCGCTGCTCGCGCGCGTACTGCACGGCCAGGGAGCGGTCGGTGGGCTCGAGGTCGAACTCCAGCCGGACGACGCCGTCCTCGAAGCTGCGCTTCTGCGTGTACCCGGCGTCGGTGAACACCTTGATCATCTTGGTGTTGGCGGGCAGCACCTCGGCGGCGAACCGGCGGATGCCGCGCTCCCGGGCGACCGCGGCGATGTGCTCCAGGAGGGCGGAGGCGACGCCCCGGCCCTGATGGGCGTCCTGGACCAGGAAGGCGACCTCGGCCTCGTCGGCCTCCTCGCCGGTCGCGGGCCGCCCGCCCGCGCCGATGCGGTCGTAGCGCACGGTGCCGATGAAGTCGTCGCCGACGGTCGCCGCGAGCCCGACGCGGTCCACGAAGTCGTGGTGGGTGAAGCGGTGGACGTCCTTGGCGGACAGCCGGGGGTAGGGCGCGAAGAAGCGGTAGTACTTCGACTCGTCGGACACCTGCTCGTAGAAGCTGACCAGCCGCTCCGCGTCGTCCGCGGTGATGGGGCGGATGCGCGCGGTGCCGCCGTCGCGCAGCACCACGTCGGCCTCCCAGTGGGCGGGGTACTCGTGGCGGTCCGACGAGGTCTGCATGGGCCCCAGAGTACGGCTCGCGTCCGACAGCGGCGCGAGGCAGTCTGTGGTGGACGACCGCCGGGCCGAGGCCGCGGCCCGGCGGCTCCGAGGGCCGTCCCGGACGTCGCTCCGGGCACGCGTCACGATATGGAAGACTGGTCTAGACAACCCTGAACAGCGAAGGGCAGCAACACATGGCTGAGCGCCGCGTCAACGTCGGCTGGGCCGAGGGTCTCCACGCCCGCCCCGCCTCCATCTTCGTCCGAGCCGCCACGGCCGCAGGCGTCCCGGTGACGATCGCCAAGGCCGGGGGCACCCCCGTGAACGCGGCCTCGATGCTGGCCGTCCTGGGCCTGGGCGCCCAGGGCGGTGAGGAGATCGTCCTCGCCTCCGACGCCGACGGCGCGGACGCCGCCCTGGACCGTCTGGCGAAGCTGGTCGCCGAGGGTCTCGAGGAACTCCCCGAGACCGTCTGATTACGAATTCCGCACGCGACGGCCGTGCGGCACGGAAAGGCCCGCCCGGACCACCGGGCGGGCCTTTCTCATTCCCATTTCCGGGCAGCAGAAAAAGCCCCCGCGATTTCCGCCCTCTTTGTATACGGGACTCGTGTTAATGGCGCAGGCTCGTCATGTTTACGGGATGTTGCGAGTTCCTCACACGGTCCGTGCGGACGGCGCGTTCGGCGCCGGAGCCGAACCGCAGCCGGTGTCCGGCGTTCGCCTGCTCGGTGTGCAGCGCCGTGAGGGTCCGCGCCCGCTCGCCGTCGCCGCGCGCCACGGCGTCCACGATCGCGCCGTGCTCCGCCCAGTACGCGACCGGGTCGGGCGGACCGTCCACCGCGTACATCCAGGCGATCTTGTGCCCGAGCTGGATCAGCATCGACGTCAGCGCCGGGCTGCCGGAGGCCTGGGCGAGCGTCTCGTGGAACCAGCCGCCCAGCGAGCGCAGGTCGTCGCTGTTGCCCTGACGTGCGCGTTCCTGCCCCAGCCTGACCAGGCCGCGCAGCACCTTGAGATGCGCGTCGGTACGCCGCTGGGCCGCCCGGGAGGCCCCCATGGGCTCCAGGAGCTGGCGCATCTCCAGCAGGTCGGCGGCCTCCTGCTCGTGGGCTCGGCCACGCACGCGCCCGCGTGCCGCCGGGTCACCACGAACCCCTCGGCCTCCAGCGTGCGCAGCGCCTCGCGGACGGGGACGCGGGAGACCCCGTAGCGGCGGGCGAGCAGTTCCTCGGTGAGCCGGCCCCCGCGCTCGTAGACACCGGCGACGATGTCGTCCCGGATCGCCGTGCACACCGAGTGCGCGGGAATACGCATGACCGACCTCCGGCTTAATCCCCGTGAAACGTCGACGATTGACGTCCGTTCGTGACTCTATTGCAACCGGAGACAATTTCCGACGGCGGACCGGAATCCATACATAATTTTTGGACAGGCGGCGCATGCGCGGACGGGCTCGAAAACGGCGAAAGCCCCGGCTCGTGGGAGCCGGGGCCTGAAGACGGGCCGGTACGCCCCGAGGGCGCGGTGGTACGCCTCAGATGTTCACGCCGTGCGACCGCAGGTAGGAGACCGGGTCGAGGTCGGAGCCGTAGTCTGCGGACATGCGCGCCTCGAAGTGCAGGTGGGCGCCGGTGACGTTGCCGGTGGCGCCGGACAGGCCGATCTGCTCGCCGGCGGCGACCTCCTGGCCCACGGACACCGAGATCGACGACAGGTGCGCGTACTGGGTGTACGTGCCGTCGTGCATCTTGATGACGACCTGGTTGCCGTAGGCGCCGCCCCAGCCGGCCTCGACGACCGTGCCGACGCCGACGGAGTGGACGGGCGTGCCGCTCGCGGCGTGGAAGTCGATCCCGGTGTGGCTGCCGGACGACCAGATGGCGCCGCCGCTCTGGTACGCGGTCGACACGTAGGAGCCGGGGATCGGGGAGACGAAGGTGTTGAGGCGCTTGCGCTCCGCCTCACGCGCGGCGCGCTCCTTCTCGGCGCGGGCCTTCTCGGCCTCCTCGACGGCGCGCTCACGGGCCGCCTCCTCGGCGGCCTTGCGCGCGGCCTCCTGGGCCGCCACGCGGGCGGCCTCGTGCTGGGCGGCGGCCTGGGCGTCGATGCGGTCGGCGACCACGTCGCCGAGGGTGACGACCGGGGTGAGGCCGGTCTGGGCCGCGGCCGGTTCGGCGGCGAGCGCGGGGGCCGTGAAGGAGCCGACGACGCCGGTGCCCGCGAGGGCCGCGACGCCCGCGGCGCGGGCGGTGCCGCGCTGGACGCGGCCGGGACGACGGTGCTTCCCGGTGGCGCGGGTGAACGCCATGTACAAGCTGGTCCTTTCCTTCCCTCTCGCCTACCGGGTTAGCTGACGGGTTCGGAGCAGGAAGGTCTCCTACGGACACCCTCGCGACACGCGCGGGCGTCCGATTCACCCCAGGGACTGCACATGGGTCCCCGGCTCCCCTGGCTCGCGCCGTACGGGGACTCGGCGATGACTGTCCGGTGCCGCGGATGCGGCGCACTGCCCGACGAACAGCCCGCACGAAACTAAGCGGGACATCTCACAATCCCCAAACGATTCCCGGGTTTTGTAGCGCATCCCACAGGGCAGACAGGCAACCTCCGCCCCAATTGGGGCATAAGGGAGCCCCGGTGACGTACCCGTCACCGGGGCTCCCGCGCGCGTGCGTCCCGCTACGGCTCTACTCGGCCGTGACGACGGTGACTTCGCCGAGCCCGAGCGCCTCCACGGGCGCCTTGATCTGCGCCGCGTCGCCGACGAGCACGGTCACCAGGCGGTCCACCGGGAAGGCTTTCACGACGGCCGCCGTGGCCTCCACGGTGCCGGTCGCGGCCAACTGCCGGTACAGGTCGGCCTGGTAGTGGTCCGGCAGGTGCTGCTCGACCTGGTCCGCCAGGGTGCTCGCGACGGCCGCCGCCGTCTCGTACTTGAGCGGCGCCACGCCCACCAGGTTCTGCACGGCGACGTCCCGCTCCTCGTCCGTGAGGCCCTCGGCGGCCAGCGTGCGCAGCACGGTCCACAGGTCGTCCAGCGCCGGGCCGGTGTTGGGGGTGTCGACCGAGCCGCTGATGGCCAGCAGCGACGCGCCCGTGCCGTCGGGGGCCGAGCGCAGCACCTGGCCGAACGCCCGTACGCCGTAGGTGTATCCCTTCTCCTCGCGCAGGACGCGGTCCAGGCGCGAGGTGAGGGTGCCGCCGAGGCAGTACGTGCCGAGCACCTGCGCGGGCCACACGCGGTCGTGCCGGTCCGGGCCCGTACGGCCGATCAGCAGCTGCGTCTGCACGGCTCCGGGGCGGTCCACGATGACCACGCGGCCGGTGTCGTCCGCGACCACCGGCGGGACGGGCCGCGGCTGCGCCTGGGAGCCCGTCCAGGCGCCCAGGGTGTCGGCGAGCAGCGCGTCAAGGTCGACGCCGGTGAGGTCGCCGACCACCACGGCGGTCGCCGTGGCCGGCCGGACGTGCTTCTCGTAGAAGCCGCGCACGGCCGCGGAGTCGATGCGCTCGACGGTCTCCTCGGTGCCCTGGCGCGGGCGCGACATGCGCGCACTCGCCGGGAACAGTTCCTTGGAGAGCTCCTTCGCGGCGCGGCGGGACGGGTTCGCCAGCTCGTGCGGGATCTCGTCGAGGCGGTTGCGGACCAGCCGCTCGATCTCGCTGTCGGCGAAGGCGGGCGCGCGCAGGGCGTCGGCGACGAGGCCGAGTCCCTTGGCGAGCCGCGA
Source organism: Streptomyces cellulosae (assembly GCA_014655195.1). Lineage (GTDB taxonomy): Bacteria > Actinomycetota > Actinomycetes > Streptomycetales > Streptomycetaceae > Streptomyces > Streptomyces cellulosae. Next base: position 95,359 of record BNBH01000024.1, on the reverse strand, counting down.
GGCCGGCACCTCGAGGCTGAGGCGGACGCCGGGGTGGTCGGCGTGCGCGTCGAGGGTGGCGCCGGAGCGCTCCAGCTCGGCGGCGAACTCCTCGGCGGAGTGCTTGTCGGTGCCCTCGGAGAAGGCGCGCGCCATGATCGTGGCGACGCCGTCCAGGCCCTCCGGCTCGGCGTCCAGGGGCGCGTCGAGGATCACCTCGACGGCGACGACCTGCTGGCCGGGGCGGTGGCAGCGCAGCACGGTCAGGCCGTTGTCGAGGGAGCCGCGTTCGGGGGCCGGGAAGGCCCAGGGCTTGGCCTCGCCCGCCTGCGGCCGGGGGTGGAACTCCATCGTGGCGAGCTCGGTCACTTCGCCGCCTCCTCGTTCTCGTCGGCGCCGGCTGCGGCGGCTTCCTCGGTCTCGTCGGCGGCGTCACCGGCCGCCGGGGCGACGGGCTCGTAGACGAGCACCGCGCGGTTGTCGGGCCGCAGGCGCGCCTTGGCGACCTCCTGGACCTCCTCGGCCGTCACCTCCAGGACCCGGCTCACGGCGGTCAGGGCGAGCTGCGGGTCGCCGAACAGCACGGCGTAGCGGCACAGTTCGTCGGCGCGGCCGGCGACCGTGCCGAGCCGGTCGAGCCACTCGCGCTCCAGCTGGGCCTGGGCACGCTCCATCTCCTCGGCGGTGGGGCCCTCCTCGGCGAACCGGGCGAGCTCCTCGTCGATGGCCGCCTCGATCACCGGCACCTCGACATCGCCGGACGTCTTCACGTCCAGCCAGCCCAGGGACGGCGCCCCGGCCAGCCGCAGCAGGCCGAACCCGGCCGCGACGGCCGTACGGTCGCGCCGCACCAGGCGGTTGTAGATCCGCGAGGACTCGCCGCCGCCGAGGACGGTGAGCGCCAGGTCGGCCGCGTCGCACGCGCGCGTGCCGTCCTCCGGGAGCCGGTAGGCGGCCATCAGCGCCCGCGCCGGGACCTCCTCCTCGACGACCTCGCGCAGCTCCTCGCCGATCACGTCGGGCAGCGAGCCGTCGCGCGGGGCGGGCTTGCCGTCGTGCGACGGGATGGAGCCGAAGTACTTCTCGATCCAGGCGAGCGTCTGCTCGGGGTCGATGTCGCCGACCACGGACAGCACCGCGTTGTTCGGCGCGTAGTACGTGCGGAAGAACTGGCGGGCGTCCTCCAGGGTCGCCGCGTCCAGGTCCGCCATCGACCCGATCGGGGTGTGGTGGTAGGGGTGGCCCTCCGGGTAGGCGAGGGCGGTCAGCTTCTCGAAGGCGGTGCCGTAGGGGACGTTGTCGTAGCGCTGACGGCGCTCGTTCTTCACGACGTCCCGCTGGTTCTCCATGGACTCCTCGTCCAGGGCGGCCAGCAGGGAGCCCATGCGGTCGGCCTCCAGCCAGAGGGCGAGCTCCAGCTGGTGGGCGGGCATGGTCTCGAAGTAGTTGGTCCGCTCGAAGCTGGTGGTGCCGTTGAGCGAGCCGCCGGCGCCCTGCACCAGTTCGAAGTGGCCGTTGCCCTTCACCTGGGCCGACCCCTGGAACATCAGGTGCTCGAAAAGGTGAGCCAGGCCGGTACGGCCCTTGACCTCGTGCCGTGAGCCCACGTCGTACCAGAGGCACACCGCCGCGACCGGGGTCAGGTGGTCCTCGGAGAGCACCACGCGCAGGCCGTTGGCCAGGCGGTGTTCGGTCGCTGTCAGGCCTCCGGAGCCTGCCTGGGCTGTGGCCGTGTGACCCATGGGCATGTACGTCCCTTCGATCGCGGAGGCGGTCGTCGTCGACACCGCCGTTTCTGCCGGTCCTGCCACTGTATGCAAGCGTGCGGACGGTCGGTGAAGTTCCCGGACCGGGCGGCTACGCCGAGAGCGAGAACCTGGTGGGGCGGGTGGTGCGGGGGTGGCGCGAGCGCACGGCGCGTGACGGATGGTGTGCGCCGGGTCGCCTCTGGGGTGCGCCGTCGTGTGCCTGTGGGGTGCGGGCGGGCGGGGGTGTGCGCCGGGGGCGCGGAGGGGACGGTGGCGCGCTTGGGCGGGGAGCGGGTCGCGCTCACGCGGGGGCCGCGTCGGTCACGGGGGGGCGACCCCGCGGAGGCGTGGACGCTTTCGGCGGGCGACCCGCAGAGATGTGGACGCGGACCGCAGGGCGACCCCGCGAAGGCCCGGACGCGGCCCGCAGGGCGACCCCGCGAGGGCCCGGACGCGGACCGCAGGGCGACCCCGCGAAGTGCGCGGCGACGGAGCCGCGTAGCCTGCTCGCGCCGCCGTACCCGCGCCGAACCGGGCAGCAGGACCCGGGTCCTGGTCCCGCCCTGTCAGTGCGAAGGTCCACAATGGTCCGCGTCAGATCCCGTCCCACGCTTCAGCAAGGAGCCGGCAGCGATGGCCCGCCGCAGCACGAAGACCCCGCCGCCCGACGACCCGTACGAGGAGAAGATCCTCGACATCGACGTCGTCGACGAGATGCAGGGCTCCTTCCTCGAGTACGCGTACTCGGTCATCTACTCCCGCGCCCTGCCCGACGCGCGTGACGGTCTCAAGCCGGTGCACCGCCGCATCGTCTACCAGATGAACGAGATGGGCCTGCGCCCCGAGCGCGGGTACGTCAAGTGCGCGCGCGTGGTGGGCGAGGTGATGGGAAAGCTGCACCCGCACGGCGACGCCTCGATCTACGACGCCCTCGTCCGCATGGCGCAGCCGTTCTCCATGCGCCTGCCCCTGGTGGACGGCCACGGCAACTTCGGCTCGCTGGGCAACGACGACCCGCCCGCCGCCATGCGGTACACCGAGTGCCGCATGGCCGAGGCCACGAGCCTGATGACCGAGTCCATCGACGAGGACACGGTCGACTTCGCGCCCAACTACGACGGCCAGGAGCAGGAACCGGTCGCCCTGCCCGCCGCGTTCCCCAACCTCCTGGTGAACGGCGCCTCGGGCATCGCCGTCGGCATGGCCACCAACATGCCGCCGCACAACCTGCGTGAGGTCGTCGCCGCCGCGCGCCACCTGATCCGGCACCCCAACGCCGACCTCGACGCCCTGATGAAGCACGTCCCGGGCCCCGACCTGCCCACCGGCGGCCGGATCGTCGGCCTCAACGGCATCCGGGACGCGTACGAGACCGGGCGCGGCACGTTCAAGATCCGCGCGACGGTGACCGTCGAGGACGTCACCGCGCGCCGCAAGGGCCTGGTCGTCACGGAGCTGCCGTTCACGGTCGGCCCGGAGAAGGTGATCGCCAAGATCAAGGACCTGGTGGGCTCCAAGAAGCTCCAGGGCATCGCGGACGTCAAGGACCTCACCGACCGCGAGCACGGCCTGCGCCTGGTCATCGAGATCAAGAACGGCTTCGTGCCGGAGGCGGTGCTGGAGCAGCTGTACAAGCTGACGCCGATGGAGGAGTCCTTCGGCATCAACAACGTGGCGCTGGTGGACGGCCAGCCGCTCACGCTCGGTCTCAAGGAGCTGCTCGAGGTCTACCTCGACCACCGCTTCACCGTGGTGCGCCGCCGCTCGGAGTTCCGCCGCGGCAAGAAGCGCGACCGGCTGCACCTGGTCGAGGGCCTGCTCACGGCCCTGCTCGACATCGACGAGGTCATCCGCCTGATCCGCTCCAGCGAGAACTCGGCGCAGGCCAAGCAGCGGCTCATCGAGCACTTCTCGCTGAGCGACATCCAGACGCAGTACATCCTGGACACCCCGCTGCGCCGCCTCACCAAGTACGACCGGATCGAGCTGGAGGCCGAGAAGGACCGGCTGAACGCGGAGATCGAGGAGCTGACCCGGATCCTGGACTCGGACGCGGAGCTGCGCAAGCTGGTCTCGTCCGAACTCGCCGCGGTGGCGAAGAAGTTCGGCGACGACCGGCGCACGCTGCTGCTGGAGTCGGCGGCCACGCCGGCCGCGGTGCCGCTGCAGGTGGCGGACACCCCGTGTCGGGTGCTCCTGTCGTCCACGGGTCTGCTGGCGCGCACCGCCGACGACCGGCCGCTCGCCGACACCTCCGGCGGCAAGCGCGTCAAGCACGACGTGATCGTCTCGGCGGTCCCGGCGACCGCGCGCGGCGAGATCGGCGTGGTCACGTCGGCGGGTCGGCTGCTCCGGGTCAACGTGATCGACCTGCCCCAGCTGCCGGAGTCGATGCCGGTGCCGAACCTGTCGGGCGGTGCGCCGCTGGCGGAGTTCGTGTCCCTGGAGGACGACGAGCAGGTGGTGTGCCTGACCACGCTCGACGAGTCGTCGCCGGGCCTGGCGATCGGCACCCAGCAGGGCGTGGTCAAGCGCGTGGTGCCCGACTACCCCTCCAACAAGGAGGAGCTCGAGGTCATCACCCTCAAGGAGGGCGACCGGATCGTCGGCGCGACCGAACTGCGCACGGGTGAGGAGGACCTGGTCTTCATCACCGACGACGCGCAGCTGCTGCGCTTCCCGGCCTCCATCGTGCGTCCGCAGGGGCGTCCGGCGGGCGGCATGACGGGCATCAAGCTCAGCGAGGGCGCGAAGGTCATCAGCTTCACGGCCGTCGACCCGGCGGCGGACGCGGTGGTGTTCACCGTCGCGGGCTCGCGCGGCACGCTGGACGACTCGGTCCAGACGACGGCCAAGCTGACCCCGTTCGACCAGTACCCGCGCAAGGGCCGCGCGACCGGCGGTGTGCGCTGCCAGCGGTTCCTTAAGGGCGAGGACTGCCTGTCCCTGGCCTGGGCGGGCCCCGCCCCGGCGCGCGCGGCGCAGAAGAACGGCACGGCGGTGGACCTCCCGGAGATCGACCCGCGCCGCGACGGCTCGGGCGTGTCCCTGGGCAAGACGGTGGCCGTGGTGGCCGGACCGGTCTAGGCCTCGGGGTCCTCGGCCTCCTGGACGTAGCGCAGGACGCCCCACATGCCGGCCTCGTCGTCGGTGTGTGGGGCGCCGTCGCCCACACACGCGTCCAGCTCGGTGCGCAGGGCGCCGGTGTCGAGGCCGGTCCCGATCAGCACGAGCTGCGTCGCCCGCCCGGCGCCGGCCGGCCACGGTTCCGGGTAGAAGCGCAGGAACCGGCCGACGGCGTGCACGGCGTACCGGTTGCGGACGTCGTAGGGGCCGAAGTCGACGTACCCCTTGATGCGGTAGAGCCCGGCGGGCCGGCTGTCGAGGAAGGCGATGAGGCGGCGGGGGTCGAGCGGCTGCTCGGACACGAAGGAGAGGGTGTCGTAGCCGGCGTGCAGATGGTCGTGATGCTCCTGCTCGGGGTCGTCGTCCCGATGGAGATCGTCGAAGGACAACTGCCCGACGCGCTCCTCGCTCGGTCGGCAGTCGAAGAGGAACTCCGGGTCGACCCGGCCGTGCGTGGCGGGCACCACGGCAGCACGGTCGACGAGGTCCCGAACCGTCTTCAGCACGGGTTCCGGATCCTCCACCCGGTCGATCTTGTTGACGACCACGAGGTCGGCGAGCGCCAGATGCCGGTCGATGCCGGGGTGCGCGGCCCTGGTCTCGTCGAACTCGGCGGCGTCCACGACCTCCACGAGGCCCCCGTAGACGATGTCGGGCAGCTCGCTGGCGAGCACCATGCGGACGAGCTCCTGCGGCTCGGCGAGACCGCTCGCCTCGATGACGATGACGTCGATGCCGGCGGAGGGGCGGGCGAGCCGCTCGAGGTACTCGTCGAGTTCACTGGCGTCCACGGCACAGCAGAGGCAGCCGTTGCCGAGTGAAACGGTCGAGTCGCCGAGGGCGCCCGCGACCGCCATGGCGTCGATCTCGACGGCCCCGAAGTCGTTCACCAATGCCCCGATACGGCTGCCGCCGCTGCGGTGGAGGAGGTGGTTGAGCAGGGTGGTCTTTCCCGAGCCGAGGAATCCGGCCAGCACGACCACCGGAATCTGCCGCCCGCTGCTCCGCTCCGACACACGACCCCTCTCACACCTGTGCGCACACCGGCTCGCTGACGGCGTGCGCACGGACGAACGACTGACGGTCCAGGATACGAGTACCCGTAACGACCCTGAAGTGAACGATTGTTAGCAGCATTCGCGGGGCAGACGTTTTGGCAAGGCGCCGGATTGTGCGACCCTCGCTTCCCTCCGTGCGCCTCCTCTCCGCCTTCCCGCCGATCAGAGCCGCTCGGCACCCTGGAAGGCGGCAAGCGCCGCCCACCGCTCGCCGGTTCCCTGAAGTCGACCCACCACCCGACGACCGGCGGACGGCGGCCTGATCGGGGGTATTTGACATGGCCACACAGATATCCGGCCTGCGACAGCTCGGCTCCGCCGCTTGGTCCCACCTCGCGCTCACCGCGAGCTCGGTAGCGAAGCGAGGCGCGCGACAGCGTAAGCGCGCCGCTCTCGCCGAACAGCACCGGCTGCACTTCCAACTGCTGTGCAAGGCCATGTCCGATCCAGCGCTGGCCGCCGTCCTGGACACCTACGAGACGGACGTGCCGCCCGAGAAGCAACGACAGTTCCTCTTCGCCAATGCCCTGTACGTCAACGCTTTGTACTACCACCGGATCGGGGCGGTGACGCTGGCCGGACTCTACGGTCACCTCCGGGTGATCTGCCGGAACAAAATCTTCCGCGAGTACTGGGCGGCCACCCGGCATCATCGCGAGAGCCTCCCCCCTTCATCCCAGGAGGCCATGCTGGGTGCCCTGGTGGACTCGCTGGTCGCCGAGATGAACGCCTTCCTGGAGGACTCGGACGACGACCGTGAGGAGTGGTGGGTCGTCGGCTCTCCCCTGCCGGAAGAGGGACCAGAGGCTGCCCCGTAACCAACAGTTGAGAACGTTCGTGCAAGGGAACCGCCACCGTGGCGCGGGGGTCACTGGTGCTCGGGTGAGGCCTGTCGTCGGGAGAGGGCCAGCCGGCGACGCTCGCGAGCGGGGCGGCACCCGCGCACTCATCGAGGTGCCACTGCCTCGCCTGTACCCAAGCCCGAGCCGAGGAGCCCGTCAGCCGGCTGAACCCATCTGCGGCCGCACAGCCAGGACACCTGAGTCAGGCGTGAGAAGCTGCGCACCTCGTTCGAGACCGCGCGCAGCCGACGAGCGACAGCAGGCGTCGAGGCCCACGTTCGCAGTTTCTTCATCGGCCATACGGTCACGGTCAGCGATGACGACCTGGGACCCGGGCGGAGGGAAGCGGTTCCTGGCCTGAGGATCCTCACCGTCAGCCCAGGGCCGCGTGCCGTCAGCTGGGCCCACATCACCGCCGGCTGCTGGTCCACGGTTGAGGCGGACGCCCGCGGCCTCGAATTCGTCCTCACCGCTCCTGTCCGTGACGAACGCTTCGCTGATCTCCTGGGCTCGACCGCCTACTACCACGCCGATCATCACCTCGGTCTCGAGCACAGCCTTCCCGTCGGAGAACCGTGGTTGCCCGGGTCGCACTGCGACCACCTGCTGATCAGCCTTCCCTACCCGCACGGCCCCGACCTGGAGCACTGCCCGCTGCCGGATGGCCACGCCCGCATCCTCCGGGCCCTGCCGGTCACCGCAGCCGAGACGGCATACCGGCGTGAGCACGGCCACAACGCCCTTGAACGACTGTTCGACGAGCACGCGATCGTGCCGACCGATCCAAGGCGTCCATCCGTCGCCTGAACATCACGGGCCACATTCCGTGCACAAGCGGCAAGCGCGAGCGGGCCGGTGCGAGGCCCTGTGACGGCGATCCGGCGATCGTTGGTGCAGCCATGAGGACGGGTGCGCCGGACGATCCGTGCGCCCACGAGAACTCGTGGCCGTCCAGCGGCCACGCTCCTGGGCCGACCGGCCGAGCGGAACAGCCCATCAGTGTGATCTTGCCCCGCGGCGACGACGGAAGCTTGCGACGACGTGCGCGGCAGTCATCCCAGCCCTGTAGTCTTCCCCCTGCCGCCGCAGGGAAACATCGTTCTGTGGGCGGCAATTCGTCATTGCGTGGGGCTGCCTCCCTTACAGCGGTCAGCGGCCTCTCATGAGTATCAGTGGGCCCACTCATGAGTTTCGCTGAACGCATGTCCAGGCCATCAGCCGAAACGGCGCGCGGCGCACACGGCGGCCCGTCCCTCGGTCCACCTCAGGAACGGATAGGAACGGACTTGAAGATCGTGCGTCGAATCGGGGCCTCGCCCCGGGAGCGCGGCAGTGTCAGCGGGCAGACGTGTCCTGACATCTTCGAACTCAGTGATGGCAATTTCGCCGTGATCGGCACAGAGGCCACAGCAGACCTGGACGACCAACTCCCCCCCGATGCCGGACGTGCCGACTACGAACGCATCGTGGTCATCTCCAGAGAGACGCTCCTCCGCGCCAAGGCGGACATCCCGGACGCCTGACCGAGGAGGCCCGGGCAGCGAGCCCACCCCGGCTTCGCCTCAACCGCCCTGTACGCACCGACAGACGGGGCAGCCCCGACAACGCAGGCGACCCCCTGCTCATCAGACCTTCGTACGGCCCGGCACAGACGCAGTGCCGGGCCGCGGACATGTACACGGACGCGCCCGGCAAGGCACCGCACCTCAACTCAGGTTAGGCTCACCTGTGTGAGTAGCACGTGCTCAACCCTCTCCCGCGCGCTTCACGAGCCCGTCGCGGGGACCGCGGCCACCGCGCGGACCTGGGTTCTGCTGGAGCAGCCCGGCCCGTGGGGTGCCAAGGCGCTCACGTCCAGCCATCTCGACCCCGCCCTGGGCCGCGCCCTGGAGGCCGCCGCCAAGGGCACCGGCGTGCGCATCGCCCTCATCAGGCGCCCCGGACGCCACGCCGACAGCCGGATGCCCGCCACGCGCCGCGTGTACGTCGCCCACACCGTCCCGGGCAACGTCCGGCTGCACTCCGCGACCGCCACCGACCCCGCGCGCCTGCTCGACCTCGACTTCCCGGGCCTCGGCCGCGGCGACGCCGCGAGCTTCGACGCGGCGCTGGGCGGCGCGCCTCACGACGGCGACCCCCTCGCCCTCGTGTGCACCAACGGCAAGCGTGACCGCTGCTGCGCCCTGCTCGGCAGGCCCCTCGCGGCCGAGCTGGCGTCCTCCGGTGTCGAGGGCGTCTGGGAGGTCACCCACCTCGGCGGTCACCGCTTCTCCCCCACCGTGCTGGTGCTGCCGTACGGCTACGCCTACGGGCGGGCCGAGGCGCACGCGGTGAAGGAGGTGCTGTGCGGCGTGCGGGAGGGGCGGATCGTCACCGACGGATGCCGGGGCGCCTCCGCCTGGGAGCGGCCCGGTCAGGCGGCCGAACTGGCCGTACGGCGCGCCGTGCGCGAGGACGCCGCCGAGGCGCTGAGCGTCGTACGGACCGAGGGCGCCGCGCCCCACTGGACGGTGACCGTCGCCCACGTCGACGGCCGGCGCTGGCGCGTCGACGTGGCTCAGGGCACCTCCCAGCCGCCCCGCCCCGAGAGCTGCGGCTCGCCCCTCGGCTCGCCCGCGCGGATGGACGTCGTCGACGTCCGGGCCCTCACCCCCGCCGCCATGGCCGGCTGACCCGCGCGAGAAGCACGTCACACCCCCTACGGCGCCCCCGCCTCCCCCACGTACCGTCGGGGCATGACCCCCACGACCCCCGCTCGCCGTCTGCGCCTCGGCCTGCCGCGGCGGGTGTTCTCCCAGGTGCTGCTGATGCAGGTGGCGATCGCCGCGGGCGTCGCCGTGCTGGCGACCGGACTGTTCCTCGCGCCGCTCGGCGAGCAGCTGGACGACCAGGCGATGCGCCGCGCCCTGGCGATCGCGCAGACCACCGCCCAGCAGCCGCAGATCGCCGAGGACCTGCGCGCCACCGAGCCCACGCCCGACGGGCCGGTGCAGCGGGAGACGGAGCGGATCCGGCGGGCCACCGGGGCGGAGTACGTGGTGGTGCTGGACCGGCGGGGCGTGCGCTGGTCGCACACCGACCCGGAGCGGATCGGCGGCCTGGTGTCGACCGACCCCGGCCAGGCGCTGGCCGGACGGGAGGTCATGGAGATCGACGAGGGCACCCTGGGCCGTTCCGCGCGGGGCAAGGTGCCGTTGCGGGACGCGGACGGCGAGGTGATCGGCGCGGTCTCGGTCGGCATCGCGTACGACAGCGTCCGCGCGCGGCTGATCCACGCCATCCCGGGGCTGCTCGCCTACGCGGGCGGCGCCCTCGCGGTGGGCGCGCTCGCGGCCTGGCTGATCTCCCGGCGGGTCCAGCGGCAGACCCGCGACCTGGCCTTCTCCGACATCGCCGCGCTGCTCGCGGAGCGCGAGGCGATGCTGCACGGCATCCGGGAGGGTGTGGTCGCCCTGGACCGCCACGGGCGCGTCCGGCTGCTGAACGACGAGGCGCAGCGGCTGCTGGGCATCGGCGAGGAGGCGGTGGGCAGCTCGCCGGACGAGGCGCTGGGTGCGGGACGCACGGCCGACGTGCTGGCGGGCCGGGTGTCCGGCACCGACCTGCTCACGGTCCGCGGGCAGCGGGTGCTGGTCGCGAACCGGATGCCGACCGACGACGGCGGCGCCGTGGCCACCCTGCGCGACCGGACCGAGCTGGACCAGCTGGGCCGGGAGCTCGACTCCACGCGCGGGCTGATCGACGCGCTGCGCGCCCAGGACCACGAGCACGCCAACCGTATGCACACCCTGCTGGGGCTGCTGGAGCTGGAGATGTACGAGGACGCGGTGGAGTTCGTCGGCGAGGTGGTGGGCGACCACCGGGTCACGTCGGAGCAGGTCACGGAGCGGATCCGGGATCCGTTGCTGGCGGCGCTGCTGGTGGGCAAGGCGACGGTGGCGGCCGAGCGCGGGGCGGTGCTGCGGCTGTCGGACCGCTCCCGCCTGCCGGACCGGCTGGTCGATCCGCGCGGGCTGGTGACCGTGGTGGGCAACCTCGTGGACAACGCGCTGGACGCCGTCGCCGGTACGCCCGACGCGCGCGTGGAGGTCGAGTTGCGGGCGGAGGGGCGTACGGCGGTGCTCGTGGTGCGCGACACGGGTCCCGGTGTCCCGCCCGAGCAGCGGGAGTTGATCTTCACCGAGGGGTGGTCCACCAAGGAGCCGCCCGGCCACCGTGAGCGGGGCATCGGGCTGCCGCTGGTGCGCCGGCTCGCGCACCGGCACGGGGGCGACGCGCGCGTGGGCGAGGCGCCGGGCGGGGGCGCCGAGTTCACCGTCGTCCTGCCGGAGGCGCTGACCGAGCCGGAGCCGACGGCCGCCCTCACGGGCGCCCCCTCCCAGGCACCCGAGGAGACACGGTGATCGAGGTCCTGGTCGTGGACGACGACGTCCGGGTGGCGCGGGTCAACGCGGCCTACGTCGACAAGGTGCCCGGCTTCCACGCCGTACTCCCGGCGCACAGCGCGGCCGAGGCGCTGGAGCGGGTGGAGACGCTGCCCCGGGTGGACCTCGTCCTCATGGACCACTATCTGCCCGACGAGACGGGTCTGGACGTCGTGAGGGAGATGCGGCGGCGCGGCCACCAGGCCGACGTGATCATGGTGACGGCGGCCCGGGACGTGGCGACGGTGCAGGCGGCGATGCGGCACGGCGCGCTGCAGTACCTGGTCAAGCCGTTCGCCTTCGCGGGGCTGCGCGGCAAGCTGGAGGCGTACGCGCGGCTGCGCCGCACCCTGGACGGCGGCGGCGAGGCGGAGCAGGCGGAGGTGGACCGGATCTTCGGCGCTCTGTCGGAGGTGACCGAGCCGCAGCTGCCGAAAGGGCACTCCCCCACCACGGCGGACCTCGTACGGCGGGCGCTGACGGCCGCGGAAATGCCGCTGTCGGCCCAGGAGATCGCCGAACGCACCGGGGTGAGCCGGCAGACCGCCCAGCGCTATCTGAAGCTCCTGGAACGCACGGGACGAGCCACGCTGACCCTGCGTTACGGGGACGCGGGCCGCCCGGAACACCGCTACGTGTGGGCGACCCGCGCCTGAGGCACGGCTCGTGGGGGCGGGGGAAGGAACCGTGCCCTCCTCCCCTACGGATGCGCGCGCCGTACGTCTCCGCGACGGCCGTCCGTCAGGCCGCGCCCGCGCCCGTCAGTGACCGCACCTCGGTTTCGGCGTGGCGGGCCTCGTCGGGAACCTCGGCGGAGGTGACCGTGCCGAGCCAGCCGGCGAGGAAGCCCAGCGGGATGGAGACCAGTCCCGGGTTCTGCAGCGGAAAGAGCTGGAAGTTGACGCCGGGGAACAGGGAGTCGGGGCTTCCGGACACCACCGGGGACAGCAGCACCAGCACCACCGCCGGGATCAGACCGCCGTAGACCGACCACACGGCGCCGCGGGTGGTGAAGCCGCGCCAGAACAGCGAGTAGAGCAGCACGGGCAGGTTGGCGGAGGCGGCGACGGCGAAGGCCAGGCCGACGAGGAACGCGACGTTGAGGTCGCGGGCCAGCAGGCCGAGGGCGATCGCGACCACGCCGATGCCGACGGCGGCGACGCGCGCGACGGCGACCTCGCTGCGGGGCTTCCCGCCGGGGCGGCGCACGGAGGCGTACAGGTCGTGGGCGACGGACGCCGAGGAAGCGAGGGTGATCCCGGCGACCACGGCGAGGATCGTGGCGAAGGCGACCGCGGCGACGACCGCGAAGAGGACCGTTCCGCCGGTGGTGCCCGCGCCGCCGCCCAGGTCGAGCGCGAGCAGCGGGACCGCCGTGTTGCCCGACGCGTGCGAGGCGCGCACGGCGTCCGGGCCGATGAGGGCGGCGGCGCCGAAGCCCAGCACGATGGTCATCAGGTAGAAGCCGCCGATGAGGCCGATCGCCCAGACCACGGACCGCCGGGCGGCGCGCGCGGTGGGGACGGTGTAGAAGCGGGACAGGATGTGCGGCAGGCCCGCCGTGCCGAGGACCAGGGCGAGTCCGAGGCTGATGAAGTCGAAGCGGGCGGTCCAGTCGCCGCCGTAGGCGAGGCCGGGGGCGAGGAACGCGTCGCCGTGGCCGCTGCGTTCGGCGGCGGTGTGCAGCAGGCGGTTGACGTCCCCGTGGAAGCGCAGCAGGACGAGGACGGTGAGGGTGACGGTGCCGCCGAGGAGCAGGACCGCCTTCACGATCTGGATCCAGGTGGTGGCGCGCATGCCGCCGAGCGACACGTAGATCACCATGAGCGCCCCGACGCCGACCACGGTCCAGGCCTGTACGGTCTTGCCGGTGCCGCCGAGGAGGAGCGCGACGAGGCTGCCCGCACCGACCATCTGCGCCACCAGGTACAGCACGGAGACGGCGACGGAGGAGGTGCCTGCGGCGATGCGCACCGGCCGCTCGCGCATCCGGGCGGCGACCACGTCGGCGAGGGTGAACCGGCCGCAGTTGCGGACCAGTTCGGCGACCAGGAACAGCACCACCAGCCAGGCCACGAGGAAGCCCACCGAGTAGAGCATCCCGTCGTAGCCGACGAGGGCGATGAGTCCGGAGATGCCGAGGAAGGAGGCGGCCGACATGTAGTCGCCGGCGATGGCAAAACCATTTTCCATCGGCGAGAAGAGACGGTTCCCCGCGTAGAACTCCTCGGCGGAGCCCTGGCGGTGGCGGCTCACCCAGGTGGTGATGATCAGGGTGACGGCGACGAAGGCGCTGAACAGCAGCAGGGCGGTGGTGCGGTGGTCGGTCGTCATGACGCTCCGCCCCTGCCTCGCGCCATCTCCTGGGTGTCCCAGCGCAGTTCCAGCGCCGCGCGGTCGCGGCGCAGCCGGGCGTGGCGGACGTAGGCCCAGGTGAGCAGGAAGGTGGTGAGGAACTGGCCGAGACCGGCGAGCATCCCGACGTTCACCGCGCCCGCGACGGGGCGCGCCATCAGTCCGGGGACGGTGGTGGCGGTGACGACGTACGCGACGTACCAGAGGAGGAAGGCGACGGCTCCGGGGACCACGAAACGCCGGTAGCGGCGGCGCACTTCCTGGAAGGCCTCGCTGCGCTGCACCTCGAGGTAGATGTCGGCGGCCGCCGAGGGTGCGGCGTCCGGCTGGGGCCGGGCCGGCGGCAGAGCCACGGCCGCGGCGGATTCGCCCCAGCCCGAGGCCAGGGCGTCGTACCAGGGATCGTCGTAGGTCACGTCCCCCGCGTTGCTTCGCTGCATGCCCAAGGATGGACAGAACGGGAAGTTCCCTGACTCTTCTTCCCGTACTGCTTCACCCCATCAGGTGACCGGGGCGTGCGGGGAGCAGGGCGGAGGGGGCGCCGTCCCGCTCCGGGACGGCGCCCCCTCCTGAGGCCGAGCGCTCCTAGGCGTCGATGCGGGAGCGGTCCAGGGTGGCCGCGGAACTGGAGATGAACTCCTTGCGCGGGGCGACGTCGTTGCCCATGAGGAGGTCGAAGACCTGCTCGGCGGCCTCGAGGTCGGTGAGGTTGATGCGGCGCAGGGTGCGGTGGCGCGGGTCCATCGTGGTCTCTGCCAGCTGGTCGGCGTCCATCTCGCCGAGACCCTTGTAGCGCTGGATCGAGTCCTTGTAGCGGATGCCCTTGCTCTGCAGCTCCATGAGCTTGTCCCGCAGCTCCCGGTCCGAGTACGTGTACACGTACTTGTCCTGGCCCTTCTTGGGCTGGACGATCTCGATCCGGTGCAGCGGCGGCACCGCGGCGAAGACCCGGCCGGCCTCGACCATGGGCCGCATGTAGCGGTGGAACAGGGTCAGCAGCAGCGTGCGGATGTGGGAGCCGTCCACATCGGCGTCGGTCATCATGATGATCTTGCCGTAGCGCGCCGCGTCGATGTCGAAGGTCCGGCCGGACCCGGCTCCTATGACCTGGATGATCGCGCCGCACTCGGCGTTCTTGAGCATGTCCGTGACGGACGACTTCTGCACGTTGAGGATCTTGCCGCGGATCGGCAGCAGCGCCTGGAACTCGGAGTTCCGGGCGAGCTTGGCCGTGCCGAGCGCGGAATCGCCCTCGACGATGAACAGCTCGCTGCGGTCGACGTCGTCGCTGCGGCAGTCGGCGAGCTTCGCCGGCAGCGAGGAGGACTCCAGGGCCGTCTTGCGGCGCTGCGCGTCCTTGTGCTGACGGGCCGCGATGCGCGTACGGGCCGCGGCGACGACCTTCTCCATGACCACGCGGGCCTGCTGGGCGGCGTCCCGCTTGGTGGAGGTCAGGAACGCCTTGAGCTCCTTGGAGATCACGTTGTTCACGATGCGGCGGGCCGCGGAGGTGCCGAGCACCTCCTTGGTCTGACCTTCGAACTGAGGTTCGGCGAGGCGGACCGTGACCACCGCGGTGAGGCCCTCGAGGGCGTCGTCCTTCACGACGTCGTCCTCGGCCACGCGCAGCATCTTCTTGGCGCGCAGGACCTCGTTCATCGTCTTGGTGACGGCCTGCTCGAAGCCCGCGACGTGGGTGCCGCCCTTGGGGGTGGCGATGATGTTGACGAAGGACTTGACCGTCGTCTCGTAGCCCGTGCCCCAGCGCATCGCGACGTCGACGCCGAGCTCTCGGGTGACCTCGGTGGGCGTCATCTGGCCGTGCTCGTCGAGGACCGGGACGGTCTCCTTGAAGGAGCCCTGACCGGTGAAGCGGAGCGTGTCGCAGATGGGCCGGTCGGAGGCGAGGAACTCGCAGAACTCGGAGATGCCGCCGTCGAAGCGGAAGGACTCCTCGCCCTTGCTGCCGCCCTCGCCGAGCCCGTACTCGTCGCGGACGACGATGGTCAGGCCGGGCACCAGGAACGCGGTCTGCCGGGCACGCGCGTGCAGGGTCTCCAGGTCGAGCTTGGCGTCCTTGAGGAAGATCTGGCGGTCGGCCCAGTAGCGCACGCGGGTGCCGCTGCGGGTCTTCGGGATCTTCTTGGTCTTGCGCAGGCCGCTCCCGGGTTCGAACTTCGCGTCCGGGCCGGGGCCGGAGAAGACGCCGGGGACGCCGCGGCGGAAGCTGATCGCGTGGGTGTGGCCCCCGCGGTCGACCTCCACGTCGAGGCGCGCGGACAGCGCGTTCACCACGGAGGCGCCGACGCCGTGCAGACCGCCGGAGGCGGCGTAGGAGCCGCCGCCGAACTTTCCGCCGGCGTGCAGCTTGGTCATGACGACCTCGACACCGGAGAGGCCGGTCTTGGGCTCGACGTCGACCGGGATGCCGCGGCCGTTGTCCTTGACCTCCACCGAGCCGTCGTCGTGCAGGACGACCTCGATATGGTCGCAGTAGCCGCCGAGGGCCTCGTCCACGGCGTTGTCGATGATCTCCCAGAGGCAGTGCATCAGGCCACGGCTGTCCGTGGACCCGATGTACATACCGGGGCGCTTGCGCACGGCCTCGAGCCCCTCGAGGACGAGCAGGTGCCGCGCGGTGTAGTTGGAACCGTCCCGGTCTGCTCCTGCCAGCAGCGCTGTGGACGACGGCACGGACGTCTCGGCGGTCACGCGGTTCGCTCCTCGCTGAATTTCAGATGGGGCCCTCTTGGGTAAGGGCGCGGCTTGGTTCACCGGTGAGAGGGTACCGAGGCCTGGTAGAGCCGTTGTAACGCCACCCTCGTCTCGGTCCCACCCTAGTCGAGAGTCGCATAGGTGTTCGATCCCTCGATGGAGTGAAGCACACATCACGTTCCCATCGAGGCATGAACCATTTAGGCTCCGGGCACGTCCTCATGAACAACCGGCAACCCAGCCGGGAGGGCCGACCACCGATACAACGCGAATCCGTACGACACAGAGACACGCACTACGGCACATTCGCCGCCAACCGGCAGCAGCCGGCCGCCTCGGAGATTTTTTTCGAGGAAAAGCCTCGAGCGGGAACGTTTTGGGGCTGGTTGGATGTTGACCCTGGTACGACAGCTCGTCGAGCTAGAGAAGAGGCGACGTGACTACTGTTCTGACCCCCGCGAGCCCGCTGACGGCCGCCGATCGCTGCGACCGCTGCGGCGCCCAGGCTTACCTGCGCGTCGTCCTGCTGAGCGGTGGAGAGCTGCTCTTCTGCGCCCACCACGGTCGCAAGTTCGAGCCGGAACTCAAGAAGATCGCCGCTGAGATACAGGACGAGACGGAGCGGCTGACCGCTCCGAAGGCCACTCCTGACGAGGAGCGCTGACACTTCGCGTCCGACGACGAGCAGCCAGCCCGGCACAGGCCGGCGAACGGGCGGCGTCCTTCCCTTGCGGAGGACGCCGCCCGTCTGCGTTCTCGCTGCCGCCAGGGGCGGGGCGTAGCAAGCCCGGGGCCTGCCAGGCGCCTGAGGGGTCGGGCGCGGCCGTGGTGCAGGTGAAGGTGCCTTTCTGAGCCGACGGGCGCTGCGTACGGGCCCCCTCCGGTGCCCAGCACCGCAATGGGGTGTCGTGGGCGCCTCGCGCCGCTGGAGGCGGCTGGAGCGAGCGGTGGGTCTTGGGTGCGACACCCGTGACGGCAGGGCGCCACCCTGAGCGCCGTAGATGCTGCTCACACGCTCCGCGCCGGGCCCAACGGGGTCCTGGAGGCATGGCCCCGCCCAGCCCCCTCAGCGGCCGCAGACGCGCCTCAGCCCTGTGCCGCCGCGGGGCCACCCCAGCGCTCCAGGAGACCCCGCCTTGGCCCGCCAAGTCTCTCCGCGGCCGCAGACGCGCCTCAGCCCTGTGCCGTCGCGGCGCCCCCAGCGCTCCGGGAGCCCCCCTGACCCCGCCAAGCCCCTCCGCGCACCCAGGCGCCCTCAGCCCTGCGCCGTCGCAGGCCACCCCAGCGCTCCAGGGAGACCCAGCTTGGCCCGCCAAGCCCCTCCGCGGCCGCAGACGCGCCTCAGCTCTCAGCCCTCTGGCGTCGAGGGTGCCCACCCCGGCGTCCCGGGAGATTGGCCCCGCCAAGCCCCTCCGCGGCCGCAGACGCGCCTCAGCTCTGCGCCGTCGCGGGCCACCCCAGTGTGTCCAGGACGTCCGATATGCGGGTGTAGACCCCCGGGCTGCCCGCCCAGCCGCAGCCCGCTCCCCAGGAGACCAGGCCTATGAGCCGTCCCTGGGCGACCAGTGGCCCCCCGCTGTCGCCCTGGCAGGCGTCCCGGCCGCCGCTCACCTCACCCGCGCACAGCATCGTCTCGGCGCGGTAGGTGCCGTTGGAGCCCCCCGAGTACGCCTTCTCGCACAGGGCGTCGGGCTGCACCCGTACGCGCGCCCCGTGCAGGCTGCCGGCGTAGCTTCCGGAGCCGGTGGTGTCCCCCCAGCCGTAGACCGTGGCGGGCGTGCCCGCGCGGTACGCCGGGTCGCCCGACCCGGCCATGCCTATGACCGAGGCCGCGGGGAGCGGCTCGGCCAGGCTGAGCACGGCGAAGTCGCCGGAGTTGGTGTCGCCGTCGTAGTCCGGGTTCACCCAGACCTTCCGTACGGCGACCTCCTGGCCGCTCTTCGAGAGCAGCTCGGTACGCCCGGCTATGACATTGAGGTCGCTCACCCGCTCCGGGGAGGCCCCGAGCACCTCCGGGTCCATGCAGTGGGCGGCGGTGAGCACCGTGGTCCGTCCGACCGCCACTCCCCCGCAGAACTGCCCCGCCCGCGTACCGCCGAACCGGTCACGACTGGAGAGCGCCACGGTGTAGGGACTCTGTGACACATCGACGGGGAAGCCGCCGACGACGACGCTGTCGGCGGCCACCGGAGCGGCCGAGGCCAGTGGTATGACGGTCCCCGCGGCCACGAGGGTCAGCGGCCGGGCCAGGGCCCTGGCAAGTCGACGTCGCATGCACGCTCCTCACACTGGGGTGAACCTTGGACACCCAGAGTGAGGGAAGTGATCGCCGCCCGCACCCGCGCGGCAGCGCGAAGGCCCGGCCCCTGGAGCGGGGCCGGGCCTTCCCGGACAGGGGCGCGCGACGGGTCGTAGCGGCGGAAGCTACGTCCTAGTCGAGGTAGTCGCGCAGCACCTGCGAACGCGACGGGTGACGCAGCTTCGACATGGTCTTCGACTCGATCTGGCGGATCCGCTCACGCGTCACGCCGTACACCTTGCCGATCTCGTCGAGGGTCTTCGGCTGACCGTCGGTGAGACCGAACCGCATCGAGACGACGCCCGCCTCGCGCTCCGACAGGGTGTCGAGCACGGAGTGCAGCTGCTCCTGCAGCAGCGTGAAGCTGACGGCGTCGGCCGGGACGACGGCCTCGGAGTCCTCGATGAGGTCACCGAACTCGCTGTCGCCGTCCTCGCCCAGCGGGGTGTGCAGGGAGATGGGCTCGCGGCCGTACTTCTGGACCTCGATGACCTTCTCCGGGGTCATGTCGAGCTCCTTGGCCAGCTCCTCCGGGGTGGGCTCGCGGCCCAGGTCCTGGAGCATCTGGCGCTGGACGCGCGCGAGCTTGTTGATGACCTCGACCATGTGCACCGGGATGCGGATGGTGCGGGCCTGGTCGGCCATGGCGCGGGTGATCGCCTGACGGATCCACCAGGTGGCGTACGTGGAGAACTTGTAGCCCTTGGTGTAGTCGAACTTCTCGACCGCGCGGATCAGACCGAGGTTGCCCTCCTGGATCAGGTCCAGGAACAGCATGCCGCGGCCGGTGTAGCGCTTGGCCAGGGAGACCACCAGACGGAGGTTGGCCTCCAGCAGGTGGTTCTTGGCCCGGCGGCCGTCCTCGGCGATGATCTCCAGCTCGCGCTTGAGCTTCGGCGCCAGCTTGTCGGAGTTCGCCAGCTTGTCCTCGGCGAACAGGCCGGCCTCGATGCGCTTGGCGAGCTCGACCTCCTGCTCCGCGTTGAGCAGGGGGACCTTGCCGATCTGCTTGAGGTAGTCCTTGACCGGGTCGGCGGTGGCGCCCGCGGCGGCGACCTGCTGGGCCGGCGCGTCGTCCTCGTCCTCGTCGGACAGCACGAAGCCGGCGTTCTCGGTGCCCTCGGGCTCGTCCGCGACCTTGGTCTCCTCGAGGACCTCCTCGTCGACCAGCTCGGCGTCGTCCTTCTTGGACGTCGTCTTCTTCGCCGCCGTCTTCTTGGCCGTGGTCTTCTTCGCCGCCGTCTTCTTGGCGGTGGTCTTCTTGGCGGCCGCCTTCTTCGCGGGCGCCGCCTCTTCCTCGGCGGCCGCGTCGGCGGCCGGGGCCGCGGACGCGGCGGCGGTGGCCTTCCGGGGGGTCGCCGTCTTGGCCGCTACGGTCTTGGTGGCGGTGCGCTTGGCGGGACTCTTCGCTGCGACGCTCTTGCGGGTGCGCTTGGGCTCTGCGGCACTGACCATCAGCGTCACACCCTCTTCCTCGAGGATCTGGTTGAGGCTGCGCAGTACGTTCTTCCACTGAGTGGCCGGAATCTGGTCAGCTTCGAAGGCCCGACGCACGTCATCGCCGGCGATCTGCCCCTCAGCCTTTCCCCGCTCGATGAGCGCCATGACAGAGACGGACTCGGCGATCTCCGGCGGGAGCGTACGGGATGTGCTGGCCGACACGAACAACCTCTCGGAACGTTGGAAAACGGCTTCCGGCCCCGTCCACAGTGGACAGGGGCCGACCGCCGGCTTGGGAATGGGCCGACGGCGCGGACGGGGGCCGGGAAGATGCACAGCGCCATGAACGGCGTCCGTATTCCCTCCGCGGCTGTCACCTCTTAGGTCATCGCGTTCTTCCCAGGAGCGTTACGCCCATTCCGCGTGGCCCGAGTCACACCCCGTAACCGGTCAAAACCTGACAGATGAGGACAGAAGCGTGCACCGGGGGCGAGGAGGTCGCCACCCGGGGCCGGGCAGGTCTTTCGTACCGTCGGACCCTGCGGAATCGTCGGCGGTTCCGCAGGGTCCGACGGGGGACGACGCACGGACGCGACTCTGCCACAGGAGGGGGATGGCAGACCGGACAGCGCCGTCGGGGAAACGCGGTCAGTGCTCGCGCGGCGCGGGCACCACGCGCTCCACCTCGGGGTGGACCGTGAGAAGTTGCCGCATGGCCGCCTCGGCGGCGGGGCCGTCGCCCGCGGCGAGGGCGTCGACGATCCGGGCGTGGTGGGCCAGCGAGGTCTCGTTCGGCCGTTCACAGCCGGTGACCGGGCCGCCCGACACCTGGAGCGCGGCGGACACGATCCCGGACAGGTGCTCCAGCATCCGGTTGCCCGCGACCTGGATGAGCAGGGAGTGGAACTCGTTGTCGGCCCGGGCGAAGGTCAGCGCGTCGCCCTGCCCGAGGGCGTGCCCCATGATCTCCGCCATGTCGGTCAGCCGCTGCTGGACGTCCTCCCGGCCGTGTCCGGCGGCCAGGCGGGCGGCGAGCGGCTCGATCGTCCAGCGCAGCTCGCTCAGCTCACGGCGCTGGTCGTCCCGCTGCGGCCCGTAGGCCCGCCACTCGATGATGTCCGGGTCGAGAAGGTTCCAGTCGCTGACCGGGCGCACCCGCGTGCCCACGTTCGGCCGGGCGCTGACGAGGCCCTTGGCCTCCAGGACGCGGAGCGACTCGCGGACGACGGTACGGGACACCTCGAAACGCTGGCCGATCTCCTCGGGCACCAGCGGACGGTCGGCGCCCAGGTCACCGGAAACGATCATCTGTCCCAGTTGCTGGACCAGTTGTCCGTGCAGCCCGCGTCCGCGGGTGCCCGCGGTCCGCCGACCCACACGGCCCAGTTCCGGATCCCCCCCGTCCCACACCGGGCCCCGGTCGGTGCCGGGCGTCTCCGCGTAGGGGTAGCGGTCGAGTTCGCCCGGGGTCGCGAGGCCGGAGTCGGCGGAGCGGGCGGCGGTCATCATGGTGTGCGCAAGGGTACTCACGCATCCTTTGTCGGCGTCGGTTCCAACTCCCTTGAGGTCTTTGGTGAAAAGCACACGAAAGGGTGATCGCTCACCTCGCCGCAATTGACGCCTTATCGGAAAGAAATGAGCTTTTCCCGGGGAGTTGCGATCAGAGAAAGCCCGGGAAACTCAAATCCGGTCTCCATTGGACGTCATCGGACCCGGCTCCGCAGACCCGTGAACGCGTACGCGCACAGCAGTGCCAGCACCGACAACGCCATGGCACCGCCCACGGGTTGGGCCAGCAGCCGCAGCAGCGCCTCCAGGTGCTGCTCGCCCCCGAAGGGCCAGCGCAGCGGCAGCCCGTCCCTCAACCGCCCGCCGAGCGGCGCCGGACCGCGCCCCGCGGAACCCTCCGTGATCTTGTGCACGGCGGGTACGACGAGAAGCGGCACGGCGACGACCGCGGCCAGCCCGGCCGTGGTGGACCGGAAGACGCCCGCGGCCAGCACCCCGGCCCAGGCGCAGCCCGTGACGAGGGCGAGCCACCCGGCGGTGAGAGCGGGCCAGTCATCGGGGAGCGCGACGAGTTCGCTTCCGTGGACGAGGTACAGCAGTTCGGCGGTGCAGCCGACGGTCAGCACGGCCAGGGCGAGGGCGGTCAGCGAGGCGACGAAGAGCTTCGCGGTCAGCAGGCCGAGCCTCCTGGGGACGGTCCCCCGGTCCACCGCGAGCGCGGGGTGACGGAACTCGTCGCCGAACGCCAGCGCGCCGAGCAGCCCCGCCCCGAGCGCGGCGGGCGGCAGCGGCAACTCCACGGGCCAGGCGGCCAGCAGCCGCGGCTGCGGGGTGTGGCCGATACGGGCCAGCAACAGGGCGGTGAGAGCGGACACGGCGAGGACGCAGGCCCCGACGACGTAGCCGGTGGCCACCCCGGCGGCCCGCCGGATCTCGTAGCGGACGGGCCGCAGGGGGGTGGGTGCGGGGCGGACGAGGACGGGGGGAGGGAGGGTGGCTGTGGGCTTTGCGGGTGGCGGTTCGGGGGTCGTTCGCGGGGCGTCGTGGGAGGCGTCTTCGGACGGCTCGGGCGGGGTCGACGGGGCGTGGGCAGTCTGAGGTACGGGGGTCGACGATTCCGGCTCGGGGTGAGGGCGGGGGCCGGCGTCGGAGGCCGCCGTGGTTTCGGGGTCCGGGTCGGGAGCGGACCGTGCGGCGGTCTCAGCCGAGGGCTGGGACTCCGCCGCCGGCGTCGGCACCGGCGAGGCGTTCGAGTCCACTCCCGCCCCGGGTCCCATGTCCCCGACCTCGTCCGCCAGTTGATGGACGACGATCCCGTTCCGGAAGGCCGTCTCCCCCACCTCGGCGCAGGTACTGCCGTAGACGCAGAGGCGGTTGCCGCCCTCCCGTACGACCTCCACCGACCGCTGCGTCGAACGGGCCCGCTGGGCGAGCAGCACGGAGAGGCGGGCGGCGTGCGGACTGCGGACGACGACGCGGGGGCGCAGCCGCGTGCGGGCGAAGTCGGCGGCCCGCTGGTCGGCGACGACCCTCCCGCCGTCCAACGTGACCACCTGATCGGCGAACCGCGCCGCCTCCTTCGGATCGGCCGCGCTGCACAGCACCGTCCCGCCCTGCGCCGCGTGTTCCCTCAGCATGTCGTACAGCCAGCGCCTCTCCCCCACCGCGAGCCCCCTCGCGGGGTCGTCCAGCACGAGGGTGTGCGGGTCCGGAAGGAGGGCGCAGGCGAGGCCCAGGCGGCGGTCCATGCCGCGCGACAGGGTGCCGAGGGGTTCGTCGCGCAGGCTCACCAGGCCCACTGCTTCGAGCACTTCGTCGGCGCGCCGGGCCGGAACCCCCGAGGCCGCGCACAGCATGCGGAGATGTCCGCGGACCGAGCGCGCCGGGTGCCCCGGTACGTCGCCCAGCACCACCCCGACCTCATGGGCCGGGTGCGGGATGCGGTGCAGGGGCCGGCCTCTGAAGTAGGTGATACCGCGCCCGCGTTGCAGCTCGAGCATGAGTCTCAACGCTGTCGTCTTGCCCGCACCCGGTGCTCCGAGCAACGCGGTGACGCGGCCCGCGTGCGCCTCGAAGGAGACGTTGTCGACGGCGGGCTGCTGCTCTTTGCGGGGGATGCTGGTCAGTCCGATGGCCTGGATCACCCGATGCAAGATAGCGCGCCATATCGGGTTTTTCGGGCACCACGGGGCCTGTTGCAGGCCGGGAAAACAGTCCGGTAGGGCGCCTCCCGGGCCGACCCTCCCCGACCGAGTCCCCTACCGCGTCAGACCTCGGGGCGCAGCATGGGCGGGTTGAGCAGGGTGGCGCCGCCGGCCCGGAAGAGCTGGGCGGGGCGGCCGCCCTGCCGGGTGGTGGTGCCGCCGGTGGGCACCAGGAAGCCCGGAGTGCCCGTCACCTTGCGGTGGAAGTTGCGCGGGTCGAGCGCCACGCCCCAGACCGCCTCGTAGACCCGGCGCAGCTCACCGACGGTGAACTCCGGCGGGCAGAACGCCGTCGCCAGCGAGGAGTACTCGATCTTCGAACGGGCGCGCTCCACCCCGTCCGAGAGGATCTGCGCGTGGTCGAAGGCGAGCGGCGCCACCGGTTCGCCGTCCCTGCCGTAACCGCCCTGCTTCAGCAGCTCGTCCACGGGTGCCCAGCGCGCGTTGCTGGCGTCGCCGCCCGCCCGGGGTGCCGGCAGGTCCGGGGCGAGGGCGAGGTGCGCGACGCTCACGACCCGCATGCGCGGGTCACGCTTGGGGTCGCCGTAGGTGGCCAGCTGCTCGAGATGGGCGCCGTGGTCCTGGGCGGGGATGGCCGGATCATGAACCCGCAGCCCCGTCTCCTCGGCCAGCTCCCGCGCCGCCGCCTGCGCCAGGTCCTCGTCGGCCCGCACGAACCCTCCGGGGAGTGCCCAGCGCCCCTGGAACGGGGGCTCTCCCCTGCGCACCGCCAGTGCACACAGAGCGTGACGTCGCACGGTGAGCACGACCAGGTCCACGGTGACGGCGAAAGGCGGAAAGGCTGACGGGTCGTAGGGCATGCGGCGATCATAGTCGTCTGCCTGACGATAAACACTCCCTTCACCGGCCGGATCGTCGGCCGATCTCCTCCTGTACAGGCATCTCCCCTACTCCTCCGCCTCCTCCCCACGTGGCGTCGAGTGCGCGCCCTCCTGACGGCGCCGGTTCACGGCTCCGGGGTGCGCGGCGCCCTTGGGCCGGGCCCCGCCCGGTGACATGCGGGCGCGCGGCACCCGCCCGGTCGCGGCGCTTCCCCGGGGAGCGGACCGCCCTGCGCGGCCGGCAGCCCGCATACGGCGCCTCCGGGACGCGGGCTCCGAGTCCCGACCGGGAGCCCGGCACACGTCCTGTCCCGGCGCCTCGCCCGCGCCGCGACCGGGCGCCTCGCCCACCTCGGCCGGGCCGGCGTCCTCGCTCTCACCCTCGCCCTCGCCCCGCAAGCAGCGGCGGATCGACTCCGGGTCGAGCCCCTCGTTGCACGCCTGGTGCAGCAGGCGCGCGAAGAGATAGTCCGGGTCGACCCCGAGGGCCATGGCGAGCGCCTCCCGCGCCTCCAGTTCGTCGCCCGAGGACCAGGCGACCCACCCGGCGAGGGTGAGGGGCGCGGCGGCGTACTCCCCGTACGGGCCGACGCAGCGGCGTGCCAGCGTGCGCCAAAGCCGGAGGGCCGGGGCCGCCTCGTCGCCCTCCATCCACGCGGCGGCGCGGTCGCGGGTGGTGCGGTCCTGGAGGCCGTGGAGCACCAGCGCCGCCTCGTCGTACGTGATCAGTTCGTCGTCGCGCAGGTCCGACGGGAGTGTGCCGGAGACGGGCTGGGCGTCGGCGAGGCGGCGCATGAGGCGCTCGGCCAGCTCCATCGTCTCCTCGGCGACGGCTTTCCGTTCCTCCGCGTCGACGATCCGGGGCAGCAGCTTCAGCGCTGCCTCGTCCAGTGCGCGGCGCTGGTCGTCGGCGGCGGAGGTCTCCCAGGGCTGGAGCCGGGCGTGCAGTTCGCGCAGGGAGCCGCGGACCTGGACCCCGGCGTAGGCGGCCGCGGCGGCCAGCACGGACGTGCCGGGCAGACCCATCGGCGTCCCTTCGGGCGGGCAGCAGGTCTCGTCGTCGCAGCAGTACGACCAGAAACGGCAGTCGGAGACGCACAGGGCTTCGATCACGGGCACGTCCAGGGCCCCGCACTCCAGTCGCAGGGCGTGCGCCAGCGGTCCCAGCCGCTCCTTGACCTGCCGGCCGGTCTCACCCGGTCCCGGCTCCTGGCACAGGAAGACGACCATCTGCTCGGGCCGGGAGCCCCGGCGCTCACAGCCGGTCACCAGCCCCTGGGCAAGCTGGCGGGCGGCCGAGGGCCAGTCGCCGGGGTCGGCGGGGATGCCGAGCCGGGCCCGGCCTCCGAACCTGCCCCGGTCTCCGGTGTCGTGCAGGGAGACGAGGACCATGCTGTCCTCCGGGCGGTACCCGAGGAGGTAGGGCACGGCGTCGGCGAGCTCGGCCGGGGTGCGCAGGGTCACCTGCTGCGGGTCGCCGTGGCTCTCGTACGCGGTGCAGGTCAGGTCCGGCGGGACCGGAGGGCGGTCCTCCCCGCCCACCGGCACCGTGGTCTCGGCGCCGGCCACGGCCGCCTCGCGGGCCGCTGCCGCCTCACCGGCCGCTGCCGCCTCCCGGGCGGCGGTCACCTCCCGTCCCGGCACCCACGCGTCGCGTCCGCCCTGGATCGGGATGTCACTGTTCTCTGAGGGACCGGTCGTCCCGCTGTGGTTCGTCATGCCGCGACCTTCTCGCAGATTGCGACATTCCGGTTTTCCTGTGGATAAGTAGGATCAGGTCCATGTCATTGCCATCGACGCAGGCCGGCCTTGTCCACAGCCTTGGGCCGATGTCGGCGCCGTCCTGTTGTATGGGAGCCATGGAGCACACGAGCAACACGGATCTCCGGACGGCCGCCGACGCGGTGCTCGCCCGTCTCGTCGGCGACGACACGGGCACCGCACGGCTGCGCGACGACCAGTGGCGGGCGATCGAGGCACTGGTCGCCGACAAGCGCCGGGCCCTGGTCGTCCAGCGCACGGGCTGGGGCAAGTCCGCGGTGTACTTCGTGGCGACCGCGCTGCTGCGGGCCCAGGGCAGCGGCCCGACCGTGATCGTCTCCCCGCTCCTGGCGCTCATGCGCAACCAGGTCGAGGCCGCGGCCCGGGCCGGGGTCCACGCCCGGACGATCAACTCCTCCAACAGCGAGGAGTGGGACGCCATCCGCGCGGAGATCGAGGCGGGGGACGTGGATGTGCTGCTGGTCAGTCCCGAGCGGCTGAACAATCCGGACTTCCGTGACCAGGTGCTGCCCCGGCTGGCCGCCGCGACCGGACTGCTCGTGGTCGACGAGGCGCACTGCATCTCCGACTGGGGCCACGACTTCCGCCCGGACTACCGGCGGCTGCGCACGATGCTGAGCGACCTGCCGGAGGGGGTGCCCGTCCTCGCCACCACCGCCACGGCCAACGCCCGGGTCACCGCCGACGTCGCCGAGCAGCTCGGCACGGGCGGTTCCTCGGACGCCCTCGTGCTGCGGGGCCCGCTGGAGCGGGAGAGCCTCAGCCTGAGCGTGCTGCGCCTGCCGGACGCGGCGCACCGCATGGCCTGGCTCGCCGACCACCTGGACCAGCTCCCAGGCTCGGGGATCATCTACACGCTGACGGTGGCGGTGGCCGAGGAGGTCACCGCGTTCCTGCGCCGGCGCGGGCATGAGGTCGCCTCGTACACCGGGCGGACGGAGAACGCCGACCGGCAGCAGGCCGAGGAGGACCTGCTGGCCAACAAGGTGAAGGCGCTCGTGGCCACCTCCGCCCTCGGCATGGGGTTCGACAAGCCCGACCTGGGCTTCGTGGTGCACCTGGGGTCGCCGTCCTCGCCCATCTCGTACTACCAGCAGGTGGGCCGCGCCGGCCGCGGAGTCCGGCACGCGGAGGTGCTGCTCCTGCCGGGCAAGGAGGACGAGGCGATCTGGGAGTACTTCGCCTCTCTCGCCTTCCCGCCGGAGGAGACGGTGCGCCGCACGCTCGACGTGCTGGCGCGCTCCGAACGGCCTCTGTCCCTCCCCGCGCTCGAACCGCTCGTCGAGCTGCGCCGCTCGCGCCTGGAGACCATGCTCAAGGTGCTCGACGTGGACGGGGCGGTGAAGCGGGTCAAGGGCGGCTGGATCGCGACGGGACAGCCGTGGACGTACGACTCCGAGCGGTACGCGTGGGTGGCGCGTCAGCGCGCGGCCGAGCAGCAGGCGATGCGCGACTACGTGGCGACGACGGACTGCCGGATGGAGTTCCTGCAGCAACAGTTGGACGACGAGGGCGCCAAGCCCTGCGGCCGCTGCGACAACTGCGCGGGCGCCCGCTACACGGCCGAGGCCTCCTCCGTGGCCCTGGACGCGGCCCGCGCCGACCTCGGCAAGGCCGGCGTGGAGGTGGAGCCCCGGCGCATGTGGCCCACCGGACTCCCCGCGATCGGCGTGGATCTGAAGGGCCGTATCCCGGCCGGTGAACAGGCGGCGCAGGGCCGGGCGCTCGGCAGGCTGTCGGACATCGGCTGGGGCAACCGGCTGCGCCCGCTGCTCGCACCGCAGGCGCCGGACGGGCCCGTGCCCGACGACGTCGCCCGGGCCGCGGTGGGCGTCCTCGCCGACTGGGCCAAGGGGCCGGGCGGTTGGGCTCCGGGCGTGGACGACGCCCAGCCCCGGCCGGTCGGGGTGGTGACCGTCGACTCGCGCACGCGGCCGCGGCTCGTCCAGTCGCTCGGGGCGCACATCGCGGAGACCGGACGGCTGCCGCTGCTCGGCACGGTTCGGAGCACGGGCGAGCAGCACCAACTCCCCCGCAGCAACAGCGCCCAGCGGCTCAAGGCGCTCGCCGGCGCTCTGACCGTCCCGCCGGAGCTCGCGGAGGCGCTCGCGCGGGCCGGAGGTCCGGTGCTTCTGGTGGACGATTACACCGAGACGGGGTGGACGCTCGCCGTCGCGGCACGGCTGCTGCGGCGTGCGGGTGCGCAGGGAGTGCTGCCGCTGGTACTGGCCGTACAGGGCTGAGCGGAAGCCCGCATTCGGCGGGTGGGGATATTAGCCGCGGATCCGCCGATAACGGTCCGCTGCCCCAATTGCTCGTTGCCGCATCCAAGTTAGACAGGAAGAATTGAAGGACGCACCCGCACGGCTCGCCCGCCGACCAGGTAGGGCTCTGTTGCGTGCGCGCTCCCCCGAATCCGACCCGCCCGCAGTGTGGGCGTAGCCGAAGGGAGGACCGTGACCTTCGGATTCGCTCCGTCCTCGGCGGCTTCGCTGTCGTCGTCCGCCGTATCCGCCAACCGTGTGCTCGAGCCTGCGGAGTGGGCGGCCGCGGGAATCCCGCTGCTGCGCAGTCCGCGCGAGGTCGTCAGCGGACTGCACGCCCGGCACCGTCCCGGCCCGGCGACCGCGGTCGTCGCCGTGCTCGATCCGGACGAACGCCTGCGGGCGAGCGCGTCGTTCACGCGGCGGTCCGCCTCCGCCGACGGCTGGATGAACCGCAACGCGCTGCTGGCCCAGCTGCGCCGGGTGATTCCGCACGACCTGCGCCGCCGCACCCCGGTGCGCACCGCCGTCCTGCTCTACTGCCGTGAGGGCGACGCCCGCTGGACGGAGGAGGACGGGGCCTGGATGTGGGGACTGCGGGACGCCTGCACCCTGCATGGGCTGCGCTGCGGTGCGTACATCACGCTGACCCGTGACGGCTGGCAGGTCCTCGGTGAGGGCCGGGGCGGCCGCCATCCCAGCGCCGGTTCGGAACCGGAGACGGTGGCCATGTCCGAGGCGCCGCCGCGGATCCCGCGCACCGGCGGGGCCGCGTCGGACGTGCTGCGGCGCGCGGCGGCCCGCTAGACGCCGGACCGTTCGCCCGCCCCCGCGCACACCGACCGGCCACAGGTGCACAAGGCACCGTGGCCGCCGACGTTCACGTATGCACGAACGGTCCCCCGCCCGGATGCCGGACGGCGCCGTGGCGTCCGCTCAGACCCCCGCGCCCAGCACGGAGTTGATGCGCTGCGGGTCACCGCAGACGATCAGCAGCGCGCCGGCCCGGGCGTGGGCGGCCTTCAGGGCGGTGGCGGTGACGGACTCGGGGCCGCCGTTGACGGCGACCACCACGACGGGACGCGCCTTGGCACGGTCCGCCACCTGGGCGTCCGCGTAGAAGACGTCGTCGCCGGCGTCGTGCTGCGCCCAGTAGGACGCCTCGCCGAAGGACAGTTCGTGGGTGGCCCACGGGTGCTGTTCACCGGTGGTGATCACCAGCATGTCGCCGGGGGCGCGGCCGGAGTCCAGGAGCAGGTCCACGGCTTCCTCGGCGGCGTCGAGCGCCCCTTCGACGGATGCCGGGATCAGTTGGATCTGCGGGCCGTCGGCGGCAGCGGGCGAAGCCGAAGGGCCGGGCTTGGCCGCGGGGGCCGCGTCACGCGAGGTGCGCTGGGCCGGAGGCGCCGGCCGCGGCGGGCCGGGGCGACCGGGACGTGACGGAGCCGCGAGGCGGGGACCGGGTACGGGGCGGGGGGTCGGCGCGGTACGGCCGCTGGACGGCGTGGCGCGGGGACCCTGGGCACTCTCGTGAATCTGAGGCTCCTCGGGAATGAGAGGCATGAGCTGATTTTTATCAAACGGTGGCACGGCCTGCGGCGCCGGGTGGCACATCAGTGCGAGCGTCCGGTCCGAAGTCGAAGCCGAGTTGGCCCTCGATCGCCGGGACGGGCGCATCCGCCCAGGTGCGGGCCTTCTTGAGGTGCCGCCACTGGGGCAGCGCATCAAGATACGCCCACGACAGCCGGTGGTGCGGGGTGGGTCCCCGGACCTCCAGGGCGGCCCGGTGCACGGGGGACGGATACCCGGCGTTGTCCGCGAAAGCGAAGTCTGCATGGTCGGCGCCCAGTTCGGCCATCATTTTGTCGCGCTGGACCTTCGCGATGACGGACGCGGCCGCCACGGCCACGCACGACTGGTCGCCCTTGATGACCGTCCGGACCCGCCAGGGGGTGCCGAGGTAGTCGTGCTTGCCGTCGAGGATGACCGCGTCGGGCCGGACGGGCAGACCCTCCAGGGCGCGGACGGCCGCCAGGCGGAGCGCGGCGGTCATCCCCAGGTCGTCGATCTCCTCGGGCGACGCGTGGCCCAGGGCGTACGACGTCACCCAGTTCCGCAGCGTCTCGGCGAGTTCGGTGCGGCGCTTGACGGTGAGGAGCTTGGAGTCGGTGAGTCCCTCGGGGGGCCGGCGCAGTCCGGTGATCGCCGCGCAGACGGTGACCGGGCCGGCCCACGCGCCACGCCCCACCTCGTCGACACCTGCAACGATCTTCGCTCCGGTCGTGGCGCGGAGTGAGCGCTCGACGGTGTGAGTAGGTGGTTCGTACGGCATGGCGCCCTTAGCGTACGCCGCCCGGTTCGGTGTGCGACACCCCGGTTCCCGGACCGTGGACACCACCGTCACCACCTTGTGATCACGCGTGCGGTCAGGAGGCGTGCGGACGCAGCAGCGGGACCATCAACTGGTCGATCATCTGCTCCAGATCGACGTCCGACCATTCGCTGCCGCACATCTTCGAGCGGTACATCATCATCGCCGGAATGGCGTCGAAGACATACCCGTTGGCCGCGTCGGGTCGCACCTCTCCCCGCTCGATACCGCGCTCGACCACCCTGCGGAGCATCGTGAGGGTCGGCTCCACGACGCCGTTGAAGATCACCGCGTGGAAGCGTTCGGCCTCGGCGCTGTCGCACTCGTGAATGACCGCACGCAGGGCGAATCCCGGCTTGGAGAACATGGCGTCCCGGGCCCTGCGGCACAGCTCCAGCAGGTCCTCGCGCACGCTTCCCAGGTCCGGCGCCTCGTGGAACTCGGGCAGCGCGGCGCGCAGGGCGTCGGCGACGAGGTCCTCCTTGGAAGGCCAGCGCCGGTAGACGGCCGCCTTCCCCGTCTGGGCGCCCGCGGCGACACCCTCCATCGTCAGGCCGTTCCAGCCGACCGTGCTGAGCTGTTCCAGCGCGGCCTCGAGGATCGCGCGTTCCAGTACGGCGCCACGGCGGCGGGAGGCGGCCGTCTGAGCCTGGGCGGAGGCCCAGCTCGAAGTAACCATCTGACTCTCTCCAACGAGCAGAGGAAGCGGGCATTCAGGGATGAAGCACCCGCCGTACGGCACCGAAGGGGGACGCACCGACACGACGGCCGTTCAGTGAACGCTTGCGTTCACTGTCGGGGGCTCCTAACGTTGACGCAACAGTGAACGCACTCGTTCACTAACTCTTCCGTGGGGGACCCATCGTGACCACCTCTCCTTTGCTCCAGGATCCAAAGCCGGGTGCGGCTCGCCGGCCAGGGCGTCCCGGCATCGCCCTGGCCGTCATCGCGGCCTGTCAACTCATGGTCGTACTCGACGCGACGATTGTGAACATCGCGCTCCCGCACATCCAGAATGCCCTGCAGTTCAGCACCACCGATCTCACCTGGGTGGTCAGCGCCTACACCCTGACCTTCGGCGGGCTGCTGCTCCTCGGCGGCCGGGCCGGCGACATCCTCGGGCGGCGCCGCGTCTTCATGACCGGCATCCTGCTGTTCACCGCCGCCTCCCTGCTCGGCGGGCTCGCCCAGGAGCCGTGGCAGCTGCTCGCGGCGCGCGTCCTGCAGGGCGTGGGCGGCGCGATCGCCTCGCCGACCTCGCTGGCGCTCATCACCACCACGTTCCCGGAGGGCCCCGAGCGCAACCGGGCCTTCGGCGTCTTCGCCGCGGTCTCGGCGGGCGGCGGCGCCATCGGACTGCTCGCGGGCGGCATGCTCACCGAGTGGCTCGACTGGCGGTGGGTGCTCTTCGTCAACGTGCCCATCGGCCTGCTGATCGCCGTCCTCGCGCCGATGTACATCAACGAGTCCGAACGCCACACCGGCCGCTTCGACATCGCGGGTGCGGTGACCTCGACGGCCGGTATGGCCACGCTCGTCTACGGCTTCATCCGTGCGGCCGAGGAAGGCTGGAGCGACACCGTCACGATCGGCTCGTTCGTCGCCTCGGCGGTCCTGCTGGCCGGCTTCGCGCTGATCGAGTCCCGCGCCAGGGAACCGATCACGCCGCTGCGGATGTTCGCCGACCGCAACCGCTCGGGCACGTATGTGATCATGCTCAGCCTCGCCGCGGCGATGTTCGGCATGTTCTTCTACATCGTTCTCTTCGTGCAGAACGTCCTCGGCTACACCCCGATCGAGGCCGGTCTCGCCTTCCTGCCGGTGACGTTCGTGATCGCCGCCGGGGCGGGGATCTCGCAGCGGTTCCTGCCGGTGTTCGGCCCCAAGCCCTTCATGATCACTGGTTCGACGCTGGCCGCGCTCGGGCTGGCCTGGCAGACGCTGATCGACTCCGACAGCTCCTACGTCAGCGGCATCCTCGGGCCGATGCTGGTCTTCGGCTTCGGCATGGGCCTGAACTTCGTGACGCTGACGCTCACCGCGGTCTCCGGGGTGGCCCAGCACGAGGCCGGCGCCGCCTCCGGCCTGCTCAACGCCATGCAGCAGGTGGGCGGATCGGTGGGCCTGGCACTGCTCACCACGGTGTTCGGCACGGCCAGCCGCGACGAGGCGGAGAAGCAGGTGCCGGCTTTCCTCGCGGAAGGGACGGCGGAACAGAAGGCGGAGTTCACGCAGACCCAGCAGCTTCCGGCGCCCTGGGGGCACGAGGTGCTCGCGCAGGGCATCTCCGCGGCCTTCATCCCGGCGGCGGCGATGGCGGTGCTGGCCCTGGCAGTCGCCTGGCTCGTCATCCGGGTCCGCAGGAGCGACCTGGAGGCGCTGTCCGGCACGGCCGGCCCCGGCATCGGCTGACGGCGACATCACACGCGCCCGGCCGGGCGACGCACCGGCCGACTTCACGGGAGTCGGCGGGGCGACGCCGGGCCGGCGCGCGTGCGACGCGTACGACACCAGCACGGCGCACAGCACCAGCAGCACCCCCGCCCACACGGCCATCCGGCACCCCTCCCCCGACACGCTCGACACGCCCGCACCCCGCGTCGGCGCCACACCGACACGTGTCAGCCTCTCCGGAGCGCCGCAAGGCCCGCAGAGCCTCACACCCGCCCGCAGCCGACACACCGGCAACGACCGGCCGGTCACACAGAGTTCCCGACATGCACGGAGAGTTCCGAAACGGCCGCCGGAGCGCCGAGGTCCTCAGACCTCGACCCCCCGCGTCACCCACTCCGGCAACGGCTCCACCCGCCGCACCCACTCCTCGGGCGGCGCCCCCGCCGGCCCGGCCGCGACGACCCCGCCCACGATGGAGCAGGTGGTGTCGACGTCACCGCCCACCTGCGCGGTCGTCCAGAAGGCGTTCTCGTAGTCGCCCAGGGAGCGGGCGGCGGACCAGAGCGCGAAGGGCACGGTGTCGTGCGCGCTCGTACGCCGTCCGCAGCCGAGGACGGCCGCGACGGTGGCCGCGTCGCCGTAGTCGAGCATGTCCCGCGCCCGCCGCAAACCCGCGCCGACCGCACTGCGTGCGGGGATCAGCGCGATGACCCCGTCGAGGAGGTCCTCGGCGCCGGGCGGCCCGTCCGGCGCGGCGGCGAGGGCGGCCGCCGCGGCGACGGCCATCGCGCCGACCACGGCCTCGCGGTGCTGATGCGTGGGGTAGGCGGAGATCTCCGCCTGGTGGGTGGCCTGCTCGGGGTCGTCGGCGTACCAGGCGCCCAGCGGCGGGATGCGCATCGCGGCGCCGTTGCCCCACGAGCCCTGGCCGTTGAAGAGGGCGGCGGACAGTTCGCGCCAGTCGCCGCCCTCGCGGACCAGGCGCAGCAGGCGGTTGACGGCGGGGCCGTAGCCTCGGTCGAAGTCGTGGTGGTGGGCGAAGGAGCGGGCCAGGGCGTCCTGGTCGATGCGGTGGTGGGCGGCGAGGACGGCGACGACGGAGCAGGCCATCTCGGTGTCGTCGGTCCACTGCCAGGGGCCCTCGGGCAGTTCGCGGCGCTTGAGCAGCGGGTAGTTCACCGGCACGAAGAACTGAGAGCCGAGCGCATCCCCCACCGACAGGCCGCGCAGGCTCGCCAGCGCGCGCTCCAGCCGCGCCTCCGGGGAACGATCAGTGGTCATCGCCTCGCAACTCTCCCATCCGGCTGTCGCCGACTCCAGTACATCTCGCCTATCCGGTGATCGGGTAGGGCTCCGGATCGCGCCAGCGATCGAAGGGCCTGTCCAGCGTGTACTTCCCGTTCTCGCCCAGGACGAGCATCCTCACCTCGGCGTTCCCCGGGTTGGACAGCGACTCGAACTCCGCCACGGTCCAGTGGAACCACCGCATGCAGAACAGCCGCATGGCCAGACCGTGGGTGACGATCAGGACGTTCGGCGGGTGGTCCGGGGCCTCGAAGCTGCGGAACAGGCTCTCCAGGAAGCCGCCGACACGGTCGTAGACGTCGGCGCCGGACTCGCCCTGGGCGAAGCGGTAGAAGAAGTGGCCGTAGGCGTCCCGGTAGGCCTTCTGGAGGCGGACGTCCTCGCGGTCCTGCCAGTTGCCCCAGTCCTGTTCGCGCAGGCGGGGCTCCTCGCGGACGCGTATCAGGTCCGGGTCGAGGTGGAAGGCGTTCAGGGTCTCGAGCGTCCGTCGGTACGGGGACACGTAGACGCTGACCCGCTCCTGGCCGAAGAGGTCGCGGAGCCGCTCGCCCGTCGCCTCGGCCTGCTTCCTGCCCCGCTCGGTGAGTCCCAGGGCGTGGTCGGGTTCGCGCTCATAAACGGTGTCGTCAACATTGCCCGTTGATTCACCGTGCCGGACAAGGACGATGCGCCGTGGTCGTGCCATGCCAAAACCCTAGATCGGGTGAGGGCGCAACGGGCACTCGTGCGGGTTCCGTACGTCATTTGTCACACATGTTTGCCGCGCCGGGTCGCGGAAGGGGCGCTCACACCGTCCAGGCGGACTCCATGTCGACGAGGTCGCCCGCGAGGGCCGCGACGTCCGCCTCGGTCTGGGCCCGCAGGGCCAGTCGCTCCACGCGTTCGGTCCGGTACTTGCCGTGTTCGGCGGCGGACCGCCACATCGACAGGACGAGGTACTCGTTGCCCGGCGCCTCGCCGAACAGCCCCCGCACCATGCCGGGCGAGCCGGCCATCGCCGGGTTCCAGACCTTCTCCTGCATCAGTACGAAGTGCTCGGCGCGTTCCTCGTGGACGCGGCACAGCGCGACCCGGATCAGATCGGCGTCGGTGAAGCGCGGCTCGAACCCGGTCTTCACGTCGAAGCGGTGGTCGAACAGTCTGACCTGGGCGTTCTTGAAGGTGCCTGCCTGGGAGGAGGCCAGCCGGTCGTGGGACCTGGCCATGAACGAGTCGTAGAAGGCGCGGCTCTCCCAGAAGGAGAAGATGTGCGCCACGTCCTGCCGTCCCCGGCTCCAGCCTCCGCCCTGCGCGCGAAACCCCGGCTCCCCCAGAAGCCCCGCCCACTTCCGCTGTCCCCGCTCGAACCCCCGACGGTCCACCACGGTGCAGCGAATCCACTTGACCAGCACCGCGCCATCGTAAGGCCAGGGAGTGCGGCCCCGGTCGCCCTCGCGTCGACTGCGTACCGGCGCCCGGGAGCGCACGCGTGGCAGGATGGACAATCTGCCGTGGTTTTGCGGTAGTTGGGGTGTGCCGGCAGGACGGTCACGAGGAAGGGGACAACGGGTGAACGGCATCGGCAAGGGGATCCGCAAGGTCGAGATCGCGCTGCGGTGGGATCCGAGTCCGACGGGGGAGCCCTCCACCGACCTCGATCTGGTCGCCGCGCCCTACGGGGCGGACGCCCCGTACGGGGACCCGGCCTACGTGGTGCACTTCGACAGCCGCTCCCCCGACGGCACGATCACGCTCAACCGGGACAGCCAGGACGGCAAGGGGTTCGGCTACGACGAGGTGATGACGCTGGAGCTGGACCGCCTGGACCCGCGCTACGCGCGCGTGGTGGTCGGGGTCGTCATCCAGCAACAGCAGGCGCCGAGGACGTTCTCCGGGGTGCGCGACCCGGGGCTGCGCATCCGTGAGGGCTACGACGTGCTGGCGGAGGACGACTTCGGCGGGGTGCTGGGCGCGACGGCGGCCACGGTCGCGGAGTTCGTCCGGGAGGGCTCGGGCCCCTGGGAGTTCCGGGCGGGCGTGCACGGCTTCGACGGCGACCCGGTGGACTTCACGCGCGCGATGGGCGCGGCCCGGCGGGCCTGACGCCGGGAGGAGCGCCTCCGTGAACGCCCGAGGGCGGTGGCACCGGAAACCCGGCGCCACCGCCCTCACCGTCTCACCGCCGGGCAGCGCCCGGACGGGTCGGCGTCAGCTGCAGCCGCTGGTCGAGCCGCAGCCCTCGCAGATGTAGCAGGAGCCGGCGCGCTGCATCTTCGTGCCGCAGGAGAAGCACAGCGGGGCGTCGGCCTGGATGCCCAGCTGCATCTCCACCAGCTCGGCGCTGGTGTGCGCCTGCTTCGGGGCGGGCTTGGCCGCCTCGGTCTCGGTCTCGGCCTTCGGCGTCGAGACCGCCTTCAGCTCCTGGGCGCGCGGGGCCGACTGGGCCAGGCCCTCGACGTCGACCTCGTCGTCGGTCGGCTCGTACGAGCCGGTCTCCAGGTGACGCTGGCGCTCCTCGGCGGAGTGGATGCCCAGCGCGGAACGCGTCTCGAAGGGCAGGAAGTCCAGCGCCAGGCGGCGGAAGATGTAGTCGACGATCGACTGCGCCATCCGCACGTCCGGGTCGTCCGTCATGCCGGCCGGCTCGAAGCGCATGTTGGTGAACTTCGAGACGTACGTCTCCAGCGGCACGCCGTACTGGAGGCCCACCGAGACGGCGATGGAGAAGGCGTCCATCATGCCCGCGAGCGTCGAACCCTGCTTCGACATCTTCAGGAAGACCTCGCCGAGACCGTCGTCCGGGTAGGAATTGGCGGTCATGTAGCCCTCGGCGCCGCCCACCGTGAAGGAGGTGGTGATGCCGGGACGGCCCTTCGGGAGGCGCTTGCGGACCGGGCGGTACTCGACGACCTTCTCGACCGCGGCGCGGATCGTCTCCTCGGCCTTCTCCGTGACCTCGGCCTTCTCCTTCTCCTTGGTCTTGGCGGAGAGGGGCTGGCCGACCTTGCAGTTGTCGCGGTAGATGGCGAGCGCCTTGACGCCCAGCTTCCAGGCCTCGAAGTAGATCTCCTCGACCTCCTCGACGGTCGCCGTCTCCGGCATGTTGACCGTCTTGGAGATGGCGCCGGAGATCCAGGGCTGGATCGCGGCCATCATGCGGACGTGGCCCATCGGGGAGATGGCGCGCTCGCCCATGGCGCAGTCGAACACCTCGTAGTGCTCGGGCTTGAGGCCGGGGGCGTCGATCACATTGCCGTGCTCGGCGATGTGGGCGACGATCGCCTCGATCTGCTCCTCCTGGTAGCCCAGGCGGCGCAGGGCCTGCGGGACGGTGCCGTTGACGATCTGCATCGAGCCGCCGCCGACCAGCTTCTTGAACTTGACCAGGGCGAGGTCGGGCTCGACACCGGTGGTGTCGCAGGACATCGCCAGGCCGATGGTGCCGGTCGGGGCGAGCACGGAGGCCTGCGCGTTGCGGAAGCCGTTCTTCTCCCCGAGGCGCAGCACGTCCTGCCAGGCCTCGGTGGCGGCGGCCCACACCGGGCTGTCCAGGTCGTCCATGCGCGTGGCGGCGCCGTTGGCGTCGGCGTGCTGCTTCATGACGCGCTTGTGTGCGTCGGCGTTGCGGGCGTAGCCGTCGTACGGGCCGACGATCGCGGCGAGCTCGGCGGAGCGGCGGTAGGCGGTGCCGGTCATCAGGGAGGTGATGGACCCGGCGAGCGCGCGGCCGCCGTCGGAGTCGTAGGCGTGACCGGTGGCCATCAGCAGGGCGCCGAGGTTGGCGTAGCCGATGCCGAGCTGGCGGAAGGCGCGGGTGTTCTCGCCGATCTTCTGGGTCGGGAAGTCCGCGAAGCAGATCGAGATGTCCATCGCGGTGATGACCAGCTCGACGACCTTCTGGAAGCGCTCGGTCTCGAACGACTGGTTGCCCTTGCCGTCGTCCTTGAGGAACTTCATCAGGTTCAGCGAGGCCAGGTTGCAGGACGTGTTGTCCAGGTGCATGTACTCGCTGCACGGGTTCGACGCGGTGATCCGGCCGGACTCGGGGCAGGTGTGCCAGTGGTTGATGACGCCGTCGTACTGGATGCCCGGGTCGGCGCAGGCCCAGGCGGCCTCGGCGATCTTGCGGAAGAGCGCCTTGGCGTCGACCTCCTCGATGACCTCGCCGGTCATGCGGGCACGCAGGCCGAACTTGCCGCCCTTCTCGACGGCCTCCATGAACTCGTCGTTGACGCGCACGGAGTTGTTGGCGTTCTGGTACTGGACGGAGGCGATGTCGTCGCCGCCCAGGTCCATGTCGAAGCCCGCGTCGCGCAGGACGCGGATCTTCTCCTCCTCCTTCACCTTGGTCTCGATGAAGTCCTCGATGTCCGGGTGGTCGACGTCGAGCACGACCATCTTCGCCGCACGGCGGGTGGCGCCGCCGGACTTGATGGTGCCGGCGGAGGCGTCGGCGCCGCGCATGAAGGAGACCGGCCCGGAGGCGTTGCCGCCGGAGGAGAGGAGCTCCTTGGAGGAGCGGATGCGGGAGAGGTTCAGGCCGGCGCCGGAGCCGCCCTTGAAGATCATGCCCTCTTCCTTGTACCAGTCGAGGATCGACTCCATGGAGTCGTCGACGGACAGGATGAAGCAGGCGCTGACCTGCTGCGGCTGGGGCGTGCCCACGTTGAACCACACGGGGCTGTTGAAGCTGAAGATCTGGTGCAGGAGGGCGTAGGCCAGCTCGTGCTCGAAGATCTCGGCGTCGGCGGGCGAGGCGAAGTACTTGTTGTCCTCGCCGGCCTTCCGGTACGTCTTCACGATGCGGTCGATCAGCTGCTTGAGGCTGGTCTCGCGCTGCGGGGTGCCGACGGCGCCCCGGAAG
This sequence comes from Streptomyces cellulosae, assembly GCA_014655195.1. Classification (GTDB taxonomy): domain Bacteria; phylum Actinomycetota; class Actinomycetes; order Streptomycetales; family Streptomycetaceae; genus Streptomyces; species Streptomyces cellulosae. Next base: position 55,859 of record BNBH01000024.1, on the reverse strand, counting down.
TACTTGCTGGTGACGATGTTGACCGCGTTCACCGACCAGAAGTCGGGGAACTCCACGCCGCGCTGCTCGAAGTTGACCGAGCCGTCGCGCCAGTTGGTCATGACGACGTCACGGCGCTCCCAGGCCACCTCGTCGTACGGGTGGACCCCCGGGGTGGTGTGGATGCGCTCGACCCGAAGTCCCTTGCCGGCCTTGCCCGCCTTGGCTCGGGAACTACGTGCCGGACCGCTCGCCGTCTCTGTCATGCCGCCTCCCTGATACGGGCGAAAACGCCCTGAAGTGCCCCGATGTTCCCGTGGCACGGTGTTCTGTCTGATGCTGCGGGCACCCACTCGCCTGCCCGCAACAGGTCTTCTCCGCCGCCGGCCGAACCGGTCCCCGGACCCTCGCGTCCGGGGCCGGACCGCCGCTCAGCCGGCGGCGGGAGCGGGCGCGGGGACCTGCGTGGTCCCCTCCTGCCCGCTGTCGTCTTCCTGGCTCCCCGGGGCGGCCCCGTCGCCGCCCCCGTCGCCCTCGGCGGGCCGTTCCGCCCGCCGGAGTTCCGCGATCGCGGCCTCGAAGTCCTCCAGCGAGTCGAACGCCCGGTACACGGACGCGAACCGCAGGTAGGCGACGAGGTCGAGTTCCTGCAACGGGCCGAGTATGGCCAGCCCCACGTCGTGGGTGGTCAGCTCGGCGCTTCCGGTGGCCCGCACCGCTTCCTCGACCCGCTGGCCGAGCTGGGCGAGGGCATCCTCGGTGACGGGCCGTCCCTGGCACGCCTTGCGCACACCGTTGATGATCTTGGTGCGGCTGAACGGCTCGGTGACTCCCGACCGCTTGACCACCATGAGCGAACACGTCTCCACGGTCGTGAAACGACGGGAGCAGTCCGGGCACTGGCGGCGCCTGCGGATCGACGTGCCGTCGTCGGTCGTACGGCTGTCGACGACGCGGCTGTCGGGGTGCCTGCAGAAGGGGCAGTGCATGGATCCCAACCCTCCTCACAGCAGACTCAACGGCCTCGCCAGGCCTCAAGGGCCTCACGAAGCAGCACCAGCATAGGCGATCGCGGAGCCCTCGGAGACCGGGGGGACCACAACTTCTGGGCTGCTGTTGCAATCCAACCACTAGATGTGGGGATTGGTGCATACATCGAGAGTGATACGCGTGTCGCGCGCCGAAAGGGGAATCCGGCCCTGGAAGCCTGCCCGCGCCCGGGCTCGTCCCGGGCACGGAGGCCCGATCCCGTTGAGGAAAAGGCGTGCCGGAGACGGGGAGGGGGCGTGCCGCTCCGGGAGAGAGCGGGGCCGCTTCACGCGCGCGGGGGCCCACGATGGCAGACTGAGTCCGCGCGCCGCGAGGCCGCCGCCCCGGCGGAGACCTCGGCGGTGAAGAGTACAACAAATGGCCCGTTTGTCCGGCAGGAAGTGCGGCGACCAATACACCTCCGCGAAAGAACGCGAGCCGCAATTCGCGATTTTTCACTCGAACGTGTGTTTGGCGCAACCTTTCGAAAGCATCTACCGTTGTGCTGCAGGGAGACCATCGAGAGGGGCCGACGTGACCACCACCGCAGACAGTGCCGCCATCACTGCCCAGGACCGCTCCCAGGGCCGCATCGAGCCGGTGCATGCGATGAACGAAGCCACGAATCCCGAGGCGCACAAGCGCTCCCTGCCGGGCCGACCTCCCGGCATCCGGGCGGACAGCTCCGGACTCACCGACCGCCAGCGCCGGGTCATCGAAGTCATCAGGGACTCGGTGCAGCGGCGCGGATACCCGCCGTCGATGCGGGAGATCGGCCAGGCGGTCGGGCTCTCCAGCACCTCCTCCGTCGCGCACCAGCTCATGGCGCTGGAGCGCAAGGGCTTCCTGCGCCGTGACCCGCACCGTCCGCGCGCGTACGAGGTGCGGGGTTCCGACCAGGCCGCGTCGGTGCAGCCGACGGACACCGCCGGCAAGCCCGCCGCGTCGTACGTGCCGCTGGTCGGCCGGATCGCCGCCGGTGGCCCGATCCTCGCGGAGGAGTCCGTCGAGGACGTCTTCCCGCTGCCCCGGCAGCTCGTCGGCGACGGTGAGCTGTTCGTGCTGAAGGTCGTGGGTGACTCCATGATCGAGGCCGCGATCTGCGACGGCGACTGGGTCACGGTCCGCCGCCAGCCGGTCGCCGAGAACGGCGACATCGTGGCGGCCATGCTCGACGGCGAGGCGACCGTCAAGCGGTTCAAGCGGGAGGACGGCCATGTGTGGCTGCTCCCGCACAACGCGGCCTACGAGCCGATCCCCGGTGACGACGCGACGATCCTCGGCAAGGTGGTGGCCGTCCTCCGCCGCGTCTGACCCCGACGGGACGCCGGGTCGCTCCCGGCCCACCCCGCCCCCTGTCCGGACCCCGGAACCTCTGCGCCGGTTCCGGGGTCCTGTGTGTCTTCCGGACGCCTTGGGGGGCGCCCCAAGACCCTTGCAGCGCGGTCCTGCCGCACACGCCCCGAGCGCGACGCACGGCGCCCCGTGGGGGCGCGCACCCATGACAACTCCTGCCACCGCCGGCCGGGGGCCGCTGAATCGCACCCACACGCGACGACGCGACGGCCTGGTCCCGGGGATCCGACTGCCGACCAGGGGCCCCTCCCAGCACTGGGCGGACGCCGTTCCCGTGCGGGCTGCTGCGGGCAGCTCGGGCTGCACGGCGCCGTACCGCTCCGCAGGGGCGAACGTCCGTTTGATGTCTGTTCCCGCCGTGCGAGCGAAGCGAGCCCCTGCGGCAGCCGGCACCCCGACGCCCGGCCGGCTGCGGGCCCGGCCCGGTGCCGGAGGAAGGGACCCACCCCGGTCTTCCAGGGCCGTTCCTCCGCCCTCCAGGGGCCGCGCGGCCCCTGCGCCCACCCAAAGGGGCGCCGGGGCTTCAGGCCCGCCCCTACTCCGCCTGCTTGGCCGCCGCGTCGATCGCCGCAAGGGACTTGCGCACCTGATTTCGATCCGTCGTGTACCAGAAGTCCGGCATCGATGCCTTCAAGTAGCTGCCGTAGCGTGCCGTCGCCAGGCGGGGATCCAGGACCGCCACCACTCCCCGGTCGCCCGAGGCACGGACCAGGCGGCCCGCTCCCTGGGCCATCAGCAGAGCCGCGTGCGTCGCCGCTACCGCCATGAAGCCGTTGCCGCCGGCCTCCTCCACGGCCTTCTGGCGGGCGCTCATCAGGGGGTCGTCGGGGCGCGGGAACGGGATCTTGTCCATGACCACCAGCTGGCAGCTGGGCCCGGGGACGTCCACGCCCTGCCACAGGGACAGCGTGCCGAAGAGGCACGTCCGCGGGTCCGCCGCGAAGTTCTTGATCAGCTCGCCGAGCGTCTCCTCGCCCTGGAGGAGGATCGGGTACTCCGGGATCCGCGAGCGCAGCTCCTCCGCCGCGAGCTGCGCCGCCCGCATCGACGAGAACAGCCCCAGCGTGCGGCCCCCGGCCGCCTGGATCAGCTCCGTGAGCTCGTCGAGCATGTCCTTGCGGTCACCGTCCCGGGCCGGGCGGGCCAGGTGCTTGGCGACGTACAGGATGCCCTGCCGGGGGTAGTCGAACGGCGAGCCGACGTCCACGCCCTTCCACTGCGGGAGGTCGTCCCCCTCCGCGCCCTCGGGGCCGAGCCCCAGCGACGCCCCCACGCCGTTGAAGTCGCCGCCCAGCTTCAGCGTGGCGGACGTCAGCACGACCGAGCGGTCGGTGAACAGCTTCTCCCGCAGCAGCCCCGAGACCGACATGGGCGCGACCCGCAGCGAGGCACCGAAGCGGTCGTGCCGCTCGTACCAGACGACGTCCCACTCGGAACCGTTGGTGATCCGCTCCGCCACGTCGTGGACGCTCTCCACGGAGGCCAGCGCCTGCTTGCGGACCGCGTCCTCGTCCTGGACCGACTTGTCGCGGGTGGAGCCGATCGCGGAGATCACCGTGCGGCACGCGTCGCGCAGCGCCATCAGCGCGTACCCGAGGTCCTCCGGGATCTCCTCCAGCCGGCCGGGCAGCGCCAGCTCCATCAGCCGCTCGAAGCCCTCGGCGGCCGTCTGCAGCTGGTCGGCCGCCTTCTCGTTCACCAGCTTCGCCGCGCGCCGCACCGCCCGGTTCACCTGGCCCGGGGTGAGCTCGCCGGTGGCCACCCCGGTCACCCGGGACACCAGCTCGTGCGCCTCGTCCACGATCAGCACCTCGTGCTGCGGCAGCACCGGGGCGCCCTCGATGGCGTCGATCGCGAGCAGCGCGTGGTTGGTGACGATCACCTCGGCCAGCTTGGCGCGCTCACGCGCCGCCTCGGCGAAGCACTCCGCGCCGTACGCGCATTTGGTGGCGCCCAGGCACTCCCGCGAGGACACCGACACCTGCGACCAGGCCCGGTCGGACACGCCGGGCGTGAGGTCGTCGCGGTCGCCGGTCTCCGTCTCGTCCGACCAGTCGCGCAGCCGCAGCAGGTCCTGGCCCAGCTTGCTGGTGGGCGCGGCCGCCTCGAACTGGTCGAAGAGGCCCTCCTCCTCGTCCTGCGGGACGCCCTCGTGCAGCCGGTGCAGGCACAGGTAGTTCGACCGGCCCTTGAGCATCGCGAACTCCGGGCGGCGGCGCAGCAGCGGATGCAGCGCCTCCACCGTGCGCGGCAGGTCCCGCTCCACGAGCTGCCGCTGGAGCGCCAGGGTCGCCGTCGCCACGACGACCCGCTCCCCGTGCGCGAGCGCGGGCACCAGATAGCCCAGGGACTTACCGGTGCCGGTGCCGGCCTGGACGAGCAGATGGGCGCCGTCGTCGACCGCCTCGGCGACGGCTTCGGCCATGGCCACCTGACCGGGGCGCTCCGTGCCGCCGACAGCGGTGACGGCGGCATGCAGGAGTTCGGGGAGTGAGGGCTGAGTCATAGCCCGACCAACCCTACGGCCCCCCACCGACAAACGTGCGCGCACACGGAGAGCCGCGGAGGCGGCCGGCGCCCCGCGCCCGAAGCGCGGCCCGGCGCCCGGAGCAACACCCCCGCGCGCGGCGCGCGAAAGGACCTCCGCCGCTACCACGCCCCACGCCCCCGCTCCACGAGATCCGCACCCGACCGGCCAGGTCAGACGCCTTGTAGCCGAACCGTTGCCGTTCCGTCGGACGTCCCCCACGGCGAACGCCTAGTGTGTGGTGCCGTTGTCCCAAGCCGTCGGAGCAGCGCAACGACTCGTCCGGGTCGGATGTGACGACGGGCGTCGTACCACCATCGTTCAGTCCAGGGGGAGTTCAGATCATGCGATCCATACGGCCGTCGTCCACCGCCCGCCGCGTCAGGGGGCGGTCACACAGAACCTCCCCCGTGCTGGCGGCGGTTGCCCTCGCGTCCGCGCTCGCCCTGACCGCCACCGCGTGCGAGTCGGGCGACACCGACGCGAGCGCGGAGGCCTCCGCGACGGCCGGGGCCGACGACGGCAAGCTCAAGATCCCGGACGACATCGCGGACCGGCTCAAGGAGCACGGGATCGATCTCGACAAGTGGCGGGACGGCGCCTGGAAGAACTGGGACAAGGACAAGTGGCTGCGTGAGGCGCAGGACTTCGTCAACCCGATCATCGAGGATCTGTGGGATCCGGACCGCATGCGGGAGGCCGACGAGCCCGACCAGCCGGAGGTCGACGAGAACGACATCTCCGGCGACCAGGGCGTGACCGACCCCACGCCGGACCCGGTGCAGGCCAAGGCCGTGCCGACGTCGTACCACGAGAACGCGCCCACCGCGGGGAAGGTCTTCTTCGACTCCCCCGAGGGCACGATGGTCTGCTCCGCGACCGTGGTCGAGGACCCGGCCAATCCCGGCAAGTCCAACATGGTGTGGACGGCGGGCCACTGCGTGCACGCGGGCAATAAGGGCGGCTGGTACCGCAACATCGCCTTCGTGCCGTCGTACAACGACTCGGGCATGTCGGCGAAGGAGATCGGCGGGGCCACCAAGGAGGAGGTCGCTCCGTACGGCGTCTGGTGGGGCGACTGGGCGCAGACCTCGGACCAGTGGATCGAGCAGGGCGGCGCGACGGGCGGTGACGGCGCCTCGTACGACTTCGCCGTCATCCATGTGACCCCGGAGAAGGGCGGCGACGGCACGTCGCTGGAGGAGACGGTCGGTGCGGCGATGCCGGTCGACTTCAACGCGCCCGCCGTGCCGAAGATCGAGGAGGTGGAGGCGATCGGTTACCCGGCCGCGCCGCCGTACGACGGGCAGTCGCTGTACTCCTGCGTGGACAAGCCGGGCCGCCTGTCGCTGAGCGCGTCCGACCCGACGATGTACCGCATCGGCTGCAGCATGACCGCCGGTTCCTCCGGCGGCGGCTGGATCGCGGCCGGCCAGGACGGCAAGCCGGCGCTGGTCTCCAACACCTCCATCGGTCCGGTGACGACCGGCTGGCTGGCCGGGCCGCGGCTCGGCAAGGAGGCCAAGGGCGTCTACGACGCGGTCAGCGAGAAGTTCGCCGGCCAGTGAGCGGACCGTCCGCCCCGGATGGCGCCGCGCACCCGGGGCGGACGACGGAACACCGCAGCAGCGGCACACGAATTCCGAGTAGTGACGGGGGTCACCACAGCATGCGTTCCCTCTCCACGTCCGTCCGGCGCCTGCGCGGACGGCGGACCGCCCTCGCCGTGAGCGCGCTGCTCGCCGCGGTGGCGCTCACCGCGACCGCCTGCGGCGGGTCCACGGAGGACAAGGCGACCGACCGGCCCGACGCCTCGGCGAGCAGGGCAGGAGCCGGCGACGACGCGGGCGGCGGCGTCCGCGTCCCGGCCGACCTCGCCGACCGGCTGAAGGACCACGGCATCGACGTGGACCAGTGGCGGGACGGCGGCTGGAAGGACTGGGACGAGGACGAGTGGCTGCGCGAGGCGCGGGACTTCGTCAACCCGGTCATCGAGGGCCTCTGGAAGCCCGAGCGGATGCAGGACGCCGAGGAGGCCGAGAAGACGGTCACCACGAAGGACGCCTCCGCGGCCCAGGGGCTGAGCGACCCGGAGCCGGCGCCGGTCACCGCGCAGGCGGAGAAGACGCCGTACCACGAGAACGCCGCCCCGGTCGGGAAGGTCTTCTTCGACACCCCCGAGGGCTCGGCCGTCTGCTCCGGCACGGTGATCAAGGACGCCAACCACCCGGGGAAGTCCAACCTCGTGTGGACCGCAGGGCACTGCGTGCACGCGGGCAGCAGCGGCGGCTGGTACCGCAACATCGTCTTCGTCCCGGCCTACAACGACTACGGCCGCTCCGAGGCGGAGCTGACCGACGCCAACCCGGCCGAGATCGCCCCGTACGGCAACTGGTGGGTGGACTGGGCTTCGACGTCGAACGGCTGGATCCAGGGCGGTTCGGAGAGCGGCGGCGACGGGGCGGCGTACGACTACGCCGTGCTGCACGTGCAGCCGGAGCAGGGCGCGAAGTCCCTGGAGGAGACCGTCGGCGCCGCGCTCGACGTGGACTTCTCCGACCCGGACGCGGCCCAGGCGGGCACGATGGGCGCCTGGGGCTACCCGGCGGCGCCGCCGTACAACGGGCTGCGGATGTTCAAGTGCCTGGACACCCCGGGCCGCTTCTCGCTCGCCCCGAACCTGCCGGACATGTACCGCATCGGCTGCACCATGACCGGCGGCTCGTCCGGCGGCGGCTGGTTCCGGGTGGTGAACGGCGAGACGGTGCTGGTGTCGAACACCTCGATCGGCCCGCTGGACCACACCTGGCTGGCGGGCCCGCGCCTCGGCGCGGACGCCGAGGCGCTGTACCAGAACATGAGCAGGACCCACGGCGGCCGCTGAGCCGCACACGACGAAGGGCCCGCCCCCTGCACTCGGCAGGGGGCGGGCCCTTCGTCGTTGTCCGTGGTCCGGTCAGCCGGCCGGGGTCGGAACGTACGGCGCGAACTCCGCCGCCAGCTCCTCGTGCACCCGCACCTTGAGCAGGGTGCCCTCCGGGGTGTGCTCCTCGGAGAGCACCTCGCCCTCGTCGTGCGCACGGGCGACCAGCTTGCCGTGGGTGTACGGCACGAGGGCCTCGATCTCCACCGACGGGCGGGGCAGCTCGCTGTCGATCAGGGCGAGCAGCTCCGGGATGCCCCGGCCGGTGCGGGCCGAGACGGCGATGGAGTGCGGCTCCACCCGCAGCAGCCGCTGCAGGGTGAGCGGGTCCGCCGCGTCCGCCTTGTTGATCACGACGATCTCGGGCACGCCGGTGGCGCCGACGTCCCGGATCACCTCGCGCACGGCGGCGAGCTGCTCCTCCGGGTTCGGGTGCGAGCCGTCCACCACGTGGAGGATCAGGTCGGAATCGCCGACCTCCTCCATGGTGGAGCGGAACGCCTCGACCAGGTGGTGCGGCAGGTGCCGGACGAAGCCGACGGTGTCGGCCAGCGTGTAGAGCCGGCCGCTCGGGGTCTCGGCCCGGCGCACCGTCGGGTCGAGGGTGGCGAACAGGGCGTTCTCCACCAGCACGCCCGCGCCGGTGAGCCGGTTGAGCAGCGAGGACTTGCCCGCGTTGGTGTAGCCCGCGATGGCGACGGACGGCACCTTGTTGCGCTTGCGCTCCTGACGCTTGATCTCGCGGCCGGTCTTCATCTCCGCGATCTCCCGGCGCATCTTCGCCATCTTCTCGCGGATCCGTCGCCGGTCCGTCTCGATCTTGGTCTCACCGGGACCACGGGTGGCGAGGCCGCCGCCCTTGCCGCCGCCCATCTGCCGGGACAGCGACTGACCCCAGCCGCGCAGCCGCGGCAGCATGTACTGCATCTGCGCGAGCGCGACCTGCGCCTTGCCCTCTCGGGACTTGGCGTGCTGGGCGAAGATGTCGAGGATCAGGGCCGTACGGTCGATGACCTTGACCTTGACGACGTCCTCGAGGTGGATGAGCTGGCCCGGGCTGAGCTCACCGTCGCAGATGACGGTGTCCGCGCCCGACTCGAGCACGATGTCGCGCAGCTCCTCGGCCTTGCCGGAGCCGATGTAGGTCGCCGCGTCCGGCTTGTCCCGGCGCTGGATCACGCCGTCGAGGACGAGGGCGCCCGCCGTCTCGGCGAGGGCGGCGAGCTCCGCGAGGGAGTTCTCGGCGTCCTGCGCGGTGCCCGAGGTCCACACCCCGACGAGCACGACGCGCTCCAGGCGGAGCTGCCGGTACTCGACCTCGGTGACGTCCTCGAGCTCGGTGGAGAGGCCGGCGACACGGCGCAGGGCCGCACGCTCGGAGCGGTCGAACTGGTCGCCGTCCCGCTCTCCGTCGATCTCGAGGCTCCAGGCGACGTCCTCTTCCATCAGGGCATCGGCCCGAAGACCCTCGGCGTGGCTGTGCGCGAAGCGCGTGGTGTCCTGGGAAGGGGATGAAGAGGAGGTCATTGGGTCCTTACGTCGTTGGGTTGCCGTCTGCGGCGACGGATCCGGCCGAGCGGCCTTCCGTCACTGTCCACAACGTCCGGGTACCCCGGGAGATTCCCGTTTCCCCTGTCGCGCGGACCCGACGATGGTCGCACGGTACGGCTCGTCTCGTCACCGTGTTATTCCCCGCCCTCGTCCGGCCGATGCGCCGCATGCCCGTGCGGGCCGGGCTCCTCCGTCACGGCGCGCTCGGAGGACCGCCAGTCGGGGTGGCCGGGCATCGGCGGGGTGGTGTCGTCGTACAGCCAGGCGTGCAGGAAGCCGGTGAGGTCGCGTCCCGCGGTCTCGGAGGCGAGGCGGACGAAGTCGGCGGTGGAGGCGTTGGAGTCGCGGTGCCGGACGACCCAGGCCCGTTCCAGCCGGTCGAAGGCCTCCTGCCCGATCTCCTGACGCAGGGCGTACAGGACCAGTGCGGCGCCGCCGTAGACGCCCGGGCGGAAGATGCCGATCTTCTTGCCCGGCTCGGGCGGCTTCGGCGCGGCGGGCGGGCCTCCGGCTGCGCGCCAGCCGTCGGAGGACTCGTACGCGGCCCGCATCCGGGCCTCGAGGGTCCTGCCGCCGCGCTTCTCGGCGTACAGCGCCTCGTACCAGGTGGCGTGCCCCTCGTTGAGCCAGAGGTCGGCCCAGGTGCGGGGGCTGACGCTGTCGCCGAACCACTGGTGGGCCAGCTCGTGCACCATGATCGACTCGACGTACCAGGCGGGCAGCGCGGGGTCGGTGAACAGGTCGCGCTCGAAGAGGGAGAGCGTCTGGGTCTCCAGCGCGAAGCCGGTGGACGCCTCGGCGAGCAGCAGGCCGTAGGTGGCGAAGGGGTAGGGACCGACCCGCTCCTCCATCCAGGAGATCTGCGCCGGGGTCTTGGCGAGCCAGGGTTCGAGAGCGGTGCGGTGCTCGGTGGGGACGACGTCCCGCAGGGGCAGGTCGTGCGGTCCGGTGCGGTGCAGGACGGTGGAGCGGCCGACGGACACCTGGGCGAGTTCGGTGGCCATGGGGTTGCGGGTGCGGTAGCTCCAGGTGGTGGTGGAGGGGGCGCGGTCGACGGCGGTGGGCAGGCCGTTGGCGACGGCGGTGTAGCCCTCCGGGACGGTGATCCGGAAGGTGAACATCGCCTTGTCGGACGGGTGGTCGTTGCACGGGAAGACCAGGTGCGCGGCGTCGGCCTGGTTGGCGAGGGCGAGGCCGTCGGCGGTGCGCACCCAGCCGCCCTCGCGGTCGGCGGGCCGGGGGTCGCTGGTGTGCCGGACGGTGATGCGCACGGAGTCGCCCGGGTCGAGGTCGTCGTCGGGGGTGATCACCAGGTCCTCGCCCACGCCGGTGAAGACGGCCGGTTCGCCGTCGACCTCGACGGAGTGCACCGTGCCGTGGGCGAAGTCGAGGTTGATCCGGTCCAGCTCAGCGGTGATCCGGGCGTCGACGGTGGTGACGGCCTCGAGCGGCCGGTCGTTGCTGCCGGGATAGGTGAGATCCAGGTCGTACGCCTGCACGTCGTAGCCGGGGTTGCCGAGGTGCGGGAAGAGGGGGTCGCCGATGCCGAGCGGCTCGGCGGGGGCGCCGGCGGCGACCAGGCAGACGCCGACGGCGGAGGCGAGGAGGGCCTGGGCGGTGCGGCGGCGGGCGCGGGAGGCCGGGCGTCGGGGGGTGTGCGGGGTGGGGTGGGGTGAGGTGAGCGGCGCGCGGTTTCGGGAGGTGAGCGGCATGCCTCACGGCTATCAGCGCGGGCGGGCACGGCTGCGGCGGCGCGCTCCCGACCCACCCGATCGGGTAATCACACCGCAGGGGTGTGTGCGCCGTGTGCCGTCACCGGGCGTGGCCCAGGGGCGTCCTATTCGCCCGCCGCCTGCGGCTGCGCCCGGCTGACGTCGTACACCCCCGCCACATTGCGCATGGCGCGCATCAGGGCGGGCAGCTGGGCGGCGTCCGGGAGCTGCACGGTGTACGTGTGGCGCACCTGCTGCCGTTCCGGCGGTTCCACGGTCGCGGAGACGATCTCGGCGCCCTCGGTGGCCATCGCCTCGGTGAGGTCCGCGAGGAGGTGCGGCCGTACGAACGACTCCGCCACCAGCGTGACCCGGCACTCGGCGCCCTCGCCCCAGCGCACTCCGACCTCCGTGCGCCCCGCGCTCTTCATCCGCGCCACCGCCGGACACTCCGTCCGGTGCACGGTGACCGCTCCCCCGCGCACCGCGAACCCGATGACCTCGTCGGGCGGTACGGGCGTACAGCAGCCGGCCAGCCGTACGGTCGCGCCGTCCCGGTCGGCCAGCACCTGTGCGGCGGCCGGACGCCCGGGGTCCGTGTCGTCGGCGCCGGAGGGCTGGGGGGTCTCCGTACCGGGCGGCCGGGGGGTCTCGACGTCGTCCGCCAGGGAGCGCGCGTCGGTGTCCTCGGCGGTGGGGTGGGCGGCGAGCCACCGCTGGATGGCGATGCGGGCGGCCGGGGTGGTCGCGTGGTCCAGCCACTCGCGGGACGGCGCGGAGGCCGCGTCCTGGTCCATGAGGAGCTGGACGGTGTCCCCGTCCTTGAGCACGGTGCTCAGCCTGGCGAGCCGCCCGTTGACCCGGGCGCCGATGCAGGCGTGCGCGTCCTCGCCGTACTGCGCGTAGGCGGCGTCCACGCAGGTCGCCCCCTCGGGCAGGCCGAGGGTGCCGCCGCCGGGGCGGAAGACGGTGATCTCCCGGTCCTGGGCGAGGTCCTCGCGGAGGGTGGACCAGAAGGTGTCGGGGTCGGGCGCGGCCTGCTGCCATTCGAGCAGCCGGGACAGCCAGCCGGGGCGGGTCGGGTCGACGCGCTCGCCGTCGCCCGCGGACTGCTCCTCCGGCGGGGCGGCGTAGGGGTTGCCGAGGGCGACGACGCCGGCCTCGGCGACCTTGTGCATCTGGTGGGTGCGGATGAGGACCTCGACGACCTGGCCGTCGTCACCGGCCACCGCCGTGTGCAGCGACTGGTACAGGTTGAACTTGGGGACGGCGATGAAGTCCTTGAACTCCGAGACCACCGGCGTCATACAGGTGTGCAGCTCGCCCAGCACGGCGTAGCAGTCGGCGTCCTCGTTCACCAGCACCAGCAGCCGCCCGAAGTCGGCGCCGCGCAGCGGGCCGCGCTTGCGGGAGACGCGGTGCACGGAGACGAAGTGCCGTGGCCGGATGAGGACTTCGGCCGGGATGTCGGCCTCCCGGAGCACCTTCCGGACGTCGTCGGCGACGTCGGCGAGCGGGTCGTCCTCGCGGGCGGCGTTGTTGACGATCAGCTCGCGGGTCTTCTCGTACTCCTCCGGGTGGAGGATCGCGAAGACCAGGTCCTCCAGCTCCGTCTTGAGCGCCTGGACGCCGAGGCGTTCGGCGAGCGGGATGAGCACGTCACGTGTCACCTTGGCGATGCGTTCCTGCTTGGCGGGGCGCATCACGCCGAGGGTGCGCATGTTGTGCAGCCGGTCGGCGAGTTTGATCGACATCACGCGGACGTCGTTGCCGGTGGCGACGAGCATCTTGCGGAAGGTCTCGGGCTCGGCGGCGGCGCCGTAGTCGACCTTCTCCAACTTGGTGACGCCGTCGACGAGATAGCGCACCTCCTCGCCGAACTCCCCGCCCACCTGGTCGAGGGTGACGTCGGTGTCCTCGACCGTGTCGTGCAGCAGGGAGGCGGTCAACGTCGTGGTCTCGGCGCCGAGTTCGGCCAGGATGAGGGTGACGGCGAGCGGGTGGGTGATGTACGGCTCGCCGCTCTTGCGCATCTGGCCGCGGTGCGAGGACTCCGCGAGGAGGTAGGCGCGGCGCAGCGGTTCGAGGTCGGCGTCGGGGTGGTGGGCGCGGTGCGCCTCGACGACGTGGCCGATGGCGTCGGGCAGCCGGTCGCGGGCGGAGGACGACCCCAGCAGGGCGGCGCGGCCCAGCCGGCGCAGGTCGAGCCGGGGGCGGGACTTGCGGCGCGTCCCGGCCGGTGTGACGTGACCCGGTGCGAGCGGGCCCGGGGTCGCAGGTTTCGCGGCCTCCGCGTTCATGAGCACCTCCGGCTGCGTGGATCCGGCGGACGGCGCCCCAGGGCGGACTCGGGCCTGGGAGACGGCGTTGATCCCCCGTCCGGGCCGGTGCTCGATGCTATCCAGCCGCGGGGGGTCGAACCGGCCGCCTCCGGCGGACCGTGAAACGGATCACTCCAAAGAGCGACGGTCCGTTCACGGTCGTTTTCACGCCATCGGGTGGGTGGTGAGCCATGATCCCGAAGCTCTTCACCCGCTGTGTCCTGCGGATCGACGGCGGGGAGGGCCGGAGGGAGGGAGATCATGGAGCGCACTCTTCAGCCGAGGGCGTTCTCCAGCCACTCGGCCTCGATCGCGCCTTCGGCGACGATGACCGCGGGACCGGTCATCTCGATCTGTCCGTCGGGCTGTTCGGTGATCACGAGTGTGCCGCCGGGGAGGTCCACGGTGTACGTGACCGGCAGGCCGGTGTCGCTCGGGTCGACGCCGTCGCGGCGGGCGGCGGCCACGGCGACGGCGCACGCGCCGGTGCCGCAGGAGCGGGTCTCGCCGACGCCGCGCTCGTGGACGCGCATCGCGACGTGCCGGGGGCCGCGGTCGACGACGAACTCCACGTTCACCCCGTCCGGGTAGGCGGCTTCCGGGGCGAAGGAGGGCGCGGTGAACAGGCCGCCCGCGTCGGCCAGATCCTCGACGAAGGCCACGGCGTGCGGGTTGCCCATGTTGACGTTGCGCGCGGGCCAGTCGCGGTCGCCGACGGCCACGGTGACATCGCCCTCGGGGAGAACCGCGCGGCCCATGCCGACGGTGATGTCGCCGTCCTTGGCGATGTGCACGGTCTTCACGCCGCCGCGTGTGGCGATCGCGAGGTCGCCCTCGCCGACGTGCCCGGCGTGCTGGAGGTAGCGGGCGAAGACGCGGACACCGTTGCCGCACATCTCGGCGACGGATCCGTCGCCGTTGCGGTAGTCCATGAACCATTCGGCCTCGTCCGCCATGGACCGCGCCTCGGGATGCGCCGCGGACCGCACGACGTGCAGCAGCCCGTCGCCCCCGATCCCCGCGCGCCGGTCGCACAGCGCGGCGACGGCCGCGGGCGACAGCTCGACGGCGTTCTCGGGGTCGGGCACGATCACGAAGTCGTTCTCCGTACCGTGCCCCTTGAGGAAGGCGATCCGCGTGCTCATTCCTCGATCCTACGGGGTGGGGGCGGAACGGCGTCGCCGCCTGTGGACGACGAGGTGAGGGCCGCGTTGGGCCGGTGTCCGGGGGCCTGCGGGCGGGCCCGAACGACGCGGGCATCGGGGGCCGGCGCCAAGGGGCGCCGCCCAGGGTGGACGAGCCCGAGCGGGCCGTGACGCGAGCCGCCGCAGAGCCACGGGCCCGGCATGCGGCAAGCCGAGAAAACGGACGCCCGCGGACCATCGGAGCCCCGGATCCGGCGCGAGCCGGCCTCAGAGCCACGCGTTCAGCATGCACCCAACCGCGAAAACCGACGCGCCCGCAGGACACCGAAGCCCCGGATCCGGCGCGAGCCGACCGGCCCGCCACGCACGGGCCGCGCTCCCACGACGGCAGGCGCGAGCCGGCCTCAGAGCCACGCGTTCAGCATGCACCCGACCGCGAAAACCACGAAGGTGGGACGTCCGCGGGCCACCGGGCCCCCGGTTCCGGCGCGAGCCGACAGTCAGGCCCGGCACGGGCGGGCCGCCATCCCGCGAAGGCCGACGGGCCTCAGGGCCATAGGTTCAGCGAGCCAAGCCGCGAAGGCAGATCAACCGGCCGCGAGGCCTACGCGCACAGGCTTCGGCGCCGGCGGCCCACAGTGCCCGGGCGTTCGCGCGAGCCCGGTCTCGCCGCGGGCGTCAAGAACGGCCCCGCCTCGCCGGGGCCCTCAGCGCAGGCGGGCCACTCGCCAGACCGCCAGCGCCACCACCGCCGCGACCATCACCGCGTACGCGGCCACCACGCGCCAGTCGGACTTGCGGTCCGAGCCGCGGGCGGTCAGGCCCGGCCACGTGTAGCCGACCTTGCGGGCGGCCATCATGCCCCAGCCCGCCGCGCAGGAGCAGATCAGCAGACCCAGCATGGCGATCACCGCACCGCTGTCGCCGAAGTCGAAGGCGAGCGGGAAGGCGAACATCAGGGAGCCGAGCGCGCCGAGGCCCACGATCGGGGCGAGCTGCCAGACGCGCAGCCGGCGCTGCGGGCGCAGTTCGACCTCGACCTCGTCCCCGCCGGTGAACATCTCCTCCGGCTCGGGACCGTCGTCGGTCACACCGCCCTGCGTCTCCTCGGGCCCGTCAGGGCTGAGACGGTCGGTCTCCGGCTCCGGGGCATCCCGCCCGGTGGCGAGGTGCTCGGTGCTGTGTGCGGTGTCGCGAGGGCCGGCCTCCATCGCCACGCGCCCTCCCAACTTAGGACTCCACTGGTCGATCGAAGCTTGATGATGGCACGGTGTCACAGGCCCGGATGACGGCCTGGGCGTCCCGATGCCAGGACGTGATCAGGCTGTAACCGGTCGTTCGACCAACGCCATCGCGAGCTGCGGAAGTTCCCGGAGGTCCGCCGCGGCCCCACTCAACCAGTGCACCCGCGGATCGCGCCTGAACCATGAATCCTGACGGCGCGCGAAGCGCTTGGTGGCACGGACGGTCTCGGCCCGTGCCTCCTCCAGGGTGCACTCGCCGGCAAATGCGGCCAGCACCTGCTGGTAGCCGAGGGCGCGCGACGCCGTACGCCCCTCGCGCAACCCCTGCGCCTCGAGTGCGCGCACTTCTTCGACCAGCCCCGCCTCCCACATGCGGTCGACCCGGCGGGCGATGCGCTCGTCGAGTTCGGGGCGGGCCACGTCGACGCCGATCTGGAGCGTGTCGTAGACGGAGTCGTGGCCGGGGAGGTTGGCGGTGAAGGGCCGCCCGGTGATCTCGATGACCTCCAGCGCGCGGACGATGCGGCGGCCGTTGCTGGGCAGGATCGCGCGGGCGGCGTCGGGGTCGGCCGCGGCGAGCCGGGCGTGCAGCGCGCCGGGGCCGCGCAGGGCCAGTTCCTCCTCGAGGCGCGCGCGGACCTCCGGGTCGGTGCCGGGGAACTCCAGATTGTCGACGGCCCCGCGGACGTACAGGCCGGAGCCGCCGACCAGGATCGGCCAGCGCCCTTCGGCGAGCAGCGCGTCGATCCGCGCGCGTGCCATCCGCTGATACTCCGCGACGGAGGCGGTCTCGGTGACGTCCCAGACGTCGAGCAGGTGGTGCGGGACGCCGCCGCGCTCCTCGGGCGTCAGCTTGGCGGTGCCGATGTCCATCCCCCGGTAGAGCTGCATGGAGTCGGCGTTGACGACCTCACCACCCAGCCGCTGGGCGAGAAACACACCCAAGTCGGACTTTCCGGCCGCGGTGGGACCGACGACGGCGATGACGCGGGGGGCGTGGGGTGCGCTGCTCACCGATCCAGTCTCCCAAACCTCAGGGGCCGCTCTCGAACGGGTTACGTGACGCGGGGTCCGCCGGGTCGTTGCCCGTTCGAGGTTCCTGCCGCCGGATCACGGTGGCGCTCGCCCGGCTCACACGGATGGACACGCCGGGCTACGCGGAATTTCGCCCGCACGAGTAACGTATGGAGTGGATATGGGCGTTTTTGCACGACTTTTTCGGAGGTCGAAGACCACGGGAGAGACAGCGGCGGCCGAGGCCCGGACCGACGGGGAGACGACGGGGAGCGGTACGGACGACATGGCGGCGACGCCTGAGTCCGAGGCCGCGGCCGACGAGGCGAAGGCGCCCTCCGAGGCCCCGGTGAAGGAAGCCGGCGAGGCCGGCGCCACGGAGAGCGTCGACATCCCGAAGCAGCAGTCCGGCAAGGCCGCCGACACCGAGGCCGGCGAGGGCGCCCGCACGTAAGCGTGCCGCTAGGGAAGGTACATCATGGGTCTCCTGGACAATCTGAAGGCCAAGCTCGGCCCTGCCAAGGACAAGGTCTCCGGTCTCGCGCAGCAGCACGAGGACAAGATCCAGCACGGTCTGGAGAAGGCGGCGCACACCGTCGACCGGAGCACCAAGGGCAAGTACAGCGACAAGATCCAGTCCGGTACGGGAAAGGCCAAGGAGGCCGTGGACCGCTTCGCGCACAAGAACGGTCCCGGTCCGGACGCGGGCGGCACCACGCCGCCGGCCGNGGCGGCACCACGCCGCCGGCCGGGCCGCCGCCCGCCTCCTGAGCGGCACGAACGGCGGACGGCCGGGGCATCACGCCCCGGCCGTCCGCCGTTCGTTCACGTGTACGCGCCTAGGACCAGGTGGCGACGACGTACCCCACGCCGTACGGGGCGTCCTCGTGCAGCAGCACGCCCGACAGCCCGGCGCGGCCCTCGGCCGCTCCGGCGAGCACCTGCCAGGGCGCACGGCCGGACACCTTCAGCTCGCGCGCGAGTCCGGGGTCCAGCGCGCGCAGGGCCGCCGTGTCGGCGGAGCCGAGCGCGCGGGCGATCTCCGCGTCGTAGGGCGCGGCGCGTTCGTCGAGGTAGCCGGGAGCCTTCAGCGTGCGGCAGGCGCTGGCGTCGCCCATCACGAGGAGCGCCACCCGGTCGGCCCGGCCGGCCAGCCGCTGCCCCTCGGCGAGGCACGCGTCGGGGGCGAGAGACTCCCCCACGCCCCGCCCCTCGACGGGGGCGTCGGCCCATCCGGTCCGCCCCAGCAGCCAGGCGCCCACGGCGAGCCCGTACGGGAGTTCCGCACCGGCGCCGTCGCCCTCCCCCAGCCGTACGTCCAGGTCGACGCCGAAGCCGCGGAAGGAGCCCGGGGTGCCCGCAGGGTAGGCGTGCGTCCCGGCGCCGTCGTCCGGGCCCACGACGACCAGCAGGTCGGGGCGGGAGGCCGCGAGCACGCCGAGCGCGTCGGTGCAGGCGGCGCGCGCGGCGTCCAGCTCCGGGGCGGCGCCTGCGGCGACCTCGGGCACGAGCAGCGGCGGGCAGGGGCAGGCTGCGGCGGCGACAAGCATGATCAGCAGCCTACTGCGGCCCTACGGACCCGCCCGCCGGGGCGGGTCCGGGGCAGGGGCGTCAGTCGACGGCGCAGCCGCCGCTGACCGCCGGGAGCGGCTCGGGCACGCCCACCTTGGGCAGGCCGAGCAGCACGCCCGCGGGCTTGGCCGCCTTCTCCGCCGTGCGCTTCTCCCAGGCGTCGCCCGCACGGGTGCGGCGCACGTCGAGGACGGGGCCCTCGGCGAGGAGGTGGTGCGGGGCCGCGTAGGTCACCTCGACGGTGACGACGTCACCGGGGCGGACCTCCTGGTCGGGCTTGGTGAAGTGCACCAGGCGGTTGTCGGGGGCGCGGCCGGAGAGGCGGTGGGTGGTGTCGTCCTTGCGGCCCTCGCCCTCGGCGACCATCAGCTCCAGGGTGCGGCCGACCTGCTTCTTGTTCTCCTCCCAGGAGATCTCCTCCTGGAGGGCGACGAGACGCTCGTAGCGTTCCTGGACGACCTTCTTGGGGATCTGCCCGTCCATCTCGGCGGCCGGGGTGCCGGGCCGCTTGGAGTACTGGAAGGTGAACGCCTGCGCGAAGCGGGCCTCGCGGACGACGTGCAGCGTCTGCTGGAAGTCCTCCTCGGTCTCGCCGGGGAAACCCACGATGATGTCGGTGCTGATCGCCGCGTGCGGGATGGCGGCGCGGACCTTCTCGATGATCCCGAGGAAGCGCTCCTGGCGGTAGGAGCGGCGCATCGCCTTGAGGACCGGGTCGGAACCGGACTGCAGGGGCATGTGGAGCTGCGGCATCACGTTGGGCGTCTCGGCCATGGCGGCGATGACGTCGTCGGTGAAGTCGCGGGGGTGCGGGGAGGTGAAGCGGACGCGCTCCAGGCCGTCGATCTTCCCGCAGGCGCGCAGCAGCTTGCTGAAGGCCTCGCGGTCGCCGATGTCGGAGCCGTAGGCGTTGACGTTCTGGCCGAGCAGGGTGATCTCGGAGACGCCCTCGGCGACCAGCGCCTCGATCTCGGCGAGGATGTCGCCGGGGCGGCGGTCCTTCTCCTTGCCGCGCAGGGCGGGGACGATGCAGAAGGTGCAGGTGTTGTTGCAGCCGACGGAGATCGACACCCAGGCGGCGTAGGCGCTCTCGCGGCGGGTGGGCAGCGTGGAGGGGAACGCTTCCAGCGACTCGGCGATCTCGACCTGCGCCTCCTCCTGGACGCGGGCGCGCTCCAGCAGCACCGGCAGCTTGCCGATGTTGTGCGTGCCGAAGACCACGTCCACCCAGGGGGCGCGCTTGACGATGGTGTCGCGGTCCTTCTGCGCGAGGCAGCCGCCGACCGCGATCTGCATGCCGGGGCGGCTCGCCTTCTTCGGGGCGAGGTGGCCCAGGTTGCCGTACAGCTTGTTGTCGGCGTTCTCGCGGACGGCGCAGGTGTTGAACACGACGACGTCGGCCTCGCCGTCGGAGCCCTCGGGGGCGCGGACGTACCCGGCGTCCTCCAGCAGCCCGGCGAGGCGCTCGGAGTCGTGGACGTTCATCTGGCACCCGTAGGTGCGAATCTCGTAGGTCCTGGTCGAGAGAACGTCCACGGCGGGGCTCCGGTCACTGCTGCTGGTCATGGCAACAAGGGTAGGCGTTTCCCGGAGCGGTTCCGCCCGGTGTTCCCCTCCCGCCCCGTTCGGCCAGGTGGCTCAGCCGCGTACGGCCAGGTGGCAGCCGGAGGCCCAGAGGACGGCGGCGCAGGCCAGACCCACCACGGCCCGCACGGACTCGGCGGACAGGCCCGCCAGGACCAGCACGGCGCCGACGACGGCCACGGCGGTGAGCAGCGCTCCGGTCCACCGGTACTGCCACTGGTCGTAGAGCCGGGCGAGCGGGAAGAAGTGCAGGCCCACGACGAGCGCGATGCCGGCCGGGACGTACTCCGGGTGGCCGGAGGCGTTGGCCGCGGCGATCACGGCGACGATCGCCAGCAGCTCGACGCCGTTCACGAGGCCCACCCCGCGGGCCCAGTTCGCGGGCAGGTCCACCGTGCGGGGCGAGGGCCGGGCGTCCTTGCGAAGGCCCAGGTACAGCGCGACCGCCGTGATCACGAGCGCCACGGCTTCCACGGCCACCGGCACCGCGTCCGTCGCCGCGCCCGTGCCGGAGGCGCCCGCGAAGGCCCAGACCAGCGCGAACACGGACAGCACGACGGTGCCCCGGCGCCGCAGCTGCCGGGTGAGCGCGAGGCACTCGGCGTCGGAGGCGGACGGCGTCGGCGCGGGCTCGGTGGAGGACGTCATCGGTGGAGGCTACAGCGGCCGCCTCAACTCGGCCCGGCGTTTCCCCACTTCACGGTCCGCGTGCGCCACGGCCGGTTCTCCCCGTGATTTCCGCCCTGGTCAGCGAGGCACCGGGCTGGCAGGATCGCCGCCATGTCCCACGTGCTGTCCCGCATCGGCAGGCGGCGGGCCCTGCGGGGCGCGGCCGTCGGCCTCGTGGTGCTCGGGCTGCTGCTGTGGTGGGTCGCGCCGTGGCGTGAGGAGGCGCCCGGCGGGACGATCACGATGAGCACCGGCACCCGCGCCGGCGTCTACCAGAAGTACGGCGAGCTGCTGCGGAGCGCGCTCGGCAAGGACATGCCGGATCTGGAGGTGCGGCTGGAGACCAGCGACGGCTCCTGGGAGAACGTCCGCCGGGTCGCCACCGGGCAGGCCGACTTCGCCCTCGCGGCGGCCGACGCCGTGGAGACGTACCGGCAGGAGGGCCGCACCGGCGCCGCCGGGCTGCGCGGGGTGGCGCGTCTGTACGACGACTACGTGCAGCTCGCCGTCGCACCCGACTCGGGCATCCGTACCGTCGCCGACCTGCGGGGCAAGCGGGTCGCCATAGGGCCGCCGAAGTCCGGGGTGCGGCTGATCGCGAACCGGCTGCTGCGGGCGGCCGGGATCGACCCGGAGCGGGACATCGTGCCGTCCGCGGACGGCATCGACACCGGGCCCGGGCGCCTGGGGCACGGTCTGGACGCCTTCTTCTGGTCGGGCGGGCTGCCCACGGACGGGCTGAAGAAGTACGCGGAGGACTCCGCGCTGCGGTTCGTGCCGATCGACGCCTCGCTGATCGCGAAGGTGCACGAGAAGGGCAGGGCCACCCGCTACTACCGCGCGACGAACATCCCGGAGTCGGCCTACCCGGGCAGTCAGCTCGGCTCGGCCGTGCCGACCATGGCGGTGTCCAACCTGCTGATCACGCGCGCGGACACGGACCCACGGCTCACCGAGTGGCTGACCCGGATCGTGCTGAAGAGCCGTGACGGCATCGGCGCCCATGTGCACTCCGCGCAGCTCGTCGACGTGCGCACCGCCATCTACACCGACCCGCTGCGGCTGCACGAGGGCGCCCGCCGGTACTACCGGTCCGTCAAGCCCTGACCTTCCGCCTCACCCGCGGGGGCGTTGCGCGGCACGCTCACGGTCACCCGCAGTCCGTGCGGCTCGTGCCGCTCGTAGGAGATCGAGCCGCCGCCCGCCGCGAGCAGCGCGCGGGAGATGGACAGGCCGAGGCCCGAGCCCTTGACGTTCTGGTGCCGTCCGCTGCGCCAGAAGCGGTCGCCGACGCGGGTCAGCTCCTCGTCGGTCAGTCCGGGGCCGTTGTCGGTGACGACGACGGTCGCCGTGTCGCCGTTGGAGGCGACGGTCACCTCGACCGTCTCGCCGGACGGGGTGAACTTCACCGCGTTGTCGATGACCGCGTCCAGCGCGCTGGACAGCGCCACCGGGTCCGCCCAGGCGGTGGTCGCCGGGCAGACGCCGGTCAGCGTGACGTCCTTGGCCTCGGCGGTCGGCGACCAGGCGGCGACCCGCTCGGCCGCCACCGCGCCGATGTCGACGATCTGCAGGTCGGGCGCGCTGTGCTCGGCGAGGGCCAGGTCGAGCAGGTCGTCGAGGACCTGCGCCAGCCGTTTGCCCTCGGCGCGCACGGAGGCGATCTCCTCGTTGCCCTCGGGCAGCTCCAGCGCGAGCAGTTCGATGCGCAGCAGCAGCGCGGACAGGGGGTTGCGCAGCTGGTGGGAGGCGTCGGCGACGAAGGCGCGCTGCTGCTCCAGCACGTTCTCGACGTTGTCCGCCATCTCGTTGAAGGAGCGCGCGAGGCGGCGCAGCTCGGGCGGGCCGCCGGCCTCCGCGACGCGGGACTTCAGCCGGCCGGTGGCGATGTCGTGGGTGGTGGCGTCGAGGACGCGCACCGGGCGCAGCACCCAGCCGGTGAGGCGGAGCGCCGCGCCGACGGCGAGCAGCATCGCCGCGGCCTCCCCCGCGGCGATGACCAGCCAGCCCTGGAGGATGCGGGAGCGCATCTGCCCGGTGGGCGATTCGGTGACCACCACCGCGACGACGTCGCCGTCCCGGATCACCGGTGAGGCGACCACGAGGGTGCTCCGCTGCCAGGGCCACACCTGCTCGGGGTCGTGGCTGCGGCGGCTGAGCAGCGCCTCCTCGAAGGCGTCCCTGACCTCGCCGGCGCGCGGCAGGAAGAAGTCGTCGGGGGCGTGCGCCATGGGGGCGTCGTTGCGGTAGAAGACGCCGGCGCGGATGCCGTACACCTCGTAGTAGCTGCGCAGCTCGGCGCTGAGGGTCTCGCGGCGCTCGTTGATGTCGCCGCCGGAGGTGTCGGCGGGCTCGGTGACGAACTGGGCGAGGGCCGCGAAGCGCGCGGTGTCGTCGATCCGGTCGACGACGACCTTCTGCTGCTGGGCGCCGGCGAGGCTCACCGCGAGCGGCACGCCGAGGGCGAGCAGGACGGCCGCCATCAGGACGATGAGCAGCGGCAGCAGTCGTGTGTGCACCCGGCCCCGCTACGCGGCGGGCGCGACGAGCCGGTAACCGACGCCGCGCACGGTCTCGATCAGGGCGGGCATGCGCAGCTTGGAACGCAGGGACGCCACATGCACCTCGAGGGTACGTCCCGTTCCCTCCCAGCTGGTGCGCCACACCTCGCTGATGATCTGCTCCCGGCGGAAGACGACCCCCGGCCGCTGTGCCAGCAGCGCGAGCAGATCGAACTCCTTGCGGGTGAGCTGGACGGGCGTGCCGTTGACGCTGACCTGCCGGGTGGGCAGCTCGATGCGCACCGGGCCGAGGAGCACCTGGGTCTCCGTGGAGCCGGTGGCCTCCTCGTGGACGCTGCGCCGGCTGACGGCGTGGATCCGGGCGAGCAGCTCCCCGGTGTCGTACGGCTTCACCACGTAGTCGTCGGCGCCGAGGTTGAGGCCGTGGATGCGGGAGCGCACGTCGGAGCGCGCGGTCACCATGATCACGGGGGTGCTGGTGCGCTTGCGTATCTTGCCGCAGACCTCGTACCCGTCCTGGTCGGGCAGGCCGAGGTCGAGCAGGACGACGCCGAAGCCGTCGCTCTCGGGGACGAGCGCCTGGAGGGCCTCCTCGCCGCTGCGCGCGTGGGTGACGTCGAAGCCGTGGCGGGCCAGCACGGCCGACAGGGCCGCGGCGACGTGGTTGTCGTCCTCGACGAGCAGCAGTCTCACCAGGGCTCCCTTCGGTTCATCGGCCGTTTGTCGGGTGTGTCCATCATGGCCACACGCGGATGCACCTTGCAGTCACGCCGATGAGGGAGGACCACGTCAAGAGGGTTCCGGTTGCGCTTCGGTACCGTTGCCTCGCGCGGACGCGTTCCAGGTCACAAGTGCTACGACAGGTGTCCGATTGCTATCGGATCGTGATGCTCAGATTCCCCTCAGATGTAATGACGCAGGTCTGAAGGGTTACTACTGTCCTCCGAAACCGAGGAGGACGGAGCCTGAGAGCGATGACCGAAGTATCGGTGGCCAAGGAAGATGTGGCCGCGACCGGCGATCTGGTCGTCCTGAAGAGCGTCAACAAGCACTTCGGCGCGTTGCACGTTCTCCAGGACATCGACCTCACGATCGCGCGTGGCGAAGTCGTCGTGGTCATCGGACCCTCCGGGTCCGGGAAGTCCACCCTGTGCCGCACCATCAACCGTCTGGAGACGATCGACTCCGGCTCGATCACGATCGACGGCAAGCCCCTGCCCGACGAGGGCAAGGCGCTCGCGAAGCTCCGTGCCGACGTGGGGATGGTCTTCCAGTCCTTCAACCTCTTCGCGCACAAGACCGTGCTCGAGAACGTGACGCTCGGACAGGTCAAGGTCCGGAAGAAGGACAAGAAGGAGGCCGAGGAGCGGGCGCGTGCCCTCCTCGACCGGGTCGGCGTGGCCGCACAGGCCGACAAGTACCCCGCACAGCTCTCCGGTGGTCAGCAGCAGCGCGTCGCCATCGCGCGGGCCCTGGCGATGGAGCCCAAGGTCATGCTCTTCGACGAGCCGACGTCGGCTCTCGACCCGGAGATGATCAACGAGGTTCTCGAAGTCATGCAGCAGCTCGCCCGTGACGGCATGACGATGATCGTCGTGACCCACGAGATGGGCTTCGCGCGTTCGGCCGCGAACCGCGTGGTGTTCATGGCGGACGGCCGCATCGTCGAGCAGGCGACGCCGGACCAGTTCTTCAGCAACCCGCGCAGCGACCGTGCCAAGGACTTCCTGTCGAAGATCCTGCACCACTGAGGCACGGCGCCGCGCCCCTGCCGACCTGCGTCACCGGACATTGACCGGGCCGCACCACTTCACCAGTCAAAAGGATGTGCACCATGAAGCTCCGCAAGGTCACCGCCGCCTCGGCCACCATCTTCGCCCTCGCCCTGACCGCCACCGCCTGCGGCGGCGGCGACGGGGACAACGAGTCCTCGGGCGGCGGCGGCAAGGACAAGATCACGATCGGCATCAAGTTCGACCAGCCGGGCCTCGGCCAGAAGACCCCGCAGGGCTACGAGGGCTTCGACGTGGACGTCGCCACCTACGTCGCCAAGAAGCTCGGTTACGAGGAGAACCAGATCGAGTGGAAGGAGTCGAAGAGCGCCGACCGCGAGACCATGCTGCAGCGCGGTGACGTCGACTTCATCGCCGCCACCTACTCGATCACCCCGGAGCGCCAGGAGAAGGTCGACTTCGCCGGCCCGTACCTGCTCGCCCACCAGGACGTCCTGCTCCGCGCCGATGACGACAAGATCAAGTCGCCCGAGGACCTGAACAACGCGAAGCTCTGCTCCGTCACCGGCTCGACGTCCGCGCAGAACGTCAAGGAGAAGCTGGCGCCGAAGGCCCAGCTGCAGCCGTACCCGACGTACTCCGCCTGTCTGCCCGGTCTGCAGAACGGCGCCGTGGACGCGCTGACCACCGACGACTCGATCCTCGCCGGCTACGCCGCCCAGGACCAGTTCAAGGGCAAGTTCAAGCTCGGCGGCTTCAAGCTGACGAACGAGAACTACGGCATCGGCGTCAAGAAGGGCAGCGACCTCAAGGACAAGATCAACAAGGCCCTTGAGGAGATGGTCGCCGACGGTAGCTGGGACACGGCCGTGAAGGACAACTTCGGCCCGGCCAACTACAAGAACGAGCCCGCTCCGAAGATCGGCGACATCAAGAGCTGAGGCAGCGCCTGACCGTGTGCGCCGCCCCCGACGCGGGGCGGCGCACCGGGGGCATGCATCCCTACACGCGGAAGCGCGGGAGATCGTGTTCGATTTTCTTGAAGATTACGACCTGCTGGGGGCCTTCTGGACGACGGTGCAGCTCGCTGTGCTCTCCGCCGTCGGCTCCCTGATCTGGGGCACCCTGCTGGCCGCCATGCGCGTCGGCCCGGTGCCGCTGATGCGCGGCTTCGGGACCGCGTACGTGAACATCGTGCGGAACATCCCGCTGACGGTCATCATCCTGTTCACGTCGCTCGGCCTCAACCAGACCCTGGGCGTCAGCCTCGGCGCGGACGACTTCGAAACGATCAACTTCCGGCTCGCCGTCCTCGGTCTGATCCTGTACACCTCGGCCTTCGTGTGCGAGGCGCTGCGCTCCGGCATCAACACCGTGCCGGTCGGCCAGGCGGAGGCCGCCCGCGCGCTCGGCCTGAACTTCAACCAGGTGCTGGGCCTCGTGGTGCTGCCCCAGGCGTTCCGTTCGTCCGTCGGCCCGCTGGCGAACGTCCTCATCGCACTCATCAAGAACACCACGGTGGCCGCCGCGATCGGCGTCGCCGAGGCGGCGCTGCTGATGAAGGAGATGATCGAGAACGAGGCGCAGCTGCTGCTGATCTCCGCGATCATCGCGTTCGGTTTCGTGGTTCTGACGCTGCCGACCGGCCTGTTCCTCGGCTGGGTGGGCAAGAAGGTGGCGGTGAAGCGATGAGCTCCGTTCTGTACGACGCCCAGGGGCCCCGCGCCAAGCGGCGGAACGTCATCTTCACGGTGGCCTTCCTGCTCGCCCTCGCCGCCCTGCTGTGGTGGGTGTTCAGCACCCTCAACGACAAGGGCCAGCTCGAGTGGGCCCTGTGGAAGCCGTTCTTCACCGGCACCGAGGCCTGGACCACGTACATCTGGCCGGGTCTGCAGAACACGCTGAAGGCCGCCGTACTCGCGGTGATCATCGCGCTGCCGCTCGGCGCGGTCCTGGGCATCGCCCGTCTCTCGGACCACGCGTGGGTCCGCGTCCCGGCCGGCATCGTGGTGGAGTTCTTCCGCGCCATCCCCGTGCTGGTCCTGATGATCTTCGGTCTGGCGCTGTTCGCCGAGTACACCAACGTCAGCTCCGACGACCGTCCTCTGTACGCGGTCGTCACCGGCCTGGTGCTCTACAACGCCTCCGTCCTCGCGGAGATCGTGCGCGCCGGCATCCTGTCGCTGCCCAAGGGCCAGTCCGAGGCCGCGATGGCGATCGGCCTGCGCAAGAACCAGCTGATGCGGCTGGTCCTGCTGCCGCAGGCGGTCACCGCGATGCTCCCGGCCATCGTCAGCCAGCTCGTCGTCATCGTGAAGGACACCGCCCTCGGCGGCGCCGTCCTCACCTTCCCCGAGCTGCTCGCCTCGGCCAACACGATGAGCGGCTACTACGGCGCCAACGTGATCGCCAGCTTCACCGTGGTCGCGGTGCTCTTCATCGCGCTCAACTTCGCCCTCACCTCGTTCGCCTCCTGGCTGGAGGCACGCCTGCGCCGCAGCAAGCGCAGCACGGGCGCGGTGCTCGGAGTCGAGGACGTCGACGACATCAACGCCGCCGAGGTCGGCGGCCCGCACAAGACCGACGGCGTCTGACGCGCGACTCCTTCCTGACATGACTGTGGCCCGCCGGGAACGGCGGGCCACAGTCATGTCGGTGACCGGTCGTCGTCACCGTGACGGATGAGCGATGCGCCGTGGACTCATGTGATGAACTGTCACACGCTGGGACCGCTCCCGCGGCGGCTCATGATCGCCACCGCCCTTCGGTCACTTGACGCAAGCACCGGCAATGGGTTGCATACGTTCTGTGATCGTGCACCCTGCTCCATCTTCCTGTTCCCTCACGTCCTCCCCGACGTCACTCCGAGCAGGGAGCGCCGCGCCGTGGACCCGGTGATCGTCGTCGGAGCGGGGCCCGTCGGGCTCACGCTGGCACTGGCGCTGGCGCGTCAGGACGTCCCGTGCCTGGTCCTGGACGAGGGGCCGGGCAAGGACGAGCCCCGTCCCGCCCGCACCGCCGTGCTGCGCGAGGACACCGCCGCGCTGATGGAGCGGCTGACCGGCCTGTCCCTGGACCACGCGGGGTTCCGTTGGGCCGGATGGCGGTCGATGCGGCGCAAGCAGGTGACGAACGAGGTGGCCTTCGAGGACGCCGAGGCCGCTCCCCTGCACATCGCCCAGCACGTCCTGACCGGCGCGCTGCGCGCCGCCCTGGAGAACGAACGGCTCGTCAAAATCGCCGTGGACAGCCGGCTGGACACCATAGAGCAGGAACGGTCCGGCGTCACCGCCCACACCCGGGGCGCCTCCGGCACGTGGTGGCGCGGCAGTTACCTGGTCGGCTGCGACGGCCCCCGCTCCACCGTGCGCAAGCTCCAGGACATCCGCTTCCCCGGCCGCACCGCCGTGGAGCGTCACGCCGTCGCCGCCCTGCGCACCGAACTCCCCTGGCAGGACGAGGCGCTGCTGCACCGCTCACCGCCGTGGCGGACCTCCGGCCCCTCCGCCGGGGAGATCATCGCCCGCCCGCTGCCGGACGAGGTGTGGCGCCTGGACTGGCTGCTGCCGCCGGGCAAGGACCTCGTCACCCCGGAGATGCTGCTCACCCGCATCCGGGAGACCCTGGCCGGCTGGAACGGCGGCACGGTGCCCCCGTACGAACTCCTCGACACCGGCGTGCACACCGTCCACCACCGGCTCGCCCGGCGCTGGCGTGCCGACCGCGTCTTCCTCGCCGGGGACGCGGCCCACCTGCTCGGCGCGCTGGGCACGCACGGGCTGGACGAGGGGCTGCGCGACGCCGACAACCTCGCCTGGAAACTCGCCCTGGCCTGGCACCACGGCCCGCACGAGGCGCTCCTCGACAGCTACCAGACCGAGCGCCGCGCCCTCGTCGCCTCCCGGCTGCGCGCCGCCGACCAGGCACTGCCGCTGCTGCGCGGCGGCGGAGGACTGCGCACCTACGTCCCCGGCTCCTCCCGCAGCCTCGACACGCTGTTGATGGACGGTCACCTCGGGCGCGGGGCACTGGGCGCTCCCGGCACGTACGCCGACTCGCCCCTCGCGCCCGGCCGTCTGGAGGGCGAGGCCCCGGTCGCCACGGCTCCCGGGGCGACCGTCACGGACGTGATCGTCACCGCCGAGGACGGCACCTTCGTCCGGCTCCGGGACCGGCTCGGGCGGGGCGCCCTGCTGGTGGTCCTGATCGCGCCGGGCACGGGGGTGTGGGAACGCCGCCACTGGGTGTCCGCCGGGATCATGCCGCGCCTGGCCGCCGCCGTCTCCGCGCTGCCGCACCGCGCGGAGCTGCTGGTCGCGGAGAGCTATCCGGGCGCGGCGGCCCACACGGTCCTGCTCGTCCGCCCCGACGGCCACCTCGTCACGGCCCTGAGCGGTGTCCGCCCGGCGGACATGTACGCGGCGGCGGAAACGGCCCTCGGCGGGCCGGTGAGCGGGACGGCGTCGGAGGCGGACGCCGGTGCCGAGGCGGGGGCGCGGGAGGACGCGGGGGCAGGATCGCGATGAGGTGGGGTGTGCGCTGAGCGCGTGACGGGCTGAGCCCTCCGCGCCCCGCGCACGCCCGCCCCACCACGCCCGGCGCGTCCCCCGTGCCCCCGGCTCGAACGCCGGAACGTCCGCGCCACGCCGGCGTCCACATCGTGGCGAGCGGTTGAACCCGGTCGCAGCCCCATGGTGTACTCCCGCTCATGACCGACACCCGCGTGCACCTGTGGCGGAGGGTCCACATGGACCTCCTCCGCTACGCGGGCTGCGTGTGTCGCCCGTCCTGTTGATTCGCGACGTTCCCCCTTCTTTCCGCGCGCCCTGACCGTCCGTCCCGGACTTCCCGGACGGCGACGTCGTCGACGCGCGCGCTCCGCGACTTCACCTCCAGGACGGTGCACATGTCTGTCTCCCCCGCTGCCCCCGCCCCCGCGTCCGCCCCCCGGTCCGCGTCCGCGCCGACGCAGGCCGAACTCCTCGGCTTCGTACGGCGTGCCGTCGCCGACGCCGATCTGATCGCCTCGCTCCCGCTCGACCCCGAGGGGCGTACCTGGGTGCGGCTCGAGGGGCCGGGCGGCAGCGAGGCCTGGCTGATCGGCTGGCCGCCCGGCACCGGCACGGGCTGGCACGACCACGCGGACTCCGTCGGCGCGTTCATGACCGCGTCGGGCGAGCTGAAGGAGAACTCGCTCGCCGTACGGCTCCCCACCGACGGCTGGACGACCCTCGAACTCACCGGCGGCGTCGACCGGGAGCGGAGGCTGGCGACCGGAGAGGGCCGCGCCTTCGGCCGGCACCATGTGCACGAGGTGCTGAACGAGTCCACGGACCGGCACGCGATCTCCGTGCACGCCTACTACCCGCCGCTGCCGCGCATCCGCCGCTACAGCCGCACCGGCCAGACCCTGCGCCTGGAGCAGGTCGAGCGCCCGGAGGACTGGCAGTGAGCGGGACGGGAACCGAGGGGCACTCCGCCCAGCGCGACGGCCGGCCGCCCGGCATCCACGAGCTGCTTGAGCGCGTCCGCGCCGGATACCCCCGCGTCGAGGCCCAGGAGGCGTACGACGCCTGGCGGTCCGGCGACGCACTGCTCGTGGACATCCGGTACGCCGCCCTGCGGGAGCGGGACGGGCTGATCCCCGGCGCGCTGGTCGTCGAGCGCAACGAACTGGAGTGGCGGCTGGACCCGCGCGGCAGCCACCGTCTCCCCGAAGCCACGGGCCACGGCCTGCGCGTGGTCGTGGTCTGCAACGAGGGGTACGCCTCCAGCCTGGCCGCGGAGTCGCTGCACCGGCTGGGGCTGCGCCGGGCCACCGATCTGGTCGGCGGCTTCCAGGCCTGGCGGGCGGCGGGGCTGCCGGTGACGACGGCGGCCGCGTAACCGGGAGGGGCGCCCGGGTGTCCGGGCGCTCGCTCAGTACCCCTCGTCGCCGAGGAACTCGGTGTCCTCGCCTTCCTCCTCCAGCGCCTGGCGGACCACGCGCAGGGCGAGGCCCTCCGGGTAACCCTTGCGGGCGAGCATGCCGGCGAGGCGGCGTATCCGCTTGTCGCGGTCGAGCCCACGGGTGGCGCGCAGCTTACGGGCGACCAGTTCGCGGGCGGTCTCCTCCTCCTGCTCGGAGTCGAGCCGGGAGACGGCCTCGTCGATCAGGGCGGAGTCGACGCCCTTGGTGCGCAGCTCCCGCGCGAGGGCGCGCCGGGCCAGCCCCCGGCCGTGGTGCCGGGACTCCACCCAGGCGTCCGCGAAGGCGCTGTCGTTGATCAGTCCGACCTCCTCGAACCGGGACAGCACCTCCTCGGCGGCCTCGTCGGGGATCTCCTTCTTGCGGAGGGCGTCGGCAAGCTGCTTCCGGGTGCGCGGGGTCCCGGTGAGCAGCCGCAGGCAGATCGCCCGCGCCCGCTCCACCGGGTCCCCCGGAGGTTCCTCCCTCTCCGCCCTCACCGAGTCGGAGGCGCCTCCGTCCGCCGCGGACGCCTCGCCGAAGGAGCGGCGTCGGCGCCCGCGTCCACCGTGCGGCCCGCCGTCACGCGAGCCACCCGTCCGTGCCGTACGACCGCCGCGTCGCCGGCCTCCGCCTCCGCCCGCTTCCGGGAGGCCGGGATCCGCGTCGTCGTACGCCGTGTCACCGCCGGCGGCCTGGTCCTCGCCGCCCACGGCGTCCCTCCCCCGTGGGACACCGGGGGCGTCGTACTCGTACTCGGCCCAGTCGGTTCGTCGGGTCACGGGTCAGCTCTTGGCCGCCGCGGCCTTGGACTTGGAACCCTTGGCCGCCGGGGCCGGCACGGCCGCGGGGTCGGCCGGTGCGGCGGCGTCCGCGCCTGCCTCGGCAGCAGCGGCCTCCTCGGGCCGTACGCCGACGCCCAGCTTCGTGAGGATCTTCTTCTCGATCTCGTTGGCGAGGTCGGGGTTGTCCTTCAGGAAGTTGCGGGCGTTCTCCTTGCCCTGGCCGAGCTGGTCGCCCTCGTACGTGTACCAGGCGCCGGCCTTGCGGACGAAGCCGTGCTCCACGCCCATGTCGATCAGGCCGCCCTCGCGGCTGATGCCCTGGCCGTAGAGGATGTCGAACTCGGCCTGCTTGAAGGGCGGCGCGACCTTGTTCTTGACGACCTTGCAGCGGGTGCGGTTGCCGACCGCCTCGGTGCCGTCCTTGAGGGTCTCGATACGGCGGATGTCGATACGCACGGAGGCGTAGAACTTCAGCGCGCGGCCACCGGTCGTGGTCTCCGGCGAGCCGAACATCACGCCGATCTTCTCGCGGAGCTGGTTGATGAAGATCGCGGTGGTCTTGGACTGGTTGAGCGCGCTGGTGATCTTCCGCAGGGCCTGGCTCATCAGACGGGCCTGCAGACCCACGTGGCTGTCGCCCATCTCGCCCTCGATCTCCGCGCGGGGCACGAGCGCCGCGACGGAGTCGATGACGATGAGGTCGAGGGCGCCGGAGCGGACCAGCATGTCCACGATCTCCAGGGCCTGCTCGCCGTTGTCCGGCTGGGACAGGATGAGGTTGTCGATGTCGACGCCGAGCTTCTTCGCGTACTCGGGGTCGAGAGCGTGCTCCGCGTCCACGAACGCGACCTGGCCGCCGGCCCGCTGGGCGTTCGCCACCGCGTGCAGGGTCAGGGTCGTTTTACCGGAGGACTCCGGTCCGTAGATCTCCACCACACGGCCGCGCGGCAGGCCGCCGACGCCGAGAGCCACGTCGAGCGCGGTCGACCCGGTCGGGATGACCTCGATGGGCTCCTTCGACCGCTCGCCCATGCGCATGACCGCGCCCTTGCCGAATTGCCGTTCAATCTGTGCGAGCGCGGCGTCGAGCGCCTTCTCGCGGTCGGTTCCTGCCATGGGTTCCACCCGGTTTGCTTGAGTCGATCGCTTCACGTCAAAGACGCTAACGCCTGCCACTGACAACGCGCCCCGACGCACGTCCGGCCTGTGGATAACCCGGGCCCATACGCGCCCCTACTGGGGCAGAACGCCCGGCGTTGAGCCTCACCGGCTCCCCCATAAGAATGGATGTTCGATTTTTGTGTCAAGCCGCACCGCCGGGGATCCGCGCCCCGCTATGTCAGAGGCTTTGGGCCCTCACGACGCTCCGGGCGTCCCGCCGTCGCCGGTTCCGGCCGGACCTGTCGCGCCGGCCGAACCAGCCGCACCGGAGGCGGCCCCTCCCCCTCCGGCCACTCCGGCACCGGCCGTCGGCCCGGCGCCGCCGCTCTCCGGACCCCGCTGGGCCCACAGCCCCCGGACCCGCCGTCCGAAGGCGCTCGCCCCGCCCGACCCTCGATGCCCGTGCACCCGCGGGTCGTCCGTGACGTCGTACCGCTTCACGTACGCGCCGAGGAACGCCTGGAGCGTGGCCACCGCGGGGATGGCGATCAGGGCGCCGACCGCGCCGAGCAGGGCCGTGCCCGCGATGACCGAGCCGAAGGCGACCGCCGGGTGGATGTCGACGGTCCGGGCGGTCAGCTTGGGCTGCAGCACGTAGTTCTCGAACTGCTGGTAGACCACCACGAACACCAGCACCCACACCGCGTACCAGGGCGCGACGGTGAAGGCGATCAGCATGGGCAGCGCGCCCGCCAGATACGTGCCGATGGTGGGGATGAACTGCGAGACCAGACCGACCCACACGGCCAGCACGGGCGCGTAGGGCACGTCGAGGAACTCGAGCAGGACGTAGTGCGCGAGGCCCGAGATGAGGGCCATCAGACCGCGTGAGTAGAGGTAGCCGCCGGTCTTGTTCACGGCTATCTCCCAGGCGCGCAGCACCTCGCTCTGCCGGGCCGGCGGCAGGACGGAGCAGATGGTGCGGCGCAGCCGGGGGCCGTCGGCGGCGAAGTAGAACGAGAACAGGGCGATGGTCAGCAGCCGGAAGAGCCCGCCGAGCACCTGGGCGGACACGTCCAGCACGCCGGTGGCGCTGTTCTGCACGTAGTTGCGCAGCCAGTCGGACCGGAGCAGGTTCTCCTGGATGTCGACGCGCCGCAGCTCGGTGTGGAAGTGGGTGTTGATCCAGTTGATCACCGAGTCGAGGTACTGCGGGAAGTCCTCGACGATCTTGATGATCTGTTCCGCGAGCATCGAGCCGAGCAGCGTGACGAAGCCCGCGCCCACGACCAGGGTTCCGATGAAGACGAGGAAGGTGCCGAAGCCCCGGCGCACCCCGCGCGCGGCCATC
Source organism: Streptomyces cellulosae (assembly GCA_014655195.1). GTDB lineage: Bacteria > Actinomycetota > Actinomycetes > Streptomycetales > Streptomycetaceae > Streptomyces > Streptomyces cellulosae. The sequence continues at coordinate 21,794 of BNBH01000024.1, read as the reverse complement.
CAGCTCACCGCGGGTTCCACGGCGAGCGCCAGGAAGAACGCGATCAGGACGTTGATCAGCAGCCCGGTGAGCTGGTGGAAGGCCCAGCTGCCGAACTGGAAGACGGCGATCAGCGCGAGCGCGAGCACCATGGCGCGCGGCAGCCATCGCGGCATCCGGGCGTTCGCCCGGGGCGCGGGGTCCGCCGGCGGGCCGGCGGGCGGGGGCGTGCCGGGCGCGGTCGTGTTCTGGCCCGCGGGCCTGGTCTCGTCGGTGGCTGCCACGGCCCAAGTCTCACCCACGGCCACGACAACTGTCCGCTCCCGTGGGGGTTATGTGACGATCAGCGCAGTTCCCGGGGGACGTTCATGACGGCGCACACCACCTGCCAGACGTCCTTGGCGTCCCAGCCGGCCGCCAGGGCCTCGTGGACGGTCCGTCCGCCGAGTTCGGACATGACATGGTCGCGCGCGAAGGTGTCGGCGTAGCCCGCGCCGAAGTACTCCGTCATGCGCTCCCAGAAAACCGTCAACCGCATGCCCCCCAGTATCCCGCCTGCGGGGGTGGCGCCCCGCCATGGGCCCCACGGGGTTCCGCCGCGCCCCTACGGTCGGTGCCATGGCCGACATCGCAGCCGTACCGCTCACCCCGGCGTCCCCGCCGCACGGCACGCTCGCGCGCGCGGAGCGCTTCGTGTGGCTCACCGCGCGCGTACTGGAACAGCGCCTGTTCGCCCATCACTTCCGCGACGGCGCACCGGGCCCGGTGGAGACCGCCCTGGAGGCACACCGGAATGACGACGGCGGCTACGGCCACGGCCTGGAACCCGCCCTGCGCGGGCCTGTCAGCCTGCCCGCGCACACGGCACGCGCGCTGGATGCGCTGGACGCCGTGGGGCGCTGCGACGCGCGCCGCGCGGAGGACGTGTGCCGTTTCCTGACGTCCGTCTCGACGGCGGAGGGCGCGCTTCCGGCCGTGGACGCGTACGCGAACGGCGGTGGGGCGGCAGCCCGCCTGCCCGGGTCGCTGTCGGCGACCGCGCCGGTGGTGGGGCTGCTGCACCGCAACGAGGTGTGGCACCCGTGGCTGTTCCGCGCGACCGACTTCTGTTGGCAGGCCGTCGAGTCCCTGGAGGCGGCGCGCCCCGGTGACGTGGCGGCCTCGGTGCTCTTCCTGGACCACGCCCCGGACCGCGCCCGTGCGGAGACCGCCGCGGAGCGGCTGGGGCGCCTGGTACGCCGGGAACGGCTGGTGGTGCTCAACCTGAAGGACCCGGACGACCGGCCTTCCGCCCCGGCCCCCTCCGGTCACGCCCACGGCGACCGCCACTTCCCTCACGACTACGCGCGCACCCCGGACTCACCGGCGCGCGCGTGGTTCGCCGACGCGGAGATGGACCGTTCCCTGGATGCCCTCGCGGCCGGGCAGCAGGACGACGGAGGCTGGCCCGCCCGCCGGCTCCCGGGTGCCCAGCCCACCCCGGCCGCGCTTCTGGAGGCACGTCCCATCGCGACGATCGAGGCGCTGCGCACGCTGGGTGCGTACGGCCGCCTGGTCTGAGGCGGCTTCCCACCGCCAACAGGAGGCCGGACGAAGCGCCCGTCCTCCCGCCGTCCGACGACCGAGTCGTCGCGACCACCGAGGCGCCGCACACCTCGGCCGCATGCGTCTGCCCCCCTCGGGCACTACGCACCTCGGCCGCGCACAGCCCCGCCTGAGGTGGGCCCCAGAAGACCGGGCGAGGCACCCCGCCTCACGCGCCCAGTGCCCGCACCCCCGCCGTCACCAGCACCGCCGCCGCCACGACGAACAGGAACGGCGCGCGCAGCAGGAGCGCCACGGCGGCTGCCGCCAGACCGGCCGCGCGTGCGTCCAGCACCAGGGCGCGGCCGTCCGCGAAGGTCTGCTGGGCCGTGAGGGCGGCGAGCAGGGCGACGGGAAGCAGCGCGGCGAGGCGCCGGACGAGGGGCCGTTCGAGGACGCCCGCGGGCACCAGCAGCCCGGCGAGCTTCACGGCGTAGCAACCGACGACGGTCAGGACGATCGCGAGCCAGATGTTCACCGCTGCCCCTCCTTCGTGTGAGCCTCCGTGCGGGCGCGCGCGGCGGTCCTGCGGCCGTGCGCCCACAGGACGGCCGGAGCCGCCAGGGCGGCCACCAGGACCGGGACGCCGGCGGGCAGCACGGGCAGCAGGCCGAGCCCCAGCAGCACGGCGAGCGCGGCGACAGCCCGCTCAGCGCCGGTGCGCAGCATGGGGGCGAGCAGCGCGAGGAACACCGCGGGACCGGCCGCGTCCAGGCCCCACGCCTTGGTGTCGCCGATGGCGTCCGCGCCCAGCGCGCCCAGCAGGGTGGTGAGGTTCCACAGGACGTAGAGGCTGAGCCCGGTGACCAGGAAGCCTAGGCGGGCGGCGCGGCGGGTGGGCTGGGCGAGCGAGACGGCGGTGGTCTCGTCGATCACCCAGTGCGCGGCGAACGGCCGCACCGCGCGCGGCAGCGCCAGCAGCTGCGACAGCCGCAGCCCGTAGAAGGCGTTGCGCACGCCGAGGAAGAACGCGCCCGCGGCGGCCGTGACGGCGCCGCCGCCCGCCGCCAGCGCCCCGACCAGGGCGAACTGGGAGGCGCCGGTGAACACCAGCAGGCTGAGCGCGCAGGTCTGGAGCAGGCTGAGCCCGCTGCCCGCCGAGGTCACGCCGAAGGCGAACCCGGAGAGTCCGACGGCGACCCCGACGCCGAGGGCGTCCCGTACGACGGCGCCGTCCGGCTTCCCTCCGGCCCCGGGCGGGGCATGCCCTCCGCGATCGGACCGTATGTCCGCGTACTCGTGCTCTGCTGTCCGTTCCACTGCCACACCCCCGACGTTACGGAAAGCCCGCCGCGCGCGTCTTGTACGTTCTTGCGCTCGCGCTGGTAGGCGCCGGGCGGGACGCCGACGATGCGGGTGAAGTGCCGGTTGAGGTGCGGCTGGTCGGTGAAGCCCACGGTGACGGCCGCCTCGGACGGTGTCGTCCCCGCGTCCAGCAGCCGCCGGGCGCGCCGTACGCGCGCGTCGGTGAGCCAGGCGTGCGGGGGCATGCCGTAGGTGTCGCGGAAGGCGCGCAGCAGGGCGAACGGGCTGGTGCCCAGGTCGGCGGCGAGCTGCTCCAGGGTGGGCGGGGCGGCCATGCGCTCCTCGAGCACGGCACGCGCGCGTGCCGCGTTCCTGGCGCCGGCCGTGCGGACCTCGCGGCGCGGCAGTGTGCCGCCGTTGAGCCGCAGCAGCCGGGTCACCGCGACCCGCAGCAGGGTGTCGGCGGCGAGCGCGTTGCCCTCGTCGGTGGCCCGCAGCACCTGGTGGACGAGTCGCACGGTGTACGGGTCGTCGAGGACCGGCGTGACGAAGCCCGGGGTGCCGCGCAGGGTGGTGGTCTCGGCCGCGATCGCGGCCATGACGTCCGGCGACGGGTAGACGGCCCCGTACTGCCAGCCCTCAGGGACGCCCGCCCGGCCGGTGTGGGGCGTGTCCGGGTTCACCAGGGCGAGGGCGCCCGCGCCCGCGTACTGGTCGCCGCTCCCGTGGTGGAAGACCTCGACGCCGTCGGCGATGGCGGCGATCACGAAGTGCTCGTGGGTGTGCCGGACGAACGACTTCCGTATGTAGCGGGCGCGCAGCAGGTCGACACCGGGCAGTTCCTCGTACCGCCAGTGCCGCGCCCGTTCCTCTCGCGTTTGCGCCATACCGTCATTGTCACGCGGCCCGCGCGCCGCCCGGACCGGTGTCCGAAGGCCCCGCCGGCGCCCCGGACCGGCCCGGTTGTCAGTGGCCGGGTGCACGATGGACAACATGGTCAGCGATCCGCGCCGCGCCCTGGACGGCTTCTCCCCCGCGACCCGTGGCTGGTTCACGGGGGCCTTTTCCGCGCCCACGGCCGCCCAGGCCGGGGCCTGGCAGGCCATCGGGGCGGGCTCGGACGTGCTGGTGGTGGCGCCGACCGGTTCCGGCAAGACGCTGGCCGCGTTCCTCGCCGCCCTGGACCAGCTGGCGTCGACGCCCCCGCCGGCCGACCCCAAGAAGCGCTGCCGTGTGCTGTACGTCTCTCCGCTGAAGGCGCTCGCCGTCGATGTCGAGCGCAATCTGCGCAGCCCGCTGACCGGCATCCGCCAGGAGGCCGTGCGCCTGGGGATGCCCGAGCCCGAGGTCAAGGTCGGCATCCGCTCCGGCGACACCCCGCCCGCCGAGCGCCGCGCCCTCGCCACGCGTCCGCCGGACATCCTGATCACCACGCCCGAGTCGCTGTTCCTGATGCTGACGTCCGCCACCCGCGACGCGCTCGCGGGCGTGGAGACGGTGATCCTCGACGAGGTGCACGCGGTCGCGGGCACCAAGCGCGGCGCGCACCTGGCGCTGTCCCTGGAGCGGCTGGACGAGCTGCTGCCGAAGCCGGCCCGCCGCATCGGCCTGTCGGCGACGGTGCGCCCCGTGGACGAGGTGGCCCGCTTCCTGTCCCCGCAGCGCAAGACGGAGATCGTGCAGCCGGAGTCGGGCAAGGAGTTCGACCTCTCCGTGGTGGTGCCGGTCGAGGACCTCGGCGAGCTGGGCGGCTCGCCCGTGTCCGAGAGTTCGGAGGGCGCGGAGAAGCCCTCCATCTGGCCGCACGTGGAGGAGCGGATCGCCGACCTGGTGCAGAGCCACCGCTCGACGATCGTGTTCGCCAACTCCCGCCGCCTCGCCGAGCGGCTGTGCAACCGGCTCAACGAGATCGCCTACGAGCGCGCCACGGGCAAGTCGCTGGACGAGCACCACTCCCCCGCCGAGCTGATGGGCGGCTCCGGGGCCGCCCATGGCGCGCCGGCGGTCATCGCGCGGGCGCACCACGGCTCGGTGTCCAAGGAGCAGCGCGCCCAGGTGGAGGAGGATCTGAAGGCGGGCCGGCTGCCCGCGGTGGTCGCCACGTCCAGCCTGGAGCTGGGCATCGACATGGGCGCCGTCGACCTGGTGGTGCAGGTCGAGTCGCCGCCGTCGGTCGCCTCCGGCCTCCAGAGGGTGGGCCGCGCGGGCCACCAGGTGGGCGCGGTGTCCACAGGCGTGGTGTTCCCGAAGTACCGGGGCGACCTGGTGCAGGCCGCCGTCGTCACGGAGCGGATGCGCACGGGCGAGATCGAGGCCCTGCGCGTTCCGTCGAACCCGCTGGACGTCCTGGCGCAGCAGGTCGTGGCGATGACGGCGATGGACACCTGGCAGTACGACGACCTGCTGGCGGTCGTGCGCAGGGCGGCCCCCTTCGCCTCGCTGCCCGAGTCCGCGTTCACATCGGTGCTGGACATGCTCGCCGGCCGCTATCCGTCGGACGCCTTCGCGGAGCTGCGTCCCCGCGTGGTGTGGGACCGGGTCACGGGCGAGATCACCGGCCGCCCGGGAGCCCAGCGCCTGGCCGTCACCTCGGGCGGCACGATCCCGGACCGCGGTCTGTTCGGCGTGTTCCTGGCGGGCGCCGACCCCAAGAAGGGCGGGGGCCGGGTCGGCGAGCTGGACGAGGAGATGGTCTACGAGTCGCGCGTGGGCGACGTCTTCACCCTCGGCACCAGCTCGTGGCGCATCGAGGACATCACGCGCGACCGGGTCCTGGTCTCCCCCGCGCCGGGCGTGCCGGGCCGGCTGCCGTTCTGGAAGGGCGACCAGTTGGGCCGCCCCCTGGAGCTGGGCCGCGCGCTGGGCGCGTTCCTGCGCGAGGTGGGCTCGCTGCCCGACGAGGACGCCCGGCTGCGGATGCTGGCCGCGGGCCTGGACGCCTGGGCCGCGGACAACGTGCTGTCGTACCTGAGGGAGCAGCGCGAGGCCTGCGGGCACGTCCCGGACGACCGCACGATCGTGGTGGAGCGGTTTCGCGACGAGCTGGGCGACTGGCGGGTGGTCGTGCACTCCCCGTTCGGCGCCCAGGTGCACGCCCCCTGGGCGCTCGCGCTGGGCGCGCGCCTGTCCGAGCGGTACGGGATGGACGCCCAGGTGATGCACGCCGACGACGGCATCGTGCTGCGCCTGCCGGACGCCGATCTGATGGGCCTGGACCTGCTCGACCAGGAGCCGTCGAAGGCCGGCGCCGAGTACGACGCGGACCAGGCCCCCGTGGGCGCCGCCGACGTCGTCTTCGACAAGGGCGAGGTCGACCAGGTCGTCACCGACCAGGTCGGCGGCTCGGCGCTGTTCGCCTCCCGGTTCCGTGAGTGCGCCGCCCGCGCGCTGCTGCTGCCGCGCCGCAACCCCGGCCGGCGCACGCCGCTGTGGCAGCAGCGTCAGCGCGCCTCCCAGCTGCTCCAGGTGGCCGGCGAGTTCGGGTCGTTCCCGATCGTCCTGGAGGCGGTCCGCGAGTGCCTGCAGGACGTGTTCGACGTCCCCGGCCTGGTCGAGCTGATGGGCGACCTGGAGTCGCGGAAGGTGCGGCTGGTCGAGGTCACCACCCCGGAGCCGTCCCCGTTCGCCCGCTCCCTGCTCTTCGGGTACGTCGCCCAGTTCCTGTACGAGGGCGACTCCCCGCTCGCCGAGCGCCGTGCGGCCGCGCTGTCGCTGGACTCGCGGCTGCTCGCGGAGCTGCTCGGCCAGGCGGAGCTGCGCGAACTGCTGGACGCCGAGGTGCTCACGGAGCTGGAGCGCGAGCTGCAGTGGCTCACCGAGGACCGGCGCGCGAAGGACGCGGAGAGCGTCGCCGACCTGCTGCGCATGCTCGGTCCGCTCACCGATGCCGAGCTGGCCGAGCGGGGCGCCGAACCGCAGTGGGTGCAGGAGCTGGCCTCCGCGCGGCGCGCCATCCGGGTGCGTATCGCGGGCAAGGACCACTGGGCTGCCGTCGAGGACGCGGGCCGGCTGCGGGACGCGCTGGGCACGGCGTTGCCGGTCGGCGTGCCCGAGGCGTTCACGGAGCCCGTGAAGGACCCCCTGGGCGACCTCCTCGCGCGGTACGCGCGCACGCACGGCCCGTTCACGTCGGCGACGGCGGCCGCCCGCTTCGGGCTGGGCGTGGCCGTCACCGAGGGCGCTCTACAGCGCCTCGCGGCGGCAGGCAGGGTCGTGCAGGGCGAGTTCCACCCGGCCGGGATCGGCCAGGAGTGGTGCGACGCGGCGGTGCTGCGCCGGCTGCGCCGCCGTTCCCTGGCGGCGCTGCGGCACGAGCTGGAGCCGGTGCCGCCCGCCGCGCTGGCCCAGTTCCTCCCCCAGTGGCAGCACATGGGCAGGGGCCACTCCCTGCGCGGCATCGACGGACTGCTGCGGGCCGTCGAGCAGCTCCAGGGCGCGTCCGTGCCCGCCTCCGCCCTGGAGAAGCTGGTGCTGCCGTCCCGGGTGGCGAACTACGCCCCGGCCATGCTCGACGAGCTGACCGCGTCCGGCGAGGTGATCTGGGCGGGCGCGGGTTCCCTGCCGGGGAAGGACGGCTGGGTGTCGCTGTACCTGGCGGACGCGGCCCCCTTGCTGCTGCCTCCCCCGCATCCGCTGGAGACGACCGCGCTGCACGAGTCGGTGCTGGCCGCCCTGTCCGGCGGCTACGGCCTGTTCTTCCGTCAGATCGCCGACCAGGTGCGCGCCACCACGCACCCCGAGGCGAGCGACGTGCAACTGGCCAACGCCCTGTGGGACCTCGCCTGGTCCGGGCGTCTCACCAACGACACGCTCAATCCCCTGCGCGCCCTGCTCGGCTCCGGCCGCACCGCCGGGTCCACGGCCCACCGCGCCAAGCGCGCGGTGCCGCGCGGACGCTACGGCTCCCTCACGGCGGCGGCCCGCAGCGCCTCGCGCACGGGGCCGCCGACCGTCGCCGGCCGCTGGTCGCTGCTGCCGGACCGGGAGGGCGACACCACGGTCCGCGCCCACGCCCTGGCCCGCACCCTGCTGGACCGGCACGGCGTGGTGACCCGGGGCGCCGTCGCGGCGGAAGGGGTCGAGGGCGGCTTCTCGGCGGTGTACCGGGTGCTGTCCGCCTTCGAGGAGACCGGTCAGGCCCGTCGCGGCTACGTGGTGGAGGGCCTCGGCGCCGCCCAGTTCGCGATGGACGGCGCCGTGGACCGCCTGCGCGCGGTGGCCAACGCCCGGGAGCGCGGGGAGGGGCACACGGCCCCGGACGTGCCCGCTCCGTCCGGCGGGCAGTCGGACCCGTACGGGCTCGGGGAAGGCCGGGACGACACGTCGTACCTGCCCTCGAAGCCCGGTGAGTACGTGTCTCCGCGGGACCTCGCCGCCCAGGGCTCGCAGCCCTGGCAGAACGGCGGAGGCCCGTCGTACGACCCGTTCGCCGGACGCCGTACGGGGCCGGACCGCGGCTCGCGGGCCGTCGTGCTGGCCGCCGCCGACCCGGCCAACGCCTACGGGGCGGCCCTGGGCTGGCCGGAGCCGCCGGAGGGCGCGAGCCACAAGCCGGGCCGCAAGGCCGGCTCCCTGGTGGTGCTGGTGGACGGCGAGCTGACGCTCTACATGGAGCGCGGCGGCAAGACCGTGCTCGCCTGGCCCGCCGACCCCGGCGCCGACCCGGCCGACGACCCGAGGCTGCCGGCGGCCGCCGAGGCGCTCGCGAACGCGGCCCGCGCGGGCTCCCTCGGCACGGTCACCGTGGAGCGCGTCAACGGCACCCCGGCGCTGACGTCCCCGCTGGGCGCCCTTCTGGAGGCCGCGGGCTTCGTCGCCACGCCGCGGGGGCTGCGGCTGCGCGCCTGACCGGGTACGGCCCGGCCGTGTCACCCTTGACGCATGCCCGAAGGAGACACGGTCTGGCAGGCCGCGCGACGACTGCACGACGCCCTCGCGGGCAGAGTCCTGGTCCGCAGCGATCTGCGCGTGCCCCGCTTCGCCACGTCCGACCTCACCGGACGCTCGGTGCTGGACGTCACCGCGCGCGGCAAGCACCTGCTGACCCGGATCGAGGGCGGGCTGACCCTGCATTCGCATCTGCGGATGGACGGCTCCTGGCGTATCTTCGGGCCCGGGCAGCGCTGGAACGGCGGCCCGGCGCACCAGATCCGCGCCGTCCTCGCCAACGCCGAACGCACGGCCGTCGGCTACCGGCTCCCCGTGCTGGAGCTGATCCGCACCGAGGACGAGGAGGACCGCGCGGTCGGCCACCTCGGCCCCGACCTGCTGGGCCCCGACTGGGACGCCGACGTCGCGCTCGCCAACCTGGGCAAGGACCCCGACCGCGAACTCGGCGAGGCCCTGCTCGACCAGCGGAACCTCGCGGGCATCGGCAACGTGTTCAAGAGCGAGCTGTGCTTCCTGCTCAACGTCACGCCCTGGCTCCCCGTCGGCGAACTCCCCGCCGACCGCATGGCGAGCCTCCCCCAGCTGGCCAGGAAGCTCCTGGAGTTCAACCGCGACCGTCCGATCCGCAACACCACGGGCCGACACGGCCAGGATCTCTACGTGTACGGCCGCGCCCGCCGCCCCTGTCTGCGCTGCGGCACGCCGGTCCGGGTGGCCGAGCAGGGCGACGGCTCACGCGAACGCCCGACCTACTGGTGCCCCGTCTGCCAGCCGGGACCGGCCCCCGGCCCCGCACCGCGAAACCGCCGGGGCCCCACCCGCTAGCGGGCGCCTCCACCCCGAGGGCGTCGCTCCGCCCCGCGCGAGCGCCCCGCGCTCCAGGCCCGCCGCCACCGCCCGGCGGCGAGCGCCCCGTCCGCCCGCGCCTTGGGCAGACAGTGCACCGGAAGCACGCTCAGTCCCCATCCGCCGGCCGCGACCGCGCCCTCCAGGGCGCCGGCGTCGGGCGCGAGCAGCAGCCGCGCCGCCGCCCACCACCACAGGGCCGTGAACGCCACGGCGGCGGCCCACCGGCCCACCCCGGGCCGGGTCCTGCGCGCGGGGGCCGCGCCCCGCGGCCGGGTCACCCGTTCGCGGCCTGGAACATCCAGTGATGCTTCTCCAGGTCGGCGGTGATGGTGATGATGATGTCCTGGGTCACCGGGTCGGGTTCCTCGGTCGCCGCGATCCGCTCACGCATACGCGTGATGACCGCGCCCAGCGCGTCCACCAGCGCGCTCACCGCCGTCGCGTCGTCCACCCAGCCCTCGGGCGTGACACCGATGCCGCTGCCGACGGCCACGGTCGCGGCCCGCCCGTCGGGCGGGACGCCCAGGGCCGCGGCGCGCTCGGCCACGGTGTCGGAGTGGGTGCGTGCGGTGGCCACGACCTCGTCGAGCTGGAGATGGACGGAGCGGAAGCGCGGTCCGACCACGTTCCAGTGGATCTGCTTGGCCACCAGGGAAAGGTCGATCAGATCGACCAGGGCGCCCTGCAGCGCCTCAGAAACGGTCTTCAGGTTCTCGTCGGACAACGGGCTCTTCACGACGTACATCCGCACCTCCGTGGCTGTTCCCCCGCCTCCGCTTCCACGATGACGGCCCGTCGCCGCACCGGCAAACGCAGCCACGCCCCGCTCCCCACGCCTGTCCGGGCATGCGAAAACCCCGGCGGCACCCCTCCGGGATCTTCCGGAGGAGCCCTCACCGGGGCATCTCACACCTTCAACACCGCGCGGGCGCCGGACACCGGGCTCAGGCGGCGACGACGTCCACCGCCTCGGCGGGCGCCTTGATGGTCACCCGTTCCGGTGGCACACCGGTCACCGACACGGAACCCAGCATCGGTCGAACCGGCGTGGGTACGGGCTCGCTGGGGGTCGCTGCAGCAGACTGGGCCAGCTCGGCGAGAGCGAGTTCGTCGCTCACCTCGCGCATGAGCTCGGACATCCGTACGTCCAGCGCGTCGCAGATCGCGGAGAGCAGCTCGGAGGAAGCCTCCTTCTGCCCCCGCTCCACCTCGGAGAGATAGCCGAGCGAAACTCGGGCGGACGAGGAGACTTCGCGCAGAGTACGGCCCTGGCGCTGGCGCTGCCGACGCAGCACGTCACCCAGCAGGCGACGGAGCAGAATCATCGGTGGCTCCCTCCTCGGACCGCGTAGCCGCATCCTTCTCGCCCCACCGTACCGCCTCGCGCCGCGGCCGTGCGGGGAGCGATGTCGTGTTCACTCTGGGCTGCAAACATCAAAACCCCCCGTTCCGTTCCGTATCCTGTGCCCGCTCATTCCCGGTCTGTTCGCCCGCAAGCTCCGCGAGGAGCAGTGCGAGTACGCTCCGTACACTCTCCATACGAATTTCCGCGCGGTCGCCGTTCAACCGCAGATGGCGCACTTTTCCGCCAGAGGCGGAACCGTCGCCGTCCGCGGAAGGGCCGTCCACGGCCACGTACACCGTGCCGACGGCCTGTCCGTCCTGGGGGTCGGGGCCGGCCACCCCGGTGGTGGCGATGCCCCAGTCGGCGCCGAGCGCCTTGCGCACCCCGGCCGCCATCTGGGCCGCCACCTGCGGATCCACCGCTCCACGCTGGGCCAGCAGAGTGGCGTCCACGCCCAGCAGCCGGTGCTTGAGCTCGGTGGCGTAGGCCGTCACCGAGCCTCTGAAGACCTTGGACGCCCCGGGGACGGAGGTGATCTCCGCCGCCACCAGGCCACCGGTCAGCGACTCGGCGACCGCGAGCGTCCCGCCGTTCACGGTGAGTAGTCGCACCACCTCGGTGGCCGTTGAACTCACTCTTCCGTCTCCTCCAACGCCGCCTTGCGCTCGGCGATTCCCTGTCTGCGGAGCACAATGGCCTGTTTCACATAGTCGAGTCCGGTCGCCACGGTCAGCACCACCGCCGCGGCCATCACCCACCAGCGCAGCGTCGCCAGCCACCCGGTCAGCGCCAGCACGTACATGCCGACGGCCACGCCCTGGGTGAGGGTCTTGAGCTTGCCACCCCGGCTGGCCGGGATCACCCCGTACCGGATGACGAGGAAACGCAGCAGGGTGATCCCCAGTTCCCGGCCGAGGATGACGCCCGTGACCCACCACGGCAGGTCGCCCAGCGCGGACAGACAGATCAGCGCCGCGCCCATGATGGCCTTGTCGGCGATGGGGTCGGCGATCTTCCCGAAGTCGGTGACCAGGTTGTAGGTGCGCGCCAGATGACCGTCGAACAGGTCGGTGATCATGGCGATGGCGAAGGCCGCCCAGGCGAGCGAGCGCCAGGCCGGGTCGTAGCCGCCGTCGGCCAGCATCAGCATGACGAACGCCGGCACGAGCAGCAGCCGGAGCATGGTCAGCAGGTTGGCGATGTTCCAGACGCTGGCCTGGTCGACGGCGGCCGCCGCGATCTTGCCGCCGCGCGGGGCCCGCGTGGAGCCCTGCGCCTCCGCCGCGTCGGCGCTTCCCTGAGAGTGCTGCGGGCGGACCTCCTCGGGGCTCGGCGCCTCACGCCGTGCCCGCCCGTCCCCGGAGCCGCCCGGAGCCGTGTCCCTGGCCTCCCGCGCGAGCGCGCGGCCGGACGCCGGTGTCAGGCTCCCGGACGCGGGGCCTTTCGCCCTCCTCGCGCCGGAGGGGCCACCTGCCGCCGATGCCGGGACACCCGTCATCTGCCCGCCTCCTCGATGCGCGCGGGCGAGCCCTCGAAGAGCGGCTCGGCCACCAGGTCGACACCTTCCGTGCCGACCACCTTCGCCTCGACCATACGGCCGACACTCAGTCCCTCGCCGCTCGTGAGCAGCACCTGGCCGTCCGTCTCGGGAGCCTGGTGCGCGGCACGGCCGTACACACCCTCCTCCTCGTCGACGGACTCCACCAGGACGTGCACGGTCTCGCCGACGCGTTCCTCGGCGCGCTGCGAGACGAGTTCCTCGGCCAGCCGGGAGACGCGGGCCAGCCGCTCGGCGACCACGTCCTCCTCCAGCTTCCCGTCGTAGCCGGCGGCCTCGGTGCCCTCCTCGTCGGAGTAGCCGAACACGCCGATGGCGTCGAGCCGGGCGTGGTTCAGGAACCGCTCCAGCTCGGCGAGGTCGGCCGCGGTCTCGCCGGGGAAGCCGACGATGAAGTTGGAGCGCACGCCGGCCTGGGGCGCCTTGCTCCGGATGGTGTCGAGCAGCTCCAGGAAGCGGTCGGTGTCGCCGAAGCGGCGCATGGCGCGCAGCACGTCGGGCGCGGAGTGCTGGAAGGAGAGGTCGAAGTAGGGGGCGACCTTGGGGGTGGAGGTCAGCACGTCGATCAGGCCGGGGCGCATCTCGGCCGGCTGGAGGTAGCTGACGCGCACCCGCTCCAGGCCGTCGACCTCGGCGAGTTCGGGCAGCAGGGACTCCAGCAGACGGATGTCGCCGAGGTCCTTGCCGTAGGAGGTGTTGTTCTCGGAGACCAGCATGATCTCCTTGACGCCCTGCTCGGCCAGCCACCGCGTCTCGTTGAGGACGTCGCTGGGGCGGCGGGAGATGAAGGAGCCGCGGAAGGAGGGGATGGCGCAGAAGGAGCAGCGCCGGTCGCAGCCGGAGGCCAGCTTCACCGAGGCGACCGGGGAGCCGTCCAGGCGGCGGCGCAGGGGCGCGCGGGGGCCCGAGGCGGGGGCGAGGCCGTCGGGCAGGTCGACCGGGCCGTGCCCGGGCAGCGCGACGGCGGCGGCGGACTCCTGCCGCTCGGCCGGGCTGATGGGCAGCAGCTTGCGCCGGTCGCGCGGGGTGTGGGCGGCGTGGATGCCGCCGTTCAGGATGGTCTGCAGACGGTCGGAGATGTCCGCGTAGTCGTCGAAGCCGAGCACGCCGTCGGCCTCGGGAAGGGCTTCGGCGAGCTCCTTGCCGTACCGCTCGGCCATGCAGCCCACGGCCACGACGGCCTGGGTTCTCCCGTGTCCCTTGAGGTCGTTGGCCTCCAGGAGGGCGTCGACGGAGTCCTTCTTGGCAGCCTCGACGAAGCCACAGGTGTTGACGACGGCGACGTCCGCGTCCTCGGCGTCCTCGACGAGCTGCCAGCCGTCCGCCTCCAAACGGCCTGCGAGCTCCTCCGAGTCCACCTCGTTACGGGCGCAGCCAAGGGTGACCAGTGCGACGGTACGGCGTTCAGGCATGGGCTCAAGACTACTTCGTCCCGGCGACGCCCCACGTCGACGGGGTTGGCCGGACCCGGCCAACCCCGTGGTGATCGCGTGCGGAGGAGCCGGTCACCCGGCCTGGGGGTCGCCCTTGGTGTAGGTGAGGCGCTCCACGGTGCCCGGCCCCCACTCCTCCTCGATCTGCTTGCCGTTCACGAACAGGTCGAGGGCTCCGGCGTCGCCGAGGACCAGGTCGATCTTGGAGTTGTCCTGGAAGGTCTTGTCCTCGCCCTTCTTGAGCAGCTCGGCGAAGAGCGTCTTGCCGTTGTGGTCCTTGGCGGAGATCCAGCTGGGTCCGTCGGCGGCGACGACCTTGACGGTCACCTTGTCCTGCGGGGCCGCGGCGATGGCGCTGTCCGACGGATCCGGCGCGGGGACGACGGGCTTGGCGGTCTTGGTGGTGGGGCTGGGCGTGGGCGACGCGGTCGGCTCGGTGTCGCCGGCGACGTTCGCCTCGCCGTCGTCACCGCCGTTGACCATGGTGAAGCCGACGAAGCCGATCACGACCACGATCGCGGCGACCATGGCGGCGGTCCAGTTCGGTCCGCGCCGCTCGGGGCGGATCCGCTCCGCCTCGAAGAGGGGCGCGGCCGGGGTGGGCGCCGGGCGGCCGCCGCCGTTCTGGGCCTCGTACTGGGCGAGCAGCGGGGCCGGGTCGAGCTTCACGTGCTTGGCCAGCGTACGGATGTGCCCGCGCGCGTACACGTCGCCGCCGCAGGGCGCGAAGTCGTCGCGCTCGATGGCGTGGACGATGCCGATACGGACGCGGGTGGCGCTACTGACGTCGTCGACGGTGAGCCCGGCGGCGATGCGCGCCTGCTGCAGCGCACGGCCGACCGAGACGGAAGGGCGGTCTTCCTCGGAAACGTCTTCGAACGGACGCTCGTCTTCAGGGGAGTTGCCGATGGACACGGGGGCGCCTTTCGAGCGTGTAGCCGCCTGTGCTGGAGGTTCAGTCTAGGTGGGGTACGAAGGGGTGGGGCAACCGGGCGTTCGTACTTTGTACGCCATCGGAATGGCCCGACACTCCGATGGTCGTCCTGCTGTCCGACACTTCGTTCAACTTGACGTATACCGACGGGAAACGGTTGCTCGTTGATCGCTTACGGAAGGGTCACGATCACCCGGCCGGACGTCCCGGCGCGACGACCCTGTCCCCGCCGTCTACCCTTCAGACTCCCCGCGGATCAGCGCGAGCACGCCGTCCAGCTCATCAGGCTTCACAAGAACGTCACGAGCCTTCGAACCTTCACTCGGTCCGACGATGTTACGGGACTCCATGAGGTCCATCAGCCGGCCCGCCTTGGCGAAGCCGACGCGCAGCTTGCGCTGGAGCATCGACGTGGACCCGAACTGGGTGGAGACGACCAGTTCGGCCGCCTGGCACAGCAGGTCGAGGTCGTCGCCGATGTCCTCGTCGATCTCCTTCTTCTGCTTGGTGCCGACGACGACGTCGTCCCGGAAGACGGGCGCCATCTGGTCCTTGCAGTGCTGGACGACCGCCGCGACCTCCTCCTCGGTCACGAACGCGCCCTGCATACGCGTGGGTTTGTTCGCGCCCATCGGCAGGAACAGCCCGTCGCCCTTGCCGATCAGCTTCTCGGCGCCGGGCTGGTCGAGGATGACCCGCGAGTCGGCGAGCGAGGACGTGGCGAACGCCAGCCGGGACGGCACGTTCGCCTTGATCAGACCGGTGACGACGTCGACCGAGGGCCGCTGGGTGGCCAGCACCAGGTGGATGCCGGCCGCGCGCGCGAGCTGCGTGATGCGCACGATGGCGTCCTCGACGTCCCGCGGGGCGACCATCATCAGGTCGGCCAGCTCGTCCACGATCACCAGCAGGTACGGGTACGGCTGGAGCTCGCGCTCGCTGCCCTCGGGCGGCTTGACCTTGCCCTCGCGCACCGCGCGGTTGAAGTCGTCGATGTGCCGGTAGCCGTAGGCGGCCAGGTCGTCGTAGCGCAGGTCCATCTCGCGCACGACCCACTGGAGCGCCTCGGCGGCCCGCTTGGGGTTGGTGATGATCGGCGTGATCAGGTGCGGAATGCCCTCGTACGCGGTCAGCTCGACGCGCTTGGGGTCGACCAGGATCATCCGGACGTCCTCCGGGGTCGCCCGCATCATGATCGACGTGATCAGGCAGTTGATGCACGACGACTTACCGGAGCCGGTGGCGCCGGCGACCAGCATGTGCGGCATCTTCGCCAGCGAGCTCATGACGTAGCCGCCCTCGACGTCCTTGCCGAAGGCGACCAGCATCGGGTCGTCGTCCTCGGCGGACTCCGCGAGCCGCAGCACGTCGCCGAGGTTCACCATCTCCCGGTCGGTGTTGGGGATCTCGATGCCGACCGCGGACTTGCCGGGGATCGGGCTGATGATCCGCACGTCCGGGCTGGCGACGGCGTACGCGATGTTCTTGGTGAGCGCGGTGACCCGCTCGACCTTCACGGCCGGGCCGAGTTCGACGACGTACCGGGTGACCGTCGGGCCGCGGGTGAAGCCCGTGACGTCGGCGTCCACCTTGAACTCGGTGAAGACCTTCCGCAGCGCCTCCACTATGGCGTCGTTGGCGGCGCTGCGCGCCTTGCCCGGACCGCCGCGGTGCAGCAGCTCGAGCGAGGGCAGGGAGTACGTGATGTCGCCGGAGAGCTGCAACTGCTCGGCGCGCGGCGGCAGGTCGCGGGGTTCGCGCGGCGGCGCCTTGGTCATGTCGAGCACGCCCGCGGGCGGCCGCTCCCGCTGCTCGGTCCCCTCCTCCGGCGCGGACGCGTCCCGCTTGGACCTGCCCTTCTTCGACGACGCGTCCTGCTGCGGGCGGGCGGACGGGACGGGCGTCGGGGTGGTCGGCTCGTAGTCTCCCGTGCTGACGCCCTGGGTGAGGTCGGCGACGACCGGGGAGGGCGGCATGCCGTGCAGCACGGCGCCGTCGAGCGCGGCGGCCGCGGCGGCGGCCACGTCCACGGCGTCCATCGGCCGGTTGGCGTCGGGCTGCGGCACGGCGGACCGGCGCGGGCGGCGCTGCCGCCGGGACAGCGCCTCCTCCTCCGCGGCTGCCGGGTCGTACTCCTGGGGCGCGGGACGGCGCCTACGGCGGCTCTGGGGCAGCGCCTCGCGCCACTGCTCCTCGTAGCGCTCGTCGTCCTCGCCGAACTCCGCCGGCTCCGGTTCGTGCACCAGCCCGAGGCGCCGGCCGAGATGGCGCAGCCGCTGCGGGACGGCGTTCACCGGGGTGGCCGTAACGACCAGCAGGCCGAAGACCGTGAGCAGCACCAGCAGGGGCACGGCCAGGACGTCGGTCATGGTGGATGACAGCGGGGCGGCCGCGCCCCAGCCGATGAGGCCGCCGGCGTCCCTTATGGCCTGCATGCCGTCGGCGCGGGCGGGCGAGCCGCACGCGATGTGGATCTGGCCCAGGACGCCGATGACCAGCGCGGACAGGCCGATCACGATGCGCCCGTTGGCCTCGGGCTTCTCCGGGTGCCGGATGAACCGTACGGCGACGACGGCGACGAGGACCGGCACCAGCAGGTCGAGCCGGCCGAACGCGCCGGTGACCAGGATCTCCACCAGGTCGCCGACGGGCCCCTCGAGGTCGGCCCAGGTGCCGGCGGCGACGATCAGCGCGATGCCGAGCAGCAGCAGCGCGAGACCGTCCTTGCGGTGGGCCGGGTCGAGGTTCTTGGCGCCCTGCCCTATGCCGCGGAACACCGCGCCGACGGCGTGCGCCAGCCCCAGCCACAGGGCGCGGACGAGCCGGTAGACGGCGCCGGTCGGGTTCGGGGCCGGTGCGGGGGCGGGCTTCTTCGCCGGAGCCTTCCGGGCGGGTGCCTTCTTCGCCGGGGCTTTCTTGGCGGCGGCCTTCTTCGCCGGAGCCTTCGCGGAAGCGGCCGCCTTCTTCGCGGGCGGCTTCTTGGCTGCGGAGGGACGTGAGGCCATGCTGTGAGGTTACCGGGGGAGACGGCGAGTGACACGCGTGGCGGATGCTTCACCCGTTCGTGTCGCCCACTTCGCAGCGCGAAACTGACGCGTGGTGCCCTTGGGGGCACGGAGTTGACGGCCCCTCAAGGTGAGGGCCGCCTCCGGACGCGGACAAGGCCCGCGCCTGCGGGGTCAGTTCTGCGAGGACACCGACGGAGCGCTTCCCGTCCCGGGGTCCAGGGCGTCCAGCGCCCGGCGCAATCCCGTGAGCTTGCGCTCCAGATGGGCCGCCGTGGCGACCGCGGCCGCGTCCGTCGACTCGTCGTTCAGCTGCTTGGTGAGCGCCTCGGCCTGCTCCTCGACGGCGGCGAGCCGCGCCGACAGCTCGGCGAGCAGCCCCGCGGACTCCTTGGACTCCCCCGAGTCCTTCTCGCTGCCCTCGAGCTGGAGCCGCAGCAGCGACGCCTGCTCCCGCAGCTGGCAGTTCTTCATGTACAGCTCGACGAAGACCGAGACCTTCGCGCGCAGCACCCACGGGTCGAACGGCTTGGAGATGTAGTCCACCGCGCCCGCCGCGTACCCCCGGAAGGTGTGGTGCGGGCCGTGGTTGATCGCGGTGAGGAAGATGATCGGGATGTCCCGGGTCCGCTCCCGCCGCTTGATGTGGGCGGCGGTCTCGAAACCGTCCATGCCCGGCATCTGGACGTCCAGCAGAATGACCGCGAAATCGTCCGTGAGCAGTGCTTTGAGCGCTTCCTCCCCGGACGATGCCCGCACCAGCGTCTGATCGAGCGCCGAGAGGATCGCCTCGAGCGCCAGCAGATTCTCCGGCCGGTCATCGACCAGGAGGATCTTGGCCTTCTGCACCATGGCCCGCCCTCCTCGCCCCGGCTTGGGGCCCTCCCTGTCCGCAGGACCTGGCGCAGCACCCGCGGGTGCCGCCCCAGGGGACGACTCCCTTGCGCCGCCCGTCCTTGTGCCGGTCATCGTAGCCGCACCCCGCTCGTCGCCACACCCTGTCACCGCGATGTCACTGTGTACGTAGCGGAAACGCAGCGGGAGACCAGAAGGTTCCCCGTCCACCGCACTTCTACACGACTTCGCGCGCGACGCGTGGACAACTCCTCGAGTCCGCCGAAGCTTCCCGTCACCTTCGCATGCTCTGCCTCCGCCGGTCTCACTCCCCCCTCATCCACTGCTCCATCACCGTCAGCAGGTGATCGGGGTCGACCGGCTTCGTGACGTAGTCCGAGGCACCCGACTCGATCGCCTTCTCCCGGTCGCCCTTCATCGCCTTCGCGGTGAGCGCGATGATCGGGAGCCCGGCGAACTGCGGCATCCGCCGGATCGCCGTGGTCGTCGCGTACCCGTCCATCTCGGGCATCATGATGTCCATCAGCACGACCGCCACGTCGTCGTGCTGCTCCAGGACCTCGATGCCCTCGCGGCCGTTCTCCGCGTACAGCACGGACAGGCCGTGCTGCTCGAGCACGCTGGTCAGCGCGAAGACATTGCGGATGTCGTCGTCGACGATCAGCACCTTCTGCCCGCCGAAGCGGATGCCCTTGCGGGGCGTGCGCGCCGTCTGCGGCTCCTGCTCCACGGCCGGCCACTCCTCCAGCTCCGCGGAGGGCCGCTGGTCCTGCTGGAGCGAGACCCGGCGCCGGCGCCGGAACAGCGCCGCCGGACCGTTCCGCGCCTCCCGGTACGAGGTCACCTCCGCCGGGGTCTCGGCCTTCGGGGCGGGGGGCAGCTCGGCCGACGCCACCAGGTCCCCGGCCTCCAGCGCCGGCATGGGCGGCTGCTGGTAGCCGTTGGGCGGCAGCTCGCTCGGGTGCAGCGGCAGGTACAGCGTGAACGTCGAGCCGCGGCCCGGCTCGCTCTGCGCGTGGATCTCACCGCCGAGCAGCTGCGCGATCTCCCGCGAGATGGACAGCCCCAGGCCCGTGCCCCCGTACTTGCGGCTGGTGGTGCCGTCGGCCTGCTTGAACGCCTCGAAGATCACCCGCATCTTGCTGGCGGCGATGCCGATGCCCGTGTCGCTCACCGAGAACGCGATCAGGTCCGCGTCCGGGTCGGTCAGCGAACCGGCCTCCAGCAGCTGCTCCCGGATGGCCTGCGGGACGTCGTCCCGGGCGGGCCGGATCACCAGCTCGACCGATCCGGAGTCGGTGAACTTCACCGCGTTGGACAGCAGGTTCCGCAGCACCTGGAGCAGCCGCTGCTCGTCGGTGTGCAGGGTGGCCGGCAGCTCCGGCGAGATCCGCACCGACAGGTCCAGGCCCTTCTCCGCCGTCAGCGGCCGGAACGTGGCCTCCACGTAGTCCACGAGCTGCACCAGCGCGATGCGCGTCGGGGAGACGTCCATCTTGCCCGCCTCGACCTTCGACAGGTCGAGGATGTCGTTGATGAGCTGCAGCAGGTCCGACCCGGCGCCGTGGATCGTCTCGGCGAACTCCACCTGCTTCGGGGAGAGGTTCCCCTCCGCGTTGTCCGCGAGCAACTTGGCCAGAATCAGCAGCGAGTTGAGCGGCGTGCGCAGCTCGTGCGACATGTTCGCCAGGAACTCGCTCTTGTAGCGCATCGACACCGCGAGCTGCTCGGCGCGCTCCTCCAGGACCTGCCGCGCCTCCTCGATCTCGGTGTTCTTCACCTCGATGTCGCGATTCTGACGGGCCAGCAGCTCGGCCTTCTCCTCCAGCTCGGCGTTCGACGCCTGAAGGGCCTTCTGCCGCTGCTCCAACTCCGCCGAACGCTCCCGGAGTTGCTCGGTCAGCTCCTGCGACTGCGCCAGCAGCCGCTCGGTCTTGGTGTTGACCGAGATGGTGTTGACGCTGGTCGCGATCATCTCCGCGATCTGGTTGAGGAAGTCCTTCTGGATCGCCGTGAACGGCGTGAACGACGCCAGCTCGATGACGCCGAGCACCTTCCCCTCGAACACCACCGGCAGCACGATCACCTGTGCCGGCGGCGCCTCCCCGAGTCCCGAGGAGATCTTCAGGTAGCCGCTGGGCGCCTGGTCCACCAGGATCGTGCGCTTCTCCATCGCGGCCGTCCCGATCAGCCCCTCACCGGGCTGGAACGACGTCGGCATCGACCCCATCGAGTAGCCGTACGAGCCGAGCATCCGCAGCTCGAACTGCTCCTCGTCGGCCGCGTTCAGGTCTTCGCCGTCCACCAGCGGCATCGCGAGGAAGAACGCGCCGTGCTGCGCGGACACCACCGGCGTCAGCTCGCTCATGATCAGTGAGGCGACGTCCTCCAGGTCCCGGCGGCCCTGCATCAGCGCGGAGATGCGGGCCAGGTTGCCCTTCAGCCAGTCCTGCTCCTTGTTGGCGATCGTGGTGTCGCGCAGGTTGGCGATCATCTTGTTGATGTAGTCCTGCAGCTCCTGGATCTCCCCGGACGCGTCCACGTCGATCTTCAGGTTCAGGTCGCCGCGGGTCACCGCGGTCGCCACGCGCGCGATGGCGCGCACCTGCCGGGTCAGGTTCCCGGCCATCTCGTTCACCGACTCGGTCAGGTCCCGCCAGGTGCCGTCCACGTCCCGCACCCGCGCCTGACCGCCCAGCTGGCCCTCGGTGCCCACCTCGCGGGCCACGCGCGTGACCTCGTCGGCGAACGACGACAGCTGGTCGACCATCGTGTTGATGGTCGTCTTCAGCTCGAGGATCTCCCCGCGCGCGTCGATGTCGATCTTCTTCGTCAGGTCACCCTTGGCGATGGCCGTGGTGACCATGGCGATGTTCCGCACCTGACCGGTCAGGTTGGACGCCATCTGGTTCACCGACTCGGTGAGGTCCTTCCACGTGCCCGCCACACCCGGCACGTGCGCCTGACCGCCCAGGATGCCGTCCGTGCCCACCTCACGGGCCACCTTGGTGACCTGCTGTCCGCGTACTCATCTGAGTGCACCACCGAGTACGAAGTTGTGTGCACCACTGCTCAGGCTACGTCGGTGTCCCGTTCGATGGCCTGGAGGCGGTTCTTG